>JBLXDU010000003.1:0-414216 GCA_048263775.1 Rhodospirillales bacterium
GACGTGGACGAGGCCCAGTCGGCCATCGTGCAGGTCGCCAAGAACCTGGCCGACAGCGGCGAAATCGTCATCGCCACCGGCGACGAAGAAGGCGAACTGGTGTTCTAGGGCACGTTTCTTCTCTTCGCCCTGCCCGCTATCGCGCCAGCAACACTTCCCACAACGGACCCGACACAACGGGTGGGGCGTCCCTGCCCTCAAACACCGGCGACGGCTGGAAAGTCACCGTGACATCGCCGGACGGCATGTCCCAGGTCAGGCCCGCACGGGCATGGCCGACCTCAAAATCCAGAAGCAGTTCGTCGCTCGCGACCAAACCGCCCTCGATGGTAAAATCCATGGACGCGCGGCCGAGCCCGATGGACCGCTTGTCCTTGTCGACCGCACGCTGCAGGGGAGAGCCGAAGATACGTCCTTCCGACAGCGTCACGCGTCCGCCGCCCGACGTGGCGGCCAGCATCTCCGGCCCCGAGCCCCCCACCGCCAATACATCGAGATTGCCGTGCAGGCGCCCGGCGACACCGTGCCCGCCCAGCAGGCTTGCCGTCATCAGGGCGGCATCCAGGTCGCTGCCCGACACCGCGAGGGACAGCGCCGTCTTGCCTTCATTCGCCGTGGCTTCCAGGCGGGCGCTGACCGTGCCGCCGAACAGCGGCAGGGAACCGACATCGGCCGCCAGGTTCGGTTCCCCCGTGCGCCACGACAGGCCAAGCCCGCCCGCGCCCAGGTCGACCCCGGGTACCTTCAGGCGCGCCCATTTGATCCGCCCGCGCCCGCCGATGGCAAAGCGGCGCGCCGCCGACCCCGCCGCCGGTTGGAACAGCCCGGCCAGGCGCGCAGCGGCGACCACGTGGCGCATGTCGAGGGCACCGGCCTCCAGATCCAATTCGATCAGCGGTAATTTATCGTCCAGGTCGACCGCGACGCGCCCTGTCATGTCCGTCGCGCCCAGGACCAGACTGCGCAGGGCAAGATCAATGCGCCCGCCCTTCACTTCCGCCTGCAGGCGGGCCGAAGTCTGATCGATCAGGTCGGCCGGCGCCGGCGGCCAGGCAGCGGCCAGAGCCTTGGGGTCATCCAGGTCCAGGTCGATCCCCGTGCTCAGCGCCCAGCGATGGCGGTGGGCCACGGTGCCGCGCATCAGCAGGCTTCCCGGCGCCGCGTCGAGCATGACCTTGAACGGAACGCGAATACCCTCACGGAAATCGTTTAGCCGGTGCAACTCGGCCTCGACATAGACCGGTTCGCCCCGCAATCGGGCATCGCCGCGCAGGCGCAGCACACGGCCTTCGGAGGCGCGCGCGATGCCGGCTTCCGTGGAAATGCCGTCAAGCGTAACGTCGCGGTCGAGCCCCGCGTCGGTATATCGCAAGGCGCCGCCTTCGATCATCAGCGCCGCGATCTCCACCCCCGGCAGACCGGATGCCTTAAAGGCGGGCGTCCCCGGCGGCGGGGCCTCACCGTCCAGACGCGGCTTGCCACGGATGCTCCAGTTGTTGACCCCGTCCGGTCCGCGGTCGAGCCGCAGGCTGGGCCGCACCAGAACAAGGCGGCGTGCCCGAACGGTGCCGCGCGCCAGGGCCCATAGGTCGAGATCCGCCTCCAGCCGCGCGATGCGCAACAACGGCGGGCTGTCCACGGGAACGAAGCGGTTCCCCGGCAAACGCAGGATGACGTCGTCGGCGTCTAGGCCCGGCGTCCCCCAAAAGCGCAATTCGGCACTGCCTTTGACCTCGACCTCGTAACCCGTCACCCAGCCGCCGACGGCTGCGATCAGGCGCTCGGCGCCGACCAGAATGGGCACCGCAGCGGCGCAGAGCGTCAACCCCACCGCCACGGCGAGGGCGAGGGTCAGGCGTGCCAGGGGCCGCGCTCTGCCGGCGTCAACGTCGTCGGTGATATACGGAGGTTCGGTCAAGGTGCGCTATCTGCTCCCCATCGTGGTTCGCCCCTCATCGTGGCATGTGCCGCCATGGTCAGGTCTTGCGCACGACGATGGTGAATTCCCCGCCTTCGGCGCGGCTCTCGATCAGGCCGAAGCCCGTGGCGGCGCAGAATTCCTCGAAATCCTTGGGCGCGCTGGGATCCGTTGCGATCACCGTCAGCGTATCGCCAGCCGCCAGCGGCTTCAGAGCCTTTTTTGCCTTGAGCACGGGAAGCGGGCATTTCAGGCCGCGCGCATCCAAAGTCTCCGCCATGTCGTTACCCTCAAGATCGATTAGGAAGTCCGCATTTTTCGGGATGCGCCGGGCCACCGCAAGACCAATCGGCGGCCTAATTACATGGTTACACGGAAATTTCCCACTTCCGGGGCTTTTCTTGGCGGACAGACGGGACTACAACGTGCGGGCCGCGACCCGCCCCGGCCTGTCCCGGCAACACGCACAACTCTGCTGATTCCCCCTAGATCCGTCAGGAAGCTGATTTGGATATCTATATGCCCATCGCCGAAATGTCGGTGAACGTCCCTCTTATTTTGGCGGTCGGCGCCGGTGTGGGGCTCCTGTCGGGCCTGTTCGGAGTCGGCGGCGGGTTCCTGATGACACCGCTGCTGTTCTTCATCGGCATCCCTTCAGCCGTGGCCGTGGCGACCGGGGCAAGCCTGATCGTCGCCGCGTCGATTTCCGGGGTGCTGGCCCATTGGAAACGCGGCAACGTCGACTTCCGCATGGGCGGCTTCCTTTTGGTCGGCGGCGTCGTGGGATCGTCGATCGGGGTCTGGCTGTTCACCGTGCTGCGCGAACAGGGTCATATCGACCTCGTCATCCGCCTCAGCTACGTGGTGTTCCTGGCCATCATCGGCGGCCTGATGCTGGTGGAAAGTGCCCGCGCCATGATGCGCAAGAAGAAGAACCAGTCCCGTCGCGACCATATGCACAATTGGCTGCACGGCCTGCCCTTCAAGGTCCGGTTCCGCCGTTCCAGGCTGTACATCAGCGCCCTGCCGCCGCTTGCCGTCGGGCTGTTCGTCGGCCTTCTGGCCGGCATCATGGGCGTGGGCGGCGGCTTCGTCATGGTTCCCGCGATGATCTACGTCCTGGGTATGCCGACGGCGGTGGTGGTCGGTACGTCCCTGTTCCAGATCATCTTCGTTTCGGCCAACGTGACCATCCTGCAGTCAGCGACCAACCAGACGGTGGACATCGTGCTGGCGCTGATCCTGCTGATCGGTGGCGTGCTCGGCGCCCAGTTCGGCGCTCGCTTGGGGGCAAAAATGCAGGGTGAACAACTGCGCGGGCTGCTGGCGCTGATCGTTCTCGGCGTCTGCGCCAAACTGACTTACGAACTTGTCCTGCAACCGGCGGATCTGTTTTCCATCGCCGAAGTCGCCCGCTATTGACCCCCGTTCGGCATGTGTGGTGACGAATTCTGTCCCGATTTCAGGAAAATCGCCGGTCCTGTGCAAATTAAGGGTTTTACAGTGCAGAGTGCTATATTATTACTTTCTGTGGGGGCACAGGATTTCCTTGTAATTTCACGCGGTTACAAACCTGGCCCGTTGCATTTTCGCGCCAAGCCCACCGGGATACAGAGTTGGATATCTACCTCCCCATCGCCGAGATGTCGGTCAACGCATTCGCGATTTTCGGCATGGGCGCAGGCGTGGGGTTTCTTTCCGGGCTTTTCGGCGTGGGCGGCGGCTTCCTGATGACCCCGTTGCTCATCTTCACCGGCATTCCACCCGCCGTCGCCGTGGCGACCGAGGCCAACCAGATCGTGGCCGCATCCGTGTCCGGCGTACTGGCCCATTGGAAACGCGGCAACGTCGACCTGAAAATGGGCATGGTGCTTCTGGTCGGCGGCGTCATCGGCTCGTCGGTCGGGGTCTGGCTGTTCACCGTGCTGCGCGAACTGGGCCAGGTCGATCTTGTCATCAAACTTTGCTACGTCGTGTTCCTGTCGATCATCGGCTTCCTGATGCTGGTCGAAAGCATGCGGGCGATTATGGCGCGCAAACGCGACGTGCCGCGCCGTCAGCACACGCACAACTGGCTGCACGGCCTGCCGTTCAAGATGCGGTTCCGCCGTTCCAGGCTGTACATCAGCGCCCTGCTGCCGCTCGGCGTCGGCATTTTCGTGGGTCTTTTGGCCGCCATCATGGGGGTCGGCGGCGGCTTCGTCATGGTCCCGGCCATGATCTACCTGCTCGGCATGCCGACGTCGGTCGTCGTCGGGACCTCCCTGTTCCAGATCATCTTCGTCACCGCCAATGTCACCGTGCTGCAATCGGTGACCAACCAGACCGTGGACGTTGTGCTGGCCCTGATCCTGCTGTTCGGCGGCGTCATCGGGGCCCAATTCGGCGCACGGTTCGGCGGACGCATCCGCGGCGAACAACTGCGCGGCATGCTGGCGCTGATCGTGCTCGCAGTCTGCGCCAAGCTGACTTACGACCTGGTCGCGACGCCCGTGGATCTTTACTCCATCGGCTTGGCAGGGCACTGACAATGCGACAATTAATCCCCTTCCTGACCGTCCTGTTGGCGCTCACCCTGGCCGACCGCGCCCAGGCCCGCGACATCACCATCGACCTGACGGACCCCATCGTTTCGATCACGACCGGGTTCACAGGCACGGACCTGTTGCTTTACGGCGCGGTGAAACAGGCCGGCGACCTGGTTGTCGTCGTGCGCGGCCCGGCCCGGGACGAGGTCGTGCGCCGCAAGGAAAAGGTGCTGGGCGTGTGGGTCAACCGCGACGAACTGGTGTTCGACAAGGTGCCGTCCTATTACCGCATCGCCAGCAACCGCCCGCTCAAGGAATTCATGAACCCGGAGGACGCCGACCGTCTGCAAATCGGGTTGTCCAATCTTGACCTGCGCGCCAAGGTTTCGGGCAAACTGCTTCCCGAAGCCCCCTATGATTTCCGCGAGGGCCTGATTCGCAACCTGCAGCGCATCGGCCTGTATATGACCAAACAGGACAACGTGGTGTTCCTGTCCGAACAGCTTTTCCGCACGCGCCTGCGGTTTCCGGCCAACGTTTCGGTCGGTACCTTCACCATCGAGGTCTACCTGTTCCGCGACAACAAACTGCAATCGACGGCAACGACGCTGCTGACCGTTCGCAAGTTCGGGGTCGAGGCCCAGGTCTATGATCTCGCCCATCGCTACTCGCTGGCCTACGGCGTGCTTGCCGTGATCATCGCCGTGGTGGCAGGATGGGCGGCGAACGCGGCATTCCGAAAGGGATAATCCGATGACCGACGCCAAACAGCCGACCGGCGCCGCCCAGCCGGACGACGATCAGCTTACGTTCCTCTGTGTCGTCGACCGATCCGAGGAAATGTCCCGCGCCGTGCGCTTTGCCAGCCTGCGGGCGCGCAACGCCAACCGCCGTGTGGCCCTGCTTTACGTGACCGAACCCGCCGAATTCCAGCACTGGATGGCGATCGGCGAGCGCATGCGCGAGGAAGCCCGCGAGGAAGCCGAGGAAATGGTGCAAGCCGTGGCCTCGGTGGTGCAACGCATTACGGGTAAGATTCCGCCGGTCTATATCCGCGAGGGCAAGGTCGCCGAGGAACTTATCAAGCTGATCGACGAGGAACAGAACATTGCCCTTCTCGTCCTCGGCGCCGCGACCGGCAACGAAGGCCCGGGACCGCTGATCGAACTGCTGGTCGAGAAACAGGCCGGGCGCCTGCGCGTGCCGATCACCATCGTGCCCGGCAATCTGACCGACGCGCAGCTCGACGCGATCTGCTGATTACCTTTTCCCGCACCATCAAGCGCATACCGTCAGGATTGGGCCTTGAGAACTAGCGATGTTCGGGGTTTGGCCCGGGATAATCCGGCTGCATTTCCGGACCCGCCAGACGAAAGGCCTCCAACTCGGCGCAAGCGGCGTCGATTTCCAGGATCAGCGGGAACTTATCCAGCGGAAAGCCGTACCAGCGCGCATTGAACAGCACGGGCACCAGGTAAATATCGGCAACGCTCGGGCTTTCGCCGTAACAGAACGTCGTCTTGTGCGGCCGTTGCTGTAACATCGTCTCCAGCGTCGTCAGACCAGCGGTGATCCAATGGGCGTACCAGGCCATGGATTGTTCTTCGCTCCAACCTTCGTGGTCGGTCAGATGGTCGCGCACTCGGTGATTGTGGATGGCGTGAATTTCGCTGGCGATGAATTGGGCGAATGAAATGGCGTCCATCCGGTCCTTCGGGTCTTCCGGGAAAACGGACGGATCCGGATAGGTCCGCTCTAACCAATCGATGATCGCCGTCGATTGGCTGAAGACCCGACCATCGATTTCAATCGCGGGCAAAAGCCTTTGCGGGTTGATGCGCTGATAGTCGTCGGACTGCATGTTTTCGACGGCGATATAGTCGTAGGGCACCTTTTTCAGGTTCATCGTGGTTCGAACCCGCTGCCCGGCGGAGTTCCGATACCGGGAGTAAAGTTTGATGGTCATGTTTCCGATCCTCTAATTGGTTGGTCCGGACCATTTGTCGAGGGCCCGTTTCAGGTCTTCGAAATGTTGAGTCATCACAGCACCCGCGCGTTCGGCGGACCGGGACCGGATCGCCCTGGCGATCGGCCAGTGTTCTTCCTGCAACCCCTTCCATTCCTCGATCGGCACGGCTTCCTTGAAATCGAGGGCGCGGTATTCCTCAAGCGCCATGAGGATCATCTGCGCCAGATAGTCGTTGCCCGAGGCCAGGGCGACGGCGGTATGGATTTCCATATTCAGATCTGTCTCCCGAGAATCGGGAGCCGCCATTTCGCCCATCAGGATGATCGGGCGCTCAATCGCCCTGATTTGCTCCTCGCTGGCATTGACCGCCGCCAGGCGCGCGGCCTGCACCTCCAACAAGGTGCGCACTTCCCAGATCTGCAACAGGGATTCGCGCCGGTCGATCAGGTGTCGGCGACGCAGATCGTTGGCATCCAGCGCGCGGACGGAGCGCACATAACGCCCGTCGCCATGACGGCTTTCCACAATCCCCTGCGATTGCAGCACGCGGAAGGCCTCGCGCAGAACCGGCCGGCTGACCTGCCAGCGGTCTGCCAATACCCGCTCGGGCGGGAATTTGTCGCCCACCTGCAAGGTGCCGGACTCGATGAGCCCCATGATCTGCTCGATGATCGACTGATGACGGAGGACCGCCTTGACCGGGGAAAACGACAGGACGGCATCCGCTTTATCCGGGGTTTCGAGCACCATGGCGTTCTCCGTCAATTCGACCGGGCGGGCGGAATCACCCGCGCGTTGCGTCGTCCTACAAATATCCATATCAAACAAAAAATGGAATAGATAGATAATTGGGTTGCCCAATTTTAAACCGAGAGATACCTTTTCCCATCGGTCTCGGCCGTCCCATCCCATTCACCCCCCCATTCAACGCACAGGAGGCCCCAACGATGGCGCAAACACAGGAACAGGCAATCGACGAAATGGTCGCGGCCCTTGCCGGTGAAAAAATGCCCGACTGGTCCGTGCAACAGCGCCTGGCGGTCGGCTGCCGAATCCTGGCGGCACATGGGCACGGAAGCGGTCTGGCCGGGCAGTTCACGGCACGGGGGGATGAGCCGGACACCATGTGGACCCTGCCCTACGGCCTTGGTTTCGAGCAGGTGACGGCATCCGATTACCTTCTGGTCGACGGCGACCTGAAGGTCATCAAGGGAAAAGGCACGCCGAACATGGCGAACCGCTTTCACATCCATGTCTACCGCGCGCGCACCGACGTGCAGTCCATCGTCCATACCCACCCCCCCTATTCATCGGCCCTGTCGATGATCGGCGAACCGCTGCGGGTCGCCCATATGGATACGATGACGTTCTTCGACGATGTCGCGCACCTTCCCCATTGGCCGGGCGTGCCCTTCGGCGACGAGGAAGGCGAGATCATCACCAACGCAATCGGGGACAAATCCGCGATCCTGCTGGCGCATCACGGGCAGCTCTGCGCCGGCAACACCATCGAGTCCGCTTGCGTCATGGGAATATTCTTCGAACACGCGGCGCGCATCCAGCTGGCGGCGATGGCGGGGGGGGAAATTAAGGAAGTCGATCCGGAACTTGGCAAACTGGCCCACGCCTGGCGCCACAAGCCGGAAGCGATGAACGTGACGTTCCGGTATTTCGCGCGGGCCATCCTGGAACAGCCGGCCCATCCGCTAAGCTGATCAGGCGGCGGCTGTCCGCAGCGCACCGATGGTCTTGGCGTAGTCATCGCCTTTGAACACAGCACTGCCGGCGACCAGAACGTCGGCCCCGGCGTCGACCACGGACTTGATGGTGTCCGTGTTGACGCCGCCGTCGACCTCAAGCTCGATGGGCCGATTGCCGATCATCTCGCGGATGCGTTTGATCTTGGGCAATTGCGACGGCATGAAGCTTTGCCCGCCGAAACCCGGGTTCACGGACATCACCAGGATCAGGTCCAGGCGGTCGAGCACGTATTCGATGGCGCTTTCCGACGTGCCGGGGTTAAGCGACACCCCTGCCTTTTTCCCCAGGTCCTTGATCGCCTGGAGCGAACGGTCGAGGTGCTTGTCCGCCTCTGCATGGACCGTGATGATGTCGGCCCCGGCGTCGGTATATTCCTTAAGGAACGGCTGCGCCGGGTCGATCATCAGGTGCACGTCGAGGGGCTTGGCGGTATGCGGGCGGATCGCCTTCACCACCATGGGGCCGATGGTCAGGTTGGGTACGAAATGCCCGTCCATGACATCGACGTGCACATAGTCACAGCCGGCGGCATCGATCGCCCGGATTTCCTCACCCAGCCGCGCAAAGTCGGCGGACAGGATGGACGGCGCGATCTTGATGTCCCGGCCCATGACGCTTGCGCCGCCCTTAGGCGGCTTTCTCCGCTTCGCCGACGTAGGTCCCGGCGCAGGCGGCGCTGTTCAACTGCGCGCGCTTCAGCAACGCGGCCTGGGCGGCGGGCACATTCGCAGCCTCGCCCTTCCAGGCCTTCAGCGCACTCTGCTGCAGGGCGCGGCCGTAGGAATAGCTGAGCGCCCAGGGCAGCGGGCCGTGGTTGGCGTTCATGGCATTGAGGTTGCGGGTCGCTTCCTCTTCCGACTGGCCGCCGGACAGGAACATGATCCCCGGCACTGCCGTCGGCACACAACGCTTCAGCACCTTCACGGTGCGCGCGGCGATCTCGTCGGTCGAGGCCTGCTGCGGACAATCCGACGCCGAGATGATCATGTTCGGCTTCAGGATCGTGCCTTCAAGCTGCACGCCCTGCAGGTAAAGCTCGTGATAGACTGCTTCCAGGGCCCTGGTCGTGACGTCTTCGCAGGCATCAATGGTGTGCTTGCCGTCCATCAGAACTTCCGGTTCGACGATCGGCACCAGCCCACCTTCCTGGCAGATGCGGGCATAACGCGCCAGCGCATGGGCGTTGGTGTGGATGCAGTAATCGGACGGCATGCCGTCGCCGATGGTGATGACCGCGCGCCATTTGGCGAAACGTGCCCCCAGCGAAACGTATTCGGCAACCCGTTCCGGCAAGCCGTCGAGCCCTTCGGTCAGTTTCTCATTCGGGCTGCCGGGCAGCGTCTTGGCGCCACCGTCGACCTTGATCCCCGGAATGACGTTTTCCGCCTGCAGCAGCTGCACCAGGGTGGTGCCGTCGTCTGCCTTCTGGCGGATGGTTTCGTCATACAGGATCGCGCCGGAAATGAACTTGCCGATGCCCTTGGTGCGGAACAGCAGTTCGCGGTAATCGCGACGCACCGTTTCCGTGGACTCGACCCCGATGGAGTCGAACCGTTTCTTGATCGTGCCCGTACTTTCGTCGGCGGCCAGAAGCCCCCGGTGATTGTCGACCATTTCCCGCGCCGTGGCGGCCAAAACATCAAGGTTCATCATTCGTCCCCTGTGCCCCTGCGTTATCCCTAGTTGATCCGTGATTTGGCTTCGGCGACCACGGCATCCGCCGTAATGCCGAAATGCTTGTACAGCTCACCCGCCGGCGCCGAAGCGCCGAACCCTGTCATGCCGACGAACCCGCCGTCCGAACCGATGTAGCGGTCCCAACCCATGCGGATCGCGGCCTCGACCGCCACCCGCACCGTGCCCGGGCCAAGCACTTTGTCCCGGTAAGCCTGGTCCTGTTCCTCGAACAGTTCCCATGACGGCATGGAAACGACCGCAGCACCGATTCCATCGGCCTGCAGCATATCCCGCGCCGCCATGGCGATGGACACTTCGGATCCCGTCGCCAGCAACGTCACCTTGCGCGCGCCCTCGGCCTCGGCCAGGACATAGGCGCCTTTCGCGGACTTGTTCTCGGCCCCCGCGTCCTTGCGCAGCAGCGGCACGCCCTGGCGCGTCAACACCATGCCGGACGGACCGTCGAACCGCTCCACCGCCAGTTCCCAGCATTCCGCGGTCTCAATCGGGTCGCAGGGCCGGAACACGGCGAAGTTCGGCATGGCGCGCAGACTGGCCAGAGTTTCCACCGGCTGGTGGGTCGGACCGTCTTCGCCGAGACCGATGGAATCGTGGGTCAACACATAGACCACGCGCTGTTCCATCAGCGCCGACAAGCGCATGGCGCCGCGCATATAATCGGCGAACACTAGGAACGTCCCGCCGTAGGGAATGAACCCGCCGTGCAGGGCCATGCCGTTCATGGCCGCGGCCATGCCGTGTTCCCGCACGCCGTAATACATATAGCGGCCCGAGAAATCATCGGGTGTGACGGGCTCCAGCCCCTTGGCCTTGGTGTTGACCGAGCCGGTCAGATCGGCGGAACCGCCGATCAGTTCCGGCACGGCGGCGCAGAGCAGATCGAGAAACTTGCCCGATGCCTGCCGGGTCGCCCATTTCGGGACCTCCTCGACAACGGCCTTCTTGTAATCGAGAACCGCCTGTTTCCAGCCGTCGGGCAGCATGCCGGCCACGCCGCGCTCGAACGCGGCCTTGTCCTTGGACCCGTCAAGACGGCCCTGCCACCCGGCGCGAACTTCCGCACCGCGGTTGCCGGCGGCGCGCCAAGCGTTCAACACATCGGTGGGAATCGTGAACGGCGCATGAGGCCAGCCCATCTTTTCCCGCGCCAGGGCGAGTTCGTCGTCGCCGAGCGGCGCCCCATGCGTGCCCGAGGTCCCCTGCTTGTTGGGTGATCCATAACCGATGATGGTGCGGCAGGCGATCATGGAGGGCGTATTCGTCCCCCGCGCCTTTTCAATGGCTGCCGCGACGGCGTCCGGGTCATGACCGTCGACCGCCTGCACGTCCCAGCCGGAGGCCGTGAAGCGCGCCATCTGGTCGTCGGACACGGACAGATCCGTGCCGCCGTCGATGGAAATGCGGTTGTCGTCCCACAGCACAATCAGCTTGCCCAGCTTCAGATGCCCGGCCATGGAAATGGCTTCGTGGCTGATGCCTTCCATCAGGCAGCCGTCACCGGCGATTACATATGTATGGTGATCGACCAGGGCGTCGCCGAAACGCGCGTTATGCAGCCGTTCCGCCAGCGCCATGCCGACGGCGGTGGCGATGCCCTGCCCCAACGGCCCGGTCGTCGTCTCGATCCCCGGCGCGTGGCCGTATTCGGGATGGCCCGCGGTCTTGGAGCCCAATTGGCGGAAGTTCTCCAGCTCGCTCATAGGCATGCCCGGATAGCCCGTCAGATGCAGCAGGCTATAGAGCAGCATGGACCCGTGGCCTGCTGACAGCACGAAGCGGTCGCGGTCCGGCCATTTTGGGTCCGACGCATCGAACTTGAGGAACCGGGTGAACAACACCGTCGCCGCATCGGCCATGCCCATGGGCATGCCCGGATGGCCGGAATTGGCCTTTTGCACGGCATCGGCGGAAAGGAATCGGATGGCATTCGCCATGTCTTGATGGGATACGGCAGGGGTGGCCGACGCTTGCGCGGCCACGCTCGAACCGTTGTCTGGAGCCGTCATGGAAGTCTCCTGAAGCGGACGTCGCCGCCGCCCGACGAACCAGGGAATCTGGCCGGATTTCAGGACCGGGCGGCTGCGGCATGAATAACCGTTCGCCGTGCCCAGGGCAAGCCGCCAAACGGGGATAAATCGGGCATAACGGGGAAAACTTGTCGTCACGCGGGGCGGTCCCTAGATTAATGCCCTAAGACAGCCCGAACACAAGGATGCATGCCGTGCACGTTCAACAGTCGATCGAGAGAAAACTGACCGAATCCCTCACGCCGGACCACCTTGAGGTGATCAACGAAAGCCACATGCATTCGGTGCCCCCGGGCTCGGAAAGCCATTTCAAGGTGATCGTCGTCTCTCCCCGGTTCGACGGCCTGAACCGAATCAAACGCCACCAGACGGTCAATGCCGTTCTGGCGGACGAGCTCGCCGGCCCCATTCACGCCCTGTCCATGGAAACCTACACGGCCGGAGAATGGCAAACGCGCGGCGGACGCACCCTGGCGTCCCCCCAATGCATGGGCGGCGCCAAGGCCGAGGCCGGGTGAGAGCCCTCCCGCCACCGGGTTATTTTCCGCCCTTGCTTCTCCCCTCCCCGGCACCTGCGACCGAACGCATCGGTAATTTCTTTGCTGCGGTGCAAAATTCACGCTTGAAATTTTCGCCGATGAGGCCGATGTTCACGCCTCCAGCATACTTCGGGCCCGTGCCCGGTTTTTTTTGTGTCTATCCAGAATAGTCATTCCGTTAAAAATCAGAGAGCAATTCTCATGGTGATCTTCCCCCGTCTGCTTCCCCTGTCCGCCGTCTGGGCGCTCGCCGCCATCGTGTTCGCGGCAGTATCCGCCCCCGCCGCTGCCCAACAGGGCCCGATGCCGGTGACCGTGGCCAAACCCCTGATCAAGAAGATCACTGAATGGGATGAATACACCGGCCGCTTCGAGGCGACGAACCGGGTGGAGATTCGCGCCCGGGTGTCAGGCTTTCTGGAATCGATCCATTTCAAGGACGGCGATCTGGTCAACAAGGGTGACCTGTTGTTCGTCATCGACCCGCGCCCGTTCGAGGCCCAATTGGATGTCGCCAAGGCATCGCTGGAAGCCGCCAAGACCCGCGTCAATTTGGCCGAACGCGAATTCAAGCGCGCCGAAAGCCTGTTGAAACGCAACAACATCTCGCGCGAGACCTTCGATCAGCGCCAGGCCGAACTTGCAACCGCACAGTCCACGGTGCTGTCGGCCCAGGCGCAGGCCCGCATTGCCAAGCTGAATCTGGAATTTACCCAGGTAAAGGCTCCGATTTCCGGGCGCGTATCCGACGCCCGGGTCGATGTCGGTAATTTGGTCGAGGGCGGCTCGGCCCAATCGACCTTGCTGACGACCCTGGTCTCCATTGATCCGATCCTGTTCACCTTTTCCGCATCGGAAGCCGAATTCCTGAAGTATTCACGGCTGGACGCCACGGGGCGGCGGGATTCGTCGCGAAGCGCGGCAAACCCCGTGTTCGTGCGCCTGATGGACGAAGACAGCTTCACCCGCGAGGGCCGTATGAGCTTCGTCGACAACGAACTGTCGCCCAACACGGGAACCATCCGCGCGCAGGCCGTGTTCGAAAATTCATCGGGCTTTCTGGTGCCGGGCGTGTTCGGGCGTCTGCGCCTGATCGGGTCCGACGAATACGAAGCCGTGCTGATCCCCGATTCCGCCGTGGTCTCGGATCAGAGCAAGAAAATGGTGCTGATCGTCGACGCCGAAGGCAACGTGAAGGCGGCGCCCGTCGACATGGGCCCCCTGCACGAAGGCCTGCGCGTCATCCACGGCGGGCTTGGCCGCGACGACAGGATCGTCGTCAAAGGCATTCAGCGTGCGCGGCCGGGCGGCAAGGTCATCGCCAAGGAGGCCGACCTGCTGCCTGACGGTACAATCATGGTTCGCTCGGGGTCCTGACGTCTCATGCGCTTTACACATTTCTTCGTCGATCACCCGATCTTCGCATCGGTTATATCGATCCTCATCACGCTGCTGGGTTTCATCGCCTATCTGAGCTTGCCCGTCGCGCAGTATCCTGAAATCGCGCCGCCGACCATCCAGGTCACCGCGACCTATCCGGGGGCGTCGGCGGAAACCGTGGCCGACACGGTGGCGACGCCGCTGGAACAGGAAATCAACGGCGTCGAAGGCATGCTCTACGCCAAATCGGAAGCCACCGGCGACGGCGTGCTGAACCTGCAGGTCACCTTCAAGCTGGGCACCAACCTGGACGACGCCCAGGTCCAGGTGCAGAACCGGGTTTCCATCGCCGAGGCCCGCCTGCCCGAGGAAGTCCGCCGCTTGGGCGTGACCGTGAAGAAAAGCTCGCCCGACCTGATGATGGTCATCCACCTGTTGTCACCGGACGGGTCGCGCGACCAGCTTTACATCTCCAACTACGCACGCACCCAGGTCCTCGACCGCTTGGCCCGCATCCCCGGCGTCGGCGAGGCCCGCGTGTTCGCCGAGCGCGCCTATTCCATGCGCATTTGGCTGGACCCGGAACGCATCGCCAATTTCAACCTGACGGCCGGCGAGGTCGTCGCGGCCCTGCGTCAGAACAACGTGCAGGTGGCATCGGGCATCATCAACCGCCTGCCCGTGCCCAAGCCGGCGGCGTTCGAGTTGAACGTGGAAACCCAGGGCCGCCTGATCGCGCCCGAGGCCTTCGGCGACATCGTCGTCAAGCGCGGCGAAGGCACCGGCGTGGTCCGCGTGCGCGACATCGCGCGGGTCGAACTGGGGGCGCAGGATTACCAGACCACGGCCTATCTCGACCGCTCGACGGCCCTGCCCATCGTCATCATGCAGCGCCCGGGCTCCAACGCCCTGGAGACGGCGCAGCAAGTCATCGATGCCATGGATGACTTGGCCAAGGACTTTCCCGAAGGCCTGAAGCACACCATCGTCTACAATCCGACAGAGTTCATCGCCCGCTCCGTCGATGCCGTCTACACGACCATCGGCGAGGCGATCATCCTGGTGATCCTGGTCATCCTGGTGTTCCTGCAGAACTTCCGCGCCGCCATCGTGCCCATCGTCGCCATTCCGGTATCGTTGATCGGCACTTTCCTGGTCATGGGGATGCTCGGCTATTCGATCAACAACCTGACCCTGTTCGGCCTGGTCCTGGCCATCGGGGTCGTGGTCGATGACGCCATCGTCGTGGTGGAAAACGTCGAACGCTATCTGGCCAAGGGGCTGAGCGCGCGCGAAGCCGCCCACAAGACCATGGACGAAGTCGGCGGCGCCATCGTCGCCATGTCCCTGGTGCTGGTCGCGGTGTTCCTGCCGACGGGCTTCATCACCGGCATTTCCGGCCAGTTCTACCGCCAGTTCGCCATCACCGTGGCAACGGCAACCATGATCTCGATGATCGTATCGTTGACCCTGTCGCCGGCCTTGTGCGCGCTGTTGCTCAAGGCCAACCACGGCGGCACGGAACGTCAGGGCTTCATGCGGACCCTGATGATGCCCATCGACAAGTTCACGGCCGCCTTCAACTGGGGGTTCGAGCGCCTGAACATCGCCTACACGGAAGGCACCAAGCGGTTCGTGCGCAAAGCCGCCATCGTGCTGACCGTCTATGTCGGTCTGCTCGGCCTGACGGTCTATGAATTCCAGACCACGCCCTCGGGCTTCATCCCGGAACAGGATCAGGGTTACCTGATCACGGTCGTTCAGTTGCCGGCGGGGTCATCCCTGGCGCGCACGGACGAAGTCGTGCGCCGCGCCATCGATATCATCCTGAAGCACCCGGACGTTGAACACGCCGTCGGCTTCGCCGGGTTCGACGCCGCGACCTTCACCAACGCGCCCAACGGCGGCGCCATCTTCGTGCCCATGAAGCCGATCGCCGACCGCGACAAACGGGGGGCGACCGTCAATAAGGTGCTGGGTGAGTTGCAGGCGCAGCTGTTCCAGATCGAGGACGCGATGATCTTCCTGGTCGCCCCCCCGCCCGTGCGCGGCATCGGCCGTGGCGGTGGCTGGAAGCTTTATGTCCAGGATCGCCGTGGACGCGGCATCGAGGCCCTTCAGGCCGCGGCGCAGAGCCTTGTCGCAGCCGCCAACAAGGAACCGGGCCTGACCCGTGTGTTCTCGCTGTTCAATTCCGCGACGCCCAAGATCTACGCCGACATCGACCGCGTGAAGGCGGAAATCCTCGATGTGCCGGTGGAAAACGTGCTTGAGGCGCTGGAGGTCTATATCGGGTCCGCCTACGTCAACGACTTCAACTTCTTAGGGCGAACCTTCCGCGTCACGGCACAGGCCGACGGTGAATTCCGCGACCGGCCGGGCGATGTGGCCAAACTGTATGCGCGTTCGACCAATGGCGACATGGTGCCCATCGGTTCTCTCGCCACGTTCCGGGACATCACCGGGCCGCACCGCGTGCCGCGCTACAACCTGTATCCCGCCGCCGAGGTCCAGGGCGCCAAGCTGCCCAGCATCTCGACCGGTGAAAGCCTGGACAAGATGGACGCCCTGGCGGCCAAGGTCCTGCCCGACGGGTTCTCCTACGAATGGACGGAAATCGCCCTGCAGCAGAAACTGGCCGGCGATACGGCGGTGTTCGCTTTCGGCCTGGCGGTGGTGTTCGTGTTCCTGCTGCTGGCGGCCCTTTATGAAAGCTGGGCCCTGCCCTTGGCGGTCATCCTGATCGTGCCCATGTGCCTGCTGGCCTCGATCGTCGGGCTCAACCTGCGCGGTATGGAATCCAACATCCTGGCCCAGGTCGGCTTCGTCGTGCTGATCGCACTGGCGGCCAAGAACGCCATCCTGATCGTCGAATTCGCCAAACAGGCCGAGGAAGAAGGCATGACCGCCGTCGATGCCGCCATCAACGCGGCCAAGACCCGCCTGCGCCCGATCCTGATGACGTCCTTCGCCTTCATCCTGGGCGTGGTGCCGTTGATGATCGCCGATGGTGCCGGTGCGGAAATGCGCCAAGCCTTGGGCACCACCGTGTTCTCGGGCATGGTCGGGGTGACGTTCTTCGGCCTGATTTTCACGCCCACCTTCTATGTCGCCTGCCGTTGGCTGGCCGACAAGATGCGCGCCCTGATGGGCCGCCAGACCCCGGCGACCTAACGGACGCTGCCGGGGGCCCGCGGCTCGTCGGGCGTGGGAACGTAAGTGAAGTCGTAGGCGACGATGATGTGGCCGATGGTTCCGTCCGCGCCGGCTAGCGGCAGATACACGGATTCGAACGCCGTCGGCAGGTTCTTTTCCACGGCTTGAATAAAGCCCACCGCACGCATGGGCTGTCCGGCGTTCAGGACCGAGCGGTAGCGCGCAAGCACCCCCGCCGCCCCCCGCTTGTAGGTTTCGGCGACCAATTGGCCCGTGCCGTCCACCCCCAGGACCAAGGACAGGCCCGTGCCCGAGAACCGGCAGCGGAATTCCCGGCCGCCGTCGAGCACGTCCCGCACCACGACATGCGGCACGATCTTGTGAATATCCATGAGTTGGATATCGGTCCAGGCCGGGTACGGCCGGTCGCCGCGCTTGGTCTGCCAATAATTGAACAGGGTCCGCGTGATGGGGGAGCGTAAATCCTCCGCCGCTGTGACGTCGCCGATCAGGTTGGGGGTTTCGTTCTCGGCCACGGCGGACCTTTGAGCACAGTTATATGACGCTGGATGAAGAACTCATACCAACCCCAGGATGCTGCGGCAAAGTTTTCCTTGTTCGCGGCGTCGCCGGATCAACTCTTGCCCGGCTTGCGGAACTTGATCCCCAGGTCCTCTTCATACAGCTTGATCATGGAGCTTTTCGGGCCCTGGCCGTAGCCCGCCTCCAGCGCCCGTTCGTAGATCGCCGTCATGGCGTCGGCCAGCGGTGTGGCGGCGTCCGCGTCCCTGGCCAAGCTTTGCACGTTGACGATGTCCTTGTAGGCCGCCTCCATGGGGAAATCGCCCGAGAAGTCGCCGTTCAGGACCTTGGGCACGAAATGCTCCGAGGCAAAGGACCGGGACGATCCCGTCAGCACCAGCTTTTCCAATGCCTCAACCCCCATCCCGGATTTGAGGGCCAGCGGCAGCAGTTCGCAGAACGCCGCGATGTTGATGTTATAGATCACGTTGTTCAGGCCCTTCATGGCCTGCCCGGCGCCAAGCGGCCCGGAATGGATGATTTCCTCGCCGCAGGCCTTGAGGAACGGCAGGGCCGCGTCATAGCCCTCCTTGGTGCCGCCAAACATGATGGTCAGCGTGCCGTCCGCCGCCCGCCGGGGCAGGCCGGAAATCGGACAATCGAAATAGGCGATCCCCTTGGCCGCCGCGTCCTCGGCAATGGCGAGCGCATCGGGCCGTTTCATGGTGGTGGCGTCCAGCACCGTGATCCCCGCCCGTTCGGCATCGGCAATGCCGCCCGGGCCGTTGCCGCCCGGGCCGAACATGACGTCGCGCACCTGCGGCGCGTCGGGCACGCAGATGATGACCGTGCCGGCCTTTTCCGCAACCTCGGCCGGGCTGGCACAGGCGACGGCGCCCGCATCGGTCAACAGCTTCAGCGCCTCCGGCACGGGGTCATAGACGAAAACCGTCTCGGCCGCCTTGACCAGGTTAAGCGCCATACCCCGGCCCATGGTGCCAAGGCCGATGAAACCAACAGCGGGAAGTGTCATGGAGGTATCCTCTTTACGTTTGTTCTTTGATCGGCGACGTCGTGTTTATCCCTTATCCGCGATCCAGGGTCACCTCGACAACGCCCAAGTCGCCGAAATCGGCCACAGCGCGGTCGCCGGGGGCGACGGCCTCGATCCCCGTGCAGGTGCCGGTCGACACCCATTGCCCCGCCGTCAGGCCGCGCCCGCGCCGGGACAGGCCGTTGACCAGCCACAGCAGGGAATTCAGCGGATCGCCGAGCGCCATGGAACCGACGCCCTTGCCCCGTTCCGCGTCGTTGATCCGCATGACCACGCCATGGTTGCGGAAATCCATATCCGGGGTGAAGGGTTTCGCGGCCCCCAGGACCAGCGCGACATTGACGCCGCCGTCGGCGACCAGCAGCGGCAGCATGGCACCCCCCTCGGGCCCGCCCTCGAAGCGTCGGCCGACGACCTCGATGGCGCCCGCCACCTGGTCGACGGCGGCGCGGACGTCGGTGATCTCATAGCCGCCGTCCCGCGCCGGCAGATCGGCGCTCAGGCGAAAGGCGAATTCACCCTCGACCGCCAGGGTATGGGCGACGGACGGCACCCCGGCCCCGCTCTGCGCCATGAACGACTGCGCCACCGCGCCGAACCAGGGCTCATCCGTGCCCAGCTTTTCCTGGGACGCCTTGCTTGAGGATCCGATCTTGAACGCGGCGACGGGTGCGCCGCAGGCCCCATCGACCACCGCCTGCACGCCATAGCCCTCGTCCAGGGTCCGCGGCAGGGTCACGGCATTGAGATCGACCGTCCCGCCGTCCCGGCGGGCGGCCCATAGCTGCTGGGCGAGGTCTTGAAGGGCGGAAGAAAGCGTTGCGGCCGCCTGCGCGGCCTGCGGATCGGATGACATGGGGATGGGTCCTCTGGATGGGTTTGTTTGCTGGGCGCGGCCGAACGGCCGCCGGTTTTCACCACCTTAGATGGCCCATCGGCCCCTGTGCCATCCCAAAATCACCTGTTCATTTGAACGACATCCAAATGCCCCGGAAAAAATCCACAAGTTTGTTCGACCTGCTGACGGCTCCTCTTGCGTTGCCAGAGCTTCAAGGACTAATGTTCCGGTTATGTTCTTATGCATTCGAAATCATCATGTATTCACTCCCGTGGCCCATCGACGCCTCACGCTGCCGGTATTCACATCCCGCGTTTCCGCCGGTTTCCCCAGCCCGGCAGAAGATTTCACGGATGGCGTTCTCGATCTCAATGACCTCATAGAACGTCCGGCCGCAACCTTCATCGTGCGGGTTTCCGGCTGGTCCATGTCCGGGGCGGGCATCTTCGACGGTGACCTTCTGATCGTGGACCGCAGCCTCAAGTCCCGATCGGGGCAGATCGTCGTCGCGGTCACGGCTGGGGAAATGGTGGTCAAGCGTCTACGTCTGAAGGGGGGGCGCTGGTGGCTGGTTCCTGAAGCGCCGGAACATGACGAATTCAAAGCCGTGGAAATGAGCGAGGACTCGGAAATCTGGGGCGTCGTCAAGAACGTGGTCCGGTGTCTGACGTGACCCGCGTCTTTGCCCTGGCCGACGCGAATAATTTCTACGCCTCGTGTGAACGTGTGTTCCAACCGGAACTGCGCGGCAAGCCCACGGTGGTTTTGTCCAACAACGACGGCTGCGTGATCGCCCGTTCGCCGGAAGCCAAGGCCATGGGCATCGCCATGGGCGCCCCCTTCTTTAAGCTCAAAGAACGGGCGGACTTCCGGTGCGTCCAGGTGCGTTCCGCCAACTTCACCCTCTACGGCGACATGAGCCGCCGCTTCATGGACATCATCGCCGCCAACACCCCGGACATGGAAATCTACAGCATCGATGAATGCTTCATCGACTATACCCGCGCGGGTGCTGCGGCGGCAGACAGAGCGCGGGACTTGCGGGCCATGATCCTGCAATGGACCGGCCTTTCCGTCAGCTTCGGGCTGGGCGCGACCAAAACCCTCGCAAAGATCGCCAATCGTCAGGCCAAGGCATCGCCGGATGGCGTATTCGCCTTGCTTGATGCGGACACGCGGGCCGATGTCCTCAGGGAAACCGACGTGCGCGACGTATGGGGGATCGGCAAGAAATGGGCGAACCGGCTTCAGTGCCATGACATCCACAACGCCCATGACCTGGCCCGGGTGGATCGGCAATGGGCGCGCAACGTCATGGGGGTCGTCGGTTTGCGTACGGTCGATGAATTGAACGGCCTGTCCGCCGTGTCCCTGGAACAGGTTGCCCACGACAAGCAGACCTTGCGCGTCTCCCGCAGTTTCGGAACCACCGTGCGGGACCGCGCAGAATTGGCGTCTCGCCTGCATCACTTCGCGTCACGGGCGGCGGAAAGACTGCGCCAGGGCGGATTGGTGGCAAACGCCGTCAATGTGTTCATCAAAGGCAACACATTCCGCCCCGATCTGCCGCAGCACGCAAACAACGTCACGGTGGAATTGCCCTTCCCGACATCGGATACGGGGGACATCGTGCGGGCCACCTTACAAGGCCTCGGCAGGCTGTACCGCCCCGGCATCCCCTACAAGAAAGCAGGCGTCCTCATGTTGGAGGTTTGTAACACCAAACTGGCCCCGCGCAGCTTGTTCGCCACCCCCGACCCGCGCCGCGACCGGCTGATGCAGACAATGGATAGCCTGAACGCCAAGCACGGCCCGGGCACCCTGTGCTACGGCGAAATCCCTCAGCCCCGCACTTGGTACATGACCCAGCGCCACCGCTCACCGCGTTTCACGACTCACTGGCGGGAATTACCGGTGGCGCGCACCTAATCCGAACGGCCGCGGCCAGGGCCGTTTACCCCGAACAGACCCGACCAATCGTAAATCAGCATGATTTATGGAGAAATGGGGTGGCTGATGGGATTTGAACCCACGACCCTCGGCACCACAAGCCGATGCTCTAACCAACTGAGCTACAGCCACCATTCGGACCCTTTTCGAGCCCCGGAGCCGCCAATTTACTGGGCGCGGCCCACGAAAGAGCGCCCTGTGTAATCCCCTGCCCCGCTTACGTCAAGCGGGCTTGAAATGAAGCGCCAGCCAGACCGTTTCCGTGTCCGCCGCCGTCCATTCGACGCGGTGGCGCTTGTGCGCCGGCAGCAGCAGGAAATCACCGGGTCCGAGGGTATGGGGGGCGGCCTCGCCCTCGATCAATAGCCCGGCTTCGCCCGCGAGCAGAATCACCCATTCATCTTCGGCCTGATCGTACCATGCGCCCTCGGGCGTCGCCTGGCCGGTGGAGACGATGCGCTCCAGCCGGAAGGCCCCGCCTTCGGCCAGGCGGGTGAATACCTCTGCCCCCTTCCCGTCCGGCAGATCGGCGAAAAGGTTGGTGATCGCGGCCTTGTTGAATTCGCTCATGACCGTTGCCTCCGCCCGACCGTCTACCATAGAGTGCCGCCCACCGGAAACGGGCCGCCAAGGCCCCGATACAAAGACCACCAGACGGAGAATGCATCCATGGTACAGATGGCCGCCGCGATGTCGCGGCTTGGCACCGAAAGCGCCTTCGAGGTTCTGGCCCGCGCCAATGCGCTGGCCGCCCAGGGCAAGGACATCATCAACCTCGGAATCGGCCAGCCCGACTTCAAGACCCCGCCGCATATCGTCGAGGCCGCCATCAAGGCGCTGAAGGACGGCCATCACGGCTATACCCCCGCCAACGGCATTCCCGAACTGCGCGAGGCCGTGGCCCGCGACATCGCCCGCCACCGGAAAGTGACCGTCGATCCCGCCGACGTCATCATCGTGCCGGGCGGCAAGGTCACCATGTTCTTCGCCGTGCTGGCGCTGGGCGAGCCGGGGGCGGAGATCATCTATCCCAACCCGGGATTCCCGATCTACGAAAGCGTCATCAAGTTCACCGGGGCCACGCCCGTGCCCATGGCCCTGCACGAAGACAAGGGCTTCGCCTTCTCGGCCGAGGAAGTGTTGGCCCTGATCACGCCGCGCACCCGGCTGATCATCCTCAATTCGCCGGCCAACCCCACGGGGGGGGCGGTGCCGCGCGAGGAAATGGACAAGCTGGCGGCGGGTCTGGCCGAACACCCGCATGTCACCATCATGTCCGACGAGATCTATTGCCGCATGCTGTACGACGGGCGCGAGCATGTCAGCCTGCTGGAGTACGACCATCTGCGCGACCGGGTGATCCTGCTCGACGGCTGGTCCAAGACCTATGCCATGACCGGATGGCGCATGGGCTATGGCGTATGGCCGAAATCCATGGTCGAACCGATCACCCGCCTGGCCATCAACTGCAATTCCTGCGTCAACGCGGCCAGCCAGTTCGCCGGCATCGCGGCGCTCGACGGGCCGCAGGACGCGGTCGACGATATGGTCAAGGCATTTGACGAACGCCGCAAGGTCATCCTGCGCGAACTGAACCAGATTCCGGGCTTCCGCTGTGCCGAGCCCGGGGGGGCCTTCTATGCCTTCCCCAATATCGAGGGCACGGGATTGTCGTCCATGGAGTTGCAGAACAAGCTGTTGAACGAAGCCGGTGTGGCGATCATTTCCGGCACCAGCTTCGGCGCCCAGGGCGAGGGCTACATCCGCTTTTCCTACGCCAATTCCAAGGAGAACATCCTGAAGGCCGTGGCCCGCATCCGGGATTGTCTGTCCGGCTAACACGGCCCCCGTCCGCAGCGATCTCAAGGGCATGTGCCGAAATTATTCGCACATGCCCTTTTTTTCGGCATTATGGATGGGCAGGCGGTTGACTCAGGACCGCCAAATTGCATCGTAAGTCTTTGAATTGGGCCATTTTTCGTCAAGGCCCGGAACTGGCACGCCTCCTGCTATACAGAGGCGGACGAGGAAGGACGGACGCCGCGCAAAGAACGGCTTCCGACCCGAGAAATCCGTCTCTTCTGATGGGGGGGACAACCCCAAGGGAACCAAACTGATGAAAAAAATCGAAGCCATCATCAAGCCGTTCAAGCTGGATGAGGTGAAAGAGGCCCTCCACGAGGTGGGCCTGCAAGGAATTACGGTGGTCGAGGCCAAGGGCTTCGGGCGCCAGAAGGGGCATACGGAGCTCTACCGCGGTGCTGAATACGTGGTCGATTTCCTGCCCAAGGTGAAGATCGAACTGGTCGTCAACGACGACATGGTCGCCAAGGCCGTCGAAGCCATACAGCAGACGGCGCAGACCGGTCGCATCGGCGACGGCAAGATCTTCATCATTCCCGTTGAAGAAGCGATCCGCGTGCGCACGGGCGAACGCGGGTCGGAAGCGATCTAGCCGTCCGGTTCCCGCCGGCGGTTCCGCCGGCGCGCCAGGGAGGCCTAAACCAAAGCGCGTTCAAAATATCGTCTCGACACCTAGTCAAGAAAAGGAAGCAAGTATGAGCTTGGATCTGAAAACACCGGCGGAATTCGTTAAATACGTGACGGACAACGAAATTCCCTTCGTTGACCTTCGCTTCACGGACTCCCGCGGGAAATGGCAGCACCTCACCATGGTGTCGGATTTCGTCACCGAGGCTGAATTCGAAGACGGCATCATGTTCGACGGCTCGTCGATCGCCGGCTGGAAAGCCATCAACGAATCCGACATGGCGCTGATCCCCGACGCGTCCACGGCGGTCATGGACCCGTTCTCGGCCCAGCCCTGCGTGATCCTGTACTGCGACGTTCTCGACCCGGTCACCGGCCAGGGCTACGAGCGCGACCCGCGCTCCATCGCCAAACGCGGCGAAGCCTATCTGGGCACCACCGGCATCGGCGACACGGCCTATTTCGGCGCCGAGCCTGAATTCTTCGTGTTCGACGACGTGCGCTATGCCGTCGACATGAACAAGTGCTTCTACGAGTTCACGTCCGAAGAAGGCCCCTATGTGTCGGGCACCCTGTTCGACGAAGGCAACCTGGGCCACCGCCCGGGCGTCAAGGGCGGTTACTTCCCGGTTCCGCCGGTTGACTCATGCCACGACCTGCGCGGCGAAATGGTCAGCGTGATGCAGGAAATGGGCCTGACCATGGACAAGCATCACCACGAAGTCGCCGCATCCCAGCACGAACTGGGCATGGCCTTCTCGACCCTGGTGCGCGCGGCCGACAACGTGCAGATCTACAAGTACTGCACCCAGATGGTCGCCCATACCTACGGCAAGTCGGCGACCTTCATGCCGAAGCCCGTGGCCGGCGACAACGGCACCGGCATGCACACCCACCAGTCCATCTGGAAGGACGGCAAGCCGACTTTCGCGGGCTCGGGCTATGCCGACCTGTCGGAAACCTGCCTGTACTACATCGGCGGCATCATCAAGCACGCGAAGGCCCTCAACGCCTTCACCAACCCGTCGACCAACTCCTACAAGCGCCTGATCCCCGGCTTCGAAGCCCCGGTTCTGCTGGCCTACTCGGCCCGCAACCGCTCGGCCTCCTGCCGCATTCCGTATTCGGGCAGCCCCAAGGGCAAGCGTTGCGAAATCCGCTTCCCGGACGCCACGGCCAACCCGTATCTGGCGTTCACCGCCATGATGATGGCCGGCCTCGACGGCATCCAGAACAAGATCCATCCGGGCGACCCGATGGACAAGGACCTCTACGATCTGCCGGCCGAAGAACTGGCGGGCGTTCCCACCGTCTGCGGCTCGCTGCGCGATGCCGTCCAGGCGCTGGACGCCGATCGCGACTTCCTCAAGAAGGGCGATGTCTTCACCGACGACGCCATCAACGGCTACATGGATCTCAAGTGGGAAGAGATCTACAACTTCGAACACACGCCGCATCCGGTTGAATTCATGATGTATTACTCCTCCTAAGACAGACGGCGGGCGGGACCGCGCGGTCCCGCCCTGCCCTGTTTTCGGAAACATCACGACCAATCGGAAGACCGGCGTTCAACCGGTTTTACGCGCCAAACTTGGGGGCCCTGTCGTTTCGGCGGCGGGCCCCCGATTTTCTTGAGGGCTACGCCTCGTGGCCAGGCGACGGCAGGTCGC
Organism: Rhodospirillales bacterium; assembly: GCA_048263775.1. Taxonomy (GTDB): domain Bacteria; phylum Pseudomonadota; class Alphaproteobacteria; order Rhodospirillales; family Casp-alpha2; genus UBA1479. Next base: position 25,501 of record JBLXDU010000003.1, read on the forward strand.
GGGGGTCGAGGGCCCGGCCGTGCAGCACCGGCATCAGGTCGAAATAGGGCCGGATGATGGGCGACGCCGATCCTTCGAAATCCGCGAACGGCCCGTCAAAGAACACCACGCCCTCGTGCAACATGACCGTACGCGGCTGCAGCCGGCGCAGCAAATCCTTGTCATGGGTGACGATCAGGGTCGTCCGATGCTTGCCCGACCGGGTCGGCGCCACATGCGTGCGCGCGATCAGGTCGTGCATGGTCGACGCCGTGGTCGGGTCCAGGCCCGTGGTCGGCTCGTCGTAGAACAGAACCTCCGGATCCATGGCAAGGGCGCGCGCCACGGCCAGGCGTTTGGCCATGCCGCCGGACAGCTCGTTGACGTCCGTCGCCATGAAATCGTCGGTGTCGGGAAGATCGACCGCCGCCAGGACCTTTTGCGCGACGGCGATGATCTCGGGCTCTTCCAGACCCCGCACTTCCGACAGCCACAGGCCGATATTGTCCAGCACCGTGCCGGAAAACAGGGCGTTCCTCTGGAACACCACGCCCCAATGCGTGTGCAGGCGGTCGGTCTCCATCGTATCCAGCGCCGTCAGGTCGATCAGGGGGGCGCCGTCCATGTCGTGGTCGGCGACGAAAACGCGCCCTTGGTCGGGGTCGAGGCGACCCAAGATGTGGTTGAGCAGAACCGTCTTGCCGCTGCCCGAGCCGCCGACGATGGCGACGATTTCCCCCCGTTCGATCGACAGGTCGATGCCGGTAAGCACCCGATGCGCGCCGAAGGCCTTGCACAGGCCGTCAATCCTGATTTCCGCCGGCGCGCCGTTCATCAGGCCGGGGCCACGCGGGCCCGTGGCGGGTGCGCCCTCATCCCCGCACCTTGATGGGCTCGTACTCCTCCAGCCGGTCCGTGGCCGGTGCCGGGGTACGCGACAAGGCGGCGACGGCATCCCACAGGTCCTGGGTCATCTTGACGTCCACGGACTTGAGCGAAGGTTCCAACTGCTTGACGTTGCGCGCACCGACGATGGGGGCGGTGACCGCCGGATTGGCCGCGACCCAGGCAACGGCCAGCGTCACCGGATGGATGCCCTGCTTTTCCGCGAACTCCGTGAACCGGCCCGCGGTTTCCAGCATCCAGTCGTCGGAATAGCGCACGGCGTATTCCTGCTTGTCCTTGACCCGGCCGACCTTGGGCTGCACGCCGGGGCGGTATTTGCCCGACAGCATGCCGCCGCCGACGGGGCTGTAGGTGATGACGCCCATGCCTTCCGCCTGGGCCTGGGGGAGGATTTCCGCCTCGGCCGCGCGCTTGACCAGATTGTACATGGGCTGGACCACGTCGAACTTGGTCCAGCCGTTCTTTTCCGAAATGCCAAGGGCCTTGGCGACCTGCCAGGCGGCATAGTTCGACGCCCCGATGTAGAGCACCTTGCCCGCGCGGACCAAGTCCTCCAACCCGCGCAGGACTTCTTCCAGCGGCGCCAGTTTCTCGAAGCGATGCATGAACAAAACGTCCAGACGGTCGGTCTTGAGACGTTTCAACGAGTCCTCGACCGCCAAGGCGACGTGGCGGCGGTTGCCACCGCCCGAATTGATGTCGCCCCGAATGTTGTTGAAGCATTTGGACGTGATGACAAGGTTGTCCCGCTCGCCCTTCATCAGCTCGCCCAGGATGGTTTCCGCCTTGCCCTTGGTATAGGCGTCTGCGCAGTCAAAGAAGTTGACGCCGATGTCGCGTACCTTCTTGTACATGGCCTTGGACGCGGCCTTGTCGGCTTCCGCCCCGAAGGACATGGTACCGAAGCATAGCTGCGACACGCGCACACCCGTGCGACCCAAAGTTCTGTATTCCATGGATGGTTCCTCCCGTCGGCGCTCCCGGCGCGATGCGGGACGCGGTTGTGATTGGTTGTGGCGCAGATTGCCGGGCCGATGCGAAAGACGCAAGGGAAAGGCCGCTTTCTTGCCCCCTGCCCCATATCATCGGTTGCGCAAAACCGTGTGTAATTACAATATGATGGATTGCATCCTTACAGCACCTCTTTTCCCGGATCGCGGAAAATTATGGAACTCTCGAACCATCTCATCCTGATCGGGTCTGCCCTGATCTTGGTCAGCATCATCGCCGGCACCTTGTCGTCGCGGTTCGGGGCTCCCTTGCTGTTGGTGTTCCTGGTGCTCGGCATGCTGGCCGGCGAGGATGGTCCAGGCGGGCTCAAATTCAACGACTACGACACCACCTATCTGGTCGGCAGCATCGCGCTCGCCATGATCCTGTTCGACGGTGGCCTGCGCACCCGGTGGAAGGATTTCCGCGGTGTCAGCGCGCCGGCCGCGGTGCTGGCGACCGCCGGGGTGCTGATCACCGCCGCCATCACGGGCGTCGCGGCGCGGTTCCTTCTTGGCGTCGATTGGCTGGAAGGCCTGCTGATCGGATCGATCGTCGCCTCGACGGATGCGGCGGCGGTGTTTCTACTGCTGTCGGCGCGGGCCATGCGCCTGCGCGACCGGCTCAGCTCGATCCTCGAGGCCGAGGCCGGGCTCAACGACCCCATGGCCGTGCTGCTGACGATTACCTGCGTCGGTTTGATCACATCGACGGACCCGTCCTTGACCCTTGATACGGCGACCATCGTCGCCGGGCAGTTTTCCCTGCAGATCGTCGGCGGGCTGCTGGCCGGGCTGTTCGGGGGGTATGCCCTGCTGACGGCGCTCAACGGCCTGAGCATCGCATCCGGCCTTTATCCGGTGCTGGCCGCATCGGGGGCTTTGCTGCTGTTCGCCGGCGCCCAGGAAATCGGCGCCAGCGGATTCCTCGCCGTCTATATCGCGGGCCTTGTCGTCGGCAACCGGCGGCACAAGGCGACGCTGCTGATCAACCGCTTCCACGACGGCCTGGCATGGCTGTGCCAGATCATCATGTTCCTGATCCTGGGCCTGCTGATCACGCCCAGTTCCCTTATCCCCGTCATCCTGCCCGCCGTCGCCATCGCCGCCGCCCTGATGTTCATCGCCCGGCCCGTCGCCGTGGGGTTATCCCTGGCGGCGTTCCGTTATCCGCCCCGTGAAATCGCCTTCGTGTCCTGGGTCGGGCTGCGTGGCGCCGTGCCCATCTTCCTCGGCACCATTCCCGTAATCGCCGGTGTCGACAACGCGGAAACCTATTTCGGGGTCGTCTATGTCGTCGTCATGGCCTCGCTGATCGTGCAGGGATGGAGCGTCAACGCCGTCGGACGGCGCCTGGGCGTGCTGCTCGCTCCCCGCCCGGCACAGCCGCCCCGGGTCGAAATCGACCTGCCCTCGGATCTCGGCAAGGACATGACCGCCTATACCGTCCAGGCGCGCAGCATGGCGCTGCGGCGTGATCTGGCCCGCCTACCGTTGCCGGAAAACATCGACGTCGTCTCCATCATCCGTGACGGCATCCTCCGGACCCCTGCCGACCTCGAACGCCTGGCGCCGGGGGATGATGTGATCCTGCTTGCGCCCCCGGATCAGACGGCGGCGCTTGACCGCTTGTTCGGCGCGCGGCAGCCCGGTCAAAACGATCCCGACGCGGTCGGCGAGTTCTCGTTCGACGCCCAAGCCCCCCTCGGGGCGATCGCCGATGCCTACGACTTCTGGATCCCCAAAAACCGACGCGAGACACCGGTCGGCGATTTCCTGCGCCGCAACCTTTTGCGCATGCCCATCGCCGGGCGTCGCCTGCACTTGGTTTCGGTCGAACTGATCGTCCGGCGCGCGGAGAATGGCCGGATCATCACCGTCGGCATTGAGCTGGACCCAGTGGCGGGCCGCTGGCGGCGCCTGTTCGATCTCACGAAGGTCTGGCTGGAAAGCCGCATCGGCCGGCGCTGAGGGAAATCGGCCCGACAACGGTTCAATCCCGGAGAAAAACCCTTTAACCTCGATTCAGGTATGCTGGTCACCGTCCGGTCGGCAAACCTTTCCGGAACAGAATGCTTAAGGACCGCCCATGGGATCGCACGCGACCCTGCCCTATCTGCGGGAAACGATCATCTTCCTGATCGCTGCCGGCGTTATGGTTCCCCTGTTCCACCGCTTCCGCGTCAGCCCGGTCCTCGGCTATCTGGTCGTCGGCGGGGTCATCGGCCCTTTCGGCCTGGGCCTGCTGGCTGATGATTTCCCGATCCTGTCCGAGGTCGTGATCTCGGATATCGCGGGCGTTCAGGCGCTTGCCGAACTGGGCATCGTGTTTCTTCTGTTCACCATCGGCCTCGAACTGTCGCTCGAACGGCTATGGGCCATGCGCCGGCTGGTGTTCGGCCTGGGCAGCCTGCAGGTCCTGGTGACCAGCACGATCATCGGCCTGATCGCCTTCGAATTCGGCAACTCGGTACGGGCGTCGATCGTGCTTGGCGCCTGCCTTGCCCTGTCGTCGACGGCGATCGTCATGCAGCTTCTGCTGGAGGGCCGCCGGATCGGCACCCCCCTGGGCCGGTCCAGCTTCGCGATCCTTCTGATGCAGGATCTGGCCGTGGTGCCCATCCTGTTCGTGGTCGGCGTGCTCGGCACCAAGGTCGACAGCGGGTTCGGGTTGGATCTCGCCCTGGCGCTGGGCAAGGCGGGGTTGACCATCGTGCTGATCTATATGGGCGGGCGGCTGATCCTGCGCCCGGCTTTGCGCTTGGTCGCACAGACCCGCAGCCCGGAAATGTTCATGGCGGCGGTCCTGCTCACCGTCATCGGCATCGCCGCGATCACCGGCTATGCCGGCCTGTCCATGGCGCTCGGCGCCTTCCTGGCGGGCCTGTTGCTGGCGGAAACGGAATACAGCCACGAGATCGAGGTCGATCTCGAACCCTTCAAGGGGCTGATGCTGGGCCTGTTCTTCATGTCCGTCGGCATGGGCATCGACTGGCGGGTGATCGGCGACGAGCCGATGTGGATTCCCTTGTCCGTCCTCGGCCTGTTTCTTGTGAAGTCGGTCATCACGGCAGGCCTCTGCCTTGCCTTCGGCTTGCCCCGTCATACCTCGCTCGAAGCTGGCCTGCTGTTGGGCCAGGGCGGTGAATTCGCCTTCATCGTCGTCGGCTTGGCCATGAGCTTGTCCCTGCTGCCGGCGGATGTCGGACAGTTCATGCTGATCGTCGCCGGCCTGACCATGCTGGTCACGCCGCTGGTCGCCAAAGCGGCGGAGATGCTTGCCGGCCGTATGGAGCGTGAAGAAACAACCCGCGCCCACCAAGGCAACCTGGCAGCCATCGGGGATATGGAGGGCCATGTCATTTTGGCCGGGTTCGGGCGGTTCGGGCGCACCCTGGCCAACACCCTGCAGGCGGAATCCATCTCTTACATTGCGCTCGACACGGACCCCGGGCATGTCGCCCGCGCACGGGCCGAAAAGCTGCCCGTATTCTATGGCGACGCCTCGCGCCTCGATCTGCTGAATCGCGCCCATATCGAACGCTGCGCTGCTGTCGTCGTTACCATGGACAACCCTGCGGCAGCGGAACGGATCGTCGGTGAAATCCGCAGCACTTGGCCGCTGGTTGCCGTCTATGCCCGGGCACGTGACAAGGCGCATGCGGTCCGCATGATGAATGCCGGCGCAACCCAGGCCGTGCCGGAATCGATCGAAGGCAGCCTGCAACTGGCCGGGCGCGTGCTGTCTGGCCTAGGGGCAACGGAAGAGGTCGTGCGCCGCCGGTTGGAACACCAGCGTTCGATCGAGGAACTGTAACGCCGGAGGGTGGGCGCCCTTAGAACGGAATCCAGGAGTGTTCCTTGGAATAATGCAGATAGCCGATGCTGGCCCCGGCGCGCAGGCCTACGCCCGTGCGGATCGGCGCCAGGATCACCTTGCCCGACTGCTGGTAGTTGATGCCGACACCGGCGACCACATAAAAGCTGCCGTCAACACCCGGATAGCGCTGAAACAGGGCTTCCGTGTCGTCCAGGTTATAGATCAACGTGAACACCTTGGACGCATTGCCGCCGAAATCGAAACCGATGGACGGCCCCTGCCAGTAAACTTGGCGGCCCCCGCCGGCCTTGCGTTCCAGCATGCCTTCGCCATAGCGCAGGCCGACGCCGATGGCGCCGGACGCTTCTTCGCCCAGGATCACCGCGTTGGGCTGTCCCTGTTCGGCAAAGACCTTCTGAATGGCCTCGGCCAAACCTTTGGTGGTGGCCCCGAAGAAGCCCTTGGCCTTGGCCATGATCTCGTCCTGGCTGTAGGTATCGTCGGCATGGGCGGGTGCGGCGACCGTAACGGTGGCGGCAAGAACGCAAGCGAACAGCGTGGGGATCAGACGCATGGGAATTGTTGCTCCTTGGGTTCGTCCGGAATGCGGCCCGAAGATATCCCCGGGCCGCAGGATATCTTCCCCACTCTAGGGGCGGGAATGCGGCGATCCAATGACAATGGTCACAAAAGGCGTCCCGCGCGTATCTCCGATTTTATTGCAATGCAATATTTCCAACACACACCGCCCTTCTGCTAATTTTCCCTGAAACATCACGTCGGGGAAAATAATTTCTTCTATTCCATGCTATTACAATGGAAATATAATCCTTATTACTCACAGAAACTGCGCGCAATCACATCAATTCGAGGAATTTTGATGATTGTGCAACGCAGCATTTTCAGCTTAAGCTTTTCACCATAAACATGCAGACCCCAGCGCCGGGAACCTGCGCGCATCGAACGGCGGCACCTCGCCGCCCCATGCTTCGGACGTGAACAGGGAGCCTCAACAAACCCGCGTCAGCGCCGGCACATCGGGTCACCAGAGACTTTCTGACGATTGAAAGGATGTGATTCCATGATCGCCAGATTGATCGCCTTTCCGCAGAAAACCGTGGACAGCGACACCGGTCGCGCCAACCGGCTTTCGGAAATTCTAAGCCTCTTGAATCGGGTCGCCGCCATCGCCGACGATGCCCGCAAGGACGAGAAAACCGCTTTCGAAGAGGTCTTCGAGCAGGTCTGTTCCTTCACCGGCTGGCCCATCGGCCATCTTTACGTGCGCGATCCCAACGATCACCTGCGCTACGTGTCACGTGACGTGTGGCGGCTGGAACCGGACATGGACACCGCCGCCATCGCCGAATTCATGACCCTGAGCAAGAACACGGTGTTCACCCGAGGCACCGGCCTGGTCGGCATCATCGCCGAAACCGGCGAGGCCCGCGCGGTGGAGGATGTGACCGTCCTGCCCCAGTTCCTGCGCGCAGAGGCGGCACAGCGCAACGAAGTGCGCGGGTTCTTCGGATTTCCCGTGATGCTGGACGGTGTCTGCGTGGCCGTGGCCGAGTTCTATGGCCGCCAGACGGGCCTGCTTGACGACACATCGCTTGAAATCATGACCTATGTATCGTCACAACTGGCTCGCGTGTTCGAGCGTCAGGCCTTCGAAAAACGCAGGACGGCCCTGATGGACCAGTTCGAAACCAGCGTGCAGAGCGCCGTGGGGCGGCTTGGTGCCGCCTCGGGTGAATTGACGGGTTCGGCCGGCGAACTGGGGCAACGCTGCGGGGCAGCCGCCGACGCCTGCGCCAAGGTCGGAGCCGGGATCGCCGACATTTCTGCCGCCGCCGGATCCTTGAAATCCGCCATGGCCGCCCTCGACGACGCCGAACGCAACACGCAAAGCAAGACCTCGGCCGTAATCGGCACGGTCAACCAGTTAGCCGGTGAACTGCGCGATGCCGTGACTCAACTTGAGACATCCAACCAGGCCGCCCAGGACATCGGCGAGATCACCAGAAATGTCAGCGAAATCGCAGGACAAGTCCGCATGCTGGGCCTCAACGCCACCATCGAGGCGGCGCGCGCCGGCGAGATGGGCAAGGGATTCGCCATCGTCGCCAGCGAGATCAAGAACCTGGCGCAGCAGTCCGAAGCCGCCTCCGGATGCATCGCCGAGCAGATCTCCGGCTTGCAGGACACCGTACGCGCCAGCGCCCTCAACATGGCGGGCGTGGCCGGCAAGATGGAGGATCTGGTGCAGACTGTCCATGGCATGGCCCAGGTCCTGAGCGGCCAGAAGCAGGCTACGAGCACCATCGGCCGCCATGTCGCCGACTCTCAGGAGACAGTGGCGGGCATCACCGCAGACGTGGCGCTGATGGACGAGGCCATGGCGGTGTTATCGGAACTGTCCCGGGGACTCGGCCGCTTGGCGGCGGACCTGGAAGGCACCGCCCATGACGTGTCCCATTCGGGCGAAGCCTTCATGACCGCCATGCGGGGCTGATTCGTCGCCGTAATGCCCTGCTTAGCGGTCCGGCAGGTTGATCGTCACCGTTCCCTTGCCATAGCCATGCACCTTGTCGTGGGCCCGCACGATCACGCGTTTGATGCCAGGCGGAACCACGACGTCGCCTGCGGACCGGGTGAACGGCTGCTCGTCGACATGCGGATGATACAGAACCCGGCGATCCAGCAGCGTCCCGTCCGGCGCCAGAACCTCGAAATTGTCGGCGTAATGGTCCCAGCCCGTGTCGCCGTGGCGGACGGTCGCGGTCACCGTATAAGTACCGTCGCCGTTGGGTGACGCCTCCGCATGAACGACACGGGGTGCATCGGCCTGGGCGACGCCACCAGCCAGCATCAGCATCAGCGACAGAACCATGACGGCGGCGGGAAACGTTCGGGCCAAATGGAGCATGTCGGAGATTCCCTTTCAATTTCCTCTGGGATAACCCCCGGAAGTCTTTGGATTTTAGTTCGGAAGAACGGTGTCAGCCAAGGTCATGACGAAAAAGTGTTGACCCAATGTTCTTGTTATGTTCTTTTCTGGTCACACGATGATTCAACCCAGGGAGTGACCCCGATGACCATTTCACGCCTTCATGAACTGTTCGCCCTCGCCGTCATGTTCACCGCCGGCTATGCCTGCATGGTGGTCGGCTAAGGCCGTTGCTGCCCCGCCATCGTCGTCTCAGGGCTTGAGGACCGGACGCTTCTTCCCGTTCTCGTCCAAGGCGACGAAGGTGAAGATTCCTTCCGTCACCCTGACCCGCCGGTCACGCGCCCGCTGACGCAGGGCCCAGGCTTCGATCCGCAGGGCGATTGAGGTATTACCGACGCGCACGACTTCGGCGTAACAGCACAGCACATCTCCGACGTTGACCGGTTTGTGGAAGATGAATCCGTCAACCGCCACGGTGGCGACCCGGCCGTCGGCGTGTTGAGCCGCGACGATCCCCCCGGCGACGTCCATCTGTGCCATCACCCAGCCGCCGAAAATGTCGCCGGACGGATTGGTGTCGGCGGGCATGGCCAGGGTCCGAATGGCCAATTCACCACGCGGCTGGTCGTCGCCGGAACCGGCGGAATCGGCGGAATTCTGGGTCGTCATCACGAAATTATCCTGTTTCTGCAATGGGGAATTCAGCACAATATATGGTAATTCATTGCACCACCCCTACCCCATCGTGGTATAGCTTGGGACAGGCTGAGGCCAGCGCAAGGCCATTCGGCCGGAACATGAAAACAAACGAACAAGCGCCCCACAAGACATGGGGCCGGATAGCCAATGAGCGACCTATTTCAACACGCCCAAGACAAAAAGCAACCGGATAAGGCGCCGCCGAAACCCGCCATGGCAAAATCTGCCAAGGCCGCCCAGCCCTCGGGCGACGGCGAATATACCGCCAAGGACATCGAAGTTCTTGAAGGCCTGGAGCCCGTCCGACGCCGCCCCGGCATGTACATCGGCGGCACGGATGAACGCGCCCTGCACCACTTGGCCGCGGAGATCATCGACAACTCCATGGACGAGGCCGTGGCCGGCCATGCGGGCCGCATCGAAGTCGCCCTGGGCGAGGACGGCGCGCTGACCGTGCGCGACAACGGACGCGGTATTCCCATCGACCCGCACCCCAAGTTCAAGGACAAATCGGCGCTTGAGGTCATCATGACCACGCTGCATTCCGGCGGCAAATTCTCGGGCAAGAACTACGAAACCTCGGGCGGCCTGCACGGTGTCGGGCTTTCCGTGGTCAACGCCCTGTCGTCGGAACTGGTCGTCGAGGTCGCCCGCGACAAGAAGCTGTGGCGCCAGACCTATTCGCAGGGCAATCCGACCTCAAAGCTCGAGGACGCGGGTGCGGTCAACAACCGGCGCGGCACCACGGTGACGTTCTCCCCCGATCCTGAGATCTTCGGCGCGCGCTGCGCCTTCAAGCCGCAGGCGCTGTACCGCATGGCGCGGTCCAAGGCCTATCTGTTCAAGGGCGTCGAAATCCGCTGGTCCTGTGATCCCAAGCTGTTGAAGGCTGATGATCCGACCCCGGCGGAAGCCACCTTCCATTTCCCGGGCGGGCTCGGCGACTACCTGCAGGCGTCCCTGGAGGCCCGCAAATGCCTGACCGATCAGCCCTTCGTCGGCGAGGGCAAGCTGGTCGGCGGCACCGGCCGCGCCGAATGGGCCATCGCCTGGCCGCTGGATGAGGAAGGCTTCTGTTCGTCCTACTGCAACACCATTCCGACGGCCCAGGGCGGCACCCATGAAACGGGCCTGAAATCGGCTCTGTCGCGGGGGCTGCGCGCCTATGGCGAGTTGGTCAAGAACAAGGAAGCCGCCAAGGTCCAGGCCGACGACATCACCGGCGGGGCCGCGATCATGCTGTCCGTGTTCATCGGCGATCCGCAGTTCCAGGGACAGACCAAGGACAAGCTGGCGACGGCCGAGGCCCACCGCCTGGTCGAAACCGCGGTGCGCGACCATTTCGACCACTGGCTGTCCGGTCACCCGGCCCAGGCCAACGCCCTTCTGGAGCATGCCATCGAGCGCGCGGAAATGCGCCTCAAGCGCCGTGCCGCCAAGGAAACCAAACGTCAGTCGGCGACCCGCCGCGTGCGCTTGCCGGGCAAACTGTCCGACTGCACGCGCAATACGTCCCAAGGCACGGAAATCTTCCTGGTCGAGGGCGACAGCGCCGGCGGCTCCGCCAAACAGGCGCGCCTGCGCGAGACCCAGGCCGTGCTGCCCCTGCGCGGCAAGATCCTCAACGTCGCCAGCGCCACCACCGACAAGATGCGCGCCAATCAGGAACTGTCCGACCTGATGGAAGCCTTGGGCTGCGGCACCGGCGATCAATTCATGGAAGACGACCTGCGCTACGAGAAAGTCATCATCATGACCGACGCCGACGTCGACGGCGCCCATATCGCGTCGCTGCTCATGACCTTCTTCTTCCAGGAAATGCCTAAGTTGGTGGAAACCGGGCACCTCTACCTGGCTCTGCCGCCCTTGTACCGGCTTAGCCAGGGCGGCAAGTCGGCCTATGCCCGCGACGACGCGCATAAGGACGAATTGATGGAGACCGTGTTCAAGGGCCGCGGCAAGGTCGACGTCAGCCGCTTCAAGGGCCTTGGCGAAATGCCGCCGTCCCAGTTGAAGGAAACCACCATGGACCCGACCAAGCGCATTCTGCTGCGCGTGACCCTGCCCACGGGCGACGGGCCCGAGATCAAGACCGAAGCCAAAAAGACGGCGAAACTGGTGGAAAGCCTGATGGGACGGAAACCGGAACTGCGCTTCGCCTATATCCAGGAACACGCCAAGTTCGTGCAGGACATCGACATCTAGTCACTGGCCGGCCTGAGCAACCTGCAGGGCCGCCCCCTGCCGTCGCGGCGGTCGCCGCTCAGTTCAACAGGTCGTCGGAAGGATCAAGGCCCGTCGCCTCGTCCATCCCCAGCATGAGGTTCAGGCATTGCACCGCCTGACCGGACGCCCCCTTGCCCAGGTTGTCGAGCAGCGCCGTCAGCACCGCCTGGCCCGTGGCTTCGTTGGCGAACACGAAAAGCTTCAGGTCGTTGGTGCCGTTCAGCCCTTCAGGCTCAAGATGCCCCATCCCAAGCGCCGCGTCATAACTTTCGACGGTGACGAAGCGCCGCCCGGCGTAATGATCGGCGAGCGCAGCATGCAGGTCCTTGGCCGTCGGCGTGCCCGGCAGGGACCACAGGGGCACCGGAATCTGCACGATCATGCCCTGGCGATAGCGCGCCACGGAGGGCACGAAGATCGGTGCGTGGCTCAACCCCGAATATTTGTGGATTTCCGGCACGTGCTTGTGCGCCAGACCGAGCGCATAGACCCGCACGGCGGTGTCGATATGGCCTTCCGCGTTCGGGTCCTCGAAGGCTTCGATCAGCTGCCGCCCGCCGCCGGAATAGCCCGACACGGCGTTGATACTGGCGGCAAAGTCCTTGGGCAGCAGCCCCGCCGACACCAGCGGGTGCAGCAGCGACACGGAAGCAACGGCGTAGCAGCCCGTGTTGGCGACGCGCGCCGCACCGGCGACAGTGCCCTCATGGCCCTTGTCGTATTCCGGGAAGCCGTAGGTCCAGCCCTGGGCCGTGCGATGGGCGGTCGAGGCATCGATCACCCGGGTCGAATTGTTTTCGATCAGGGTCACGGATTCCTTGGCCGCCGCATCGGGCAGGCAGAGGATCGCGACGTCCGCCGCGTTCAGCAACTCGGCCCGCGCCGCCGGGTCCTTGCGGCGGTCATCGGCCAGACGCAACAGGTCCACGTCGGCGCGGCGGGACAGGCGCTGGCTGATCTGCAGTCCCGTGGTCCCTACTTCCCCGTCGATGAACACCTTGGCAGTCATGGTCTTGGTCCTTGTGGTTGCTTGGCCTTGTCGTGAAATGATCTTTGCGCCGACAGGGTATAGGCGTAGCCGGCCTCGCGCGCAACAATGCGCATTGATCCTTCGGGCATCACAGGTCTAGAGTTTCCGCCACATCCTGCCGCCCCTCCTTTTCCGAAAGCCCCAATCTCATGCTGCTGCCGACTTCCAAGACCTACACCCATGGCGACTTCAAACTGTCCACGGGCGAAACCCTGCCCGACCTGACCGTCGCCTACGAGACCTGGGGCACGCTCAACGCCGCCGGCGACAACGCCATCCTGGTTTGCCACGGCTACACCAACTTTCCCCACGCCACCGGTGACGCCAGCGGCTGGGCCGTCAACCTGATCGGCCCCGGCAAGGCGGTGGACACGGACAAGTACTTCGTCGTCTGCTCGAACATGCTGGGCTCGGCCTACGGCACCTCGGGTCCGGCCTCCATCAACCCGGCGACGGGCAAGCCCTGGGGCCCCGATTTCCCCCCCTATACCTGCGCCGACATGGTCGAGGCACAGCGCCTGTTGATCGACCACCTGGGCATCGGGCAGTTGAAGGCCGTCATGGGTTATTCTTACGGTGGGCATCTTACCTTCCGCTGGGGGGCGACCCATCCTGACCGCATGCGGGCCCTGATCCCCATCGCCGGCGTCATCAAGCGCTCGACCACGATGGGACAGGTGCAGGCGATCATCGACCGTTACGCCACCTGCCCGGGCTGGAACGGTGGCCATTATTACGGCAACGAGATCGACGGAGGCGTGTTCGACCGCATGGTCGCCGACCGGATTGAGCGGCTGACCAACTACGGCATCGGCACCCATCTGGCCGACACGGTAGACGACCCGGCGGAACGCGAACGCATCATCCGCGGGCGCGCCGAAACTTGGGCCCGCGAGTTCGACGCCAACTCCCTTTATATCCTCTACCGCGCCGGCATCGGCTCCGACATGACGCCGCTGGCGGGCAACATCAAGGCCCCGCTGTTGAACGTGCTGGCCGATACGGACAGCGTCGTCGATGTGGCACTGGGCCAGCCGACGGTGGACCTTCTGAAATCAAAGGGCGTGGATGCGGAGTTTCATGAGATCAAGACCCGCTACGGCCATGCCGGGCCGATGATCGACGCCGACCTATGGGCGGACAAGCTGCGGGCGTTCCTCGACCGCACGCCCTGATTGGGATCACCAGACCTTGGGCTTCTGGCCGGCTTTTTCCATTTCCTCGAACTTGTGCTGCAGGAAGCGCTGGAACGGCTGGTCCTTATAGGCCCCGGCCTTCACGTATTCGAACATGGACTGGAAATGGAACGGCTTGAAATAGCCGGGCATGCGTGCGACCTCGGTCTCGCCCGCCTTCATTTCCTCGGGCGTGGGCAGGAACACGATGGTCGGTGTGAAGTTGACCCGCCAGCGCCGCGCCAGATCCCGTTCCTCCATGGCCTTGCCGTCCATGTCCGTGACCTCGCGCGAGCCCCATAGGTTCAGTTGCAGGACCATGAAGTTCTGTTTCACGAAGTCCGAAAGTTCGGGCACCGCGAAGTTCACGGTGTGCATTTCGCGGCAATAGGGGCAGCCCTTCTGCTCAAAAATCACAGCGACGCGTTTGCCCTGGGCGGCGGCATCGGCCATATCCTCAGCCAGGATCAGGAAGGTTTCCGCGAACCAGGGCTGCTTGTGCAGACCGTCGTCGCCGACCATGGCGGCACGGGTCGAGCCCGAGATCGCCAATAACACCACCACTGCCGTTAAAAGCCGTCGCATGTCCTGTCCTCCCGTCGTTGGGCGACCCAGTATAGCGCGAAAGCCCCCTGCCCGACAGCGAACACGAAAAAGGCCGCTGCCCAATGGCAGCGGCCCTTCTCGACCAAAATCGAAATCTTGGCTTAGCGCTTCGAGAACTGGAAGCTACGACGGGCCTTGCGGCGGCCGAACTTCTTACGCTCGACGGCGCGGCTGTCACGGGTCAGGAACCCGCCCGCCTTCAGCTTGCCACGCAGGGTCGGCTCGAAATAGGTCAGCGCACGGGAAATGCCGTGGCGCACGGCGCCGGCCTGGCCCGAAAGCCCGCCGCCCTTGACCGTGCACATGACGTCATACTGGCCCAGGCGCTCGACCGTTTCGAACGGCTGCTTGATCATCATCTGCAGCACGGGGCGCGCGAAATAGAGCGCAGCGTCCCGGCCGTTGACGGTGATCTTGCCCGGTCCCGGCTTGATCCACACGCGGGCGACGGCGTCCTTGCGGCGACCCGTGGCGTAGGAGCGGCCGTGTTCGTCGATCACCGGCTCCGCAGGGGCCGTGTCTTCGACGTCCGGAGCACCCGTCAGTTCCTTGAGGTCCTCAAGCGTTTTCACATCTTCGGACATGGATTAGGCGCTCCTTTTGTTCTTCGGGTTCATGGACGCAACGTCCAGAACCTGCGGCTGCTGGCCGGCATGGGGATGCTCGGAGCCCGCATAGACATGCAGCTTACGCATCTGTTCGCGACCCAGCGGGTTGCGCGTAACCATGCGCTCGACGGCCTTGATGACAACGCGCTCGGGATGGGCGCCGCCCAGGATGCCGCCGGCCGTGCGGGTCTTGATGCCGCCCGGATGGCCCGTGTGGTAATGGTACTTCTTGTCCGCCAGCTTGTTGCCGGTCAGACGCACCTTGTCGGCGTTGATGACGATGATGTGGTCACCACAATCGATATGCGGGGTGTACATCGGCTTGTGCTTGCCGCGCAGGCGAGAGGCGATGACCGACGCCAGACGACCGAGGACAAGACCTTCGGCATCGACGACGAACCAACCCTTTTCGACTTCCGTCGGTTTCGCGGAATAGGTTTTCATCGGTTCACGTTCCTTAAAAGCTTTCGCGGCCCGATCCCCAGGCAAAACGCGCACAGGGAGGGCCGAAGGCGGCGGAATATGCCACACAAGAGCGGGAAGTCAAGCGGAAAACCACAACAATTTCCGTCGCTTACACACGCGGTATTATAATACCTTATTGTTTGGAATCAGCTCTTTGGCGGAATTGAATAGGTCCCGGTCATATGCGCGACGGCGGCATCGAAGCCGTCGGAGTGCACGGTCACTTCCATGACTGCGAGCCGCTTGCCGAGTTTCAGCACTGAAGCCTCGGCGATCAGGTCGGCGGGTTCCGGCCGGTGCAGGAAATTGGCGTTGAAACTGGTGGTGACGGCCAGTTTCACGGGGCCTATGCGGCCCAGCAGGGCCGCGTACATGGCCGCGTCCGCCAAGGCCATCATGGCCGGGCCCGACACGGTGCCGCCGGGGCGCAATTGCCGTTCACCCGCCGGCATGCGTAAAACCGCCGTGCCCTCCCCGATGGCGTCGGCGCGCATGCCGACCTCGTGGGCGAAGGGGATTTCCTGTTCCAGGATGCGGTTGAAATCTTCTGCGGTGATTTCCGGCATGGCGTGGGCTCCGGGCTGAAATGAAGGAGATGCGACCGTAATTTACGTTAACGTAAACGTCAATTGAGGGTCCGGTACGCCTGCCCTGCTTGCCATCCCCGGCCACCGGGCCGTAGAAACAAAGGCGGAGGAAACATCGCCCATGACCGATTCTGCCAGCCAAGGCGCCAACGAGGCCCTGCTTCTGCGCGACGACCGCGACGGCGTCGCGACTCTGACCCTCAACCGGCCGGACAAGTTCAACGCGCTCTCGACCGAATTGATGGGCGCGGTCCAGGACCAGCTGGACGCCCTGATGGACGACCGGTCCATTAAAGTCGTAGTCATCGCCGCCAACGGCCGCGCCTTCTGCGCCGGGCATGACCTTCAGGAAATGAAGGCCATGGACGGTCGCGAACCGCTGGAAGCCCTGTTCAAGCAATGCTCGCGCATGATGACGTCACTCACCCGCATTCCGCAGCCGGTGATCGCGCGGGTCCACGGGGTCGCCGCGGCGGCGGGCTGCCAGTTGGTCGCGCAATGTGACCTTGCCGTCGCCGCCGAGGGCGTGCGGTTTTCGACCTCGGGCATCAATCTGGGGCTGTTCTGCTCCACCCCCATGGTGGCGGTGACCCGCAATCTGCCGCGCAAACAGGCCCTGGAACTTCTTTTTACCGGTGATTTCATTGATGCCGAAACGGCGCGGCAATACGGCCTGGTCAACCGGGTCGTACCGGCGGATAGGCTCGACCGCGCCACGGACGAGCTTGCCCGCGCCATCGCCGACAAATCCCCCCGCGCCATCCAGTTCGGCAAGGAGCTGTTCTACAAACAGATCGAGGAAGGGCTTGAGGCCGCCTACGACCTGGCGACCGAAACCATTGTTCAGAACATGCTGCATCCGGACGCCCAGGGCGGCGTCGGCGCCTTTCTGGACAAACAGCCCATGCCTGCATGGCAAGACCCGTCGAAGGACCCTAAGGACACACCATGAGCCAGCCCGCCGAAACCCCGCCCCCGCCCCTCCATTACGACGACGCCCTGGTCGCGGGCGTGCTGAAGGACGTGCGCACCATCGCCATGGTCGGCGCCTCGCCCAATTGGGTGCGGCCGTCCAACTTCGCCATGAAGTACCTGCTGGGTAAGGGCTACACGGTGATCCCCATCAATCCGGGCCATGTGGGCAAGGAGATCTGGGACCAGACAGTTTATGCGGAACTGGGCGACGTGCCCGGCTCCATCGACATGGTGGACGTGTTCCGCGCGTCCAAGGACGCGGGCGGCATCATCGATCGCGCCATTGAATTAAAGGACGCCAAAGGCATCAAGGTCGTCTGGCTGCAACTGGGTGTGCGCGACGATGCGGCGGCGGCGCGGGCCGAAGCCGCCGGCCTGACCGTCATCATGGACCGCTGCCCCAAGATCGAATACGGGCGGCTGTTCGGCGAACTGGGCTGGTGCGGCGTCAATTCCGGCGTTATTTCCGCCAAGCGGCCGAAGCGCTGACGCCATGACCGACAGCAAGGACAAACCTAGCGTCCCCCATGAATTCGGGTTCGAGACCCGCTCCATCCACGCCGGTGCCCGCCCCGACGCGGAAACGGGGGCGCGGGTCACGCCGATCCATCAGAACACGTCCTATGTGTTCGAAAGTGCGGAGCACGCGGCCGACCTGTTCAACCTGCAGACCTTCGGGTTCATCTATTCGCGGCTGACCAACCCCACCGTTTCGGTGCTGGAGGAACGCCTCGCCAACCTGGAGGGCGGGCGCGCCGCCGTCTGCGCCGCCTCGGGCCATGCGGCGCAGTTCCTCGCCATGTTCACCCTGCTGGAGCCGGGCGACAGCTTCATCGCGTCGAAGAACCTCTACGGCGGCTCCATCACCCAATTCGGCCATTCGTTCAAGAAACTCGGCTGGACCTGCCATTTCGTCGACCCGACGCCGGAGGAGTTCCAGCGCGCCCTCGCCGAGTATCCCGACGCCAAATGCTTCTTTCTCGAAGCGCTCGCCAATCCGGGCGGGCTCGTCGTCGATCTGGAACCGATCGCCGAAATCGCCCATGCGGCGGGCATTCCGCTCATCGTCGACAACACGTTGGCGACCCCCTACCTGCTGCGCCCCTTCGACTGGGGGGCCGACATCGTCGTGCATTCGACGACCAAGTTCCTGTCGGGCCATGCCAATTCCATGGGCGGGGCGGTGATCGAATCAGGCAAGTTCGATTGGGCGACGTCCGGCAAGTTCCCCGGCATGTGCACGCCCGACCCGGCCTATCACGGCCTCACGTTCTACGAGACCTTCGGTGACTTCGGCTTCACCATGAAGGCGCGGACCGTGGCGTTGCGCGACTTCGGCCCCGCCATGGCGCCGATGAATGCCTTCCTGACCATCACGGGAACGGAAACCCTGGCGCTGCGCATGGACCGCCACGTTCAGAACGCCCAGGCCATGGCGGAATTCCTCGAAGGCCATCCCGCCGTCTCCTGGGTGTCCTACGCCGGCCTGAAATCCAGCCCCTGGCACGCGCTCGCCAAGAAGTACCTGCCGAAGGGGGCCGGATCCGTGTTCACCTTCGGGCTCAAGGGCGGCTATGAGGCCGGGATCAAATGCGTGGAGACGGTGGAGCTGTTCTCCCACCTTGCCAACGTGGGCGACACGCGGTCCCTGATCATCCACCCCGCCTCGACCACCCACCGGCAGTTGTCGGAAGAGCAGCAGATCGCCGCCGGCGCCGGACCGGACGTGGTGCGGCTGTCGGTCGGCCTGGAAACGGCGGACGACCTGATCCGAGATCTGGATCAAGCGCTTGCCGGCTAACCATCTTCACATGGATTAACCTGCGCGCCCAATTGCCATCGGTATGAGCCGCACGGATGGCTCGGATAGCCTGTCGGCAACAAGGAATTAAGGGAGGCGGAAAATTGCAAGTCGTGGTGTCTCTGGTCTGCGTCTATTTGGGCTTCGCTCTTACATTCGTCTTGAATGGTTATCTTACGGATCATCTTGATCTCGAAGGCTTTGGCGATATCCAGGTCGCTTTTTCGGTTGCAGCCTTCGTCGGCATGATCCTTCCGTTGGGCGGCCCCGCAGCCATGGGCAAATTCATTCCCGCCTATCTTCACGATGCCCGCACGGCGCTCACCAAGGGGTATCTGCACTTCTTCTTCAAACGAACGATCACACTGGGCATTGTCGCCGCAGTCCTCGGTGCGGGTTCGGCAATCCTTCTGCGCTGGCTTGAACTGGAACACCTGGAACACGAAGCCATTTTGGCAATCATCATCGCCCCGCTTTTGGCGGTCGCGCTGATGTGCACGCGAGCGGCTCAGGCTCTACACCGCCCTATCGCGGCAATCCTACCTTCGGAGGTACTACGCCCCGGGTTGTTCCTGCTGGGTTGCATGGCTTGGCTCGCGGTTTTCCCGACATTCAACGAATACGAGGTTATTGCAATCCTGTTCGCCACGTTGGCAGTTGTCGCGGGAATTCAGCTTTATTTCGTTCGCAATGGACTGCCGTTTTCCTGGTCCAGCACGGCGGCCGAATATGACAAACCGGCTTGGCATGAAGTGACGACCTCTCTCTTATTCGTCGCATTGGCGAACTGGTTCCTGATCAGCTTGACCATCATCGCCATGGAAATCCTTCATACCGACGAGGCTGCGGTCGGCGTGTTTGCCATTCTATTCTTCGTGTCATCCCTGGTATGGACGAATTTCAATGCAGTCATGAACGTGATCGCTGCCAAGATTTCCGCCCTGACCGGACAGACCGACGCGCTCCAGGCCCTATTCAGCAAAGCCTTCGGCATCACGTTCCTGATGAATATCGTGATCGCCATCCCGCTCGTCTATTTGGCTGAAGACATCCTCGCCTACTTCCACGACGACGTGCCGGCCTACAAGGATTGGCTTGTTATCGTGTTGGTCGCGGCAACGGTGAACTGCGCCCTGCAGGTGGCCGAACCGTTCGTTTGCCTGGGCGGACACCACAAAAAGGCGGTCAAGTTCGCCGCATCAATGCTGGTGTTGACGTTGATCGCCACACCGGTCGCGGTCTATTTACACGGCATGGAGGGCGCCATCGTGTCCTTGCTCACCCTCCGGTTCATTCGGGGCCTCGGGTACCTGTACCTTCTCCGCAGGCACGTTGGGCTTCAGGTGTTCGCGATCGCCTGAGAGCCTATCCCAAAATCGGCAGGCCCTTAGACGTAGTTGGACACTTCCACCAGATTGCCGTCCGGGTCGCGGAAGTAGATGGAGTTGAGTTCGCCCAGGGCGCCCGTGCGCTTGGACGGTTTGACCTCGATCTCGATGCCCATGCCTTCCAGATGCGCCATGACGTCGGCGATCGGGGTTTCCGTGATCAGGCAGAAGTCCCCCGCCCCGGTCACCGGGTTCACGCCTTTGGGCTCGTAGGGGCTCGGGTACGGGTGCAGGTTGATCTTGTTGCGCCCGAACAGCAGGGCCGAGCGGATGTCGCCGGGCCGGGCTTCAAAGTCTTCCCGCTTCATGCCCAGCGCCTTTCCATAAAACTCGCAGGTCTTGTCCACGTCGGCGACGGTGAGGACGAAATGGTCGATGCGGTCGATCTGGAACGGCGCGGTCATGGGAACTCCCTAACGTTTCTGGTTCTTGACGATGAATGGTTGGATTACTTGCCGCGCACGGCGGCGACGATTTCCTGGGCGACGCGGTCGGCGTCGTCCGGATCAACCTGGCAGGTGCCCACGGCGGCATGGCCACCGCCGCCGTACTGCAACAGCATCGATCCGACGTTGGCCTTGTTGCCACGGTCGAGGATCGACTTGCCGACGGCGATCTCGACCAGGCCGCGGTCCGGCAGGTTGGTCAAGTGGACCGAGATATCGCATTCGGGATAGAGCGCATAGACCAGGAAGCGGTTGACCGTATAGAGCGTGTCCTCGCCCCGCAGGTCGACCTTGACCACGTTGTCCGTGACCTCGGCACAGCGCTTGATCTGCAGTTCGGCGAATTCCTCGTTCAGGATGTAGGTGCGCACACGCTCCGCCACGTCGGGGATCTGCAGGATTTCCTCGACCGGGTGATGGCGGCAATAGGTCATCATGTCGATCATCAACTGTTCTTCAGAGATCGCGAAATCGCGCAGGCGCGACAGGCCCGTGCGCCCGTCGAGGATGAAGTTGAGCAGCGTATAGCCGTCCGGGGCGAGGATTTCCTCTTCCGTGAACTGGGCCGCGTCGGCCTTGTCCACCGCGTCGATCAGGGCCGGGTCGACCAGCGGAAAGGTATCCTTGCCACCGTAATGGTCATAGACCACCCGCGCCGCCGAGGGCGCCTTGGGATCGATGATATGGTTTTCCATGGGGCCGACGCGTTCCGATTCGGATACGTGATGGTCGAAACACAGATGCACGCCCGGCACGTAAGGCAGGTTGGTGGTGATGTCCTCGCGGGAGACCTCGATCTTGCCGTGCTGCATGTCGCGGGGATGGGCGAACATGACCGTGTCGATCATGTCCTGCTCCATGAACAGCGCGCCGCAGACGACGCCGTCGAAATCGGGCCGGGTAATCAGCCGGTAGGATCCGGTGTCCGCGCTCATGCCTGTTTCCTCGCCCGTTTCGGTGCGCGTTTCATTGCATCGAAGGTACCGCCTAAGTTCAGCACATTGCAATATGAACCGGGGACGGCCCAATCATGCGGATCGGCGTGCCAGCGCCCCCGGTGATGTGCTATAGCAGGCGCCAAGACGCGACGGTGCGCCACAGACGAAGGGACAAGGGCCATGGCCAACCACGACGACCACGATCATCACCATCACGGGCATGTCCACGGCCCCGATTGCGGCCACGACCACAGCCATGACCACGGCGACGATGACCATACGCTCAGCGTGCAAATCGCCAACCAGATCATCAACGTCGCCAACACGCGCCTGGAAAGCGGCCTGCAGCCCGAGGTTATCGCCGAAGGCCTGCGCCACGCGGCGGCCAACTTCTCCGCCTTCGTCGCCCAGCATACGGACCCGGAAGCCATCGCCGAGGGCCATATCACCGAAGAATTCCACCACATGCTGGAATACTACGCCCAGGTCCACGGCGGGCAGCACGAACAGCCCAAGCCGGCGGCCGGCCTGCATCAACTGATCAATCAGGTGAAGGACGAGTTCTGATCCCCCGGCGTTAGGGGGATCGGCTACTCCGCCGCGCCGGCGCGGCTGGCGGGAACGGCGTTGGCGTCTGCTTCCGCCTCGGCGTGATAGCGCTCGAGAATCTCAACTTCCTCGGCCGACCCCATCATCACCGGAATGCGCTGGTGGATGTCCGTCGGCTGGACGTCGAGGATCGGGCACTGCCCCGTGGTTGCCCGCCCGCCGGCATGTTCGATGATCATGGCCATGGGGGACGCTTCGTAGAGAAGGCGCAGGCGCCCGCCCTTTTCCCGGCATTTCTCGTCGACCGGATACATGAACACCCCGCCCCGCGAAATCGCGCGGTGCACGTCGGCAACCATGGCCGCGACCCAGCGCATGTTGAAATCACGGCCGCGGGGGCCGGTTTTACCCGCCAGGCATTCCCCGACGTAACGCGCGACCGGTGCATCCCAGAACCGCTGGTTCGACGCGTTGATGGCGAATTCCTTGGCTTTCTCCGGCACTTGGATGTCGCGTTCGACCAGCACGAATTCGCCGACGTTGGGATCCAGGGTAAACTTGGTGACCCCTTTGCCCTCAAGCGTCAGCAGCATGGTCGTGGACGCGGAATACAGAACGTAGCCGGCGGCGATCTGGTTGCGCCCGGGCTGCAGGAAATCTTCCTTGGTCGCCAGGCGCGTCGGATCGGGTGAGCGCAGGATGGAGAAGATCGTGCCCACCGGGCCGTTGATTTCGATGTTGGACGACCCGTCCAGCGGATCGAATACCAGGAGGTATTTTCCGCGCGGCTCGTCCATCGGGATGATGTAGGGGTCTTCCAGTTCTTCGGACGCCAGGGCCGTCAACTGCCCGCCGCGGCGGGTCCAGGCCAGGAAGGTGTCATTGGCCAGAACGTCCAGTTCCTTCTGGGTCTCGTCCTGAATGTTCTGACCGACAGCACCGCCCAGGTTACCCGCGAGGTCACCGTGGTTGACCAGACTGGCCACGGCCTTGCAGGCCGCCGCGATGTCGTTGATCAACGAGGCAAGCTCGCCCGTCGCCTTCGGTTCGTTACGGACGTCTTCGTACAGGAAATGGGCGAGTGTCAGTCTTTCGCTACCCATTGTATCCCTCTTGGTTGTTTCATTATTGGGGCGCCGGCCGGCTAAGAACATATGCCAGACCCCCGCCGCCGATACCAGGGGTTTTGCCCGTCGAACCGGGCCGCTCAAACGGGCTGAGGCCCCTCATCCTCATCCAGAAAGGTGGCCTCCTTATCCTCGACATAACGGCTGAGGGCCAGCACCTTTCCCACGCGCTCCCCACCGTCCGTAACCGGCAGGCGAAGTGCCTCGTACTGCACGGTCCGGCCCGAGGGGGCTGTGAAGCGGTTGAGGTAGAGAATTGGCGCCCGCGCCGCGACGGCGCGCTCGTTCTGGTGCAGCATGGCATCGGCCAGGCCCGGAATCTTTAATTCCTTCACCGACTTGCCGGTCATGTCGACACCTTGCAGGTTGGTGCGCTCCGTCCCCCAATAGCGGAACACAAAACTGCGGTGATCCGCGACCACATCCATGACGACCAGCCAGGGCAGAATCGTGGCGGGAAACTCGACAAGCCGGATATCGGCCCAGGCGGGCATGCCGTTCGAACCCGCGCGCGCCGCCCAATAGCCGTGAAGCCAGGCAAAGTCGCCCGTAAACGTCGATGGATCGACGGGCAACTCCTCGGCGCTGAACGCGTCGTTCACAAAACCCACTCCCAAATCACCGCCAAAATCGGCGGTGCCTCTTCCCACACGCCATTGCAACCGGAAACCGGGTCCGGTGCAATGAATTACGTGTCGGATTTATCTACAGAAAATTGGCGTCCCCAAGGGGATTCGAACCCCTGTCTCCTCCGTGAAAGGGAGGTGTCCTAGGCCGGGCTAGACGATGGGGACGCTGTGGCCCATGGCCCGAAGGCGCACTTGGTATACGGCCCAAGACGCAAAATCAAGGGGACTTTTTCAATAATCGACATCAGCCCGCCGGCTGGGCGTCCTCAATCTGGAATTGCACCGTGGTTCGGCCGTTCCAGTTGTTGAAACGCAGGCGTCCCGCCAGGTGCATCAAGCGTCCGTCATGGTTCATCAAAGCCGGCCCCAAATCGGAATCAAGTGCCCGGAATGCAATGCCTTCAAGCACCCCCCGGCTGTCTTTTGCGACAGAACACTTCACATGATTCTCGCCGACCCGGTCAGCATAGGTCAGGCGCACATGCGGCATGACGAAGCGCGGTTCCGGATTGCCTGCCCCAAAGGGGCCCAACAGGGCGATTTCCTCGACCAGGGCCTCGGTCGCCCCATCGGGGCGGAGACCACCGTCCAGATAGAGCGTCGGCAGGATGCCGCCCTCGGCCACATGGGCCGCCACGCGGTCATCCAGAAAGGCCCGGAATGCCGCTAGGCGGTCACGCGCCACGGTGAACCCCGCCGCCATGGCATGGCCGCCGCCCTTGACGATCAGGCCCGCCTGCCGCGCGGCGATGATCGCAGCGCCTAAATCCACGCCCTTGACCGAACGGCCGGAGCCGACGCCGAGATCACCATCACCGCCGTTAAAGGCAATGACGCAGGCCGGCCGGTTGTAGCGTTCCTTCAGGCGGCTCGCGACGATGCCGATGACCCCCGGATGCCAACCGTCGCCATGGGCCAGCGCCACGGCCCCCATGGCGTTGGCGCTGCCGCCGCCGGCGTCCTCAAGCTGCGCCATGGCCCCCTGCAGCACCGCTCCTTCGATGGTCTGGCGGTCGCGGTTGAAGGCATCGAGCTTGCGTGCCAGATGCCAGGCCTCGTCCTCGTGCTCCGTAGTCATCAGCCGGTATCCCAGGTCCGATTCGCCGACCCGCCCGCCGGCGTTGACCCGGGGCCCCATGACGAATCCCAGGTGATAGGCGGTCGGCGCCTCGTCCACCCCGGCCACGTCGGCCAGGGCCCGCAGGCCCAGGTTTCGCCGCCCGGCCATGACCTTCATCCCTTGCGTAACCAAAGCGCGGTTAATTCCTATCAAAGGCACCACGTCGCAGACCGTGCCCAGGGCGACCATGTCGAGCCATTCCAGCAAGTCAGGTTCGGGCCGCGATGTGTACCATCCCGCACCCCGCAGCACCCGGTTGACGGCGACAACCAGAAGGAACGTCACGCCCACGGCGGCCAATTGGCCGTATCCGGCCGTCTCGTCCAGGCGGTTGGGGTTGATGACGGCCTCGGCCTTGGGCAGGTCGGCCTCGGCCGTGTGGTGGTCGACCACGACCACGTCGATGCCGGCATCGCGGGCGGCGGCCAGGGGCTCAAAGGCCAGCGTGCCGCAATCCACCGTGACCACAACGGATGCACCGTGATTGTCCTTCAGCCCCAGGATGGCCGCCGTATTGGGGCCGTAGCCTTCCTTGATGCGGTCGGGGATATGAACCGCCGTGCGTCCACCCACGGCACGCACGAAACGGGACAACAGCGCCGACGACGTCGCCCCGTCCACGTCGTAGTCACCAAAGATGCCGATGCATTCGTTCTGCATGATGGCACCGGCCAGGCGTTCCGCCCCCTGCCCCATGTCGAGGAACCGGTCCGGATCGGGCAGCAGGTCGCGCAGGGTCGGCGCCAGGAACCCTGGCACCTCCTCCACGTCGATGCCGCGTCCGGCCAGCACGCGGGCCGTCAATTCGGAAAGTTCCCAGCGTTGAACGAAGGTCTGCACGGTGCGCGGATCGACAGGCCTCTCCAGCCACTGCCGCCCGGTCAGCGACCGCTCGACACCGAGAACCCGGGCCGTTTCGCCCCCAACATGCCGCGGATGACCCGCTGTCCCGATGTCAGGACCTGCGAGAGAGCTTGGACACATGGTGGTGTCCTTCGATGTAACGCAGCGTCAGCGTCTTGGAACGCACGACGAGCGAATGAGTGGTTGCCATGCCGCGACCGGGGAACTGCACACCCGACAGCATGGGCCCCGTGGTCACGCCGGTGGCGGCGAAGGTGACGTTGCCGGCGGCCATGTCGGTCAACCCGTACTTGTGCTGGGGATCCGTAACTCCGGCCTTGCGCAGGCGCGCCGTCTCATCGTCATTGCGGACGATCAGGCGGCTCTGCATCTGCCCGCCCAGGCCACGCAAGGCGGCGGCGGCCAGCACGCCCTGGGTTGCCCGGCCGCTGCCCAGGAAGATATCGACGCCCGAGCCCGGCAAAGCCGTAGCGACCACACCGGACACGTCGCCGTCCAGGATCAGTCGGATGCGCGCCCCCGCTTCCCGCACCTTGGTGACGATCTGCGCATGGCGCGGCCGGTCGAGCATGCAGACCACAAGGTCCGACACCTTGACCTTCTTGGCCTTGGCGAGTGCCGCCAGGTTTTCCGCCGGATCGGCATCCAGATCGACGACATCCTTGGGCAGGCCCGGGCCAACGGCGATCTTTTCCATGTAGATGTTGGGAACCGACAGAAACCCGCCGTCCTGGGCCAGAGCGATGACCGACAACGCATTGTAACCGCCGCGCGCGATGATCGACTTGCCCTCAAGCGCCAGCACGGCGACGTCCGCCTTGGGAGCGCCACCGGTGCCGAGCTTCTGGCCAGTGTACAGATCCTCGACCTCACCTTCCTCGCCCTCGCCCATGCGCACGGTGCCGTCCACCATGAGGGTGTCCAGGCTGTCCATCATCGCCTTCACGGCGGCCTCGTCGGCGGCGCGTTCGTCGCCGCCGCCCAGATGAGCCATGGCAGCCACGGCGGCGGCCTCGGTCACACGAACGGCCTCAAGGGCCAGGTTGCGGTCGGTCACGGCATCGGTCACGGACGGATCCTCGTCATTCTTTTATTCGGACTACAGGTCTTCGATGCGAATGATACGCGGCGCCATAACCACGGCGTCAAGGGCGGCGATGGCTGCGACTGCGTCGATCATGTCCGATTCCAGGGTGTCGTGCGTGGTCATCACCACCGGCACGGGCTCTCCGGGATCGCGGGCGCGCTGAATAATCGATTCCATGGATACGTTATGCGCCCCCAATGCCTGGGCAATGCCGGCGAACACGCCCGGCTTGTCCACGACCTCGAACCGAAGGTAATAGCAGCCCCGGTGTGCCGCCATGGGCACCGGGCGGGGGCTGGCCAGATCCGCCGCCGGACGGGCAAAACACGGCACCATGTTGCCGCGCGCGATGTCGATAATGTCGGCGACCACGGCGGAAGCCGTCGGCCCCGCACCGGCCCCGCGGCCCTGCATCAGCACACGGTCGACGAAATCGCCTTCGGCGACGACGGCGTTGAACACCCCGTCGACATGATTGATCGGCGCGTCCAGCGGCACCATGCAAAGATGCACCCGCTGCTCGACCCCCTCCGCCGTTTCCGTGGCGATCCCCAGAAGCTTGATGCCAAAGCCCAGTTCCTTGGCAAAGGACAGATCGACGGGCGAGACATGGCGGATACCCTCGACATGGACCGATTTGAAGTCGACCTGGGTACCGAACGCCAGGGCCGCCAGAATCGCCAGTTTGTGAGCGGCGTCGACGCCATCAATGTCGAAGCTGGGATCGGCCTCGGCGTAGCCTTCCGCCTGGGCCTCGGCCAGCACGTCCTCGAATTCGCGCCCGGTGTCGCGTAGTTCGCTGAGGATGTAATTGCAGGTCCCGTTGAGGATGCCGTAGACCCGGGAAATCGCATTGGCCGCCAGCCCTTCGCGCAGCCCTTTCAGGATCGGAATGCCGCCCGCCACGGCTGCCTCGAAGGCCAGCGCCACGCCCGATCTCTCGGCGGCGGCGGCAAGCGCCTGACCGTGATGGGCGATTAGCGCCTTGTTGGCGGTGACGACATGCTTGCCGTTGGCCAGCGCCGCCGCGCACAGGTCCTTGGCGACACCGTCAGACCCACCGATCAGTTCAACCACCACGTCCACGGCGGGATCGGCGGCCAGCGCCATCGGGTCGTCGGTCCAGGAAACCCCGGACAGATCGACGCCGCGGTCCTTGTTGGGATCACGGGCGGAAACGGCGGTGATGTCGATGACTCGGCCGGCCCGGCGGGCAATCTCGTCCCGATGGGTGGCCAGGACCCGGACCGTGCCCGCGCCGACAGTGCCAAGCCCGGCAATGCCTAAGCGCAACGGTGCCGTCATCCGCCGAGGGCCCGCCTGCCGGAGTCCAGATTATCCAGATTACCGGCGCGATAGCGTTGCATGAAGGACTTGATGGCGCGCAAAGCCTGCCGCGTCCGGTGGACGTTTTCCACCACCGCGATACGCACGAAGCCGTCACCGTGCTCGCCGAAGCCAACACCGGGCGCCACCGCGACCTGGGCTTCGGACAACAGAAGCTTGGAAAATTCGAGCGATCCCAGATGAGCCATGTCCTCGGGGATCGGTGCCCAGGCGAACATCGTCGCCGGCGGTGCCGGCACGTCCCAGCCGGCGGACGCCAGGCCGGAAATCAGCACGTCGCGGCGTTCCTTGTAAACCGCGCGCATCTCATCGACGCAGTCCTGCGGCCCGTTCAGCGCGGCGGCGGCGGCCACCTGGATCGGCGTGAAGGCGCCATAATCCAGATAGGATTTGACCCGCGCCAGGGCGGAGATTAGCTCCCGATTGCCGGCCGCGAAACCGATGCGCCAGCCGGGCATGGAGTAGGTTTTGCTCATCGAGGTGAATTCGACGGCAATGTCCCAAGCCTTCTGCACCTGCAGGATCGACGGCGGCGGATTGTTATCGAAATAGACTTCCGAATAGGCCAGATCCGACAGAATGTAGATTTTGTGGAAACGGCAGAAATCCACGACCTGCTCGTAAAACGCCAGATCACAGAGTTCCGCCGTCGGATTGTTCGGGTAGTTGAGAACGATCGCCGTCGGCTTGGGCACGCTGTGCTGTACCGCGCGTTCCAGGGCTTCGAAGAAGGTCTGATCCGGTTTCACCGGGATGTTGCGTACGGCGGCGCCGGCGATGATGAAGCCGAACTGATGGATCGGATAGCTCGGGTTCGGCACCAGGATCACGTCGCCGGGGCTGGTGATGGCAGCCGACAAGTTGGCGAGGCCTTCCTTGGACCCCAGGGTTACGATGGCTTCGTGTTCCGGGTCCACGGTGACGTTGAAGCGGCGTTCATAATAGGCCGACAAGGCCTTGCGCAGACCGGGAATGCCGCGCGAATTGGAATAACGGTGGGTCTTCGGATCCTGGGCCGCCTCAACCATCTTGTCGACGATATGCTGCGGCGTCGGCAGGTCCGGGTTGCCCATGCCGAAATCAATGATGTCCTCACCATTGGCGCGGGCACGCGCCTTCATGGCGTTCACTTCCGCGAACACATAGGGCGGGAGACGGCGAATACGGTGGAATTCCTGTTTCATCGTGGCTTCATCATGTGCCAGAGCGGGGACGGATACAACAGCCATGCCGGGCGCGAACGCGCGCTCTGCGGCGCGTTCCGGCCCCGGACCGGCGGCAATCCTTTAGCGGCAAAAGCCTCAGCGCGTCAAAAAGATTTCCGCGCGACGGTTTCCGGCCTCGCCGTTTGGCATGATTTCCTGGTACAGCGGCTGCGTATCGGACAACGCCGCCGTCGCGACCGTGCGACGATTCGCGCCGCGCCGGATCAGTTCCTTGGCCACCATCTTGGCCCGCTCTGCGGACATCTTGTAGTTCACCAGACGGTGCTTTTCCGGGCTCAGGTTACGCGTCCGCGAGGACGAATGGCCGACCACATGCAGGGTGCCCCCCCGCTCCTTCTGCAAGGCAACGACCTGGGCAAGGATCTGACGGTCGCGCACCGACAACCGGGAAGAGCCGTTGGGGAACACGATGGTCGCGACCCGGGTCGCCCCCGGCGGCAACGGCTGCGACTGGGGAGTTCCCGCCACGGCAGCCCCTTCCATGACAGTGGCCGGAAGCTCGGTCATCCCCGGTTCGATGACGCCGTCACCGGAAATCACCATCGTTTCGCCGACGCCCACACCGGACGGCATGCCGGTCGGGCGCACGAACTTGGGTTCTTCCCCGGCAGCGGCGAGAATTTCAGCCAACCGTTTCTGCATGCGGTTTTGGAACCCGGAGAATTCGGCTTCCTGTTCAGCCTGGGTCGGGATCGTGAATTGCGGCACGCCCGGCACCGTGGTCGCCAACTGCTCCTCGCCGGCGGGCGGGGTCAGGGTTTCCTTGGGCTGGGTCAGCTTGGGTCCCTCGGCCATGGCCTTGGGCGTTTCGGATGCCGCCGGCTTTTCAGCCATCGGCGTCGGGGCTGGCGGCGCCGCGGGGGCGGCTGCCGGGCGCACCGGATCGGCGGCGGCGCTTTGGTCCTGGCGGGAAATCGCGGGGGCGTAACGCGGGCGGTCCGGATCAGCGGCAAGGCCCAAATTACGGCTTTCCTGCTGCTTGGTCACATCGGACACCTTGGGGTATTCCTTGGACGACTGTTCCTGGCCGGCGGCTTCCGCGACCTGCTGCTCGCGCTGACGGCGCGCCTCTTCCTCGGGGTCACCCGCGGATTTGTCGCCGGAGAACAGGTCGACCGTGCTTTTGTACCATTCGGCCGGATTGACGGCGTCGGGCACCGACGAACAGCCGGTCAATAGAACCGCCATGACGGCAGCCATCGGCACAGACCGCAACAGGCCTCGGTACAGGCTCGCCTGAAACTGAATAACGTCCTCCTTGATCACGCCCATGTGCCGCAATACTCCCTTCCCTAAATTCAGCCCCCGAACACTGATGATACGTACTTTCGAGGGGCTCCCCACCTTGAATTTCCTAATATGCCGGTTTACAACCCCGCCAACCGGCGGAGACGGCAGATACCGCCTGAACCCAGGATTCTCGCCGCCGATGATGTCGTTTGCACAACAACGATTTCACGCCACCCCGGCTGCTTCGCAATCCGGTATCATATTTTGCCTCAATCGCCTAGTCGGAGCAAAGGACGCAGCGCCCAATGAGTAAGAAGCCCAGCGGCCCGACACCAGCAGAGAATACACCCGAGTCCGCAAACCCCTACGTTGAGATCGCAGAACGCAGCCAGCGCCTCGTCAACGACTGGCTGACCCGGCATGGCAATGAAATCCAGGCGCCGGACGTCGACCCCCTGAACGTCGGCGAGGCGTTCATCGAAATGACCCGCCATATGATGACCAATCCCCAGAAAATGATGGAATCGGGGTTGTCGCTTTGGCAGGGCTATATGGAGTTGTGGCAATCGACGGCCCTGCGCTTGATGGGCGCGGAGGCCGAACCCGTGGCCGAACCCGCGCGCGACGACCGGCGATTCCGCGACGAGGCCTGGTCGGAAAACCAGGTCTTCGACTTCATCAAGCAATCCTACTTGCTGACCGCGAAATGGCTGGAATCGACGGTTGATGATGTTGAAGGTCTCGACAGCAAGACGCAGCATAAGGTCAATTTCTATACCCGCCAGTTCGTAAACGCTCTGTCACCGACGAATTTCCTGATGACCAATCCGGAAGCCCTGCGCGCGACGGTCGAAAGCAAGGGCGAAAACCTCGTCAACGGACTTAACAATCTTTTGGAAGACCTGGAACGCGGCGACGGCAAGCTGGCGATCCGCATGACCGACATGGAAGCGTTCGAGATCGGCAAGAACGTCGCCACCGCCAAGGGCAAGGTCGTCTACCGCAACGACCTGATCGAACTGATCCAGTTCGATCCCCTGACCGAAAAGGTTTCGCAGACGCCTCTGTTGATCGTGCCGCCATGGATCAACAAGTTCTACATCCTCGATCTACGGCCGGAAAACTCGTTCATCCGCTGGGCGTCGGAACAGGGCCACACCGTCTTCGTGATCTCCTGGGTCAACCCGGACGCCAAACTGGCCCGGAAAACCTACGAAGACTACATGCTCGAAGGCCCCTTGGCCGCCATGGACGCCATCGAACAGGCAACCGGCGAGCGCGCCATCAACATCATCGGCTACTGCCTGGGCGGCACCCTGACGGCGGCGACATTGGCCTGGATGGCGGCGCAGAAGGGGCCACAGTGGAAGGACCGCATCAAATCCGCGACCTTCTTCACCACCATGGTCGATTTCGCCGAAGCCGGGGACCTTTCCGTGTTCGTCGACGAGACGCAGCTGGCCAACATGGAAGCCAAGATGAATGAGCGCGGTTATCTCGAAGGCTCGGAAATGGCGACGACCTTCAACATGCTGCGGGCCAACGACCTGATCTGGTCCTTCGTGGTCAACAACTACCTGCTGGGCAAGGATCCCTTCCCCTTCGATCTGTTGTTCTGGAATTCGGATTCAACCCGCATGCCGGCAGCCATGCACGCGTTCTACCTGCGCAACATGTACCTGGAGAACAAGCTGGCCACGCCGGGCGGCATCTCCCTGGCAGGCACGCCCATCGACCTGACCCGGGTCGACGTACCGACCTACATGATCTCAACCCGCGAAGACCATATCGCCCCCTGGAAGGCAACCTACGCGGGGACGCAGATCTACAAAGGCCCCGTTCGCTTCGTGCTGTCGGCTTCTGGCCATATCGCGGGCGTCATCAACCCGCCGGCGGCGAACAAGTACTGCTATTGGACCAATGCCCAGACGCCGAAAGACCCGGACGCCTGGTTGGAAAAAGCCACGCAGCACGAAGGGTCCTGGTGGCCCGATTGGGACGCCTGGGTCAAGAAACAGTCGGGCAAAAAAATGGTCCCGGCCCGCATCCCCGGCGACGGCAAGCTGCCGGCCCTGGACGACGCCCCTGGCACCTACGTCAAGATTCGCGTGTCCTGACCGCCCGCAAGCGCCCGGCCCACGGCCTGTTCCAACAGGGCCGCCGCATTTTTCAGGGCATCGGCGGGATAGGCCGTATATCCCAGGACCAGCCCATGGCGGCGTTCGGGCCCGGCGTAGTAGCCGGACAAGGCACGTGCGGTAATGTCGACGGCCGCCGCCTCGCGGGTGATTGCACCGTCCGCCAGGTTTCCACCCGGCCCGCCGGGTGCCAGGGTAACAGTCAATTGCATCCCCGCATCATCATCGGGCACATCGAACAGACCTTCGAACCGTGTGATCAGTTCGTCCCGCAAGACAGCCTGCCGTTCACCGTAAATCTGCCGCATGCGCCGGACATGGGCGCCGAAGCGCCCTGACTCCATGAAATCGGCCAGGATCGGCTGCATGGCCAAGGCGGGAAAGTCGTCGACCGCACCGCGCAGGCGGACGAAAGCGTCAATCAGCGGCTCCGGCACCACCAGATAGCCTAAACGCAGGGCCGGAAACATGACCTTGGAAAAGGTACCGACATAGATCACCCGGTCGCCGCCATCCAATCCCTGAAGTGCGGCCAGCGGCCGCCCCCGGTAGCGGTATTCGCTGTCGTAGTCATCTTCCAGCACCCAGAACCCGGCATCCCGCGCCCAAGACAGCAGGTCCAGGCGGCGCGCCAGGGACATGGTCGAGCCCAGGGGGAACTGATGCGACGGCGTCACCGCCAACAGGCGCGGATACGGGGCCAACTTGCGCGCATGGGCCACATCCAACCCCTCGCCGTCCACCGGCGCCTGCACGACCCTGGCCCCGACCGAGGAAAAGGCCGAGATCAAGCCCCGATAGCCGGGGTTTTCCATGACCACCGGAGCCCCCGGTTCCAACAGCACGCGCGCGCACAGATCGATGCCCTGCTGCGCACCCGAAGTGATGATGACCTGATCGGCGATGCATTTGGCCCCGCGCACGGCAACCAGATAGTCGGCGATGGCCCGACGCAGGGGCCCATGCCCGCGGCCGTCCCGGTCTTCCAGCAAGGCCAGGGGCGGACGCCGCCAGAAGCGGCCCACGGCGCGCCCCCATTCATCAAAGGGAAAGGCGGCGACATCCGGAAGGCCCGGAAGGAAGGGACGGTGCGTCCCCGGCCCGGGCGAATGACGTGATATCAGATCAAGCACCCGCGCCGGCAAGGGCGGCGGCGCCGCGGCATCGGCGGGCAACGGCCCCGCGGCGCGCAAGTCGCCGGACAAATCTGGCAGATCCACGGAAACCCTCGTCCCCGCCCCCGGCCGGGCTTCGGTGAAGCCCTCGGCCAATAGTTGGTCATAGGCGGCAAGCACCGTGTTACGGGAGATTTCCAGTTCGCGGGCGAGGATGCGGCTGGCCGGAAGGCGCGCGCCCGAGCGCAGAACTCCGGCCAGGATCAGGCCCTTGATTCCTTTGTAGAGCTGCTCGTTCAAGGGCAGCGTACCGGACCTGTCCAGGTCCAGATCGATCAGCTGGGAATCCCGGCCCAGTTTCATGCGGCCCGGAGAGGTCATTTAAATGGCTCCGTAAGAATAACATTTATGGCTCTTTCTTAAGAACCAACTTGCACGGTACAGGGAGATCATCATTGCCGGCAAGGCAGTATTCGATCATGTGAAAAGGAACCGGACCATGCCCACTTTCCCCGACCTGCGGGTCACCGAGCGCTCAAAGGTCAAACGGGTGCCCAAGCGCGCCGCCTACGACCGCACCACGGTGGACGCGATCTTGGACGCGGGCCTGATGTGCCATGTCGGATATGTGATTGATGGCGCCCCTTACGTGACGGCGACCTGCTATTGGCGGCACGGCGACCGGGTGTACTGGCACGGGTCGGCGGCCAGCCGCATGCTGCGCACGGTGACCAGCGGCGTGCCGGTCTGCTTCACCGTGTCGCACCTGGACGGCTTGGTCATGGCACGGTCGGGCTTCCACCATTCCGTCAATTACCGGGGCGTGACCCTATTCGGCGAGGCGGTGATGATCGAAGACCCGGCGGAGAAGTTGGCAACCTTGAAGGATTTCACGGACCGCCTGACTCCCGGCCGTTGGGAGGAACTGCGCGAGACCACGGATCAGGAACTGAAAGGCACCACCATCTGCGCGCTGACCATCGACGAAGGCTCGGCCAAGGTGCGGACGGGCGGGCCTCTTGATGACGAACCTGATTACGATCTCAACGTTTGGGCCGGGGTCGTGCCGATCACCACCGTGGTGGGTGAGCCCGTGGCCGATGATCGCCTGAAACCGGGTATTCCTGAGCCCGACTACCTGCGCCGCATTTCCATCGGCGCGCCGCCCCGGGGATAGCGCTATCATGCGCGCATGACCTTCGATGGCCTGACCCTCACGACAATCCTCATCGCCATCAGCGCCATGGCCTTCGGCTGCGCGTTTCAGGCAGCACTGGGTCTGGGTTTCGCTCTGCTCGCGGCACCGGTGCTGGCCCTGCTGGACCCCGCCTTCGTGCCTGGCCCCATGCTGCTGGCGGGAACCGCGCTGGCCGCCCTGACGGCTTACGGCGAGCGCGACGCCATCGACCGCCGCATGTTGGCGACCTGTCTGATCGGCTTGGTAGTGGGCACGGTGGTCGGCGCGGTCGTCCTCCAGGCCGTGCGGGGCATGGACCTGCAACGCGTGTTCGGCGTCATGATCCTGCTCGCCGTCGGCGTCAGCCTTATGGGAAAGACCGTCGCCGCCAAGGGGCGCAGCCTACTCATCGCCGCCGGTATTTCCGGCGTCATGGGGATCATGGCCGGGCTGCACGGCCCGGTGATCTCCCTTGCTTTTCAGAATGCCGAACCCCGGGTCGCCCGCGCCATGCTGGGCGCCTATTTCACGGTCGCCTATCTGTCGGCGGTGGCAGCCTTGGCCTTGGTCGGGGCTTTCGGTGTGCCCGAGGCTAGCCGCACCCTGGTGCTGCTGCCCGGCGTGGCGGTCGGTCTGGCTCTGGCCCCGATCACCCGGCGCTACATCAACCGCGACCGCCTGCGCATCGCGATCCTCGCCATCGCGGCGGTCAGCGGTCTGATCCTGATCGTGAAATAGCCGACCGCGCCTTACGACGGCTTCAAGGCCTTTTCCAACAGAAGACGCGCGGCGGCGCGTGGATCGGCCCGCCGCGCGGCCAAGTCGTCGATCAGATCGGCCATGTCCGGCGCCAGGCGCTTGAATTCGCGGCGCATGTGGTCGAGCGCCGCCGTTTCAAGCCGCATCAAGGCGATGCGCCGGCGCCGAGCCTTGTCCTCGCCGCTTGATGCAAGGTGTTGGCCATGGTCGATCACGGCCTGGACTAGGTCGGCGACACCTTTGCCCGTGTTGGCGCTGGTCGCGATCACCGGCACGCGCCAACCGGTTGCGCCGTCGCCCCGCCCCTGACGGCCGGTCAGGCCCAAGTCCTGGGCCCCCGCCAGGTCGGCGGCGGTCTGGTCCGCGTCGGCGCGGTCGGCCTTGGTCACGACATGAATATCGGCGATTTCCAGGATGCCCGCCTTCATGGCCTGAACCCCATCGCCCAGGCCCGGTGGCGAGGCAACGATCACCGTATGAGCCGCCGCCGCGACATCGACCTCGTCCTGACCGACGCCGACGGTTTCGATCACCACGACCTGGAACCCGCAAGCATCCAGCACATCGACGGAATCCAGCGCCGGGCGCGCCAGTCCGCCCATGGCGCCCTGGGTCGCGAGCGATCGGATGAACACGCCGTTGTCGCCGCCGTGGTCGCCCATGCGCACCCGGTCGCCCAGGATGGCGCCCCCGGAAAACGGGCTGGAGGGATCAATGGCGATGACGCCGACGGTCAGGTCCCGACGGCGCAATTCCTTGACCAGGGCGTTGACCAGGGACGATTTACCGGCCCCTGGCGGCCCGGTGACGCCGACCACATGGGACGACCCCGCGGCCTGATAAACCCGGGCCATCAGATCGCCGTCTGTCGACCCGGATGTCGGCGCAGCGTTGCCGGTGGTTTCGGCCAGGGACAACAGCTTGGCGATGGCCCGTCGGTCGCCGCCTTGCGCGGCGGCAAGCAGATCAGGCGATGGGTCCGGCTTAGGGGTTGCCATGGCCAGGGCCTCAGTCGCTCGGCGGTATGGGACGGTTGCGGCTCAGTTTGCGCAGGTCATGGCCCGCCAGGCGGTATTCGGCACTCAGGTCGTCGTACACGGGCCAGATGTAATCGAGCATCTTCTGGTCATTGGGGCCGACCTTGCGCAGGAACTTGGCCGGCCGCCCGGCCCAGACCTCGCCGGGGCCGATCTCTTTGCCCGGGGTAACCAGGGCGCCGGCAGCGATCAGCGACCCCTCGCCCACCACCGCACCGTCCATCACGCAGGCCTGCATGCCGATCATGGCATCGTCCTTCAGGGTGCAGGCATGTAAAAGCGCCATATGCCCGACCGTAACCCGGTCGCCCAGGATCGTCGGATAGCCCTTGGAATCAACATGCACGACCGTGCCGTCCTGGATGTTCGTATCGTTGCCGATACGAATGAAGTTCATATCCCCCCGCAACACGCAGGAATACCAGATCGACGACTTGGTCCCGATCGTCACGTCACCGATGATGATGGCATTTTCCGCGATGAAGGCGGTTTCGTCGATCTGCGGATGCTTGTCCTTGAAGGGCAAGATCACACCGCCGGGCTGGCGCGAGGAAGTCATTCAGAAATCACCTTAGTTTTTTGTTTCAGTATATTGTTTTTCAAGAATTTTTTATGAACGGAAGCATTTCCTTGAAAGCCTCTGTTCCGGCCCGTCCCAGCCATTCATAGATAACCATTTCCGTGGTCACGATGCCGGCCCCGGCCGCGCCCAGGCGATCCAGGCAGGCCTTTTCACTTTCCAGGGTGCGCGAAGCCGTGGCGTCGGTGACGACGAAGATCTCGTACCCCTTGTCCATCAGATCGACGCCGGTCTGCATGACGCAGATATGGGCCTCCATCCCCGTGATGACCACTTGGCGGCGGCCCGTGGCCTCGAACGCCTTCTGGAACAGTTCCTCGTTCATGCAGGAGAAATGAATTTTCTCGAACACCTGCGCCTGGGGCGCGATGCCCTGCAGTTGCGGCACCGTGCGCCCCAACCCCTTGGGATACTGTTCCGTCATCAGAATGGGCACGCCCATGCGATCGGCGGCACGCATCAGCAGCGCCGTATTGCGGATCACCTTGGCCGGTGATTGCATGGCGGGGGCCAGTTTGTCCTGGATGTCGATGACAACAAGGCAGGAGAGTTCGGGCTTTATCAGCATCTTGATTTCCTTAATCGGCGAGCCAATAGCGCAGAACCGCGCTGACCGCCTCGGGCCGTTCCAGGGGCGAAAGATGGCCGCAGTTTTCGACGACCACCAGTTTAGCACCGGGGATGGCGGATGCCATTTCTTCGTGCACCGCAGGCGGCGTCATGACGTCGAGCCGACCACACAGAACCAGCGTCGGACAGGCAATCGCGGCCAGATTGGGCCGATTGTCCGGGCGCTCGATGATGGCCGTCTGCTGGCGCTGATAAGCCTCCGCCCCCACGTTGCGGGCCGAGGCACGGACGATGGCCGTCAATTCCCCGTCATCCTGGCGGTTTGCGGCGATGAAGCCCGTCATGTGGTGATCGATGACGCCGTCCAGATCGCCCGCGGCGGCCCTCGCCATCAGATCGCGGCGGCCCGCCGTGCGTTCGGGCGTATCCGGGCCGGGGGCTGTGTCGAGCAAGGCCAAGCGGGTCACCCGTTCCGGCGCCAGGCGCATGACGGCCTGGGCCGCGTAGCCGCCCATCGACAATCCGCAGAGCGCGAAGCGGCCGGGTGCCGCGTCCAACGCGCGCCGGGCCATGTCGTCAATGCTGTCGTCCTGTGTCATGTCGGCCACGGTCATTTCCGCGACGTCGGTCAAGGTCGCCAACTGATGCCCCCATAGCGCCGTGTCACACAGCAGCCCGGGCATGAACAGAAGCGGCGTTCGGTCAGACATGAAACCTCCTTCGGGGACCGTGACAAATCGGTAGCGGTCGGCAGAAATCCGCCGCCCAACCCCCGCTTATCATTGACTTCGGGTCGGGAACACCTAATATCCGGCTCACACGGCCCGGGGAAGTCTCCGAGGGTCAAAATCCAAGCCCCCATAAGGTGACCACCCAGCCCGGGCGGCGCAACTCCCGAAGTGGAGCAATATGTCCTTTTCAGACCTCGGCCTCAGCGACGAACTCCTCAAAGCGATTTCCGACGCGGGCTACACCGATCCCACCCCCATCCAGGCCCAGGCCATTCCCCAAGTCCTGATGGGCCGCGATATTCTGGGCTGCGCCCAGACGGGCACGGGCAAGACGGCATCCTTCACCCTGCCGATGATCGACATCCTGGCCTCGGGCCGGGCCAAGGCGCGCATGCCGCGCTCGCTGATTCTGGAGCCGACCCGCGAACTGGCCGCCCAGGTCGCCGATAATTTTGAGATCTACGGCAAGTACCACAAGCTGAACCATGCGCTGCTGATCGGCGGCGAAAACATGAGCGAGCAGATCAAGCGCCTGGAAAAGGGCGTCGACGTGCTGATCGCCACCCCGGGCCGCCTGATGGACGTTTTTGACCGCGGCCATCTGCTGTTGCGCGACGTGAAGGTTCTGGTGATCGACGAAGCCGACCGCATGCTCGACATGGGCTTCATCCCCGATGTCGAGAAAATCGTCTCCAAACTTCCGCAGATGCGCACGACGCTGCTGTTCTCGGCCACCATGCCGCCGGAAATCAAGCGCTTGGCCGACCGCTTCCTGATGAACCCCAAGGAAATCACCGTATCCAAGCCGGCCACGGCGGCGGAAACGATCCAGCAGCTCTTGGTCATGGTCACCGGCGCCGGGCGCGACCAGGCCTCCATCGCCAAGCGCAAGCGTGAGATTCTGCGTAAGCTGATCGAGCGCGAACAGCCCAAGAACGCCATCATCTTCTGCAACCGCAAGCGTGACGTCGACGTCGTCTACAAGTCGCTGGAACGCCACGGTTACAACACGGCGGCGCGTCTGCACGGCGACATGGTGCAGTCCGTGCGCATGGAAACCCTGTCCAAGTTCAAGAGCGGCGACGTGACCCTGTTGGTGTGTTCCGATGTGGCGGCACGCGGGCTCGACATCCCGGCCATGAGCCATGTCTTCAACTTCGACGTGCCGACCCATGCCGACGACTATGTCCACCGCATCGGCCGCACGGGGCGCGCTGGACGCGAAGGGGTGGCAATCTCCATCGCCGTACCGTCCGACGGCAAGTACGTGGACGCCATCGAAAAGCTGATGGGCCGATCCATCGATCAGGACCCGATGAGCAGCACCGGCGGCGGCAATAGCAGCAGTGGCAGTGGCGATGACACTGCCAGCGCCCCGGAAAAGGAAGCACGCGGCGAACGTGGCCGGGGCCGAGGACGCGATCGAGGCCGGGGCCGCAAACCGGCATCAGACGACACCAAGACCGAACCGGCGGCTGATACCGCGACCGACACCACCGTAACCGCGGAACCAGTCAAGGACGCCCCCAAGACGGAAGCGCCCGCCAAAGAGGAGCCGGCCGCAAAACCGAGTCGCGCCCGTAGAAGCCGCTCGGACCAGCGCAATGACGCGGGCACGATGGACGACAAGGACGTCGTGTTTGGGCAGAGCGATCAGGTTCCGGCCTTCCTCAAGAACTTCTAAGCCGCCCCCCTGCTCCTTTGGGCACGAAAACCCGCCTGTTCCCTTCGGTTGAATTGACACCTCGGCGCCGGTCAATCCGGCGGCCGAGGCTTCGCGCTTTTCGATACAGATCATGAGAATTTTTCGATGTTCGGCGGCGGGCTGCTCTTCGATATTGAGCGCCTTCCGTCAACCACCAACCGAGGAACATCTGCAATGAAACGGACCGTTCTTTCTGCCGCCATCTTCGCCTTCGTCATGGCTCTGGGCTTCTCAGCCGCGTCGACCGCCGTCCTGGCCGCCGACAAGAAGGAAAACCCCTGCGCCAAGATGACCGACAAGGCCGAGAAGAAAGCCTGCATGAAGGCCCAAGCCGACGCGAAGAAGGCGACCAAGAACTAATCGGATTTCCACGCCCGCAGCTGCTGCGCGCACCGATCAAGAAGGGGCAGACGGCTTAGGCCGCCTGCCCCTTTTATTTGCGGATATGGTTGGACAATTGTGCCGCAAATACCATCTTTGACGCGCGTCAGGCTTTGACGCACGACAGGAGCCCCCCATGACCACATCCGCTGACACCCCCGTGGACGACACTGGCTCCACGGTCGTCATCACACACCGCGTAAGAGATGGGCAGCAGCCCGGATACGAAGCCTGGCTGAATGAAATCGGCCCGCTTTGCCGCAGCTACCCAGGCATGCTGGATTGGTAGACCGTGCGCCCGGTGGCAGGCCTGACCACCACCTACACCTATGTCATTCGCTTCGATACCCGCGGCCACCTTGAAAACTGGATGAATTCCGATGACCGCAAACGCCTGATCGAAAAGGCGCAGCCGATGCTCGCGACAGGCGACGATTTTTTTGTCAGAAGCGGCCTGGATTTCTGGTTCACGCCGGAGGGCGCCAAAGCCAAGGTTCCCGTGCGCTGGAAACAGTTCCTGGTGACTTGGTCCGCGATCTTTCCGCTAGTCTCGGGCATTCCACTGGTCGTGGTCCCGCTACTGCACAAGGCAGGCCTGCCCCCAAACCATTACCTGGATGTGCTGTGCGTCACGGGGGTCATCGTCTGGCTGATGGTCTACGTCATCATGCCACGCTACACAAAGCTGATCAGTCGCTGGCTGTTCGAGTAGGTTCCGCCGGCAAGCGGGCGGGCTTAGATCAGCCCGGACAGCGGCGACGACGGGTCGGCGTACATCTTGCGCGGCATGCGCCCAGCCAGATAAGCCATGCGCCCGGCCTTGACCGCATGTTTCATGGCGCGAGCCATCATCACCGGATCCTTGGCTTCGGCGATGGCCGTGTTCATCAGCACGCCGTCGCAGCCCAATTCCATGGCGATGGCCGCGTCCGACGCCGTACCAACGCCGGCGTCAACGATCACCGGCACCTCGGACTGTTCCTTGATCAAACGGATGTTAACCGGATTTTGGATACCCAGGCCGGAACCAATGGGCGCCCCCAGCGGCATGATGGAAACGGCGCCCGCCTCCTCCACCCGCTTGCACAGGATCGGATCGTCCGAACAATAGGCCATGACCTGGAAACCTTCTTCCGTCAGCGCGCGGGTCGCCTCGATGGTTTCCGGCATCATCGGATAAAGCGTGCGCTGTTCGCCCAGAATTTCCAGCTTCACCAGGGTCCAGCCGCCGGCTTCCCGCGCCAGGCGCAAGGTGCGCACCGCATCGTCGGTGGTGAAGCAGCCCGCCGTATTGGGCAGATAGGTGTATTTCTTGGGGTCCAGATAATCGACCAGCAACGGCTGATTGGGGTCCGTCAGGTTCACGCGACGGACGGCGACGGTGATCATTTCCGCCTCCGCCGCCTCGGCGGCCTGACGGTTCAGGTCATAATCCTTGTACTTTCCGGTGCCAATGATCAGGCGCGAGCGAAATTTGTGCCCGGCGACCTCCAGAATATCCTCGTCCTCGGATACGGGGGCCGAATCCGGGGCGCCGCCACCGATGAAATGCACGATTTCCAGGCGATCGCCGTCTTCCACACCAATCTGGCCGTAGCCGGATTTGGGTACGATTTCCAAATTGCGCTCGACCGCGACCTTGGCCGGATCCAGGCCGATTCGGGTGAGAAGCTGCGCCACCGACAGGGGAGCATCCAGGGAATGGGTTTCGCCGTTGATCTGAACTTGCATGAAGAATTTATCCTCGGGGCCGTTGGTCGCGCCGTCGTTGAAGCCTGTACAGGCCTTTGTCCGGGGGGCTTTACAGGGATTATGGGGCCGCGACCAGCCGCTTTCAACGCCCGGATGGGGAGAAACGGGATGTTTCTCACTTCATGGCGCGTGCTATAAGCCGCTACCCTATGATGGCAAGCGCCCTGGGGTGCCGCGAGCATCCGGAACGGAACCATGACAGTAACGATTCTCATACTCAACGGCCCGAATCTGAACCTTCTGGGCACGCGCGAGCCCGACATCTACGGGCGCGAAACGCTGGCGACCATCGAATCCGCCTGCCGGGCGCGCGGCCAAGGCCTGGGTCTGGACGTGGATTTCCGCCAATCCAACGACGAGGGCGAGCTGGTCACCTGGATCCAGGAAGCCCCCAAGGCGCACGCCGGGATCATCATCAACGCCGGCGCCTACACCCATACCTCGGTCGCGATTCTCGATGCGCTTTCGGCTATCGACATGCCGATCATCGAGGTGCACCTTTCCAACATTCACAGGCGTGAAGAGTTCCGGCATCATTCCTTCGTATCCAAAGCCGCCGACGGCATGATTTGCGGTCTCGGCGGCCAGGGCTACGAACTGGCGCTCGACGCGCTGGCAAAACGACTGAAAAACAACGGGTAAGGGACCATGGCAAGAAGCCCCAAAGCGACCGATATCGACGCGGATGCCGTCCGCAAGCTGGCCAGTCTCCTGGAAGAGACGGGCCTGACGGAAATCGAATACACCCACGACGACTGGTCGCTGCGCGTATCCAAGGGGGCGACCGCCGTGACCGCCACCCCCGTGGCCGTGGCACCCGTCGCCGATGCCCCCTCTGCCGAACAGGGTGTGCCCGCCGGTGCCGTCACCTCCCCCATGGTCGGCGTGGTCTATACCTCGCCCGATCCCGAAAGCCCCGATTTCGTCAAAGAAGGCGATACGGTCAAGGAAGGCGACACCCTGCTGCTGGTCGAAGCCATGAAGGTGTTCAACCAGATCACCGCGCCGCGCGCGGGCACGGTGAAGCGGGTCCTGGTGACCAGCGGCACCCCCGTCGAGTTCGGCGAACCCCTCCTGATTCTCGAATAGGAGGCAGGCCTTGTTTGAAAAGGTCCTGATCGCCAACCGGGGGGAAATCGCGCTCCGCATCCTGCGCGCCTGCCGCGAAATGGGCATTTCCACGGTCGCCGTCCATTCCACCGCCGACACCGACGCCATGCACGTGCGATTCGCCGACGAAAGCGTGTGTATCGGCCCGCCGTCGGC
This sequence comes from Rhodospirillales bacterium, assembly GCA_048263775.1. Classification (GTDB taxonomy): domain Bacteria; phylum Pseudomonadota; class Alphaproteobacteria; order Rhodospirillales; family Casp-alpha2; genus UBA1479. The sequence goes on from JBLXDU010000003.1 coordinate 69,482, forward strand.
CAAGGACAGCTACCTGTCGATCCAGGCCGTTCTGTCGGCCGCCGCCATTTCGGGGGCCGACGCCATCCATCCCGGCTACGGCTTCCTGTCGGAAAACGCCGATTTCGCCCAAATGGTCGCCGAACACGGCTTCACCTTCATCGGTCCTTCCGCCGATCACATTCGGCTGATGGGCGACAAGGTCCAGGCCAAGGCTGCCGCCAAGGCCGCCGGCATCCCCGTGGTGCCCGGATCGGACGGCGCCATCGAGGACATCAGGGACGTGGCCCTGGTCGCCAAGGACATCGGATATCCCGTGCTGATCAAGGCCGCCGCCGGCGGCGGCGGGCGCGGCATGCAGGTGGTGCGCCAGGAAGAGGACCTGGAAGACCTGGTCAAGGTGGCGCAGAGCGAGGCCAGCGCCGCCTTCGGCAACGGCGCCGTTTACATGGAAAAGTACCTGGATAAGCCACGCCACATTGAAATTCAGATCATGGCCGACATGCACGGCAACGTCGTGCATCTGGGTGAGCGCGACTGCTCCCTGCAGCGCCGGCACCAGAAGGTTCTGGAAGAAGCCCCCTCGCCGGCCCTCAATGCGGCACAGCGGGCCGAGATCGGTGAGATCACGGTCAACGCCATTTCCAAACTGGGTTACCAGAGCGCCGGCACGGTCGAATATCTGTACGAAGACGGAGAGTTCTACTTCATCGAGATGAACACCCGCCTGCAGGTCGAACACCCGATCACCGAGGCGATCACCGGCATCGACATCGTGCGCGAGATGATCCGCGTCGCCCAGGGGGCCAAGCTGTCGATGACCCAGGAAGACATCGTCCTGCGCGGTCATGCCATTGAATGCCGCATCAACGCGGAAGATCCCGTGACCTTCGCGCCCTCGCCGGGCAAGGTCGGCGTCTATCATGCGCCGGGCGGTCTGGGCGTGCGCGTCGATTCCGCCCTGTATTCCGGCTACACAGTGCCGCCCCACTACGATAGCATGATCGCCAAGCTGATCGTTCACGGCGCGTCACGGAACGAATGCCTGATGCGCCTGCGACGGGCGCTTGAGGAATTTGTGATTGATGGCATCTCGACGGGCATACCGCTGCAGCAGCGCATCATCGGCGAACGGGATTTCGTCGATGGTTCCTATGACATCCACTGGCTTGAAACGCTCATGGCTGCGGACAAGGACAACGCTTGACGTCCCTGCCGGGAGTATTTCATGAGCCGGCGCGATCAAACCCAGGAAAGCCTGCCCGCCGAACTTTTGCTGCGCGCCTATGCCGCCGGCATCTTTCCCATGGCCGAAAGCCGCGACGACCCGCAGGTGTTCTGGGTTGATCCCAAGCAGCGCGGCGTGCTGCCGCTGGAAACCTTCCACATCTCGAAAAGCCTTAAAAAAGTTCTGCGCCGGGGCGAATTCATCGTGCGGGCCAACTCGGCCTTTGAGCGCGTCCTCGACGAATGCGCCTCCCCCGGCCCGGGGCGCAAGGATACCTGGATCAACGAACCGATCCGCGACGCCGTTATCGAGCTGCACCACCTGGGCTTCGCCCATTCCCTCGAAACCTGGAAAGACGGCGAACTGGCCGGCGGGCTCTATGGGGTGGCGCTTCGGGGGGCATTCTTCGGCGAAAGCATGTTTTCGCGCCGGACCAACGCGTCCAAGGTCGCCCTCGCCCATCTAGTCGCCCGCCTGCGCCTGGGCGGCTTCCGCCTTCTCGACACCCAGTTCGTGACCGACCACCTGAAGACCTTCGGCTGCGAGGAAATTCCCGCTCGCGACTATCAGAAGCGCCTGGAATCGGCGCTTGAATACCAGGCCCGCTTTCCTCTCAACCCGCCCCCCGAGCGGGTGATGCAAGAGATTGAGGCGATGGCCGGCGGCAACTGAGCTTCCTGCCCAAACAGAGGCCCGTCCACCGCACTTTCATCGTCGTGTCTTTGTCACAGATCAATGTCCGGCAGCGAGCGTCTCGCCCAGTTGCCCGCGGCCCCCTAAGATGAAAAAGTAGGAGGGTTCGAACGGGTCGTCGCAAGCCGCCGTGTTCAAGAGGGACGGGATGCTCAGAATAAAACGAATCGCCATCGACACCCATCCCGAGAACGTGGCTCTGCTGTCGCGGTCCTGCTCGCTCTACCGTGCCGAGGATTTCCAGGCACTCCGGAAGATCGAAGTGGTTTCGGACGGCAAGCAGATCCTGGCCAATCTGATCATTTGCGACGACGGCGGCCTGGTCGCGCCGGATGAACTGGGATTGGGGGAGCAGGCTTTCCGTCGTCTTGGCCTGCCCGAAGGGGAGACGGTCCGCATCGCCCAGGCACCCCAGCCCCGGAGCCTGGAATCGATCCGCGCAAAGATCAACGGCCACACGCTGTCGAAACCGGAGATCGAGGAGATCATCGCCGACATCACCGCCCATCGCTATTCGCCCATGGAGATTGCGGCCTTCCTGATCTCGTCGGCCAGTTTCAGCACGACGGCCGAGATGCTGGACCTGACCGAGGCCATGGCCAAGGTCGGCAATAAACTGGATTGGGAAGCCCCCATCATCGTCGACAAGCATTGCATCGGCGGTATTCCGGGAAACCGCACCTCGATGATCGTCGTCCCCATCGTCGCCGCCCACGGCCTGCCGGTACCCAAGACATCGTCGCGTGCCATCACCTCGCCCGCCGGCACCGCCGACACCATGGAGGTCCTGGCCGAGGTCAACCTATCGATCACCGAGATGCGCGCCGTGGTCGAACGCGAGAAAGGCTGCTTGGTGTGGGGCGGTCACGTCAATTTGTCGCCGGCCGACGACATCCTGATTTCCGTCGAACGGCCGTTGCGCATCGACACGCCCGAACAAATGGTTGCCTCGATCATTTCCAAGAAACTGGCTGCCGGCTCGACCCATCTGGTCATCGACATTCCCCTGGGCCCCACCGCCAAGGTACGCAGCCATGCCGACGCCGTCCGTCTACGCAAGATGTTCGAATACGTCGGCGACAAGGTCGGCCTGATCATCGATGTGGTGTTCAGCGACGGCGCACAGCCCATCGGGCGCGGAATCGGCCCTATCCTTGAGGCCCGCGACGTCATGGCGGTGCTGCGCAACGAACCGGGAGCGCCACAGGACCTTCGCGACCATGCGCTTCTGCTGGCCGGGCGGATGCTCGACTTTGACCCCGAATTGCGGGGTGGCAGCGGTCACGCGCGGGCCTGCGAAATTCTCGATTCAGGACAGGCGCTGGGCGCCATGGAGCGGATCATCAAGGCCCAGGGCCCAAGCAAGATCAACCATCAGCTCGGCGCCCTGGTGGAAGATGTCTGCGCCCCGGCCAACGGCGTGGTCCAAGGTATCGACTGCTATCGTCTGGGCCGCATCGCCCGCCTTGCCGGAGCCCCCTTAGACAAGGGCGCGGGCGTCGACCTTCTGAAAAAGACCGGCGACCGGGTGACCAAGGGCGAGCCGATCTACCGCATCTACGCCTGCGTGGCCGCTGACTTCCGTTTCGCGACGAAAGACGCGGCTGAAAACAACGGCTATATCATCGGGCCGGCATGAGAACGGCCGCGCTAACGCTTCAAGGATTCCCGGAATCGGCACCCCAGGCCCGCCGCCTCGCCGCGGCACTGAAGATTCCGTTCTCTGGGATCGCAGCACGCCGTTTTCCCGACGGTGAAAGTCTTGTCCGCGTCGGCGACGTGGCAGATACGGTGATCCTCTACCGCTCTCTCGACGACCCCAACACGAAGCTCGTGGAACTGATGCTCGCCGCCTCGGCGTTGCGCGATGCCGGCGCGCGGCGCCTTGTCCTGGTTGCGCCCTATCTGTGCTACATGCGCCAGGACGCGGCGTTTCACACCGGTGAAGCCGTCAGCCAACAAATCATCGGCCGCTTTCTGGACGGCCTGGTCGATGGCGTCGTCACCGTCGACCCGCATCTGCATCGGACAAGCTCCCTGGAGGCAGTGTTTCCCACGGCGCGGGCGGTGGCGGTCTCGGCGGCGGACTTGCTGGCCTCCCGCCTGCGTGACAAAGGCTTGGCGGGGGACGCCCTCATCGTCGGCCCCGACAGCGAATCCCGACAATGGGTCGAGGCCGTCGCCGCGCCGCTCGGGCTCGATGTGCTGGTCGGCAGCAAGCTGCGCGCAGGCGACCGTAACGTAACGATCGAGATTCCGGGAATCGAACGGGCTGCCGGCCGGCCGGCCGTGCTGGTCGACGATGTGATCTCCAGCGGCGCGACGCTTGCCGAAAGTGCCCGTCTGCTGCGGGCCGCAGGGGCGACATCGGTCGATGTGATGGCCGTTCACATGCTGGGCCCGCCGCCGGTTCTTGAGATGCTGAAGGCGGCTGGCGTCGGCGCGCTCGAATCCGCAGATTCCGTGTCGCATGAAACCAACACGGTCACCCTCGCGCCCCTGTTGGCGGATGCGGTACGGGACGTTTTGGACGATCTGGATTAGACTGGGCCCCGAACCAACGGGACGCGGCCATGATCGACCATCAGTCCATTTCCGTATTCGAACTGATGCTGGGCGTGCTGATCGTCGCGGCGGTATTCACGCGCATCTGGTTCAAGAAGATCGGCCTGCCCGCCCTGGCCGGATTCATCGCGTTGGGTTTCGTCCTCCGCGTGGCCGACGGGCAAATAGCCTTCATGTCCGGGACGGGCCGCCACTTGCTGGAATTCCTCGCCGAGACGGGCGTGTTCATCCTGCTGTTCCGGATCGGGCTCGACAGTAACCTGCACGGCCTTGTCGCAAAGCTGCCCCGGGCGGCGCCCATCTGGCTCGGCAACGTCACGATCAGCGGCGTGCCCGCGTTCCTGTTATGTCATCAGGTGTTCGACCTGGGTGCGGTACCCAGCATGTTCACGGCCATCGCCATGACGGCGACCAGCGTCGCGGTCACCACGGAACTGTGGCGCGAGGCTGGCGCCCTCGACACCGCAGACGGCGAAACCTTGATCGACGTGGCTGAATTGGACGATCTGTCGGCGGTCATCTTCATGGCCATGGCCGTGGCCGTGGCGCCCCTGGTCCATTCAGGGGACGGCGGCAGCCTGGCCACCCATATATCGGAAATCTCTCTGATTCTGCTGGTCAAGGCAGCCGCGCTCGGCGGCCTGTGCCTGGCCGTCGCCTGGGCCAATCAGCACCGTCTGGCCGCCATTCTGACTCGCCTCGGCGAACCCCATGCGGCGATGATCCTCCTGGGCATCGGGCTCTGCGTCGCCGCCGTCGCCTCGCTGTTGGGGTTTTCCATCGCCATCGGCGCCTTCTTCGCGGGCCTGATATTTAGCCGAAACACTGACGTCGTGCGCATGGAAACGGGATTCGTTCAGATCCAGGCCTTTTTCGTACCGTTCTTTTTCATCGCCATCGGCTTTCGTATCGATCCGGCGTCCTTGGGTATGGCCCTGGCGTTCGGCGGAGCACTGCTCGCCGTAGCCGTCGGCGGCAAAATCGCGGGGGCCGGACTGCCGGCCCTGATGACGACATCCGGTGCCGGCGCACTCTTGATCGGGGTGAGCATGGTGCCGCGTGCTGAAATGGCCATGGTGATCGGCCAACAAGCCCGTGACCTGGGCGATTGGGCCATGCCGGCGGAGGTCTTTTCGGGAATCGCCCTGGTGGCGTTGGCGACCTCGATCGCCACGCCGATCGTGGTACACATTCTGCTGCGACGGTGGCGGCCCTCGGGGTGACCTATTTCACCGGTGCCGACGATTTCACGTCGACACGCCCATTCTCCGTCGGGCCAAGCGCGGCAAAATAAGCAGCCAGGCCGGCGATATCAGCATCGGACAAGGACCGCGAAAGGGATACCATCACCGGGTGGGTCCGTTCTTCCAAGTTGAAGGCCCGAACCGCGGCGAAGAACGTATCCATCGGCATGCCCGCAAGATCCGGCGCGATTGTTCCTTGGGGGTTGTGACAATTCCGGCACAGAGCCGGATCGGCCGCCTGCGCGCCTTCTGTCAACGTGATCAACGCCAAAGCCAACAAGACCAGAATCAGACGCACGCCCATTGCCCCCTGCAAAACGATTCCTCCATCAAAACGCACCTGCCTGATTCCGTAAACAAGGACGCGCACGTACCACTCGGACGCAAGCTATTTGGGCGGGGCGACATCCGCAGGCTCCGCGCAATCGAGCACCCAGATGTCATATACTGGATGTTCCAGGGCATTGAGCGCCGGGCTGGAAGCGAACATCCAACCGCGGAACAGGCTGATCGCCGGCTCGCCGGGGCGAATTTCCCAAATATCGAGAAAGGCCGCGGATTCCGGCGGTTCCTCCGGCGGGCGCTTGTCGCAACTGCGGGCGATAATCTCAAGCGTACCGAAGCGCACGACCTCGCCGACCCGGGCTTCCAGGGTCGAAACCCGTGCCGTGACCTTGTCCAGCCCCTGCAGGATAACCTTGTTCATGGATGCCGCGCTTGCCGGAAAGGCGGCGATGATGCCAATCAAGGCGATGAGGAGAAGCCGCATCGCGGCCTATTTCCCACCCGTGGCCAGGAAGATGATCTCGCCGACCTGATCCTCAAGGGACTTGAAGTCCTCGACCTTGGCGATGCGCCCGCCCTCGGGCAGCGTTTCCGCGGCCTGTCCCGGCTTCAGGCGAATGTATTTTCCACCCAGGATGCCTTCGGAACCGATCGTCGCCACCGTGTCCTTCGGCAGTTTCACATCCGGGCGGATCGACATGATGACAACGGCCTCGAACGTCTGCGGGTCAAGAACGCGGTCAAGAACGGTGCCGATCTTGATGCCGTTGATGCGCACGTCGCTGCCGTTGGACAGGCCGCCGATCTTGAGGAAATGCGCCTTGATTTCGTAGCCGGAGACGGCCTTGACCTGGGCCACGTTGAAGGCGAAGAACAGAAACACCCCGGCGACGATCAGCACGACGCCGCCCAGGACCGTTTCGATTGCATTACGTCCCATATCCGGTCTCTCCGCCCCTTATTTCGTCTGCCCGGCCGTCGTTTCGGCGGCGGCCCGGCGCTCTTCCATGGCAGCCCGGCCCTGGGAAATGATGAGATCCAGAATGTCGCCGACAACCTGGGCATCCTGGGTAATGGCGATCAGATCGCCGGTTTTCAGTCCCTGCTCCGACGCACCCGGCTCCAAAACGATGTATTTTCCGCCGAACAGGCCGTCAGTCTGCACCGAGGCCGACGAATCGTTCGGGACCATCACGCCATCGGTCAGATTGAGGGTCAGCACGGCGCGGAACTTGTCATCCAGGCGCTGGGCCGCGACTTTGCCGATTCGAACGCCGCCCATGCGGACCTCAGCCCCGGGCGCGATCCCGTCGACCCGGCCGAACAGGGCATCGACCCGAATGCGGCCGTCCGCGCCGGAGGTCACGTCGCGGCTTTGGTTCATGAAGCCGAGAACCGCCAGAAGCACGACAAGCGCCAAAGCGCCGATCATCTGTTCCTTGGTTTCGAGTGTCATCGGTATCCGACCGTCATCGCAGCGCCCCGGCCAAGGAGCCGCAAATCATTCCGGCTTCCAGGCTTCGTAGTCGCCCGTGGCATGGGCGCGGGTACCGCCCTTGAAATCGTGGCCCGCGGGGCGGTAGGCACCAGCGGTTCCCGTCAGGTTGGGGACATGTTCCTTCTGCCACGGCCGCGCCCGGGTGGCGCTTTCGGTCAACGGCTCCGCAGAGGTGTGATGCAGCCAGGAGTGCCATTCCGGCGGCACCTTGGAGGCTTCCTTGCGGCCTTTGTACAGAACCCAGCGGCGTTCGCGGCCGTACAACGACCCGCCCTTGTTCTTGTAATAACGGTTGCCGAACTCGTCGGTGCCGACGAGCTTGCCGTGAATCCAGGTATGCAGCAGCGTTCCGATGTCCATGGGGTCTCATATCCGCCTGATGTACCGCGGGAATATGGCACCATGCGGGCGCAAGGTCCAGCCCGCTTGACCGTCTTTACCGGCTGTCGATCGCAATATGTAGGACGGCCCTGACTATGACCTAAGGCATAACCCCCGGTTTTCCGGGAGGTTCCACAAAATCAAGTAATTTATTCGTAACATAACCCCTAAATGTTGAAATAATCCTGTTGCTGCCCCCAAAGCCGCTGGCTACATTTAGCGTCCTTCACGCCTGGGCAAATACACTATGTAGTTTCAGGAAGCGAAAGCCTTCCGAGCCAGCGGCAAAGAAGCGACCCGGGTCTGTTGTTGGGCCCGCCGGCCAGCAACAGGGCCGGAAATGACAGGGACCATTAAGGGAGCGCAGACGGGGTAGCCATGCAGATCAAGCGGCATTTTACTAAACAGGATCAGTCACCTTACGCGGCAATCAAGTTTCGCCGGGCATCCAGCGAAATCCGAAATCCGGACGGCTCCGTGGTGTTCGCGCAGGCGGACATCGAAGTCCCCGACTCATGGTCTCAGGTCGCCTCGGACGTGCTGGCGCAGAAATACTTCCGCAAGGCGGGCGTTCCGGCGAAGCTGAAAAAGGTCGAGGAGAACTCGGTCCCGTCATGGCTGTGGCGCTCCGAACCCGATGCCGCCGCCCTCAAGAAACTGCCCAAGGACAAACGGTCGTCCGGTGAAACCAGCGCCAAGCAGGTGTTCGACCGCTTGGCCGGGACCTGGACTTATTGGGGCTGGAAAGGCGGCTACTTCGATTCCGAAGCCGACGCCCGGACCTACTTCGATGAAATGCGCTTCATGCTGGCCAAGCAGATGGCCGCCCCCAACTCGCCCCAGTGGTTCAACACGGGGCTGCATTGGGCCTATGGCATCGACGGCCCGGCCCAGGGGCACCATTACGTTGATTTCGAGACCGGCAAGCTGGTCGCTTCCAAGTCCGCCTATGAACATCCGCAGCCCCATGCCTGCTTCATTCAGGGCGTGTCCGACGATCTGGTGAGCGACGGCGGCATCATGGACCTTTGGGTCCGCGAGGCGCGGCTGTTCAAGTACGGCTCGGGCACCGGGTCCAACTTCTCGGCCCTGCGCGGCGAGAATGAAGCCCTGTCGGGCGGCGGCAAGTCGTCGGGCCTGATGAGCTTCCTCAAGATCGGCGACCGGGCTGCCGGCGCCATCAAATCGGGCGGCACCACGCGCCGTGCGGCCAAGATGGTCGTCGTCGACGTCGACCATCCGGACATCGAGAACTACATCAACTGGAAGGTCCAGGAAGAGCAGAAGGTCGCTGCCCTGGTATCCGGTTCACGCCTGGCCAAGAAGCACCTGACCCAGGTCATGGCCGCCTGCCAGGCCGACATGGGCCCGGATGCCGGCGCCGATGACCGCTACGACCCCAAAATCAACGCCGACCTGAAGGCCGCCATCAAGGGCTGCCGTCAGGTCATGATCCCCGACAACTACGTCCAGCGGGTGATCCACTTCGCCCGTCAGGGGTATACGGAAATCGACTTCCCGACCTACGATACGGATTGGGATTCGGAAGCCTATGTGACCGTGTCTGGGCAGAATTCCAACAACTCGGTGCGCCTGACCAACGAATTCATCCACGCCGTCCTCAATGACGGCGAATGGGAATTGATCCGCCGCACGGACGGCAAGGTGCACAAGCGCATCCAGGCCCGCGAGTTGTGGGAAAAGATCGGCTATTCGGCTTGGGCCTGCGCCGATCCGGGCCTGCAGTACGACACCACCATCAATGAATGGCACACCTGCCCCAATTCGGGCCGCATCAATGCCTCCAACCCCTGCTCCGAATACATGTTCCTGGACGACACGGCCTGCAATCTGGCGTCCCTGAACCTGATCACGTTCGCGCAGAAAGACGGCACCTTCGATGTCACCGGGTTCGAGCACGCGGTGCGCCTGTGGACCGTGACGCTTGAGATTTCGGTGCTCATGGCCCAGTTCCCGTCCAAGGAAATCGCTCAGCTGTCCTACGAATTCCGGACCCTGGGTCTGGGCTATGCCAACATCGGCGGCTACCTGATGAACGCCGGGCTGTCCTACGATTCCGTCGAAGGACGGGCTATTTGCGGCGCTGTCACGGCGCTGATGACAGGTGTTTGCTACGCCACCTCGGCCGAGATGGCAGCCGAATTGGGCACCTTCCCCGGTTACGAAAAGAACACCGATGCCATGCTGCGGGTCATCCGCAACCACCGCCGCGCCGCCCATGGCGAGAAGACCGGTTACGAAGGGCTGGAAGTCACCCCCGTGCCGCTAATCGCCGGCGACTGCCCAGATGCGGCACTGTCCAAGGCCGCGGCCAAGGCCTGGGATCAGGCACTGGAAGGCGGCGAAGCCCATGGCTACCGCAATGCTCAGACCACGGTGATCGCGCCCACGGGCACCATCGGCTTGGTCATGGATTGCGACACCACGGGGATCGAGCCCGACTTCGCCCTGGTCAAATTCAAGAAGCTGGCCGGCGGCGGCTACTTCAAGATCATCAACCGCATGGTGCCGAAGGCGCTTTCGGGCATGGGTTACACGGCCGACGAGATCACCGACATGATCAACTACGCGGTCGGCCACGGCACCTTGGAAGGGGCGCCCGGGATCAATGCAGAAACCTTGAAAATCAAAGGGTTCACGGACAATGTTCTGAAAAAACTTGAAGGATCGCTCGGCGAAGCCTTCGACATCAAGTTCGTGTTCAACAAATGGAACCTGGGCGACGCCTTCTGCCGCGAAGGTCTCGGCATTCCGGCCGACAAGCTGGACGACATGGGCTTCGACATGCTCAGCTATCTCGGTTTCTCCAAGGCCGAGGTCGAGGCCGCCAACACCTATATCTGCGGCGCCATGACGCTGGAGGGCGCACCCCACCTGAAACCCGAGCACCTGTCCGTGTTCGACTGCGCCAATCCCTGCGGCAAGATCGGCAAGCGCTACCTTTCCGTCGAAAGCCACATCCGCATGATGGCGGCGGCGCAGCCCTTCATCTCGGGCGCCATTTCCAAGACCATCAACATGCCGAACTCGGCCTCGGTCAAGGAATGCAACGACGCCTACATGCTGTCCTGGAAACTGGGGCTGAAAGCCAACGCGCTGTACCGTGACGGCTCCAAGCTGTCGCAGCCGCTGCAGTCGGCCCTGCTGGACGACGTCGATGCCGAGGAAACCCTGGGGGATGCCGTGGCCGCTGCCCCGGCCAACGCCTCCAAGGCCGAGATCGTCGCCGAACGCATCGTCGAGCGCATCGTCGAACGCGCCCAGGAACGCCGCCGTCCGCCCAACCGGCGCAAAGGTTATATCCAAAAGGCGTCGATCGGCGACCACAAGGTCTACCTGCACACCGGCGAGTACAGCGACGGCAAGCTGGCGGAAATCTTTATCGACATGCACAAGGAAGGAGCTGCCTTCCGCTCGTTGATGAACAACTTCGCCATCGCCATCTCCATCGGCCTGCAATATGGCGTGCCGCTTGAAGAATACGTGGAGGCCTTCACCTTCACCCGCTTCGAGCCGTCGGGCATGGTCACCGGCAACGACACCATCAAGATGGCGACGTCGATCCTCGACTACATCTTCCGCGAACTGGCGGTGTCCTACCTGGACCGTAACGATCTTGCCCATGTCGAGCCGGCGGATCTGCTGCCCGATACCGTGGGTGACGGTTCCGACGAAGGCGACCTGCCGGAAAATGCCGAGAAGTCCGGCATGATGGAAGCCGTGGCGCAACTGACCAGCCGGGGTTATGTGCGCTCCAAGCAGTTCATGGTCGTTCAGGGCGGGCGCTTCGGCGGCGAACAGTCCGGATCAACAGCAGGGGCCGTCCGCACCAGCGGCAGCAATGGCGGCGGCAACGGCGCCGGTGCCACCGTGCAACGGGCGGAAAGCACCGAGACGGTGCTGGAGATCGAGACCAGCGTGATCAGCCAGACCGATAACAAACTGGACCAGATCCGCGAAGCCCGCATGAAGGGATACGAAGGCGACTCCTGCGGCGACTGCGGCAACTTCACTTTGGTGCGCAACGGCACCTGCATGAAGTGCGTCACCTGCGGCGCTACAAGCGGATGTTCATGATGCCACGAACCGGCATTCCATCCATTCAGGAATCCTCCCTGGGAAACTTGGGGCGTGCGGCGGGCTTCGGTCCGCCGCACGCCTCTTTTTTGGCCTGACGTTCTGACGTTACGCCGCCTTGTCACACCCGCCACCGGCATTCCGTCCGCAGGCGGGTTTCCTATGCTCCGTTCCTATGCCCCGTATCGATAGGAAAGACGGTTTGCGGTTGTCCCACATGTTCTGCTACAACCCTGAAAACCCTGCCCAAACGATACGTTTCCGGGTACGGTGATAATCAACGTTTTGAGGGATTGTTAATCTGTTCAAGCTCTACTCGCTTGAACAGGTGGGTTTTTTTTGGATGACCGGATTAAGACCGGCATACTGGGACAGGAATGGCAGGTAAGACCGACCCCATCCATTTTGTCGCGGTCGATGACGACCCGATGATCCTTGACGCCATCGCTTCCATGCTGGAGGCGGCGGGTCATCGCGTCACCGCATTCACGGACTCCAAGGAAGCCATGGACAAAATGGTTGCCCTGGCGCCCGACTGCGTCATCTCGGATCTGATGATGCCGGACGTTGACGGATTCCAGCTGTGCAAGTTCGTGCGCGGCAATGAAGGCCTTGCCGATACAGTCTTCATCGTGCTGACGGCGAAAAGCTATGAATTCGACGTCAACCGCGCCTATGAATTCGGCGCTCACGGCTTCATCCGCAAACCCATTGTCGCGGCTACCTTCCTTGACAAGGTCAACCGTATCCTGCGCGACGACATCGAATTGTCTTTCTGGGGGGTGCGCGGCACCCTGCCCGTTTCCGGCGAAGGCAGCTTGAAGTACGGCGGCAATACGAACTGCGTGACCCTGCAATTTCCGCGCGACCAGATCTTCATCTTCGACGGCGGCACCGGGATCAAGACCTTCGGCGACAAGCTGATGGCCAACGGCCGACGCAACATTCGCGGCCGCATCTTCATTTCCCATCCCCATTGGGATCACATCAACGCCATTCCGTTCTTCGCCCCCTTGTACCGGCAAGGCAACGAGTTCCAGATTCTCGGCGCTAACCAGGGCGACATTTCCATCCGCGAAATCATCTCGGCCCAGATGGATGGCGTCTATTTCCCCATCACGCTGAAGGAATTCGCGGCGCGGGTTTATTTCCGCGACTTGGAGGAAGAAGAATTCGAGGTCGACGGCATCCGCGTAAAGACGAAGCTTCTGAGCCACCCGGGCCAATGCCTGGGCTTCCGCATCGAATACAACGGCCGCGCCATCTGTTACGTCACGGACAACGAAATGTTCCTGGAGAACAGCGACGGTTATAACCCTCACTACGAGGAAAAACTGGCCGAGTTCGTGATGGGTGCCGATGTCCTGATCACCGATTCAACCTATACGGACGCCGAGTACGCCACCAAAGTGACTTGGGGGCACTCGTGCATTTCCAAGGTTGTCGAATTGGCCGACCGGGGCAAGGTGAAGACCCTCTATCTCTACCACCACGACCCGGACCAGGACGACGCGGCCATCGACGCCAAGCATGAGATGGCCCAGACCCTATTGAAGGAGCGGGGCAGCGACACCATCTGCATCGCGCCCAAAGAACGCGACACCTTCTATATCTGATTTTCCCGCGTTTGATCCGCCTTACCCGGCCGCGCCGGGCGCCAGCCTTATGAAAGGATCCCCCACATGACCGGAACCGTTGAATCCCGCCTGAAGGACCTGGGTATCGAACTGCCCAATCCCTCGGCCCCCGCCGCCAATTACATTCCCTACACCGTCGTCGGATCGACCGTGTTCGTGTCGGGCCAGGTCTGCGTGTGGAACGGCGACATCATGTGCCGGGGACGTCTGGGCGAGGACGTCTCGACCGAAGACGGCTACAAGGCGGCCCGGGTCTGCGGCCTCAACCTTATTTCGCAAGTTCGCGAAGCCTGCGGCGGGGACCTGGACCGCGTGGTGCGGGTCGCCAAGCTGGGCGGCTTCGTCAATTCGGCCGCTGATTTCACCGATCAGCCCGAGGTCATAAACGGTGCTTCCGATCTGATGGTCGAAGTGTTCGGCGACGCCGGCAAGCATGCCCGCTTCGCCGTCGGCGCACCGTCCCTGCCCCGCGGCGTGGCGGTCGAAGTCGACGGGATTTTCGAAATCCGCTGACCCGGCGTCGACGCTCAGCGCGTTATCAGGCGCTCTAAAAACTCCAGCATCCGCGCTTTGGCCGCCGGGTCCTTGGCCACCACGTGCAAATCTCCCGTGAGCCCCAAGACCTGCATCCCCGTCGTGCCTACGTAATCCAGACACTTGATCGGCCGACCTTTGCGCCAGGGATCGTTTTCCGAATAAACGGCAAGCGCCGGTTCTTCCGCAGGCCCCTTGTAGCCCGTGGAACATCGCGTGCCGCTCATGATGCGGCCCTTGAAGGCGCTGCCCGGATAGGACGCGACGGCGTTGGAGCCCTGGGAATGGCCGAACAGGAAAATGTTGTTCCAGTCGACCCAGGAAAAGTCCTTCAAGCCGACCAGGGCCCGGTCCAGTTCCTCAAGCCGCCAAGCGATGACATTCTTATAGATTCCCTTGGGCCCAGCGCGGGAATGGGTCTTCGAATCGCAGGTCTTGACCCGCTTGGGCCGGGCAAAGCTGTCGGGGGCAACGACGACGAAGCCCGCCTCGGCCAGCATGCCGGTATTGGTGCTACCCGAATTACCGAACCCGCCACAGCCGTGCAGATAAACCACCACGGGCCGGGGCGCTCCCTTGGCAAGCGCCTCAAGAGCATCCGACACGGAGACCAAATCGCGCGGGCCGCCGATCACCCCGTTGCCGACGGGATTGGCGTCGGCCGGCACATAGAATCGTGCCCGCACCCAAGTCCGCTCGACGGCGTCCGGGCCCAGGGATTCCGGCGGCACCTCGTCCATGCCGGCACTTGCGGGGCCGGACAGCATGACGAAACCAAGAATCAGGGAAAGAAAAAAGGGCCGCACGCGCATCACACCACCCCCGATAACGCGGTTGCCGATCGCGAACCGCGCGCGCAGATTAGTCCTGATGGAACCGGTCGAGAATAGAGAAATGAAGCGCGTGGTCTCGCTGCTGCCGAGTGCGACGGAAATCGTCGCGGCGCTGGGCTGCGCGGACTGGCTGGTGGGACGGTCCCACGAATGCGACTTCCCACCCGCCATCCAGACTTTGCCCATCTGCACGGCGCCGCGCCTGGACCTTTCCGGCAGCAGCGCCGAGATCGACGCCAAGGTGAAAGTGGCCGTGGCCGACGCCGCGTCAGTCTACGAAGTCCTGCAAGGGCCGCTCGCTGACTGCGCGCCCGACGTCATCGTCACCCAGGACCAATGCGAGGTCTGTGCGGTCAGCCTGGCCGATGTCGAAGCCGCGATCTGCGACTGGGCTGGCACGCCCGCGCGGGTGGTGTCGCTAAAGCCGATGACGCTCACCGACGTATTCGCCGATATTGAACGGGTCGCCGACGCCCTGGGTCTGGCGGATCATGGCTGCGCCGTGGCGGACGGCCTGCGCGCCCGGGCGCGGGCGCTGACCGTCACACCGACGGGCTCCCGTCCCCGCGTCGCCTGCGTCGAATGGACGGATCCCTTGATGGCGGCGGGAAATTGGGTGCCGGAACTGGTGTCGATGGCCGGCGGCGAAGACGTATTCGGCACGGCGGGCGAGCACGCGCCCTGGATCACCTGGGGCGACCTGGCCGCCGCCGATCCCGACATCATCGTCTTCATGCCCTGCGGCTTCGACTTGGCGCGCTCAACCGCCGAGGCGCGCCTGCTGATGGAACGGCATCCTGAGTTCAAAACCCTCAAGGCCGCCCGCACGGGCCGCGTCTACGCCACCGACGCCAACAGCTATTTCAACCGGCCGGGGCCAAGGTTGGTGGACAGCCTTTCTTTATTGATCGCCGCATTCAGCGGACAGAGCTTGTCACCAGGCATCGAACGGATGGTAGATTGACCCATGCCCGACGGACGCGACGCGGTCGCCATCAAGATCATTAAATCCCTCTCCGAAGTCTCGCCCGAGGCCTGGGATGCCTGTGCCGGAACGGACAACCCCTTCGTCCGCCATGCCTTCCTCTCCGCGCTGGAAGATTCAGGGTCGGCGACGGGAGAGACGGGCTGGCTTGGCCAGCATCTGGTAATCGAGGATCCGGCCGGCGGCATTGCCGCCTGCGCGCCGCTGTACCTGAAAAACCATTCCTACGGCGAATACGTGTTCGACTGGGGTTGGGCCGACGCCTATGAGCGCGCCGGCGGGCGCTATTACCCCAAACTGCAATGCGCCGTGCCGTTCACGCCGGTGACCGGGCCCCGCCTGCTGGTCAATCAGGCCCTGCCCGACGGTCAGCGCCGCGAGATGCGCCTTGCCCTGATCGCCGGTATGGCCCAACTGGCGCAGAACCTGGGCGTGTCGTCGCTTCACGTCACCTTCCCCACCCAGAGCGAATGGGAAGCGTTTGGATCAGCGGGCTATCTGCAACGCATCGGCCAGCAATTCCACTGGGAGAACAAAGGGTTCAAAACCTTCGACGACTTTCTTGGCGAGCTATCGTCGCGCAAGCGCAAGAACATCAAGAAGGAACGCCGCGCCGTCCATGACGCCGGCCTGGACATCCGCGTCCTCGAAGGGGCTGACATCACCGAGGGCCATTGGGACGCCTTCTTCCAGTTCTACATGGACACGACCGATAAGAAATGGGGCCAGGCCTATCTGACGCGCCGGTTCTTTTCCCTGCTGGGGGAACGCCTGGGCCGGGCCGTGGTCCTGATCGTGGTGGAAAAGGACGGCCGGCCGGTGGCGGGGGCTTTGAACCTGCGGGGGGGCGACACGCTTTATGGCCGCAACTGGGGCTGCGTCGCCGACTACAAATTCCTGCATTTCGAAGCCTGCTATTACCAGGCCATCGACTATGCCATCGCGCAGGGCCTGAAGTGGGTCGAAGCCGGTGCCCAAGGCCCCCATAAGGTCCAGCGCGGCTACCTTCCGCGCCGCACATTTTCCGCCCATTGGATCGCCGATAAGGGCTTCCGCGATGCCGTTTCCGGCTTCTTAAAAGACGAATCCAGGGGAATCGAGCGGGAAATGTCCGCCTACGGGGCGTTCTCCCCCTTCAAAAAATCAGAATAAAATCAATTTTCTATACAAATTTTTCAAAAAATGCGCACAGGTGTGATGCCGGTCACGTTTCCTTTACCAATATTCCCTAAAGTAAAGGGGTTATGGAACGCTATGTGCAAATTTACCTGCTGACCGCCGCCGCCCTCGTCGCGGTGCTGTTGCTGTCGGCGGCGGCCATCGCGGCGCCCCGGGTGCCCGACGCGGAAGGTATGGGGATCAATCCCCTGATCCGAACGGCGGCGGCCCTGGCCCCCGGCGCGGACTGCATCCGCCACGGGCGCACGGGCACAGGCGAAGTCCTGGTCAACAAATGCAATGCCTGCATGGTGGTCGGGGTGACCCGCCTGCGCCAGGGATATTCCAACCCGGAAGTGCGCAAGTTCAACGTCATGGCGAACATGACCCTACCCCTGCCGTTTCGCGGCCCGGGCCGAACCAGCCTGGGGTCCATCTATCCCTGCAAGCAGGCCAATCTGGTCAAACCGGAAACGCTCGTCGACGACAGCAACAAGACATGCATCACCCTTGAAACGGATAAGAGTAACGGTGGGGTGTTCCTGGTGAACAACTGCCGCGCCTGCCGCGCCGCCCAGGTTGTGCGCATGGCCGCCAACGGCAAGCCGCTGGGCAGCCAGTCCTACGTGATCGGCGCCAAGGGCAACCTGCGTTTGTCGTCGCAGGGTGCGTCCATGGTCGGCCTGACCCGCGAAGCCGACTGCCCCCAGGTCGTCGGCCGCTAGGTTTTTCCCCAATTCTGTAAAATCTGTTCCGCCGTGCGCAGTGTCAGCGGCACCCGTGTGCCCGCGGTCATGCCGTCGGCGAGGATCGGCAGCAGCACCTGGACTCCGCCAAGGGGATCGTCCGCCACAAGCCCCCGCGCCTTGACCTGCGGCTGGTCCGCGACACCCGCGTAATCGGCGACCGGCTGCACACAGGTATCGACGCCATCCAACAAGGCAAGCCAATGGTCCAAAGGCTGCCCGGCAAGATGGCCCGCGACCTCGGCGATCAGGTCCGCTTGCGGCAGCCCTTCCCACTGACGCGGAACCCAATCATCGCGGTCGACGGCACGGCAGAAATTTTCCCAAAACCGGGGTTCCAGATTGCCCAGCGTCAATTCCCGCCCGTCTGCGCAGGCATAGACCCGGTAGCACGCGGCCCCACCGGTCAGGAGCGCCGCCCCCCGCGCCTTACCCAAACCCAGCTTTTCCGCCGTCAGGCCGATGGCCTGCCAGGACAGGACGCAATCCGACATGGCGACGTCCAGAAAGGCGCCCTGCCCGTCCCGCCCCCGGCGCACCAGCGCCCCCAGAATGGCGAGCGCCGACATCACCGCCCCCGCGCAATCGGCCATGGGCGGCCAGGCCATGGCCGGACCGTCCGTCGTTCCAGCCTGGCCAAGGGCACCCGTGGCTGCCATGTAATTAAGATCGTGCCCGGCGGCCATACGCAAAGGCCCCGTCTGTCCATAACCCGTCAGCGCGCAATAGATCAGCCCAGGGTTCAGATCCTTGGCCGCGCTGTATCCGAAGCCGAGCCGGTCCATGACGCCGGGCCGGTAGCTTTCCAGCAAAACATCGGCGCCCTGGACCAAGGCCTGGAACTGCGCCCTGCCGGCGTCGGATTTAAGGTCAAGACGGGTCACCGTCTTGCCCGCGTTGAGAACTTGATAAAAGGGTGAGGCGTCGCCGCCTTTGACGACGTCGGGGTCAAGCGGTCCCGCCAGGGGGTCAAGATGGCGCTGCGGGTCGCCCGCTGGCGGCTCGACCTTCACCACCTCCGCTCCCAGGTCGGCAAGCACCTGGGCCGCCAGCGGTCCCGGCAAATATTGACTGAGATCGAGAACCCGGATCCCCGAAAGGAAGGAAAACGCCACGCTGCGTCTGCCCGGGCCAGGGTCGGTTATTCGACCAGGGCGGGAACTTTGCCCTTCTTGCGCTTGGCCGGCAGGCGGGTCGATCCCGGTTCGGGGAAATCGAACACCAATTTGTCGTCGTCGACACCGACCAGGACGATGCCGCCCTTGACCAGTTTTCCGAACAACAATTCCTCGGCCAGGGGCTTCTTGATGTTCTCCTGGATCACCCGGCTGAGCGGCCGCGCACCGAACAATTTGTCGAAGCCCCGTTTGGCCAGCCATTCGCGCGCCGCGTCGGTCAGCTCGATCACCACACCCCGGTCCTCAAGCTGCAATTCCAGGTTCATGATGAACTTGTCGACGACGCGGGCGACGACTTCCGAGGTCAGCGCCGCGAAGGGAATGATGGCATCCAGGCGGTTGCGGAACTCGGGCGTGAACATACGCTCAATCGCTTCCGTGTCCTCACCCATACGGGTTTCCCGTTCAAACCCGATGGCCGGCTTGGCCAGGTCGGCCGCGCCTGCGTTGGTGGTCATGATCAGGATCACGTTACGGAAGCTGACGGACTTGCCGTTGTGGTCGGTCAGCTTGCCGTGGTCCATGACCTGCAGAAGGATATTGAACAGATCCGGATGGGCCTTTTCGATTTCGTCCAGCAACAGCACACAATGGGGCTGCTGATCGACGGCGTCGGTCAACAGGCCGCCCTGATCAAAACCGACATAACCCGGAGGGGCCCCGATCAGACGCGATACGGAATGACGCTCCATGTATTCGGACATGTCGAAGCGCACCAGATCGATGCCCATCATGTGCGACAACTGGCGCGCGACCTCGGTCTTGCCGACACCCGTTGGCCCTGAGAACAGGTAGGAGCCGATGGGTTTTTCCGGTTCACGCAGGCCCGCGCGCGACAGCTTGATGGCGCTGGCCAGGGCCTCGATGGCATTGTCCTGACCGAACACCATTGTCTTCAGATCACGGTCCAAATTCTTGAGCGCCTTGCGGTCATCGGACGACACTGACTTTTCCGGAATGCGGGCGATCTTGGCGACCACCTGTTCCACGTCCTTGACGGTGACCGTCTTGCGCCGCTTGCCCGCCGGCAACAGCATGCGTGACGCCCCGACCTCGTCAATGACGTCCAAGGCCTTGTCCGGCAGCTTGCGTTCGTGAATGTACTTGGTCGACAGTTCCACCGCCGCCTTCAGGGCGTCGTTGGTATAGCGCACGTTGTGGTGTTCCTCGAAATAGGGCTTCAGGCCCTTGAGGATCTTAACCGTGTCGTCCATCGACGGCTCGTAGACGTCGATCTTCTGGAACCGGCGCACCAGGGCCCGGTCCTTTTCGAAGTAATTGCGGTATTCCTTGTAGGTGGTCGAGCCCATGCAGCGCAGGCCGCCCTTCTGCAAGGCCGGCTTCAGGATGTTGGATGCATCCATGGACCCGCCCGAAGTTGCCCCGGCGCCGATCACCGTGTGAATTTCGTCGATGAACAGGATCGCCTTGGGCATGGCTTCCAATTCAGCCATGACGTTCTTCAGGCGCTCCTCGAAATCGCCGCGATAGCGCGTTCCGGCCAGAAGGGCGCCCATGTCGAGAGCGTAGATGGTATTGCCGAGCAGCACCTCGGGCACGTCCTCGTCCTCGATGCGCTTGGCCAAGCCCTCGGCGATGGCGGTCTTGCCCACCCCCGGGTCGCCCACGAACAGGGGATTGTTCTTGTTGCGCCGACACAGAATCTGGATGGCGCGGTCGACCTCTTCGTGGCGGCCGATCAAGGGGTCGATACGGCCGTCATTCGCCTTCTTGTTCAGGTTGGTGCAATAGGCGTCGAGCGCTTCCGAGCCCTTGCGGGCGGCGGCCTCTGCCTCGGCTTCGGGATCGGCGCCGGACACGGTGCGCTGCTCCGAGCGCCCGGGCACCTTGGCGATGCCGTGAGAGATATAATTGACGGCATCAAGGCGCGTCATGTCCTGCAGCTGCAGATAATAGACGGCATGGGATTCCCGTTCCGAGAACAGGGCGACCAGCACATTGGCGCCGGTCACTTCCTCGCGGCCCGACGACTGAACATGAATCACGGCGCGCTGAACAACGCGCTGGAAGCCCGCCGTCGGCTTGGGTTCAAGCCCGCGCGGATTGTCGATCTCGGCCAGTTCGTTGTCGAGGAACTCGGTCAGGTCGGCGATCAGACGCTCGACCTCCACGTCGCAGGCCTTCAGCACCGCGATGGAATCGGGATCTTCGGTTAGGGAAAGAAGCAGATGTTCAAGGGTTGCGTATTCGTGATTACGCTCGGCGGCGAGTGCCAGGGCGCGGTGAAGGGTCTGTTCTAGCTCGCGTGAAAGCATTTAATCCTCATCTCCGCCGCCATCTTTCTCGATCGTGCACTGGAGAGGATGCTGGTGCTGACGCGCCAGATCCATGACCTGTGTCACTTTCGTTTCGGCGATTTCATATGTGAAGACACCGCATACGCCCACACCGCGCTGGTGGACGTGCAGCATCACCTGGGTTGCTTGCTCGCTGTTCATGCCGAAAAAGCGTTCCAGCACGTGGACGACGAACTCCATCGGCGTGTAGTCGTCATTGAGCATCAGGACTTTGTACATGGACGGACGTTTGGTCCGTGTGCGGGATTTGACCGCCAAACCGGTGCCGGAGTCATCGTCCCGTCCCGGGTCGATGGGAGATTTTGGCGGGTCTGTCGGTCCTGTCATCTCCGTCCTGTCCTTGCCGTGTTCGGGCCGGCGACCGCCGCCCATCGGCGCCGCCGAAGCGGCCTAACCACTCCGACGGTAATCCAATTCTATTTAAAAAGGATTGCCCGGGGAAGCCCCGGGTCCGGGGGGCGGTTGCCGCTTGTCCCTGAATATATGGGCAGGGCGCCCGCCAGCGCCAAGTCCCATCCCTGGGAATTCTCCAACAGGCCGTCCACAATCGGAACAACCGAGGCCCGAAACGACCCGGCCCATGGCCCAGACCGGAGAATCGCCCCTTGCCGCCCCCGCGAAATCGGCAAACGAAAACGCCCGGCAGGGACTGCCGGGCGTTTGTTCAGGACCGCCTCACGTCAGGTAAGACGGGAAAAGAAGACGAAACTTCTCAGGCGGCAATCGGCTTGGTCACCTTTTCGACGGCGACCGTCACGCGACTGGCGATCGGCGCCGTGGCTTCCTCGGCCAGTTTCACGGCCATGTCGGAAATCTTGCGGCTTTCGTCGAAGGCCTTGGTGTAATTGGTCTTCAATAGGCTGCTCTGCAGTTTGACCACGTCGTCGACCGACTTGCAGCCGAACATCTTCTTGGTCAGATCGACCGTTTCTTCCACGTTCTTCTGGGCCATGGCGAACAGCACCTTGTTCAGGTCCTGCATGCCTTTTGCCATGATGTTATTGGCCTGAACGAAAGCGTCGACGTTTTCCTTGCTGTAGGTAACGGCGTCTTCATAGGTCTTGAACACCTGACCACCGGCCTTGACGGCCGCGGCGATCTGCTCCTGGCCCATGGTGGCGGCCTTTTCAACGCCCTTGGCGGCGACATCGGCGCCGGCCTTGACGACGGTTTCAACGGTTTCCTTAACCGCGGGCGCGGTAACCTCGACCTTACTGGCCGCGGGCGCCGGCGCGGGGGCTGCAGCGGCGGGTTTGGCGGGGACGGCAGGCGTGGCAGCGGGTTTCGCAGGCGCGGTGGGCTTTTTGGCTTCAGCCATCGTACTCTCCATCTGGGTTCTTTGTCGGGTGATCAACATCATCCTTGGCGGCTTCCGGGCGCTTTGGCGTCTCCGGTGCCGCTTCTCACTGCCGGGCAGCGATGCTGCACTGCAGCAATAGCCAGAATATAAGCCCTGTCGCGGCCTTTCGTCAAGACCGCATGGTGCGTTGCACAAAAATTTATCCCGCCTGTAACCTTTTGTTTTTGTGTCAATTTTTTGTTCTCAAAATGTCCAGCAACAGCACCCTTTCGACCTGCTCAGCGGCGCCCGGATACCCCACGAACCGATCTCTTAATCAAATATTTACGATGAATCCTTAAAGAAGACATTGATTCGGCTGCGAAATTTCTGGAGACGCCGCTAGCGGATTCCGCTACGATATCGGCGAATCGGGGGACGACGCGACGACGATAATGAGGCATAAAGCTCAACACGGGGAAGAGAGCTCTCATGACTGAGACGACGCGTCCGATTACACGACGGGGGGGCCTGCGCCTTTTGGCCGCAGCCGCTCTGGTTCTGCTGACCGCCCTGGTGCTTTCGCCGGGACAGGCGGTCGCCAAGTATGCCTCTTTGGTCATTGACGCCGAAACGGGCGAGGTTCTCCATGCGGTCAACGCGGATACGCGGAACTACCCCGCTTCCCTGACCAAGATGATGACCCTCTACAAGATGTTCGAAGCGGTGGAAAACGGCCGCTGGTCCATGAACACGCGCCTGCGCATGTCGGCCCGTGCCGCCGGTCAGCCTCCGTCGAAATTGGGCTTGAAACCCGGTCAAACCATTTCCGTGCGCGACGCCATCCTGGCTTTGTCCGTCAAATCAGCCAACGACATCGCCGCCGCCGTGGCCGAAAACTACAGCGGCAAGGAATGGAAGTTCGCCCGGGAAATGACCGCGACGGCCCGCCGCCTGGGCATGGACCGCACGACCTTCCGCAACGCATCCGGCCTGCCTCACAGTGCGCAGATGAGCACCGCCCGCGACATGGCCAAGCTGGCCCGCGCGCTTCTCCGCGATTTTCCGCAGTACTATCATTTCTTCTCGCGCACCCGGTTCGATTTCGGCGGCGTGTCGCACAAGACCCATAACAAGCTGCTGCTTTCCTATGACGGCGCCGACGGCTTCAAGACAGGGTATATCCGGGCGTCTGGCTTCAATCTGGTGACCTCGGCCAAGCGCGACGGCCGGCGCGTGATCGGTGTCGTGTTCGGCGCCAATTCATCGAGTGCCCGGAACCGTCTGATGGCCAAGCATCTCGACCGCGCATTTGCCGAACTGGGCAGTGCACCGGTGCTTGCCAAGGCCGACATTCCGGCCCCCGCCCCCCTACCCACGGCCCCCGGCCGCGAGGAAGAACAGGGCGACGGCGATGGACCGCCACGGATCGTCGAGTTCGATAAGAAGTCACGCTGGGGTATCCAGGTCGGCGCCTTCGCCCAGTCCGAACAGGCCGAGAGCATGGCCATGAAGGCACGCAATACCGTGCCGTCCCTGCTTGACGGCGGCGTTATCTCCGTCGTTCCCTTGACCAAGAAAAACGGCAAGGTTCTGCACCGGGCACGGGTCTACGGCCTCAGCAAGCGCGACGCCTACCGCGCCTGCAAATTGCTGGAGCGGCGCCACATCCCCTGCATGGAACTGCGCGGGCCGGAAACCTTGGAAATGGCTTCCCTCCCAGCCGACAACTAAGCACTTCCTCCCCCTTCTTCCGCATTTTTCTCGAACTACCACCACGGCCTTTCAGGGCATGGTGACGCTTGGGTGTCTGCTTGCGCCCAATATCCGGGATCCAGCGAAGTTTTCATGGCGTTAGCCAACAAATTTTGCCACAATTGTCCACGGTATCGAAATGCTGCGCGCGGCCCATCGGGTGCCACGCGCGGCAGGGGGAGGGAGAGGAATCGTCTTACGACGGTTCCTCTCCGTTTTTTGGCTTCCCGCGCTGGGATGCCAAAGACCTGAAAATTGGAAAATAAAGCGGCGACCTAAAGGTCAGGCACATCCACGTTGCTTTGCGCCAACTGCCCGGCTAGCGCCGATTTCAGCCGCGCCAGGGCATCCGAGTCCGCGGCCTCACAGCGCGCGACCAACACCGGCTGGGTATTGGATGCGCGCAGCAGCCACCACCCGTCCGCCGACTGTACCCGCACGCCGTCCATGTCGTGGACGGCAATGCCCGTTTCCGTGGCCAAGCGAGCCCGGACTTCCTCGACCACCTGAAACTTGCGGTCATCGGCGCAGTCGAAACGAATTTCCGGCGTCGAGACGGTCTTCGGCATGGCATCCAGCAAATCACCCAGACTCGCGTCCGTGCTGTTCAACACATTGAGCAGACGGATCGCGGCATAGAGCGCATCGTCATAGCCGTAGTAGCGATCCTTGAAGAAGATATGGGCGCTCATCTCACCGGCCAGCGGCGCACCGATCTCTGCCATCTTGCTTTTGATATGGGAATGGCCGGTCTTCCACATCATGGGCTTGCCACCCAGACGGACGATTTCGTCGAAGAACACCGTGGAGGTTTTCACATCGGCGATGATCGTGGCCCCCGGATGAGCAGCCAGTACGTCGCGCGCCAGAATGGCGAGCAACTGATCGCCCCACAGCACCCTGCCCTGTCCGTCGACGACGCCGATGCGGTCACCGTCACCGTCGAAGGCGATGCCCAGATCACAGCCGTTCGCTGCTACTGCATCCTTCAATTGCGCCAGGTTCTTTTCCACCGTCGGGTCCGGGTGATGGGCCGGGAAGGTGCCGTCGATGGCCTCGTTCAACAAGATGTGGCGGCCCGGCAGGCCGGCGACCATCTTGACCAGGGCCTCTCCGGCCGCCCCGTTACCCGCATCCCAGGCCACCGTCAGCGGCTTTGCACCGTCGAAATCCTGCAGCAGACGCGCCACGTAGGCATCCATGATATCAACGCGGGTCTCAGCACCACGACCCGAAGCGACATCGCCTTGAGACGCCAAGGCACCCAGCCTTTGGATGTCGGCGCCAAAGAACGACCGCCCCTGCATCACCATCTTCACACCGTTGAATTCCGGCGGATTGTGCGAGCCCGTGACCATCAGCCCCGCGTCCGTATCCAGGTGATATGTCGCGAAATAAAGCATGGGCGTCGGCCCGAGGCCGATGCGTTTTACGTCGACCCCGGCGGCGCGCAGGCCCTCGGCCAGGGCTGCTTCCAATTCGGGCGAACTCAGTCGCCCATCATACCCGGCGGCTGCACTTTTGCCGCCGGCCCGCACCAAAAGGGTGCCGAATGCCCGGCCGATGGCGAACAGGTCGGCCGTCCCCAGGGTGTCGCCCACGGTGCCGCGGATGTCGTATTCGCGCAGGATACTGGGATTGAAGTTGTGGCTATCCGCCATGAAGGATTAGGTCCTTGTTCGCGTCGCGCCGAACCGGCGATCAGCTTGCCGCCGACACTTTTGATTTGCCGATGCAGGTATAATCGAACCCGGCCTCGGCCATGTCGTCCGGGTTGTAGATGTTGCGTAAATCAATCATCACCGGCGTTTTCAGCAGGCTCCGAACCTTGTCGAGGTCGAGGGCCCGGAATTCGTTCCATTCGGTAAGAATGGCCAGCGCATCCGCATCGGCCATGGTGTCATATGCCCCCTTGCACCAGTCGACGCCGTCCAGCATATGCTTGGCTTCGTCCATGCCCTTGGGGTCATAGGCCCGAACCTTGGCCCCGGCCGCGATCAGGGCGGGCACGATGTCCAGGGACGGGGAATCCCGCATATCATCCGTATTCGGCTTGAAGGTCAGACCCAAGACCGCAATCGTCTTGCCGGAAACGGCACCGCCGCAGGCGTCGATGATCTTCTGCGCCATGGCCTTTTTGCGCTTGGCGTTAATGTCGACCACGGTTTCCACGATGCGCAACGGTGACCCCGCATCTTGCGCCGTGCGTACCAGGGCGAGCGTATCCTTGGGAAAACAGGACCCGCCATAGCCCGGGCCCGCGTGCAGGAACTTGCGCCCGATGCGCCCGTCCAGACCGATACCTCGGGCCACATCCTGCACGTCGGCGTCCAGGATCTCGCACAGGTCGGCGATCTCGTTGATGAAGGTGATCTTGGTCGCCAGGAAGGTATTGGCTGCGTACTTGATGAGCTCCGACGTCTGGCGCCGGGTGAACACGATCGGTGTCTCGATCAGATAGAGCGGGCGATAGAGCTCACGCATCACTTCGCGTGCGTCTTCGGACTCCGTGCCGATGACGACCCGGTCGGGGCGCATGAAGTCCTCGATGGCCGCCCCTTCGCGCAGGAATTCCGGGTTCGACACCACGTCGAACTTGGCGTCGGGCCGGGCTTCGCGGATGATCTTCTCGACCTCGGCTCCCGTGCCGACGGGCACCGTCGACTTGGTGACGACGACCGTATAGCCCGTGATGGCCTGGGCGATCTCTTCCGCCGCGGCATAGACGTAGGACAGGTCCGCATGGCCGTCACCGCGCCGGGACGGCGTGCCGACGGCGATGAACACGGCGTCGGCATCCTTCACGGCCTCGGCCAGATCCGTGGTGAAGCTGAGACGCCCAGCCTCGGCATTGCCTTCGACCAGTCTCTGCAGGCCGGGCTCATAAATCGGCATTTCGCCCTGTTTCAGGCCCGCGATCTTCTTCTCGTCCTTATCGACGCAGATGACGTTATGGCCGAATTCGGAGAAACAGGCCCCGGACACCAATCCCACGTATCCGGTCCCGACGACGGCGACATGCATGCTGTAACTTCCTTCAGAGGTAGGTTTTTAGGGTGGCGCGGACGCGGTCGGCCATATCCGGACGCTCCAGCGCAAAGGCGACATTAGCTTCGATGAATCCGGCCTTGGACCCGCAGTCAAAGCGCCGGCCCTTGAACCGCAGCCCGTGGAACGGCACCGTGTCCAAGGTCTTGGCCATGGCGTCGGTCAATTGAATTTCACCGCCCGCCCCTTTTTCGTGGCGGTCCAGGTGCTCGAACACCTCGGGCTGCAGGATATAGCGGCCGATGATCGACAGGGTTGAGGGTGCGACCGAGGGATCGGGTTTTTCGACCAAGCCCTTGGCGCGGGCCAGGCGGCCATCGTCCTCGGAAACATCGAGTATCCCATACTTGTTGGTGTCCTCAAGCGGCACGTCCTCGACCGCGACGATGTTGCCGCCGACTTCCCGGTAGGCTTCCATCATCTGCGTCAGACACCCCGGTTCCGCCTGCACCAGATCGTCCGGCAGCAGCACGGCAAAAGGTTCACCGGCAACCATCTGGCGGGCGCACCAGATGGCATGCCCCAGGCCCAGTGGGTTCTGTTGCCGCGCATAGGCCAAATGGCCCGCCGGCACCATGGCATCGTGGACGATCTTCAGTTCGCGGGTCTTGCCACGCATCTGAAGAACCTGTTCCAGTTCAACCGCATGGTCGAAGTGGTCTTCCATGATTGTCTTGCCGCGCCCGGTGACCAGGACGAAATCCTCGATTCCCGCCGCCCGCGCCTCTTCGATGGCGTATTGGATCAGCGGCTTGTCGACGATCGGCAGCATTTCCTTGGCCATCGCCTTGGTCGCTGGCAAAAATCGCGTGCCGAGGCCGGCGACGGGCAGGACGGCCTTCCGGACGGGTGCATACATGTCGGAACTTTCTGCTGTGAACTTTCAGCGTCGAAACGGTGCCAACCGAGGGACGGCACGGCGATGGGGCCTTTTTGTGCCATACCGCCCCCGGCGCCGCAACCGCCCGATTGATCCGACCGCGTCCCCCGGATTTCTCCCGTTTTCGTCTTTGGCACTGCGGATCGTCACGAAACCGTAACGCGAATCGCTTTTGCACGGGCGAAATCCCTCAATCGCCCAGTAACACGTCCTTGGCTTCATTGACCTGGGCCGCCAGATAATCCGATCCTCCGTGGTC
Source organism: Rhodospirillales bacterium (assembly GCA_048263775.1). GTDB lineage: Bacteria > Pseudomonadota > Alphaproteobacteria > Rhodospirillales > Casp-alpha2 > UBA1479. The sequence continues at coordinate 98,063 of JBLXDU010000003.1, forward strand.
CGGATGCAGCCCGGAAATGATGCGCTGGTAGGCGGCCTTGATGTCCTGGCGGCTCGCCCCTTCGGACAGGCCCAACACCGCCAATGCCTCTGCCCGCGTCATGGCGCCCGAACGGGACGACCCGGCACCGCCTGTTTTTGACCCCGCGTCGTCGGCGCGGTCGCGCCAATCAGGATGGATCCGGTCCAGATAGGCTTCGAGGACACGGGCCGAGGCCTCGTCCTCGGTCCAGCAATGTCGCAACAGATCAAGCTTCTCCGACACCGTCATGTCGTCCAGCCGGCGCCCCTTGTAGGGCCCGTCGATGACCTCACCCCAAACGTCGCCTGTGTCATGGTCCAGGCCCATGCGCAAAAAGCGGGTTTCCACGTCCGACGTTTGGCCCGTGGACGCCCCCTGCCCAGCGCCGGCCATACGCGAGAAATTGCGCGCCGCGCGGTAGACCGACCGGGCCCGCAGCAGCATGGGGATCAGCGCCGACAACGCGAACACAGCCCAGCCGAGCCGCCCGGTAATGACAAAGAACAGCGCCAGCACCACGGCCAAGATGCCGAAAACGTAGAACAGGACCTTCTTCAAGGTCCTCACGTTCGCGGTCGCGTACCAACGCGCACCGATCAGGAAGGCCGCCAGCAGGGCCACGCCCAGTACCAGATAGGACATGGCGCCTAAGCCCTCCTGATCTGATGGGCGATGCGCAGCGTCTCGCCGCCCTTGGTCTGGGCGTGGTTTTCAAGCGCCCGTCGCCCACCCGCCGCATAGACCGCGACGGCGGCAAGCAGTTCCTTCAGCATATCGGCGCTGGCCGCGTCGAACGAACAATAGGCACCGCCGGACAGCTTGGCGATCTGTTGGAATCCAAACCGGGCGATCGGGTCCTCGCCTTCATGGAACATGAACACGGGCACCCCCAATAGCCCCAGTTCGCCCGCCGTCCTGCCCAATGCATCCACGTCCTCTTCAAAACTGTCGCCGACATAGACCAGAGCGTTGACCCGGCGCTTGCGGGTTTCGTTCACGGCGTGTTTCAAAATCTTGCCGATCTGCGTTTCGCCGGCCAGGCAGCCGACACCGGTCATCAGCCGGGTCAGTACATGCGTGTCGCCGGTCCATTTTGACACCTTGAATTCCCCGAAGCCGCGAAAGAACGCGAGCTGCACGTCAAGGCCACCGAGTTCGCGGGTCACCTGGAACATCTCGCCCTGCAGGCGGGCGGCGCTGTCCCAGCTCGGCTGCCGGCTGGCCGTCGCGTCCATGCCGAACATCAAACGGCCGCGACCGTCCCCGCGCGCCTGCACGGGTGCGCGCGACAGCTTGTCCAGGAACGCATCGACGTCCGCCCGCTTGGCGGGCGCCCCGGCGATGTCTGATTTCGCAAGCTTGTCGTCGTTGCCCATGAATCCCGTCCTTCACCTTGAAAGATAAGGCGTTCGGGCGTCGTTCGCCAGCGAAGTGGGGAAACCGCCGGCCTAAGCCGGCAACGGCGGCAAGTGAAGGGCGCCGATCAGGGCGCGGACTTCCTGCCGCGCCGCCAGATGCGACATGGACATGGCCGCCGGATCACCGGTTTCCTTGATGTCCATGATGGTCAGGCCGGCCAGGAACAGTTCGCGGTAGATCACCCGCTCGCCAAACCCGGGCAGAAAGCGGAAGCCGATACGCTGGGCCAGTTGGTTGAGCGCTTTCTCCATCTCCTGGCGGTTGCGCGAATCAAGCGGGCTTAGGCGGTTGCGCAGCACGATCCAGTCTATCTTGCCGCCGTCGCGTCGGGCGCGGACGATTTTCTGCTTCCAGACCATTTCCGCGTACTGGCTGGGTCCCTTTACTGTCATCTCGTTACTGACCTCGACTCGGGCCAGAACGTCCAGGTCGACGAAGCTATCGTTCAGGGGCGTGACCAAGGTATCGGCATGGGAATGGACGGCTTCCGATAACGGCGTGGCGCTGCCAGGGGTGTCGATGATGACGACCCCGGCCGCTGCGCGGGCGGCCGCGAGAACGTCCGGAAAGGTGTCCGTACCGTCGCTGCCCGAGGGAGCAACGTCAAAGAATTCCGGCATCGGAACATGGCCTTTGATCGTGCGGGCATAAGCGCGTCGGTTTTCCAGGAACCGGCGCAACGACCCCTGGCGGATGTCGGTGTCGAGCACGGCGACGCTGTGCCCGGCCCGCATCAGGCCCACGGCAAGATGCATGGCGGTGGTCGACTTGCCGCTGCCACCTTTTTCGTTGCCGACGACGATGACGTGGCCCTGCATATCCTGTCCACTCACGCCGGGCGCATCCAGATGGCGGTGTCGTGGAACGCGGCCCCACCCCCCGGCAGCGCCGCGTCGGCGCTGATCAAGGTGTTGATGCCGCGTCCTTCCTCGAAGGCCTCGTTGGGCCAGATGCCCTCGACCACCACGGTATGGGGCTGCAGCCCATCGAACGGTCGGACATGCACGACAAGGTCACCCAATTCATTGCCCAGGCGCACCCGGTCGCCCTCATCCAGGCCAAGCGTCTTGCAGGTATCGGGGTGAATCAGGGCCATGGGGCGGCCTTCCTTTTCTCGGCTGGTGGGTGTTTCCGTAAACGATGTGTTGAGGAATCGGCGCGCCGGGGCGGCGACCAGACGGTATGGGTGGGCGTCGGTCGCGCCGTCGATAACGTCCAGATGATCCGGCAAGGCCGACATGGCGTCACAATCCGCGCCGACCTTCGACCAGTCGGCGGCGAAGTGGAACTTACCGTCGCCATGACCGAAGCCGTTCAGAAAGTGTGCTTCCTCGAAGGGCTTGGCGCAATCGATCCAGCCTTCGGCCAACACTTGGTCGGCGCCCGGGCGGCCGCTGCGTTTCAACGCATCGTCGATCAACTCCCAAGCCGTCATATGGAACGCCGGATAGTCCGATCCCAAACGCCGCGCCAGCCCGTTGATGACGTCAACGTTCGAGCGGCATTCCCCCGGCGGCTCGATCAGCGCCTTGTGAACCTGCAAATAGAAATGGCCGCCGCCCTGGTACATGTCCTCGTGCTCAAGAAACATGGTCGCCGGCAGGACGATGTCGGCCAACTTGGCCGAGGCCGTCATGAATTGTTCGTGCACGCAGGTGAACAAGTCGTCGCGCATCATCCCTTCGATGACCCGAGTCGTTTCCGGGGCCACTTCGGCCGGGTTGATGTTCTGGGTGAACAGCACGGTGACCGGCGGCCCGTCCTTGAGCGCACGGGCGTCACCAGTCAGCACGCGGCCGATCTGCGACATGTCGAGCGCCCGTGTGTTCGGATCGACCACATCAAGCCCTTTGATCAGAGTGCCGTCGACGCCGTAAAGCTCGCGGTTGGAAAACAGCGCCCCGCCACCCCGGTGCTTCCATTTGCCCGTGACCACCGGCAGGCAGGTCACCGCATGCATGTTGGCGGCCCCGTTACGCGACCGGGTGAAACCATAGCCGCAGCGCAGATAGGCACGCTCCGTCTTGCCGTATAGTCGTGCAAGGTCGCGGATATCGTCGGCCGGAATGCCGGTGATGGCTTCCGCCCATTCGGGGGTGCGCGTGGTCAGGTGCTGCTGCAGGCGTTCCGGGCCGTCCGAGAAGTCGCGCATGTAGTCCCAGTCAGCCAGATTTTCCTCGAACAGCACCTGCATGACTGCGCAGGCAAGGGCGCCGTCCGTGCCCGGGCGGATCGGAATGTGGAGGTCTGCCGCCTCCGCCGTCGGTGTGCGGTAGGGATCAATGACGACCAGCTTGGCTCCCCGCGTCTTGCGCGCCTTGGCGATGTGGGTCATCACATTGACCTGGGTTGAAACCGGATTACCGCCCCATACGACGATCAGGTCCGATTCGGCGATCTCGCGCGGATCGGCCCCCCAGATCTTGCCGTGCCCGGCGATCCAGCCGTTGCAGGCCGTGGTCACGCAGATGGTTTCGTGTTCGCGGGAAAAGCCGAAAGCATGGCGGAAACGGTGGATGCTGTCGCGTTGCACGAGCCCCATGGTGCCGGCAAAGTGATAAGGCCAGACGGTCTCTGCGCCATGGGCCGTGCGGGCACGTTCGATGGCCTCGGCGACCTCGTCAATCGCCTGATCCCAGGTGATCCGGCGAAATTCGCCCGAACCCTTGGCGCCAATGCGTTGCAGCGGATGGGTCAAGCGCTCCGGATGATGGACCCGCTCGCGATAGGCCGCGACCTTGGCGCAGATCACGCCCGCCGTGTAATCGTTGCGTGGGTTGCCCCGCACACGGCCAATGGTGTGGTCGTCAAGGACCTCGACCTCAAGGGCACAGGTGGACGGACAGTCGTGGGGGCAGGCCGTGGGTCGGTATTCGGGTTGCATGGCGGAAATCTACTCTCCACCCCGCCGGTGGACAAGGAACCGATAGGGACCGGACAGGAGAAATCGCGGGTGCGTTCACCGTGCCGCCGCCGCCGTGCTATGCTGCGGCTCACTGCCGGATAAGGACTGATTAACCCTTGCCAGCTATGGTATCGGCGGGAAAAAGCATCGACAGGAAGACCATGACCGCATTCCGTCCGACCGCCCTTTCGGGCGTCCTGAGCGCCGCCCTTCTGGCCATTAGCGCCCTCACGCCGGCAGCAGCGCAGGCGCCGGGTCAGGTGCGCGCTCAGGGTGAACCGGTGCAGGCCGGCCCTGCCACCCCCGGCGCCCCCGTGCTCGGCAAGCTGACCAATTACCGCGACGAAATGCGCCGGTTGATCACCAACATCGCCAAATTCGCCCGCGAGAAAAACCCCGGATTCGTCGTTATCACCCACAACGGTATGGAGCTTCTGCAAAAGCGCGACGAAGTCGATGAAAAAAAGGTCTATCCGGCCCGCGCCTACATGATGTCGATCGACGCCATCCTGCAGGATGGCATGTTCTATGGGTATGAAACCTTCGGACAACCGACCTCCAAGGAGATGAAGGAAACCTTCGCCCAGTTGGTCGAAGTCGCCAAGCGCGACCGGGTCAGCATCCTGACCATGGATTTCGCCCGCGACCCTAAAAAGATCGACGAGGTTCTGGCCGCCAGCCGCAAGCAAGGCTTCCTGCCCTTCGTCGCCCACAAGGAATTGTCCGTCATGAACAGCCTGCCGCCCTATCCGGCCAGGCCGTTTCATGAAAACTCCAATAGCGTACTATCCATGTCCAATGCGGAAAATTACCTCTACCTGCGCGACACCACCGCTTTCGGCCAGGAAGACGAATTCGCGCTGAAACTGCATGACACCAATTACGACATGGTCATCGTCGACGTATTTCACGGCCGCAAGCCGTTCTCCAAACGCGCGATCGAGACCCTGAAGTACAAAAAGCTGGGTGCGCGCCGCCTGGTCCTCGCACGCATGGATGTGGGCACGGCGGCGACCTATCGCTTTTACTGGAAACCGGGTTGGCAGTCGGGTGCGCCGCGCTGGATCACCGCCCCCTACCCCACGGACCCGGACCGCTACTTCGTCGAATACTGGCGCCCGGAATGGCATAAGATCATGTACGGCGACGCCAGTTCCTTCACCTTCGGCCTGTTGGCCCAGGGCTATGACGGCGTGGTCATCGAAACGGTCGAAGCCTACCGCTACTTCCAATCAGACGGTCAGGACATGGCCGCCTTCAAGTAGGCGGTCGGGAGCGCCCTTCCTTTCCACGGTTAGGAGTTCCGCCCGTCCCCGCCCGATTTCATGGGCCCGGCCGTTTGGGAGAACGGGCAGAGCATGCTGATCAAGACCGACAGCTACGACAGGCTCTACGACAGCTTCACCTGGGACATCCCGGCGCGTTTCAACATGGGCGTCGATGTCTGTGACAAGAACGCGGCGCGCAACGCCGACACCCCGGCCTTGATCGTCTCCTCGCCCGAAGGTGATCTGGTGACCTACAGCTTCGGCGCCCTGCGGGCCTTGTCCAACCAGGCCGCCAACATGTTCCAGGCCCATGGCCTGACACAGGGTGACCGCGTCGCCGTGCTGCTGCCGCAGTCGGTGGAGGCCGCCCTGACCCATGTCGCCGCCTGGAAGGCGGGCCTGATCTCAATCCCCCTGTTCACTTTGTTCGGCGAGGAAGCGCTCAGCTTTCGGCTCGCCGATTCCGGGGCCGCCGCCCTGGTCACGGACCTCGCTAATTATCCTAAGATCGCAGCACTGGCGGATGCGCTGCCGGACCTCAGGCGCGTCTACGTCATCGACGCCGGGTCCGATGGCACCGGGTTCACGGATTTCTGGGGGGCCCTCGGCCGCGCGTCCGACACATTCCGGCCCGTCGATACGGCGGCCGACGATCCCGGGTTGATCATCTATACCTCGGGCACCACGGGCAACCCCAAGGGGGCGCTGCACGCCCACCGCTGCCTGCTCGGCCATCTGCCGGGGGTGGAAATGTTTCACAACTTCCTGGGCCAGCCCGGCGACCTGATGTGGACGCCCGCTGACTGGGCCTGGATCGGCGGGCTTATGAATACCCTCATGTGCGCCTGGCACCATGGCGTGCCCGTGGTCGCCCATCGCGCACGTAAGTACGACCCCGAGGAAGCCTTGGCCCTGATGGCGCGCACGGGCGTGCGCAACACCTTCATGCCGCCGACGGCACTGCGGCTCATGAGCAAACTTCCGCCGCCCAGAGGGCGCCATGTACTCAACCTGCGTTCCGTCGCCTCGGCAGGAGAACCCGTGGGGGCCGACCTGATCCAATGGGGCCGCGAGGCCCTGGACCTGAGCATCAACGAATTCTACGGCCAGACGGAATGCAACGTGATCGTCGCGACCTGCACGGAAATCATGGCAGCCAAACCCGGCGCCATGGGCCGCCCCGCCCCAGGACATGTGGTCGACGTCATCGCCCCCGACGGCACCATCCTTCCGCCGGGACAGGAAGGAGAAATCGCCTGCCGCGCCCCCGACCCGGTGATGCTTCTGGAATACTGGAACAATCCGACCGCCACCCAGGCCAACCTGCGGGACGGCTGGTGGCGCATGGGCGACACGGGCTACCGAGACGACGAGGGCTACCTGTGGTTCGTCGGACGCGGCGACGATGTCATCACCTCGGCCGGATACCGCATCGGTCCTGGCGAAATCGAGGACTGCCTAAGCCGCCATCCCGCGGTGCAACTGGCCGCCGTGATCGGCGTCCCCGATCCGATCCGCACCGAAGCCGTCAAGGCCTTCATCGTGCTGATGCCAGGGCTTGAAGGCGGGGCCGCGACGGAACAGGACATCCGCGAATTCGTGAAGACACGCCTGTCATCCCACGAATACCCGCGGCAGATCGAATTCGTTGACCAATTGCCGATGACCGCGACCGGCAAGATCAAGCGTAAGGACCTACGCGACGCCGAACGGGTCAAGCTTAACGGCGCCTGATCCCAGCCAACCTCGATTTCTCGCTACGCCTTCGCGAATATCCGCGAGACCTGAATCAGGACGCCTGATCCACCCATTGAATGACGAAGCCCTCGTCGGGTGGAAACCGCTCCGCGATCATCTCACGGGCCGTGTCTTCATCAGTGGCGACGATATCGTGAACCTGGGCGTCGGCCCAGTTATCGTCGAAGAAAGAATGGGATTGATTGTCCTTAACGAGTGACCGGACATCCTTATTGTAGATGGCGACTTCGAAAACCTTATCGCCGTCCTTGGTCGGGTGCCTCATCCGCCAGCCCCTTTTTCCGCGCGCCTTCCGGATTTGTTTCCTCCGGGTCCACTGCGTCCGCATCCGAAAGAAAAGCGCAAGCAGCGGAATGTCTTTTGTTATGATTATGTGACAATCGTTGCCGCCCACTACTTTCAATGTCAACGAGCACTTGGAATTGATTTATATATCCAGATAAATCACCGGTTTTCAGCCGTTTTTCGAAATTCCCATGGCTCTCTCCAACCTTCCGCGCGCCCCGCGTCGGCATCGAATCGCGGCACCCTCCGCCTGAATAGGAACAATGATGTCCAAAACGATCGACTACTACTTCACCGTGACCTCCCCTTGGTCCTATCTGGGGGACGCCAGGCTCCACGCCATCGCGGACCGGCACGGTTGGCGGATCGATCACAAACCGGTCGACATGGGCGAGGTCTTCGCCGTTTCGGGCGGGTTGCCGCTGGCGAAACGCCCGCCGCAACGGGTCGCCTACCGCATGATGGAGCTGAAACGCTGGCGCGCCCGGCTCGGTGTCCCCCTGACGCTGGAGCCCGCATTCTTTCCCGCCGCCGACAAGATGGCGCGGCGGCTGATCCTGGCCGCCAAGGAAGACGGACTCGACACCCAACGGTTGGGGGAGCTGGTCCATGCGTTCATGCGCACAGTCTGGGTGGATGAACGCAACATCGCCGATCCGTCAACCCTGGCCGAGATAATGGACGGCATGGGATTGGACAGCGCACACTTGATGGCACGCGCCGACACCTCCGAGATCGACGATATTGCCCAGGCTTATACGGAACAGGCGAAAAGCATCGGCGTGTTCGGCGCGCCGACCTATGTCATCGACGGAGAACTGTTCTGGGGCCAAGACCGCCTTGATTTCCTAGAGGAAAAGGTGTCCGCTCAGGATCATGGTTGATGCCGCCGCGCTGAGCACCGTCGAATGGGTTTTCGCCTATGGCTCGCTCATGTGGAATCCCGGGTTCGCATACACGGACCGTCAGTCCGCCGCGCTCGATGGGTTTCACCGCGCGTTCTGCATCTACTCTCACCACTACCGGGGCACCCCGGCGAAACCTGGTTTGGTCCTGGGCCTGGACAAGGGGGGCGGTTGCCGGGGCATCGCCCTGCGTTTCGCCCCCGCCGATCGCGACGCGGTCGTCGCCTATCTGAATGAACGGGAGTTGACCGGGTACGCCTACCGCCCAGCAATCGTCACGGCGACACTTGAAAACGGACAGTCTGTCGCCGCCTATACCTTCGTGACGGACCCGACCCATCCGCAATACGCCGGCGATCTTGGCCCGGCGCGGTCGGCGGAACTGATCATGGCGGCCTCGGGGCAAAGCGGGCTCAACCGCGATTACCTGATAAACACGCTTAGTCAGTTGGAATTGCTGGGGTTTCGCGATGATGCTCTGCATGACCTGTTGGCCCGGGTGCAGCATCTGACGGGCCTTCTCGACCAAGGTAGCGGGATTTGACCTATCCGCGCAGGTCCGTCGGCCATGTGCGCAATCCGGGACGCCGTGATAGAATCCGCCCGGCGATAAGGAAAGTTTAAGGTTTCCCTGGTCAAATTCACGGTTAATGGCAGATGAAGAACCTGCCCACGGCGGGCCACCGGCCCGAATGGCCGCACTCACCGCCGGATAACGGAGCAAAGCAATGGCTGAAGACACCGCCCCCGAAGAGAAAACGGAATCTGAAAAGGTTCATGCTCTCTATGACGTCCAGGTGGAAATCACCGCCGTCCTCGGCACGGCGGAAATGCCGATCAGCCAGATCTTGAAGCTCGGCCGTGGTGCCGTCGTGGAACTGAACCGCACCGTCGGCGAGAACATCGAAATCCATGCCAACAACCGGCTGGTCGCCAAGGGTGAAGTCGTGGTCGTCGAGGACCGCCTGGGCGTCACCCTGACGGAAGTGCTGAAAATCAGCCAATCCCTTAAACAGTAAGGCCGCTTGAAGGCCCCGCCCTGACAAGGCCGGGCCCCCTGGAGTAAAGGCAACCGCCATGGCCACCGACAGTGATATCTACCGCGCCGCCAATCTGTTGATTCAGGAATTCGGCGAAATGGCACCCATCGGCGCGCAGGTGAAGGCAGACCAAATGCAGGATCGGGGTGACCGGGCCGCGCGCTCCGTCTGGCTCCGCGTCGCGCGGGCGACCCAGGAACTTCTGTCCGACTCCTCGCCTGACACCGCCGTCCTGAACTGACGCCCGTCTTCCGTCAGCCGTCTTCTTCAAGCGGTCGCGCGATGTCGCGCGGGCTGATCATCGTCATCGCCCGCCCGGGATCGATCATTGAAATGAAGTAAGACTTGAGAAAACTGTCAGTCAGCACCGCCGCCTGACGCAGCCGCTCGCCCGCCGTAACCAGGCGGTCGACGCCCTGGGTTTCTTCCAGCGCCCGGTTGACCGTTTCCGCATTTCCCACAAGATCGGCAAAACGTGGTTGCCGGGTTGCCGCATCGGATTCCAGATCCGTGGCGGGACCTTGATTTTCCACCTGGGCCAAGGCCTCCGCTTCGAGACCGCGCGCCAGTGTGGCTGCGCGAATCTCAACCCGACCATCGCGCGCTTCCACTGCACGCAACCTGTTCAGGCGCGTGGCAAGGTCTTCCTGCACCTCGTTCTTGGACAGGATGCGGTCGATGCCGGAACCGGAAACAATCTCAACCATGCCCAGAATATGGGCGCATTTCTTGGTTAATGCGAGCCCCCAGAGCGATCTTCACGCAGCTTTGAAGTATCCCGTGCAATGCCTTAAGAGAAGGGATCATGGTATTGTTTCGCATTCCCAACCGGTCGAGGCTCCCTGCCCCCATGCCTGATTTCCTTCGCACGCCCCCCTCACTCCTGACCCTGCTGTCCCTGACAGGGGTGATACTGATGCTGGCGGCGGCACCCGCGCGGGCCGACAGCGGCTTGCTCGATACCATGTTGCGGTCGGCCAAGGAGGCGCCGGTGAAACTCTACGAAGGTAAGGCTAAGACCTATCGGGCCGGAGTGATGACGCCTGAGACGCTGACGGCCTGTCTCATCCTCGCCCATCGCATCGACGCGGTCGCCATCGAGATCGAAACGGCGAAAGGAACGATCCGCGATCTGGACGGCCGGATCCAAGAGGCCGGGCCGCGCCTGCAGCACCAGGCCATGGCCGCATTGACCGATCCGGAACGGCGCAAGGCCTATGAGGCACAGATTTCCGATTACAACGCCTGGGTCGAGGAACGGCGCGGCACGGTCGAAGCACACAACCGCCAGGTACGCCTGTATTCGGAAATGTCCGGGCGGTTCAACGGCGAATGCAACGGCCGATCATACTTCCCGAGCGATCTGGACGTCGTCAAAGACAGTCTGCCGCCCGAGGTCGCGGCGCGGATCCAATAAGCAGCACTGAAAGCCGCTCACACCAAAGTTAGTGGCGCTCGATGTCAATCGGGACCAGACTTGGGCCCGTGATGACAATTCAAACGGCTTCACCCCTGCCCCGGCTAACCGCGCTCAGCACCGCGGTGCCGCCGTACAAGTTGGCCCAGGCTGATATCCGCGCCTGGGCCCGTACTCAGTTCAAGGGCCGGGTCCGCGATATCGACCGCATGCTGCCGGCCTTCGATAACGCAGGCATCGATACCCGCTATTCCTGCATGCCGCTGGATTGGTTTTCCAAGCCGCGCGGCTGGGCCGAAAAGAACGCGCGTTATCTGGAACACGCGATCGACCTGTTGACCGAAGCCGCCGAGGGTTGTCTTGCCCAGGCCGGCATAACAGCCGAGGAGGTGGATGCTCTGGTCACCGTATCGACCACGGGAATCGCCACGCCGTCGCTCGACGCCCGCCTGTTTGACCGCCTGCCCTTCCGCGCCGAGACGACGCGCCTGCCCATCTTCGGCCTGGGTTGTGCCGGCGGGGTCAATGGTCTGGCCCGCGCCGCCGAGATCGCCCTGGCGCGGCCGGGGGCGCGCGTCCTGTTTCTGGTGGTGGAACTCTGCGGCCTGACTTTCCGCGGTGCGGACCTGTCGAAAAGCAACGTCATCGCCACCGCCCTGTTCGGCGACGGGGCGGCGGCGGCGCTGATCACCACGGACGGTCCCGGCCCCCGCATCACCCGATCGGGTGAACATACCTGGCCGAAGTCCCTCGACGTCATGGGCTGGACGGTGGAGGAAGACGGCCTGGGCGTGGTCTTTTCCCGCGACATTCCTCATCTGGTGGAAACGGAACTGCCGCCCGTGCTGCAACGCTATCTGGCCCAGGATAACCTCGGCCTCGGTCATATCGACGCCTTCGTCGCCCATCCGGGTGGGGAAAAAGTCATCACCGCCCTCGAAACCGTGTTCGGGCAACCGACTGGCGGGCTTGACCATTGCCGGTCGGTGCTGCGCGATTTCGGTAACATGTCGGCGGCCACCGTCTTGTTCGTCCTGCGCCGCACGATGGACGCCGGTTTCGGACACACGCCGGACAAACGAGCCTTGATGTCGGCCTTAGGCCCCGGCTTCACGGCCGGGTTCCTGACCCTGGAAACGGTTTAGGGCTGCCGCCGTGCCGACCCTTTGGATCGTCATCGCCCTAGTCGTCCTGCTGCGTCTTGCGGAACTGGTTTATGCCGGGCGCAATACCGCCCGCCTTCTGGCCCAGGGCGGGGTTGAGCACGGGCGCGGCCATTACCCTGTCATCGTCGCCCTTCACGCGGGCTGGCTGGCCACCCTGGCGCTCCTGGTGCCGCCGGACACCTCGGTGCAATGGCCCTGGCTGGCGCTGTTTGCCATGCTGCAAGTGGCGCGGGTCTGGGTGATCGCCTCCCTGGGTCCCTATTGGACGACCCGCATCATCACCCTGCCCGGCGCCCCCTTGGTGCGGCGCGGACCCTACCGCTTTCTGCGGCATCCAAATTACTGCGTGGTCGCGGCGGAAATCGCCGTGCTGCCGCTCGCCTTCGGGGCCTGGCAGATCGCGTTGGCGTTTTCCGTCCTCAACGCCCTGGTGCTGGCGCACCGCATTCGGGTGGAACAGGCCGCCCTCGCCCCCCGGTCCCCGATCACGGACTGAGCGTCAGCACATCACCATCGACCCGGTAGCCGCCCAAGCGGCCGAGAAAGCTCATGCCCAAGAGCGAGCGTTTCATCTCGGCCCCGTTGACGGACGCCCGAACGCCCGTGACCACGATGGGGCTGATGCGAATTTCCTCCAGCCGCACGGGCGCACCCATGACCGTGCCGTTGGCGGTTTGATAGATACGGTTGAAACTGAGCGACTTGAGATCGAAGCCCAGGCGTTCAGCATCGCGTGGGCTGAGCACCACCTCGCTTGCCCCCGTATCAACCAGGAACCGGATGGCCACGCCGTTGACCAGGGCTTCGGCGACGAAATGGCCGTGATCTCCGGCGCGGATGGCGACATCGCCGACAGCGGTTTCCTGGGCCCGGTGGGGCAACAGTTCACCCATCAGTCGGTCGCCCAATGCCTGGAACTCGGCGCGGAAGGAATAACCCAGCAGCAGCACGGCCCCGAGCCCAACCCAGATCGCGGCATGGCGCAGGGCCTGGCGGGCCTGGAACCGGCCATGGGCGATGGCCGCCCCGCCAATCACCGCGACCAGCAGCAAGGCCTGAGTCAGCTGGATTTGCTCTCCCCGCGTCGTCAGGGCTTCGGGGAATTGCAGGGCCAGGAACAGGACCAGCCCGGCCAGGGCCAGACCAATCACGATCATCAGAATGACGGAACGTCTCATGGCGCGGAAGCAGGCCGACCCGCCATCATTTCTTTGCGGGCGCCGGCAAGACGCAGCGGAACACGCTGACGCTGGACTGCACGAACAGAAGCGACGATTGGCGCGGGCCGGTCATCACGTGTTGGGCATGGCGCCCCAGGGTCTGGCAGTAATCCTCGGCCTTCGCCTCGGCGACGAAGAACTGGTTCGCCGCATGCTCGATGGTGATTTCCTCACCGGTCTTCTCGACGACCGTACAGGCGCCAAGCAAGGCGAGCATAGTGATGGCAATGGTCTTGCGCATGACATTACTCCTCTCCGCGCGGCCTCCAGAGACGAGACTAGCACAAATTCAGGCAGGATTAAGGCCGCCGGATCAGCGCCCGGTCTTCTTCCGCCACGCCGCGTAATCGGCCTTGGCCTTCGCGGTGGTGGCAGGATAGAGGCCGATGACCGCCCGGCCCTTCTTCACTTCCTCGGTGACGAAGTCCTCGAAGGCGGTCATCTCGGTCGCTTCCTTAGCAATGGCGTCGGCCAAGTGGATCGGGATGACACAGACTCCTTCGTCGTCGCCGACGATCACGTCGCCGGGGAACACCGCAACGTCGCCGCAGCCAATGGGACCGTTCAGTTCAATCGCCTGATGGCGGGTCAGGTTGGTCGGGGCCGAGGGGCGGTTGTGATAGGCCGGGATGTCCAGGTTGCCGATCTCCGGCGCGTCGCGGAACCCGCCGTCCGAGACCACACCGGCGCAGCCGCGCATCATCAGGCGGGTCACCAGGATCGAGCCGGCCGAAGCCGCGCGCGGGTCCTTGCGGCTGTCGATCACCATGACGTGGCCCTTGGGGCATTCCTCGACGCCGACGCGCTGCGGATGCTTGGGGTCCTGGAACACGGAAATGGCGTTCAGGTCTTCGCGCGCCGGGATGTAGCGCATCGTGTACGCCTGTCCGACCATGTTGCGGCCCTTGGGCAACACCGGATGGACGTCCTGGATGAACTGGTTCTTCAGGCCGACCTTGAACAGCGCCGTGCACAGCGTCGCCGTGGACACGTTCATCAGCAGGTCGCGGGTTTTCTTGGTCAGCTTCTTAGCCATGGGATGCTCCGCTCAGAAGATATCCGGTTCGCCGGTCGGCGCGCCGAACTGGGTTTCCAGATAATCGAAATCGCAGCCTTCGTCGGCCTGGCGAATATGCTGGGCGAACATCCAGCCGTAACCGCGTTCGAACCTGGGCTTGGGCGGTGTCCAGGCGGCGCGGCGGCGTTCCAACTCGTCCTCGTCCACCAGCATGTCGATGGTCCGGTTCGGGATGTCGATTTTGACGGTGTCCCCGGTCTTCAGCAAGGCCAAGGGTCCGCCGACATGACTTTCCGGCGAGACGTGCAAAATGCAGGCGCCGTAGCTGGTCCCCGACATGCGGGCGTCGGACATGCGCAGCATGTCGCGGATGCCCTGCTTCAACAGCTTCTTGGGCAGCGGCAGCATGCCCCATTCGGGCATGCCCGGCCCGCCTTGCGGCCCGGCACCGCGCAGCACCAGAACATGGTCCGCGGTGACGTCCAGGTTTTCGTCGTCGACGGCCTTTTTCATTTCCGGATAGCTGTCGAACACCAAGGCGGGGCCTTCGTGGTTATAGAACCGGGGGTCGCAGGCCGACGGCTTGATGACGCAGCCCTGGGGCGCCAAGTTGCCGCGCAGCAGCGCCAGCGAGCCTTCAGCATAGAGCGGATTGTCGAGCGGGCGGATGACGTCGTCGTTGTAGACCTCGGCCCCCTCCAGGGTTTCGCCCAGGGTCTTTCCAGTGACCGTCACGGCATCCAACTTCAGATGCCCGGTCAGCCGCGACATCAGGCCGCGCAGGCCGCCCGCGTAATAGAAATCCTCCATCAGGTAGGTGTCGCCGGACGGCCGGACGTTGGCGATCACCGGCACCAGGCGCGAGAAACCATCGAGGTCTTCCAGCGTCATCATCACGCCGGCGCGGCGCGCCATGGCGATCAGGTGGATCACCGCGTTGGTCGAACAGCCCATGGACATGGCGACGATGGCCGCGTTGTCGAAAGCACGGCGGTCGAGGATTTTTTCCGGCGTCAGGTCTTCCCACACCATGTCGACGATGCGCCGGCCGGTCTGCGCCGCCATGCGGATATGGCCCGCATCGGCGGCCGGGATCGACGAGGCGCCGGGGATGGTCAGGCCCAGGGTTTCGGCCATGGCCGTCATGGTCGATGCCGTGCCCATGGTCATGCAGGTGCCGTAGGACCGGGCAATACCGGCCTCGACCTCGGTCCATTCCTCGGCCGTCAGGTTGCCGGCGCGGCGTTCGTCCCAGTACTTCCAGCCGTCGGAGCCACTGCCCAGCGCCTGCCCCTTGTAGTTGCCGCGCAGCATCGGCCCGGCGGGCACGTAGATCATCGGCACCCCGGCCGAAATCGCGCCCATGACCAGGCCCGGCGTGGTCTTGTCGCAGCCGCCCATGAGTACCGCGCCGTCCACGGGGTGGGAGCGGATAAGTTCCTCCGTCTCCATGGCCAGCATGTTGCGGTAGAGCATGGTCGTCGGCTTGACGAAGTTTTCCGACAGGCTGATGGCCGGCAATTCGATGGGGAATCCGCCCGCCTGCTGCACGCCGCGCTTCACATCCTCGACCCGTTGCTTGAAATGGGCATGGCACGGGTTGATGTCGGACCAGGTGTTGATGATCGCGATGATCGGCCGGCCTTCCCAATCGGCCCGGTCGTAGCCCATTTGCATGGTGCGCGAGCGGTGGCCGAAAGAACGCAGGTCGTCGGGCGCGTACCAGCGGGCGGACCGCAAGTCAGCGTAGGTCTTGGTCTTCTTGGTGGTCATAGTGGTCGCACGTCCTGATCAGGAAAAACCGTCCGCCAAGGCGAACATGAAAACGATCAACGCCGCCCCGATAAGAACACCGACGACACCGGGCGCAATGCCATAAAAGTCGCTTTCATGGACGCCTTCCTCTTCAAGGTCGTCGTGCAGTTCTTCGGGTGTGATGAGGGGATTGCTCATGTGACCTCCACTAAACCTAATTCAACGCCTGGGGCATCCACAGGGCGATCTGCGGGAAGAACATGACCAGCAGCATGCCGATGATCTGAAGGAAGATGAACGGTATGACGCTGACGAAGATTTCCTGCAGGGTGACATCCTTTGGCGCCACGGACTTCAGCCAGAAACAGGCCGGGCCGAAGGGTGGGCTGAGGAAATAAATCTGGATGTTCATGACGAACAGGATGCCGAACCACACCGCCGCCCATTCCGGGGTCATGCCCAGTTCCGGCGCCAGGTCGCGCACCACCGGGGCGAACACCGGCACGGTGATGAAGATGATGGCGATCCATTCCATGAAGGTGCCGAGAACAACCAGGATCGCCATCATGACGAAAATGGTGCCCAAGGGGCCTAGGCCCGCACCTTTGATCAACTGGCGCATGAAATCGGCGCCGCCGATCAGGTTGTACAGCCCGACGAAGGCCACCGCCCCCAGGATCAGCCAGATGATCGTGCCGACCACGGCCATGGTGTTGGCCAGACAGTCACGCAGCAGGGCGTAATTGAACTTGAAGCGCACGGCGGCGACGGCGATGGCGCCGAACACGCCAACCGCGGCGGCCTCGGTGACGCTGGTGATCCCGCCGTAGATCGACCCCATGACGCAGAAAATCAGGGCCACGCACATGACAACCGCCGCGATCTGATGGCGGCCCAGCTTGGTCTCCTCACCCGTCTTCAGGGCGATTTCCGCCGCCGTCGGTGCCAGGGACGGATTGAGGTTGCAGCGGATGAGAACGAACGACACGTAGAACGTCGCCAGCATCAGACCGGGGATGAACCCGGCGCTGAACAGGTCGCCGATCCCGACGTTGGCGCTCAGCCCGTAGACGATCATGACGATCGACGGCGGGATCAGCGTTGCCAGAGCGCCCGCGGCGCAGATCAGGCCGATGGTTAATTTTCGATCGTAGCCAAGGCGCAACATCTGCGGCAGAGCAACCAAGCCAAGCATGACGATCTCGCCGCCCATGACGCCCGACATGGCGGCCAGGATCACGGCAACCACTGTCGTCTGCACCGCCACGCCGCCGCGCAAGCCGCCGGCGAAAATCGACATGGCGTCGAACAAGTCCTGGGCGATTCCGGCGCGTTCCAGGATCGACGCCATCAGCACGAAGAACGGCACCGCGATCAGCGGATATTTTTCCAACAAGTCCATGGCGTTGGTGGACACCAGGTACATGCCCTGCAGGCCGTAGAACGCCAGGGCGCAGACCACGGAGATGATCAGTGTGACGATGCCGAGCGGCATGCCCGTCATCATCAGAACCAGAAGCGCCGCGACGATCAGCAGTGAAATAGTGGCGATGCCGACGCTGTCGCGGTCGACCCGAAACTGGTCGATGACGCTGCCGGATGCGTCGTGCAGGTATTCTTCCAGATTGACCCACATACCGCCGCCGCCCTCACCGTAGTGGGCGAAAACCTGTATCAGCAGGCGCAGACAGACCAGCGCCAGGACCGCATAGACGGTAACTTGCAGGGCGTGGGTACGGAAATGACGGCCCAGGTTGACCAGCAATTGCACGAGGTAAAGCAACAGGCCGGCGAACAAGATGGTCTTGAGCATCATGGGCAGCGGCGAGTTCCAGGCCGAGCCGCCGCGCTCCACCAAATCGATGCTTTCCAGCGCCCGCACCAGGGTATCGGACACCAGCATGTAAAGGGCGATGACGCCGACCACCATGGCGAACAGGTCGAGCCACCAGCGGACCCGTTCCGACACCATGAGATAGAACACGGTAATGCCGATATGGCGTTTCTGCAGGGTCACGAAACCGGCCGACAGCATCCATGCGCTGGCGCACAGAACCATCACCACCTCGAACACCCATTGCGTGGGCGAATGGAAGACGTAGCGGGCCACGACCTCCCACATCGTGCAGAACGCAGCGATCAGGTAGAGGTTGCCGACCGCAAGGCCGAGAAATCGGCTGAAATGGTCGACGGCTCGGTCGAAGGTTCCGCCCGAAGGCGCACCCACCAAGGTTTCCGTGAATCCAGACATGGCCCCCTCCTGGATCGGCAAATTATATCAGATGGTGAATAAAAGAACCGCCGCGCCCGGATTGGGCGCGGCGGCAATTCGGCATTCGTTAGTCCAGAAGACCGACGGAACGCATGTACTTCAGATGCGCGTCCAGGGCTTCCCGGGCGAGGGGCGACTTCGCTGCGAAATCTTCCCAGGCGCCGACCGCGATTTTGCGGAACTTCGCGCGCTCTTCCGTCGTCCAATCGACGACAGTGACATCGCCACCCTTGCGCTGCATGTCGGCGATCTTCTGGTCTTCAAGATCGGCTTCGCGGCGCATGGCGTCGTAGGCGGCCTGATACCAGACCTCCAGCGCGGTCTGACCCTGCGGGCCCAGCTTGTCCCAGACCTTCTTGTTCACGATGAACTGCAGAACAGCCATGGAATGGATACCCGGGTAGATCGGGTACTTGGCAACCTTGTAGAGCCCCTGGGCGTTGTTGTTCACGTGGGCGGAGGCATCGGCGGCGTCAATGACCTTCTTCTCAAGGGCCGTATAGACCTCGGAGAACGGCAGCGACACGGGCGCCGCACCGGCGCGCTTGAACACTTCGGCGGCCAGGCCTTCCGGCGAGCGCACTTTCACACCCTTGAAGTCGGCAACGCTCTTGATCGGAATGGTCGACACGAAGGCTTCCTTGGCATAGGGGCCGCAGCCGACGACATGCACCTGACCCTTGGTGTACTTGTCATACATCTTCTGCAGGATTTCCTTGCCGCCACCGTACTGGCAGAAGGTGCGAACCTGATCGACCGTGTCGTAGCCGGCGATCAGATCGCCGATCACGGCAAAAGCGGGATCGCGGCCCGAGAAATAGGAAACGGCGTTCAAGTCACCGTCGAGAATGCCATTGGCCACGGCGTCGATGGTTTCACGGTGTGGGACAACGGCCTTGGTCGGCAGAACCTCGATCTTGACCGCACCGGCAGTCATGGCATCAAGCTTCGGCGCCCAGGTGTCCGTCATGAAGCGGTGGGCCCAGTCACCGGCCTTCGAGCTGGCCTGAACTTTGAGCGTTTTTGCAGCGGCACCGCCGGTCGTCCCGGCAATGACCAAGCCGCCGACGGCAAGCGCCATCAGTGTCTTTTTAAACATGATCTTTGGATCTCCCTAAACGTAGTTCTTATGACGGTGATATTGACTTCACTCGCACTGAAATACTAATATATTAGTTACAGAGTCAAGCGCAAAGCTGGCTCGCAGGTGCAGCAAAAACCCAGCTTTTGCGCCGTTTTTCAGGGATACCAACCACGTGACTCCTGATTCGACCGGCCTGTTCAGGGAGCGTCCTGCCCCGCCGAAAGGCGGACGCCTGACGGCCGTTCAGCAGATCTATCAAACGGTGCGCGACCAGATCGTTTCCCTGGACCTGCCACCCGGCACGGTGCTTCAAACCCGCCAGATCGCGGAGACATTCGGCGTCAGCCCGACCCCCGTGCGCGAAGCCTTGATCCTGCTTGAGGAAGAAGGCTTGGTTGACGTGTTTCCCCAGTCGCGCACCTGTGTCTCCTTCATCGACATACAGAGTGCCCGCGAAGCCCATTTCCTGCGCCGCAGCGTCGAGGTTGAGATTGCCCGCACCCTTGCCATCGACATCAGCGACGACGAAGTCGCTGCTCTGCGCACCGCCATCGACCGCCAAAGAACGGCGCTTGAGGCCGGCGACCTGTCGGCCTTCCTGCCGGCCGACAACCGGTTCCACGAAATGACGTATGAGATGGCCGGCGTCGGCGGCCTGTGGGACATCATCCACGCGCGACGCGCTCATCTGGACCGGCTGCGCCGACTGCACCTGCCGACCGAAGGCAAGGCGGCGAAGATCATTCGTGATCACGAAGCGATCCTCAACGCAATCGATGCGCGCAATCCCAACGAAGCCGAGGCCGCCGTGCGCGCCCATTTAAAGGATACGGTTTCCGCGACCGAGGAAATGCGCGCCGTCTTCCCTGAATATTTCCGATAAGAGAAAATTCCGAAACACGAACACCACGCAGACAAGGAAACATTCCATGACCACCAATCCCGTGATCGCCGACGATCAGGTCGCGGCCTACAAGGACAAGGGCTACATCGTCGTCGAGGACATCTATTCGCCCGCCGACGTCCAGGAAATGCGCGACGCCCTCGACGGTCTGATCGCCAGCGCCCATGGCTTGACGGACCACACTAACGTCATCGACCTGGAGCCCAATCACACACCCGACGTCCCCCGCGTGCGCCGCATCAAGGAACCGTTCAAGAACCACGACGTGTTCAACCGCATGGCCCGCCACCCGCGCCTGATCGCGGTGCTGACGGCGCTGCTCGGCCCGGCGTTCCGCATGCACGGATCGAAGATCAACCTGAAGTCGGCCGAATACGGCTCGCCCGTCGAATGGCATCAGGATTGGGCCTTCTATCCCCATACCAACGATGACGTGCTGGCCGTCGGGGTCATGCTCGACGACATGACGGAAGAAAACGGCCCCCTGCTCTGCGTGCCGGGATCACACACCGGGCCGACCTACGATCATCACCAGGACGGCCGCTTCATCGGCGCCATGGACCCGGACGTGCCGGGGGCCAACCTGGACACGGCCGAGACCATCACCGGCCCGGCCGGGGCCTGCAGCTTCCATCACGCGCGCACCATTCACGGCTCGGGCCAGAACACCTCGGGCCGCAGCCGCACCCTGTTGCTTTACCAGATCGCCGCCGCCGACGCCTGGGACATCCGGGGATTCGGCAAGGAAGCGTCCTGGGACGAATACGCCGCAACCTTCATCGCGGGCGAACCGACGCTGGAACCTCGTCTGGTGCCTGCCCCCATCCGCCTGCCCTATCCGCCGCCCTTGAAGGGCGGGTCGATCTACGAAAGCCAGTCCCTGGCCAAGAAGAAATTCTTCGGCGCCAAGACCGCCGCCGAGTAACCCTCTCCACCGACCACGTCCATCCAGACCAAGACCGGAGCCCCCATGGCCAAGAAAAAAGTTCTCATGACCGAGCGGATCCACCCCGCCGGACACGCAATCCTGGACGCCCGCGACGACATCGAGGTCGTCATCGCCGACGACGTCAGCGCCGAAGGCCTGGCGAAAGCCCTACCCGGCGTGCACGGCATCGCCGTGCGCACGGCCCAGCTTCCCGAAACCGTGCTGGCCCATGCCAACGACCTGCAGGTCGTCTCGCGCCACGGCGTCGGCTGCGACAACATCGCGGTCGACCATCTGACCTCGAGGGGCATTCCGGTCTGCATCGCGTCAGGCGCCAATGCGCGCTGCGTCGCCGAGCACACCATGACCATGATGATGACCCTTGCCCGCGACCTGACCGGCCAGACCGCCGCCGTGCGCGAGGGACGCTGGGCCGACCGTGGCACCTTCAAGGCGAAGGACCTGTACCGCTCGACCATTCTGATCGTCGGCTACGGCCGCATCGGCCGCCTGCTCGCCCCGTTGTGCAAGGCCTTCGGCATGGATGTCGTGGTCGCCGACATCAAGCTTGATCGCGACCTTGCCGCCCAGCAGGGTGTGCGCGCGGTCGAGGATTTCCGCCCCGAGCTGCCCAAGGCTGATTTCGTTTCCCTGCATGTGCCGTTGGATGAAACAACCCGTCACCTGATCGGGCCCGAAGAACTCGCCGCCATGAAACCCGGCGTCATTGTCATCAACAATGCGCGGGGCGGCGTGGTCGACGAACATGCCTTGGCGGCGGCGCTGGACAGTGGCCATGTCATGGGTGCCGGGGTCGACGTGTTTTCACAGGAACCGCCGCAGGATGGCCACCCGCTGGTCAATCATCCCCGAACCGTGCTGGCGCCCCATAACGGCGCGGCGTCGTTTCTGGCGCTGGAAGCGGCCGCGATGATGACGGCGCAGAACATCCTGGATCATTTCGACGGTTGCCTGAAGGACGAGATGATTTTCAACCTGGACGGCTTGCAGCGCGCGTCCTGACAAACGGTTCGGGAGGGCTGTACCTTGAAAGAGACACTTCGCGACCGCATGTTGCGCGGCGACGTTCTGACCGGAACGTTTCTGAAGACGCCGGCATTTCAGCTGATCGAGGTTCTGGCCATGTCGGACTTCGACATGATCGCCCTTGATGCGGAACACGCGCCGTTCGACCGAGGGTCGATCGACGCCTGTCTCGGCATCGCGCGGGCCATGGACTTCCCCGTTCTGGTGCGGACGCACGACGGCACGCCCGGCACCATTCTCACGGTGCTCGACAGCGGGGCAACCGGCGTGATCGTGCCGCACATCGACAGCGCCGCCAAAGCCGAGGCCATCGCCCGCGCCGCCCGCTTCGGTCACGGCGGGCGCGGCTATGCCGGCTCGACCCGCTGGGCCGGCTACGCGACCCGCTCCATGCCTGAAGTTCTGGAACAAAGCCGCAAGGAGACCGTCGTCATCGCGCAGATCGAGGAACCGGAAGGTGTCGACGACATTGACGCCATCGCCGCCGTCGAGGGCATCGACGGCTTGTTCGTCGGCCCCGCCGACCTGGCGGTGTGCTATGGCCTGACCGATCCGGCCGCCCCCGAGGTTCGCGCCGCGATCAAGCGCGTCGGCGAAGCGGCGCAGAAACATGGCAAATGCCTGATCACCTTCGCCCCCAACGCAAGCTGGGCGGCCGAGCTCAAGGCGCTCGGCGTGACCATGTTCTTCATTGCTTCGGAACATGCCTTCATGCTGGACGGCGCCAACGCCGCGGCACGGGGAGTATCGGACGCATGACCACACAGACGGTTTACATCGGCTCAGGTGCCGGCTTCGCGGGCGACCGCATCGACGCGGGCCTGCCCGTGGTCGAAACCCTGGCCCGGCGCGACGGCCCGAAATATCTGATCTTCGAGGTCATGGGGGAACGGACGCTCGCCATCGCTCAGCGTATCAAGATGCGCAACCCGGAATTGGGCTATTCACCTTATCTGGAACCCTACCTGCGCGGCGTGCTGAAGGCGGCCAAGGACGCCGGTGTGCGCATTGTCGCCAACCTGGGCAATGCCAATCCGCTGGGCGGCGCCCGGAAGACCTTGGAGATCGCGAAGGAGCTTGGCATCGAAGGCCTGCGCGTCGCCGTGGTGCTGGGCGACGACCTGTTGGGCTTCATGACCGCAGAGGACGTTGCCGGCCTGCCGACCATCGAAGGTGTGACCATCGACGGCAAGGAAATCGTCGCTGCCAATGCCTATCTGGGTGCCCGACCCGTGGCTGAGGCCTTGACCCTTGGCACGGACGTGGTGCTGGTCGGGCGCACGACGGACGCGGCCTTGGTTCTGGGTCCGCTGATCCATGAATTCGGCTGGACCGAAGACGACTGGGACCGCCTTGCCGCCGGGACCTTGGCGGGGCATTTGCTGGAATGCGGCGGTCAGGTCACGGGCGGGTATTTCTGCGACCCCGGGTTCAAGGACGTGCCGGGCATGGACGAACTGGGATTCCCCATCGGCGAGATCGGTGCCGACGGCACCATCGTTATCACCAAGGCCGAGAACACGGGCGGGCTGGTGACAAAGGCCACGGTGACGGAACAGATCCTTTACGAAATGCACGACCCGGCGGCTTATCTGACGCCGGACGTGGCGCTGGACGTCACCGGCGTGACCCTGGCCGACGATGGCAAGGACCGGGTGCGCGTTCTGGGTGCCAAAGGCCATCCGCCACCGGACACGCTGAAAGTCACCGTGTCTGCCGACGGCGGCTGGCTGGGTGAGGCTGAATTGACCTATGCCGGGCCCAATGCCCTGGCCCGCGCCAATCTGGCCGCCGACATCGTGCGCAAGCGCCTGGCAAGCCGCGGCGTGACAGACCCCGTGCGGGTCGAGATCGTGGGTGCGGGTGCGGCCTTCGACAACGACGCGTCGGACCGCCAGCGCGGCGCCAACATGCCGCTGGACGGCGAATACCGCCTTCGCGCAGCCGTGCGCACGGCGGATAAGGCGACCGCGCAATACGTGAATGACGAAGTGCTGAGCCTGTTCTGCTCCGGCCCGGCGGGGGGCGGCGGGTATCGCTGCTCGATCACCGGACAGGTCAACACAGCCTCCGTCCTGGTGCCGCGCGGCCCGGTCGAGGCCCAGGCAAAAGCCGAAGAGGTGACGGCATGAGCGATACTCTAACCCTGCCCCTTCATGCCGTGGCCCACGGCCGCGCCGGTGACAAGGGCAATCGATCCAACATCTCCGTCGTTGCCTACCTGCCCGACGCCTTCGCCTATCTTCGCGAACAGGTGACGGAACAGAAGGTGCTGGACCTGTTCCGTCACAAGGGCGCGACCCAGGTCACGCGTTATGAATTGGCGAACCTGAACGCGCTGAATTTCGTGATCGACGATGCGCTTGAAGGTGGGGTCAACAGCGCCCTGACCCAGGATCTGCACGGCAAAACCTTGTCATTCCTGCTGCTGGGTGAGATCGAGGTCACGGTGCCGCGAAGCTGCGTGCCGGCGGGGTCGCGTTATCTGACCGACTGATCCAGATTTATGGCGGCTGCCGCGTCAAGCCCGCCATTGAGAAACTCCGCGTTGTCCTGGATCAAGGTCTTCAGGAAACTATGCACATTGCGGATGCGCGGAATGTGTTCCAGGTCGTCATGGATGCTGAGCCAGAAATCACGCTTCACACACAGGCGGTCCGCCAGCACCCGCTCCAGGCGCGGGTCCTGATCGGCGACGAAGGTCGGCTGCATGGAAATGCCCATGCCCGCCGCCGCCGCGTGATACTGGGCGACTAGGCTGGTCGAACGGAACACGATGTTCTGGTCGCGCAGCACGTCCGACATCCAACGCACCGCCGGGATCGCCACCAATTCGTCGATATAGTCGATGAACCGGTGATGTTGCAGGTCTTCGATTGTCTGCGGACGGCCGTAGCGGTCCAGGTAGTCCTTGGAAGCATAGAGAAACAACGCGAACTCACCGATCTTTTCGCTGGTGATGCGATGGCCGCTCGGCCGTGGAAAACTGATCAGAACATCGGCCTCGCGCTTCGATAGATTGACCCAATGGGAGGCCGTGACCAGTTCCACGTTAATCGACGGATGCTGTTCATAAAGCGACAACATGCGGGGTGCCAGATACAGGCTGCCGAGGGCTTCCATGGTCGCGACGCGGATGGTGCCGCTGACTTCGGCCGTCTCACCGCTAAAGGTCGCGGCGATCTGGGCGATATGGGCCTCGATTCCCTCGGCCTCGCGCAGCAGATCCTCGCCCCGGTCGGTCAGTAGGAAGCCGCCCGGGGTGCGCTCGAACAGCTTGGCGCCCAGTGCCGCCTCTAGCGTCTTGATCCGCCGCCCGACGGTGGAATGGGTCAGCGACAGCGACCGCGCCGCATGGCTGAGCGAGCGGTGACGCACCAGGGCCAGAAACAACGCAATGTCGTCCCAGTCGAAGCGGGAAAGCTCCGAAGCATAGGCGCGCGGTTTAGGTTCCGGCTTGGTCACGGGACGGTTCTCCTAGAATAGGAAGGCGACTTTACCCCGCCGCGGCCTCGTCCTCCAGAGCGCCGGCTTCGAGGGCCGCAAACGGTACGGCGCGCCCTTCCCCGCCGATATCGTCGAACTGGGCCGGCGCCTGATCGCGCCGCCGCACGGTCAGCCCGAACACGTCGTAGCGGTTGTAGTAGCCGGACACGTCATGGAACTGTTTGGGCACGATGCAGTCGTCCAGATCAATCTGCTCAATCAGCAACTGATCCTCATCCTTCGAACTTTCGGTGATGGCCAGGCCGCTGGGCCCGACGATCATGGAAACACCCGGGGGCGATTCCTTGACGATGCGCAGCGCATCGCCATTGATCTGGGAAATGATCTCGTAGGCCGTGTCGTCCAGACGCGCGGCGCAGACGATATTGAACACCTTGCCCTCGAACGAATGGGCCGCCGCGCGAATGCGGTTGGCCGATGCCAGGTCGTAGCGGTCGTTGGCCGACGGCTCATGGGTCGGCCATACGGGCGGGTAACTGGAAATATGAATCTGTTCGCCCTGGGCGATCAGGCTGAAGCGCGCAAGCGGGTTCGTGTTCTCGCCGCAGATCAGCGCGCCGACGCGCCCAAGCGGCGTGTCAACCACACGCAGGCCCGCGCCGTCGCCGTTCGACCACACCAGCTTTTCATAGAACGTGGGGACAAGCTTACGATGATGGTTGAGGATCGAGCCGTCGGCACCGATCAGCAGGTTGGTGTTCCAGATGCAGCCGACGCTGCGGTCCGTGGACTCGCTGATGCCGATCGACACGATCATGCCCGTCTCGCGCGCCGCCGAGCAGATTTTCAAAATCTCCGGCCCCGGCACGCGGATCGACTGGCTGACGAACCGTTTGAACAGGTCGTGGTTATGGATCGGCGCCGCCAGCGCCGGCCACACGGGAAACCCGGGCACGAAGGATTCCGGAAAGGCGATCAACTGCACGCCTTCCGCCGCCGCCTTGTGGATGTAGTCGCAAACCTTGTCGACGGTTGCGCGAGCATCGAGGTAGACCGGCGCCAAATGGGCCGCCGCGACCGTGATTTTCTGGTTCATAATCGGTCTCGTGTTGTCGCTAGGGGTGCCGGCCGTCTCCCTGTGGCGCGGGGAGAAAAACGCAGGTAGAGACGGCCGGCCCCTTGCGGGGTTTCAGGTACCGCAGGCGTGGACTAGAGCTTGTGCGTGCGGAAGTCGTAGCGCGGCGGCAATTTCGCCATCAGGTCCTCGCGGGGAATGTGCTTCTTGAGGACGAACTTGGAGTCTTCGACGCGGCTCATGTAGCAGTCGATCATGCCGCTGTGGTCTTCGGCGCGCAGGATCTTCGAGCCCTGCGGATGGGCCAGGGAGTTCTCCATCTTCAGACCTTCGAGCGCTTCGATCACACCGGGGGTGTCCTTGTCGCTCTGCCAGCCGGAGGCCTCGATGGCGGCCTTGAGCGCGAAGAAGTTTTCGTAGCTCTGCCAGGCATGGCTTTTGGCCATGACCTTGCCGGAGCTTTCTTCCTTCGCATAGACCGGATCGACGCCCATCATCTCGATGAACTTGGCGTGGTATTCGTCGTTCTTGAATTCCAGCGGACGCGGGAAATTCTCAAGGAAGTAGACCCCTTCGGTGGCGCCATTGATATCGCGGGGGTCGATCGCTTCGATCGTCCCGGACACGGAATACATCTTCATCTTCTCGTCCAGGCGCATGGACTTGGACTGCGTGTAGAACGCGACCGACAGGGCGCCGAAGAACACCGAGAACAGGACTTCCGTTTCTTCCGGGATGCGCGCCAGGTAGGGCACCAGATCCTTGGTGCCGAGCGGCACGGCGATCGGGTCGTTGACCTTGCCGCCGGCGGCTTCGATCAGCTTGCGGTGTTCCTGGTGATGGCTGTGGCCCCAGGCGTAATCGGGGAAGATCATGGTCCAGTTCTTGCCCAGGTTTTCCATCGCCCAGGGCACCCCCGCAGCGGCCAGGGCATACGTGTCGGTACCGGTACGGAAGCTGTAGCGCGAGCCCTTGGAGCCCGTCGCCTCGGTCGCTTCACCGGCCGAGAAATAGGGCGTCTTCAATTCCGTGGCGATGGGGATCGAGGCCAGCATGATGCCCGAGTGGACGGAGCCGACGACGAACGACGCCTTCTGCCGCTGGATCAGCGAGCGCAGCTTGCGGGCACCTGCGGCCGGGTTCGATTCCGTGTCGGCGACGGCCAGTTCAACCTTGCGCCCGGCGATGCCGCCGCCTTCGTTGATCACCTTGACTGCCGCCTGGGCGCATTTGTCGTGCCAGTACCCCCAGGACGAAAACCCGCCGGTCAGTTCGCACTGATGGCCGATCACGATGGGGCCCGATGCCTTGGCGAAGGCGTTATGGGTAATGCCGAAATAAGCCGTCGTCGCGGCAGCACCACCCGCCAGGGCGGTCTGCAGGAAGGATCGCCGGGTCTGGCCCGAACGGGGCGCCTTGGCCGGCTTCGATTTCACGTCTTTGGTCATTGTTCTGTCTCCAGCTGGGTTGTGACGGATCGTCGTGAAGCCCCGCCTTCATCGGCGGTTGTTAAACGGTGACCCCGAGATATCGGTGCAGGGTCTCCTTATCGTCTTTAAGGTCCTGAGCGGCGGCCTGATGCACGACGGCCCCCTTCTCCATGATGTAGATGCGAGAGCACAGACGAAGTGCCGTCTTGATGTTCTGCTCGACCAGCAGGATCGACATGCCGGCGTCGTTGACGGCCTTGATCTCGCGGCGGATGTCCTGAACCAGGATCGGCATGATGCCCTCGGTCGGCTCGTCCAGGATCAGCAGCCTGGGCTGCATGACGAGGCAGCGCGCGATGGCGAGCATCTGCTGCTCACCGCCGGACAACGTGCCGCCCGGCTGGCTCAGGCGTTCCTTGAGGCGGGGAAAACGGTCGAACACATAATCAAAGACCTGCGACGGCGGCGCCTTGGTCAGTCCGATCTCCAGGTTCTCCTTCACGGACAGCGAGGGAAAAATGCCCCGCCCCTGCGGTACGTAACCGATCCCGGTGCCGGGAATGGTATGCGGTGCGATATCGGTCAGGCTGCGGCCGTCGAACACGATCTCGCCGCCGCTCGCCTTGACCAGGCCCATGATGGTTTTCAGTGTCGTCGTCTTTCCAACGCCGTTGCGACCCAGGAGCCCGACCGCTTCGCCGGATTGCACCTGCAGCGACGTCCCTTGCAGGACGTGGACCTTGCCGTAATGGGCGTGGACGGCGTTCAGCTCAAGCATCGTCATCCCCCAGGTAGGCCGCGCGCACGTCGGCGTTTTCGGAAATCTCGGCCGGTGTGCCGCGCGCCAGCACGGTGCCCAGCGCCATGACGATGATGTCGTCGGAAATGTCGAACACGACCTCGATGTCGTGTTCGATGATCACGATGTCGATGCGCTTGGACAGTTCGCGGATTTTCTCGACGGTACGTTCCGTCTCGGCCGGGCCCATGCCGCAGATCGGTTCGTCCAGCAGCAACAGTTTCGGTTCGGTCGCCAGCGCGATGCCGATTTCCAGCAGCGCCACGTCACCGTAGGACAGGTTGGCGGCCTCCTGCCCGGCCAGATGGGTCAATTGCAGTTCCTCAAGCAAGGCATCCGCCCGCTCGTTCGCCACCCGGCAGGCCTTCATCGCGGTGAACGGCCGGAACACGCCAAGGCGAGATTGCGCCGCGATCCATAGATTCTCGCGCACGGTCATGCCGTGAAACACGCTTTTGATCTGCAGGGTGCGCGCCAGGCCCAGGCGGCTGATCTCATGCACGGAGCAGTCCGTGATGTCCTTGCCCATGAAACGGATGGCGCCGGCCGATGGGGTCAGAATGCCGGTGACGACATTGAACAGCGTCGTCTTGCCCGCCCCGTTGGGGCCGATGACCGCCGTCAGCTTGCCGCTGTCGACCGTGGCATGAACACCGCCCAATGCGGCCAATCCGCCAAAATGTTTCTCGATGCCGTCGATTTCCAGGATCGGGGTCACGGTCATGGCTTGTCCTCCCCTTTCGCATCGGTACTGGGCGGGGGCGTTTCCGGGCGCGCGATGCGACGGACCAGGGCCTGCCACAGGCCGCCCAGGCCCTTGGGCGCGAAGATCACGACCAGAATGACGATGATGCCGACCAGGATCAGATAGTGTTCCCAGGCGTGGGACAGTTCCTCACGCAGGACGATCAGCAACGAGGTCCCGACCACGGGACCAAGCAGCGTGCCCGCCCCGCCGATGATGGCCCAGACAACGGCCTCCCCCGACACGTGATAAAACATATAGGAGGCCGAGGCGTAGCGGCCGAAGAAGGCGAACAGCGCCCCCGCGGTCCCGGCGATGAAGCCGGCGATGACAAAGGCGGTCAGGCGGATCAGATAGACGTTGAGCCCGATCAGCGCGGCGCGATGGTCGTTTTCCTTGACCGCGCGAAAGGCCGAACCAAGCGGGCTTTTCAGGATCACCCCCATCAGTGCATAGCAGATGCCGACGACGGTGATGATGAAGTAGTACTGAATCGTGGGGTCGGTCAGCGACAGTTCCCACTCGCCGATGCTGACGATCGGCGGCATGGTGAAGGACAGGCCGTCGTCGCCGCCGGTCAGCGGCTTCCACGACAGGGCCGCGAAATAGAAGATCAGCGAGAACACGACGGTGATGATCGCGAAGTAATGCCAGGTCAGGCGCACGGCGAGCGCCCCCGCGACCAGGGCCATCGCCGTCGCCATGACGACGCCGAGCCCGAAGGCGGGCCAGAAGCCCAACCCCAGCTTGGCCACGCCGATGGCGACCCCGTACATGCCCATGCCGAAGAACAGGGCCTGACCGAAGGACAGCAGACCGACATAGCCGAACAGCAGGTTCACGCTGGCCGCCAGCAAGGACCAGATCAGCATCTCGGAATAGATATCGACCCAGAAGCTGTCGACCAGGAGCGGCAGGAACCACGGCGCCGTGAGAGTCAGCAGGGCCACCACGGCAAACCCCAGACGATTGATTGCCGCCGCCGTCATCGGGTCGACCCCGAAAAGATACCGTGCGGACGAACCAGCAGAACGGCGCTCATCAGGCAGAGCGAGCCGATGCGAGCCAGGGTCGGATCCACGAAGCTGGCCATCACCCCTTCGAAGAAGGCAAGCATGACCGCCGCCGCGACCGTGCCCTCCAGGTTGCCGAGGCCGCCGATGATGACGGCCATGAAGCAGAACGGCAGGATATCGACACCGGCCTGGAAATCGACGGTGGTGATCGGGCCGGCGACGACGCCGCCGAGGGACGCCATGGCGAAGCCGATGGCGAAGGTCACCATGTAGACACGGCGGGCCGGGATGCCCATGGCCGTTGCCGTTTCCGGATCGAAGCGCACGGCGCGCATCCAGGTGCCCAGCTTGGTGCGGTGCAGGAACAGGAAGAAGCAGCCAATGGCGGCGATCGACAACAGGGCCGCGAACAGGCGGTAGACTTCATATTCCAGGCCGAACAGCGGCACCGTTTCCTCGATGGGGGCCGTCAGGCGGGCCGGCGTCGCGCCGAAGGTCGCCCGCACGCTTTCCTGCAGGATGATCGACAACCCGAAGGTCGCGACGATAGACAGCGCCGCCGCGTTCTTGATCGGTTGGATCACCGTGTATTCGATCACGGCGCCGATGGCGAAGCCCAGGATCGGCACGATGGCGAATGCCAGCCAGTAGTTGCCCGTTGTATCGAACACGAACCAGGCCAGAACCGTGCCGACCATGAAGAAATCGCCGTGCGCGATGTTGATGATGTCGAGAAGCCCGAAGATGATCGACAGCCCCAGGGCGATCAATGCGATGATCAGCCCCCAAACGATGCCGTTCATCCCAAGTGCGATGACAAGTTCCATGCCGTGTTGGCCCCCTTGTGAGCACCCGTTTTTTTGGTGCGTGTTACGGAAACGGTGCCTTGAATTAATTTGAACGGCAATTCAAAATTTTTGCACGTATCTGTGCAAAAATAATCAGATATCTCTTTCAGAGATCATAGCTATGTATTCGCGCGCTGGTCATGAAAAGCCGCAACGCAAGACAAGCCATTGGGATTAAGGGGGTATTTTCCGCAGCCCCGGCCGTCGATCGGTGCTACCGGGCGGTCATTTACCGCACAGGATCGCCCCGTAACGAAGGACAAACAGGGTAAATGCCGCGCACCAAAGCCCCCCCGACAGGGTCAGCATCAGGTGATAATCGCCCGTAAAGGGCGCCAGGACTCGGGTCGCCGCGGCCAGGAACACGAAGATATAGATGGCTGCCGTGGCACCGTCGGCGGCCAGTGCGCGGCCCGTATGCCCCAGGGTCGCCCGGGTCATCACAGCCAACACCATGCCACCCATGGCGCCCGCCGTCAGGGCGTGCAGGCCTGCCGTTTGCGGCACACCCTCGGCAATTCCAGCCGCCCCCATTAATAGAAGTCCGATCGGAATCCACAAATATCCGGCATGCAGGCTCCAGACCAGGGGGTCCCGCAGGCAGACCACGCCTTTCCAACGTCCCAACCGGATGACATGCAATCCGCCGGCGCCCAAAAGGACATAGGCCGTCACCGCGTGATCCGGCACGGCGACCCAGCCCGCCAGGGCGACCAGGGTCGCCAATAACACGCCACGGTCGAATCCGCCGAACGGTGCCGGTCGCGCAATATCGGGCCGGTTCTTCGCCAACCAATTGCCTGTGAAACTGGGAATGATTCGCCCCCCGACCAGGCAGATCAGCATGACGATCACGGCAACACCCAGGCGCGCACCGATTCCGTCGGGCAACGCCACGCCCGCCGCCTCGGCATGAACCAGGCCGTTGGCGATCGCCAGAACACCGACCGCGCCGACGACCGGCAGGTTGCGCCAGTTGCGCCCGGCAAGAATTTCGCGGAGCGCCACCGCCATCAAGGCCGGCAGAAACGCGCCGTCGATCACCGCGGCGGGCAGCACGCCAAGGACGGCACTGTAAGCCACCGCCGCACGCCCTGCCAGCCACAGCCCGAACAGGGCGATTAGCCCCCAGCCTTGCAACGGCATCCGCCCGGTCCAGTTGGGAATGGCGGTCAACAGAAACCCGGTCACCACAGCGGCGATAACGCCGAACGTCATTTCATGGGCATGCCATTGAACGGCCGAAAATACCGTGCGCACCGCGATGTCACCGGACAGAACGGCAATCCATAACGCGACGTAAACCACCGCCGACAGCCCCGCCGCCAGAAAGAACGGCCGGAAACCCTGGCTGAATAATGCAGGCCCCGACCAATCCGCATACCGTGGGATGGCTTCCGAATTCGCGATCCTGATGGCCATGTTGCGTCTCCTCGCTTGCCAACGGGCGCCCGCGGGGGCCTGTTGGGCTGTCATGCCCCGCCTGCGCCGATCATGTGGCCTTCGCCGACCGCAAGTTCAAGTTGAAGATCGAACGCCGCCACGACTGCGACTATGGCGCAGATCGGCGGGCCGCGACTTGATGCATCTCAAGCCGCGCCGTCAATTTACCGGAATCTCGGGGGAGGATGGTACGCGCTGCAGGGATCGAACCTGCGACCTACTGATTAAAAGTCAGTTGCTCTACCAACTGAGCTAAGCGCGCATATCGGTTTTCGGGGCCTTCGCCGGGCGGTGCCCGGCAAGGCAGGCGGGAAATTACGGGCCAAAGGCCCCTAGGTCAACGCTGTATACCGCTTTTTTCCAGGTTTTCGCATGACGCCCGAGCGGAAGGGCGTCAGTCGGCCGCGTTCTTGCGCTCTGCGAAGCGCACCATCAACTGCTCCTTGACCGTCGGCGAGACGAAATGGCCGACATCGCCGCCGAGGGAGCCGATTTCCTTGACGAAACGCGACGAGATGAACTGATGACGTTCCGACGCCATGAGGAACACGGTTTCCACCTTGGGATTGAGGCGGGCGTTCATGCCCGCCATCTGGAATTCGTATTCGAAATCGGACACGGCGCGCAGCCCGCGAACGATGAGCGATGCGCCAACCTGACCGACGAATTCCATGAGCAGATTGTCGAAGGGTTTAACCTCGACCCGCGCCGCGATCCCGGGGTCGAGGGCCGCGATTTCGGCCTCCAGCATGGCAACCCGTTCCTCAAGTGTGAACAAAGGTCCCTTGCCCGCGTTGACGGCGACGGCGACGACCAGTTCGTCGACCACCCGGGCCCCCCGCGTGATGATGTCCATATGCCCCTTGGTCACCGGGTCGAAGGTGCCGGGGTAAACGCCGCGATGGCCGGGCATCAGGGCTGCTCCTCTTCAGGGGCCTCGGGAGAATCGTCCGGGGTATCGGCTGATGCCTCTTCCGGCGCGGAATCGGGCGCTTCGGCGGTTTCGCCCTCGCCGTCTTCCATGTCGTCGTCTTCGCCGTCGTCCTGCACATCGCGCAGACGCGACACGGAGACCACATGTTCGTCCTCTGCCGTGTTGAACACCCGTACACCGCGCGATGACCGCGAATAGATGGAAATGCCGTCCACGGGCACGCGGATGATCTGGCCGCCGTTGGACACCATGACAAGCTGGTCTTCCTCCAGCACGCCGAAGGCGGCGACCACGCGGGCGTCGGGCTTGCCCGCGCGTTCCACGTTGATGTTGCCGACCCCTTGCCCGCCGCGCCCGGAAATCCGGTATTCATAGGCGGACGTGCGCTTGCCGTAGCCGTCATCGGTCAAGGTCAGGATGAACTGGTCGTTCTCGACCATTTCAGCGAACTTGGGTTCTTCCAGACGGGCCGCCAGTTCCTCGTCGCGGGCCTTGTCCTCGGGCCGCTCCGAATAATCGCCGGACTTCAGGCGCCGGGCCGCATTGCGGGCCTGCAGATAGGCGTCGCGATCTTCCGTGTCGACCTTCACATGGCGGACCACGGAAAGCGCGATCAGCTCGTCCCCCTTAGGCAGGCGCATGCCGCGCACGCCGTGGGACGAACGGCCGGAGAATACCCGCACGTCGGGAACGGGGAAGCGGATGCACTTGCCGCCGGCAGCCGACAGCAGAATATCGTCGTCTTCCGTACAGACACGCACACGGACCAGCTTATCCTCCGCATAATCGCCTTCGAACTTCATGGCGATCTTGCCGTTGGAGCGTACGTCCGTGAAATCGGACAACGCATTCCGCCGCACATAACCGGACGCCGTGGCGAACATCACGAACAGATCGCCCCAGGTTTCCTCGTCCTCGGGCAGCGGCATGACGGTGGAAATCGTCTCGCCCTCTTTCAGCGGCAGCAGGTTGATGAACGCCTTGCCGCGCGCCTGCGGTGTGCCGACGGGCAAGCGATACACCTTCATCTTGTAGACCATGCCCGCGGAAGAGAAGAACAACATGGGCGTGTGCGTATTGGCGACGAACACCTGGCTGACGAAATCCTCGTCGCGGGTCGCCATGCCCGACCGTCCCTTACCGCCGCGCCGCTGCGCGCGGTAGGTCGACAGCGGCACGCGCTTCACATAGCCCGCGTTGGTCACGGTGACGACCATGTCCTCGCGCTGGATCAGATCCTCGAGGTCATGTTCGAACTCGTCGTCTTCCAGCGTCGTCCGCCGGGGGTCGGCGAACTTCTCGCTCATTTCGACCAGTTCGTCGCGCAATAGCTTGAACAGCATTTCGCGCGAGGCGAGCAGTTCCAGGTAATGGCTGATCTGCGCACCCAGTTCTTTCAGGTCGCCGCCGATCTTGTCCCGCTCCAACCCGGTCAGGCGATGCAGGCGCAGTTCCAGGATCGCCCGGGCCTGTTCCTCCGACAACTTGTAAACGCCGTCGACCACGGCGCGGCCGGGCTCGTCCAGTAGGCGGATCATGGGTTCGATCTCGTCGGCCGGCCAATCGCGGGCCATCAACTGCTCGCGCGCCGTCTGCGGATCCTTGGCGGCGCGGATCAGGGCGATGACTTCGTCGATGTTGACCACGGCGACGGCCAAGCCAACCAACACGTGGGCGCGTTCCCGCGCCTTGGCCAATTCAAAGATCGTGCGCCGGCGGATGACTTCTTCGCGGAAGGCGACGAAGGCGACGATGATGTCCTTCAGGTTCATCATCTTCGGCCGGCCCTGGTCCAGGGCCAGCATATTGACGCCGAACGACGTCTGCAGCGGCGTGAAACGGTACAGCTGGGCCAGCACGACCTCGGGCTCGGCGTCGCGCTTGATCTCGACGACCACGCGCACGCCGTCGCGGTCGGACTCGTCGCGCAGGTCGGAAATGCCCTCGATCTTCTTGTCGCGCACGGCCTCGGCCATGATCTCGATCATGCGCGCCTTGTTCACCTGATAGGGAACCTCGTGAACGATGATGGCGAAACGGTCCTTGCGGATTTCCTCGATCGAGGTCTTGCCGCGCACGACCACGGAACCCCGCCCCGTGTGATAGGCGGACAGGATGCCCTGCTTGCCGAGAATCTGCGCACCCGTGGGGAAATCCGGGCCCTGCACATGGTTGGCGATCAGCTCGTCGATGGTGATGTCGGGATTGTCGATATAAGCGCAACAGGCCGAGATCACTTCACCCAAGTTATGGGGCGGAATGTTGGTCGCCATGCCGACGGCGATGCCCGCCGCCCCGTTGACCAGAAGGTTCGGGAAACCCGCCGGCAGAACCACCGGCTCGCGCGAGGATTCGTCGTAGTTGGGCTGGAAATCCACCGTTTCCCGGT
Source organism: Rhodospirillales bacterium (assembly GCA_048263775.1). Classification (GTDB taxonomy): domain Bacteria; phylum Pseudomonadota; class Alphaproteobacteria; order Rhodospirillales; family Casp-alpha2; genus UBA1479. Next base: position 134,601 of record JBLXDU010000003.1, read on the forward strand.
CAATATCCTCCAACAAGGCATGGGCGGAACGCGCCAGGCGCGCCTCCGTATACCGCATGGCGGCGGCACGGTCGCCGTCCATGGAGCCGTAGTTGCCCTGCCCGTCGACCAGCGGCAGGCGCATGGAGAAATTCTGCGCCAGGCGGACCATGGCGTCGTAAATCGCCTGGTCGCCATGGGGGTGATACTTACCCATGACGTCACCGACGATACGCGCGGATTTACGGTAGGGCTTACCCGCCTCGTAGCCGTTTTCCTTCATGGAAAACAGGATGCGCCGCTGCACCGGTTTCAGGCCGTCGCGCACGTCCGGCAGCGCCCGGCTGACGATCACGCTCATGGCGTAATCGAGGTAGGACGAACGCATTTCGTCTTCGATAGCGATAAGACTTACGTCCGAATCGGGCGGCAGCGGCTCAGCGCCGTCTGGCGGCAGATCGTCGGGGGGTGTCAAAGAAATTTTTCCTGATTTTTCAGATAATTACAGGCCACAAAGGCCAGCACATCCGGTTCCGGGTAACACAGCGGTAATTCTAGCAGATCGGCACTGCGGGAACAACTCGATCAGGCCCTCAAATCGCCCGATTTTCTGATTAATTTTCTTTTTTAATTCAATATATTAGCAACGTCTTCCTGAGGCGGCGGCGCAACCGGGATAATGACCCGCACCGTGGTCCCCTTGCCGAGGCGGCTTTCGACCCTCAAGCTGCCGCCGTGAAGCTCTGCAAAGGCCTTGGCCAGGGGCAGGCCCAGGCCCGTTCCCTCGCTCTTCGACACGTGGCTGTGCCGCGCCTGACTGAACGGTTCCATGATCCGCGACATGTCCTCGGGCGCGATGCCGATGCCTGTATCGCTGATGACGAATTCGGCCGCTCCATCGGACATGCGTCGCAGTTGAAGGCTGACCGTGCCGCCCTTGGGGGTGAACTTGACCGCATTGATCATCAGGTTCAGCAGAATCTGGCGCAGACGGGTGGGATCAGCCTCGATGGTGCCTGGGGCGTCCGGCAGCTCCGAAACCAGCTTCAGCCCGGTCTTGGACGCCCGCTCGGAGACAATGGTGACGCAACTTTCGACGGCCTCGCGCAGATCGACCGTCTGAACCTCAAGGGCCATCGCGCCGACCTCGATCCGTGAAATGTCCAACAGGTCGTTGATCAGGGTCAGCAGGTGGCTGCCGGAATCATAGATGTATTGCACGTACTGGCGGGTTTGGTCGGGCTTCGCCAGGGCCGGGTCGGTGTCGCGCACAACCTCGGCAAAGCCCAGGATCGCGTTGAGCGGCGTGCGCAGCTCGTGGCTCATATGGGCCAGGAACTCGGTCTTGGCGCGGTTGGCGTATTCGACCTCGGCCTTGGAGCGCAGCAACTCCTTTTCCGCGCGGTCGCGCTCGTTGATCTCCATGGTCAGTTCAAGCGTGCGGTCGGCGACCCGTTGCTCCAGCTCGTTTTTCAGTTGGCGCACGTCGTCGACGATGCGCTCGCGCTCCCGGTCGCGGGTTTGCATGCGGTCGGCCATGGTCGTGAAATTAGCCGCCAGGGAGGCGACTTCGGCGGGAACCAGGAAGCCTTCCGCGTCAACGGAGCCCGGCGGCTCGTCCGCTGCGAGACGGCGCGACGCCGCTTCGATCCGCGCGATGGGGGCCGTCAGCCAGCCCGCAAGCCACCAGGCAAGCCCGCCGGCGACCAGAACCCCGACGATCAGGGCGATCTGGGTGCTTTTCTGGATGTCTTCGGCATGGAACGCCAGTTCCTGTTCCGGTTGGGGCACCATGACCCCCCAACCGGCGCCTGGAACGGAGGCGAAACCGGCGATCATCTTCAGATTGGCGGCGGGCGAATGGAATCGGGAAACGCCGGATTCCCCCTTCATCATACGCGCGACCGGATCGATGGTCGCGATATTCTTGACCGCCGCTTCCCAATCGGGGCGCGGGTGGGACACGATGTTGCCACGGTGGTCGACGATGGCTGCGTGTCCCTTTTCGCCAAACACGATGGAGCGCCGCAGTTCGCGCAACCGGTCAAGCGACATGCGCGCCGCGGCAAGCGGCAGACCGGCGCGGAAATTGACGGCGAACACAGCGGGCTGACCGTCGCTGTCCGCCAGAACCTCGGAAAACACGACGCCACCGCCCGTTGCGGGCAAGCGCGACCGGACGTCGCGCCACATGCGGTTTTCGTCCCTCGGCAGGCAGGAAGCCGTGCCGGAAATCACGACGGAATCCTGAGGCTGGCGCAGTCCGCTCAACAGGCAGATGGCCGACATTCCCCGATGATTGGCGCTGTCGATCAGCGCCTTGGGCAACGCAGACAGGGGGTATTGCGTCGTCAGAGCGTCCAAAGTGTGCTGAAACTCGTTCAGGTCCCCTGCGATGAACCGGGCCAGGGTCTTGGCCAGCAGCAGGGAGCGCTGCGATACGTCGTCAACCTGAATATCAATGGCGCGGGCATGCAGCCAGGACGCCAGGATGACAGACGGCACCGAACCGACAACGATCAACACGACCGCCAAAACGAAGCGCAGGCGCACGCCCTGGCGCGGGGGAACCGTCGTGCTCCCTTGGGTCGTCATTCAACGCCTCGCCTGCTTCCTTCAACCGTCCCCCAATGGCATCGGTTGTTTATCGCGGCCCACCTCGGCAACCGTCAGAACGGAATTTCGTCGTCCAGATCGGCGCGACCGCCGCCACCGCCACTTGCACCAGAGCTGTCGTTGCCCGGGCCGTCCCAGCTCGATCCACTGTCGTCGGACCCACCGTAGCCGCCACCTGCACCACCGCCGCCTTCGCCGCGGCCGTCGAGCATGGTCATGACGCCGTTGAACCGAGGCAGAACGACCTCGGTCGTATATTTCTCGACCCCGTCATTGCCGGTCCACTTGCGGGTCTGCAGCGTGCCCTCCAGATAGACCTTGGATCCTTTCTTCAGGTACCGCTCGCAGACGTCGGCAAGCCGCTCGTCAAACACCACGACACGGTGCCATTCCGTCTTTTCCTTGCGCTCCCCGGACTGCTTGTCTTTCCAGGTTTCCGACGTGGCGATGGACATGTTGACGATCTTCTGGCCGGACTGGGAAAACCGGACTTCGGGATCGCGGCCGAGATTGCCGACCAAAATAACTTTGTTGACGCTTCCTGCCATCGGAATCCTCGTTCTTGCTGTGTCTTGGTGGTTGTTCCGCCCCCCCTGGGAGGAAAGCGAACTTTAGCCGGAATCGTCCGGCCGCGGCTAGGTGTCTGTTGCCCGGGGCGCCGGTGCCTGCGGCCCACCCTGGCGCGCCCGGGCGATGAAATCGGCGACCAGGGCGGCGATGCGTTCCTCGCTCTCGTCAAGTTTGACCAGAGCCAGGATGCCGATCTCCAGCATCGCCATGCCATAGACTTCCTGGCTGACGCCGGCGCTGATGAATTCCTGCAAGGCATTGGACAGGATCATGTCCGCCTTGTCGAATTGCGCGTCGCTGTCGCTGGGCATATGGCGGGGTCCTCGGCCGGGCGTTTCAATCCGGCCCTTTTAAATCACCGGAGCCGATTTGCAAACGCCCATGGCCTTCTGCCCGTGCTCTTGGCCAGGCAGAAAAAAAACGCCGACCCAAAGGGGCCGGCGCAAGTTCCGTTGGTGTGATTCAGATGGCGTCTACGCGATTACTGGGTCAGCCAGCCAGCCGCGTAAGCACCGAAACCAAGGATAAGGACCAAGGCCGTGAACGCGAGCGTCCATTTGAGAGCCGTTTTATCGTCCTGTGTCATATGTGCCTCCATTCGATCGTGGCAGCGCTGCCGGTTTCAAGGGAGGCGCCTCCTTGCTTGACCCTCATATTTTATTCATGTTCGAAATTTAATTCACGTAAAAACGTTCAAGATTATGTTTCTGGTGTATTTTTTTGTGAATTTTCACGAACTATTTTAGTGAAGTTATTCTCAAGAGAGTCATGCTTTACGTCGGACGCGGGCCCCTATATGACTCAGCGCTTGTGAAAACAGCACCTTCCGCCCTTCCTTCTGACGGATGGCACTCGGAACACTCATGGAAAAAATTACCGTCCGCGGCGCCCGGGAGCACAATCTCCGCAACGTCGACGTGGAGATGCCGCGCAATAGCCTGACGGTCATCACCGGACTGTCGGGATCGGGTAAATCGTCCCTCGCCTTCGACACCATCTATGCCGAAGGCCAGCGCCGCTATGTGGAAAGCCTGTCCGCCTATGCGCGCCAGTTCCTGGAACTGATGCAAAAGCCCGACGTCGACCATATCGACGGCCTCAGCCCCGCCATTTCCATCGAACAGAAGACGACGTCGCGCAATCCGCGCTCCACCGTCGGCACGGTCACGGAAATCTACGACTACATGCGCCTGCTGTTCGCGCGGGTCGGGGTGCCTCATTCGCCGGCCACGGGCCTGCCGATCGAAAGCCAGACCGTGTCGGAAATGGTCGACCGCATCATGGCCATGAAACCGGGTACGCGGCTTTATCTGCTGGCTCCCGTCGTGCGCGGCCGCAAGGGTGAATACAAAAAGGAAATCTCCGCCTTCGCGCAGAAGGGGTTTCAGCGCATCCGCATCGACGGCGAACTGTACGACATCGACGAAGCGCCGGACCTGGACAAGAAGTTCAAGCACGACATCGAGGTCGTGGTCGACCGTGTGGTGGTCGGCGAAGGGTTGGAGGCACGCCTTGCCGACAGCCTGGAAACGGCGCTGGAACTGGCCGACGGCATCGCCTATGCGGACGACGCCGACGCCGCCAAGGGTGACGCCTCGTCCAAGGAAACCAACAAGTCCAAGAAAGGTGCCCGCAAGGGCGGCATTCAGGACCATGTGCCGGCCGGACGCACGGTGTTCTCAGCGCGGTTCGCCTGCCCCGTGTCGGGCTTCACCATCGACGAGATCGAACCCCGGCTGTTTTCCTTCAACAACCCGTTCGGCGCCTGCCCGGCCTGCGACGGCTTGGGCACGGAAATGTTCTTTGACCCGGAACTGGTGATCCCCGACGAAAAACGCACCCTGGCCAGCGGCGCCGTCGCCCCCTGGGCCAATTCGTCGTCCAAGTATTACGACCAGACCCTGAAAAGCCTGAGTGCCCAGTTCGAATTCGACCTGTCGGCCCCCTGGACCAAGCTGCCCGCCAAGGTGAAGGAAATCATCCTGTTCGGGTCCGGCACCACCGACGTGACAATGCATTACCATGACGGCAAGCGGTCCTACGACATCACCAAGCCCTTCGAGGGCGTGATCCCCAACATGGAGCGGCGCTGGCGCGAAACCGATTCAAGCTGGGTGCGCGACGAGCTGTCGCGCTTCCAGACCGTCACCACCTGTTCCGACTGCGGCGGTCTGCGCCTCAAGCCCGAGGCGCTGGCGGTCAAGATCGACGGCCTCAACATCTCGGAGGTCGCCGACCAGTCCATCGCCGATGCCCATGCCTGGTTCGCGGGGCTGGAGAAAAAGCTGAAAGGTCAGCACAAGGAGATCGCCCGGCGCATCCTGCGCGAGATCAATGACCGCCTGGGCTTCCTGATGAACGTCGGGCTGGAATACCTCAGCCTGTCGCGCGCCTCGGGCACGCTTTCCGGCGGCGAAAGCCAGCGCATCCGACTGGCGTCGCAGATCGGCTCCGGCCTGACCGGCGTGCTCTACGTCCTGGACGAACCTTCCATCGGGTTGCACCAGCGCGACAACGAGCGCCTGCTGGCGACTCTGTTCCGCCTGCGCGACCTGGGTAACACCGTGATTGTCGTCGAACACGACGAGGACGCCATCCGCGCCGCCGACTGGATCATCGACATGGGCCCCCGCGCCGGTGTGCACGGCGGCCACGTGGTCGCCACCGGCACGGCCGAGGACATCATGAAATCGCCGGACAGCCTGACCGGAAAGTACCTGACCGGGATTGAGCAGATTCCCCTGCCCGCCCGGCGCCGTCCCGGCAAGAAGGGCCAAGCCTTGAAGCTGCGGGGGGCCAAGGCGAACAACCTGGCCAACCTGGACGTAGATTTCCCGCTCGGCACCATGACCTGCATCACCGGCGTATCCGGCGGCGGCAAGTCGACCCTGGTCATCGAAACGCTGTACAAGGCCCTGGCGCGGCGCCTCAACGGGGCGCGCGAACATCCGGGCGAGCACGATGCCCTGGAAGGGCTTGAGTTCATCGACAAGGTTGTCGACATCGATCAGTCACCCATCGGCCGCACGCCGCGCTCCAACCCGGCGACCTATACGGGCGCCTTCACACCGATCCGCGACTGGTTCGCCAACCTGCCCGACGCCAAGACCCGCGGCTACAAGGCCGGTCGGTTTTCCTTCAACGTCAAGGGCGGGCGCTGCGAAGCTTGCCAGGGCGACGGCCTGATCAAGATCGAAATGCACTTCCTGCCCGACGTCTACGTGACCTGCGACGTCTGCAAGGGTCAGCGCTATAACCGCGAAACCCTGGACATCAAGTTCCGCGGCAAATCCATCGCCGAGGTCCTGGACATGACCGTCGAGGAAGCGGCCGACTTCTTCAAAGCCGTGCCGGCGATCCGCGACAAGATGGAAACCCTGAAACGCGTCGGCCTGGGCTATATCCACCTGGGCCAGCAGGCGACGACGCTTTCGGGCGGCGAGGCCCAGCGCGTGAAACTGGCCAAGGAACTGGCGCGCCGTGCCACGGGCAAGACCTTTTACATTCTGGACGAGCCGACCACCGGTCTGCACTTCGATGATGTCCGAAAGTTGCTGGAAGTCCTTCAAGCCCTGGTCGACCAGGGCAACACGGTGGTGGTCATCGAACACAATCTGGAAGTCATCAAGACCGCCGACTGGGTCATCGACCTGGGGCCCGAGGGCGGCACCAAGGGCGGCAAGTTGGTCGCCCAAGGCACGCCCGAAGACGTGGCCCGCACCAAGGGCAGCTTCACGGGTCAGTACCTCGCCCCCTATCTGGAAAAGAGGCCGGAAAAGAAACGGGCCTGACGGCCTTTCCCATTACGGGAAGGCGCATCAGGCCCGGTCAAATTTCCTAATCGATTTTCCTAACCGTTCAGCACCGTCACCACACCGTTTTCCGGATCGACGATGACCTCATCCCCGGTCTTGATCAGCGTGGTCACGTCGCCGTCGGCGAAGCGGTCGCACATGGTCAGGTTGGCCAGCGCCGCCCCCTGAGCCAGGATGGTGTTGGCCGTGTTGAACAGGATCGCCTTGGGGCAGATGTTCCGCGACTTCATTTCATGGAGCATCCAGGCCGAAGCCACGCCGCCCTTGGACGTGTTCAAAACGAGAATTTTGTCGTGATAAGACTCACCGCACAGCTTATGGGCCGGGCGGGAAAACACACCCTTCTTGCGGTCCAGGTCATAGCGGGCCGAGAAGTTGTCGTCGGCCACCAGGGCAATGCCCTGCACCTTGTCGCCGATCCCCTTGTGGCACTTCAGTTCCTTGGTCATACGATTTCTCCTGCAACGGCCGACGCGACGCACTTTTCCATGCTCGCCAGCGCCGGGGTATAGCCGTAGCCGCTGATGATGTTGACGATCTTGGCGGAGTTGCTGAGCAGCCGTGTCCAGCCGTTAGCCTCGCCGATCTCACGGGCGTACTGATTATAGAAACAGGTCCCTTCAAGAACCTTGGCGCCGGTGCTTTCGATAGTGTCGATCAGCCCCATGCGGGTCGCGTCCGGATAGACCTGCGGCGACGTGCAGACGATCACCGCCGACTTGAACGACTTACCGGCGCAGAGCGTCGCAAGGTCCTGCATCTCGACGATCGACAATTGCGGTGCGGCGAACACGACCACATCGATCTTGTCGCCCTTGCCGCCGAACCCGGCGCGCAGCGCATCCAGATCCGCCTTGGTGATCTCTTCGGCCGGCAGCTTGTCGCCGCCGACGTCGGCCAGGGTTTGTGCTTCCGGCGTGATCCCGGCCATATGGAACAACGGGGTCGAGCCGAAACTCGCCATGGCCGCCCCCATATGCTTGGCCTCGTCCGAGGTCGGCACGACCTCCAGCCCCTCGATCACCGGCACCGCCCAGTAAGACCCGGACAGCTTGCCGACCAAGGCGCCGAGTACGCCCCAATCCGTCAGTTCCTTCGGCTGTTCACGGACCACGAAACGGCGGGTTGCCCGGCGGTTCTCGTCCAGATGAAGGCCGTAACGCGGCGTGCGACCGGTCAGCCCGGCGGCCAGCGCCGAAGGCCCGCCTTCGAAGTTGGATCGCGCCCCGCAGATGCTGTTCGAATAGATCACCACGCCGGTATCGCCATAGGCGACATGGTCGCCCAGCACCGGCGGCATGATCGTCTGATAGTTGACGCAGGTGTTGGTCATGAGGATGCCCATCTTTTCGCAGGCGGCGATCATGCGCCGCTCCAGCGTGGCCATTTCCTCAGACTGCCCCAGCGGCCGATAATGATTGAGATCGACCCCCCGGGGATCGGTGATCATCGGGATGGCGACCCGCGCCCCCTTGGCTACCATGTCTTCCAAGAAATCACCGCCGGCTTCGCCCAGGGATTCCGGGTCCGCCATCATATGGGCCTGGCTGACCGGCACCAGGTCGGCCGCGTCGAACATGCCGCCGACCTTGACCTGATGGTCAAGGGCCCACTGCTTCGCTGCGCCCATTTCGCCGGCCAGCATGGCCTTTTCTTCATCCGTTAACTTCAAGGCTGGGTCTCCTATTTCATCGAATTCGGTAGCCAGAGAACGATTTCCGGCACCAGGTATACGAGGTAGAGCATGCCGATCTGGATCAGCAGGAACGGTAACGCGCCGCGCGCAAGCTTCCAAAGATCGATCTTGGAAATGCCGTGGATGGTAAACAGATTGACGCCGATCGGCGGCGATATCTGCGCGATCTCCATGGAGATCGCGGCGAAAATCCCGAACACGATCGGATCCATTCCCAGTTGTTCGGCAACGGGGAAGAAGATCGGGATCGAGATCAGCAGCATGGCCGCGCTTTCGAGAAACATCCCGAGAACGATATAGGCCATGATCATCAGGGTGACGGCCCAGATGCCGCTGGCGTTTTCGATGATCGCGGCGGCGATGGCCTGTGGCACCTGTTCGAAGGTCAGGAAGTGCGCGAAGTACTGGCCGAACACGATCAGCATGAACAGCATCGTGGTCGCCCCCGTCGCGACGACGGCGGCGGCCTTCAGGTCGGCGAAGCTGAGCTTCTTCTGCGCGAAGCCGAGCGCGCAGACATAAAGCACCGACAGGGCCCCGACCTCTGTCGGCGTGAACACGCCCGTATAGATCGCGACGATGATGACGACCGGCAGCAGCACCACGCCCAAAGACCGCCGGGTGATTGCCATGCGCTCTTCCAAGCTGACCGAATGGGTGACCATGACCCGAGGCCGCGACAGCACGACGTAAAGGGTGAACAGGCTCATCATGATGATGCCGGGCACCACGCCGCCGATGAACAACTGACCGATCGAGGTTTCCGTGATCACGCCGTAGAGGATCAGCGGGATCGACGGCGGAATGATGATGCCGAGAGTGCCGCCCCCCGCCACGAAACCACCGGCCCGGCGCTCACCATAGCCTTCTTCAAGCAGCAGCGGGATCGCCACCAGGCCCACGGTCGCCGCCGTCGCCACGGACGATCCGGAAATCGCGGCGAAGATGCCGCAGGCGGCGATGGTCGCCACGCCCAGCGAGTTGGGGATCGATCCCGTCCAGGCCTTGGTGACCTCGAACAGGTCGCGCCCGGCGTCGGTCCGCTGCATGATCGTGCCGGTGAAGATGAACAGCGGCAGGGCGATCAATTCAAAGATCGACGCCCCCTGCCAGGCGATGTTGATGAAGTTCCTGAAGGCAAGGAATGGGTCCTCGACCAGCAGCGCCGCCGCGAAGGCCGCCAGCCCCATGGCGACGAAGACCGGCACCGACAGCACCATCAGGAAGAACAACAGGAAGATCGCGATGAAGCCGACGTGATCGTAAATGAAATCCATCAGCATCGGTTATTCCCCGATCCCATGGGCGTCACTGGCCGGCGTCTCGCCGGTGACCATCTGAACAAACGTCTGCAGGACAAGCCCGATCCCGCCGAGCGGCACCGCCAACTGCGGAATCCACAAGGGCACCTCCAGCAACGTCGCCGACAGGATGGCGTTGGAGGCCGAATACCAGACGAAGTAGCTGCCTGTTGCGATGATCAAGAAACCGAAAGCCAGCGTCGACAACTGCGCGATCAGGTCGAACATCCGGCGTTTGGACGGGAACATTTCCCGCAGCATGACCACGCGGAAGTGTGATCCGGATTGCACGGCCAGCGCATTGCCGCAAAAGCCGAGAAGGATGAAGGCGTAAAGCGTGGTTTCGAAAACCCAGATCGTCGGCGCGTTGAAGAACCGCGCAACGGCTTCATAGGTAATCGGAACGCACAGCAGGATCATCAAGGCGATCGAGACGGCGGTCATGCCTCGGCCGATCGTTCGGAATATTCCGATCATCGCGCGGGCCTCTCCTTTGGAGCGGGCGTTGGGGACAGACAAAGGATGCGGGAGACGGGCCGCACAACGCGGCCCGTCTCCTCAAAGCATCAGTTCTTGGCGAGCAGGGCCTGAACTTCCTTGGAGTATTGCTCTTTCGCGGAGGCCGTCAACGGCTCCAGACGCTTGGCGAACTTGTTCCAAAGATCGCTGCCCGGCTCCACTGCCGTCACTTCGTTACCGTTCTTGCGCACGGTATCCAGCAGGCTCGCCAGCTTGTCGATCGCGAACTGCTGCATATGGTCGCGGGCTTCCCCGGCGGCTTCCATGACCGCCTTCTGATTGGCCGGCGACATTTTCTCGAACTTTTCCTTGTTCATGACGTAGGCATGGATGAGCGTGCCCATCACCCCGTTCGGCACGAACATGTTGGACGTGACTTCGAAATGCTTCAGGCCGACCGCGCCGCCAAGGCCGCCCATGGCGCCCTTGACCGTGCCACGCTGCAGACCGGAATAGACATCACCCACGCCCATGATCGTCGGCGCGGCGCCCAGCGCCTGCAGGACCTGCGCCGATCCCTTCGAATAGGCGCGGATCGGCATGTCCTTAAACGAATCCGGACCTTCGATCTTGAAGTTGGTGCTGACGACGGGCGGGCCGATATCGAACATGGCGATGATTAGGGCCCCTTCCTTGCGCAGCTTGGCATCGAAGTAATCGAAGATCGGATTGCCGGGCTTCAGGTTGTCACGGGTCCAAGCCATTGACTTGTCCCACAGCGGCGTCGTGAGAATGCCCACATCGGGCACGCGGCCGGACCAGTTGTCGAGGGTCGTCAGGGAAATATCGACGGTGCCCTGGGGCACGGCGGTGGCCACGAACTGCTGCTTCACCATCTCGCCGCCGGCGAAGGTCTTCAGGCGAATGTCGCCGCCGGACTTTTCCTTCAGCAGCTTCTGAAAGTTCGGCACGAACTGCGCCACCTGATAGTGCTTGGGGCTGCCCCAGGACGACAGGGACAGGCGTTCGGCCGCATCAGCACCGGTCGACGTGCCGGACAGAACGATCAGTGCCGCCGCGGCGACACCGGTAATCTTCTTGAACATGGTAGTCCTCCCAATCTCGAGGGCTCGTTGGCCCTCCTTTGCTTCGGCGACGGCAGGCATCTGCGGGCCGGGCCGAAAAATAAGAATATAGCAATTACATCATAGTAATTTACTATGTCAATGCTGCCTTGTCCCGCCGGTGCTGGCTGGGGAAGATAAGCAAGTGATTCGCTGCGGCAGCTGAAGGGGGAACGGATGGCTGGCTTTTCAACGCGCAAGACCGAGGATTTCGTCAAACGCTACTGGTCGGATGAATCGGACCTGCCGAAACACGAAAAGCTGTCCCGCGCGTTCACGGAATCGATCATAGACGGTTTCTGGGCTGCCGGGGCGCGGCTGCCGACAGAGGCGGAACTGGTGCAGACCACCCCCTGCAGCTTGGGGACCGTGCAGCGGGCGCTGCGTAATCTCGCCTATGCCGGGGTCATTCAGCGGCGACGGGGCAGCGGCAGCGTCGTCTCGGACCTCAGCCGCCCGATCCATGAACCCTGGCACATGCGGTTTCTGAACGTCGAGGGTGCTCCCGGCAGCTTCATGCCCGTCGCCACCCGTGTGCTGCACCGGGACGTCACCGCCGACCACGGCCCCTGGTCCGCCGATCTGGGCCAAACCACGGAAAAAGTCGTGCGGATCGAGCGCGTGATGGTGATCGCCGATCAATTCGACGTCTACAACCTGTTCTATGCCCTGGCCGACCGCTTTCCGGAACTGGTCGATACCCCCTTGGCCGACCTCAACGGCATCAACCTGAAAGACATGATGGCCAGGGGACAGCACCTCGCCGTGCAGCGGGGCCGGCAGTTGATGCGGTTCGAGGATCCGCCCGCGGATATTTCCCTGAAATGCCGCTGGCCCGAGGGCGAAAGGGCGTCCGTGCTGAACGTCGTGGGATATTCGATGGATGGCGAGGCGATGTACTATCAGGACTATTACATCCCGCCGACGGACCTGACCCTTGACCTCGGCACGCCGCAGCGCACCTACGCCCAATAGACGGGCGGCGCGTCAGGTCAGGATGCGCCGCGCCGATTTGCTAAGGTAGAGCAGCCAGAACACCTGCGCACCGATGGCGGCGGCCGGAAGCAGAATCCACAGCCAGCCGCCGAGCGCCAGTCCCGCCACGATCAGCCAGAAATCCGCGCGCGCCAATCCGCGAAAAGCGAACACGGCGACATCGCGCCATCCGGCGTCACCGCCCAGGTCGGACAGACGGGCGACCTGGGTTTCGCCCTCGGGCACGCCGCCAAGCACCAACGGCAAGGCCGCGCTGATCGTGCCGCCGAGAGCGGCCGCGCCCCCCAGCCACATCCACAAGACATCCCCCGCCTCGGCCATCGTGTGATAGCCGACGGCCAGGAAGAAAGCCGCGTGGACAACCCAATCCGTGAAATCGTCGAAGGCGGCGCCGAACCGCGACCCCATGCCGCGCAGGCGGGCCAGTTCGCCGTCACAGTAATCGAACAGGTAATAAAGAAAGAACATCCCTGCCCCCAGCACCTGCACGACCGGCGAGCCGAACGCGAAACAGGCGGCGGCAGCCAGACCAGAAGCCAGGCCCAAGCTGGTTGCCTGATTGGGTGTCATGCCGAATGCGGCCAAGTGCGGCGTCGTCGCCCGCGACAGCATGCGGATCAGGGGGAGTTGCGTCATCATCACGCGCGCGCGCGACGGCGCCAAATTACGTTCCGTGGATGTCATGGCATGTCCCCGTGATACGGCGTCGGCACCTGAATCCCGGGCCACGCGTGCACTCTCGTGCCAAAGGCAGAGAAAAAGGTCAAGCCCGCCGAACGGTAGGCCTCTGCAACCACATGAACGGGAAATCAGAAGCGGGCGCGGAACGCGGCAAACAGGCTGCGGAACACATTGCGGAAAAGGTTGCCAGCATGGAAGCCTTCGGCCAGACCGCTATCCAGTTTCTCGGCCAAGTCTTCCGGCTTGGCGCTGCGCAATTCATCGGCCAACTGGCCACCGCGAGCAAGGTTCACGGCTTTGTTACCGTCTCCTAGATCGACCGTGGACAGGTCGATCCGATCTTCGACCGTGCGCCTGCCCAAGGACTGCGCCGGATTTTCCAACGCCTGACGCGCCTCGCGCATCAGCTTTTCGCCGAGCGTGGTCGGGCGCGGCAGCGCCGCAGCGGAATTGTGAACTTGGCTCACCATGAATTGAGCATACGCCGATCGGGGTTAAATTGACACGAGATTCACGTTCCCCAATCATCCTGACAGGCAACCGGGCCAGTCAGGAAATCGGGAACGTATCCATGAAACATCTTATATTCACTGTCCTGGCCCTTGCTGTGACGCTCATCACCGCGAACCCCGCCTCGGCCCAAGACAGAAAGCCCGTGGTTGTCGAGCTGTTTACGTCGCAGGGCTGCTATTCATGTCCGCCGGCGGAGGCATACCTAGGTGAACTTGCCGACCGCGCGGACGTTGTCGCCCTGGAATTCCACGTCGATTACTGGGACAGCCTGAATTACATGTGGCATGGCCAGTGGAAGGATCCGTTCTCGGCGCCGGAACACACGCAACGCCAGCGCCTCTATAACGTCGCCATTCGCGGCCAATCGGGCGTCTACACTCCGCAAATGATCATCGACGGCCGGCTTGAGGGCGTGGGATCGCACCGCGGTCAGATCGGCGACCTCATGAATCAGGCAGCAAAGGCAAGGGGCAAATTAACCGTCGCCGTCACGGCCCAAGGCGGCCGGTTTCAGGCATTGGTCTCCGAAGGGGCCGCCGGTGTGGCCGACATCATTCTCGTCCGTTTTCAGGACCGTGCCGAAACGGTGGTCCAAAAGGGCGAAAACCACGGCAAAGTGTTGATCAGCCGCCATATCGTACGCGAGACCCGAAAACTGGGGACTTGGCGCGGTGCGCAGACGGTCCTCGACCTGCCCGCCGACGCGGCCCGCGGTGACGGCATGGGCTGTGCGGTCCTGGTTCAGGCCCCGAACCACGGCCCAATCCTGGGTGCCGCCATCTGTCCCAAAGGTCCATTGTCCTAGAACCGCCGGTTCGGCGTGCCTATATGTCGGCGCATGGCTGAATATCTTCACCGAACCGCCGCACTTTTGACCGCGTTTTTCCTGTCTGCCTGCGCAACAGCGCCGGAACACAGCCTGACCTTTCAAGGCATGCAGGCCCGACAGGCGGCGATCCAGGCCGTTCTAGCGGCGGGTGACACCGACACGACCCGTCCCTGGCACAGCCCCGACGGCGCCTCGGGCAACGCCACCCTTGTCGGCCCACCGAATGCGGAGGGCTGCCGCCAGGTCAAAACGGCGGGTCCTGGTGGTGCGATCACCGATACCTGGTGCCCCACGCCCCATGGATTCTGGGTTCATCCGGACGAACTGTTCTACCGCAACGCGACCGGGCGCGAGACCTATGGCGGCGCCGTGCGCTCGCGGGATGGCGCCGACGGCGTGAAGGCAGAGACCACCCCCGCCGACACCCGGCCCGATCAGATCGATTGTCTGCGCCTGCTGCGCGAGGAACAACGTCTTGCCGATGACGGTCGTGAAGGAGCGGCCCGCGCCAAGCGCCGGGCATTCCACGACTGCCTGAAGCGAAGCCGCTAAAGGTTCAGTCCGGCTTCACCTTGGCCGCGTAATCGTCGGCGTCGTCGACATCCCAGCCCAGCACGTCCTTGAGAACCTCCGCCGTCTGCTGACCCAAAGTCGGCGGGGCGGAGCGCACGCTAACCGGCGTTTCCGACAGCTTCAGCGGCGAGCCGATGATGCGCTCGCGGCCGATGGTCGCGTGGTCGACTTCGACCACCATATCCCGGGCGTGCACTTCCGGCGCTTCCAGCACCTCGTCGACCGTGCGGATGGCGCCCGCGGGCAGGCCCGCCGCATGCAGATCGACCAACCATTCGTCTCGGCCCTTTGTGCGGAACGCGGCTTCCATGATCTCGTAAAGCGCGACACGGTTCTCGGCCCGCGCCCGGTTGGTTGCGAAACGTGGATCATCGGCCATGTCTGGATGCCCCAGGGCCGCCGCCAACTTGCGGAACTGGCGGTCGGCGCCGATCGCCAGCGCCAGGGGATGGTCCGCCGTGTCGAACGGCCGGTAGGGACAGACCGAGGGATGATCGTTGCCAAGTCTCTGAGGCCGGTCGCCGGTCATCAGATAGGCCGCCCCCTGGTTCGCCAGCAACGCCACGGCGCTGTCCAACAATGCGATGTCCACATGCTGCCCCTTGCCGGTCCGTTCCCGGTGAAACAGGGCTGCGAGCACGCCCGCAACCGCGTCCTGGCCCGCGACCATGTCGGTCACGGCAGCACCTACCTTCATGGGCGGCTGGTCGGCGCCGCCGATCAAGGACATCAGGCCGCTTTCCGCCTGGATCAGGAAATCATAGCCTGCCCGTTCCGCGGCCGGCCCCGTGCGCCCATAACCGGACACGGCACAATAGATCAGCCCCGGGTTGTCGGCGCGGAGTTGCTCGTACCCCAGGCCGTATTTTTCCATGGCGCCGCGCCGCAGATTCTCCACCACGATGTCGCTTTTCATCGCCAGGTCACGGGCGATGGCCCTGCCCTCTTCCGTTTTCAGGTCGATGACAATGCTCTGCTTATTGCGGTTGGTGACCTGGAAATAGGCGCTTTCACCAGCCTGGAACGGCGGGCCGAAATGGCGCACGTCGTCCCCTTCCGGGCTTTCCACCTTGATGACCTCGGCCCCCAGGTCACCCAGAATCATGGCGCACCAGGGCCCGGCGAGAACGCGCGAGAAGTCGAGAACGCGGATACCGTCGAGGGGTCCGGCCATGGCTTCGCCCTCCCCTAACGCCGCTGGTCGAAGCGACGGCCGACCAGGGCGGCGGCGATATTGACCTTCTGGATGTCGATGGCGCCACCGGCGATGCCCCAGCCCCAGCCGTCGCGCATGCGCCGTTCCATGTCGAATTCCTTCGAATAACCATAGGCACCCATGACCTGCATGGCCGCCCCGGTGACGTCGCGCACCATCTCGTTGGCGAAGCATTTGGCGAGGGAAGAATCGAGGATCGACGGCAGGCCGTCGGCGGCGTTCTGCGCGGCGCGCCAGATCAGCAGGCGCGAGGCCTCGCAGCGCAGGGCCATTTCCGCCAGTTTCATCTGCACCGCCTGGAACTCGACCAGCGGCTTGCCGAACTGTTTGCGCTCCTGAACATAGGCAAGCGCCTCGTCCAGGGCCGACTGGGCGATGCCCAGGCACATGGTGGCGTTGCCGCAGCGTTCCAGGTCGAAGGCTTCCATCAACTGCTTGAACCCGCCGGCAGGAACGATCAGGTTGGCTTCCGGAACCTCGACGTTATCGAAGAAGATGTCGGCCGACGGCACGCCGCGGAACCCCATAAGCCGTTCGCGTGCACCGAAGCTGAGCCCTTTGGCGTCCTTTTCCACCAACACCGCGCCGATGCCCTTGGCGCCGGGGGCGTCGGACAGCTTGCAATAAACCACATAGGCGTCGGCATGGCCGCCCCCCGAACACCAGCGCTTCTGACCGTTGAGGACGATCTTTCCATCCTTGATCTCGGCCCGGGTCTTCAGATCGGTCAAGGCCGACCCGGCCTCGGGCTCGGACATGGCCACGGCGACGACCATCTCGCCAGCACAGACCTTGGGCACGATCTGCTTGGCGAGGTCCGCCTGAGCAAAGTGCTCGACCGCACGCACCGGGCCGACGGAGCTTTCGAAGATGGGAAAGGCGACGGCGGGCGAGACCTTGGCGAATTCCTCCAGCACGATCAGGGCTTCCAGATTGCCTAGGCCCAGCCCCCCCAGGTCCTCCGACACGTTGACGCCGAGAAAACCCATTTCCGCGTAGCGCTTGATCCATTCTGCGGGCAGCGCCTTATCTTCCTGTTCAAGGGTGCGGGCGACCTCGCGCATTTCGCCCTGGGCAAAGGCGCGGGCGGCTTCCTGCAGCTGGCGCTGATCGTCGGTCAGTCGAAAATCCACGGTACATATCTCCTTTGCCGGTTGGCCCGAGGGTCCCGTCACATGGCCGGACCGAATGGGCACGGCAAAGTGCACAGCGCCGGGCCGGAAGTAAATGAAACTTCATTTCATTTGGTGAAACATCCGGCGCGAACACCAGCAGATCCGAAACGTCAGGATGAATGAGGGCGAAGATACTGAAAACGAAAGAGCCCCCCCGGGGTATCCCGGGGGAGCTCAGCCGTGCCTTCAGAACGTCTCCAAGGGTTGAGACAATACCGCCCCTAGGAGCGGTGATTTGTCACCCCCCCCAAACAGTGGGGGAGCAAGAGTGTCAGGCAACATCGTTGACGACATTGCCCCTGGCCGCGCCGGCATTACTGCCGCCGTCGGTAGGCGTATTCGCGGGGTCTTTTCCGCGGTCTTCACCAGAGGAGTTGCTGTCCTGGGACGGCTGAGTGGCCGCCGAAGGAGAGGTCGATTCTTCGAGTGATTGCCGTTCCTCAGAACGGTAACCACTCTCGACAGCTTCCTCGACCTCTTGTCGAGTTTGTTGAAGCAGATTCTCAGTACTCTGAGAAACCTGCTTCGCAAGCGTCAAAGGAAATGACGCGAGATTTGAAGCTTGATCAATCATAGCGTTTCTCCGCTCTGAATTGCGACGTTCTGTCAGCGCCTAAAATATGGCACAAGAAAAGGCAAAAATAAATACTATAGAGGAATCGGCGCACCCCGCCCCATTACCCATTGAAAGCACAGGGTTAATAGACCGAAGGCCGCGCTGACAAAGGGTCACGGAAAGGTTCCACCCACCAAAAACGTGCGGAATCAGGAACTGAAGGACGCCGTCGCCACCTCTGGGCACGGCCTCAGGCGGATGCCTTCCCGCGGTAGCCCAACACTCTTTCAGCGAAATCCGGATAGGTTCCGGCGACCTCGCGGCCGATTTTGGTGCGGAGGATGTCCAGCCGCTCAGGCTCCGGTTCCGGTGTGGTCGGCACACTATCGGGTACATCGAAATCAAAGCCCGTGTTATCGCGCACTTCCTCGACGCTGTGCCCCGGATGAACGCTTTCAAGACGGAACCGTCCCTGTGCCCGATCGAACGACATGACGCAAAGTTCCGTGACCAGGGCATGCGGCCCGCCGGGCCGGTGCACATCGGGCGGGCTGATGCCCGGCGCGCTGATGAAATCGACCTTGTCGACGAACACCCGGCGCGTGTGTTCCGGACGGAACAGGATGACACGCGGCACGGTGAAATACATGTAGGCCGACCCGAACGACCCCGGGAACCGGCGGTCGAGCGACGGATATGCGCCGGTACCGACGAGATTCAAGTTGGCCTGGCCGTCGATCTGCACCCCGCCTAAGAAGAACACGTCGATGCGCCCCTGCCCGGCCGCATCGAACAGTTCGCGCCCTCCATCCGTGAACGGGTTGTTTGTGATCCCGTGGATCAGCGACACGCGGAAGGCGCCGCCTGTCAATTCGCGCTGCAACAGGGCGGCCGCGCCGGGAATGGGCGAGGCCGCGCCGATGGCCCCGTTGCCCCGTTCCGGCAGCAGACGGGTGACGACGGAAATCAGGAATTCCTCGGAAGAATAGGCTTCGCTCACGACGCTGCCTCCGCCTGACGCCCCAGAACCTCGCGCTTCAGATAGGCATCGAAGCCTTCCTGGCTGCGCGCTTCCTTGGCATAGGCACGGATGTGATCCATATCGATGGGGTAGCAGCCGGTAAGGCCCAGGGGCTTGGCCCCTTCCTTGGCCTGGGCCATGGCGCCGATGTACATGGCGGGAATGGTGCCCGCGGACAGCACGGGATCGGCGGTCAGGTCGCCGTCGTGAATGTCCTCATAGGTCGCCAATGTCGTCTTGGCCGCATGGGCGATGGTGAACAGCTCGTGACGCTTGCCGACCCAGACGTTGCCATACTTGTCGGCCAGCGGCGCATGAACCAACGCCACGTCCGGCTTGATCGCCGGCAGCAGCAAAATCTTGCCGTTACCCGCGCCCATGGGGTCGTCGACCACCTTCCAGTCGTCGCGGTATTTGACGATGTCGGAGCCGATGATGCCGCCCAAGGGCATGAACGGCACGCCCTTTTCCGAAGCCTGAAGGGCCGTGTGGATGGCCGGGCAGGTGCTGTCCCGCATTTTCAGGCTGCCGTCCTGCACCGCGCGGGTGAAGCTGGGCGCCAAACCCGCCTCGCCCAGGCTGACCGCGGCCGCTTCCATCAGCCGGACGCAGCCGGCACCAATCAGCAGGTCCGCCGCCATGCCCGAAATCGGCACTGCGAGCACGTGTAAATCCTTGACGCCCTTGCGGATCAGGGCACGGATCAACGCCATGGGAACGAAGCTGTAATCAGGCGGCAAAGCCAATAGTGCCCCGTCAGGCACCTGTTCGGCGAGAGCGTCAACGTCAGGGATGGTCATGGCGGGCTGTCCGTCGGTGGATGAAGGACGCACAGGGTGTCACAGGGCCTTGGGTACGGTCAATTGTCCGCTATTTCAAAGGCCTGGCCTGTCAGACAACCGTCACCGGTTGTCCCGCCTTTTTCCAGGCCTTCAGCCCACCGGCCAGCACCGCCACCTTGGTCAGGCCGTTCTTGCGCAGGATGCGGGCCGCACGTGCCGACAACTGGTCGGTCTTGCAGACCACCAGCACCGGGGTTTCGGCGTAGTCGGCAAGATCAGCCTTGATCTGCTTGACCCGGCCCATGAGGTCGATCAGCGGCAGGTTCAGGGCATCCTTGATATGCCCGTCCTTGCCGGTGAACTGGCTGGGGGAGCGCACATCGATGACCAATGTGTCCGGATCCTGGTCAAGTTGCGCCTTGGCCGCATCCGGTTTCACGTAGGGCACACCCGCCATCCAGCGTGGCAACTGGCGGCCGATATAAAAGGCGATGACGATGAGCACAAAGCTCATCATCGTGCGTTCGTCGATCTGAATGTTTGAAAAGTCCATGGGGATGATTACTACGGGCTGGCGGCGGGTGGATCAATCGATAACGTCGTCTTCTCGGGCCATGTCGCTGGGCAGTCCCACCGCGCCCCGCTTGTCGGCGCCGGACAGATTCGCGCCGCGCAGGTCCGCATTGGTCAGGTCCGCATCCAGCAAGCTGGCGCCACGCAGGTCGGCATCACGCAGATCAGCGCCGCGCAGGTCGGCCGATTCCAGATCCGCATTGCGCAGGTCTGCGCCGTTCATCTGGGCGTCACGCAGGATCGCGTGGTCCAGGTTGGCGCGCACCTTTCCGCCCTGGGCCTTGGTCGAAATGATGATCTCGCCCAACAGCGCACCGACCATATTGGCCTCGGCCAGGTTGGCGCGGCTCAGCTTGGCGCCGCGCAGATCGGAGCGCGCCAGATTGGCCTTGCGCAGGTCGGCGAAGGACAGATCGGCCATCAGCAATTCGGACCGCGAGAAATCCGTGCGCTGCAAAATCGCGAAGGAAAAGTCCGATGCCGCGAGATTAACCCCGGACAGGTCCTTGTCCGTCAGGTCGGTCTTGGAAAACACCGCCCGCTGCCCTTCGGAGCCGTTGGAATCAACCCAGCGCGCATGCATCAGGATAGCTTCCTGCAGGCTGACGTCCATGTCCTCGATGCGCTTGGCCAGATAGGCGACGTCGAGATTGACCTTGGTCAGATCCATGTTGTCGAAGATCGCGCCGACAAGGTCGGCCCCCGACAGATCGGCATTGGACAGGTTGGTGTTGTTGAACACCGCGCCATGAAAGATCGCACCGGACAGGTTAGCGTCGGTGAAATCGGCGCCCTCCAGATCGCAGCCGGTCAGGTTCGACAGCGACAGATTGGTGCGGATGAATTTGGCGTGACGCAGGATGCAGTCCGTCATGTCGGTCTGCACGATCATTGAATCGGAAACCTTGGCCCCGGTCATGTTGGCGCCGCGCAGATTGGCCTTTTCCAGGCCGCCGGTGGCGTCCTCGTGAACGACCTGGATCAGATCGCCTCCGCCCTTCTGCGGCTTCAACAGGATGCCGTCGCGCATGTCGGCATCGACCAGCGACGCCCCCTCAAGGTTCGATCCGGCCAGACAGGCGCCCCGGATATCCGCCTTGTCCAACACCGTGCGCTTCAGGTTGGTGAAGCGCATGTCGGCGGCGAACAGAACCGCGCCTTCCAGATTGGTGTCCGACAGGTCGCAATGGCAGAACAGGGTGCCCGCGCATTCGATGCGCGCCAGGTTGCGCCGCGACAGATCGAGATAGCTGAGGTCGTGCATGGACAGCGTCGCCCGCTCGCCGCCGGTCCGGCCGTTGGCGAACAGCATGTGCTTGTCGAGAATCACGTCGAGTTCCTGCTGCGACAGCTTCTTCCACGTGTGGTCGCCGAAATCCCGCGTCTTCTGCAACGACATAGGTATCCTACTCCCTTGGTCCGGCGCGGCAGCCCGTGCCTCCCCGGCCCGGGACTATAGAAAACCCATGATAAACGAAGGGTAAACGTCCGTCATGACCGGTAACATTGGCACATCGCCAAGATTGCTCCTACCGCCTTTTACGTCTATCTAGGGGCCATGACGACACCCCCTACAAATAACGCTCCGGTCCATGTGATCGGCGGCGGACTGGCCGGCTCGGAAGCCGCCTGGCAGCTTGCCCGCGCCGGCGTGCCCGTGGTCCTCCATGAAATGCGCCCCGACCGCGCGACGGACGCCCACAAAACCCAGGACCTGGCCGAACTGGTCTGTTCCAACTCGTTCCGCTCCGACGACCATGAGACCAATGCGGTCGGCCTGCTGCACGAGGAAATGCGGCGGCTGGGCTCGCTCATCATCCAGATGGCGGACCGCCACCGCGTGCCGGCGGGCGCGGCGCTGGCCGTCGACCGGGACGGCTTTGCCGCCGCTGTGACCGCCGCCCTGGCGGCCGAACCCCTGGTCACCATCGAACGCGGCGAGATCGACGGCCTGCCGCCCGAGGATTGGGCGAGCGTCATCATCGCCACCGGCCCCCTCACCTCGCCCGGCCTGTCACAGGCGATCTGCGACCTGACTGGCCAGGATCAGTTGGCCTTCTTCGACGCCATCGCCCCCATCGTGCACAAAGACTCCATCGACTTCAACATCGCCTGGTTCCAAAGCCGCTACGATAAGGGCGACGGCAAGGACTACATCAACCTGCCGATGGACCGCGATCAGTACGACGCCTTCATCGACGCCCTGCTGGCCGCCGAAAAGCACGAATTCAAGGAATGGGAAAAGGACACGCCTTATTTCGAGGGCTGCCTGCCCATCGAGGTGATGGCGGAACGGGGCCCCAAGACCCTGTCCTTCGGCCCCATGAAGCCCGTCGGACTGACCAACCCCAATGCGCCGGACACGCGCCTTGCCGCCGTGGTTCAGCTGCGTCAGGACAATGCCCTGGGCACCCTCTACAACATGGTCGGGTTTCAGACCAAGCTGACTTACGGCGAACAGATTCGCGTGTTCCGCACCATCCCGGGGCTGGAAAACGCCGAGTTCGCGCGTTTGGGCGGCATTCACCGCAATACCTTCATCAACTCGCCCCGGCTGCTGGACCCAGCGCTCCGCCTGAAGACGCAGCCGCGCCTGCGCTTCGCCGGGCAGATCACGGGCTGTGAGGGCTATGTGGAAAGTGCGGGCATCGGCCTGCTGGCCGGGCGCTTCGCCGCCGCCGACCATCAGGGTGCCGCCCCAGCCCTGCCGCCGGCCACAACCTCCATCGGCGCGCTGTTGAATCACATCACCGTCGGTGCCGAGGCCGATACCTTCCAGCCCATGAACGCTAATTTCGGCCTGTTCCCGCCGCTGGACACCGACGATCTGCCGAAAAAGCAGCGCCCGCGCGGCCGCGACCGCAAGATCAAGCTGTCGGAACGGGCACTCGCCGACCTCGACGCCTGGATCACCGGCGCCAAGGCAGCAGCCGAGTAAGCCCTCCGGCCTTTTTCCGATCCTTCGGTTCAAACATCGCCAGATCCGCCGCGACCCGCGCCATGACGCCCGGCCAATCGCCGAAGGTATCCTGTCGATAAAGCCGCATGGTCGGATACCAGGGACTGTCGTCACGGCCAAGCATCCAGCGCCAGTCAGGCACCTTGGGCAGCATCACCCAGACCGGCTTCGCCAGCGCCCCCGCCAGATGGGCGACGGAGGTATCGGCCGAGATCACCAGGTCGAGACAGGCAATGGCCGCCGCCGTGTCGGCGAAATCGTTCAGCATGGGGGTGAGATCGACCGTTCCTTCGGGCGGATTGCGGAAAGCCCCCGGCGTATCGTCCCGGACCTTCTGCAGACTGTAGAGCGTCACGCCCGGCACCCGCGCCAGTCCCCCGAACAGGGCCGGATCAATGGCCCGTTTCCAGTCGCCGCCGTTGGTCGGGCTGCCGGTCCAGGCGATACCGATATGCAGTCCCCCGCCGCGCCCGATCCGAGGGCGCAGGCGCGCGATATCGTCCTGCGCCGCGCGCAGGTAAGGCACATCACGGGGCAAAGCATCGACGCCCGCGCCGAACAACCGCATGGCGGACATGGCCGGTACATACAGATCGAACGAATCCCGGCTGATCTTCTCGGCGCAGACTTCCGGATCACCCGGAAGCGTTTCCATCAGGCGCCGAATTTCCGGCTTGCACGGCATGACCACGCGGGCACATCGCGCCGCGATCAGCGGCACATAGCGGGCGAACTGGATGGCGTCGCCGAATCCCTGTTCGCCGTAAAACAGAATGCGTTTGCCGGGCTGGGGCGTGCCGTCCCAGTAAGGCTGCGCCACGTCGGGCAGCGCGATCTGTCCCGCCCGCCAACGCCACTCGTAATCCTCGATCCCGGCGGCAGGACCGCCCAGGGTCATGCGGATCATGCCTTGGGACATTCTGGTGTCGGCATACTGCGCCCCGCCCTCGTCCAGCTTCGACAGCTGCGCCCCGTAGGCGGCGTCGGCCTCTTCCAAGCGTCCGGCTTCCCACAAGGTCTTGGCCCGGGCCAAAGCCGCCCCGGGCGCCGCCGGGCTCAAGGCGACGGCCCGATCGTGCGCATCAAGGGCCACATCAAAATTGCCGCGCCTGCGGGCCACCACCGCCAATGAGTTCCAGGCCCGGGCATCGTCCGGCCGGGCCTGGGTCAGGGTCCGCGCCGCGTCGGCCGCCCCGGCCCAGTCCCGGTCCCGATAGGCCGCGGCAAAGGCAGCGGTGAGATCATCATCACCAGCCATGGGGGGGCGTTTCGGTGTGATGTCGAACACCCGGCCCGGCTTAGCAGGCTGCGGGCGGAGACCGGCAAGGGTGGCCTGGATAGCGGCATCATCAGGGGCCAGCACCAACGCATCTTCAAGATGGCGGACCGCGTCCGCCTTCAGGCCGCAGTCCAGGTAGAACTGCGCACGCTCCAGAATTCGCCGAACCTCTTCCGCTTGGCTGCCCTCGTTCATGCCCCTGCCCCGAACCCGATCCAGCGACCTAGAATTTCCCGCCGATGCGGGCCATCAGCAAGACCAACGGGCGCAGACCGTCCACCCGCATGACCGCCCCCGCAAAAGGATCGAACCCGGCCTGCGTCAGGCGTTTCAGGTCGCGGGCCGCCAGACGTGCCGGCAACAGCGCCGGCAGGGCCCGGCGCGGCACCCGATGACGGCGCGCGGACGCCAAGGCCTCCCCGGCCCGCGCCGCGACGCGGGCGACGACGTCGGAAAGTGCTTTCTCCTGCCCCGCGGGGCCACGGTCACGCAAACGGTCCAGATCCAATCCCGCCGTGCGGCACAGGTCGCCGGGCAGGCGCACCACCCCGGCCCGTAGGTGAAAGGGCACGGCCCGCAGAATACCGGTCAGGGCCTGGGCCAAGGCGACGTCCGCCGCCGCCGTCGCGGCAGGACCGCTGTCCTGCCCCAATACGCGCAGGGCCAGGGACACCACCGGGGCGGCCGTCCGCCGGGCGAAATCTTCAAGCGCCGCCAGATCCGCCGGAGCCTCGCCCGCAAGATCATCCTCGCGGGCGGCGATCAGGTCTTCCAGAACGGTCCGGGGCACGGCGAAGCGGGCGACGGCCCAGGCAAGCGGTTCGGCCACGGGGTGCTTGGGCGGCGTGCCCGCATAGATATCGTCCAGGCGGTCGCGCCACCACTGCAGGCGCATGCGGCCGATCAGTTCCTCGGACACGGTTTCCCGCACACGGGCGATTTCCAGGTTGAAACCGTAGAGCGCGATTAGGCCTTCGCGGGCTTCCGGCGGCGCCAGCAGGGCCGTCAGATAACGGTCGCGGTCGTCGCGGCGCAGGTCCGCCATGACCGGCGCCAGGGCCTCCGGGGTGGGGATTCCGGTCGATGATTCGGCGTTATTTGCCATGATGAACGTGAATTTCTCCCGTTTCCGGGCGTTGTGGGATGGGCTGCGCAAGGCGCGGTGGGCCTTGATATATGCCTCTAATCGGAATTGAGGACGAGGAATATCGTTGATGGAACCCTGTCAGGCTTTATATTCCGTGACATGCGGGCGGGTTTATTGGGGCTTTCAGCCCGACCGCCGGGTTTATTGGGGTTAATAGACAAACAAGTCGAAGGAGGGATCGGACAATGGCCGCTATCCTGTCAAGCTTACGAAACACGGTGATCGCCGGTTTCATTCTCACCATTCTGATGGTTCTTGCCGTCGCCGGTGTCACCGGCGAAGGTCAACCGGGCGGACATGCCTGGTTCGCGTTCCTGTTCCGCTGGCTGCACGTGCTATCCGGCGTCATGTGGATCGGCCTGCTGTGGTATTTCAACTTCGTCCAGATCCCGAACATGGGCAAAATTCCGGACGAACAGAAACCGGCCATCGGCAAGGTTATCGCACCGGCGGCCCTGTTCTGGTTCCGCTGGGGCGCCATGGCGACCATCGTCACCGGCCTGATCTTGGCCGGCATGAACGGCTATCTGGTTGATGCCATGACCCTGGGTCTGCAGGGTGGGGTCGCCAAGTCGACCGCCATCGGCATCGGCATGTGGCTCGGCATCATCATGTGGTTCAACGTGTGGTTCGTGATCTGGCCGAACCAGAAGAAGGCCCTGGGCATCGTCGATGCCACGGCCGACGAAAAGGCCGCGGCGGGGCGCACAGCCATGCTGTTCTCGCGCACCAACACGCTGCTTTCGATCCCCATGCTCTACGCCATGGTGTCGGCGCAGAACGTGTTCTAAGCCGTAGAACCAAATACCGACGTGAAGCGGGGCTGCCATTGGCAGCCCCGTTTTTTTGATCCGCGTCATCCGCTATTTGCTCAAGGGGAACGAGCGCTTTGTATGCAATCACTTGTGTATCAATGCTATCCTCTCCTCCAGGTTGATAAGCATAAGGTCAAAAACCGATGGACGGCTTCACGATACTTGTGGTTGTCGGTAGCGCCCTTGTGTTCGTCGTGCTTCACAAGCGGACGCAGCGACGGGAAGCTGCAAGAGAACTCCCACATCGCGACCACCTACCCCCGAAGGAGAAACGCAGGCTCGGCACCACGGCTCGGGTGAAGTGGGTCTATGATGGCGATACTGTTGACATCGACTGCGAACGAGGGAAGGTCTGCATCCGTCTGTATTCCATAGACAGCCCCGAGAACGGGCAGCCATGGGGAGACATCGCGACAGCCGGGCTCATCAAGATGATCGGCGGTCGGACGGTACTGCTCGAGGAATTCGGCTTGGACCACTACGGGCGAACGCTGGCAACCATCTGGGTGCGCGACACCAAGACCCACGCGTGGACCAATGTGAACGAGCGCATGGTAATGCTTGGTCACGCATGGATCATGCGCGGTCACTATGCTCATCATGATCCTGAGCGGCAGTATAAGCTTGAAGCTCTTGAGAGATGGGCGAGATCGAAGCGCGTAGGCCTCTGGAAACTGCCAAGTCCGGTTCCTCCCTGGGAGTGGCGGAAAAGGTAGCTGTTGGAAATGGCCTCATCATGGCCAAAGCCAGACCACGCGCCACCCCATCGAGTAGACGCACGAAAACGCTCCGCACCTAAGGGTGCGGCCGCGATCAACAAACGAGAACGTTTGCCGGTTAGGCCGTCAGGTTGGCTCCGCCGAATGCACCCAGCGTGTAGGACGCCGTCTGCAGACCTGCGTTGCGGTGGCGGCCGATGGAATCGGCAATATCGTCGAACACCAGGGCGACGAATTCCTTGCGGCCTTCACGCAATTCTTCAGCGGAGAACGCGGGAATTTCCCGCCCCTCGCCGAGAATGGCGTTCAGCGCCGCCGTCACCGCAGGATCTTCGACCACCGTTTCGTCCGTCACCTCTTCGGCCACCCCTTCCAACTGGGCGCGGGCATCAGCAAGCGATGCCTCAGCCTCGGCCAGGGTCGTGTCCAGGGTCTTCAACCCTTCCGTGTCACCGGCGGCGGTCAGCTCGCTTTTGCGGGCCGCCAACACGCGGTCAAGGAAGGGAGCTGCGACCTTGAAATCGGACAGCAGGGCTTCGAGCGCGGCGCCAGAGGCCGGAGGGTTGTCCTCGGCCTCGGAGAATGCCTTGCTCAGGCTGGCGAACACCGTCTTGAGTGCCTCCGCCGCCGAAACCTCCTTTGTCTCCCCACCGGAAATCGCGCTGGGCAGGCCGAAGGTTGCGGGCGCACCCTTGGCTTCGCCGGCTTTGGTTTCGTTGCCGGTCGCAGCCGATTTATCGGTGCTTTTCGATGGGGGAACAGGACGGTTGGCGAGCTGGGAGGCCACGCCTCCCACTTTGGTTACGTCTGTCATCTTCTTTGCACGGCTCCGTAATGGAGCGGTCCTTCTGGATCGTTTTCCCATTCTGGGAGTCGGAACATCCTTCTGGAAGGCCGTCAGTATACAGAAACCGGTATATAAAGGAAAGCCGTCCCGGTGCGCGTCAGTCGACGGCCAAAATGGCCGCTGCGGCGCGGCGGTCCTCGCCCAGAAGAACATTGAAGGTGCGGCAGGCCGCCCCTGTATCCATCCATTCCACGGCGATGCCGCGCGCGCGCAGATCCTGGCGCAGACCCTTGGGTGGCGCCAAAAATGCCGCGCCACAGCCGATGATGAGAATTTCCGCATGGGGCTCGGGGGCATCCGGCCCGGTCATGGCCAGATGCAAGGCGTCGACGTCCAGGTCGGCGATGGTGCGCGCGTCCCACGCCACACAGCGGTCGGGCCAGATCAGGATTGAGGTATCGAAGGCTTCGCCGGCGACCCGGAACCGCCCGTCTCCGTAGGCCTGGATGATCTTCCGGCCGGCGGGAACCAGGGGCGTGACGTCAAGTCCGGGCATGGATCAGGTCTTCGCTTACGGCGTTTCCGCCGCCTCCTTGGCGTCACCGGTGCCGCGGGCGCGGGCGGCCACGTTGGTATAAAGCAACAGCGGCGAGGCGACGCAGATCGACGAATAGGTGCCGACCAGGATACCGAAGATCATCGCGAAGGAGAAATCGCGGATCACCTCCCCTCCCAGGAAAAACAACGCCAACAGCGCCACCAAGGTGGTCAGGGACGTCATCAAGGTGCGGGACAGGGTCGCGTTGATCGAGTCATTCAAAAGATCGGGCACCGGCTTGGTCTTGTACTTGCGCAAATCCTCGCGGATGCGGTCGAACACGACCACCGTGTCGTTGATCGAATACCCGGCGATGGTCAGCACGGCGGCCACCGTCGACAGGTTGAATTCAAGACCCAGCAGGGAAAACATGCCAAGCGTCAGGAACACGTCGTGGGTCAGCGCCATGACCGCCCCCAGGCCGAACTGCCATTCGAAGCGCAGCCAGATGTAGATCAACATGGCGACGATCGCCACGACCACGGCCAGCACGCCGTCCAGCAGCAGTTCCGACGACACCTTGGGCCCGACGAATTCCACGCGACGGTAATCGACACCGGCCCCAAGTGCATCTTTCACTGCGGCAACGGCGGCCTGCTGCGCCGTCGCGTCGCCATCCTGCGCGCCGATGCGGATCAACACGTCGGCCGGGTTGCCGAATTCCTGCAGGCTGACCTCACCCAGGCCGAGCGCGCCCAATTGTCCGCGCATCTGGCTCAGATTGGCGGCCTGCGGCATGCGCACCTCAATCAGGATACCGCCCTGGAAATCAATGCCGAACGACATGCCCTTTACGAACACCAAGGCCAGCGACACCACGACGGCCAGGGCCGAGATCGACAGGAACACCTTGCGGAACGACATGAAGGGGATGTTGATGTCGTCGGGGACAAGCTTGAGCAGACGCATGATCTTTATCCTACCCGGCGCCTAGACCGGCAATTCCTGTGGCCGCGTGCGACGCAACCAGGCGACGACCATCAGGCGGGTGACCATGATCGCGGTGAACATGGAAGTCGCGATGCCGACGGCGAGCGTCACGGCGAAGCCCCGCACCGGCCCGGACCCGAAGGCGTAGAGCAGAACGGCGGCGATCAGCGTGGTCACGTTGGCATCGATGATGGTGGTCAGCGCCCGGCTGTAGCCGGCGTCGATGGCGCTGATCGGCGTGCGCCCGGCGCGCACTTCTTCTCGGATGCGCTCGAATATCAGCACGTTGGCGTCGACCGCCATGCCGACGGTCAGCACGATCCCGGCAATGCCGGGCAGCGTCAGCGTCGCCTGGATCACCGACAGGACCGCCAGGATCAGCAGCAGGTTGAAGATCAGCGCCACATTGGCCATCACGCCGAACTTGCCGTAGGCGATGACCATGAAGACGATCACCGCGATCAGGCCGACGATGCAGGCGGTTTCCCCGGCGGCGATGCTGTCCGCGCCCAGGCTGGCGCCGACCGTGCGTTCCTCAAGGATCGAAATCGGCGCCGGAAGGGCGCCCGCGCGCAGCAGAAGGGCCAAATCCTGCGCCGACTGCACGGTGAACGAGCCGGAAATCTGGCCGCTGCCGGTGATGATCGGCTCGCGGATCACCGGCGCGCTGATGACCTTGTTGTCCAGCACGATGGCGAAAGGCCGACCCACGTTCTTGGTCGTCACGTCGCCGAATTTCTTGGCGCCGCGCGCGTTGAGGCGGAAGCCGACGACCGGCTGATTGGTGCGCTGTTCAAAGCTTTGGTGGGCGTCGACCAGGTCCTCGCCCGACACCAGCACCCGGCGCTTGACCAGATAGGCGTCCTGACGGCCGACGGCGCGGTCTTCCTCAGTCGCCTGCAGCAGCACACTGCCCGGCGGCACGCGGCCGCGCTCGCGAGCCTCGGCCACGGAGTTTTCCATATCGACCAGCTGGAACGTCAGCTTGGCCGTCTTGCCGATGATCGCCTTCAGGCGCTCCGGGTCTTTCAGGCCCGGCACCTGGACCAGCACCCGATTGTCGCCCTGGCGCTGAATCGTCGGCTCGCGCGTGCCGGTTTCGTCGATACGGCGGCGCAGGATTTCCACGGACTGCTGCAGGGCGGACGAGCGCCGCTCCAACAACGTCTGCTCCAGGGGCGTAATGGTGATGCGCTCACCGTCGACGCTGACCTGTGCACCCGGCTCGATCGGCTTCAGAAGGTTGCGCGCCTTCTCGACCTCATCCGCCTTGGCGATGGTGACGACCACCGTGTTGCCGTCGACGCCCAGGGTGCGGGCGCGGATGCGCGCGGTGCGCAGCTCGGCGCGCGCACTTTCGGCGATGCCTTCCAGGTACTGCCTGACGACCTCGTCGACCTCGACCTCAAGCAGCAGGTGCGAGCCGCCCTGCAAATCCAGGCCCAGGTTGACCTGCTGGCTCGGCAATCCGCCGGGCAGCGATTCAGTCAGCGATTTAGGCAGGAAGTTGGGCAGGGAATAGGCCACGCCCAGCAGGCAGACCACCAGGACCAACGCAACCTTCCACTTGGGGAAATAGACCATGGGTGCTTAACCGGACGTGTCAGGAATGGGACGAAACGAAGACCAGGGGCAAGGGATCAACCGTCCTTCTTGCCGCCGCCCAGCAGGCCGCGCAGGCCGCCCGGCTTCTTCTTGGCGGCGCCTTCGTCGTTGGCGGCGTCGCCCTTGTCGACGGTCTTGCCGGAATCGGCCTGGGGCTCGGACTTGCTTTCGACCGAGGCCAGCGTGCTCTTGCGCACCTTGACCTTGATGCCCTCGGCGATTTCAACAATCACCTCGTCACCTTCGTTGACCTTGGTCACCGTGCCCATGATGCCGCCACCCGTGACGACCTTGTCGCCGCGCCGGACGGCTTCGAGCATGAGCTTGTGTTCCTTCATCTTCTTCTGCTGCGGACGAATCAGCAGGAAGTAAAAGATCACGAAGATCAGGATCAGGGGCAGGAACGCCTCAATGCCGCCACCACCACCGCCACCGGCGGCCTGGGCATACGCGGGCGAAATCAACATGCTTATCTCCTCATTCCCCCCGCATTTACCGTCGGGGGCGGTTCTTAAAATACCCGGAAACCGGTCGTCTTATTTGGGTGCGCGGGACTATAACCGCAAGACCGCGCGATGCAAACGCAAACCGGCGAATTTTTGCCCATCGCCTGCGGCGGCACGCAGACGATTGACGCCTTGCGCTCTCCGGCCTAATTTCCGCCGCCATGACCGATATCGATATGTACAAGGTCCTCGACCGCATCGCCGATGCGCTGGACCGTCTCGCCCCGCCGCCCGTCCCCGAAAACGACATGTCCGTCGCCGACGCTTTCGTCTGGCACGCCGACAGCTCCTGGCTGGAGCCCGTGCCCAAGGTCAACCGGGTCGAAATGGGCCTGTTGCGCGGCATCGACATGCAGGTTCAGCAGTTGATGGACAACACCCAGCGTTTCGCCAAGGGCCTGCCCGCCAACAACGCCTTGTTGTGGGGCGCGCGCGGCACAGGGAAAAGCTCACTGGTCAAGGCGCTGCACGCGGAAATCAACGCGGAACAGCCGGGTTCCCTGGTGCTGGTGGAAATCCACCGCGAGGATATCCCCTCCCTGCCCGCCCTGCTGTCGGTCGTGCGCGCCGGCGGGCGGCGCTGCCTGGTGTTCTGCGACGATCTCAGCTTCGATACCGAGGATACGTCCTACAAATCGCTCAAAGCCGTACTCGACGGCGGCATCGAAGGGCGGCCCGAAAACGTGCTGTTCTATGCCACGTCCAACCGCCGCCACCTGATTTCGCGCGACATGATCGAGAACGAACGCTCCACCGCCATCAACCCCGGCGAGGCGGTCGAGGAAAAGGTCTCCCTCTCGGACCGTTTCGGTCTGTGGCTCGGCTTCCATAACCTGGATCAGCAGACCTATTTCCAGATCGTCGAAGGCTATGCCAAGCGCTATGGCCTGGACGGCCCGGATGTCGATCTGCGCCGCGAAGCCAACGAATGGGCCGTGACCCGGGGCTCGCGCTCCGGCCGTGTCGCCTGGCAATACATTCAAAATCTGGCCGGTCGCCTGGGCAAAACCCTGGAATAGCCGCGGCGTCATCGCCCCCGTGACATTCTTGCAACCATTATGCCGTATTCAATGAATACGGGAACTGGCCGGGTACGCCGTTTGTGCTATGCTAAGTGGTTGCTTGGTAAGGGGGAATACGTGTTATGGCGGGACCGTCAGATGATGACGACTGGCAAGCCAGCATCGCGCACCTGAAACAGATGGCCCACGATGTCGCGGGCCTGCCGCCTTCCGTCAAACATATGATAGAGCAGGCTTGGCTGGCGGCCGAAAAGGGCCAGGAAGACATGGCGCGAGAGCTTCTCGCCCAGGCCAAGCGCAAGATCGAATCCTGAAATCAGGCCGGCTTTGACGACAGGAACTGCTGCGGATTGACCGCGCGCTTGTTCTTTCGCAACTCGAAATGCAGCTGCGGTTCCGCCACCCCGCCGGTGTCGCCCACGGTCGCGATCTTCTGCCCCCGGCGCACCCGGTCGCCCTTGGTCACGGCCAACTGGTCCGTATGGGCGTAGGCGGAAATCCAACCACCGTCATGCTTGATCAGGACCAGATTGCCGAACCCGCGCAACTCGTTCCCCACATAGGCGACAACACCGTTTTCCGTGGCCACCACGGGCGTGCCCCGGGGCGCTTTGATGTTGATGCCGTCGTTGCGCAGGCCGCTCTGCTTGACCCCAAAACGCGAAATCACCCGCCCCCCGGAGACAGGCCAGTAGAAGCCGCTGCCGCTGCGCTTGGGCGGCCCCGGCAAGGCGCGGTTGGCTACGGCCGCCGGCGCCTTGGGCCGGTGCGGTGGCGTCACCTGGATGGATGACGGGGTACCGGCCTGGGGGGCCGCCTGATCCGGTTCCGGGCGATGGGGGGCCTTGACCGCTTGCAGGGTGCCGGTCGGGATCAGCAGGTCCTCCCCCACGCGGATCGTATAGGGCGGACGGATACCGTTGATGCGCGCCAGTTCGTTGGGCTCGACATCGTATTTCTGGGCAATGGCATAGACCGTTTCCCCTGCGGAAACCGTGTGCTGACGCCCGCGCGGCAGAACCAGACGCTGGTTGACCTGCAGGATGAAGGGCGGCTCCAGACCATTGGCTTCGATCAGGGGGCGCAGGCCGACGCGATGCCGGCGCGAAATGGCGTAAAGCGTATCGCCCGGGCCGACACGCACGGCCGAGGCCCCGACGAAGGTCAAATCCCCGCCCGCGCGGCGACGGGTCTCCGGGCTTTGGACGGCGCGCGGCGCGGCCGATGCCGGGGCACGCGGGGCCGCCGCTGTCGTCTCGCTGCGGGGCGGCCATTCGGCAGCGCCGCAGGCGGCAAGCGTCCACAACAGCACTGCCGCCGTTCCCGCCTTCCCGATTTCGCGCCAGCTTCCGGTCATTCGCATCCTCATGCCCGCTGTCACGCCGGTGCGGCGACGCCCGCCACCAGGGGCACGAAGCGGACTTCGCCCATGTCCTCAATCTCCAGGCCCAAGGGCCCCTTGTCGACCCGGTACAGGCGTTGTTCGCCGTCGCTGGCCTGGCTGCCGACCGGCACGATCATGATCCCGCCCTCGGCCAGTTGCGACAGCAGCACAGGGGGAATGTCCTCGGCGGCGGCGGTGACGATAATGCGCTCGAACGGCGCCTGCTCCGGCCAACCGAGGGAGCCGTCACCCAGATGCGTGGTGATGTTGGTCAGGCCGAAGTGGCGGAACCGGCGTTCGGCCTCGTCCTTCAACCCCTTATGGCGCTCGATCGTATAGAGCCGGCGGCACAGCAACGACAGCACCACCGACTGGTAGCCGCAGCCGGTGCCGACCTCCAGCACCTTGGTGCGGTCCGTGACCTCCAGCGCCTCGGTCATGCGTGCAACCACCCAGGGCTGGCTGATGGTCTGCTGATGGCCGATCGGCAGGGCCAGGTTGCGGTAGGCCCGGTCCTGAAAGGCTTCGGGCACGAACTGTTCGCGCGGCACCCGGCCAATGGCTTCCAGCACCCGTTCGTCGGCAACGCCCAGGCGGCGCAGGCTTTCCAGCAGTTCCTCACGCTCCGCCGCCAGGGCCTCCTCAAGCGCGGGGCGGAGCCGGTTCATGGGAAGACCTCGCTCAGGCGTTCCAGCTCCCGCCCCGCCGTCAGGTCGAGGCTCAGAGGCGTCACGGAAATCACCTTGCGCCGGCAAGCGTCCAGGTCCGTGCCTGCCTGGAATTTTTCCTCGTCGCGCTGCACACCGACCCAGTAGTAGGCGTCGCCCCGGGGGTCGCGGCCATCCTGAATCTCGCCGCCGATCTTGCGCCGGCCCTGGCGCGTGACCTCCATGCCGATGACGTCACCGGGCGGACAGTCGGGAATGTTGACGTTAAGTAGGATCGCCGGGTCGAAGGCATAACCGGCCAGCCGCTCCAGAATCTTCGGCATCCAGAATTCCGAGGTTTCCCAGATCACGTTGCGGTTGTCGTCGTATTCCTGGGAAAAGGCGACGGAGGGAATGCCCAACAGCGCCCCTTCCATGGCCGCCGCGACGGTGCCCGAATAATGCACGTCTTCGCCCAGGTTGCCGCCCCGGTTGACCCCGGACATGACGATATCGGGGCGCAGGTCCTTCATCACCCGGTTGACGCCCAGAAGCACGCTGTCCGTCGGCGTGCCGTCCACGGCGAAGCGCCCATCTGACACATTGCGGATGCGCAACGGCCTGCGCAGGGTCAGGGAATGGCTGGTCGCCGATTGTTCCGTTTCGGGGGCGACGACCCAGACCTCGCGGGCCACGGCGCGCACCGCGGTTTCCAAAATCTTGATGCCCGGCGCATGGACGCCGTCGTCGTTGGATATGAGCACCCGGGCCTGGCTCAGATCGATTTGGCGGCGGGTCATGCTTTTCCGATGACCTCGAGCCCGCCCATGTAGGGCCGCAGAACCTCCGGCACGGTGATCGAGCCGTCGGCCTGCTGGTAATTTTCCAGCACACCGATCATGGCGCGGCCGACGGCGACGCCGGAGCCATTCAGGGTATGCACGAAGCGCGTCCCCTTCTCGCCCTTCACACGGCAGCGCGCCTTCATGCGCCGGGCCTGGAAATCACCGCAGTTGGAGCAACTGGAGATTTCCCGGTATGCCCCCTGCCCCGGCAGCCAGATTTCGATGTCGTAGGTCTTGCGGGCCCCGAACCCCATATCGCCCGTGGACAGCACCACGACGCGGTAAGGGAGGCCCAACTTCTGCAGCACCGCTTCGGCGCAGCCGGTCATGCGCTCCAACTCGTCATCGGAGGATTCTGGCGCCGAGATGGTCACCATCTCGACCTTCTTGAACTGGTGCTGGCGGATCATGCCGCGGGTGTCCTTGCCGGCGGCCCCCGCTTCGGAGCGGTAGCAATCGGTCAGCGCCGCATACCGGAAGGGCAGCCGGTCGTCGTCGACGATTTCGCCCGCCATCAGGTTGGTCAGGGGCACTTCGGCCGTCGGAATCAGCCAGTAACCGTCATCCGTATGGAACAAATCCTCGGCGAACTTGGGCAGTTGGCCCGTGCCGTACATGGTGGCGTCGTTGACCAGGGTCGGCGGGGCGACTTCCGTCAGGCCATGCTCGTTGATATGGGTGTCCAGCATGAAGTTGGCGATGGCGCGTTCCAGCCGTGCCAAGGGCCCGGACAGCACGACGAAGCGCGAACCGGACAGCTTGGCCGCGTTCTCGAAATCCATATGGCCCAGGCCTTCGCCCAGGTCGACATGGTCTCGGGCCTCGAAATCAAAGGCCTTGGGCTCACCCCATTTGCGGATTTCAATGTTGGCGCTTTCGTCGGCGCCATCGGGCACGTCCGCAGCCGGCAGGTTGGGGATGCCGGACAGGGCGTCTTCCAACACCTGCTCCGCCTCCTTGGCCTCGGCCTCGGCGGCGGCCTGGGCGTCCTTGGACTGCGACACTTTGGCCAGGATGGCCGAAGCGTCCTCACCCTTCGATTTGGCAATGCCGATCTGCTTGGACAGAGCGTTGCGTTCGGTCTGAATTTCCTGGGCCCGGGTTTCGGCCGTGCGGCGCTTTTTATCAAGCGCGATCAGCCCTTCGGCGGCGGGCGGAAGCCCCCGGCGCGCGAGCCCCGCATCGAAAGCGTCGGGGTTTTCACGGATCCATTTGATGTCGAACATCGCGGTCTCTTCGGGGTGTCGTTGGCGGGACGGCGGAACAGGCACCGACGCCGTCGGGCAGCCCTATCCAATCGCGCACTTATAGGCGGGCGAACCGGCCCCGTCCAGGGGTGGCGGGGCGTTTATGAACGGGGAAACAAGGCCTACGGCCCGGGCTCTGCCGCCGTTTTGGCGTTCTCGTCTTGGTCTTCGTCGTCGTCATCCAAGTCGTCGTCTTCGGCGTCCGGCTCGTCGCCCCGTTTCTTCTCGACCAGGCGCGCGCACCAGATGGAGATTTCGTAGAGCATGATGGTCGGCACGGCCAAGCCGATCTGGCTGATGACGTCGGGTGGCGTCAGGATCGCGGCCGCGACGAAGGCGATAACGATGGCGTACTTGCGCTTTGCCCGCAGTCCCTTGGAATTGACGATGCCGATGCGCGCCAGCAGCGTGATCACCACGGGCAGTTCGAAACAGATGCCGAAGGCGAAAATCAGCTGCATGACCAGGGACAGGTACTGGTCGACCTTGGCTTCCAACTGGATCGGCAGGGAGCCGTCGATGCCCGCCGATTCAAAACCCAGGAAGAACTTCCAGGCCATGGGGAAGATGAAATAGTAAACCAGGGCCCCGCCCATGAAGAACAGGATCGGCGTGGCCACCAGGAATGGCGCCAGGGTGCGCTTTTCGTGCTTGTACAGACCCGGCGCCACGAACCCCCAGAACTGCATGGCGATAAAGGGGAAGCCCACGAACAGGGCGGCGAAGAACGAGACCTTCAGATAGGTGAAGAAGGCTTCGTGCAGGGCCGTGTAGATCAACCGCCGCTGGCCGCCCGCATCGTGCATGACATCGGCAAGCGGATGAACCAGGAAGGCGTAGATATGTTCGGAAAACCCATAGGCGATGAAGAACAGCACGATCAGTGCCGCGAAGCAGTAGATCAGGCGCGTACGCAACTCCAGCAGATGCTCCAGCAGCGGCATCTTGCTTTCATCGGCGCCGATCCCATCAGGGTCGAAATTGTCGTGGGCGGTGTCGGCCATGGGGCGCCTAGGTCTTCGCCGTGTCGGCGGCGGGTTCTGCCGCCGGCTCGGCGGTGGTGACCGGCTCGCTCGGCGGCGGCGGGGTGGTGGCCGTCACGGGCGCGTCCGCGGCGGGCTGTGCCGCTTCGGTCGAGGCCGTCTTGGCCTCGGTCATGGTTTCGCGCACGACACCGTCAAGATCGGCGGCCTTTTCGATCTCTCCGTCCGGGTCCAGGTTGTCCTTGATTTCCTTGGTCACGTCGTAATGGGCGATTTTGTTGGCCTCGCGGCGGATGTCGTCCAATTCGGCCTCGCGCGCGACCTCGTCCAGCCCCGCCTGGAATTCACCGGCCATGGACCGCAGTTTGCGGATCGCACGCATCACCGTGCGCACGGCGCGCGGCAGATCCTTTGGACCGATCACGATGATCGCCAGGATGGCGACAATGAACAGTTCCTGCCAGCCGATATCGAACATGGCGGCGCGGTACTCCGTTTGGCCTTTATGAGTGAGCGGACGGGTCCAAATTCAAAAGGACACTCTGTCCGCGTTGGTTAGCCGGCGGCCTTGTCTTTTTCCGTCGCGGCCGTCTGCGACGGCTTGTCGGCCGGCTCGCCGTCGATCGCTTTGCGTTCGGCCGTTCCGTCCGTGGCCTCGTCGTCCTCTTTCATGCTTTTCTTGAACGATTTCAGGCCTTTACCGAAATCCCCCATGAGCCGCGAAATTTTGCCGCCGCCACCGAAAAGAACGAGGACAACGACCAGGACAACCAGCCAATGCCAGATGCTGAATGTACCCATTTTCTGCTTTCTCTTGTGGTTTTTACGATGTGAGAAGCCGGATGATGGCAGATACGATGATGTGCCGCAATGCCCCCGGTCAGCCCCCCTGACGGGGATAGATGTAAGGGAATCGACCAGCCATGCAAGGCTTTTCGGCCCGCTTTCGTGAATAAGTCCGGCAGGCGGAAATCTTCGCCCGGCCGACCGGCCATCCCCTACCCCGCAGGCGTCAGACCGTCATCGGGATCTAGGGCGTCAACGCGGTCGTCCTCGGTAATGTCGGCGCCGCCTGGCGGCGGGGCATCGCCTTCGTTGTCGTCTTCCGTATCGACGCCGCCGCTGCCGTCCGTCAACTCGCCATGGGAACGATAGACGTTGAGCGCCGGCCCGGATTCCAAAAGCCCCATGGCCTTCAGTTCCTTGATGCCCGGCAGATCGCGTAGCGTTTCCAGCCCGAAGTGGTCGAGGAAACCGTCCGTAGTACCCCAGGTCAGCGGCCGGCCCGGCCCGTCCTTACGCCCGCGCGGCCTGATCCAACCTTCCTCGAGCAGGATGTCCATGGTCCCCTTGCTCAAGGAGACGCCGCGAATCTCCTCGATCTCGGCCCGGGTGATGGGCTGATGGTAAGCGACAATGGCAAGCGTCTCGATAGCCGCACGCGACAGCTTCCGCGTGACCTCGATGTGCTTGGTCATCTGCGCCGCCAAATCTTCCGCCGTGCGGAAGGCCCAGGACCCGCCGGCGCGGATCAGGTTGACGCCGCGCCCGGCGTATTGGTCCTGCAGTTCGGCCAACAGGGCCTTGAGGTCCGCGTCCTCAGGCAGGCGATTGGACAAAACCCGTTCGGTCATCGGTTCGGCCGAAGCGAACAGCACGGCTTCCAGCAGGCGCAGGTGGTCACGGTTGAGATCGCTCATGACCTATTGCTCCCCGCCATCGGCGTCGCTGCCGGCGACCACGCGGGGGCCGGTGGCGGAGACGGCGTCGTTGCCGCCGTCGGTGCGGGCCCGCAGATAGATCGGGCCGAAAATATCGGATTGGCGAATGTTCACTTTGCCTTCCTTGGCGAGTTCCAAACTGGCGGCGAAGGTGGACGCCACCGCCGACTTGCCGAACAGCCCGCCCCGCAGTTCCTCGGGCAGATAGCTCCACAGGGACTGCCAGTCGGGGGTCCGGCCGAGCAGATGACGCAGGCGCTTGAGCGCGTCCTCGACCGTATAAACCTCGAACGGTTCAATGTGCAATGTCCGGTCGCCGCCGGCACCCCGACGACGCTGACGGGCATAGGCCTGCAGCAGTTCGTACAGGTTCACGTCGAGGATCTGTTCGGTCTCCACCGGATGTTTTTCCGGAGCCCCCCGGGCGAAGAAGTCGCGACGGAGCTGCGACCGTTCGGTCAACAACTGACCCGCGTTCTGCATGGCCTCCAGGCGCTGCATCTGGAACGCCAGGGCGGCGGCCATCTCCTCGCCCGTGGGCTCGTCCTCGCCGCCCAGATCGGGCAGCAGCAAACGCGATTTCAGATAGGCCAGCCACGCCGCCATGACCAGATAGTCAGCGGCGATCTCCAGGTTGGTCTGCTGGGCGGCGGCGATGAACTTCAGGTATTGATCGGCCAAGGCCAGGATCGAAATCTGGGTAATGTCGAGCTTATGGTCGCGGGCCAGGGTCAGCAGAACGTCGAGCGGCCCTTCATAGCCGTCGAGATCGACCACGAAGATAACCTCGCGGTGCACCGTCGGCGTCTCCGGGGTATCGAAATCGTCGCTCATGCCATTCCTTGCGTTTTCGGCCTTGCGCATCCGGCCCCGCCTTCAGGCCCGGTCGCCCGGGTTTTAGGCGAGTCCGAGGCCCGCGAACAGGAAATTCATCAGGGCCGATGCGGGAACCCCCACCAGCCACCAGAACACGTTCAGGTCCATGCCGATCTGATCGCCGATCAGGGGCAGCAGGAACACGGCCCCCAGGATAATCAGGAATCCCACCCGTTCCAACCGGGCAAGCGGAATCGCCAGGAAATCGGGCAGCAGGCCGACGGCCACGCGTCCGCCGTCCAGAGGCGGTATCGGCAGCATATTGAACATGGCCAAAATCAGGTTGATCCATACGGAATTGACCAGGTTGCGCCCCATCCATTCACCCAGTTCCGGCGGCAGGGCGGCGACGCTGGTCAGCGCCACGGCAGACAGCACTGCCAGGATCAGGTTGGCCCCCGGCCCGGCGGCGGCGACGAAGACCATGTCGCGGCGCGGCCGGTTGAGGCGGGAAAAATTCACGGGCACCGGTTTGGCAAAACCGAACATGAAGCGCCCGCCCGAGCCCAGCAACAAAAGGGCCGGCAGCAGGATGGTGCCGAAGAGATCGATATGTTTCAGCGGGTTGAAGGTCACACGGCCCAGGTTCTTCGCCGTGGCGTCCCCCAACATATTGGCGACGAAGCCGTGCGCGGCTTCGTGAAACGTGACGGCCAGCAGCACAGGCAAGATCCAGACGGAAACCGTATAGGCCAGCCCGGCAAGGTCGAAATCGGTCATCATGCAGTCGTCTCCGGCGCGGGGCTGCGCAGGGCTTCGGCCCGGGCGGCACGGGCCAAGGCCTTGTCCGTCATGATATGGGCAGCTTCGGCCACGGGCGCCATCTCGGCCATCACGCCGTTGCAGTGCAGGACCACGTCACAGCCTGCCGCCAGGGCCCGCCGCGTGCGATCGGCAAACGTGCCGGAAAGGGCGTGCATGGACAGATCATCGGAAATCAACAGGCCGTCGAAGCCGATGTCGCCCCGAATCACCCGGTCCACCACCTTTGCCGAGAACGTCGCGCAATTGTCCGCGTCGACGGCCGTATAGACGACATGGGCCGTCATCGCCCAAGGGGCGGTATTCAGCGCCCTGAACGGGGCGAAATCCGTGTCGCGCAGGGTCCCAAGGTCCGTATCGACCACCGGCAGGGCCTTGTGGCTGTCGACCGTGGCGCGGCCGTGGCCGGGGATATGCTTGATGATCGGCGTCACGCCGCCCGCATGCAGGGCGTCGATGATGACCCGTCCCAACGCCGTGATGGCGGCGGTGTCCGTGCCAAGCGCCCGGTCGCCGATGATCGGGTCGGCCCCCGGCTGCGGCAGGTCGAGCACCGGCCAGCAATCGACGGTGATGCCCAGGTCCGCCAGGTCGCGGGC
This sequence comes from Rhodospirillales bacterium, assembly GCA_048263775.1. GTDB lineage: Bacteria > Pseudomonadota > Alphaproteobacteria > Rhodospirillales > Casp-alpha2 > UBA1479. The sequence goes on from JBLXDU010000003.1 coordinate 176,507, forward strand.
GATGGCGCGGGCGTTCACTGCAAGGTCGGCAGATGCTTGGTCAGGGGTCTCCAGATAGGCCGCCGCGAACTTGGATGCCGGCGGTCGATCCGGCCAATGGGGCGGTCTGAGGCGCTGCACGCGCCCGCCTTCCTGGTCGATCAGCACGGGCGCCGCACCGTCGCCGACGGTCGCCCGCAGGTCACGCACCAAGGCGCGGACCTGATCCGGGGTTTCGATATTGCGCGCGAACAGAATGAAGCCGAGGGGATTGGCGTCCTCGAAAAAACGCTTTTCCGCGTCCGACAAGGATGGGCCTTCGCAGCCGAAGATCACGGCCCGGGGCGGGCCCTTGCGCCCGCTCATATGTCCGGTCATTTGCCGGGGGCGATCACCAGGCACCCCTGCCCCCGCTTGGCAAGCTGAGCGCAGACGGCGCGGGCTTCATCCTTATTCCGGGCCGGGCCCAAACGGATGCGATAGAACACGCCCTTGGCCCCCAGGTCGGCGCGGACGATGTTGACCGTCATTTTGCCGAGCACGTCCGAATACTTCTTTTTCATCCGTTCGCCCTCGGTCTTGGCCGCCGTGGCGGCGCGGGACGCGGCAAGCTGAACCTGCCAACCGCTGAGGGCCGCCGTTTCCGTCGCCGCAGGTGTACTCGGCGGCGGAGGCGCAACCTTAGCGACCGGGGCCGGTTGGACCGCAGCGGCAGGCGCCGCCGTCGCGGATTTCGGCACCAGGGCGATCGGGCTGCCCGGGGTGGATGCCGCGGGTGCCGCCGGGACGGGCGGCGGCGGGGCCGGTTGCGGCGTCGGCGCCTTGGCCACCGTCGCGGGCGGCGGTGGTGCGACATCGCGGACCGGCATGGGCTTCGGCGCCACCGGTTTTGGCGCCGGGGCCGGAGCCGCCGGCAACAGGGCCTCCGCATTCGATTGTTCCGTGGGCGGCGCCAACTGTGCGCCCGCCGTGGCGGCGGGTACCGGCGGAACCTGGGACGGTGCCGTCGCTGCCTGCGTCTGCGGCAATTCCCTGGGCTGTTCCGGCGGCGGCAGCAGGTTTTCCACCCGCCCCGTCGGCGCCTCGCCCTGCATGCGCTTGTTGATGTCGTAGTCGCGGAACGGAATGTCCTGGCCGCCCGGATTGTCCGGCCGTACCTTGATCGCGCCCTCGGCGGCATGAACAACAGGCACCTGGCCGCTTTCCTCGCCGCTCAATCCGGCCAGACGGTCACCGAACAGGAACCCGCCCAGCCCCGCCGCCGTCACCAAGATCAGGACAAGCAGCAACCAGGCCGTGGTCGGGATGCCGCGACGGCGCCGGGGTTCCGGTTCGAACTCCAACGCATCGGAAGCGGAGACGCGAATATCGCTGGTGGGCCGGCGGGCCATGATGTCGATCCCTCGAAACTCAGTCTTTTCTCGGCACGGCCCGTCTACGACGTCCGCGCGTGCAGGTCAAACAGGCGGCGATGTTCCTCGCCGGCGTAGCGGTCGGTCATGCCGGCGATGAAATCGCACAGGTGCTGCGCCGTCGCCTGGGTTTCCGGTCCCTCGGCCTTGGCCCGCCATTCCGTCGGCAGGCATTCGGGCTCTCGGATCAGCAGGCAGAACAGGTCCTTGACGACGCGGCGCGCCTTGCTGGTCATGCGGTTCAGCTTGTAGTGCCGGTACATGTTGTCGAACAAGAACTTCTTCAGCGCCGCATCCCATTCGCGCATATCGTCGGAAAAACCGGCCACGGGACGGCGCAAATGCCGCACGGCGTCGGGGCTGTCGGGCTTGCCGTCGTCTAGGCGGCGGCGGGTTTCCTCGATCACGTCCGTCACCATATCACCGATCATGCGGCGCACGGCTTCGTGAATCATGTGCGATTCGTCCAAATCGGGCATGTCGTGGCGCACATCATGGAAGATACGCCCGACCAGGGGCACGTCCTTCAGGTCGTCGATGGTGAACAGTCCGGCGCGAAGCCCGTCGTCGATGTCGTGGTTGTTGTAGGCGATGTCGTCGGCGATGGCGGCGACCTGGGCCTCGGCCCCGGCGTAGGTATCCAGTTCCAGGTCCTGCAATTCCTGATAGTCGGCGATGGCGCGGGGCAGCGGCAGATTGCCCGCATTGACCAGCGGGCCGTTGTGCTTGACCACGCCTTCCAGGGTTTCCCAGGTCAGGTTCAGGCCGTCCCAGCCGGGATAGCGTTCCTCCAACTTCGTCACCACATGCAGGGACTGGGCGTTGTGATCGAAGCCGCCGTAGGGCGCCATGACCTCTTTCAAGGCGTCTTCTCCGGCATGGCCGAAGGGTGGATGGCCAAGGTCATGGGCCAGGGCCAGGGCTTCGCCCAGATCCTCGTTCAAATGCAGATAGCGGCAGATGGAACGCGCGATCTGCGACACCTCAAGCGAATGGGTCAGCCGGGTGCGGAAGAAATCGCCTTCATGGTTGACGAAGACCTGGGTCTTGTAGGCCAGCCGCCTGAACGCAACCGAGTGGATGATGCGGTCCCGGTCGCGCTGAAAGGCGCCGCGGGTGGCGCTGTCGCCCTCCGGATGCAGGCGCCCGCGCGAGGTCTCCGACCGGCAGGCATAAGCCGCCAGGGGAAAGGCGGAATCGAGGGATCGCCGGTGGGTGTCGATGGTTTCCTCCTGCCGTGGCCGGGGCGAAAGTCGTTGCATGGCTGAACGGCCCGATTATAACCGGGAGAGGAGGACGCCGACATGCTTGAAATCAAAAGATTGTCCCTGGACGATGCGCGCCTGCTGATCCGGGGTGCCACAAAGCGCGCCCAGGCCATCAAGGTGCCCATGGTAATCGCCGTGGTCGACGAATCGGGCCACCTGATCGCCTTCGAGCGCATGGACGGCGGCAAGATCCTCAGCACCTCCCTCGCCTTCGACAAGGCGACGACGGCGGCCGTGTCGCGCAAGGGCACGCATGAGTACAACGCCGCCGCCCTGCCCGGACAGCTGACCTTCGGCATTCAAACGGCGCTGGGCGGGCGGTTTTCCATCGTCGGCGGCGGGCGGCCCGTGATGGTGGGCAGCGACGTGGTGGGCGGCATCGGCGTGTCCGGCGGCGCGCCGGAACAGGACATGGACGTGGCCCAGGCGGGGATCGACCATTTCCTGAAAACCCGGGCCGCCAGGAAGCCCACGGCCCGCAAGAAAAAATGACGATGGCGCCGGCGCGCGCCATCATTGAATTTTCACGCCGGGACGCCTAGATTCAGGGCAACCTGTACCCCACGTAGAATTTGAGGATTTTCGCCATGCCGGACGGCACACAGTTGGCACCCGAGGAACGCATTTTGATCTCCGACAGCGCGGCCAAGCGCATCGGCGAATTGAAGGACATGGACGGCAACCCGAACCTGATGCTGCGCATCGCGGTTTCAGCGGGCGGCTGTTCGGGCTTTTCCTACGGCTTCGACCTGGACGACAAGGTCAACGACGACGACCTGATCTTCGAAAAGAACGGCGTCAAGGTCGTGGTCGACGAAACCTCGCTCGACCTGCTCAAGGGCTCGGAACTGGATTTCAAGGAAGACCTCATCGGCTCCTACTTCCAGATGGCCAATCCCAACGCCAACGTGACCTGCGGCTGCGGCTCCTCATTCGGGGTTTAACCGCCTCCGGCGTTTCGTGTTACGAGAGAGGCCCGCGCATTCGCGGGCCTTTTTTCATTGGGAGTGCCTGAGCCTTGAAGATCGCCACCTGGAACGTCAATTCGATCAAAGCCCGCCTGCCCCGGGTGCAGGAATGGCTGGCCGAGTTCCAGCCCGACGTCGCCCTGCTGCAGGAACTGAAATGCCAGGATGACGGCTTCCCGCGCCTGGAGATCGAAGATCTTGGCTACAACGTCGCGGTTTCGGGCCAGAAGACCTACAACGGCGTCGCGATCCTCGCCAAGCACCCGATGGATGTTCAGTTAACCGCCCTTCCCGGCGACGACAGTGACGAGCAGGCCCGTTATCTCGAGGCCGTGATCGAAAGCGGCGACCGGCCGGTGCGCGTCGCCTCTATCTACCTGCCCAACGGCAACCCGACGCGGGACGAGAGCGGCGGCGACCACGAGAAGTTCACCTACAAGCTCGGCTGGATGGACAGGCTGGTCGCCCATGCCAAGGACCTGTTGAAGACCGAGGACGCCTTCGTCCTGGGCGGCGATTACAACATCTGCCCGACGGACGCGGACGTCTACGATCCGGCGCGCTTCGCCGACGATGCGCTGTGCCGGCCGGAAAGCCGGGCCCGCTTCCGCACGCTTCTGAACTTAGGATTGACCGAGGCCTTCACCGCCATCAACCCGGGTGTGCATCAGTACAGCTATTGGGATTACACCGCCGGGGCCTGGCAGAAAGACAACGGGCTGCGCATCGACCACCACCTGCTGTCGCCCCAGGCGGCGGACCGGCTGGTCGCCTGCGACATCGACAAGACGCCGCGGGGAAAGGAAAAGCCCTCGGACCACACGCCGGTGTGGATCGAGTTGGCCGATTGACGACGCAATAGGGAACACCGCACATGCCGACATTCGAAAACGGTCCCGTGACGATCCATTACGAAGAAGCCGGTTCCGGCTTTCCCCTGTTGGTTCTTCCCGGCGGGGGCCTGAACGCGACGATCGCCGGGCTCGCTAATCATCCCTTTAATCCGCTTGAGGAATTCAGCAGCACCTATCGCGTGATCGCGCTCGACCTGCGGAACGCGAATACTGGCGGGACAGTGGGTCCGCTGGAAATCGAACGCACCTGGGACGGCTTCGTCGATGATCAGCTGGCGTTGCTGGACCATCTCGGCATCGACCGCTTCATGGTCATGGGCTTCTGCATCGCCGGACCGATGATCTGGAACCTTCTGAAACATGTCGGCGACCGGGTCGTCGCGGCAACCCTGGTGCACCCCAGCGGCTATACGTCGAGCCACCCCGACATTTACGTCAAAAACGCCCTCAAGGGTTGGGCGCCGACGTTCATGAAGCAGCACCCCGACATTACCCTGGAAAGGGTCACCGAATTCCTCGACACCATGTACACGAAGCGCGCCGATTTCGTGTTCACCGTCGACCGCGATTTCGTGCGCAACTGCCAAACGCCTGTCCTGGTGCTGCCGGACGACATCCCGGCGCATCCCTACGCGACGGCGATGGAAACGGCGTTATTGGCGCCCAACGCGCAAGTGAGCCTCTATCCCTGGAAAGAGAACGACCGAAAGATCGCCCTGGCGCTGAACCACATCCGCGGTTTTCTGGCGGTGAATAGCCCGTTGGACGCCGCCGGGTAAGGGAAGCCCTCGCACCACAGGCCGGTGTGGATCGAGTTGGCAGACGATGCCGACGCCGTCACGGCGAGCGAGGACGGATTGATCTTCCCTGCCCGCTTACAAGGCGGAATGAAGGGATGCCTGGATTTCGGCGAGGGCCTGGGACAGGTCCGAGACGAGAGGCGATATTTCGGACGGGTCTGCGCTGTCGCGCAAGGCGGCGTCGAGCGTACAGGCGGATAAATACACGCGTTCCGCCTTCAAGGTGCCGCTCACTCCTTTGAGGCTATGGGCCATGCGCTTGGCCTCTTCATTTTTCCCCTCCGCCAATGCGTTTTCGATGTCCTCGGCGTAGGTCGAATACCCTTCCCGGAACTTAATCAGCAGCCCACGAAGAAGCTTTTCGTTTCCGCGCACCATCTCCAATGCGGCCGGCAGGTCCATGCCTGGAATTTCCATTGGCAAATTTTTGCCACCGTCCGGAGGTTGAGACGCCGGTATTCCGGTTGGCGCAGCCTCCGGCGGTTCCGGCGAGACGGTGACGACTTCGTGGTTGGTTTCGCCACAGGCATCGTCCATGGCGTGCAGCAGATCGGAAACCTCGACCGGTTTCGCGACCACGCCGTTCATTCCCGCATCAGCGTAGACGACCTTGCTTTCCTCCATCACGTCGGCCGTCAAGGCGATGATCGGCACCGCGCTCTTGTCGCCCGGCATTCCGCGGATCAGGCGGGTCGCATCCACCCCGGACATCACCGGCATGCGAATGTCCATGAGGATCAGGTCATAGGCCCCGGTTTCGTGCATGCTCACGGCTTCCCGCCCATCATTCGCGATGGCGACACGGTGGCCGAGGCCTTCGAGGATCGTTCTGAATATTTCCTGATTAAGTTCCGTGTCTTCGGCAAGAAGGAGATTGAGTTTCCGCCTTGCCCTGAAATTCGCCGGCGCGTCATTGTTCTTCTTCTCGTAGGACAAAACATCGCTCTCGGCCGGGATGAGCGGAAGTGTGAACCAAAACGTACTTCCTTTGCCGTATTCACTATCAACGCCGATCTGGCCGCCCATTAGCTCGACAAGACGTTTGCAGATCGCCAGCCCAAGCCCCGTTCCCTCAAACCGCCGGGAAATGGATGCGTCCCCCTGGGAAAATTCCAGAAACAGCGAGTCCAGCACCCCCTGCTGGATGCCGATGCCGGTGTCGCGAACGGCGATGCGGAGGTAATCTTTCCCGTCGTCGCCAACGATGGCCCCGCTTTCGACGGTCACGCAGCCCTCTTGGGTGAACTTCATCGCATTGCCGACGAGATTGACCAAAATTTGGCGAAGTCTTGTGGGGTCGGACCGTATGGCGTGCGGACAGTTTTCGGAAAAAACGGTCTCAAGCGTTAAATCCTTGGCGCGCCGGCCTGACCGTTTCTCCTCAAACAGGCCGGTCACTTGTTGGATCAACGACGGCAGATGGAAATCAAGGCGTTCGGGCTCCATCTTGCCGGCGTCCAGCTTGGAAATATCGAGAATGTCGTTGATGATGCTTAACAGGGACCGTGTCGCATCCTTGATCTTTCCAATCTTGTGTTTGGCGTCAGCCGACAGCGGGTCCTTCAGCAAGATGTCCGAGAACCCCATGATGGCCGTCATTGGCGTCCGAATCTCATGACTCATCGCAGCAAGAAATTCAGATTTCGCCTTGTTGGCGCGTTCCAGTTCCTGATTACTGTCCAGCAAGGCCACCGTCTTCTGGTGGAGGGTATTTGACGACCTGTTCAGGGCGTCAATGAGGGCCTGGGTTTCCTTTGAAGACCCATGTCCGTCAATCTGCTTTCCCGACGCCGACGTCAATTCGCCGGCGAAATCGACCGCGAGAGATAACTTGCGCACAGGAACCCTCAGCAGCAACAACAACGCCAAAGCGTTGATGAGAACGGTGGCGAGCACGCCGGCGACATTCCACAAAACCGCATCGTTCTGCAACGCGCGAAGGTTCCGCATGTCGATTTTCGCCTTTAGCCAACCGACCGTGTCCGCGCTGCGGATCGGATACCAAATCTCCATGGTCGTGTGGAATTGCGAATACGAGACCGTTGGCGCCGTATCGTCCAATTGCGACGGGTCAATCAGACCGGCATCGAACCGAACTTCTTCCTCGCCCTTGTCGTTGACACTCACGAACGACATGGGCATCCCTTTCGCATCCCAGATCCCCAGTGATTCCAAGCTGGGGAGTTTCACGGACTGGATGAGCAGGGTTTCAATTTCATCCAGCTTGTTCGTCACCACCATGTAGCTGCTCGCCAAAGCAACCGTGTTGCTCATGGCGACCATTTCCCGTTCAAGGGCCTGTTCCATTTTTCTTATTTCGATGCTGGTGGTGAACCATGCCGTCACGGTCATGGTGATCAGCAGGACCATCGACCCTGCAATCGTCAGCTGACTATGGAGGCGAAGACCGGACCACCATTGCAAAGGACTACTTATGGACAACCCAATATTGCTCCAGTTTAAGCAACTCAAGCGGCTGGTAATCCCTGTCGTAGTCCGCAGCGACCGCCGCCGACAGCAGGATGGGCTTCAACAGGCCGCGCCCTTCCTCGGTGTCGTTGAGGGCAAGGATCGCTTTCTGAACGGCGGTCCGAACGTCCTGCGGCACACGGGGATGAACGGTAAGCGGATGGGACGGGTATTTCGGCGTCGAATAAATGGTTTTCAACGCCTGTTGAACCTCCGGCCGCTCCTTCAACAGCGTCCGGATGACGGCGCCGGATGCGTCCGTCTTGCCGGTCAAGGTGAAGCGATAGGCGTTACTGTGCGTTCCCGAATAAACCGGCGTGAACTGGATCTGTTCCTTTTCCGTCAGCAAGGCGCGCATATAAAGCGCCGCCGCAAATGCATTCGGAGACGGAAAGGCGATCTGCTTGCCGTCCAGATCTTGCACGGTATTGATCCCGCTGTCCTTGCGCACGACAAGAATGCCCTGCAACTTGCGCTTGTCGCTGCGAACGATGGGGAGATAGCCCTGCTTCCGATGGGCCATGACCGCATGATAGGGGTTCATGTACGCAAAATCGGGCGCGCCGTCCAAAAAGCCCATCTCGAACTTCGGGATCGTGTCGTAGATCTTGAGGGTGAAATCGGCGCCGGTGACCTTTGTCAGATGGTTCAGAAGCGGCGTCCAATCCCGATGGACAGCAATTCCGGAATATTGCGGGACGACCGACCAAATGTAGGCTGCTTTCAACGAGCCGGGTGCAATCAACAGAGCACACAGAAAAAGCAGAACCCTTAAGCGGGGTCGTATCGCCATCACCATCTCCGGACCGGTTTGCTAATTGCCACTACATAAAATTGTACACCAGCCACCGCCGCATGGGCATTAGGCCATTGGTCTACCCCGGTGCCGCGACATCAACCATTGGCTGTCTGCGACATGGGTAACCCGGAAATTACCACGCGGTCCCTACGTGACAGCGCACAGGATCAGCCGCCGAGCACCTTGCACGGCTGATTGCGGAAGCAAGTCCGCCACATGGTCGTTCACCAGGCCTGAGGCCTGCATGTAGGCGTAGACGATGGTGGAGCCGATTACGAACTACGCCAAACCCAGCTTATCGAACGATAAGAATTTCCCGTTTGTTCCGCTCACGGCTCCGACGTTAGCTTTCCCCCACATCGGAGAAGGAACCCCGTCATGACCACGACGCTTGAAGGCGGCTGCCTGTGCGGCCGCCACCGATACAAGATCACCAAGCCGGTGACCGCCACCCACTGCCTGTGCGAAAGCTGCCGCCGGGCGTCGGGCGGCACACTGGTGACCTGGGTCACCGTGCCCACGGGCGGTTTTCAATGGACCACGGAGCCACCAGCCTTTTTCGTCTCGACCCCCAAGGTCAAGCGCGGGTTCTGCCCAGAATGCGGCACCAGCCTGAGTTTCCAGCACGAGGACGAAGATGTGGACGTCGACGTCACCGCCGCGTCGCTGGACAATCCGGAGAAGGTCGCGCCTTACGACCACATCTGGGGCAACTACAAACTGGTCTGGAGCCCTCTCGACCCGACGCTGCCGATCCTGCCGGGCAGCCACCGCCACGTCGACGGCTGACGCGCCCTAGCCCGCCAGCGCCTTGCACGGCGTGTAGCGGAAGCAGTCCGCCACATGGTCGTTCACCAGCCCCGACGCCTGCATGTAGGCGTAGACGATGGTCGAGCCGACAAAGGTGAAGCCGCGCTTTTTCAGATCCTTGGAGAGCGCGTCCGAAATCTCCGTCTTGCCCGGCACGTCGCCCATGGCCTTGCGCTGTCCGTCGATTGGCTTGCCGCCGACGAAGGCCCAGACGTAGGCGTCGAAGGAGCCGAACTCTTCCTGCACCTTGAGGAAGGCGATGGCGTTCTTGCGCACGCCGTAAACCTTCAGCCGGTTGCGGATGATGCCGGGGTCGGTGAGAAGCTTTTCCAACTTGGAATCGGTCATCTTGGCGCATTTCACGGGGTCAAAATTATTAAATAATTTCTTATAGTTATCGCGTTTTTTTAAGATTGTTTCCCAGCTCAATCCCGCCTGCGCACCCTCCAGATTCAGCATCTCGAAATGGTGCCGGTCGTCATGCACGGGAACACCCCATTCGACGTCGTGATAGGCCTCATAGAAGTCCTTGCCCTGGCCGACCCAACGGCAGCGCTTGCGCCCGTCTTCACCCGTTACCGTCATGGATACCTCCTCCGTTGCGCCTCATGTGTTCGCATTATGTTCCGTATTCGTCAAGGCTTATGAAGGAGCCTTTGCGGCGTTCCGGTTCTATGGCAGGCTCTGCCTCACGCGGGGATATCCCCTGCCCTTTTGGGAGAACATTCAGTCATGAAACGCTTACTGACGACGACCGTGATCGGCGCGTTGATCGCCGGTTTCACCTGGGCCGCCGGTCCGGCCAAGGACGCCCAGGCGGCCGAGGTCAAATGGTACGGACAGGCAGCCTTCCGCATCAAGACGCCGGGCGGCAAGGTGATCGTGATCGATCCCTTCATCACCAAGAACCCGAAAACGCCCGCCGACGATAAGGACCTGGCCAAGGTCGGCAACGTCGACCTGATCCTGGTCACCCACGGTCACGGCGATCACCTGGGCGATACGGCGGAACTGGCCAAGATGACCGGCGCCAAGGTCGGCGTGAACGCCGACATGGGTCATACCCTGCGCATCCTCGGCATGGTCGACGGCAAGCAATTGGTCCGCTTCAATAAATCCGGCCCGATCAATCCCATCGGCCTGGACATCACGGTCACCATGACCCATGCGGAGCATTCGTCGGAGATCGTCCATAAGGACGCCGCCGGCAAGGAAGGCATCTATCCGGGCGGCGAGCCCGCGGGCTACGTGATCAAGCTGGAAGACGGCTACACCATCTATCACACCGGCGACAGCGGCGTGTTCAAGGACATGGAACTGATCCAGGATCTGTACAAGCCGGACCTGGTGCTGATCTGCATCGGCGGCTGGTTCACCATGGACCCCCGCCACGCGGCCTATGCCATCACCAAGTTCCTCAAGCCGGCGACCGTCATGCCCATGCATTACGGCACCTTCCCGCCCTTGAAGGGCACGCCGGACGAGCTGAAAAAACACCTCGCCGACATGGGCGGCAAGACCGAGGTCGTGGTCATGCAGCCGGGAGATGAGAAGACGTTCGGGAAGTAGACCGGAGATTCAAATCGGAACGACAAAGGGCGGCATTTGCCGCCCTTTGTTTTTTTAATCTGTCACCGCCAGGGCCGCCGGGGCCGCGCCGGCTGCGCGTCTGCGCCTTCCATCTGCTCCAGCGCCCGAATGCGGTCAGCCAGGGGCGGATGGCTGGAAAAGGCCGCCTGCATGCGCCCGGCATTGATCGCGAAGGCCCTCATTTCGTCGGGCATGGGCGGAGTGTCATGGGCGGCCTGCAGGGCCTTGAGCGCGTTGATCATGTTGCGCCGGCCGGCAAGCTCCGCCCCGCCCTTGTCGGCGCGGAATTCGCGCCAGCGCGAGAACCACATGACAATCATCATGGCGGCGATGCCGAACACGAACTGGGCGATCATCGAGACGATCCAGAACGCCGGGCCATGGCCGCGTTCAACCTTGAACACCAGACGGTCGACCAGATAGCCGACGACGCGCGACAGGAAGATGACGAAGGTGTTCACCACGCCCTGGATCAGGGTCAGGGTCACCATGTCGCCGTTGGCGACGTGCGCGACCTCATGGCCCAGCACGGCCTCGACCTCTTTCCGGTCCATGGTGTTGAGCAGGCCCGTCGAGACGGCGACCAGGGCGTCGTTCTTGTTCCAGCCCGTGGCGAAGGCATTGGGCGAGGCATGATCGAAGATGCCGACCTCGGGCATGCCGATACCGGCCTGTTTGGCCTGCCGGGTGACCGTATCAACCAGCCAATGTTCCGTCGGGTTGGCGGGCTGGGTGATGACCTTCACCCCCATCCCGGCCTTGGCCATGGTCTTGGACAGGAACAGCGAGATCAGCGCCCCGGAAAAGCCGATGACGGCGGAATAGACGATCAAGGCGTTGATGTTCAGGTCGACGCCATTGGCCTGCAACAAGCCATCCAGCCCAAGCAGGCGGAAAGTCAGGCTGATCAGTGCGACGATCGCCAGGTTGGTGCCGAGAAACAGAAGAATCCGCAGCATCGATTTGTCCTTAGCCCAAGAAAAGGCGCACCCCCATGGGAACGCCGAAATTCTGGAAGATATCTAGGCTGCCGGGCGGCCGCCGCAAGGGCTTTGGCCGCGGAATTTCCAACGGCCTCAAGAACCGAGCGTCGCCGCGTATTCCCGCCAGCCGCCGAATGCGGAGATGTCCTTGTGTTTGCCTTCCGCCATCTCGCGGGGATAGAGAATTCCGTCCAAAACCCGCCCGTCGTCCAGTTCCACCGGGCCGCAGTACAGCCCCGGCGGCTCTCCGGCTTCGACCTTGGCCCAAATCTCGTCGCTCATTTCATAAATCTCGCCGGGAACGGAAATCCCGCCCTCGTCCACCCTGTACATGCCGGGGTGGACGTCGCCGATGGAATAAAGCCGGTATTCAGGCACGGTCCGGGCTTCGCCCAGGAAGGCCGCGCCTTCTAGATTACCGTTCAAGGCCAGCCCGCGCATCAGGGTGCCGTTAACGAACAGGACCTTCGTCATGCGGCGACTTGCCCTTTCCGCCCGTCGGTACAGCCGACGATCATGCGCAGCATGCGCCGGGGCTCGGTGTAGTCATCGACCGCGCAATGCATGGACGACCGGTTGTCGATCCCGACCAAGCTGTTAAGGGTCCATTTGTGGCGGTACTGGAATTCGGGCTTCAGGGCATGGTCGAACAGTTCGGCCAGCAGGTCGTCGCTCTCATTCTGTTCAAGTTCGTTGATACGCATGGAATAGCCCGGATTGACGTAGAGGATCGGCACCCCGGTCTTGGGGTGGGGGCGGACCACGGGGTGGATCACGTCCGGATGAGCAGCCTGCTGTTCCGGCGTCAGGGTCGGCGTCGCACCCAGGGTGTTCCAGCCCCAACGGTGGGTGCAGGTCAGGCCTTCAAGCCGCGCCTTGGTCTTGTCCGGCAGGGTCGCGTATGCGGCCCGCATGTTGGCGACCATGGTATCCCCGCCCGTGGACGGCAGATGCGTGGAATATAGGAAAATAGCATCCGACGGGTTGATCTCGTAGGACAGGTCCGAATGCCAGAAGGCGCCCGCCGGCTTAGGTGTGGTGCGGCTTTCCGCAGTGCCCATGTTCTTGGCGATGATCGAAACCTCGAACCCATCCGGGTGGTGGTACTGGTTCAGAATGTGTGGAACCAACGGGCCGAACCGGCTGCCGAAGTCGCGCAGCCAAGGCACGTTTTCCTCCAAATCCGGAATGACGATGGCGATGTGCTCAAGCATCGCCTGTTCCACGGCGCGGAAATCGTCATCGGTCAGGGGCTTGCGTGAATCCAAACCGTGGATCACGGCGCCCATGGGGGCGTCTAGCGGTTCGATCTTAATCGTCATGAATGGGCCTCCAGCGTGTTTTTCCAAACTATATCATTCCGCTGCCCACCGGTTCCAGAAATGGAAAACAGACCAAATAATCATACCCGTGTGTGGTGTTCGCTTGGCGGTATCCCAGATAATCCACTACTCTGTCCCGGAAAGTGCCTTGGAGGAGGTGATATGGGAGAGGTGCCGATGGCCATCAGCCACGGTCCGTCGATGAATGCGGTCGAGGGACCGTTTACCGAACAGACATGGGATTTTACGACCCCCGCCCTGCGCTGGCTGCTTGATCATTGGCTGAAAAAGCGAGGAGAGCAGGACTGTCCACGCTGGCGCGACATCGACCTGCCGTCCCTGTACAAGTACGCACCCAACATCGTCGTCAAGGACGCCATCGATGGCGGCCGTGATTTCCGGGTCCGGTTCTGGGGTACGGCCGTCACGGAATGGCTGCGGATCGACGCAACGGGCAAGCTACTGAGCGAGTATTTCCCCGCGAACGGGCGGGAACGCATCCTGGAATCGCACCGTCTGGCCTTGACCGGCGACATGCCGATCCGCCGCTGGGGCGTCAGCGTCTATCCGGAACGCAGCTATGTCGGGTTCGAAACGATCACCCTGCCCCTGGCAAACGACGCAGACGAGCGCGCTCATATCATCTCCATGAGCCTTTACCGGATGATCGATGCCGATCCGTCGACGGCGCCCGTCCAACCCGGCACTTGAATACCCAGCCAGCGGCAGTCGCTATCCAATGGGTTGTCGGACGTTGTTCAATAGGTCTAAAATCGCGATATTGGGGATTGGAGGAGAGCCCAGGTGGGAGGCTCTTCAATGTCGAAATTGCGCTGTGAACTCGCGCAGCAAGGCGCACCGTTCTTTTTTGAACCAACCCAGTCCTTTGACGCCTGGGAACTCCGCTGGCTTCTGGATTACTGGCAGGGCCTGTGCGACGGCCCGAACTGCCCCCGGCTGATTGACGTCGGCCTGCCGGCCATCGTGCGCCAGGCGCCGAAGATCATCGTGCGTGACGCCATCGACGGCGGGCGCGATTTCGTCAACCGGTTCTGGGGTAGCGAGCTTAGAAACTGGCTTGGGTTTGACGGCACGGGCCAGCGAATTTCGGAATATTTCCCGCAGCACGCACGCGCCGCCATGCTGGACTCCCAACGCCTTGCCCTGAAAAGCGACATGCCCGTGCGCCGCTGGGGTGTGACCGCCTACCCTCAATCCAACCTCGCGACCTATGAAGCGATCGACCTGCCGCTGGCGGACGACGACGGCGCCCGCGCCCACGTGTTGTCGATGTACGTCTACCGCTCCGACCGCCTGGATGCTCAGCCCGATGCGGCGCCGCTTCCGGCGGGGGCTGGGAATGCTTCATCCTGGGATGCCCGAAGCCGCCACAACGCGGAGTCCTGAGGGGCCGCCACCATCTCGACCGTCAGAATTTCCCCGGGCCGGACATCCGCCACCAGCCGATTATTGGCCGCCATATAATACGGTACCGGCCCGCCGGGAATGGCCGCCTGGGCGGGGCGCACCAAGGGCTCCAACCCGTCGATGGTGTGATGATGGCCGCCCATGTCCAGAACCTCGCCCGCCTTGAATTCACGGGTCGCGCGGCCGACCAGGTCGAACGCCGGCCGGGGCGCACGCCCACTGGTCGGCATGCCGCCCTTTGCCGCGGCGATGATCGAAGCCGCCGCCTCGATCCCCAGCAAATGCACCGGATTATGCAGCAGGCCGTAATTGCCGCAGGAACTAACCGGGATGCCCTTGGCCTTGAGAACCTGCCAAGTCTCACGGTCCGAACAGCGCACGATCACGAACACGCCGCCGGCCAG
This sequence comes from Rhodospirillales bacterium, assembly GCA_048263775.1. Lineage (GTDB taxonomy): Bacteria > Pseudomonadota > Alphaproteobacteria > Rhodospirillales > Casp-alpha2 > UBA1479. The sequence continues at coordinate 191,593 of JBLXDU010000003.1, forward strand.
GCTCAGTTCATCGAACCGACGCAAGCAGTTGACGATATCGACCACGCCGCCGCCCGCTTCCATCAGGATGCCGCCCTCGGTTTCCGGCCGGAACACATCGGGCAGTTCCACCGTGCGCGCCAGCGGCGCATGGAAGGCGTCGAAATCCGGGCGCAGGCCGGTCGCGTTGCACACCAGCATCATCTCGCACAGGTCGGGCACGGACTTCAGCGCCGTCGCCCCCAGGGGGGCGGCCCGGTCGGCCAGAACCTCTGGAATGTCGGCGCCGTCCAGATGCCAGTTATCGGCGAAGTCCGGTGCGGCGAAGGTCTGACCGTGATAGCTGAGCTCACCCTTGGCGCGGTGCCAGACGACGTCGTACTCGCTCGCCTTGCCGGCCATCACGACCTCAAGCCCCAACAACTCGGCCCGCGAAATCAGCCCGATCAGCAGGCTCGGCTGGTCGCCGTCGGGCAGGGTGTAGACGACGCCCTTGTCTGCCGCCAGCTTGGCCAGCCAGGGACCGCAGACCGACGCCATTTCCTTGGACGCCAGCACCACATGCTTGCCGGCCAGGATCGCTGCCTCGGACACCGCCGCCGCGGCCTCGGGCGCCCCCGTGGCCTCGACCACCAAGTCGATGTCAGTATCGACCAAAAGAAGCCCGTCCGGCACCACGGCGACCTTGCCCGCCGCCATGGCGTCCCGTGCCGTGGCCGAGTCGCGGCAGATCTCGATGCCGTCCCCGGCCACGCCGCAGCGCAGCAGCACGTTAACCGCCCGGTCCGGATCGATGTCCGCGACCGCGGGCACGTCGATGCCGGGATGGCCCAGGGACTGGGTGATCAGGCTGGCGCCGAATTCCCCGGCCCCAACCAGGCCGACGCGTACGGGCACGCCCGTGTCCTTGTAGATCTCGTTGAAATCGACCATCTATCGGGCCGCGATCAGAACGTAATGACCTGACGCACCGTATGCCCCTCGGCCAGATGGTCGAAGGCGGCGTTGATGTCTTCCAGGGGGATTTTCTCGCAGATCAGCTTATCCACCGGCAGGGCGCCCCGCTTGTACATCTCGATGTAATGGGGGATGTCGCGCTCAGGAATGCAGCTACCCAGGTAACTGCCCTTGATGGTGCGTTCCTCGGTCACCAGGTTGACGTGCTGCACGGTCATGTTGGTGGCGGGGTGCGACAGGCCGCTGGACGTCGTCGTGCCGCCACGCTTGGTGACCTTGTAGGCAAGGTCCATGGCCTCAACCCGGCCGACGCATTCGAACATGTATTCCAGCCCGCCGCCGGTTGCCTCGCGGACCTTTTCGACCACGTCGTTATCCAGCGCGTTGAACACCGTGTCGCAGCCGAGCTTCTTGCCCCATTCCAGCTTATCGTCGAGCGCGTCGATACCGACGATATGCCGCGCCCCCGCCATCTTGGCGCCCATGACGGCGGCCAGACCCGTGCCGCCCAGGCCGACCACGCCGACGGACGCCCCCGCCGGCACCTTGGCCGTGTTCAGGACCGCCCCGACGCCGGTGATGACGGCGCAGGAAAACGTGCAGGCGATGTCGAGCGGCAGGTCCTTGTCGATCTTCACGACCGAGGAACGATGCGCGACCACGTATTCGGAGAAACAGGAAACGCCCGCCTGGTGATAGAGCTTCTTGCCGTCCTTATGTAGGCGCATGCCGCCGCCCATGAGGGTCCCGGCACCATTGGCCGCCGCCCCCTTCTCACAGATCGACGGGCGGCCTTCCTTGCACGGCAGGCACTGGCCGCAGGACGGCAGGAAGGCGAACACCACATGGTCGCCCACTTCCAGACCCTCGACGCCCGGCCCCAGTTCCTGCACCACGCCGGAGGCTTCGTGGCCCAGCACCATGGGCAGCGGCCGTTCGCGCACGCCGGCGACCACGGACAGGTCCGAATGACACACCCCGGCCGCCGCGACCTTGACCAGAACCTCGTTCGCCTGCGGCGGATCCAGGTCCACTTCCTCGATCTTCATGGGCAGGGACGTGGCGTAGGGGCGCTTGGCACCAAGTTCGTAAACGACGGCGGCTTTGGTTTTCATGGTCGAACAGGCTCCGTGGGGATATTTCGGTATTCAATGGTTGATGAGCGCGGAACCATATCCCCGCCGCCCGGTCACGGCAAGACAGGGACGGACAGAGGTCGCACGTCCCAGGTGTCAGCCTTCGCCAAACGGGTTATAACGGTCGCAAATCATAACAAACACATCGTTGGGAGTTGATTCATGCTGAAAACTACCGTCGCCGGCAGTTTGCCCAAACCCAGTTGGTTGGCCGAGCCGGAGAAGCTCTGGGCGCCTTGGAAGCTGGAGGGCGAGGAGCTGTGGCAGGGGCAATGTGACGCCGCCCTTATCTGGATCAAGACCCAGGAAGACGCGGGCATCGACATCGTTTCCGATGGCGAGCAGTTCCGAAAACACTTCGTCCACGGTTTTCTGGAGTTCGTCGACGGCATCGACTGGGCCAAGATGACCACCATGGGCATCCGCGACAACCGCTATGACGCGGACGTGCCGACGGTGACGTCCAAGATCAGCCGCCGTGAAAGTGCCCATGGCAAATCCACCGCCTTCTGCCGTGAACACGCCAAGGGCGGCCTGAAAATCACCATGCCCGGGCCCATGACGATCTGCGACACCATCGCCGACGAGGTCTATGGCAAGCGCGCCGACATGGCCTGGGCCTTCGCGGAAATCCTCAACGAGGAAGCGTTGGAGCTTCAGGCCCTGGGCGTCGACGTGATCCAGTTCGACGAACCCGCCTTCAACGTGTTTCTGGACGACGTGAAAGAATGGGGCGTCGCCTGCCTGAACCGGGCGTTCCAGGGCATCACCACCAAGAAGGCGGTGCATATCTGCTACGGCTACGGCATCGACGCCAACAACCAGTGGAAGGAAACCCTGGGCAACGAATGGCGCCAGTACGAAGAAACCTTCCCGGCCCTGAACGACAGCGTGGTCGACCAGGTGTCTCTTGAATGCGCCGGATCGCACGTGCCCCATTCGTTGATGAGCCTGCTCAAGGACAAGGAAGTGATGGTCGGCTCCATCGACGTGGCCAACCTCAACGTGGAGACACCGGAACAGGTCGCCGAGGTCATCCGATCGGCCATGCGCTATGTCGATGCGGAACGCATTTATCCCTGCACCAACTGCGGGCTGGCCCCCTTCCCCCGGCACGTGGCCGAGGGCAAGCTGAAGGCGCTGGCCGCCGGGGCCGCCATCGTGCGCAAGGAATTGGGCGCCGCCTGATCCTTGCGATAATCCCGGCACAAAACCTTTTCCCGCAAGCACCCTTGCCTTGCGGGGCCTTACGGCATTAAACCAACGGTCCCGAATTCAGGATATCCAGCCGTTCCAGGGAGAGCCCCATGGCCAAAACGTTCGACAAGTCCAAACTGCCGTCGCGCTACACCACTCAGGGTCCGTCAAGCGCGCCGCACCGGTCCTACTATTACGCCATGGGCATGACCGAGGAAGAGATCAACCAGCCCTTCGTCGGCGTCGCAACCTGCTGGAACGAAGCAGCACCCTGCAACATCGCGCTGAGCCGTCAGGCCCAGGCCGTGAAGACCGGCGTCAAGGAAGCCCAGGGCACGCCCCGCGAATTCACCACCATCACCGTGACCGACGGCATCGCCATGGGCCACCAGGGCATGAAATCGTCGCTGGCGTCGCGCGACGTGATCGCCGACTCGGTCGAACTGACCATGCGCGGCCATTGCTATGACGCCATGGTCTGCCTGGCCGGCTGCGACAAATCCCTGCCCGGCATGATGATGGTCATGCTGCGCCTCAACGTGCCCAGCGTGTTCATGTACGGCGGCTCCATCCTGCCCGGCAAGTTCAAGGGCAAGGACGTGACCGTGATCGACGTGTTCGAAGCCGTGGGCACCAATGCCTCGGGCGACATGTCGGACGAAGACCTGCACGAGCTGGAATGCGTGGCCTGTCCGTCGGCCGGGTCCTGCGGCGGCCAGTTCACGGCCAACACCATGGCCTGCGTGTCGGAAGCCATCGGCCTGGCCCTGCCCGGATCGGCCGGGGCGCCTGCGCCTTACGAAACCCGCGACGAATACGCCGTGGCGTCGGGCAAGGCGGTCATGGATCTGATCGAAAAGAACCTGCGCCCGCGCGACATCGTGACGCGCAAGTCGTTCGAAAACGCGGCGCGCATCGTCGCGGCCTCGGGCGGGTCAACCAACGCCGGGCTACACCTGCCGGCCATGGCCCATGAATGCGGCATCGATTTCACCCTGGAAGACGTCTGCGAGATCTTCAAGACCACGCCCTACATCGCCGACCTGAAGCCGGGCGGCAAGTACGTGGCCAAGGACATGTTCGACATCGGCGGCGTGCCGGTGCTGATGAAGGCCCTGCTGGACGGCGGCTACCTGCACGGCGACTGCATGACCGTGACCGGCAAGACCATCGCGGAAAACCTGAAAGACGTCGTGTTCCCGACGGACCAGGACGTGATCTACCCGGTGTCCAACCCGATCACCCCGACGGGGGGTGTTGTCGGCCTCAAGGGCTCGCTTGCCCCCGACGGCGCCATCGTCAAGGTCGCCGGCCTGCACAGCCTGCAGTTCACGGGCACGGCCCGCTGCTTCGATTGCGAGGAAGACGCGCTTCAGGCCGTGCTCAAGCAGCAGGTCAAGGAAGGCGAGGTCGTCGTTATCCGCTACGAAGGGCCCAAGGGCGGCCCCGGCATGCGCGAAATGCTGTCCACCACCTCTGCGATCTACGGCCAGGGCCTGGGCGAAAAGGTCGCTTTGATCACCGACGGCCGGTTCTCCGGCGCCACGCGCGGCTTCTGCATCGGCCATGTCGGCCCGGAAGCGGCCGTGGGCGGCCCCATCGGCCTGCTGAAGGACGGCGACGTGATCAAGATCGACGCCGAGAAGGGCACCCTGGACGTTGAATTGTCCGAGGCCGAACTGGATGCCCGCCGCAAGGCCTGGACGCCGCGCAAACACGACTATCAGTCGGGGGTGCTTTGGAAGTATGCTCAGTTGGTGGGCCCCGCCTGCGACGGCGCCGTCACCCATCCGGGCGCCAAGGCGGAAACCCACGTGTTCGCCGACATCTAAGCCCCGCGTCCAGACGGGGCCGGACGTCGGCCCGGGTGTGACAAAAACGGGATAGCGGCCATGGCCGAAGACGCCTTCGCCTTGAACCGGCGCGAGCACGACCGAAAGTCCTCGGGCTTTCAGGCGCGTGTGACCGTCGGCGGCGCCTCCACCAAATGCCTGATCGAGGACATCTCCCCCGGCGGGGCGCAGATCATCGCCTCCCTGGACCTGTCCAAGGGCCGCCACCTGACCCTCGACCTGGGGGCGTTCGGCGACGTCAGCGCGACCGTCGCCTGGTGCCGCAAGGGGCGGCTCGGCATCAAGTTCGAAGCCGATCCCGAGGTCTTGGCCGAACTGGTCATGTCCCTCGCCATGCAGGCCTGATGCGGTGACCGGCGGCGCCTTCGACGCGGCCTTCGCCCGCGCCCAGTTTCCGGACGCCTGCTGGCGCGACGGCTGGGCGTTCTTCGAAAACGCCGGCGGCTCCTACGTGCCCAACGCCGTGATCGCGCGCATGACCGCCTATATGAGCGAAAGCCAGGTCCAGCCCCTCGCCCCCTATCCCAAATCCCAGTTGGCGGCCCAACGCATGGCCGACGGCCACGCCCGCATGGCGGAGATGATCGGGGCCGCGCCGGACGAGGTGGTGATCGGCCCCTCGACCTCGATGAACGTCTACGTCCTGGCGCAGGCGCTCAGGCCGCTGTGGCAGGCCGGGGACGAGGTGATCGTCGCGGTCCTCAACCACGAAGCCAATTCCTCGCCCTGGCGGCGCCTCGCCGAATTCGGCATCGTCGTGAAGGAATGGCCCGTGGACGCGGCGACCGGCGAACTGCGCGTCGATCTACTGGACGACCTGCTCACGGACCGCACCCGGCTGGTCGCCTTTCCCCATGTCTCCAACATCACCGGCGACATCAACGACGTTGCGGCGATCACCAAACAGGTCCATGCGGCGGGGGCCATGGTCTGCGTCGACGCCGTCGCCTACGCCCCCCACCGGGCCGTGGACGTGAAGGCCTGGGACGTCGATTTCTACCTCTACAGCTTCTACAAGATCATGGGGCCCCACATCGGCATGCTTTACGGCAAGCGGGAGCGATTGTTGGAAGCGCGCGGCCAGGGGCATCTGTTCTTTGCCGAGGACGACATCCAGCACAAGCTGAACCCCGCCGGCCCCAACCATGAAACCATCGCCGCCCTGGCCGGCATCGCCGATTATTTCGAGGCGCTGGCCGCCCATCACTTCGATCAACCCGCCAACACGCTGCACGCCCGCGTGCAGCAGGTGTTCGGCCTGATCGCGGCGCATGAACAGACGCTCGCCGAACGCTTCCTCGACGCCGCCCTGAACATCCCGGACCTCCGCCTGCTCGGCCGCCACAGCGCCGACGCCGCGCTCCGCGCGCCGACGTTCTCCTTCACGGTCGACGGGAAATCATCGGCGGCGGTGGTCGAGGCCCTGCGGGCACAGCAGATCGCCTGCTGGAACGGCGATTTCTACGCGCCCCGCGTGCTGGAAGCGGTCGGCGTCAGCGATACCACCGACGGCGTCGTCCGCACGTCCATGGCGCATTACAATACGGTTGAGGAGGTTGAACGGTTGGTGGGAGTGTTTAAGACGGTGCTCTAAGAAAATGAACGGCGGTTACGGAAATGAAATGACGTCATAGATTGAGAGGATGGCAAGAAGATGTGATCAGTTATTTAGAGAATCGGACCGATGAACTTCCGCAGCAAACCGTTCTCGGAAATCCTTGTACGCCGCAACGAATGCGTCATTTAATATTTTTGAATATCCCGCACCATCTAGCACGAACGCATAAGATTTTTCGCTTGCGTTTCCAATATACAAACCTCGAAAAGCGTCTCGTTCTCCTTCGAACAAAGTCACGATAATTCTAAAATAAATACGGGACGCAACATAATTTAGTAGACTGCCTCCTTGATGCTCTCCGTAATCCGGTATCAGTTGAATAATCACCGAACGGTTTGATATAGCATCAATTGGGAATATCGGTGTGAAAGCTCCTTTAACCGCATCAGCAAAATCATTTCTCAATATATATCGCTGCACCTGAGTTACCGTTGGCCCGCTAACTGAGCGTACAACAGTGCTACCAACGGAATATTGGACCGTCGTTTTTGACGCGCCGATAACTTTGCCCTGCTCTGGTGTAACTAGAATTAGCTTGTTTACGTGGATCACTTCTTGATCGCCAGAATTCTGCAATTGAGCGATATTGAGCGGCCCGAATGAAACGTCGAATGATTTCTCAAAAGTCTTAGAAGCCGACTGACAACCACTCGCCACGATACAAAGCATCAGGACATAGAATTTTAGTATATGCAGCTTCACTGCCTGCGCCCCCCATACCGAACATGCTAACCAAATTGCGCAGGCCAATGGCGATCCCGCTTAACTGCCCCTAAGACGCCCGCAAGCCGACCATGCCAACCCTTGCGGGCTACAGGCTCGGCATCGGCGGCGATTTCATCTGGGCCGCGTGCAGCACGTCGACCTCGCCCCGCACCTTCTTCAGCTTCTTCTCCAGCATCTTTTCCTCTTTCTCGAGCGCCCGCTCCAGGCCCTTGATGCGCTTGTTGAGGGCCTCGATGTTGGCGAGGCGTTCGATGCGGAGTTGGGCGTCCTTCTTGCGCCGCCATTTGCGGAAGCGCCATTCGCCGGCGCAGATCAGCAGCAGAATGCCCGCCCCAGCGCAGACCAGCGCCCCCGCCAGATAGGCCGTCTTATGCAGGCTCACGGCCGTGCCCCAGAAGCCGATGGTGGTGAGGCAGGCCGCCGTCATGAACAACAGGCGCCGGGTCACCGGATCGTCCTTCTGGACCTCGTTCTGGGCGGCGGCGATGGCGATGGCGATTTCCGTCTTGGCCATGGCCTGCCACTGCTTGAAGGACATGCCCTCGCCCACGCTGCGGCCTTCGCGGATGAATTGCTCCAGCCGCATCATGATATATTCCGCGCGCTGTTCCGGCGTCGGATTAAGGGGCAGTTCGGGGGCCTGAAACTCGGGCATCGTCATACGTCTCCGACGATCAGCCTATTTCAGCGGGCTTAACAGGCGGTTACCGCCGACACCGCGGGGGCGTCGGCGGTATTCGCAGTGCAATCTATTCGGCGGCTTTGCCGACCTGATGCATGTAGACGTCCTGCTGCGGGAACGGAATGGTGAAGCCACCCGCCTCCAGGCCCAGCTTGACCTCTTTGTTGAGCGCGAACAGGGTCGGCCAGTAGTCGCTGATCTTGACCCAGGCCCGCAGGTTGATGTTCACGGAGCTGTCGGCCATGGCCACGACCATGACTTCCGGGGCCGGGTCCTTGAGGATCCGGGCGTCCTTGTCGAGGATGCCTTTCAGCAGGTCCATGGCCTTCGGCAGGTCGTCGCCATAGGAAATGCCCGCGACAAGGTCGATGCGGCGCGTGGGGTTGCGCGAGAAGTTGGTGATCGACGCCCCCCAGATCGAGGAGTTCGGCACCGATTTGAAGATACCGTCGGGCGTCTTCAGTTCCGTGGTGAACAGGCTGATCTCCACCACCGTGCCCGACTGGCCGCCGGCATCGATGAAATCGCCCGCCTTGAACGGACGCAGCACCAGCAGCATGACCCCCGCCGCCACGTTCTGCATGGTGCCCTGCAAGGCCAGACCGATGGCCAGGCCGGCGGCACCCAGAATGGCGATGAGTGAGGTCGTCTGCACCCCGAATTGGTTGAGCACCGCGACCAGGACGAAGATCTTGACGACATAACCGACGATGGACGACAGGAACGGCGTCAGCGTGTCGTCGATGGATTTGACCCGGTTGAGGGCCTTGGTCACCGTCCGCTTGGCCCAGCCGGCGATCCACCAGCCGATGACCAGGATGACGATGGCGCCGATCACGCTCATACCGTATTCCGTGCCGACGTCGGCGGCGGTCTGCATGACCGTCTCAATGGCTTTCTGGGCGTTGGCGATCTGTTGTTCTGCGTTATCCATGTTTGGTCTCTATCCTTGCGTTACGCCCCGCCCCCCGGAATGGAACGCCGATTATGTCGATGTGGGCGGCGGCTCACAAGACCCGCGTGTGGTTGGATAAAAACCTTCAACCCCGGCCCATTTCCGTATCCGCAAACGTAAAAGCCCCGCCGGTTTCAAGGGCGGGGCTTTCCGTTTCAGTTTCGGGATCGGCGTCGCACCCGATCCCACCCGATGATCACCGGGTAAATGGGGTTTGGGTCGATATGTCGGGGAACTGCATCGGTGGTTCCAACTTTGTAACCTCCTTCATCTGCCTACAAGGAAGGCTACCGTCCCCCTCCCCGATCACACCAGCCCCTGAAAGTTCCTATTCCGGGCGCATATTAGGAGAAAAGGATCAATATCGACGCGGCTGTCGGAGGAACAGCCGCGCGGTGGGATATTGCCGACAAAAGGCCAAGCAGGCCCCCAAGGTCAGAAGTGAGTCAGGCCACCGCCGCCAGGCGCTTCAAGGCCTCGTCAAGCCGCGCGCGGGTGGCCTGGGCCTCGCCCAGCTTCTCGCGCTCGCCATCGACCACCTCGGCCGGCGCGTTGGCGACGAATTTGGCGTTGCCCAGCTTCTTCTCGAAGCGGTCGATTTCCGCATCCTGCTTGGCGATTTCCTTCAGAAGGCGCGCTTTTTCCGCATCCAGGTCGATGGCGTCGGCGATCGGCAGGATGATCATGGCGCCGTCGAGCACGTCCTGCACGGCGCCCTTGGGCACCTCGCCGGTCAGCACGCCCGCGTCGGACAGGCCCGCCAGGCGCAGGATCAAATCGCGATGGGTGGCCAGCGCCGCCTGGGCCGCCGCATCCCCATCCTTCAACTGCATGGGGATTTTCGCCTTGGGCGGCACGTTCATTTCCGAGCGCACGGTGCGGATCTGCGAGATCAGGCGCACCACCCAATCCATTTCCGCGTTGACGGCGGCATCGACCAGGGCCGGGTCGTACACGGGCCAGGGCGTGGTAATCAGCGGCTGCGCGCGCTCGGCCCGGGTCTGCCAGAGTTCCTCGGTGATGAAGGGCACGATGGGGTGCAGCAGGGTAATGATCTGATCCAGCACCCAAGCCGTGGTCGCCCGGGTTTCCGCCTTGGCGGTTTCGTCCGTGCCCATGAACACGGGCTTGGCGAATTCCAGGTACCAATCGCAGAAGGTGTTCCAGGTAAAGGCGTAGAGCGCCCCCGCCGCATCATTGAAGCGATAAGCGTCGAGCGCCGTGGTCATGGCCTTTTCGGCCTCGGAAACCTTGCCGACGATCCAGCGATTCAAGGTCGAATTAACTGAATTCGGATTAAAATTTGGATCAACACGGCATTCGTTCATGTCGCAGAACCGGGCCGCGTTCCAGATTTTGGTGCAGAAGTTGCGATAACCCTCGACCCGGCTTTCCGACATCTTCACGTCGCGGCCCTGGGCGGCGAAGGCCGTCAGGGTGAAGCGCAGGGCATCGGCGCCGAACTTGTTGATGAGGTCGAGCGGGTCGATGACGTTGCCCTTGGACTTGGACATCTTCTGGCCCTTCTCATCCCGCACCAGGGCGTGGATATAGACCGTGTGGAACGGGACCTCGTCCATGAAGTGCAGGCCCATCATCATCATCCGGGCGACCCAGAAGAAGATGATGTCAAAACCGGTGACCAAGACGTCCGTGGGATAGTGGCGCGCCAGTTCCGGCGTCTCGTCCGGCCAGCCCAGGGTCGAGAACGGCCACAGGGCCGAGGAGAACCAGGTATCCAGAACGTCCGGGTCGCGGGTCAGGTCCACCGTCTTGCCGTAGTGCGCGTCGGCGGCGGCCTGGGCGGCCTCTTCACTCATTTCCACGAAGACGGCGCCGTCGGGGCCGAACCAAGCCGGAATCTGATGGCCCCACCACAGCTGACGCGACACGCACCAGGGCTGGATGTTGCGCATCCATTCGAAATAGGTGTTTTCCCAGGTCTTGGGCACGAACTGGGTCTTGCCGGTCTCCACGGCCTCGATGGCAGGCTTGGCCAGGGTCTTGGCGTCGACGAACCATTGATCCATCAGCCAGGGTTCGACCACCACGCCGGACCGGTCGCCGTGGGGCACGGTCATGTCATTGTCCTCGACCCGGTCGAGCAAGCCCAGGTCTTCCATCTCGGCGAGGATGGCGTCGCGCGCCTTGAAACGCTCCATGCCTTGGTACTTTTCGGGCACGTTTTCATTCAGATGGGCGTCGGCGTCGAGGATGTTGATGATGTCGAGCCCGGCCCGCTTGCCGACCTCAAAGTCGTTGAAATCATGGCCCGGGGTGATCTTCACCGCCCCCGATCCCTTTTCCGGATCGGCGTAATGGTCGGCGACGATGGGGATCAGGCGGCCGGTGATCGGCAGCACCACGTTCTTACCCACCAGGTCTGTATAGCGCTCGTCGTCGGGATGCACGGCGACGCCGGTGTCGCCCAGCATGGTTTCCGGCCGCGTCGTGCCGACGGTGATGAACTGCCCGTCCTGGCCCTCGATGGGATACTTGAAGTACCACATCTTGCCTTTGGTCTCGCGCTGTTCGACCTCCAGGTCCGAGATCGCCGTGTGCAGCTTGGGGTCCCAGTTGACCAGCCTTTTATCCCGATAAATCAGGCCCTGCTTGTGCAGTTCCACGAACACCTTAACGACGGCCTTGGACAGGCCCTCATCCATGGTGAAGCGTTCCCGCGACCAATCACAAGAAGCGCCCATGCGGCGCAGCTGCTTGGTGATGGTGCCGCCCGATTCCGCCTTCCAGTCCCACACCCGCTCGACGAACTTTTCCCGGCCCAGGTCCGTGCGCTTCACGCCCTCGGCCTCAAGCATGCGTTCGACCACCATCTGCGTCGCGATGCCCGCGTGGTCCGTGCCCGGCTGCCACAGGGCCTGATCGCCCTTCATGCGGTGGTAACGGATCAGGATGTCCTGCAGCGTGTTGTTGAGGGCATGGCCCATATGCAGGCTGCCGGTCACGTTGGGCGGTGGAATGACGATGGTATAGGGCTGGCCGTTGCCGCCCGCCTCAGGCACCTGGCCGGGCGCGAAGGCGCCGCTTTGTTCCCATTCCTCGTATCGGCGGGTTTCCACCTCTTCGGGGTGGTAGGTCTTGTCCAGTTCGGCCATGGGAACAGATCCTCGGAACGGCTAAAGTCAATCGGTGGGGATTGGCGGGTATACAACGAAAAACCCCGGGGAACAAAGCCCCCCGGGGTTATCATTGTAATTCTTTTTCAGGCAGGACGCCGGGGCGGGATCAGCCCCAGTTATCAAGCCCTTCCGCCCGGTTGACCATGGTGTCGATTTCCTTCTTCACCAGGCGCTCGATCAGGTAGGGCAGGTTGCGGTCCAGCCATTCGCGCAGGATCGGCTTCAGCATTTCGCGCACGATGCCTTCAAGCGACGCATCGCCCGAGGACATGACCGGAAGGTCGCGGCGGTCGAGGATCGCTCGGGCCAGTTCGGCCAGGACGTCCGAACCGTGCAGCGAGGTCGGCCGCGACATGATGGCGTCGGGGGCGACCATATCCGGGGTCAATTCCATGATGTCCGCCATCGGTTCCGGCTCTGGCATGGGGGGCGGTGGCGGGGGCGGAGGCGGCGCAGCAGCGGCCACGGGCTCCGGCTCCGGTTCGAACAGATCTTCCGGCTCAGGCATGGGCTCCGGCTCGGGTTCCGGCTCGTCCATGTCGGTCATTTCGATGTCGGGTTCCGGCTCCGGTTCCGGCTCGGGCTCCGGTTCGGGCGCAGGTACCGGTTCGGGCTCGGGTTCCGGCGCGGCAGCCTGTTCGGCCGGCGCATCGCCTCCCTCTTCATCCTCTTCCTCCGCCAAAATCTTGCGGATGGAAGAAAGGATGTCTTCCATCGAAGGTTCGCCGCCTTCAGCAGCTTCGGCTTCTTCGCTCATAATCCCGCATGCCCATCAATTCTTGTCGCGGTTCCCGGCTCCCCACTCCCACGCAGGTCCGAGTCACGCCACTTTTCCCAAGATACACCAGCCATTAACTCACGATGATCGTTAATATTTGGTATATCACAGGAATTAATTGCCGGGCGCCGTCATGGGCGCCGCTATGTCCAGCGACAGCAAGGGGCGAAAACCGCCCTACTTGCCTTCTTCGCTGCTCGACCCGCCGACCCACTTGCCGCGCACTTCGTCGTAATGCATGCGCGGATCGTAAACATCGACGGCCAGTTTCAGGTCCGTGGCGGTCATCCGGCCAATGGCGGCCGACAGTTCGAACGCGGCGACCCGCTCGTCCCGCTGGGCCTCCGTATGACCGACGCGGGAATCCAGAAGTTCCTGTTCCGCATCCAAAACATCCAGAACCGTGCGCGAGCCCACGGCGGCCTCGCGCTCGACCCCATCCAGGGCGACCACGTTGGCCTCGATCTGGGCGCTGAACGACACCACGCGGGCGCGGGCCGTCTGCAGATTCTCCCAGGCGCTGGTCGCGTCCTCGATGGCGTCGCGGCGGGCCTGGTCGATGTTGCGGGTCAGTTCGGCAAGGCTTTGCTTGGCCTCACGCAGGCGCGAATAGACGCTGCCCTGCTGATAGATCGGAATGGTCAGGTTGACCAGAACCTCGGCCGAATCGATGCGTCCCGTTTCGCCCGAGGATTCGTAGGACCGATCAACGCTGGCAGTGACATCGACCTCGGGCAGCAACTCACCCTTGACCTCACGCACCGTGTTCATGCCCGCCTTGCGGTCGAACTCGGCCGCGATGACGTTGGGGTTGGTGGTTGCCGCCATCTTAATGGCGTCATGCCGGTCCTTCGGCAGCCCTCCGGGCTCGCCCGGAAGCTCCAGATTCTTCGGCGCCGGCAGACCGACCACGTTTTCGTAGGTGGCGCGGGAGTTTTCCAGATTGGCCTCGGCCCGGATGCGGTCGGCCGTGGCGCCGGCCAGGCGGGCTTCGGCCTGGTGCACGTCGGTGCGCGTGATCTCGCCGACCTCGAAGCGGTCCTTGGTCGCTTCAAGCTGACGCTTGAGCACCTTTTCGTTGTTGATGTTGAGCGCCAGAACAGCCTCGTCGCGGAACACGTTCAGATAGGCCGTTGCGGCGGCCAACAGAATGTCCTGTTCCGTGTCGATCAGGCGCGCGCGCTCGGCACGGACGGCGTTTTCCGCCCCTTCCGTCGCCGCCAGCGTACGCCCGCCACGGTACAGCGGTTGGGTGATCGACAGGCCGACGGTTGCAGGATTGCGGTTCTGCGTTCGGTCCGTCGTGCGCAGGGTGGAACGGTTGCGTTCGTATCCGGCATCGCCGGTGATGGCGACCGACGGCCGCCAATTGGACAGCGCCTGGGGCACCTGTTCATCCGTGGCGCGCAAACGCGCCCGGCGGGCCGCCAGGGTCGGGTTATTGGAATAAGCAGCAATCAGCGCCTCAGCCAGGGTTTGCGCCTGGGCCGGCGCCGGCGCGAGAGCAAGCGCACCCGCAAGCCCCGCGGCAACGACGGCGGCGCGGGAAATTCCGGGAACATACTGAAATGGAGAGAGGATTCGCGTGATCAAGGCCGTTACTCGCCTGTGGTTGTGTTGGGTTAACATACTACCTGCATTCGCCGCGTCCAGATTTCAACAAAATACGTGCAAAAATACAGATAATTCAAAAACTTGCATATACAACCTTCGACCGCCTCATGGTGCCAACCCGCATCGGATTCGGCTGCGTCAGAAGGTAAAGGCTTCCTCCAACTCGAACCCGGGAAGGTCCGGCGTTCCCGCGTCGAACAGATCGCGGTGGGAGATATGGCCGCCGAAACGCGCCGCCAGGACGGCGCTGCCGACGGCGGAGCCACGCTTCGAGCAGACCGCCACGAGACGGCCGCCCTCGGCCAACTGCTTTTCGATCTTTTCCGGCACGTTGGGCACGGCGCCGTCAAAGAAAATAACGTCGTAGGGGGCCTGTTTCGGATAACCGTTGGCCATCTTGCCGTCGATCACCGCAACCGTGTCAATGCCAAGCCCCGCCAAGGTTTCCTGAGCCTGCTTGGCCATCGCCTTGTCGCTTTCGACGACCACCACCGTATTCGCCAGCTTGGACAGCAAGGCCGGCGAATAGCCGGTGCCGCAGCCGATGCACAACACCACGTCGTCGGCGCCGATGCGCGCGGTCTGCAGCAGGCGCGCGGTGATCATGGGTTCCATCAGATAACGCCCGCCGCCCACGGCAAGGGCCTCGTCGACATAAGCGATGGACCGCTTGGCTTCGGGTACGAATGCCTCACGCGGCGTTTCCGCCATGGCGGCAATGACACGCTCGTCCGTGACCCGGTTGGGCAGGACCTGACAATCGATCATGTTTCGGCGCGCGGCTGCGAAATCCATGTCGCCGGTTCTCCTTCGCGTTGGAACGGGCCGCTTGGGGGCCCGATTTGGCTGAATTCTGTATAGTCCCAGCCGTCGGCGAACACAATGGCGGCGCGCATTTCAGCGCCCTTTTCCTGGCCATTCCCGGCCCTTGAAAATTCGCCGGAACAGTTGCTTGACCACCGGGAGGTCAGTATGTAATGTCCCGCCCTCTGTGGGCCGAAGCCGGTCAGCCTGGCCCTGGAAGGGACCCCCGCAATGGGGTCGTTTCCTGGGGGATTAAGCCCCGGCACAGTTTGGTGCCATCTGGGGCGCGGTGGCGGAGTGGCTACGCAGCGGCCTGCAAAGCCGTGTACACCGGTTCGATTCCGGTCCGCGCCTCCACGCCTGATCCGGCGTAGCTCAGTTGGTAGAGCAGTCGGCTGTTAACCGACTTGTCGCAAGTTCGAGTCTTGCCGCCGGAGCCAATTAAAAGGGCCAGTCCTGAGACCAGGACTGGCCCTTTTTCGTTGCCATGGCCGCCTTGGATCACTCCGCAAACGTCAGACACAACGCCGTTATGTCATCGGCCGAGGGCCCGGAACGGCCATCAATCAATCCCGTGAGAGCCTTCGCCACCCCACCATCACTGTTCGCATCCGCCAGCCTGGCAATAAGGCGTTCAAAGGCATGGGCGGCGGTGACATCCCCGTCCATCAAGGCGAATAGGCCGTCCGTGAATAGCACTAGGGACCCGCCCCGGGGTATGTCCAAGCGCCGCAGTTCATAGGGAAAATTGCCGCTGGCGCCGACGGGAAGGCCCTTGCCTTGACCGGACACGGGATCACTGCCGTCGGCAGGAAACGCAACGGGATGGGGCACCCCGGCGGCCGCGTAGTCGAACCTTCGGGCCGCGACATCGACGATCCCATACAACATGGCGGCATATTCGCCGGTCGGCAGGGCTTGTTTGAGGATTCCATCGAGCCGGCGCAATATGGCGTCAGGCGGATCTTCAAAAACGGAAGCAAGCGCCTGCACCCGCAGCGCATTAACGCCGGCGACCGGGCCGTGGCCGGTCATATCGGCGATGAACAGGGCAAGCCGCCCGTCCGCCAGAACCCGTCCACCCCAGATGTCCCCGTTGACGCCGCTGCAGGCGATCGACCAGGCCGCGAGTCGCACCCCGACCCCACCGCCAAGCACCGCGGGATCGGGCAGCAGGGATTTCTGGTAGCGGGACAAAGCCGGGGACAGGCGGATATCGGCGTCGCTGCCGATCTCCATGCTTGCGGGCAGGATGACCGCCCGCGCCATGGCTTCGACCAGATCAGGGTCTTCCGGCAGGGCGAGCGGCGGCGTGGCGGCATCGCCGTGATGGAGAGTGACCCCCCCTGCCCCGGACGCCGAGACCGTCAATGCCGTCCCAGGCAAAGCGGCGGCGCCGTCATTTGTCACCACGCGCCAATCCTCGACTGCGCGCAATCTGTCTGCGACCTCGTCCGTAATCGGCCCGACCAGAGCGATGGCAGGGCCCGGCGCGCCGGCTTCGACGGAAATGGGCGCCGGCCCATGCCGCGCCATCACTTCGACGATATTGCCGGCCCCCATGTAGGCCATCGCCTCGAACGCCATTTTCCGGGCCATGGCGATGCCGCGCCCGTGGGTATCGAACGCCCGCTCCAGGGTCAGGTCGACATAGGAATGCCAATCGAACCCCTTGCCTTCATCGGTGATTCTGAAACGTGTGTGCGTGGCGGTCCGGGTCACCTCCACCGTGACCCGCCGGTCCTTGTAGGGGGCTTCGCGCAGACGCGCGTCGATGACCGTGTCCCAACGTCCCTCGGCCATGAGGGTCGATTTGTTTTTGTAGTCCAATTCAAGATTGCCGTGCTCAACGGCGTTTATCATCAATTCCGACAACCCCATGGCGACGGCTGGTGGGCGCTCGAAACCGCCGGCCAGCAGAACGGCCAGGGAGTCGGCTTCCTGCGGCGTCATGAAGACAAAGCGGCCTTCGGCTAACAACCTGATCGCGCCGGATCGTTTGGCCAGTTCCTGTTGCAGGCGTTGTTGGCGGGCAAAATTGTCGGCCGCCCCGCGCACGACGGAAACCAAAACGTCAACGTCATAAGGTTTGGTCAGGTAGTAATAGACCCCCGCCTCGATGCCATCGACGATTTCAGCCTCAAGGTCCATGGCCGTCTGCATGATCACCGGAATGGCCTTCAGGTCCGGATCGCCCTTGATCTTGGCGAGCACTTCCATGCCGTCCATTTCAGGCATTTTCCGGTCAAGGAGAATGGCATCGTATTGCGCTTCGCCGCCGGAGAGCATGGCCCAGGCCTCGGCGCCGTCAGTGGCCTCGTCAATCACGAAGCCTTCCGGCTCCAGACAATATCTCAGGGTCTGACGATTGAATTCCTCGTCATCGACGATCAGGACCCGGACATTCGGCATGCCGGTTTCCCCGCTGGATCAATATGGGTCAGGGCTTGAACGTGAACAGCGTATCGAAACAGGCAAGGTCGAGGACCTCCTTGACGCTGCCTGTCATGCCGGTAAGCGTGATTGTCCGGCCCTTTTCCTGGGCCGCTTCGCGCAGGATCAAAAGAACGCCCAACCCCGCCGAATCAATGTATTCGACGGCGGAAAGATCGACGACGATTTCAGGCAAATTCCCGCGCGTCAGGGCAAGCGCCAGACCGGAAACCTCCCCCCGGTCGGAAAACGTCATCTGCCCGGAAATCCGCGCCGTAGCGACGTTTCCTTTTTCTGAAACTTGGTATTTCACCCTCAGGTCTCCTTTGGCTAGGATTCCCCCGCTCCCGAAATTCAGTTTATACCGACCCGGACACTGAAATCAGCAGATTCCGCACGCACCCGGGCGAACCCGGCGTCAGGCCATGCCCAGCATCGCCCGTGCCTCGGCCGGTGTCGCCGGTTCGCGGCCGAACGCTTCAGCCATCTGCGCGACGCGCCGGACCAGCTCGGCGTTGGTCGGGGCGCCCAGTTCCGGATAGGGGTAGTCGCCGAGGCCGATCGCCACGTGCCCGCCCATTTCCAGCGCCAGCGCCGCCGGGCCGAACAGGTTTCCGACCTTGTTGTTGACCGACCATTCGAACTGGACGCCCTGTGGCAGAAATTCCAGATGCGCCATCAGGCCCTTGATGGTCCCCGGGTGGCCGCCGAGGTAGCCCGAATCCGACAATGCGAACAGCAGGTAAGCCGGCTGATCCACCAGGCCCATTTCCGAAAACGCCTCGAACATACGGGTGAACGGCACCGTCCAGGATACGATCACCGGCTTGACCCCGATCTCACGCATGCGCTCGGCGAAATAGGCACAGGTCTTGGGCGTGTTCACATAGGCCAGTTCGTCCGTCTTCATGCGCTTGGCCGCCCGGTCATAGACATCGACGTTGGTGGAGCCGATGTCGATGGGCGCGAAATCTGGCTTTAGCGCCGGGTCTTCCGACGCTTTGACGATGTGCTGCAAACGGGCCTCGTCCGAGGATTTCAGCGTTACCTGACCCAGGGTTGGATGGATCATGATGTCGCTGGCGGCGCGGATTTTACGGATCGTCTCGAAGTAGACGTCGGGATCGTGGTTGGGCGATCCGTCGGCGTTGCGGGCGTGATAGTGGCAGATCGACGCCCCCGCCTCGCGGCAGGCGGCGGCCGCCTCGGCGATTTCGTCGGGCGTGAACGGCACGTTCGGATTGACGTCGCGCGCCATGTATTCATTGACGCGCACCTCGATGATCACCTTTTTGCCGAAGCCCGGCACGGTGGACTGAAACTTCATGGCCTGGATATTCCCTGCGGTATCAGGCCCCCCTTGGGATTGTTGGTAATCCGGGACGAGGGCCACGTCAATTCACCCGGCCCGGAAACCTGGACGGCGGGACCTATGTTGGTTCGTTGATAGAGTGGTCGGCTATCAGCCGACTTGTCGCAAGTTCGAGCCATGCCGCCGGAGCCAATTAAGTGGGTTAGCCCTGTTACTGGGATTGGTCCCTTGTCCTTTACTTGGAAAATTTTCTACACACTCATTTGAATAATTCAATAACAACTAAAAAATATATCATGAGCAAAATGTAAAGCCAGATTACGTATATATAGAAACTACCTGCCACCGGGTCAAAAAACCAAAATAGAGCGGGTAGTCCAGCCAACAAGCAGAGCAGGAATCTCCAATGAAATCTTATACGTGTGCAGATGCTCACATTTCCACTGCGCCACGACAGAAGTTCAACTCTGGATACATAGTTTCCGACAATAGCACACACCATCAACGCAAATATCAACGCTGAACATGTTCGAATCTCTTCGAGGTGGGGATCGGATTTGATAAACCCAAGGGCCTTAAATGCCCAAATAATGACGATACACTCGCCAAATTCCGCCAGAAATGGCCCAAACCCATAATCGGCCGGTTTCCGTTTAGATAGGTCCGTGAAGGTCGTGCAAAGATAGATGATGAACCAAGGAGCGAAAACAATTGGCACCAGCGCCCGGTCAAAATCAATGCTCCCCGGATAACCAAGTATGTATGTCAGGTACCAAACAATGGCAGTGCCTAAGCATGCTGGGTAGATTAAATTCCGCATCAGGGTAAACCAGTTCGTAGGGGTCTCTTGTGTACCCATCGCCGCCTCCCGAAAGTTGCATTACATTAGAATTGTAACAAATAATGCTCCCTAACTAGGATTAGCTTTTTCGAATTTCCGAACCTACATTTTCAACATCCCTATTTCCCAGACGACGAAGGCCAACCCGATCCGAGTCCCCCTGCCCCGCGCCGCCACCGTGATCGTCTGGCTGCTGCCCGGCCTGACAGCTATCCTTGGCGCCCCGGCGTCAGCGCGGGCTGCCGACTGCCGCCTGCCCGGGGTCGAGACGACCACCCGGCTGACGGAAAAACGCGGCAGCATCCGGTTTTCCAACGGCTTTTCCGGCAAGCAGCTTGAAGCCAAACGCCGCCGTGCGGGCGGTGCCGCGGCCCAGGCCGACTGGCACCCGGTCGGGCTGATGGGCCGGGATTTGAAATGGGAATTCCGCGTCCAGGTGCAGGGCCAGCGACTGCAGAGGGGGTTTTGCGTCGGCCTGAAGGATGCGGAATTGACCATCGGCTACGACCGTATCGACGTCTATGTCGACCGCCGCTATCGCCCCGGCAGTTGCCAATACGATGTGATTCTGGAGCACGAGAACCAGCACGTGCGCAACTTCCGGGACACCCTGGCAAGCTATATACCGGACATTCGCGCCCGTCTGGCCGACGAAGCCGCCGCCGCCCCGCCGCAGGTCACAGGATCCATGAACTCAGGCGCACGGTATTTCGTCAATCTGCTTCGGGACCGTCTGACACCACTGATCGAGCGCATGCAACGGGACATGGCCGCCGCCGACGCGCGGTTGGATACTGCCGACAGTTACCGCGCGACCCAGGCCCGCTGCGACGGCTGGTGACCCGCCCCGGCAGGATCAAAGAGAGCGGCCCTTCTTGATTGCATCCGCACCGAACTTGCCGCGCACGCGGTCCATGGCTTCCTCGACCTTGCGCGGGCGGTCGCTTGAAGCGGCCAGCAGGTCGCCCGTTTCCGGCCGGCCGGCGCCCAGGGGCTCGATCATCTGCACGCCGGTCCCGATCAGGCGGAACCGCGTCCCATCGGTCTCTTTCTCAAGCAACGGCAGGGCCGCACGGTAGATGGCTTCGGCCAGTTGGGTCGGGCGGTCCAGTCGGCGCGAGCGCGTCAGTTGCCTGAACTTATCCGTCTTTAGCTTGAGCACCACGGTCCCGCCGGTCAGGCCCTTGCGTTTGAGGCGCGCGGAAACCTTTTCCGACAACCGCCAGAGCACCGCCTTCAGGGCGTCAAGGTCGCCGATGTCGTCCTCGAAGGTGGTTTCGGCGGACACGCTTTTGGCTGCCCCACCGGGCGTGACCTGGCGATCGTCCCGGCCCCGCGCGAAATTATAAAGCCGGCTGCCCATCGCGCCGTAGCGCACCATCAGATCCCGTTCGTCAAAGCGCAGCAGATCGCCGATGCGGCCCACGCCGTCCTTTTCCAGGCGACCGCGCAAGCTGGCCCCCACCCCCCAGATCAGGCCTACCGGCCTGTCTTTCAGGAAGTCCGCCGCGTCGGCACGGCCGATGGCGGCAAATCCGCGCGGCTTGTCCAAGTCCGACGCGACCTTGGCCAGGAACTTGTTATAGCTGAGACCGATGGAGGCGGTGACGCCGACCTCGTCCTCGATTCGTTTAACCAAACGCACCAGAGTCACCGCCGGCGGCCCCTTGTGCAGGGCCTGGGTCCCGGCAAGGTCGAGAAAGGCCTCGTCGATGCTGATTGGCTCCACCAGCGGTGTCAGGTCCTGCATCATGGCGCGAATCTGATGACCAACGCGCTGGTACTTTTCCATGTCCGGACGGATAACCACGGCCTTGGGGCAACGTTTCAGCGCCTGGAACATGGGCATGGCCGAGCGCACGCCGGATATTCGCGCGATATAGCAGCAAGCCGCCACGACGCCGCGTCGGCCGCCGCCGACGATCACCGGCCGCCCGGCGATGGCCGGATTGTCGCGCTTTTCCACGCTGGCGTAAAAGGCATCGCAATCGATATGGGCCAGGGTCAGGGAGGCAAGCTCGGGATGACCGAAGGTGCGCCGGCCGCCGCATTGCGGACAGCGCCCGGCCGCAGCCCCCGACGGAGCCTCCCACAGGGTCGCGCAATCCCGGCACACGGCAGTCATCATCCGGCGGCATCCCGGCATAAGCAATTGAACGACAAGCAATCTTGACGCCCGCCCCTGAAGGGCGCGACTATGTTACGAGCAGTCACGACGATGTTCCATCCGCATGCTAAGATGGCGGTCGGAAGAT
Organism: Rhodospirillales bacterium; assembly: GCA_048263775.1. Classification (GTDB taxonomy): domain Bacteria; phylum Pseudomonadota; class Alphaproteobacteria; order Rhodospirillales; family Casp-alpha2; genus UBA1479. Next base: position 213,873 of record JBLXDU010000003.1, read on the forward strand.
GCTCAAAAAGTACCGCCACAGGCGGAAAGGTGTTCGAGGATGAGTGATCCGGTCTCACCCGCCACAGAGTCGAATGACTTGCGGGATGCACAGCTTGAGATTCGGCAACTGAAAGAAACCGTCGCCGCGCTCCGCGAGGAACTTGAAAACAAGGTCTTCGACATGCAGCGCGTCGAGCAGGAAGCGCGCGCCGAGGGTATCGATGAGATCAAGCAGCTGAAGGATACGGCTGCCGCCCTGCGGGAAGAAATGGAACAACTGAACTTCGCCCGCCAAAAGGAAGTTCAGGAAGAACGCGCTGCCGGCAACGACGAGATCACCCAGCTCAAGAACACCATTCAGGCGCTGCGCGACGAGATGGAAACACTCAAGCTTGAAAAGGAACGGGAGCTGAACGAAGCCGTTTCCGCCGGACGCGATGAAATTCAGCAGCTCAAGGCGACCGTGGCGCATCTGCGGCAGGAAATGGAAGACCTGAACTTCCGGCACCAGGAGACGGTGCAGGAACTGAATCGAACCCGTCGGGACGAAGTCGGTGAGCTGCAACAAGCCATCGTCACCCTGCGGCGTACCCTTGAGGTCAAGTCCCAGCGGGGTTCCGAAGCGCGGCAATGAGCGGCAATCAACCATCATCCGATACGATCGAACGCGACAGCGCCGGCACCCCTCCTGCCCGTCCCGCCGCCCGTCCGGCCACCGGGACCGTCGTCACGGACGAGGAAATACACCGCAAGCTGCACGAAGCCGACCGCCGCCTGAAACAGGCGGAGATGTTGTTGAACGTGTCGCGCCGGGTTGCCGGCATCGAATCCCTGGACGAGGTTCTGGAAACCTTGGTCGAGGTTATCGTCTTTGAACTGGAGGCCGAACGCGGCACCCTGTTCCTCAACGACCCGGCCACGGGCGAGCTTTATTCCCGCGTCGCCCAAGGCAATTTTCAGCGCGAAATCCGCATCCTGAACAACACCGGGATTGCCGGCGCCGTATTCACATCCGGCATCGGTGAAACCATCGACGACGCCTATTCCGACAAGCGCTTCAACCGCTCCGTCGATGAACAGACCGGGTTCAAGACCAACACCATCTGCGCCGCACCGGTGAAGACGGTGAAGGACGAAATCATCGGCGTCGTGCAGTGCCTGAACAAGAAAAATGGCGAAGCTTTCGACGACGACGACCTGGCGCTGCTCGAGGCCATCACCACCCAGGCCGCCGTCGCGTTGCAGAGCACGCAATTCGTCGAGAGCATGAAGAAAAGCCGTGAACAGGAAATGAAGTTCCTGGACATGGTCTCTGACGTAACGTCGAACCTGGAACTGGGCTCGCTGTTGTCGCGCGTAATGTCCGAAGCGACCCGCATGCTGTCGGCCGACCGTTCGACCCTGTTTCTCAACGATGAAAAAACCAACGAGTTGTTTTCCCGCGTCGCCATGGGGGATTCTTTGGGCGAAATCCGCCTGCCCAATCACCTGGGCATCGCCGGGGCCGTGTTCTGTTCCGGCGACACCATCAACATTCCCTACGCCTATGCGGACCTGCGGTTCAATCCGGCCTTCGACAAGAAGACGGGCTATTTCACGCGTTCTATCCTCTGCGTGCCCGTGGTCAACAAGGCGGGCAAGATGATCGGCGTGACCCAGGTCCTGAACAAGCGTGGCGGGCCCTTCACGGAAGAGGACGAAACGCGGCTCAAGGCGTTCACGGCGCAGGTCTCCATCGCCCTGGAAAACGCCAAGCTGTTCGAAGACGTCCAGAACATGAAGAACTACAACGAAAGCATGCTGGAAAGCATGTCCAACGGCGTGGTCACCATCGACGAGGACGGCAAAGTCGTAACCTGCAATGCCGCGGGCCTGCGCATCCTGCAGTGCGAGGACGAGGACGACATCATCGGCAAGGAGGCGAAAGAGTTCTTCGCCATCGAGAACCCCTGGATCAACGAGCGTCTGGACCTTCTGGAGGAAACCCAGGAGCCGGACATCACCATGGACCAGGAGCTTAAACAGGGCGCGGAAACCAAGTCCGTCAACGTGCACTTCCTGCCGCTCACGACCGAGGAAGGCAAGAAGCTCGGCTCCATGCTGATGCTTGAGGACATTTCCTCGGAAAAACGCATGAAGTCGACCATGTCGCGCTACATGGACCCGGGCTTGGCCGACCAGTTGATGAAGGGCGGTGAGGACATCCTGGGCGGCAAAAGCCTGGAAGCGACCATCCTGTTCTCCGACGTGCGCAGTTTCACCACCCTGACCGAAAGCTTAGGTCCCCAGGGCACGGTGCAGATGCTGAACGAATACTTCACCATCATGGTGGATTGCATCTCCCGCGAGAACGGCATGCTCGACAAGTTCATCGGCGACGCCATCATGGCCGGGTTCGGCGTGCCGCTGCCGCTTGAGGATTGCGAAGATCGCGCACTGCGCGCGGCCATCGCCATGCTCCGCGAATTGGACGAATGGAACGTGACCCGTGTGAAGAAGGGCGACATGCCCATCGACATGGGCATCGGTCTGAACACGGGCAATATTGTGTCGGGCAACATCGGATCGCCCAAGCGCATGGACTTCACCATGATCGGTGACGGCGTGAACTTGGCCGCGCGCCTGGAAAGTGCGTGCAAACAGTATTCGGCCAGATTGCTGATCTCGGAATTCACCTATCGCAAGCTCAAGGGCACCTACCGCATCCGCGACATCGACAAGGTCATCGTCAAGGGCAAGACCGAGCCGGTCGGCGTCTATGAGGTTCTGGACTTCCACACGGACGAAACCTTCCCCAACCTGATGGAAGCGGTGAACCACTTCAAATCCGGACGCGGCCATTACGACAAGGGCGACTGGGACAAAGCCACCAAGGCCTTCAAGGAAGCCATTGCGCTTAATCCCAACGACAAGCTGGCGGAAACCTATATCGAGCGTTGCGAATTTTTGAAATCGGACCCGCCCGCCGATTGGAACGGCGTCTGGGTCATGACCTCGAAATAGCGGGGTCCGGGTCCACTGCCTATACCCTCCCCTCATTTCCAATCTGTGGTCGCCTTGCAATATTGCAAAGCTCGTGTCGGCGGCGGATCAACGCGCGTGGAACCATGACCGTCAGAAATCTCAGAAAGCTGTTTCGTCCCACCTCCGTCGCCGTGATCGGCGCGTCCGAGCGCAAGGGGGCTGTCGGCAATCTGGTCATGCACAATCTGCTTGAAGGCGGCTTTGGTGGCCCCATCATGCCGGTCAATCCGAAACGCCGGGCCGTTGCCGGGGTCCTGACCTATCCGGACGTTGCAAGCCTGCCGGTGATACCGGACCTGGCGGTCGTCTGTACGCCGCCCGCCACCGTGCCGAAGATCATCGACGATCTTGGCAAGCACGGCACCCGCGCCGCCATCGTGCTGACGGCCGGGCTAGGCGCCACGCCGGCGTCAGACGGCAGCGGCACGGCACAGGCCGAAGTCCTGGCGACGGCGCAGACCTACGGCATGCGGCTGCTCGGCCCCAACTGCCTCGGCCTTCTGGTCCCGGGGATCGGGCTCAACGCCAGCTTCGCCCATCTGCCCGCCTTGCCCGGCAACATCGCCTTCGCCAGCCAGTCGGGCGCCATGTGCACGGCCGTGCTGGATTGGGCGCGGGCGCGCGGCATCGGCTTCTCCCATTTCATCTCCATGGGCGACGCGCTGGATACGGATTTCGGCGACGTGCTCGACTACCTGGGCAGCGACCCGGGCACACGGGCGATCTTGTTATACGTGGAATCGATCCATGAACGGCGTTCCTTCATGTCGGCCGGACGGGCGGCGTCACGCAACAAGCCCGTCCTGGTCATCAAGGCCGGGCGCAGCGACGCCGGCGCCCGGGCCGCGCAATCTCATACCGGCGCCCTGGCCGGCAGCGACGCAGTCTACGACGCCGCCTTCCGACGCGCCGGCATGTTGCGCGTCGACACCATCGAAGAAATCTTCGCCGCCGTCGAAACCCTTGCCCGGGCGCCGAAATTCCTCGGCGACCGGTTGGCCATCGTGACCAACGGCGGCGGCATCGGTGTGATGGCCGTTGACCGGCTGGCGAAAATGGGCGGACGTCTGACTGAATTTTCCGATGCCACGCTGGCCGCCCTAGACAAGGTTCTGCCGGCCTCCTGGTCGCACGGAAACCCCGCCGACATCATCGGCGACGCGCCGCCGGAACGCTACACCAACGCCATGCGGACCGTGCTGGCGGCGAAGGAAGCGGATGCGGTTCTGGTCATGCACGCGCCGACGGCGACGGCATCCAGCACCGCCGCCGCGCAAGCGGTCATCGATGTGGCTAAGGAAACCAAGGCACCCGTGCTCGCCAATTGGGTCGGCCAGGAAGCGGTCGCACCCGCCCGCAAGATGCTGCGCGATGCGGGCGTGCCGACCTATGACACGCCGGGCGAAGCCATCGGCGCCTTCATGCACCTGATTACCTACAAACGAAACCAGGAGATGCTGACGGAAACGCCGACATCCCTGCCCGCCCAGTTCAACCCGGCGACGGCGGTCGCGCGGGTGATGATTGAGAGCCATCTGGCCAGCGATGACGCGATGATGAGCGAACCGGCCGCCAAATCGGTGCTTGCGGCCTACGGCATCCCGACGGTGGAAACCCATATCGTCGCCACGCCCGCGGAGGCCGCCGCCAAGGCCCAGGCCATGGGCTTCCCCGTGGCCCTGAAGATCCTATCACCGGACATCAGCCACAAATCGGACGTCGGCGGCGTCGACCTGTTCCTCGACACGGCCGAGGCGATGGCGGCCTCGGCCGAGCGCATGCTGAAGATCATCGGCGAAAAGTTCCCGGATGCCCGCATCGAAGGCTTTACCGTGCAGCGCATGGCCGACCGGACGAAGGCCCATGAACTGATCATCGGCGTCACCTGCGATGCCATTTTCGGGCCGGTCATTCTGTTCGGCCAGGGCGGCACGGCGGTCGAGGTCATCGCTGACCGGGCGGTGTCGCTGCCGCCGCTCAACATGCACCTGGCGCGCGATCTGGTGACCCGCACCCGCGTCTGGCGCCTGCTGCAGGGATATCGCGACCGACCGCCGGTGAACATGGAGGCGCTCTGTCTGACCCTGGTCCAGATATCGCAGATGATCGTCGATATTCCCGAGATTATGGAATTGGATATCAATCCGCTGCTCGCCGATGAAAACGGCGTACTGGCGCTGGACGCCCGCATCCGTGTCGCCCGCCCCACGGGCGATCGGTCGCGCGACCTGGCGATCCGCCCGTACCCGGCAGAGTTAGAGGAACCGTTCACCTTGCACAACGGCCTTGAGGTCTTGCTGCGCCCGATCCGGCCCGAGGACGAGCCGGAGCATCGTGAATTTCTCAACCAACTGACGCCCGAGGATATCCGCTTCCGCTTCTTCGGTTTGGTCCGCGAATTCCCCCATTCGGAAATCGCCCGTCTGACGCAAATCGACTACGACCGCGAAATGGCCTTCATCGCCACCGCCCCCAAGGCCGACGGCACGGGCCGCGAGACCCTGGGTGTCGTGCGCACGGTCACGGACCCGGACAACGAAACCTGCGAATTCGCGATCATCGTGCGCTCGGACCTCAAGGGTCAGGGCCTGGGTTACAAACTGTTGGAAAAAATGATCGGCTATTGCCGGGCGCGCGGCACGAAGACCATGACCGGCCAAGTCATGGCGGGCAACCACCCCATGCTGGACATGGTGCGGGCACTGGGATTCCGCGTGAACAGATTGGAAGACGAACCGGTGATGGAGACGACCTTGGACCTGGCCTGATTACTTGCTGGTGGCGACGAACACGCCGTTCCAATCGGCCGGCGGCGGGTTGACCATGTATTCGTCGATGCGCTCGTCATAGATGTCGCAAAGCGCCTCCAGATCAGCCTCGAGGTCCCAACATTTCGGATAGGCCCTGATTTCCGCGACCATGCGTTTCGCGGTCTCGAAATCCATGGCCCGGTAGGTATCCATCATCTCTTTGATCATGCCCTGGAGCTTCCGGAATTCCGGCTTTTGCAGCACATCCGTATCACCCAAGAGTCCGTAGATATAAGTTCCCTCGGTCTTGCCCTTGACCTGAATGAAGTCGAGATCGATCGTCGCCAGTTCGTCCTTCACCGCTTCATTCGTTGACGGCCCAAGGACGACGTTCATGCCATAGGTCTTGCTTTGGCCCTCCAGGCGGGCGGCCAGGTTGACGCAATCGCCCAACACCGAATAGTCGAAACGCTGATCCGACCCCATGTTGCCGACAACCGCCGGGCCGGAGTTCAAGCCGAGCCCAACCTTAAGCGGAATGTGCTTGCGGCCTTCTTCCTTGGCCTCGATTTCCAGGCGCGCGTTCAAGGGCTCCATTTCGGCCAGCATTGCCAGCGCCGAACGGCAGCCGTCCATGGCGTGGTTCGGGTTGTCCAAGGGCGCGTTCCAGAACGCCATGATGCAGTCGCCCATGTACTTGTCGATGGTGCCCTTACGCTGCAGGATTGCATTGGTCAGCGGCGTCAGCAGTTTGTTGATCAGGGCGGTCAGGCCGACGGGATCGAACTGTTCCGAAATCGTCGTGAACCCGCGCACGTCGCAAAACAGCAGGGTCAGCTCGCGCATTTCACCGCCCAGCTTCAGGCTGTCGGGATTGTTTGCCAACTGTTCGACCATGTCCGGTGACAGGTAGTGGGCGAAGGCGCCACGCACCTGTTTCTTAGACGCCTCTTCGCGGACGTAGTTGAGATAGGTCAGCGTGGAATACAAAAGGAAGATGGCGACCAAGGTATAGGCCGCGTCAATCAGCATTCGGTATTCGGCAAAGGCGTGCCAGCTTCCGAACCCGACGCCGGCCGTTGTCACGCCGAACACCATGAAGGTCCACAAGGCGCCGACCCAAGGCACCAGGACGATCATCGCCAATCCACCGAACAGGATGACCGACAGTTCCAAGCCTCGGGCAAAGTTGGGACGGGTCAGGTAGGCCTTGTTGAGCACGGTTTCGATGATCTGCACATGAACCTCGACCCCCGGAATGTTACTTTCCGTCGGGATGGAACGAATATCCTTAAGGCCAATGGCGCTGGTGCCAAGGATGGTCAGCTTACCCTTGATCATGGCCGGGTCGGCGGTGCCGTTCAGCACATCCACGGCAGATACGTACTTGGCCTTGTCCGATTTGGAGAAGTAAGGCCACATCCGGCCGTTCTGATCTGTGGGAATTTCCAGGCCCTTGGCGATGCCCAGTGATTTGATACCTGCCTGATCGACCTTGACCAGGATCGTCGGCCGTCCGGTGGCAAGGCGCAGCATCTCGACGCTGAGTGCGGGGAACATATCCTTGCCCTGAACGAACAGTGACGGAATGCGGCGGATGATGCCGTCCTGTTCGGGAATGATCGAGAAGATGCCGTGCCCGCCGAACCGCCCGCCGGCCGCCTGTTCGATGATCGGCACGTTGCGCACCAAAGCCGGGAAGCTGGGCAGCAGATCCAGGGGGTCAGGCACGTTGGGCCCGTATTTGCGAATGGCGATGGATTTCTTCACCGGCGGCAGCTTGACGCCCTCAAGCTCGTTTTCCACGGTCGACTGGCCCAGCACGACGCGCGAGCGCTTGATGGTTTCGGCGAAGATTTCGTCGTTGGATTTGAACTGGCGAATTTTGTTCTTGGTGTCTTCGTCCAAGCCCTTCAGCGATTCGGCGATGGCAGCCGGATTCATCCTGTCGGGTTCGGCGAAGACAATATCGAAGGCCACCACCACGGCGCCCATCTTCATCAAGTTTTCGACCAGTTGAGCCAAGATGTTGCGCGGCCACGGCCATTGGCCGACCTCGCCCAGGCTTTTTTCGTCGAGATCGATGATGGTGACGGGTTTGCGTTCCGGCGGCGGAATTTCGCGCGGCTTCATCTGCTGAAAAAAGTCGAAACCTTTCAGGCGCATGAACTGAACGGGCTTGGGATCGGCGATGTAAAGCGCAAGGAAACCGAACAGCAGGACGTAGCCGACAATACGTTCCAGCCGGATAGCGCCCCGGAAGAACCGATAGAGCCCACGGCCGATGGCGCGCAGTATGCGCATCGCCACGCCGGGCTTGTTCGGTCCTTTCGGTACCGTCGGCGGGATAAAGTCCGCGCGGCCTTCGTCAGGCAATTCTGAGCTCCCCTTTCTCGACCCTCCCCGGTTTCGTCTTGGACGCTTCCAGGCAGGCTACTCCCGTCCCCTGGCGGCACCGGCAATTGGTTGCGCCCGGCATTCCGCTACAATGTGGGAGTTATCGCCTCATTATCACAGGTTCCCTCCCATGCCGCCAGCCCGAAAGCCCACATACGCGGAAATTCAGAGCATCGAAACGCCGTAAATCCGGGCCGTTCGGGCGATGTGATGCGCGCATCCCCTGTTCATCCCGTGTTTACCATCATACATTAGTCTGACGCTGGGATATTAGGAGCAGCGGGAATTCCATGGCGGAACCCAACAATACGGCGTGGCTGAAGCCCTTCGTCAAATCTCTCATGCCGACCTTCCGAGAGGTCGTGCTGATGTCGGCCTTCATCAATCTGGTGGCCCTGGCGACGCCTGTGTTTTCCATGCAGGTCTTCGACCGCGTCGTGTTCCATAAGGGCATTTCGACCCTGTGGGGATTGGTCATCGGCATGATCGCCGTGATCATATTCGACTTGGTATTGAAGCTGGCACGATCGCGCGTCATGCAGACCGTGGCGTTGCGCGTCGACGTTCTGGTCGGCCGTCAACTGTTCGACAAGCTGATGTCGCTGCCCCTGTCGGAGTTGGAATCCAAGCCCGCCGGCCACTGGCAGGGCCTGTTCCGTGACGTCGATACGGTGCGCAATACGCTGTCCGGCGGTTCGGCCGTGCTGATCACCGATCTGCCCTTCGTCCTGATGTTCCTGTTCCTAATCATCATCATCGCGCCGCCCGTAGCGCCGGTGCTGCTGGTGATCCTGCCGCTGTTCATGTTCGTCGCCTGGAAGTCGGGCAACGTCATGGCATCCGCCAACCAGGAAGAGCGCCAATCTTCGATCTCCCGCGATCAGTTGATCGCGGAAATGATCCAGGGACGAACCACCATCAAGGCCCTTGCCCTCGACCAGGCCATGCGCCCCCATTGGGAGCAGAGTCATGCCGACAACATCGAGAAGTCGGCGGTGCGCGGTGCCAAGACCGATTTCTATTCGAACCTGGGCGGCTCGCTGACCATGTGCACGACGCTGCTGATGACGACCGTCGGTGCGCTGGCCATCGTCAATCAGGAAATGACCATGGGCTCGCTGATCGCGGCCAACATGCTGTCGGGCCGGCTGCTCGGGCCGCTCAACCAACTGGTCAACCAATGGCGCACGTTCAATTCATTCAAGCAGGCCGCCGACCGCCTGGGCCAGACCTTTGATACGACCAGCGAACGCGCGGAGTCCGAGATCGAATTGGAAGCGCCCAAGGGCGAGCTGCGCACGGAGAACGTCGTCTTCAATTACGTCGAAGGCACCAAACCGATCCTCAACAACGTCACCATAAGCCTGCCTGCGGGCGGCATTCACGCCCTTGTCGGGCGCAACGGGTCCGGCAAGACGACGCTGTTGAAGGTGCTGCAAGGCCTGTACCGGCCGACCAGCGGCCGCGTTCTGCTCGACGGTGCCGACATTGCCCAGTTCACGCGCCACGAACTGGCCGACTGGATGGGCTACGTGCCGCAGGAATGCGTGCTGTTCGCCGGCACCATCCGCGACAATATCGCCCACCGCCATGCCGACGCCTCGGACGAGCAGGTCATCAAGGCGGCGACCCATGCGGGCGTTCACCACTTCATCATCGACATGCCGGACGGGTACGCCACCGACATCGGCGAAGCGGGCTCACGCCTGTCGGGCGGCCAGCGCCAACGTATTGCCGTCGCCCGGGCCCTTCTGGGCGACCCGTCCGTGTTGATGATGGACGAACCGTCCGCCAGCCTGGACCGCCAAGCGGAGCAGGCCCTGCGCGATACCTTGCGTGAAATTTCCAAAACCCGCTCCGTAATCCTGGTGACTCACAGCCCGATCCTGCTCGCTGCCTGCGACGACCTGATCGCCCTCGACCAGGGCCGCGTGGCGCTGGCCGGACCGTCGGCGGAAATCCTGCCGCGCCTGTTCGGCCAACAGCCCATGGAACGCCTGCCCGAAGACGCAGTGAAGAGCGACGCACCGAAGCCCGATGCCGGAAAGCCCAAGGCGCCCGAGGCAGTCGCCCCGGCCAAGCCCGCCACGCCAAGTGCGGCGCCGACCACACCCGCAGCCGCAAAGGCGCCCGCCGCCCCCGCAACGCCCGCCCCCGCCAAGCCTGCCTCCGCCAAGCCCACAGGGGCGCCAGCCGCGAAACCGCCCATGCCTGACATGACCGCCGCCCTGGCCAATGCCGCCCGTCAGGCCGCTCAGGGCGGGAAACCGCCTGCCCCTGGCGGACGCGTCGAACCCGTGCCGCCCAAGCGCCCGGCCCCTGCCATGGCACCCTCGCCTGCGCCAAAGCCGGCACCGCAACCGGTCGCCGCGCCTGCACCCTCCGCGAAACCGGCACCGGCACCCCAGGCCACACAACGTCCGGCACCTGCTGCATCGGCACCGCGTCCCGCTGCTCCCGCACAACCGGCGGCGAAACCCGCTCCGCCCCAAGCTGCGCCGCAGGCCGCTCCCCAGGCGGCCCGTCCAGCTGCCCCCGCACCTGCCCAACCGGCGGCCGCAGCCAAACCGCGGGCTCAAACGCCCGCGCCAGCCCCTGCTCCGGCACCAGCCCCCGCCAAACCGGCGGCCAAGGCATCTACCGCTTCAAGTAACGACCCATACGCTGATATACTGAAAGCCATGGAGCACGAGCGCGGCCCGCGGTAAGCCGGGAACCTTCCCGGATAACCGTGCCGGCGCTGGAGCCGAGACATGCAACACCAAGCGAACCCGCCCATTGCCTCTCCGTTGGATGAGCTGCTGGTCAAACGGCCGATGCCGTCCCTGCGCGTTGCGGCCTGGCCGATCATGATTCTGATCACGGCGGTGCTGACCTGGGCCAACTTCGCCAAACTGGACGAGGTTTCCGTCGCCTTGGGCAAGGTCGTGCCGCTGGGCAAGACCAAGGTTGTCCAGCATCTGGAAGGCGGCATTGTTCAGGAAATCTACGTCTCCGAAGGCGATACGGTATCGATTGGCCAGGATCTTCTGCTGCTCGACCTGGCGTCGGGCGGCACCAACCGCGAGGAACTGCAGGTTCGCCTCGACAGTGAGTTGGCGGCGCGCGCGCGCCTGCAGGCCGAGGCCGAGGGCCGCAAGCTCAAATTCCCGCGGTCCCTGGAAACCCGGCAGCCCGCCCTGGTCGAAGCCCAGCGCCAGGCCCATGATGCCCGCCAGCGCGAATTGAAGGCGTCGATCAGCGTGCTGACGTCGCAGATCAAGCAGCGCGAACTGGACGTCAAGGAAATGCAGGCCAAGAAAAAGGCGACGGAGCGTAACTACTCCCTCGCCCGCGAACGCTTGGCCATGTCGGCATCACTGCTGGCCGAGGGCCTGACGGCGCGCATCGAGCACCTGAAGCTGGAGGCCGAGGTCGAAGACCTGGACGGCCAGTTGAAGGGTCTGGTGCCGGCCATCCCCCGCGCCCAGGCGGCGGTCGAGGAAGCCAGAAAGCGCGTGTCGGAATCCGAGGAAGGGTTCCGCCGCGAAGCGCGCGAGGAGCTGAACAAGGTCGAACAGTCGATCGCCCGCATTCAGGAACTGATCTCCGAAGCCGAAAAACAAGGGGCCCGGTCTGCGATCAAAAGCCCGATCAACGGGATCGTTCAGAAGATGGTCGTCAATACGGTCGGCGGCGTCGTCAAAGCCGGTGAGCCGATCATGGAAATCGTTCCCACGGGCGACAAGCTGGTCGTCGAGGCCCGCCTGAACCCCACGGAGCGCGGCTTCATCGTCGAAGGCCAACCTGCGGTGGTCAAGATTTCCACTTATGATTTCGTGCGCTACGGCGGCCTGGACGGCCGGGTGATCGCCGTCGCCCCCGACGCCTCGACAGACGAAAACGGCGCGCCCTACTTCCGCGTCGTGGTCCAGACCGACAAAACCTACCTTGGGAAAACCAAGGATCTACTGCCGATCACGCCCGGCATGGAAGCCACCGTCGATATCCACACGGGTCGCAAGTCGGTCATGGATTACCTGATCAAGCCTGTCCTGAAGTTGAAGGACGAAGCCTTCCGCGAACGCTGACCCCGGCCTTGTCAACGGTTGCCCGGTTCCGCCCGGTTCCCGGCCACGGACGACGTGGAACACGCTAACCATTTGTTATTTTGTGCCAATCTATTATAAACGATAGTCACTAGGGGAGTTCACCGCACACCGCCCGAGCCATTGTTGGTGAGGTACGGCGCGCGTTGGTAGGGGTCCGGGGAAGACATGTCGTTTACCACACTCGTCGGGTTGCTGGCCGCATTCGGCCTGTTCATCGGCTCAGTCATGATGAGCACCGACAATTTCCTGATTTTCCTAAGCCTTTCGAGCCTTTTAATGGTTGTCGGCGGCACCCTTTCCGCGACGTTTATCTCTTATGAGCCCCGCTACGTCATGCTGTCGTTGAAGCTGATCTGGCGCATCCTGTTTTCGCCCAAGGTCGGGCGTAACGTGCTGAAGTCCGAGGTTGGGCGAATCATTCGCTGGGCCTACACGGTTCAGAAAAGCGGCCCACCGGCCCTTGAGGCCGAAGCCAAGAAAGCGGTACGCGGCGACAAGTTCCTGAAATTCGGCGTCGATATGGTGATTTCCGGCTACACCGGTGAGGAAGTCCGCGAAATCCTGACCAACGCCATCGAATCGACCTTCGGGCGCAACACGGTGCAGGTCGATATCCTGCGCAGCATGGGTGGTGCCGCGCCGGCGTTCGGCATGATCGGGACCCTGGTCGGCCTGATCATCATGCTCGACAACCTGGGTGGCGATCCGACACAGCTGGGCGCAGGCCTCGCGGTCGCGCTTTTAACGACCCTCTACGGCGTCATGTTTGCCCGCATGATTTTCATTCCCGCCGCGACCAAGATTCAACAGCGCGAGGAAATCGTGCGTTTCCGCAACTACCTGATCGCCGAGGGACTGTCGCTTCTGGCCGACAAGAAGAACCCCCGCTACATCGCGGACCGCATGAACAGCTTCCTCGACCCGGCCATCCACTTCAACATCGACAAAATGAAGAGGTAGCCATGCCGCGGCAGGTATTTATGCACTTGCCGGTCTGCGCGGGCTGATGCCATGGGAGTTCCTGTCAAACTCGTCCCCCAAGAGGAAAAAGAAGACTGGCTGGTCACCTATGCCGATGCCATCACGCTGTTGATGTGCTTCTTCGTGATGATGCTGACCTTCGCCGAGTTCGACATTCCCGCCTTCGAAGAAGCGGCCGCCGCGATCAAGGATAAGATCGGGTCGTCCGACGACAACGCATCGCCCACCGAAAAGCTTAAGATCGACCTGGAAGACGTCGTGTTCCAGATGCAGGCCGACCGCGCCGTGCAGGTATCCAAGGACTCCAAAGGCGTGGTCATCGAATTATCGTCCGGCGCCTTCTACAAGCCCGGCTCGGCCGAATTGCGCGAAGAAGCCGTTCCCTACCTGGAAAAGATCGCCCAGACGATCAGCGCGCCGCGCTACGCCACCTACAACGTTCAAATCGAAGGCCACACCGACGACGAGCCCATCTCGACGGAACGCTTCCCGTCAAACTGGGAATTATCGACGTCGCGCGCGGCGACGGTCGTCCGGTTCTTCGCGGACCGGCAGTTTGTCGATCCCCTGAAGATGAGCGCCACCGGTTTCGCCGACCAAAAACCGAAGGTGCCAAACCGTACAGAAGAAGGCGTGCCGATCCCGGAAAATCAGATGACCAACCGGCGCACGTCAATCCGCGTGACCGCCATGTCCCTGAAGGAGCGCGAGGTCTGGTACCAGCACCTGGCGATTATTCGCGCCAAGGCTGAGGCGGAGAAGCGCGCCAAGGAACAGCAGGGCGAAGGACAGCAGCCCCAGGAAGGCCAAGCCCCGCAGGAGGGGCAAACACCCCCCCAAGAAACACAGGCCCCCGCCGCCGAGAGCCAGCCGGCCCCCGCACAGCAATAAGGGCGTCGCAGCGGGCCGGTGAAGGCCAGCGCGAACAATCCAATCACAGTTGATGAAGCTCGGATACGGGGCTTACGCGCCAGCCGCGGGCCGGACGATCACTCGATGATCAGTTCCATGCCTTCGCGGCAGACGAAGTTACCTTCCCAGGCCGCCTCGGCCTCAACCGCCAATTTGTCCATGAAGGCATCGTCGTGTTCCGGATCATGGTGGAAGATCGCCATGCGCTTGACGTTGGCAGCCCGACACAGGCGCATGCCCTGTTTCCAGGTCGAATGGCCCCAGCCGACCTTGGCGGGAAATTCTTCCTCGGTATAGGTGCTGTCATAGATCACCAGATCAGCGCCTTCGATCAGACCCAGGATGTTTTCATCCAACGTCCCCGGTATGTGTTCCGTATCTGTGACGTAGCAGATCGCGGCACCATCGTGTTCAACCCGATATCCGGTGGCACCGTTGGGGTGGTTCAGGGGCGCTGTCTTGACCGTAATGTCCGACGGCAGGGAAAAACTGTCGCCCGCGTCGAAGTCCTCGAACCGCAGCTTGGCCTGCATGGCCTCCAGCGGCACCGGAAACATCGGATTATGCATCTGGGTCGACAGAATGTCCTGAATGCCCTCGTCGCCGCGGCTTTTCAAATGGCCGGCCATGATATGGATGGCGTACTCGGGATTATAGGCAGGCACGAAGAACGGGAACCCGTTGATATGATCCCAATGGGTGTGGGTCAGCAGTAAGTGGGAGCATTTCGCGCCGGACTGAAGAAGGGAGTTGCCGTAGGACCGGATGCCGGTGCCCGCGTCCATGACGAATCGGTAATCACCCGCTTCAACTTCAATGCAACTGGTGTTGCCGCCATACTTCATATGCTGCGGCGTAGCGCAGGCAATGCTTCCTCTAACTCCCCAAAATTTCAGACGGATGGCCATGATCTCATGCAGACTTTCGCGGTCTGTTCACG
Organism: Rhodospirillales bacterium; assembly: GCA_048263775.1. GTDB lineage: Bacteria > Pseudomonadota > Alphaproteobacteria > Rhodospirillales > Casp-alpha2 > UBA1479. Next base: position 228,949 of record JBLXDU010000003.1, read on the forward strand.
CGCGTGAACGAACGCAGCGGTAAACTCCCTTGCGGACAGGCCCTCGGTGGCACACGGCTTTATCAGTACCTTTGCGGTACGGTTAATTCCCTGTATAGGCCATCAAGTAACGGCTGTCACAGATTGATTTCCAACGACACGAACCCCCATTCCGACCGACAATCCCAGGCGTCGGTCCGCCCGCCCTCGATTACAGGCGATTTCGACCAGACCGCTCGAATTCGCATACCAGAACAAGCTGTCCGGCGGAACCGAGGCGAAGGTCTTTTCGCCTTTGATTTCAACATTGTGAACTAAAATTCGGTGGTTTGGCGAGAGATTTTCCGCACGTATGCCGGAAATCGCGTTGCCGAATCCATCGACGTATACAATTCGCTCTAATTCATCCGGCCAATCGGGCCGATCGACCTCCTGCAGAGCGATTTGCCGACCCTTTTGCGCATCGTCGAAGATGCCGGCGGTGACGATCTCCGCCGCCACCGGCGCGAACAGGTCGCGGCCATGAAAACTGGCTGAAAGCTTTTCCGGACGCCAGGTAATTTCCCATGCCCGCGCCGCCGCCGCCCGGCGAATCGTCAGCGCGAAAAGACCGTTGTCGGGCCCGATGAACCAGCAACCGTCCGCTTCCACGACCAGCGCACGGCGATCCGTTCCCACACCCGGGTCGACGACGGCCAGAACCACAGCCCCGGGCTTGAGATCCCCCACCAACGCAGCCAACAGATAGGCGGAAGACTGCGGATCGAAGGGCGGCGCGTCATGCATCAGGTCGACCACCGGGACACCGGGTGCGCCCGCGTGCAGGACCGCCTTCATCTGCCCCACGTAGGGACCTTGGAAACCGAAATCGGTATACAGGACAAGCATGACACGGAGGCTCTCAAACGCATTCTGACAGACTGTTCGGACCCTAACAGATACCCCGAACGCAATCACCCGGCGCCGCATTTTGCGGCGCCGGGTGCGCTATGGGCATTCATGGCGCGAATGCGCCTAAGACAGGCTGGTCCCTAGACGGCGCCAACCGTGTCGGCAAGGGCCCGAGCGACGTGCTTCTGGACCTTTTCAAAGGCCCGGTTTTCGAGCTGACGCACCCGTTCCCGGCTGATGCCATACTGGGTGCCCAAGTCCTCAAGGGTCGCAGGCTCGTCCGTCAGGCGGCGTTCAACGAAGATCTCGCGCTCGCGCTTGGGCAGGGCCGCCATGGCTTCCTGCACTAGGGTCCGGCGGAAGTTGCCTTCTTCCGTGTCGCCGAACATCGCTTCCGGGCTGGGGCGATCGTCGACCAGGGTATCCTGGAATTCGACGGCCCCCTCTTCCTGGGTCACCGGGGCGTTCAGGGACATGTCGCGGGCCGCAAGACGCCGGTTCATGTAGGTGATGTCGTCGGTCGACACCCCGACTTCCTCGGAAATGCGCCGGGCGTCTTCCGGGTTCAGTTCACCCGAATCCATGATCTTCAGACGGCCCTTCAGGCTGCGCAGGCTAAAGAACAGCTTTTTCTGCGAAGAGACGGTGCCCATTTTGACCAGGGACCAGGATTTCAGGATGTATTCGGTGATCGCCGCCTTGATCCACCACATGGCGTAAGTGGACAGGCGGAAACCGCGCTCCGGCTCGAACTTCTTCACGGCCTTCATAAGGCCAATGTTGCCTTCGGAAATCAGGTCCGCGACCGGCAGGCCGTAGCCTCGATACCCCATGGCGATCTTCGCCACCAGGCGCAGATGCGAGGTGACCAGCATGTGGGCGGCGTCAACGTCGCCATGCTCGGTCCAGCGCAGCGCAAGCCTCTGCTCCTCCTCCTTCTCCAAAAGGGGGAACTTCCAGATCTCGCGGAAATACTGGCTCAGGCCTCCTTCGGTCGGAACGGCAGGTACTGTCATCGTTGTCATTTTCTCTACTTCCCCTGTTGGGGCGGTGTGGATCCGCCCAAGGACATGATTTGAGTTCTAGATTTCGAATACGGCGGCTCTATGGCAGGTCAGGGGCATGCCGAAGGCATTTCCCGACGCCAGTCGGCGCGCTGAAAGCGCTGCGTTCCGCGCAAACGGACGCATATCCAGATACGGGGAAGGATGAAATCGTGCGGTCAAAGCACAGGTGCGCGTTCATGCCTTATCCTCCTTATGAAGCAATATGGCGTCTTCAGACGATAACGGCCTGTCGGCCGAAACGCCCGTCCTGCCCGCCGTTAAGCCGGGCAATTCAGGGTTGGCCCCATACGGGCACCAACCTTGTTACTATAGCGAGACTTGTCTGAAATTTCAAGATTTTAGGGGAAAACCCCAGGCCGCGCGCCGTTACTGGACGGTCTGATCCAGCTTCGCGAACGAGGAATCCAGTCCGCCACCTGCTGGCAATTCGCTGCGGATTTCCGGCGCAAGGTCGGGAATCGGCGGCAGGTCCAGATTCTGGCCATTGGAGATTTCCGCACTGCGCTTCTGACGATAGAGCGAGCGGATCGCCGCATAATAATCGACCGAGGTCTTCTTGATCTGGTCCAGTTCTTCGACCACGTCGGCATATTCCAGAAGGCCGTCGACGACATCAAGGGCCAGGTCGACCTCATCCGCATCGACATTGTCCAGATAGTAGCCCAGCGGATCGAAATAGCTGTCGATCAACAGGCGTCCGATCGCATCGCGCGGATTGGACGGCCCCAGGATCGGCAACACGACATAGAACCCTTCGCCCACGCCCCAAACACCCAGGGTCTGGCCGAAATCCTCGCTGTGCTTTTGGAAGCCCATCTCGGATGCCATGTCGACCATGCCGGCCATGCCGACCGTCGTATTGAGGAACGTGCGCATGAAGGTCACCAGCGCGCGTTCGAACTCAAACTGCAGCACATCGTTGACGAGAGTGATCGGCGACGACAGGTTGTCGAACATATTCTTGAGTGCCTGGCGCCCGGTCGCCGGAACCGTCGAATTGTAGGTATTGACGATCGGCCGCAGAAGAATTTCCTGCACCCCTTCGTTGAAGGAGAAGATGGCTCGGTTCACGCTTTCCAGCGGATCATTGCCGTTATCGTCCGCCTGCGACAGCTGGATGTCCGACTGCGCGATCAACCCGCCCTGATACGACAGAACCCGCGCTTGATCGTCCGCCTGAGCAGTTCCCAGGAACAAGCCAGCCGCAAAAATCGCGCCGACCGCGAAATTTCGAAACCTACCGGTCAAAACCCAGCCCCATTTCCTCGTCACGACCGCCCTTTTCGGCAGTCGGTTGAATCTGCTTGGCAATGTGACATGCCTAGGCACACCATCTGTTGCCGTGAAGTAATAAGTGAAGTTGCCACCCCCCGCAACCGATTCAAAGTAATTTATTTACCGTTGACCGCTAACTAAATCGTGATTTCGGCGTGTGCCCAGGCCCAACGCCAGCGCGCTTGAACCTCAGAGAAAAATGCATATCCTGACACACCAGGGAGGCGCTCATAATCATGAACCCACTTCGCCGACAGGCCGTTAAGCTCGTGCTTGCATGGGTGCTCATTGCCTTTGCCATGACACCTTCGATCGTCCGCGCCGACACGCCTGAGGCGGTTGTCGATGCGTTCCACAGCGACCTCCTCGCCGTCATGAAAGACAGCGGTAATCTTGGTATTTCAGGTCGTTACACGAAATTTCTTGAGCATCTAGACCGCTATTTTCACATGCCCTTGATGGTCAGCTTCGTATCCGGCACCCATTGGGCCAAGGCCGATCAGGACGCACGTCGCAAATTGAATGATGCCGCACGGCGCCTGAGCGCCGGTGAGCTTGCCGTGCTGTTTTCCGGATACGGCGGCGAAACCTTCAAGACGGTCGGCACGCGGCCCATCAAGGATGGTTCCGTCCTGGTTGAAACGGAATTGGAACGGAAGTCGGATTCGAACGTAAAAGTGACTTATCGCCTGCGCAAGTTCGACGAAAAATGGCGAATCATCGATGTTCTTCTGGACGGCACCATTTCGCAACTCATCAAACGCCGGGACGAATATCGCCGAACCCTTGAAGACAGCGGGGTTGCCGGTCTGACCAACCTGCTGAACGCAAAGGCGGACGAAATTCTCGCATCCGACCGCACAGCCAAGGCCGGCAAGTAAAATTCCCCATCGTCGGAGGAATCGCCCCTGGCATGGCCGCGAAACCCGGCTTAAATGTTCGCCTATGCGCAATCATTCAATATCCATGCCCGTCATCGCCTCCATCATCGCGATCATGTTGCTGATCACGGGCACCATTCCTTCTGCGGCTGAGGCGCCACGGACCAATCAAGCCGGTGAGGTGGTCAGCGCCTTCCACGCCACCCTGCTCGACGTCATGAAGCGCGCGGATGCCCTCGGCGTTAAGGGCCGCTTTGAGACCCTGGCGCCGGCCGTGGACAAAGCCTTCCACCTTGATCTGACAGCGCGCCAGTCGGCCGGACGGCGGCCATGGAAAGACGCCACACAAGCGGAACAGTCGGCGTTGCTCGACATCTTCCGCCGCTGGACCATCGGCACCTATGCCAATCAGTTCGACGGCTGGTCCGGCCAAGCGTTCATCGACCACGGCCAAAAGCCGGGCCCGCAGAAAGGCACCGTGCTGGTAGAGACGGAACTGACCGGCAAGGAGCCGGTCACACTAACCTACCTGATGGTGCTGAAGGACGGACGCTGGGGCGTTTATGACGTCTTGGTGCGCCGCGGAACGACGTCGATCAGTCAACTCGCCAAACATATTTCCGAATTCAAGAGCATCGTCAAAAACGGCCTGCCCGCCTTGACCCATGCCCTGCAGGAAAAAACCCAGGTTCTTCTCGGCGGTTAGCCTCAGCCCGACGGCTGACCGTTACCTTCACCATCTTCGTCCTCGCTGCCGCGTTCGGCCGATTTCAGTAGGCCGCGCAGAGAGTAGATCGACCCCAGCGCGAATCCCCAGACCACGAACACGATTTCACGGATGCGCTTGACCGCCGCCAAAGCCACGCCGGCCTCCGGTGACCCCGTTACGGCGCCGGCCAGAACGATCAATGCGCTGTCCTGGGTCCCCAGATTGGCCGGCACGAAGAAGGTCGCGGCACGCACCATCTGGTTCACGGATTCGATGATGAGGGCTTCGCCCGGTGTTACCGGGTGGCCGAGAAAATAGAGAATTGCGTAGGTTTCCGCCGCTCCGACCACCCAGTTGGTAAGCGCGAGCAACACCGCCGGAACGAACCGCCAAGGGCGTTCCGCATAGAAATGGTGCAGGCGGTCCTCGACGTCGTGGATATGGTCAAGGGCGGCGTTGATGCGCGCGCCCAGTCGCGTACGTCCCAGGCGGGTGCCCGTGCGCGAGGTCGCGCGGAATTTCTGGGCCGCGAACAGGACTCCGATCCCGAAGGTCAGGAACAGGAACCCCCCCAGCGCGAAGGAGCCATATCGCCCGCCGACCTCGTGCCCGGCCAACAGGACCAGGCCGACCAGCATGAAGATGACCAGACCGATCAGATTGACCGTGCGCGCGAGAATGATCGACGCCGTACCCTCACGATAACTGACAGCGTGATGGCGCTTCAGCAAAACGGCCTTGATCGGCTCGCCGCCGAATCCGCCCGCCGGCAACACGGTGTTGAAGGCCTCACCGACCATACGGATACGCCACACGATATAGGACCAGCGCAGCGTCAGGGGCAGACGCAGGATGGCCAAATGCCAGGACAGACTGTCGATATAGAAAGCCGCGAGATAGATCACGAAGGCCGCCGCCAATCCCTGCCAGCCCATATCGAGGATGCTGGCAAGGGCAACCTTGAAATCAACCTCGGCAACCACCCAGGCCAACAATGCCACGCCCAACCCGACATAAAGCCAAGTCAGAAACCGCGTCACAGGCCGGGCACCGGTCATGTCTGCCCCCGGCCGCGCACCGCAAGCAGCGCCGGCAGAAGGACCAGGGTGCAGATCAAGGTCAAGGTAATCGCAATGGTCAACAGCACGCCCATGCTGGCCGTACCGGGATGGCCGGACAGCGCGATGGACCCGAACGAGCCGATGGTGGTGAGCGCGCTGAACAGTACTGCCCGGGGGGTCGAAGTCTCGAAGGCATCGCCCGCCGCCATATCACCGTCGGCGCGTTCCTGGCGGTCACGCAGGACAAGGTGAATGCCGCTGGCAACGCCTAGTCCGAACAGCAATGGCAGGACAATGATGTTGGCGAAATTAAAGGGCACCTGGAACACGACCGAGCATAGCACCGTCAGCACCGCCGCCAGGCCCAGGGGAGCAAAGACGAAAGCCACGTCGCTGACCCGGCGCAGCAGCAGGCCGAGCAGGATCAGGATCGCCGTCACCGCGATGGCACCGGCCTGGACAAAAGCCGACAGCACCGCCTGTCCGGCCTCGTAGATCGTGACCGGTGCGCCCGATGCATCGGGGGTGACCTTACGCAGCGCCGCGACGAACCGTTCGACGGCATCGGGATCGCGCAGGTCGTCAGCGGGAATGACTTCAAGCCGCGCCTGCCCGCCCGGCGCGACATAGCGCGCGCGGATATCGGCAGGCAGGTCGGCCAGTGAGAACGGCTCAGGACTCAAACTGCCCCGCAGGCGTTCGACGGCGTCGGGGAACACGGCCAGAAGGCCCTGCTCCAGCCCCGTAAGGCCCGCGTCGTCGAGGGTCTTCAGCAGCGTTGCCAAACGCCCGGCCGCGCGGGCAAGGTCCGGCCCAGCGTTGGTGACGTCCAGGCTTGCCAATGCCGCCCCCAGATTTTCGGCGGCGATGCGGCGGCGCGCCGGGTCTTCGTCGCCCGTGCCGCCATCGGGCACCAGAGACGGCAGCATGAACAGGGCAAGGTCGCGGACGATCTCGGCTTTTTCCTCCTGATCGCCCGGCACGAAGCTTAAAACCGAGGCGACGCCTTTGACCTCGGGCAGGGCCGTCAGGTTATCAGTAAGTTCTCGCGCCGCGTCGACGTCAGAAGCCAAGACAGTGGCACTGTAGGTCGAGGCCCCCTTCCCCGCCGCCAGTTCATGGACGACGGCGACCGATTCCAGGTTTCGGTCCTGTAAGTTCAGGGGATCGAAGTCGAACCGCGCCTGCGGTATGGCAGCCAGGCCGATAACCACCGCCGCCATGGCACCGATCAGCACCCGACGGGGATGACCTTGCAAGGCGCGGCGTGCCCGGTCGGACCATCCCGCATAACCGTCACGGCGGCCCGCCGCGGCGGGCATCAAAGTCAACAAGGCTGGCAGCACGGTCAGGTTCGCGGCCAAGGCGATGAACATGCCCGATCCCGCGATCAGGCCCAGTTCGGCCAAGCCCACGTAATCCGTCGGCAGGAAGGAATAAAAGGCGATGGCCGCCGCCACGGCGCAAAGCGTCAGCCCCCCGCCGCCCGCCGCCGCCGTCGCGTCCAGCGCCGCACCATTGTCATGCCCCCGGGCGCGATGCTCCCGATAACGAAGCGCGAAGTGGATACCAAAATCGACGCTGAGCCCGATGAACAGCACGGCGAAAGCGACGGAAATCAGGTTGAGGGCACCAAGCGCCCAGATCGCGAACCCGGCCGTCCAGATCAGCCCCAGGATCAGAGTCGCCAGCACGGCGACGACCATGCGCAGCGACCGCAGGCCAAGAACCAGCAGCACCAGAACCAGGGTAAACGACAGCATCCCGGCCAAGCCCATGCCCTGCTCGACGCTTTTCAATTCATCCTGCTGCAGGGCGGCAGAGCCGGAGATGCGCAAGCGCACGGGCCCCGTCCCGTCCAACATCAATTCCCGGCGCAGGTCCTTGAGTGCTGCGATCGGCTTGCCCGCCGGCTGCAACGATGCGAAATCCAACGGCGGCTTAAGCACGATGAACCGCCGCGCCGTCGCGTCGTCTTCCCCGGCCAACAGCCGTTGCCAGGACAGGATTGCATCCTCGCCTTTGGCCCGTTTCTCACCGACATCCGCCAACAGGTTAAGCACTTTGGCCAGGGCCACGGGCGGCGCCTTGCCGTCAAGCTGCTGTTCGATGCCCTGGCGCAGCAGGTCGAACAGGGTCGCCAGACTGGCGTCGCCCCACAGGCTGGCCAGGAAGGGCTGCGCTTCGGCCAGACGGCCAGTCAGATCTTCCAGTTCCCTCACGTCGAGGAACAACAGGCCATTCTGCTGCAGGAACGGATCGCCTTCGGGATCGAACAGGGCGCCGAAGGTTTCCGACTGTGCCTTGAGCCTGCCAGCCAATTCCCCCGCCGCGCGCGCGACCTGCTCCGGCACCGCGCCGTCCAGGACCAGCAGGATGTTGTCACTCAGCTGTGGAAACAGGCGGCTGACTTCGCGATTATTCTTACGGAACGGCAGGTCGGCGGACAGCATGTCCGTGGTGTCCGTATGGATCGCCAGACTGCGCTGCAGATAGGAAAGCGTCAGCCCCGCGCCGATGACGGACAGCAGCACGACCGCCCAGGCGCCACGGCGGACCAAGCCGACCCAGGCCCGGAACAAGGTTCCCGGAAATGCGGCCGCGGCCTCGGTCATCCCTCCTGCTTTCCGCCCTCAGCCAGGGCACGGCGGCGGGCCTTGTACTTGACCAGCCATTGCACGGCGAAAAACAGCGCAAAGCCGGGCGCACCAATAGTTGCCGCGACCAGCAGCGGCTCCTGATACCCCAGGAACACCAGGATCGGTACCGCCAGGATGGCATCGTCTGGATCGAAGCCCATGAACGAGCCCAGTTCGGCGCTGCGCGCCCCCGCCAAGCTTTCCATGCGCATGACCAGCCATAGGATAAAGGTCACCGAGGCACCGGCAAGGATGCCCATGGGGATTGCCAGCATCCCCCACTCACCGTCCCGAAGCCCGATGCCCAGGCCGACAAAGATGACGGCATTGCATACGGCATCGGCAATCAGGTCGAACTTGTGACCGGCGGCGCTGGTCTGCCCCGACAGGCGGGCATAATCGCCGTCGCCCCGATCCAGCACCATGGACAGGATGAACAGCCCCGCCCCGACGTCCCACCACGGCAAACCCAGCCAGGAGGACGGGCCGAGGGCGAAGGCAGCGGCGGCGGCGATGCCTGTGGCCAAGCGCACGACGGTCACCTGACTCGGCGTGATCTTGGTTCCCATCAGGGGTTTGGTCACGGTCAGACGCGCGACCTTGTGGATCCAGGTATTGTGACTAATGGTCTTGCCTCCGGCTGCGGGCGGGTCTACATGGGGCGATAAGGATAGCCCGGAACATCATGAAAATTGCGGCAAAAGGCAACCGGCATCGGCACCGCCGTTGAAGAAATCATGCTGAATACACCTGTCCTCACCGACGCCCAGATCACACAATTCGCCGACGATGGATACCTTGTCCTGCGCGGCGGGTTTTCTTCCGACGAGATGGCGCGCATCGCCACATGGACCGACGAGGTTCTGGCCCTGCCCGAGGTTTCGGGGCGCCATTGGGTGTTTCACGAAAAAAGCCAGAAGAACCCGGGGGACAATTTGGTCAGCCGGATCGAGCGCATTTCCCCCTTCCACGACGGGTTCGGCGCCCTGGCCGAGGCCCTGCGCGGCCCGGTCGGCCAGCTGTTGGGCGAAGACGCCGCCCTGTTCAAGGAAAAGATTAATTTCAAGATGCCGGGCGGCGACGGTTTCAAGCCGCACCAGGATTCCCAGGCCGGCTGGGACGTCTATACGGATTTCTTCATCTCGGCGCTGGTGTCGATCGACGCCGCGACGGAAGAAAACGGCTGCTTGAAGATGGTTCGCGGTCATCACAAGAAGGGCATGTTCGCCTCGTGGGAACCAATGTCCGACGCCGATATGGCCGACATGGATTTTCAGCCCGTGCCGACCAACCCGGGCGACGTCGTGTTCTTCGATTCGTTCGCCCCCCATTCTTCGGAAGCGAACCTGAGCGACAAAATCCGCCGCATCTATTACGCCACCTATAACCGGGCGTCAGCGGGCCAGTTCATGGACCGCTACTACGCGGACAAGCATAAGAACTACCCGCCGGACATCGACCGCGACCCAGCGAAGCAATACGTGTTCAGAGTCTAGCTTGAACTATTCGGCGGCGTCGCCGACACGCTCGGCCATGGGTTTGTAGGCCGCGATCTTGGCGTGGATTTCCGTGGCCGCGCGCTCCCGATCCTCGGGAAAATCAATCTCGATCCACGGAATACCCGTTACGTCCTCATACCCGAAGGTGCCCGGTTCCGACGCCTTCATGACGTCGCAGAACGCATCCTCGTAAACGAAGCCCGGCATGTCGCCCTGGGACAGTTCGTCCGCGCGGTCAGCGACCCGCTGCGCGATGTCCGGCGACATTGTCAGGAACCCCGGCCATTCGCCGACCGTGTCATGAGGCTCGAACACCTTCTTGCCGAAGTCCACCAAGACGCCGTCACGCACGCAGGTCTTTACGGGCTCGGCGCCCGGCACGAAATCCTGATCCAGGATAATGCAGGTCTCATGGCGGCTACCGATCAGAGCCTTCAGCAGGTCGTCGTGGTAATAGACGTCGGCATCCATGAACAGAATGCGTTCGCCCGACCGCAGAACCTCGCCCGCCCGCGCCAGGGACAGGATCGGGCTTTCCTTGAACCGGGGGTTGAACAGAGTGCGCGCGAAGCCCTTGGGCGCCACGCGGGCCAACTCGTCCTCGATCATCTCTTTCTTATGGCCGACGACGACGATCAGTTCCTCAACGCCAAGCTGCGTCAGGACCTCGATATGCCGGGCCAGGAGGGTCCGGTCACCGAATTGCAGAAGCGCCTTGGGAGGATCGTCGTTACCGTCGCCGAAAAGACGCCGGCCGACGCCGGCGGCAAGCATGACTGCTTTCATTTGCTCGTAACTTCCCGGTTCCGTTTCGTTGCGCATTAGGTGCGCATGTGACGGTCTATTGTCAATATCGTGAAATTGCGGAGAAACATGCGCTGAGCGCATGGCAACAACCCCGGCGCATCGTTCGTTAAGCGATATAGCCGTTGGCGCGGAACCAGGCGACGGCGTCGGCCAGGGCGTCGCGCGCCGGGCGGGGCGCATAGCCCAGTTCCCGGGCCGCCTTGTCCCAACGGAAAAACATCTTCTTTTTCGCCATGCGCACCGAATCCGGTGCAACCATCGGTTCCACCCCGCCGGTCATTCGGCACCAGGCTTCGGAGATATGCGCGATCGGCATGATCAGACCCGTCGGCACCCGGAACAACGGCGGCCGGCCGCTGGTAAGCTCGGCAATCACGCCAAGAATCTCGCTCAGCCCCATGTTCTCGCCACCCAGCACATAACGCTCGCCAATGCGTCCCTTGGCGAAGGCCAGCAGGTGCCCCTCGGCCACGTCGTCGACATGGGCGACGTTCAGGCCCGTATCGACATAGACCGGCATCTTGCCGTTCGCCGCGTCGACCACGATGCGCCCGGTCGGCGTAGGTTTCACGTCACGTGGGCCGATCGGGGTCGACGGGTTGACGATGACCACGGGCCAGCCTTCCTTGGCCGTCAGCTCGCGGATACGCTCCTCGGCCCGGAATTTGGATTGTTTATAAGGGCCGATCATATCGCCATAGGCGACCGGGGTATTCTCGTCGCCGACACCGCCCGGCGGAATCCCCAGAACGGCGACCGACGACGTATAAACGATGCGTTCCGCCCCGGCCTCGGCCGCCGCGCGCACGATGGCCGCCGAACCGTCGACGTTGGCGCGGAACATGGCGGCAGGATCGCGGGTCCAGATGCGGTAATCGGCGGCGACGTGATAAAGCGCCCGGCATCCCTGGACTGCGGGTCCCAGGGTTTCCGGCGCCAGCAGGTCCCCCTCCACCACCTCGACATCCAGGCCAGCGATATTGCGGCGGTCGCTGCCCGGCCGCATGAGGACACGCACCGCCTCGCCTGCGTCGAGCAGGCGGCGCACCACGGCGGCACCGACGAAACCGCTGGCGCCCGTCACCAAATTGGCAGAGCCTTTTGTCATGGCGGGGATTTAGGCCTCATAAAAGTCACGATTTCCAGTGGTAATTGGCTGACATTCCGCCCGCCGCCCCTTAACAATGGGGACGTGCCGCACCATGTAGCCTAAAATGCCTGTTTGCACTGCAATATCTCAAGGTTTACAAGGGCCCTCCTGAGGATTAAGTGATCGCGATGACCAAAAACCTGAAGATCCTGCTCGCCAGCCCGCGTGGTTTCTGCGCCGGGGTGGAGCGCGCCATTGAAATCGTCGAACGAGCCCTGGAAATCCACGGCCCGCCCGTCTATGTCCGTCACGAGATCGTGCACAACAAGCACGTCGTCGAATCCCTGCGCGCCAAGGGTGCGGTGTTCGTCGAGGAAGTGTCCGACGTGCCCGACGGCGCCGTCACCATCTTTTCCGCCCACGGTGTTGCGGAAAAGGTTGAGGTCGAAGCCAACGATCGCGGCTTGCCCGTGATCGACGCGACCTGCCCGCTGGTCTCCAAGGTGCACAAGGAAGGCCAAAACCACGCGCAGAAAGGCCGCGAGGTCATTCTGATCGGCCATGCCGGACATCCCGAGGTCGAAGGCACCCAGGGCCGTATTCCCGGCGGTGTCCACTTGGTACAGACCCCGGAAGACGTGGCCCATCTCCAGGTCAAAGATCCGAAGGCGCTGTCTTACGTGACACAGACGACCCTCAGCGTCGATGAAACACGCGACACCATCAACGCCCTGAAGAAGCGCTTCCCGGCCATCGTCGGCCCGGACGTGAAAGACATCTGCTACGCCACTCAGAACCGTCAGCAGGCGGTGCGCGACCTGTGCACCAAAGTCGACCTGCTGCTTGTGGTCGGGGCCAAGAATTCGTCGAACTCCAACCGCCTGCGCGAAATCGGCGGCGAGATCGGCGTGCCCGCCTATCTGATCGACGACGCCAGCATGCTTGACCCCAAGTGGCTCGACAGCGTGACGACGGTCGGCATCACCGCAGGTGCCTCGGCGCCGGAGGAATTGGTGCAGGAACTGATCCGCCGCCTCGGCGAATTCGGCAACACCCAGGTCGAAGAACTGAAGGGTGTGCAAGAAAACATCGTTTTCAAACTGCCGCGCGAATTGAACGACGGCACAGGCCCCCACGCCGGGGCCTGAGATACCGGAGAGTTACATGGCAGTCCCCGTCATCCAGCAGGTCCGTGTCGGCGCCTATATCATGGGCAAGAAGCTGCGCGGCGTGGAGAAATACCCCCTCGTCCTGATGCTGGAACCCCTGTTCCGCTGCAATCTGGCCTGCCCAGGCTGCGGCAAGATCGATTACGAAGACGACATCCTTAACAAGCGCCTGTCGGTGGAAGAGTGTCTGAAGGCGGTCGATGACTGTGGCGCCCCCATCGTCTCGATCCCCGGCGGCGAACCCCTGATCCACAAGGAGATCAAGGAAATCGTCGAGGGCATCGTGGCGCGCAAAAAGTTCGTCTACCTGTGCACCAACGCCCTGCTTCTGGAAAAGAACCTCAACAAGTTCACGCCCACGCCGTATCTGACCTTCTCGGTCCACCTGGACGGCATGGAAGCCCATCACGACAAGGCCGTGGCTCAGCCGGGTACCTTCAAGCGCGCCGTCTCGGCAATTCGCAAGGCGAAGGACATGGGATTCCGCGTCAACGTCAACTGCACCCTGTTCGACCAGATGTCGGCCACCGAAGCGGCCGAGTTCTTCGATTTCTGCACCCACGACCTGGGGGTCGAGGGCATCACCGTATCGCCGGGCTATGCCTATGAACGCGCCCCCGATCAGGAACACTTCCTGTCGCGCAAGAAGACCAAGCAGCTGTTCCGCGACGTGTTCAAGCACGAAGGTGCGAAGAAGTGGCGGTTCAGCCAGTCGACCCTGTTCCTTGACTTCCTGGCCGGCAACCAAAGCTACAAGTGCACGCCCTGGGGCAATCCGACGCGCAACATCTTCGGCTGGCAGAAGCCCTGCTACCTGCTGAATGAAGGCTATGCCGATACGTTCCAGGAATTGATGGACAGCGTCGAATGGGACAAGTACGGCACCGGCAACTACGAAAAATGCGCCGACTGCATGGTTCATTGCGGCTATGAGCCGACCGCCGTCACCGACACCGTGTCGCACCCGCTGAAGGCGCTGAAGGTCTTCCTGAAGGGCGTCAACACGGAAGGTGAGATGGCCCCGGAAATCAATCTGGACAACCAACGCCCGGCCGAATTCGTGTTCGAAGGCCTGGTCAAGACGCTGAGCCAGAAGATGGCGGAAAAGGCCGAAGGCGAAAAGGCGGCCTAAGAACAGGCCAAGTCAGCCGAAGGCAAGGCCGGGCCCAAGACGCCCCGCCACGCCGCGCAAGACCTTCAACGCCCGCGTGCTGCCGCGCCCCAGCGCCAGCAGTTTTCCGATATCACCCGGATGGGTCGCCAGATTCTTCAGCAGGCGCACGCCGTCCGTACCACCCGAGGTCGAGACGATTTCATCCGTCCATTCCGGCAACCGCGTATCCGACGTATCGGACACGACGCGGATAATCGCGAAGGGCCGCCCCGCCTTGCGCGCCGCCCGGCCGACGGCATAGCTTTCCATATCGACCGCATCGGCCTCGGTCGTCGCCCGCAGTACGGATTTGCGCCGGGGCCCGGCAACGATGGTCGGCGAATGGGCCAGGGTGGTCCCCTTGCGCGTCACCATGTCGCCCAAGGCGTCTTCCAGGCGCCCGGTCCAATCGGGGTCACAGGTCAGGCTCTTGCTTCCGGCGGCGATGACACGGGTCGGCAGGATCAAATCCCCGGCCTTGAGCGCCGGGTCCAGGCCGCCGCACAGACCGAAACTGAGCATGGCGACCACACCCTGGGCGAACATCTCGTCCGCCAGTTCGCCGGCACGTTGAGGGTCAGCCCCGGACGCGCGCACGTCCAGGTCATCATTATCGGAAATGTCGGACAGACAGGCGACCTCGCGTAAAACCCCGGTGATGATGCCGATACGGGCCATCACGCCGGGCCGGTCAAATGCCGTAGGCGGGGCGTTTGGTGTTGCTGCGCTTCAGATTGCGGTAGCGGGACAGGGTCCACAGCGGGAAATAGGCGCTATAGCCGTGATAGGTGATGTAAAACACCTTGGGAAAACCGACGGCGTTGAACATCGTTTCCTGCCATTTGCCGCCTTCACGCGGATGGTCCAGCAGATACGTGACGCCGCTTTCGACCTCGGCGCTGTCCAATTCACCTGCCGCCATCAGGCCCATCAGGGCCCAGGCCGTCTGCGACGGGGTGCTTTCCTTTGCCAGGCCCTTCTTGTCGGCCCAATAGGTCGCACAATCCTCACCCCAGCCGCCGTCGGCCATCTGGCGGCTTTTCAGCCATTCGACAGCACGGCGGATATAGGGCTGGGACATATCCTCGCCCACGGCGTTGAGGGCGCTCAGCACCGACCAGGTGCCGTAGATATAGTTGGTGCCCCAGCGCCCGAACCAGGAACCGTCTTCTTCCTGTTCGTCCTTCAGGAATTGGATCGCGCGGGCGACCACGGCATCGTCGGCCCCATAGCCGAGTTGCGCCAACGTGCCCAGGCAACGCGCGCTGACATCGGACGTCGGCGGGTCGAGCAACGCGCCATGATCAGCGAAGGGAATATGATTCAAATGATAGGCTTCGTTCTCGGCATCGAAGGCGCCCCAGCCGCCGTTCTCGCTCTGCATGCCGATGATCCATTCAACGCCCCGGTCGATGGCCCCCTTGTAGCGCACCGGATCGGCGCGGTGCAGCGCCATGATGACGACCGCCGTATCGTCCACGTCGGGATAATGGTCATTCCAATACTGAAAAGCCCAGCCGCCCGGGCGCAGGTTCGGGCGTTTCTTGGCCCAGTCGCCCTTGACCTCGGTGATCTGGCGATCGACCAGCCATTCCGCGGCCTTGTCGAGAACCTCATCGCCTTTCACCAGGCCGCTTTCCTGCATGGCATGAAGCGCCAAGCCTGTATCCCACACCGGTGACAGACAGGGCTGGCAATAGGCTTCGTCGTCGCGTTCCACGACCAGCTTCTCAATGGCGCCGCGCGCCGTCACGAAGTCGGGATGATCGCGGGGATAGCCCAGCACGTCATAGGCCATGACCGCGTTGGCCATGGCCGGGAAGATACCGCCCAGACCGTCCTCGCCGTTCAGGCGCGTCTTCACGAAGTCCATGCACTTGGTGATGGCCTTCTTTTCCAGCCAGCCGGGGATCATCGGCTGAACCAGCCGTGCCGCCTTGTCGATGGCCAGGAACACGTTGCCCAGGACATGGCCCGTGGGATTGTGGAGGAAATCGGTCTGCTTGAACGGATCTTCGGCGAATAGTTCGCGGATGCCGACGCCGCGCGGATTGCGCGCCTTGGGCCGGGTCGCGGCCAGCACGAACAGCGGAATCATGACCGTCCGCGACCAATAGGCGACCTTGTCGATATGAAACGGCGACCAGGACGGCAGCAGCATGGCTTCCGGGCGGATAACCGGCGCCGCGCGCCAGGGAACCTGTTCGAACAGGGCAAGTGCGATGCGCGTGAAAACGTTCGAGCGCGCAGCACCACCACGCGCCAGCACCGCCGCCCGCGCCTTGGCCATGTGGGGGGCATCCGGGTCGTCGCCGATCAGCTTCAGGGCGTAGTAGGCTTTGACTGTGGCGCTCATGTCGAAGTCGCCGTCATGGAACAGCGGCCAGCCGCCGTGTTTGCCCTGAATGCGGCGCAGATAGTTGCCCATCTTGGCTTCGATGGCCTCGCGGGGCTCGCCCAAGTAATGGTTGAGAAGAATGTACTCGGCGGGGATCGTCGCGTCCGCTTCCAACTCAAACGCCCAACTGCCGTCCTTGGCCTGCTGACCGGCCAGCCAGGCGCGGGCTTCGTCGATGGTGGCGTCCAGATCCGCATGCGCGCGGCCATCAAGGGCCGCCTCGCCGGAACCGGCGTTCGGCGTATCGTCCTCTGGCTGCATGGAGATGTCCATCACGTCACCGCTTGAATCTTTTGTTATCAGGCCATTAATCGCCCAGATGTACTCTTCGCAGGCGCAAAATTCAATGCCTGCGGCGATCCGGCCCCTTCTTACAGAAAGGACCTCTGAAATCAAGAAGATGACAAGGACGTGACAACCATGTCGGCGGCCCGAATGCCGGACCGGATGGAACCTTCGATGGTCGCCGGCAGGCCCGTGGCCGTCCAATCACCGGCCAGGACCAGATTGCGCCAAGCCGTTCGCGGCGCAGGACGGCGACGGTCCTCGGCCGGGGTCTGGCTGATGGTCGCCCGCTTTTCCTTGACGATACGCCAGGGTGGCAACGGTCCATCGGCCAATCCCAGGGCTGCCCGGACCTCGGGCCAAAGGCGCATTGCAATCGCCTCGTTGGCTTCCGCCGCCAGGGCGTCTGCGGCGCTGACCGTGACCGAGGCGACATCGTCGCGCAGAAACACCCATTGCGCCGTGCCGCCGACCAGCCCGACCAAGGGGGGGGCCGCCGGCACCGGACCGGTCAGCCGGAAATGCGCGTTGACGATGGCATGGCTGGCTTGCGGCCCATTCAGGCCGGGCAGCAGATCCGCCGCCGCCCAGGCAGGCACGGCCAGGACAACCTGATCCCCAGGATCAAGAACCTTCGTTGCGCCGGCGAAATCGAGGGCGCGGACCTGCCCATCGCCGAGGTCGAGGGCGCGCAGTCGGTTGTTGAAGCATACCTCCGCGCCCTTGCCCGCCAGATAATCGAGCGCCGGGTCAACGAAGCTGTCGCTCAGCCCGACCCGCGCCATCAGGGGCTTGCAGGCGGCGCGGCCGCGGCCGAAGGTTTCCCTCACGACCGGCCACAACAGGCGCGCCGACGCCGTGTCGACGGGCGTGTTCAGCACGCCGACAGCCAGCGGCTCCCAGAATTTTTCAAACAGCGTGCCCGGCCCGGCCAGACAATCCGCGACCGTGGCGTCGGGGCCGGCACAGACAAGGTGCCGAACCCGCAGGTATTCGCTCAGACTGGTCCCCGGCACCCGGCCGTCACCGAACAGAATGGACCAGGGCACCCGCCCCGGATCGGGTGTCACGGTCCAGGTTTCGCCGGTCCGTAAATCGCGGAAGGGAAAGGACGCGTCGTCAGGCCCGGTCAAGCTGTCGGACGCCCCCACCGTTTGCAGGTAATCGCGGATCGCCCAGTTGCCGGACAGCATCAAATGATTGCCGTTGTCGATACGACGCTCCAGATGAGCATCGAAATAGGATCGGCAGCGTCCGCCGGCATGCCCGGCGCTGTCATGCAGGACGACCTTGCGTCCGTCCTGGGCCAGGCGCACGGCGGTGGCCAGGCCCGCCACCCCGGCACCGATCACATGGATACGTCCGATTGCCATCCCCCGGGCTACAGCAGGCCGTAGCGGAAGGCGACCCAAAGCTTTTCCGCCTTGGACAGTCCCGCTGGCTCCAGCACCCGGTGCCAGCCGCGCGCCCGCATACGGCGGAAGATGCGCTCATAGGCTTCCATCATCATGGTCGCGGGCTTAACCCGGTCGGCCTCGCATTGACCGAGCAGCATCCGGGCTTCGGTGAACTTTTCCCCGGCCAGGGTGCCGATCTCGGTCACGGCGGCAGTCAGATTGGCGTCGGCCAGAACGCCTTGCGGATCGCGGGCGGCAACACCGTGAGTCGCCAGCAGATCATCGGGCAGATACAGCCGGTCGCGCGCCGCGTCCTCGTCCAGATCGCGCAGAATGTTGGTCAACTGCAGGGCAAGGCCGAGCGAGGCCGCCAGCCGGTCCCCGATCTCAACCCCCAGGCCAAAGATGCGGCAGCTTAACCGCCCCACGGCGCAAGCAACCCGGTCGCAGTACAGCAGCAGATCCTCGCGGGTGGCCAGGCGCAGGGTTTCCGACGCGTCCGTTTCCATGCCGTCGATGACGGCCAGAAAGTCGGCCTCGGCCAGGCCGAAGTGGGCGACCGGTTCCGCCAGGGCGACGGCGACCGGGTCCTTTGGGCGCCCCGAATAAAGGGCGCGGATTTCGTCCCGCCAACGGGCCAGTTCGCGTTTTTTCACGTCGAGCGGATTAGGGTCGTCGGCAATGTCGTCGACGATGCGGCAAAAGGCATAGACCGCGAACATGGCGCGACGTTTTTCGCCGGGCAGAAGCCGCATGGCCCAATAGAAGGTCGTGCCCGAGGCGCGCACGATCTGTTCCACCTGTTCACGGGCGCGGCCGACTTCGGCTTCGGAAAGGGTCACCAGATTGTCCATGGGTGCAATGGATACACTGGGGGGTGCAGCCAAGGCCAGCCCCCAATGACGGGGCGACCGTCAGCCCCGGGAACCGGGCGCGCCCGGCCCGCCGGCATAGATGCGTCCTTTCCAGCCGCCGCCCCGGCCCTGGGCATGACGACGGGCGGAATCGACGGTCATCAGGGTGTAGAGGAATCCCGCCACGGGCAGCCCCAGCGCCGCCCTGGGCGGGCGCCCGTACAGGCGCAGGGGCGGGAAATAGGCGACGGCCATGGCGAACCACCCCACCGCCCCGGCGGCCAGCATCGGCCAATTTCCGGCAACCAGCCCCCACAGCGCCGCCACCGGCGGCACCAGGTACAGCAACACCATCCCGGCGACGGTGCCCAGTAACATCAGGGGCGAATGGCCGAGCTGCTCATACGCCGTACGCGCCACCATCTGCCAGAGTTCCCCCAATCCGTCGTATCGGCGCAGGCTCACCGTCTCGCGGCTGAGCCCCAGCCAGATCGCCCCCCTGGCCTTCAACAGCGCCGCCAGGGCGCAATCGTCGATCAGCCGGTCCTTGATCGCCTCGATCCCGCCGGCCGCATCCAGGGCGGCCCGCCGCACCAGCATGCAGCCGCCCGCCGCCGCCGCCGTGCGCTTGACCGGATCGTTGACCCAGGGAAAGGGAAACAGCTTTTGGAAAAAGAACACGAAGGCCGGGATCAACAGACGTTCCCACGGCGTCTCGCAGTTGAGGCGCACCATGAGGGAGACCAGATCACGGTTCTCCATCTCCGCCTTCTCGACCAGACGGCGCAGGTTGGCGGGATCATGAGCAATGTCGGCGTCGGTCAACAGAACATAGCGGGCTTCGGGTGCCGCCGCCCGCGCGGCCTCAAGCCCCTGATGAACGGCCCACAGCTTGCCCGACCAGCCCTCGGCCAGCGGCCGTCCGGTGACGAGGTGAAACCGGCCGCCCCCATCCGCCGTGTCGGCCGCCCCCCTGGCCAGGGCCGCCGTGCCGTCCGTCGAATTGTCGTCAACCACCACGACATCAAGGCGACCGGGATAATCCTGGGCGAACAGGGACGCCACGGTGCGGGCGATGCTGTCGGCTTCGTCACGGGCGGGGATGACGGCGGCGATGTCGGGCCAGCCGTCCTTGGGGGGCGTCTTGGCGGCGGGGCTCAGGTGTTGGTCGGCGAACCAGAAGCGCCCGCGGCAGAACAGGATTCCCGCCCAGACGGCGAGCGCCAGCAGGGCGGCCCCCGTCATTGCCCGGACCTCATCGCCCGTGCAGACCGACCAGTGCTGCCAAGGCGCCCTTGGCGCAGCACCAGACATAACCGCCCTTGGTCAGCGCCACCCGCCCGGCCAGCGGGTCCCGACGGCGCAACAGGCCCGTGAGCCGGCGGGCGATTTCCCAGATGGCGGCAGCCTCCATACCCAGGCGGCGGCTGTGCATGCCGGAGGATATGGGACGGGCTTCTTCCAACAGTATTTCGGTCGCATCGAGGCAGCGGTCGATCACCCGGCGCAGCGCCGGGGTACAGGTCGGACGGTCGAGGTCTTCGACCACCGCCCCCTCCGCGGCCAGCCAATCGCCGGGCAGATACACCCGGTCCAGGCTGCGGTAGTCGTCCTGACAGTCCTGCAGATGGTTGATGACCTGAAGCGCGTTGCACAGCGCATCCGACGGGCCGTAGCCCAAGGACGATCCACCATGCAGGTCGATCAGGTAGCGGCCCACCGGGGCGGCGGACCGGATGCAGTAATGCATCAGGTCGTCCCAGTCCTGATAACGGCCCTTGACCGCGTCCTGCTTGAAGACGTCGATCAAGTCCTGGCAATGGCGCGGTGTGATGTCGGTTTCCGCCAAACTGTCGCGCATGGCGTGAGCGGTGGTGAATTCGGGATCGCCTGGATGCTGGCCCAATAACGCCGCCTCGAACCCGGCCAGGCGGCGGATCTTGGTGTCCGCGTCCAAGGCCGTGTTGTCGGCAATGTCGTCGATGGCGCGGGCGAAGCGGTAGAACCGCGCCACATGCGGGCGCAGACGCGCCGGCAGCAGGAACGAGCCGACGGGGAAGTTTTCGTAAGCGGCGTCTTTGCCCGACGGCGTTTCCACGCCGGAGCCCGACATCGGTTCAGGAGAATCGGCGGGCTGCCCCATGACCGGAAAATACCTTCACTCGGATCAGCCGGCCCCAGGATCGGGCCGGCGCCAGGATCAGCCGGCGGGCTTGGCCATTTCCCGCATTTTCTCCAGCAGGCTGTCGACGGAATTTCCGTTGTTCGAGATGACGGAATTGAATTCCTTCTGCTGGGTCAGTGCCATGGACAGGCCGTTCACGATGATGTCGACGATCTTGAAGATATGCTGACCGTCGCGTTCGCCCACGCCGACACGCCAGCTGACTTCGACCGGCTGGCCGCCGGGGCGTTTCAGCATGGTATGGACGATGAAGTCATTTTCCTGGCGCTTTTCGGCGCGGCTGATTTCCAAAGACTCACCGGAATAATCCTTGAAGCCGTCGACATAGCGTTCCAGCAGCATGTTCTCGAACAGGGTCAGGTATTCCTCACGCTGTTCCGGGGTGGCGCGGCGCCAGTGGCGGCCCAACACCCATTTGCCGATGGATTTCACCGCGAAGAAGTCGTTCACCAGCGCGCGGAAACGTTCCTTGCGCACGTCGCGGGCGATGTCCTTCCCGGTCAGGGAACTGATCGCCGACGAGGCCATGGTGTTGACGAAGGTTTTGACTTCGTCCGTCGTCACTTCGGCGCACACGGCCCGCGGCGCGAACGCCATCAGGGCGGTGGCCAGGAAAGCAGTAAGTATATGACGCCTTAGCATTGGAATCGTCTCCTCCAGGCGCGTTGCATACACCGGGCCATGCGGTAAGTTCAAGTGCCGCATGGATCAAAGAAACTTCATCTGATTGACATCAGACCAATATGATAAAATTGATGGAATCCCAGAACAGCATTGCCCCAGGCCCCATTCAGTGGACCAGATTCAGTTTACAGGAACCTGACCATGACGAAAAATCCTCTCTCCGAAGCCCTTGAAACGTATCTTGATTTGGGCCGCCGCCCATACACCGAAGTGGTGTCGCAGTTGGAACACGCGCTGCAATGCGCCTGGCTGGCGGAGCGGGAATCGGGTGATGGAGACCTCATCGCCGCGGCCTTTCTGCACGACATCGGCCATATGATGCAGAAACACGGCCAGGCGGCCGCCGACCGCGGCATCAACGACAAGCACGAGGACATCGCCCGCGGCTGGGCCGCCCGCCATTTTAACGCCCGCGTGGCCCAGGCCGTGGGCCTGCATGTGGAGGCCAAGCGCTATCTCTGCGCCACACAGCCGGGCTATTTCGACACCCTGTCCCCGGCCTCGGTGAAATCCCTGGAATTGCAGGGCGGGCCGATGAGCGCGGACGAGGTCAAGGCCTTCGAAGCCCTGCCCTATTACGAAGATGCCGTGAAGGTCCGCGAATGGGACGACCGGGCCAAGATCGCCGGCCTGGAGACGCCGGACATCGACCACTTCCGGCCCTACATGGAAAGCGCCCTTGCGGCGTAATCCCGACCGCCCAGATTGCTAAAACCGATCCGCCCGGAACGGCGTCAGGTCCACGTTCGGCGCCTCGCCCTTCAACAGCCGCGCGATCACGCGCCCCGTCGCCGGGCCGCAGGTCAGGCCCACGTGCTGATGGCCGAAAGCATGGAACAGCCCCGGTGCCGTCGTTGAGGGGCCGACCACGGGCAGGCTGTCCGGCAGGGTCGGGCGGAAGCCCATCCATTGCGTCGATACCTCCGTCTTCACGCCGGGCAGCAGCTTGGGCACCAACTCGGTCATGACCTTTACCCGGGCGTAATCGGGCGGCGGCTCCAGCCCCGCCAGTTCGACCGTGCCGGCCAGACGCAGCCCCATCTCCATGGGCGAGGCATAGAACGCGCGGGCCTTCCAGCCGACGGCGTGGTTCACCTGCACCCCCGGGTCGGCCAGGATGGCGTGATAGCCGCGCTCGGTCCCCAGCGGGATTTTCTCACCCAGCAGGGCCGCCAGCTTGTGGGAAAAGGCCCCGGCGGCCAAAACAATCCGATCCGCCTCGATCCCCCCGTCCGACGTCTCAATCCGGAACCCGCCGTCGGCTTTCCGCGCAAGCCCCCGCACCTCGCCCTGTTTCAGGGTGCCGCCGCGCTTAACAAACGCCTCGGCCAAAACCTTGGTCAGGCGGCCCGGGTTGGTCGTGGTGCCACCGCCCAACAGCGCATGGGCCCATTTGAAATCGGGGCCGAGCGCCGGCTCAAGGTCCGTCAGTTCCTTGCGGTCCAGCGCCTGATACTTGATGCCGTAGGTCGCGCGGAACGCCAGGTCGGTCTCCGCCTTCTTGAAATCCGTCTCGTTGTCATAGACCTGCAGCACCGGATCGCGGCGCACAAGTTCAGGCGCCCCGGCCTCCGCCGCCAAGGCCCCATAGGCGTCGGAGCAGCCGATGGTCAAATGGCGCAGGGCATCGGCGGCGCGGCGTTGGTGCGAGACGCTGGCGAAGCGCAGCATGCGCAGCAGCCAGGGCAGAATATGCGGCAGCCGCGACCAGCGGATGGTCAAGGGCCCCTTGGGGTCGAGCAGATAGCCGGGCACATTGCGCAGCACCTCCGGCCCGAAGGTCGGCACGAACGACCATTCGGCCAGGATGCCCGCGTTGCCGAAGGAGCACGCCTCGCCGGGTTCGATGCGGTCGATCAGGATGACCTGGAATCCCTCCTTCACCGCCGCCAGGGCGCAGTTGACGCCGACGATACCGGCGCCGATGACGCAGACCGTGGTTTCCCCCGGCGTGCCGCCTTGCGGGACGCTTTTGGAATTCTCGGGCTTGGGTTGAGAAATTGTCGCGGTCATGGACGGGGCTCCGGCTTGTCGTTGGGCGGCCTTCGTGCCAAATATGGCCGGAAACACGCTTCCAGACCAACGAATTCAAGGAACAGGACCATGGCCGACGGCGCCCATATGCCCCCCCTTCCCGAACCCGTACGCCAAGCGTTGAAAGCCGCCGTGGGCGACAAGGGCTGGTATGAGACCGAGACCGACATGGCCCCCTACCTGGCGGAAGAGCGCAACTACTACCACGGCGAAAGCCCGCTGGTGCTGCGCCCGGCCAATACGGATGAGGTTTCCAAGATCGTCACCATCTGCGCCGAACACGGCGTGACCATCACCCCCCAGGGCGGCAATACGGGCCTGTGCGGCGGCGCGGTCGCCCAGGGCGGCGTGCTGATCAACATGGGCCGCATGAATGCCGTGCGCGAGATCGACCCCGTCAACGCGACCATGACGGTCGAAGCCGGCTGCATCCTGAAAGACATTCAGGACAAGGCCGAGGGTGCCGGGCTTCTGTTCCCCCTGTCGCTCGCCGCCGAGGGGACCTGCCAGATCGGCGGGAACCTGTCGACCAATGCCGGCGGCATTCAGGTGCTGCGCTACGGCAACGCCCGGGACCTGGTGCTGGGGCTGGAGGTCGTGACGGCCGACGGCCGCGTATGGAACGGGCTGCGCGGCATCCGCAAGAACAACACGGGCTATGACCTGAAGCATGTCTTCATGGGGGCCGAGGGCACGCTCGGCATCATCACCGCCGCCGTCCTGAAACTGTTCCCCCGCCCGGCGGAAACGACGACGGCCCTGGTCGCCGCCAACTCACCGGCGGACCTGTCGAACCTGCTCAACCGCCTGAAACGCGCCACGGGCGATCAGGTCACCAGCTTCGAATACATCTGCCGCGCGCCGCTGGATGCGGTGTTCGAACACATCCCCAACACCCAGGATCCCATGCAGCAAAAGTACGAGCATTATGCGCTCGTCGAAATGGCATCGGGGCAGAAGGGCGTGATCCGCGACCTGGCCGAGGAAGCCCTGGGCGAAGCCTTCGAAGCGGAAGAGATCATCGACGCCGTGCTGGCCGAAAGCGGCGATCAGGCGGCCAGGCTCTGGAACCTGCGGGAATCCATCCCCGAAGCGCTCAAGCATTGCGGCCCTTCGGCCAAGCACGACATTTCCGTGCCGGTCTCGAAAATCCCCGAATTCCTGGCCAAGGCCGACCCCCATGTGCAGGCGGCGATCCCCGGCTGCACCATCATGGCCTTCGGTCACATGGGCGACGGCAACCTGCACTACAACCTGGTGATGCCCAAGGACACGACCCCGGAAGACGCCGAACGCCTGCGCCACGAAGTGCCTCCCGGCGTGCACGACATCGCCGATAGCCTCGGCGGCTCCTTCTCCGCCGAACACGGCATCGGGCTGCTCAAGGTGCACGAAATGGACCGCTACAAGACGGACTTGGAAAAACACCTGCTGCGCAGCATCAAAGCCGCGCTCGACCCCAAGGGCATCATGAATCCGGGGAAGGTGGTGCCTTAATCCTTCTCCCCCAGGAAAAGGAGTATGAAATGGACGACGTAAATTTAGTGGTCGTTCTTGGCCTTTTTTGGGATGTCGCAGGAGTGGTCATTCTTGCTGTTGGCTTACTCGCTGTCAGCGACAAGGATATCCTTCACTATCGATCTCTAGACGGAATCGAAAATCTCGCACTCGATCTATTTGTACAGAAAGTTGACACCAGTTTTGCATTAACCGCGTTGGTACTTGGCTTTTCTCTTCAAACTCTGGGAGCGTTACATGTTGCCATGTCGAGAGAAAATTTCTGGATCGGTGTAAGCCTACTGACAATGTTTATTGTCGCTTTTGTCCTACGGCATCGTTCTGCAGTTAAACAGAAACAAAAACTTTCACCTGAATTATCTGTGGATTAGCCAGCCGCGCGGGCCTCAAGGTCCGCCAGCAGCTTGTCCGCCACCTCCACGCCCTCGGCATTCGCCTTGGCGCGGTTGGCCCAGCGGTCGACGCCGGGGAGCCAGGCGCCGTCCTGCTCGGTGATGGCCTGGACCAGGGTGCCGATGCGTTCGATGAAGCGGTTGTCAGCGGTTTCCTCGTCCTCATGGGCGAAGGCCGACGGGTCGATCAGGATGAAGAACTGGCCGACCTTGGGCGGCTCGCCGTCGGCGGCGAAGAAGCTGGAGGCTTCGAAACCGTGGTTGGAGCCCGTGAGCGTCGCCGCCAGGATTTCCACCATCAGCACCAGCGCCGCGCCCTTGGCGTCGCCCATGGGGATCATCATGCCGCCGTCCAGCGCTTCCTTGGCATCCGTGGTCGGATTGCCGTGCTTGTCCGTTGACCAGCCCTCGGGGATCGGCTCGCCCTTGTTGGCGGCCATCATGATCTTGCCGCGCGCAACCTTGCTGAGCGCCAGATCGACCAGGATGGGGTCGCCCCAGTCCGTGCCGTCGGCGTTGCGCCGCGGGCAGGCGAAGGCGATGGGGTTGGTGCCGTAAAGGGCGCGGTTGCCGTTCCACGGTGCGATGGCCGCCGGGGCGTTGAGGAAGCCCATGGCGATCAGGCCCTTGCGGGCGGCCGCTTCGACCGGATGGCCGCCGACGCCGCCGTGGTGGGAATTGCCGATGGCGAGGCCGACGATGCCTGCTTCCTGGGCCAGGGTGATGGCGCGGCCAAGGCCCAGATGAATGGCCGGATAGGCGTAGCCGCCGTTGGCGTCGACCCGCAGGGCCGCCGTCGCCGTCTGTTCCAGGCGGGCGATGGCATGGCCGTTGACCTTGCCCGACTTGGCCTGATCGGCGTAGCTGGGAACCCGCGACAGGCCGTGGGACGGCACGCCGTCGGCTTCGGCCTGAACCAGGGCGCGCACGACATGGGCCGCGTTATTTTCCGACACATTCGAATTCAGGAAGACCTTGAAGGCCAGCTGTTCGAGTTCATCCAGGGTCTTGATCGCCATCGTGTTTAGTTCCCGTTCAGGCAGTTGAGGACCGCATCGGCGGTCACGGTGGATACCTTGCCCTCGCCCTCTTCCGTGCGCGGGCCGACATGGGGCGTGCAGTACAGGTTGGGCACGCCCTCGAAGATGTTGGGGGATGTCAGGGGCTCCTCGACGAACACGTCGGTGAAGCCGCCCCACAGCTTGCCGGATTTCAGCGCGTCGACCAGGGCCTGTTCGTCGACGATGCCGCCGCGCGACAGGTTCAGCAGCAGGGCGCGGTCCTTCATCTTGGCGATGGTTTCGGCGTTGAACAGGCCGCGCGTGTCGTCGGTCAGCGGTACGTGGATCGAGACCGCATCGCATTTCGGCAGCAGGTCATCCAGGGTTTCCGCGCGCTCGACCTTGCAGTCGGCCCAGCGCGGATCGTCCTTCTTGACCCAGGGGTCGTAGGCGATGCGGTTCATGCCGTTGCCGCGGGCCCGCCAGGCGAGCGCCTGGCCGGTCCAGCCCAGGCCGATGATGCCCAGGGTTTTGCCCTGAACCTCGCGGCCCATCAGCTCGATGCGGGGCCACTTGCCGGCAACCACGTCCGGCGTCGCCAGGTAGGAGCGGCGGAACATCACGTAGATTGCCCCCATGGCCAGTTCGGCCACGGAATCGGAATTGGCGCCGGTGGCGGGAAACACCTTCACGCCCTTTGCGGCGCAGGCGTCCATGTCGATGTTGTCGAGGCCGACGCCGAGCCGGCCGACGCATTCCAGCTTGTCGGCGGCGTCCAGCACGGCACCCCGCACCTGGGTCGCGTTGCGCACGATCAGGCCGCGCACGCCGGGCATCAGGGCCGGGATCTTGTCCTGCTCGGCCACCAGGTCCGGCAGATAGGCCACGTCATAGCTTTCGGCCAGACGGGCGACCTGGGACTCTTCCATGAACTCGGTGATGAGGATGTCGGCCATGCTGCTGAATACTCCGGCGGCTGCGGCGGCCGGGCGGCCGCCAGTGAAAAGCCGGGAGACCTTAACGGTCCCCGAAGGACCCGCCAAGGGCGGGCGCGCGGCGATGGATGCCGACGCGCCCCGCCCCTGGCCGGGAGGACACCGTACTTAAGGAACTTTAAGCGTTGGCCGCTTCAAGCGCCTTCATGAAGCGGTCGCGGATCACGACCTGGTCCATGGTGATGTTGGGAACCGGGATGTTGCCCGATTCACATTTGCAGACGATGACCGTCTGTTTCTTCGACGCGATGGCGTCCTTCATGACCTGGGCCGTGTCTTCGGCCTTGCACTCGATCACGTTGTCGCAACCGCAGGCCTCGGCGACCTTGGTCAGCGAGGTCTTCTTGCCGGCATAGGTCGGCTGATCGCCGGTCGAGCCGTAGGAGCCGTTGTCGATGATCAGCAGGATGAAGTTGTCGGCCACGTTGTTGCCGATGGTCGGCAGGGTGCCCAGGTTGGTCAGGACCGAGCCGTCACCGTCGATGGCGATGATGGTCTGCTTCTGCGCCAGCGCCAATCCTAAGCCGATGGACGATGACAGGCCCATGGTGCCGAGCATGTAGAAGTTGGTCGGCTGATCGTCCAGCAGGTGGAGTTCCTGGCTGGGCAGGCCGATGTTGCAGACCACGAACTGATCGGAAATGACCGGGATCAGGCTTTTCAGAACGTCGGAGCGGATCATGGTCATTCCCCTTTCCAGAAGGTGGCGTCGGTCAGAATGGCCACCGGCTTGTTGCACATGAAGGTGTACTTGAGAATTTTGTCGAGCTCGTTGGCGTCTTCTCGCTTGTGGAAGTGGTAGGTCGGGATCAGCATCTGGTTCAACAGGGCCTTGGTGTGCAGGGCCATTTCAACCTGGCAGGCCACCGGCTCGCCCAGTTCGCCGCGGTAGCTGATCAGCATGGGCAGCGGGATGTGGTAGAACTGGATCAGCGTCGCCAGCGAGTTGAGCGTCACGCCGAGCGCCGTGTTCTGCATGATGATGGCCGACCGCTTGCCGCCCATGAAGGCGCCGGCGCAGAGGCCCATGCCTTCGTCTTCCTTGTTGCACGGCACGTGCATGATGCTGGGGTGGTTTTCGGCTTCTTCGATCACGCCGCCGAGCTGCTTACACGGAACAGTGGTGATGAACTCGATGTTGTTGTTCACCATGTCCGTGACGATCTGTTTATGAATCGACAAGACTTGTCCTCCGGGTCCAGGTTCCGCGCAAAACGCTGACCCCTGCCGCCGCCGCAGACGGATGCCTGAGACGAGGTCGGGGTGGCCGCCTTGCGCCGAACGGTATGGGTTCAGGGTGCGCCCTGGGTTTCCTCAAATGCTTAACGTGCGGGCTGGGATTGACGCTCCCTTTGTTGTTCGCCCGTACCCGCAATAGTCCTTGGCTCTTGCCCCCGTCAAGCAAGTCTTATAACTCTTATAGAAGACTTTGCGTTTTTTTGACGAAAGGGCCGCGAATGCCTGAAACCTGGGGGGACCGCCCCCGTTCCGGCGATGGGCCGCTGTACCGGCAAGTGCGCGAAGCCCTGCTGCGCGAGATCGCCCAGGGCCGCCATCCGGTGACCGAACCCCTGCCCTCGGAACAGAAACTGGCCGCCCGCTTCGGCGTCGCCCAGGGCACGGTGCGCCGCGCACTCGACGAAATGGCGCGGGAGAATCTGGTGATCCGTCATCAGGGGCGCGGTACCTTCGTCCATGCCCATGGCCCGGACCGCGACCGCTTCCACTTCTTCCACCTGCTGGCGGCGGATGGGGAGCGGCGCCTGCCGACCTCGCGCGTATTGTCGATGACGCAGCGGCGGGTGACACAGACCGAGGCCCTGGCCCTCAGGCTCTCCCCCCAGGCGCGGGTGGTTGAGATCAAGCGCGTGCGCGACCTGATGGCGCGGCGGGCGATCCTGGAACTCATTATCCTGCCGGACGACCTGTTCCCCGGGCTGGGCGACCTGAACAAAACGCAGCTGCCCAACACGCTCTATCAGCTATATCAGGATCGCTTCGCCGTGATCGTCCACCGCGCGGTCGAAAAGATCACCGCCGAGGCCGCCGGCCCCGACGACGTGACTCATTTAGGCCTCGACCGGGGCGCGCCGCTGCTGCGCATCGAGCGCATCGCGCAGACCCTCGACGGCACGCCGGTGGAACTGCGCATCTCGCGCTGCGACACCACGCACCTGGCCTATTTCAGTGATCTGCTGTGAGAGCCTGGGCTACGTGCGCCAATTGCTCATGGAGCCGTAGGTGTTCAGGCCCCGGCCGTGTTCCAGGACATGGCGCAGGCGCTTTACCGTGACGCCGTAGACCGCCCGCAGCAAGGGGTCCATTGCGGCCGCGCGATCCTCGAATTCCTGTCGCGGCAACACGCTAACCGTCGTGTCTTCCAAGGCGATCACCGATGCGGACCGTGTATGCGCGTCAATCAACGCAAGTTCGCCGACGACATCGCCCTTGCCAAGCACGGCAATGGTCTTTGGCGAACAGGTCCGCATGCCTTTGCGGATTTCAACGCGCCCGCTCAGGATCAAGTAGGCCTCATCACCCGCATCGCCTTCGCAGATGATCTCGTCTCCGGCGAAAAAGCTACGATGGTTTTTTTTGAGGGGCGCGTGGGTGTCGGGCCCGATGGCTGGCTGAGGGGACATCGTTTTCTCTGTTTTTACGCGTTGCTCGACGCGCGGGTATGTTTTCAATTTCAGGCCGAAGCCGCTGCGAGCAAGGACAGCGCCGGTCCATCTCCCTCGTACAGTGGCCCGGTGGTCGCCACAGTGATGGATGTCACTTCGCCCCCCAGGCCAAAAGTATGGGGTGCTGCGCCATGAATCTGGCATAGGTCGGCATCCTGGTGTAATCAGCGCGGATGGCACGCTATCGGCTTATCCTCGGCAACAAGAACTATTCGTCCTGGTCGCTACGCGCCTGGTTGACGCTGAAATTCGCCGGGGTCGATTTCACGGAAACCACGGTCCTGTTCGGGCAGCCGGACATGAAGGAAAACTTGCGCCGCCTGTCGCCGACGGGGCTGGTGCCTGTTCTCGAACACGGTGACCTGATCATTCCCGACAGCCTCGCCATCGCCGAATACCTGGCCGAACGGCACCCAGATGCCAACCTGTGGCCCGCCGATCCGTCGGCCCGCGCCGTGGCGCGGTCGGTCTCGGCGCAGATGCACGCGGGATTCGTCGCCCTGCGCGAGCAGATGCCCATGAACCTGTCGCATGTCACGGACCGGGTCACGCCGTCGCCCGATACCCTGGCGGACATCGCCCGTATTCAGGACATCTGGCGGACCTGCCGCCGCGACTTCGGCGCGGACGGGGCCTTCCTGTTCGGGCAACCGACCATCGCCGACGCCATGTATGCGCCCGTGGTCGCGCGGTTTCACACGTACGGTGTTGCCGTGGATGCGACGGCCCGCGCCTATATGGACGCCGTCTGGAACCACCCCGCCATGGCCGAGGCCCGGGTCCTTGCCGCGGAAGAGCCCCGCATTCCCGAATACAAACGATAGAACGGAAATGCGGGCCGCGCCCTATTCCGCCGCCTGGAGCTTTTCGTTGTAGGTCTCGAACAAGCCCATGTTGCGGGCCACATCGTAGGGCCGCTCGGTCAGGCTTTCAGCTTCCCATTCACTGCGATGGACTTCGAAGAAGTTGCCGCCATAGACGTGCAGCGCGCCGGTCAACTTATCGACCGGGTTGGTCACGGAATGAACGATGTCCTTGCCCAGCGGCGCCACGTCACCGGGACGCATGGCCTTGGCGCCGGCGGCCTCGATGCGGGTATGACCGGGCTCGCCGTCGACCTTTTTCCAGAACACGTTATCCTCGGCCCCGGTGTACAGGCCGATCACCGCCCACATGTTGTGATTGTGCGGCAGCAGCGTCATGTAGGGCCCCCAGACGAGGTTGAGGATCGTCAGCTCGTCGGACACGTAGAGCTTGTCGGGGCCGGCCTTGGTGGGCTCGCCCAGGCCGCGCAGCAGATCCGCCGGATCGCTGCAGGCACGCTCGACCAGTTCCTTCACCGCGATGTGACTGTCGGTCTCGCGGATGGCCTCAAGACAATCCTGAGTAAAACGATCGCGGTCGAACATGGCATGGGCTCCTGGGCGGTTAAGGGGTGTTCCTCTGGCGGGCGATTCTCCGCCAATATTGTGTACATTTCAGCTACCATCCCACCCCTTTCGGGGCAAGCCTGATTGACGAATTTGATGCCGCCGATGCCGCGAACCCGCCACATACAAGAAACGCACAATGTGCGTATTTTCGTCCCCTCCCTCGGATTTCCGCCACTCAGCCGCGCGAGATATCCACATTTGCCTCCGATTGCCATTATTCGCCATTTTTCACCTTCACGCCGACCGCACGCGGGATTCCGCCCTTTCCCGCGCCGAAATTCGTTCCGGTCTGTGAAGGAATGTAAAGCCAGTACCCCCAGCCTCCGTGCTCTCGTGAACTTGCCAAGGAATTTCACCAACATGTGAAATCAAATAGGTTCGACGGCGGCGACGGCGGACGAACCCGCCCTTTTCGCAATGCAAAAGGCGCGGCCAGCAAGGCATTTTCGGAAATTCGGCTCCATGCCATTTCAACGCTCCTTGGCCGACTGGTCGTTTTTTCTACGGCCGTCCCGAGCCATTCGACATTGCCGAACCGGCAATGGAGCGGCACCCCTTTCCCGAACGTCCGCCCCCTTCACATCAGCGGCCGCGCAATCACAGCCTCCAGCCAAGCCTGGCGCCTGCGCCCGGCACGACAAGCCCGCATCTGGCCAAAAGGTGCAAAACCAACATCTATCCCCAAAGTTATCCACAGCACCGCGCGCTTGACCCATATCAACGCGCCTTGGCCGCCCCGCAGCTAACCTGCCCCATCAGCGAGGTGGAGGGATACAAATGTCCGACGTCATCTGGAAACTGCGCGACGACCATAAGAAGCTTGCCCGTTTGATGGACCTGATCGCCCGCGAAGTGCGGGTTTTTGACGCCGGTGAGCTGCCTGACTACGACCTTGTCAGCAATATCCTGGACTACACCCAGAACTATCCGGACCTCTACCATCATCCGGTCGAAGATCTTGTCCTGGCGAAACTGCGCCTACGCGATCCCGACGCCGCAGCGAGCGTCGGTGAACTTGATAAGGAACATGCAAAATTGGGCGCCCTGACACGCCGCTTCGCGGCCGCCCTGCATAACGTCATGCAGGATGCGGAACTGCCGCGCGACTGGTTCGTCGACGTCGCAGGCGACTATTTGAGTTTCCAACGCCGTCACATGCAGATGGAGGAAGTGGTGTTCTTCCCACCGGCCTTGCGGGCCCTGAAGGACCCGGATTGGCAGGAAATCCGGGACACCATCACCCTGCCCGGCGATCCCCTGTTCGGCGACGGCGAAGGACAGGGTAAATACGACCGCCTGCATCAGGAAATCCTGAAATGGGGGAAACCCCAGGACGTGACCGCCTTCGCCCGCCCGTGACAGCCGCCTAGCGCCCACCGGCGACGTTCAGCACGGTGCCCGTGACATAACCGGCGGCGTCGGTACACAGCCAATAAGCGCCCTCGGCGATTTCCCGTACCTCGCCGATGCGGCCCATGGGAATGTCCGACTTCAGGGCGGTTTCGAAGCTTGCCGCGATGCCGCCGTCCACCGCCATATCCGTCAGCACGTAGCCAGGGGCAACGGCGTTAACACGGATGCCTTCCGCCGCGACCTCGCGGGCGAGACCGTTGGTGAACACGTCGATCGCCCCCTTGAGCGCCGCATAATCCGCCCACTGCCCGGCTCCGCCCTTCTTGGTCGCGGTCGAAGACAGATTAACGATCACCCCGCCACGGCCGCCCGTGGCGGTCGACATGCGCTTGACCGCCTCGCGGCAGAACAGCACGGGGCCGATGAAGTTGATCCGGGTGACCTCTTCCAGGGTTTCCCGCGTGACCTCGACCGTGCGGCGGCGCGGCCCGGACACACCCGCGTTATTGATCAGCGCGTCCAGTACGATACCCTCACTGTCCAATTGTTCGAACAGGGTAAGAATGTCGTCCTCGCTGCCGGAATCGCAGCGGATCGCCCGGGCACCCGCTTCCGTCGCGACCTTATGTGCCGCAGCCGCACTGGAGACGAAGGTGAAGATGACCTTCCAGCCCCGTTCGGCGAACAGCCGCACCATGGCCTCGCCAATGCCGCGGCTGCCGCCGGTGATGAGGACGGTCTTTCCCATAACGAGAGGCTACCTCATCACAAACGGGTTCGGCACTTCGGTCGCCATGGAAATCCACACGGACTTGGTCTGCAGGTATTCCTCGATGGCCGCCTGGCCGCTTTCCCGGCCCAGGCCCGACTGCTTGTAACCGCCGAAGGGCGACATGTAGCTGACGGCCCGGTAGGTGTTCACCCACACGGTTCCAGCCTGCAATTCCTGGGACATGATGAAGGCGCGGCGGATGCTTTCCGTCCACACGCCGGCAGCAAGGCCGTAGACCACGTCGTTGCCGATGGCCAGCGCCTCTTCCTCGTCCTCGAAGGGGATAACGGAAAGAACCGGGCCGAACACTTCTTCCTGGGCGATGCGCATCTGGTTGTTCACGCCGGTGAAGATGGTCGGTTCCACGAACCAGCCGTCACCGCATTCGGGCCGCGTCGCCTTACCACCGCCGAGTACGGCCTCCGCACCCTCACCCTTGGCGATGTCCATGTAGCCCAGGATCTTTTCGTACTGGGGCGGCGTGGTGACCGGACCGACCTGGGTGTCCGGGTCCATAGGGTCACCCATCTTGGCGGTCTTGGCGAGCGCCACCAGCTTGTCGACGAATTCATTATGGATGGATTTTTGCACCAGAAGGCGCGAGCCGGCGATGCAGGTCTGACCCGTGGCGGCGAAGATGCCTGAGATCACACCCTTGACCGCGTTCTCCACGTTACAGTCGTCAAACACGATGTTGGGCGACTTGCCGCCCAGTTCGAGCGACACCTTCTTGAACGACTGCGCCGCCGTGGAATAGACGTGCTTGCCCGTGGCCGACCCGCCGGTGAAAGCGATCTTGGCGACGTCCGGATGGCTGATCAGCGCTTCGCCCGCTTCCTTGCCATAACCCGTGACGATGTTGACCACCCCGTCGGGGAAGCCGGCCTGCTTGACCAGATCCATGAATTCCAGGGCGGAGGCCGAGGTGAATTCCGACGGCTTGAGAACCACCGTGTTCCCGGCCGCCAGGGCCGGCGCCAACTTCCAAGCCGTGAGCATGAGCGGCGAATTCCATGGCGTGATCATGCCGATAACGCCGAGCGGCTCCTTGCGCGTGAAGTTGAAGGTGTCGGGCTTGTCGATGGGGATGACGGCGCCTTCGATCTTGTCGGCCAGACCGCCGAAGTAATAGTACCACTGTGGCGCGTATTTAAGCTGCAGACCCATTTCGGCGATTAGCTTGCCGTTGTCTCGGACTTCGGTGGCGGCCAGGCTGTCCGCGTTCTCGGCGATCAAGTCACCCAGTTTGCGCATCAGGTGGCCGCGCTGAGTCGCGATGGTTCTGCGCCAGCCGGGAAGTGCCGCCTTGGCCGCCTTGACGGCGCGGTCAATGTCTTCCGCGTTGCCGCGCGGGATTTCCGCCCAAGCCTTGCCGGTGTAGGGGTTTTCGGTTTCGAACCATTCGCCAGAGGCCGGATCGACCTTCTTGCCGGCGATGGTCATTTGATAGCGTTTGAGGTTCCCCACGGTCGTCTCCTCCATATTGGTCGTGTTGGAGGCGATCCTATCAGGCAAGGCCCGGAATCCAATAGGGCCAACGTCGGTCACGCGCCCTGCCATGGGGAGGGGTGTTTAGCAGGCGATTTTAAACGCCTCTGAATCCGCCGCCACGATGCGCGTCAGCGGAATTTCCAAGATGACACGGAAACCGTGGCCGGAACCGGACTTGATCGAGAAGTCGCAGTCATGGGCTTCGGCAATTTTCTTGACGATCCAAAGACCGAGGCCGGCGCTATCGATGTAGGCATCGGGATTGTCGGTCATCCGCGCATAACGTTGCGCGGCCCCCGCCAAGTTGCTGTCGTTCAGCCCGACCCCGTTGTCATAGACCGTCAGATACACGCGGTTTCCAGGCCCCGCGCAGAGCACATGAACGCCGACATCAGCATCCCGGCCCGCGTACTTCACCGCGTTCGTCAGAAGATTGATGACGTAGCGGCGGAACAGGGTCCGGTCAAAAACAATATCCACCGGCGGAACATTTCCGGACACGGTGACTGCCTGGCGCCCGCCCTTCCATCCGACAATCAGTTTGCGGCAAAACCGTAGTTCGTCCATCAGATTGAACCGCTCTTCGCGAATGACAAACCGGTCTTCGGAACTCAGCCGCGAGATATCGAGAATTTGCGAAATCGTCAGGTCGAGCATCTGTGACGCTCGATTGATGTCCTCGGCATATTCAGCATATTTCTCATGCCCTAGGGGGCCAAAGACCTCCGTCCGCATCAATTCGGAAAACCCCATGATGCTGTTGACCGGCGTTTTCAGATCGTGACTCATCGCCGCGAAGAATCCGTCGCGCGCGGCCAGGGCCTCGCGCAGGTCCTCCTCAACCGCCATCAGGCGGCGATTGTCCGCCTTGGTCCGCTTGACTAGGCCTTGATTGATGCGGACCTGACCTAACAACAAAATGAATACATAGATGACCAACGAAACGGCGATCAGCGGCAGTTCGTCCAACTCCCAGTTTTCGTGGGCCTTGGCGAACTCGTGCCAACGTTCCATCGGGTCCATGTCAACGGCAAGCAGGTGGGTGAAGATTGTGATCAAAACCCCGCCGATGACCGCCAGGATCAGATTGTTGAGATTATTCCGCATGTGAACAATGTTGCCCAATGTGATTGACGATAAGCCGGCGCACACACACAGCGCGTTCGACAAGTCACACACAGCAATATGCATGCCATATGGGCCAGGAACCTTGGAGCCCTATACTTAAGGGCTAGACCATTGCCGCGAAGACGTCGTCTTTCGTCGCGAATTCTCGGGTCAGGCAATAGGTCTTGGCGATGATCTTCCAGTCACCGTCGATGCGGATGCAGGCCAGAAGGTCGGTAAAGTCACGCTTTCCGACCAGAACCTCGACCTTCACATTGGCCGTGTCCGGCCCGGCGAAATCGATGGAAACGACGCGCTCCTTGCGGGGAAACCCCGCAGCCTCGGGCGATCCGCGCTCAACGATCACCTTTTCGAACTCGGCCATGGTCCAATGGATACGCTCGCCGCCCACATCGGCCGCATTCATGCGGGCATCCGGGTGGAACGCCGTCTTGAACAGCAGTTCCGCATCACCTTTATAGAGGCCGTCAAGATAGGCCTGGATACAAGCCTGTACGCCCGCCAGATCATTGCCGCTCATGGATGTCTCCTCCTGCTCGAATTGCAGGCACTCTAAAGCAGGCTATCTGGTCCCAACAGCTTTTCCCGGAACCGGTTCTTTAGATGCACCCCGTCCTTGGTCGGCAGAATGAAGGGCAGCGGCTCAGCCTTGACCTTGATGTCGACGAACACCGGCCCCTTGGTTTCCTTGATCAGCGGCAGGGCCTCCACCAGTTCGGCTTCGGTCTTGACCGTGGCCGTGACCGGAAAGCCGCAGGCCTTGGCGACGGCGGCCATGTCGACGGGACCCGCCGTATGGGTCGCCTGCATGCCCGTTTCGCCGTAGCGTTCGTTGTCGAACACGACGATGGCAAGGTTTTCGACGCCCTGGGCGGCGATGGTCGCGAAGCTGCCCATGGCCATCAGCATTTCCCCGTCGCCGGTCATCACCATGACCCGTTTGGTCGGCTGTGCGGTTGCCAGCCCCAGGCCCATGGTGGCGGCCCCGCCCATGGCACCCCAGAGCGGGAACGTCAGGGGGTGGTCTCCGGCGGCGGTGGCGTCCCAGTTGGGGGAACCCAGGCCGGTGATGACCAGGAAGTCGTCGGTGCGATCCTTCAGCAGGGTCTTGGCGACCTCGCGGCGGTGCAGTTCGTAATTGTCGGCGCGTTGCTTGTCCATGTTCGTTTCCCCGCCTTATTTGCCGAAGGTTTTCACGGGCATGAGCTTCTGATGCAGAAGCACCGCCGCCATGTCCGGCCAGCCATAGGCCTGTTCGCCCGCCGAGCGCACGGTCTCGCCGACTTGGTCGGGGTCGTCCACTTGCGTGACCTTCACGCCCATGGCCTCCAGGGCCGGGCGCGTGCCCTCGCCCATGGGTTTCTGCCAGGGATTGAACTCGCGCCACTGGGCCCGCATGGTGACAAGCATCAACAGCGGAAAGCGGCAGGTATTGGCCAGCGAGATCATGTTGATGCAATTGCCCACGCCCGAAGACTGAAGCAGCATCACCGCCCGCTCGCCACCCAGCCAGGCGCCTGCGGACAGGCTGATGCCCTCTTCCTCGGTCGTCAGCGGGATGCAGCGCATGGCGTTATCGGCCTCGCACATTTTGAGAAGGCGGGCGTGGCCCGCGTCGGGGACGTAGGCGACTTGGCGCACATCCAGATCCTTGAGGACGTCGTAGATATCCGGCGCCCAGGCGTAATTCTCTGTCATGGTTCTTGGCTGTTCCGTCCGTTGCGGGTGAGATGACTTTAGAAACGATGTCCCCTGCCCGCCAATTGAGATTATCTGGGCACGGGTTGAGATTTTATCAGCCAGGTGCCTTGGCGGCCCTGATTTGCCGTGGCCGCTGGTACAGCACCCAGGCAGCGATGATCAGCACAACCGGCACGCAGGCGATGGCCGCAATGGCGTCATCCGGATACAGCAGCGCGAACAGGGACACCACCATCAGCACGCCACGTGCCGTCAAATTCTTCATTCGGTCCGTGGCGAAGCGGGCCTGAATGGCAAACACGATGCCCAAGGTCGGCACGAGAATGAGGCCGAGTGCGGCAAGCTGATCCACCCCGGGCTGCTTGACCAGTTCCGGGCGGATGAAGACGCCCGCCATCAGGGTGAACAGCGAAACACAGAGCATAAGCGCGCGCCCCAACGTTCGCATGAACGACGCATCCGCAATCTTCGCCGTGACCGCCGCAACCACCGAAGTGGGCGGCGTCAATTCCCCCCAGACCGCCAGGAAAAAGGCGTAGAAATGGACGACCCAGGGATCGACGCCGGCCTTGATCATGGGCGGCGCGATGACCAGTGCGGTCAGGATATAGGTCGGGGCCGGCGGCAGGCCGGTGCCGACCAGAGCACCGAATAGGAAGGCGATCACCGCCATGGCGATCAGATTGATGCCGGCGGCTTCCAGCATCAGGACGCCGACTTTGGTCGGGATGCCGGTAATGACGAACACGCCCGTCATGATCGACAAGGCCGCAAGCAGCAAAGTCAGGTCCGCCGTCATGGACGAGAACGCATCAATCATGCGCCCGATCGGAGTCAGCAACTGGCGGATCGACGGTCTGCCTTCCACCCTGAATCGACGGTAGGCATCGATGCTGAACATGACCGGCGCCACCATCACGAAGATAGTCAAGGCGGCGATCATGGCCGCCATATGGGTGACCGCCATCAGCCCGATCAGCCCGAATACGACCATGGCGAACACACCGATGTTGACGGCGTCACCAACCGTGAAGGTGCCACCGGGCAATGTTACCTCGGTGTCCGCCCGGTAGTGGACCGACAGCAAATAAACCGACGCGATCAGCGCGACGAAGTAGATGACGGCCGGTGCGTAGCCGCGGGCGACCACGTCGAAATAGCTTTCCCCTAGGAAGTCAGCCATCAGGAAAGCGGAAATCCCCATGATCGGCGGCATCAACTGCCCGCCGAGGGACGACGCCGCCTCGATCGCCGCGGCCGTTGCGCGCGGCAATCCCGACTGAATCATCGCCGGAATGGTTGCCGATCCCGTCGCGGCGGCGTTGGCCGCGCCCGAACCACTGACCGTAGCAACGCCGAGGGACCCAATGACCGCCGCCTGCGGCAGGGCATAGGGTGATTTCGCCGAAATCAGTCCGGCGCCCAGAAGAATTGATTCAACCCCGCCGAAGGCGCGTAGAACGCTGAGGACCAGAATGAACGAGCCGATCAGGGTCAGCGCCAACTGTGGCAACCGGGAATAGACCCCTGTCGTCATTTCCAGGCTTGAGGCCGTTACGATGCGCTCCCAACTCATGCCCGGGTGGTGGAACATGCCGCCAA
The DNA here is from genome assembly GCA_048263775.1 of Rhodospirillales bacterium. Classification (GTDB taxonomy): domain Bacteria; phylum Pseudomonadota; class Alphaproteobacteria; order Rhodospirillales; family Casp-alpha2; genus UBA1479. The sequence continues at coordinate 269,076 of JBLXDU010000003.1, forward strand.
TATGATTGCCGTAAACGGCATAGAGGATCAGCAGGACGTTAAGGACCAGGATCACGAAATACCGCTTGCGCGTATATTCCAGGATCAACAACGACATGATCCCGCCCATGATCATGTCGTTCGTGTTCCAGAACCCGGCACGGTCCGTGCGGATCGCAAAGAATTCCGAGCGGATGTAATAGAGCACAGCCAACGCCAGGCCGATCTGAACAGCGCCGATGGCGATGTTCGTCATGGGACCAAGGCTGGGGTACAGGTCATTAGTGCGCAGCGCCTGCAGAATGAACAGGACATAGCACACGGGCACCATGGTCACCGCGAGGACCGTCGGACCACCTTCGCCGCTTATGAAGTAATTGAATAGATAAACAAAAAAGATGGTTGCCGTAACCATATATAGGCCGTCAAGAGCGGCCGTCAGGCGCTTCGGATAAGGGGAGGCGGACATGCTGATACCTGTCGACATCACGCGGGGCGGGCGCCAAGGGCACCCGCCCCTGATTTTCGTGGTGGCCGCAAAAGCGGCGGTTACTACTTGGCGATGCGGCTATCCCACTTGGCGTCCCAGACGCCCTTTTCCTTCATCCACTTGGCCAGACCGGGATGGACCGGAACCAAGTCGATCGAGGATTCGACACCGCGGCGCTGCATGCCCTTCATGTCCTTCAACTGGGCAAACGCCTTGTCGAGCTTGACCAGTTCATCGACGTTCTTTTCGATGATGTTCAGCATGCGATAGACGTCCGCTTCCGGAATTTCCATTCCGACGTGGAAGCCATAGTAGAACGGCAAAAGCTTGGCCGAGGGGGAGCCGATGTCCCGCTTGAAAGCGGAGGCCGGGACGTCAACAACGGCGAGGCCAGCCTGCTTCAATTTGGCTTCCTCTTCCTTGGTCGGGTTCAAGGCGACCCAGTTGGTGGCCAAGCCCGCTTCGGTGATCCAAGGTGCCGTGGTGGCTTCCGCATTGGTATAGATGATGAACCCGTCAAGACGACCGGATTCCATCAACGATCCGGCGGTCGATAGATCGACTTCGATGTATTTGTGTTTGGTGCCCACGGCGGCAAGGCCGCGTTCAAGCTGCGCTCGGGTATCCCAAGGCAGAGGCCCCGAAAACACCTGCTTGTCCGTAAGATCGCTCCAGGACTTGATCTTGTCCTTGTCGCGCTCGTGGATGGCCGCACCGACCTCGACCGTGAAGGCCCAGAACGATTGCACCGGTTGGCGCTTCATCTGGTCCTTGAAGCCCTTGAAGCGGTTGGTCCCGTTCGCCAATTCGAAGAAGGCAATGTCGGCGCCGTAATAACCGAGCGTCTTGCCCGCGGCGTAGCTCTTCACCGAAACGATGGCGCCCGGCATGGGCTGCACGGTGACCTGGTAGTCCTTCATTTCCTTGTTCAGGACGGTCGACAGATTGACGAGAGCCCGGTGTCCGGAAGAACCGACCGCCGAAGTTCCCCAAGTGATATCCGTCTGCGCCATGGCAGGGGTCGCCAAGCTGGTCGCGAACATGATCGACAGCGCGGCAATCGAACGATTGAGCTGATGCATATGTGGTTTCCTCCCAAAGAATGCATATAAGCAGCGTTGTGCTCGCAATAGCGTACTGCGGGCGTTGGCCGCCCATATGCGTACGATGACGGAAACGGTAATCCGATGCGACGCCTTCGACAAGTTGAAAGCGACCCAAAATCGCTTGTCCCTTCTACATAGCCTGCTTTGCCGACTTGGGCTTTTCAGGCCCTGCTGAGGGCCGCGTTCTATTGTGGGTTGTCAGCCTATTGCGGGCCGCCAGCGAAGGGGATAGGAAAGAGTGCGCATCGGCGCGCACGCCCACCTCCTTCCGAAAGGTTTCCCGAACATGCCCTCGACACAACCCTTCACAACCCGGCCGGAAATTCTTGGCACCTTCGGTGTGGTCACATCGACCCATTGGCTGGCGACCGCCGTCGGCATGGCGATCCTGGAAAAAGGCGGCAATGCCTTCGACGCGGGCGTGGCGACGGGCTTCGCCCTGCAAGTGGTCGAACCGCACCTGAACGGCCCGGGCGGCGACGTGCCGATCATTACCTATACGGCCAGTGACGAGAAAGTGAACGTGATCTGCGGCCAGGGCGTTTCCGCCGCCGCCGCGACGATCGAAAAGTACCGCGCCATGGGCCACAAGATCATGCCGGGCACGGGCCACCTGTCCGCCGTGGTGCCGGGGGCGTTCAGCGCCTGGGCCACCCTGCTTCGCGATTTCGGCACCATGCGCCTGCGCGAGGTACTGGAGCCGGCGATCAACTTCGCATCGGGTGGCTACGCCCTGGTCCCCAACATCTGCAACACCATCGCGACCATCAAGCCGATGTTCGAAGACGAATGGCATACCTCGCGCGACATCTGGCTGAAGAACGGCCAAGTGCCCCAGGCCGGCACCTTGTTCAAGAACGAGGTTATGGCCGACATGTACCGCCGGGTGCTGAAGGAAGCCGAAGCCGCCGGCGGCGGCCGCGAGGCGGAAATCAACGCCGCCCACGACGTCTGGTACAAGGGCTTCGTCGCGGAAGCCATCGACACCTTCATGCGCACGCCGGTCATGGACACCACGGGTGAGCGCCATGCCGGGCTGCTGACGGGCGACGACCTGGCAGGCTGGAAAGCCACCATCGAAGCCCCGCTGACTTATGACTATCTGAATTACACCGTGTGCAAGACCGGCCCCTGGGGCCAAGGCCCCGCCCTGCTGCAGCAGCTTGCCTTGCTCAAGGGCTTCGACCTGTCGTCCATGCCCTTCACCGGACCGGACTTCGTCCATATCGTCACCGAATGCACCAAGCTGGCCTTTGCCGATCGGGAAAAATTCTACGGCGATCCGGACTTCATCGATATCCCCATGGATGTGCTGCTGTCCGATGCCTACAACGACGCACGCCGGAAACTCATCACCGACAAGGCGTCGTTGGAACTGCTGCCCGGCGACGTGCCCGGCTTCGGCGCCGACCCGATCCTGCGCATGCCCACGGCGGACGAAATCGGTCAGCCCAGCGCGCTTGGCATCGGCGAACCGACGGTGGCCCGCTTCGACGACATGGAGGTCGCCCACGACGGCCATACCGCCGGCGATACCTGCCACTTCGACATCATCGACAAGGACGGCAACATGATTTCCGCAACGCCGTCCGGCGGCTGGCTGCAGAGCAACCCGGCCATTCCGGGCCTCGGCTTCTGCCTGACCAACCGGGGCCAGATGTACTGGCTCGATGACAAGAAGCAGGACCGCCTGCAGCCCAAGATGCGGCCTCGGACGACGCTCAGCCCCGGCTTCGCGCTGCGTGACGGCAAGGCCTGGATGCCCTTCGGCACACCGGGTGGCGATTCCCAGGATCAATGGGCGCTCGGCTACTTCGTGCGCAAGGTCCATTATGGCCTGAACATGCAGGAAGCCATCGACGCGCCGGCATTCCATACCAAGCATTTCCCGTCGTCGTTCTACCCGCGCCATTGGGTGCCGGGCCATCTGGTCATCGAAGGCCGTTTCCCGGCCGAGACCCAGAAGGAATTGGTGCGCCGCGGCCACAACCTGGAAGTCGACGACGACTGGTGCATCGGCCGCATGACCGCCGCCTGCAAGGAAGACGGCCTACTGAAAGCCGCCGCCAATCCGCGCTTCATGCAGGGATACGCCGCCGGGCGCTGATCCCGACGGCGGCCTGCGCGCCGCGCATACGGCTTGGAATGAGCAATATCATATGCAAACTGGCATGGATGTTGCGTCCTGACTTTCTGTCATTCCGCAGACAGAAAGAAGTGAACCTGCATGCCGGACATTCAAGGCCTCACGGCCTTTCACAAGGAAACGAAGGCTTTGCCGCTCAGCGGCCGTTTCCAAAGTGACGCCGATTTCGAGAATTTGAGCCGCTGGATCGACAGCCGCCTCGCCGGCAATGATGAAGACGTTTTGGAATGGCATGTGGTGCTTGCGGACGACGATGCATCAAATCGCTTGGTTCTCGGCAGCTTGCTCGAATCCTCAGGCGTCACGGTGACGACCGCTGAGAATGGCCGCCTGGCGCTCGACGTCATCGGCGCAAAGCCGGTTGACCTGTTCCTGCTCGACATCAACATGCCGGAAATGGACGGCCTGCAGACCGCGCGGGCAATTCGCGCCTTGCCAGACGCCAATGCCGACCTGCCGTTGATCGCGATCACCAGCGACGTGTCACCGAAACGCCTTGCCGAAATGCGCGATGCCGGGTTTGATGTCTGCATGGAAAAACCCGTGCGCCGAGACACATTGTTCCGTGTCATCCTGGGTACGCTTTCACGCCGCGTCGCGGTCTGAGCGGCGGATCGATATGCCCCTCTCAAAACCGATCGACCGCCAGATCCTTATCGCACTTGAAGCCGACACAAGTCGCGAACTTGTCCCTGAACTGATCCAGGTTTTCACCAAATCCGCCGACAACCGGATTGCCCAGATCACCACCCATTTGGCGGCGGGCGATCTCGCGGGCATCGCCGCCGAAGCCCATGCCCTTAAAAGCAGTTCCGCAACCTTCGGCGCCGGTGAGGTTCGCCGGTTTTGCGCCGAACTGGAAGCCGCGGGCAAAAGCGGCGATGCCGATGCCGTCGAACGCCTGGTGGCTGGGCTGACCCTTGCCCTAGATGCAGCGAAGGCGGACCTTGCAGTCTATGTGAAGGACATCTCCGGCTAGGCGGCCCGGAGGCATTGGCCCGCCGGTTTATTCGGCGATGTCGCTCCCCCCGCCCTCGGCCTTTTCCTCAGCCTCACGCAGCCGTCGGTATACCGTGGACGGGCTCAACTCCAGAAGTGCCGCCGCCCGCGACACGTTGCCGTCGCATTGGCTGATCGCAGCATTAATCAGTTCCTGTTCAACCTGCCACAAGGGCCGAATGGCGATGTCGCCCTGCCCGCTTCCCTTGCCTGCCGATTGGGTCTCGGTCGGTTTCGTCGGTGCCGGCGCGGGCGCGGGCCGGGCCGCTGCGGCTGGTCTCGACTGCCCCGCCCTTGTGCCCAACGGCGGCGGCAACATGTCCGCGGTTACGGTCTCGCCATCGTGCAGCACGACGACATTGCGGATCACGTTCTGAAGCTGGCGCACGTTGCCAGGCCAGGAAAAGCCCGCGATGAGGGCGGCCGCTTCGTCATCGAAGACCTGAAACCCTTTGCCTTCCTCCACCGCGAATTCGGTCAGGAACTTGCCCGCGATATCCAGGATATCGTCACCCCGGTCGCGCAGCGGCGGCAGGTGAATGGGAATGACGTGGAGGCGGAAATACAGATCCTCGCGAAAATTGCCTTCTTCGACCTCTTCCCAAGGGTCCTTGTTGGTGGCGCAGACGAAGCGGACATCGACCTTTTCCACCGTCGAATTGCCGACCTTCTGAAACCCGCCTGTCTGGATGAAGCGCAGCAGCTTGACCTGCAACGACAGGTCCATCTCGCAGATTTCATCAAGGAACAGGGTGCCGCCGTCGGCCAGGGTCGCCGCCCCGTCCCGATTGGCATGGGCCCCGGTGAACGCCCCCTTCACATGACCGAAAATCTCGCTTTCCATCAGTTCCTGAGGAATGGCGCCGCAGTTCAATGCGATGAACGGCTTGTCCGCGCGCGGACTTTGGCCGTGCACGGCCTCGGCGCAGACTTCCTTACCGGTGCCTGATTCCCCGGTGATGAACACGGTGGCCTTCGATGGCGCCGCCGCATCGACGATACGGTAGACAGCCTGCATCGGCAGCGATTTGCCGATGAACCCGCAATAGGTATCCCGGTTGAAATCCTTCTTCAGGATTTGGACAATGCCCTTCAGTTCCTGTCGCTCCAGCGCGTTGCGCAGGGTGAAGATCAGGCGTTCGGCATTGAACGGCTTCATCAGGAAGTCGGCCGCTCCCTCGCGCATGGCGTCCACGGCCATGTTGATCGAGCCATGGGCGGTGATGACGACAACCGCCGTGCGGGAATTTTCCTGAGAAATCTTCTTCAGGATTTCCAGGCCGCTCATGTCGGGCAGTTGGACGTCCAGAACAAGCGCATCAAACGAACCCTCGCCCAACGCTTTCAAGGCATCCTTGCCGGTCTCGGCATGGATGACCTCGTAGGGCTCCGACTTCAGATATTCTTGGTAAACACGCGCCAGCGGCGGGTCGTCTTCGACCAGAAGCAGGCGCTGTGTCTTGGAACTGGTCATTGGAACAGAATCCCCATCGGCAACTGATTGTTCTTTTTTCGATTATAAGGCGAAGAACGGCGCCGATGCCATAGGTCGCCGCCGATAACCCATTGCTATACAATAAACAATTAATTGGTCGCTGATTTCGCCCGCAACGCCATCGCCATGTAGATCGCCACGGCAGAGACAAACACGCCCGACGCCACGAAGGGCGCCACATAACTACCGGTTCCATCGATCAGGACGCCGAAGATCGGCGGCATCACCGTCACGCCACCAAACATGATGAACTGGGCACCACCGGTGGCATCGCCGATATGGGCCCTCGGGGCGATATCCGCAACCTCCGACAGCCACACCCCGTTCCAACCGTAACTGCAAAGCCCCAACGCCAATGATAGAGCGCCGATGGTCCAGCTCGGCCAGGCGGGTGAAATAAACGCGGTCACGGTAAACAGGCCACAGACCAGAATGCTGACGCCGATCAAAACGGCCGTCGGCGAGAACACCTGCTTGGCCACGTAGCCCCAGGCCAGGCGCCCGCCGATGCCGCCGGCCTGCACCAGAGCATAAAAGAAACCGGCGTCGATCAAGGACCAATCCAGGGTATGGATCAGGAACAGGACGTAGAACGACCCTAGGCTGATCTGCGATCCCGCGAGGGCAAAGCCGACCAGGGACAGGGCGCGCAAGGCCGGATCGCCGAGGACCAACTTCAGCGGCCCCCAAATCTTGATTTTCGGTCGGCCGCCGTCGCGTCGCCGGTCATGGTCGAAGGTTTCGCGCACCGGTTGAATAGCAAGAGCCACCAGAATCGCCGCCACGGCGAACACCCCGAAGGCCCAGCGCCAGCCGAACAGCACCGTCAGTGCCGGCAGGGACATGCCGACAATGACACCCGCCACGGGCACGCCCGTCTGTTTGACGGAAAAGATCAAGGGCTGTCTGTTGTCCGCGCCCAGGCCACGCAGGATTTTCGAACTCGTCGGGTTCAGCGGGCCGTAGCACGATCCCATCAGAAGCGCCGCCACCGGTGCCAACCAGATCTGCGCGGGAAACAGCATGAGGATTCCCAGGGCCGCGAACAGGCAGCTGACCTGCGACATGCGCAGCGCGCCATACCGGTCCATGAAGCCCCCGGACATCAGGCCCGTGACTTGCCCCACAAGATAAGCGGTGGCGACATAGACACCGACCAGCGTCGGGTCGACGCCCATTTCCGGGGCGATCACCGGGGCCAGAACAGGCACGCCGAACACCGCTGCCGTGCCCACCACCTGCACCGCCCAGGTCGCTGCCAGCCCCCACACGAGACGTTTGCCCGGCGGCATGCTTTCGCCCGCGACAGAATTTTCGCTCATGTGGTACCGTGCTTTCGGATTTAGACCAAGGGAGGATCCAGAATGCTCAGAGTGCTGGGACGTGCCACGTCCGTCAACGTACAAAAAGTCATGTGGCTGATAGATGAGCTTGGCCTTGAGGCCGAACGCGTCGACGTCGGCGGAAAATACGGCGGCAACCAGGACCCTGCCTACCTTGCCAAAAACCCCATGGGGTTGATCCCGGTTCTCGAAGACGGCGACTACGTGGTTTGGGAAAGCCAGGCCATCATGCGCTATATCCTGGAAGCCTACGGCGGCGACCCCTGGCTGCCGACCGACCTGAAGGTGCGCGGTCAGGCCCATCAGTGGATGGACTGGTATCTCACCGTCATGCACCCGCCGATGACCGTGATCTATTTCCAGATGATCCGCGCGACGGACGCCAACCGCAATGAAAAGGCCCTGGCCGAAGCCAAGGAAAAAGCCGGCGAATTGTGGACCGTGCTCGACAAGCATCTGGCCGACAAGCCGTTCCTGACCGGCGACATGCTGAACATGGGCGACATTCCCTGCGGCTGTTCCGCCTACCGCTGGCACACGCTGGTGCCGGAGGGCCCGGACCTGCCGCACCTGAAGGCTTGGTGGGACCGTCTAAACGTGCGCCCGGCCTACAAGAAAAACGTGATGCTTCCCTTCGAATAAGAACAAGGCCTTTCCATTACCATGACTAAGCAGACCGTCTACCTGGGCATGACCCGGGCCGATCTTGATTTCCAGTACAACAACCGTGAACGCGTCCCCAACCATGCCGAAATCTATGCGGGTTGGGCGCCGGCCTGCGTCTCCGTGACCAAGGAGTTCGATTGCAAGCTCGACGTCGCCTATGGCGACCACACGCGCGAGAAGCTGGACATCTTCCTGCCGGACCGGGCCACCCATGGTGACGGCCCCCACCCCATTCGCCTATTCTTCCACGGCGGATTCTGGATGAGCCGCGACAAGGAGGATTCCCGCTTTGTCGTGCGCGGCCAGGTCGAGGCCGGAGCCATCGTGATCTCCGCCGAATACGCCCTGATCCCGTCGGTCGACATGACCGAACTGCTGCGCCAGTGCCGGGCCGCCGTGGCCTGGGCCTGGAACAATGCGGATTCTTTCAACGGCGACCGTGACCGGCTGTTCGTTTCCGGCCATTCGGCGGGCGGACATATCGCGGCCATGCTGCAGGCCACCGACTGGACCGAATGGGACCTGCCGGCGGATGCCGTCAAGGGAGCGGCCGCGCTGTCAGGTATCTTCGACCTGACGCCCATGCGCCATTGCTACATCGACGACACGCTGCACCTTAGCGAAGATGACGTGCGCCAATATTCGCCGGAGCATTTGCCGCCCCTTGGCGGCGGATCGACCTTGATCGCCGTCGGCGGCGCGGAAACAGCGGAATTTCTGCGCCAGTCGCAGGCCCTGGCCGCCGCCTGGGCCGGCAAGACGTCAGAGGTCGAATTGATCGAAGTGCCGGACGCCAACCATTTCACGATCATGAACCATTACGCGGGACCGGACAGTAACCTGTGCCGCGCCATGGTTCGCCAGATGGGATTGGGAGATGCGTCATGACACATTCCGTCGACGTCTTCTGGTCTTACCGCAGTCCCTATTGCTATCTGACCCTGGACCGTTTCCGGGACTGGCAGGAAACCTATGACCTGACCGTGGAAATCCGTCCGGTCTATCCCATGGCCGTGCGCAACCCGGACTTCTTCGCCCAGGTGAACCGCAAGTACCGGACCTATCACACGCCGGATTATCACCGCGTTGGCGAATACCTGGGCATGCCCGTTCGCAAGCCCGTGCCCGACCCCATCGTCATGGACAACGAAAACTACATTATCGCTCCCGAACAACCGCACATCGGCAAGTTCACGCGTGTCGGTGCCGCCGCGCAGAAACGCGGCAAGTGCTTCGCCTTCACGGACGCCATGATGCGGATCGTCTGGGACGGCTTGACCGACAATTGGAACACGGACGGTCACTATACCGCCGCCCTGACCAAGGCAGGCCTGGATGCTGCCGAAATCCTGCGCGAGGAAACGGAAGATCGCGACGGCCTCGAGGCCATCATCGCGGGCAACCAAGCCGCCTTCGACGCCTCTGACCATTGGGGGGTGCCCTGCATGGTGTTCGACGGCGAAACCTTCTACGGGCAGGACCGCATGGACATCCTGTTGTGGCGCATGAAGCAGAAAGGCTTAGCCGCGCGCGGCTAGTTCCGCCTCCAACTCCCGGATGCGGTCATACAGCGGCTGCACGGCGCGGGCGACATCGGCTTCCGTGAAGCGCGGCGTGATGTGTTGCGGACAGTTCACGTCCCAGGCCGTGATTTCGAACAGCACCGCCCGTTCCGACGTACCTTCGGCATAATCCGCGTCGGTCAGGCGCCGGATCAATTCCGCGTCGTCTTCGACCATGCGCGCCCTGCCCCAGATCTTGATCCGCCGGCGATTGGCGTAATCCATCAGGAACAGGAAGGCTTTGGGATTGTCCTCCAGGTTGCCCTGGGTGAGGTATTGCCGGTTGCCGGCAAAATCGGCGAAGGCGAGGGTTCTGTCGTCTAGAACTTTGAGAAATCCCGGCTTGCCGCCCCGATGTTGGATATAGGGCTGACCGTCGGCAGTTGCCGTTGCCATGTAGAAGGAATCACGGGCCGCAATGAAGGCTGCCAAGTCGTCCGTCACCCGGTCGGCCCAGCCGCCCTTGTCCTCCATCCGCGCGTACCCCTTGCGCGATCCCTTGCGTTCCTGGATCGCCTTCACGGTTTCGGTGAAGGCGACGTCACTGGTGGGCTTGGTCATCTTGACCTCCGAAAGAAGCAGGACCGGCGAGGACCAAAAAAGGCATAATAGGAGATGAGCATGGAACCCTCATGCAGGTCTGGAGTTGGTGATCATTTGCTATATTAATAGACAGATCGGTCTATATTGTCAATTTCCGATATCACCTCATAGAAGCCTAAGAGGGTTAATTTACCTAATTGATTTAAATGTTGTTTTCTCTGATCGGAAAGCGATTGAAGACCTGGGCGTCAGGATCTCCTTGCAGGAAAACCGACAGTTGAGTACATATATTTAGACAAATCGTTCTATTTCATTGAGGCACCATGGCATCGGCGAAACGTGACCACCTGATCGACACCGCCCTGCGTCTGTTCGGCCGCGACGGTTATCACGCCGTGGGCATCGATCGGGTAATCGCCGAAGCGGGGGTCGCGCGCATGACCCTCTACAATCACTTCAAGTCAAAGGACGAACTGATCCTGGCGGTCCTGCACCGGCGCGACGAACGGTTCCGCAATTCATTCATGCGCCAGGTCGAACGCGCCGCCCCAGACCCCAAGGGACGGATCCTCGCCACCTTCGATGCCTTGGACACGTGGTTCGCCTCCGACGATTTCACCGGCTGCATGTTCATCAATGCCGCCGCCGAATATTCCGATAAGAACGACCCGATCCACCGCACCGCCCGCGAACACAAAGACCTGGTCGTGGATTATCTCCGCGACCTGGCATCCAAAGCCGGAGCCGCCGACCCGGACGGTCTCGCCACCGGACTGGCCCTGCTGACCGAAGGCGCCATCGTCTTGGCCCATGTGGCAGGCCATAAGGACGCCGCCCGCAAAGCGAAGAAGGCGGCCGAGGTCTTGATCCGCGACGCCGGGCTTTAGGGCGACACCCAGACCCCGGACAACGAACAGATGCCCCGGCGACGCGGGCTTGCTACCATCCCCGATCACCAAAGGGGAAATTCCATGCGCCGTTTCACGTTTCTGTCCGTCCTGGCCGCCCTCCTGGCCCTATCCATATCTTCTGCCCGCGCGGCCGAATTGACCGTGGCCTTCGCCATCGCCAAGCCGCCCTTCGTCTATGCCACGCAGACCGGCCCGGCGCAGACCGATGACAAAGGCGGGATCGAGCTTGATATCATGAAGGCGGCCCTGGCGCCCCGCGGGCACAGTTTCCAGGCGGTCTATTCAACCTATGACGAACTTACCGGGCTGGTGCTGGACGGCCGCGCCGACGCCGCCGCCACCGTGCGCCCGGAAAACCCCAACCTGTTCTATTCCAACGAATTCGTCAGCTTCCACAATGTCGCGGTCACACGCGCGGATGGCCCCGCCCCCACTGCCATCGCCAATTTGGCGGGACTCAGCATGGTTGCCTGGGAAGGGGCCACGAAAGACCTGGGCCCGGCATTCGCCGAAGCGGCGGGCAAGTCCCCGAACTATGCGGAAATCGGTGACCAGAAGGCCCAGGTGAAGGCCTTTCTCGACGGCAGGTTCCAGGCCCTCATCATTGACGGCACGATCTTCCGCTATTGGAAAAAGGTTCTCGGCGGCAAGGCCGCCGATTTCCAGTTTCACTCCCTGTTCGGCGGGCACACGCCCTTCGTCGTCGGCTTCGCGGACGAGACCATCCGCAACGACTTCAATTCGGGCCTAAAGGAAATCCGGCAGAACGGCGTCTACGACGTCCTGTTCAACCGCCACATCGCAGAGTAGGGCCGACCGGCGCTCCTAGTCCTTGATCGCATTCGGTTCCGAATTGGGGATCGCCAGGACCATCAGGTTGGCGATCAGGATCGTCCCCGCCAGAAGATAGAACACGGCGGTCAAGCCCCAGGTATCGGCGATCAGACCGCACAAGGGCGGCAGCGCGAAGTTGAAGGCCGACTGGGTGCCGAACAACAGGCTCATGGAACTGCCGGACAAATGCGGCGGCGTGATGTCCATCATCCAGCTGTGCATGACGGGCCGCGCGGCATACAACGAAAAGCCCAGGATCGACACGCCGACGATCAACATCATCTGGTTGTCCAGCAGGGTGATGATCGCCAGCACGATGGTCGTGCCCGTAAAGCCCGCCATCACCACGGGCCGCCGGCCCGAACGGTCGGACCAAATGCCCGCCAGAGGTGTGGCGATCAGGCCGCCGATCTGCATGGCCATGAGCGTCGCCCCCACCGCCGTCGGCGCCAGATGCATTTCGTCCGCCAGGTAAAGCGGCAGGAACATCAATAGGCCCATAAGCGTCACCGTGCGGAACCCGGACATGACGCAGAGCGCGACCACCCAGCGGTTCTTCAGCAGCAGCCGCACCCCGGCCAGATAATCCTTGCCGGTCATCTTTTCCTTGCCCGGCGCGTCGTTGGTCGCCTTGTCGCGGGCGTTGAGGGTCAGCAGCAGCAGAAGCGCAATGACGAACACAGGAATCGAAGCCACGGTCGAGGCATCGCGCCAGCCGAGCCAGACCAGAAGGAACCCGGCGGCCAAGGGTGCGATGGCGTCGCCGACGCTGGCGCCCAGGGCATGCAGGGACAGGGCATAGCCCTTCTTGTCCGGATAGGCCGACGACAGGTAGGAAATCGCCGGCGGATGCCACAGGTTGTTGGTCGCCCCGATGAAGGCCAGCAGCACGAACACGGACCAGAATCCACCGGCCCATTTCATGGCGGCCAGGGCCATGGCGCCGATGACCAGCGCGATGACCTGCAGGAACACGCGCCGGCCGACCAAGTCGACCGCCGCACCCGAGCCGAAATTGGCGATGAAGCTGAACAGATGGAACGAGGTCAGGATCAGGCCGGCCTCGGTATAGCTGATGCCCAGATCCTGACGCAGCCAAGGCACCATCAGGTAATAAACCGCGATAATCCAGTGGGTCCCGCCATGGCCCAGGCCGATCATCCAGGCCGGCCATTGCTGGCGCAGGGGAATACCGGTCAATCTCTCGATCGCTGCACCCAATATTCGTCCTCCCCAACGAAGCCGCATTCTATCCGAAGACCGGCGGCGGTTAGTGATTGTATACAAAGGCCGGTCAATTTACGCTGTCGCCTCGCGCATTAGCAAGCTGGACCATGGCCCGCAAAGATCGGCTGCCTGGTCCGCCAATGAAAACCAAGAGGACTTAGAGGAACCACCCATGGACGGATTTACAATGGACGGCGTAACGGATCAGTTGGTCGTCGAGAAAAAGGACGGTGTCGGCTACGTCCGATTCGATAACCAGGCCAGAAAGAATGCCATGACGTTCGAAATGTGGCGTGATCTGCCGACCGTTCTGGATGATTTCCTTGCCGACGACGCCGTGCGCGTGGTCGTTGTTTCCGGTGAAGGCGGTGGTGCCTTCTGCGCCGGCGCTGACATCTCCCAGTTCGAAAAGAACCGGTCGTCCGAGGACAGCGTGAAAATCTACAACGCCGCCACGGAAAAGGCGTCGGAACGCCTGCGCGAGTTTCCCAAGCCGACCATCGCCAAGATCGAAGGCCCCTGCGTCGGCGGCGGCGTCGGCTTGGCCACCTGCTGCGACATCCGCATCGCCGAGGAAGACGCCATCTTCGCCGTGCCCGCCGCCAAGCTGGGCCTGGGCTACCGCGTCGATGGACTGAAGCCCTTCGTCGACCTGATCGGCCCGTCCTACGCCAAGGAAATCTTCTACACCGCCCGCAAATTCACGGCGGCGGAGATGAAGGAGATCGGCTTCGTCAACCGGATCGTGCCCAAGGCGGAACTGAACGACTATGTCGCCGATTACACCCGCCGCATCGTCGAGAACGCGCCGCTGACCATCAAGGCCGTGAAGGTGGTTGTCGCGGAATGCCTGAAGGACGACACGCTCCGCGATCACGATCTTTGCGCCAGCATCGTCAAGGATTGCTTCGATTCCGAGGACTACAAGGAAGGCCGCCGCGCCTTCATGGAAAAGCGCAAGCCCCAGTTCAAAGGCAAGTAAGCCCGGGGGCATCCCTCCCAAGCGACTAAGACCGAAAAGACAAAGGCAGATTTACTATGCGCATTGCAATCATGGCCGCCGGCGGTGTCGGCGGGTATTTCGGCGCCCGTCTGGCCGCCGCCGGACACGACATTCATTTCCTGGCGCGGGGCGCCCACCTGAAGGCGATCCGTGAGGGCGGCCTGCGCGTGTCCAGCGACAAGGGCGATCTTCACCTGAAAGACGTCTCCGTCACCGATGACCCGTCCGACATCGGCCCGGTCGATGCGGTTCTGTTCGCGGTCAAGCTATGGGATACGGAAGCCAGCGCCGACCAGTGCAAACCGCTTCTGGGCCCCGATACCCTGGTCGTCCCGTTCCAGAACGGAGTCCGCAGCATGGACGTTCTGTCGGAACGCCTGGGGGCGGTGCATGTCGCCGGCGGTGTTGCTCATATCGCCGCGGTGATTGGAGAGCCGGGCCTGATCAAGCACACGGGTACCATGGCACGCATGACCATCGGCGAGCGTGACGGCACCGTCACCCCGCGCATTGAGGCGCTTAAGGCCGCGTTCGAGGACGGCGGGTTCGACCATGCCGTGTCGCCCGACATTACCCGCTCCATCTGGGAGAAATTCATCTTCCTGTCCTGCCTCAGCGGCCTGACGTCCCTGTGCCGCCAGCCGGCGGGCCCGATCCGGGAAAACCCTGAGTCCCGCGCCCTGTTCGAGGCCGCCATCCACGAAACCGCCGCCGTCGGCCGCGCCGAAGGCGTGCCCCTGCCGGACGGCACGGAAGCCAAGACCATCGGTTTTCTCGACGGCCTGCCCGCCGTCATGAAGGCTTCCATGTTCCACGACCTGGAAGCCGGCCGGCGGTTGGAACTGCCCTGGCTGAGCGGCGAAGTGGTGCGGCTTGGCCGCAAGCACGGCATTCCGACGCCCGTCCATGCCGCCGTCCTGGGTGCGCTGACCTTCTACGCCGACGGCGCCTGAACACGACCAACTCTGGGAGGAGAACCGCCATGTCCACCCTTGAAAATTCGGCCCTTTGGCCGTTCGCGAAATACGCCGCCAACCTGTCCCCGGAAGACCTGCCGGCGGATGCCCTGCATGCCGCCAAGCGCTGCCTGCTCGATTGGTTCGCGGCTGCCCTGCCCGGCACGGTGATTGAACCGGCAACCTCGCTGACGGCGGCGTTCAAGGATTGCATCGGGCGCGGCGGGGCCAGGCTCTACCCCTCTGGCGACACGACCGACGCCCGCACGGCCGCCTTCATCAACGGCGCGGCGTCCCACACCGTTGAATTCGACGACATCTACCGCAACGCCCTCTACCATCCGGGCGTGCCTGTGATCTCGGCGGCGCTCGCCATCGCCCAGGCACGGGGCGTCAGCGGCGCCCGGCTGCTGACCGGCATCGTCGCCGGTTACGAGGTCTCCAACCGCCTGGGCGCCGCCGCCAACCCGGCTCATTACGAATTCTGGCACACCACCGGCACGATCGGCACCTTCGGCGCCGCCGCCGCCGCCGCCAATATCCTGGGCCTCACCCCTGAACAGACCCTGCATGCGCTGGCCAATGCCGGCACCCTGGCAGCGGGCCTGCAACAGGCGTTTCGCGCCGACGCCATGGCCAAGCCGCTGCACGGATCGCATGCGGCGGAACGCGGCGTCACGGTGGCGCTCGCCGCCGAACAGGGCGTCACCGGTGCGCCGGACATCCTTGAAGGGCCGCGCGGCTTCGGCAACGCCATGTGCCTGAACGGTTTGGCCGACACGCAACCCGATTGGGCCCGCGCGGCGGAAACGCTGGGCCGGGACTATCTGATCAAGCAGACCACGACGAAGAACCATTCCGCCTGCGGCCATGTCCATGCCGCCGTCGACAGCGTGCTGCTGCTGGCCCGCGAGTACGGCCTGACGGCTGACCAGGTAAAGGAAATCCGCGTCGGCAGTTATCAGAAGGCCGAAGAAATTTGCGGCAACACCAACCCGCAAACGGCGTTCGAGGCGAAGTTCTCCCTGGTCTACTGCTGCGCCGCCGCGCTGCTGTGGGGCAGCGTGCGCATGGCCGCCTTCACGCCGGAGCGATTGCAGGACACGGCGGCACGCGACCTGATGACCCGCATCACCCTGACCACGGACCCGGAGTGCCAGGGCAATTTCCCGGCTCTGCGCTCCGCCAAGGTGGAGATCGAAACCACCGACGGCCGCATCGTCAGTCATTACGCGCCGACCCGCAAGGGCGACCCGGACGCGCCCCTGAGCGATATGGAGCTTGAGGACAAGTACCGCGACCTGGCCTCGGCCGTGTTGGGGTCGGATGGGGCGGAAAGCCTGCTCGCCGCCATCTGGTCCATCGACACCCTGGACAGCGCCCGCGATCTGGTCGCCGCCCCCGCTCAGGCCGCGCAATAGCATGGCACGGGCCAACACGCCGCGCCTGGGCTTCATCGGCTTCGGCGAGGCCGGGCCCCTGATCGCCAAGGGCCTGTTGGCGGCGGGCCTGCCCGCCCCCATCACGGCCCGCGATTTGCGGGAACGCCCGCCGGTCGAGGGCGTCGAGATGGCGGCCAGCATCGCTGATCTGGTTGGCCGCGCCGACATCATCCTGTCCACGGTCACCGCGACGGAAGCGTTGGAAGTTGCCCAGGAGGCGGGCCGGGCCCTCAAGCCCGGCCAGATTTACATGGACCTCAACTCGACCTCGCCCATGGTCAAGCAGCAAATCGCCGAGGTCATCAGCCCCACGGGGGCACGCTTTGTCGAGGTCGCGGTCATGGACGGTGTGCCCGGCAAGAATCAGAAAGTCCCGATGCTGCTGGTCGGCGAAGCAGCCGGGGACGTGATCGAGGCCCTCACCCCCTACGGCGTCAACATGCGGGAGTTCGGCACGGAATACGGCCGGGCGGCGGCGACCAAAATGTTCCGCTCCGTCCTGGTCAAGGGGCTGGAGGCGTTGCTACAGGAATGCGTCCTGGGGGCCGAGACCTATGGCGTAGCCGACGAGGTCTTCGCCTCCATGAACCGCAGCTACGCGGGTAAGAATTTCGACGACCTGGCGCACTTCCTGATCGGCCGCACGGCAATCCATGGTGCGCGCCGGGGGCACGAACTGGAAGAAGCCGCCGACACCCTCCGCGCCTTGGGCTATGACGCCTTCATGTGCGACGGCGGCGCCAAGCGCCTGAAGTGGCTATCCGAATTCGGGTTCAAGGAAGACTATGGCGATGATGCGCCCGAGGATTACCGCGAGGTCTTCGCCGAATTGCAGAAGCGGCGCGCGTCTGCCGGACCGTAACCCGGCATGGACCCCATCAGCCTGATGATCGTGATCAGCATCGGCAACGTGGTCGCCTGGCTTGCGGCGATCTACACCAAGAACGGCACCCGCGCCCTGTTACGGAATGTCATCACCTGCTCGGCCGGCGCCATTGCGGTCAGTTATCTGGCGTCGTTCCTGATCCCCGACTTCCAGGCGGTCTGGCTGATCCTCAGTGCCTTTGCAGGGGCCATCGGGGTGCTGTTCATCCGGCGGCGGCCATCTCCGTCGCCCTAGGCGAGCGGGGCCGGAACGGGAATTCCGTATTTTTCCAACAAGGGCCGCATGCGGTCCATGATTTCGGGATGCAGGACGACACCCGCCTTACTCTGTTCCGCGTACACCGCTGCCGCCCGGTCGCCGGGAACCCGCACCGGCCTAGCCGGATCGCAGGGCACGGCGCCTCGACACAGGTCCGCCAGCACGCCGGTTTCCCGGGTGAAGGCATCCGCACCTGCGAAGCCTCTGGGGTCGATCAGTTGCAGGTAGACCGCGTTTCCGGCGGGCGGCTTGTCCGATGAGCGGCCGAGCCCGGCCAGGCCCGAGGTCAGGGCCTCGACCAACAATCCCATCGCAAAGCCCTTGTGTCCGGCTTCGTCCCCGCCGGCGGGACGGATCGCCCCCGGCGGATCGGTCTTGAGAACCGCCGGATCGTCGCTCGACCTGCCGTCGGCGGCGACCAGGGCCGGGAACGGCAGGTTTTCGCCCAGGCGCTGCGCCCGTTCGATCGCGCGGTTGGTGACGGCGGCGGCACTGGTGTCGATCAAAATGGGATGATCCTGGCCCGGCATGCCAACGGCGAAGGGGTTGGTGCCGATCACCGGCGACGCGCCGCCGAAGGGGGCGACGGCCTTAGTCGTCGGGGCCGAGGCCGCGACGATGGCGAAATAGCCCTTCAGCGCCGCGCGGCGGGCATAGGTCGCGAGGCAGGAAATGTTCGCCGTGTTGCGGATCGCAATCCCGACCATGGGCGTGTCCTTGGCCCGAGTGATCGCCAAGTCCAGGGCGCGAAGCATGACCCATTGTCCGGGCAGGCCTTTGCCGTCCAGCACCAGGGCCGCACCGTTGTCGATAATGATTTCAGGCTCCCCTTCCGGGGTCGTCTTGCCAGCTTCCATGGCCGCCAGATAGGCTGGCACGAACTGCAAGCCATGGGTACCGTAACCCAACAGATCTGCCTCAACCAAAATATCGGCTATGGCCTGTGCCACGGGTGCGGCGGCGCCTGCTTTTTCGAACAGCATTTTGGCGGCAAGGGTCAGGTCTTGGGCTGCGTAGCGGTCCGTCATGAGAATCAAATACCCGCCAGGGCTTCTGGGCTGGGTTCGATCTCGCCTGCCTCGATCCGCTTGATGACCGCGACGATGCCTTCGTTGGCGGGCACGGCAATGCCGTGTGTCTTAGCCGTCGCCACGACGAAACCGTTGAGGAAATCAATCTCCGTCGCCCTGCCCTTGACCATGTCCTGGGCCATCGACGGACGCTGTTCGTCCGAGCGCTTGGCCCGCCCGTCGAGCAAGGACTTGTCGCAGGCCGCCATGGCCGTGGCGTCGCCCTTGCCGGCGGCCAGCACCTGTTCCGGCGGCATGCCGAGAAGCTTTTCGAGCGGATGGCCTTCGGCCGCAGCCACCTCGATCGCTTCCGCGCCGATGCGGATACCGAGACGGCGGATATGGTCGTCCGTGTCGCAAGCATTGGATGCCATGCCGGAGGCAGCGGAAACGGGATTGCGCATGCAATTGACGATCAACTTGGACCAGCGTTCGCCCATCAGCGTCGTCGTCACTTTCGAGCTATCCACACTGGCCAGGATGTCGGACACCTTCTGCACCCGTGGTGTCACGCTGCCGTCCAATTCACCGGCCCGGAACACGACATGTTCCTTGCCGCCCAGTTTCACATTGCGGCGCACGGCCCCCGGCTCCCACATGGAGACGGAGATCGAGGACGCGATGCAACCCACGGTCCGCTCCACGCCGACGACACTTGCGATGGTGCCTTCGTTGATGCCGTTCTGTAACGACACCATGAAACCGCCATCCGCCAGATAAGGCTGCATGCGCTTGGCAGCGGCTTCCGTGTCGAAGGATTTGACGCAGATGAAGATCACATCGAACGGGCCAATATCGCCCGGCGGCGGCAGGTCGCGGTCCAGCACGGCGTTGCATTTGACGATGAAATTTTCCGGCTCGGTCAGGCCCGACAGTTTGAGCCCCGGTTCGCGCATCAATTTGACGTGCTCTTCCCAGGGGTCAATCAGGGTGACGTCGCGGCCGTCCCGGGTCATGTAGCCGCCCACATAGGCGCCGACGGCGCCTGCCCCGTAGACCGCGATGCGTTCCTTCCCCGCCATGGCTGGCTCCTATTCCTTATCGAGGGCGGCGAGCACGGCCTTGCCGAAACCCTCCGTCGAGTTCTTGCCGCCCAGGTCAGGCGTATGGCTGGCCGGATCGTTGAGCGCCAGTTCCACGGCCTTGAACATGGAGGCCGAGGCCTGCGCCAGATCGTTGCGCGAGGTACGGCGGCCCAGTTCTTCCAGCAGCATGGCCGTGGACAGCATCAGCGCCGTCGGATTGGCAATGCCCTTGCCGGCGATGTCGGGGGCCGAGCCGTGCTGCGCCTGGGCGAACACATGGCCCTTGCCGGCGTTGATGGACCCAGCCAGCCCCAAGCTTCCCGACAGTTCCGAGCACAGGTCCGACAGGATATCGCCGAAGGCGTTGGTGGTGACAATGACGTCGAAATCCTGCGGCCGCTTGACGAGGTGGGCCGTGGCGGCGTCGATGATCAACTCCTCGACCTCGACGCTGGGATAGTCTTTGGCCACCTCCATCACGGTCTTGAGGAACAGGCCGTCGGTCATCCGCAGCACGTTGGCCTTGTGCACGGCAGTCACCTTCTTGCACCGTTCCATGGCCATTTCGAAAGCCTGCTTGGCAATGCGCTCACAGCCCTGGCGGGTGATCTTGCGCACGCTCAGCGCCACGTCCTCGGTCGGCATGAATTCGCCGGAGCCCATGAACATGTTGCGATCAGCGTATAGGCCTTCGGTGTTCTCCCGCACGATGACCAAATCCATCTGCTTGATCACCGAGGGCACGCCCGGCCGGGTTCGCGCCGGGCGGATGTTGGCGAACAGGTCAAACACCTTGCGGAAGGACTTGGACGGATTGACGCCGCCTTCGGCCTCCGACGGATATTCGAATGACGACACCGGCCCCAGGATCACGCCGTCAGCCGCATCGCAAGCGTCATAAACAGCCTGGGGAATGGTCTTGCCTTCCGCCTTCAGCGCCCGCATGCCCGAGACCATGGGAACGAGTTCAATGTTAAGGCCGAAGCGGTCGTCGAGTTTCTGCAGCACCGGCAAGGTCGCAGCCATGATCTCCGGCCCGATGCCGTCGTTTTCCAGAACGATGAATTTCATGCGTGGTGTTTCCTTCGTGTTTTTTTATGCCCAGCGTTTCACGCTTGGGGAAATTTGCGGAACCGGGTCGTGCCGTCGCGGTCCAATTGATTGACCAGATTGATCTCCCAGCTCAGGTACTGCTTCATGGCCCCTTCCTGGGCATCGTCCATGTCATAGGGGCGGTACCAGACGTCATTGGTTTCGTCGGCCATGTTGGTGAAGCCGGTCTGCATCTCCTTGCGGGCTGCTTTCCAAGCTTCCGTGCCGTCGACAAGCACGGCGACATGCCGCCCCATTGCGCGCAGTTCAGGTGCCGCCAGTTGCGCCAGCACACCGTCGGGCGAGGTCAGGACGGTGTAGCGGGCATCGGGGATCTTCTTGATGCTGTCCTTCAAACGCGCGCGCACGGCGAACCAAGCATCCGGGATGTGCCCGTCGCGATAGGTCAGGCTATCGGCCAAATCGATGATGACGCAGACCTTGTCGGCGATCATGCGTTCCAACCCTTCCACCGTCACCGTTTCGGCGGCAGCGGCGTCAAGGCCATAGGTTTTCGGCTTATGCGCACCGCGCACCAAAGGCTGCCCGTCGAGGGCATTCTCCAGCACGTAGACCTCGGGCCAGCCCATCTGAACCAGCCAACTTGCCGTCATGGTCGCGCGCACACCGTCGTCGTCGACCAGGACGATGCGGCTCCCCAGCACCGCGACGTAGCGATCCCAAGCCTGAACCAACTGCCCGCCGGGCGCATGACGGCTGCCTTCCAGATGCCCGCCGGTGAATTCTTCCGGATTGCGGACGTCGAGAACGTAGGTCGTGCGGCCTTTCTCCGCCCGCCAGGCCGCAAGTTGATCGTGATCGCAGGTCGGCACGCCGAACCGCTTGGCGACCCGTTCGCGCACGGCCTTGGCCTTGGCCTGGGCTTCCTCGGAAAGCTGTTCGGGAAACTTCCGGTCATTGCCGTATTCCAATTGAAAACCCGCCAGGTGCCAGCCCATGGTGCCGTTTTCCAGAGCCACGACCTTGTTGGGAATACCGGCGTTGATCAGCGACTGCGCGCCGATGATGGAACGTGTGCGTCCGGCGCAGTTGACGACCACGGTGGTGTTGGGATCGGGCGCCAAATCGTGCACCCGATAGGCCAACTCCGCCCCCGGGCAATCGACACCCATGGGGATGTTCATCTTGTGGTATTCGGACATCGGGCGGGAATCGAGAACCACCATGTTCTCGCCCCGATCCATCATGGCCTTCACTTCCTCAGGCGGGATGCGCGGCGTGTCATAGGTATGTTCGACGAATTCGCCGAACGCCTTGGACGGCACGTTGACGCCGGAGAACACTTCGAACCCGGCCTTGCGCCAAGCTTCGAGCCCGTCGCCGAGGATATTCACGTCCGTATAGCCCCAGGCAATCAGGCGTTCCGCGCCCAGGTCGACCAAGTGCTTGTCGGCCTTGCCTTCGGAACACAGAACGATGGGCGTGTCTTTTCTGGGCACGAAATCATCGATCCGGGTTTCCAGATGGCTCAGCGGACAACTGATGGCGAACAGCAGGTGGCCGTCGCCGAACACCCCCCATTCGCGCACATCCAAAATGGCGACTTCGTCGCCGGACAAAATCCGGTCGCGGACGTCTTCGGCTTCCAACAGAGTAACTTCGGTCATTCTTACTTAGCTCGCTTTCTTGAATTTCTTTTTAAGGTGCGGCATCAGCCCGCCGTCGGCGACGATCTGCATCAGGTGCGCCGGCACCGTGTCGCATTTATAGCTTTCGCCCTTGGTCAGGTTGCGGACCTCACCCTTTTCCATGTCGATTTCCAACTGATCGTCCGTCGCAATCTTGTGGGTTTCGGCACAGACCAGGGCCGGCACGGCCAGGTTGAAGCAGTTGCGATAGAAAATGCGGGCGAAGGATTTCGCCAGGATGACCCGGATGCCGCAGGACCGCATGTATTGCGGCGCCCATTCGCGGGATGACCCGATGCCCAGGTTTTCGTCGGCGACGAAGATGTCGCCTTCCTTGCAGTTGGCGGAGAAGGTCGGATCGACGTCCTTCAGGCATTCGGTATAGGCCTCTTCCGGCTTTGCGCTGGTCAGCGCCGAAATGGGGGCCAGCAGGTCGGTGTCGATATTGGCCCCGAATTTCCAGGCCTTGCCTTTATGTATCATCTTGCAGGTCCTTTCGGTCAGAGCATGTCACGGGGATCGGCGATCTGCCCGGCGACGGCAGAAGCCGCCACCGTATAGGGCGACGCCAGATAGAGCTTCGACGATTTGGGCCCGGCCCGGCCGACAAAATTGCGGTTGGTCGACGAGATGCCGACGGCATCCTCAGCCAGCCGCGCGTCACCCAGTCCGATGCAGCCGCCGCAGCCCGATGGCAGGACGATCGCGCCTGCGTCTTCGAGGATTTTCATGGTGCCTTCGGCGGCGGCGATTTCGCGCATCTTGATGGTCGAGGGCGCGACCAGGAACCGCGTACCGGCGGCGACCTTCTTGCCTTTCAGGACTTCGGCCGCCATGCGCAGGTCTTCCAGCTTGGCGCCCGTGCAGGCGCCCAGATAGGCCTGGTCCAGCTTTACGTTCCGATAATTGCTGACATCGTCCGCGTTTTCCGGGCTGGAGGGGGCCGCGACCTGCGGCGCCAGGGTGCTGCCGTCGACGGTGATGCGCTTGGCATAGACGGCATCGGCGTCGGACTGCCAGTCATCCGCATTCACGCCGCTGACACCCCAGGCCTTAAGCAGTTCCACGGTCTTGGCGTCGGGGGCGATGATGCCGGTCTTGGCACCGATCTCGGCCGCCATATTGGTCAGGGTCATCCGATCCTGGGCAGACATGGCGGCAACACCGTCACCGCAGAATTCCACGACCTGGTAGCCGAAGCCCATGATGCCGTGATCGCCGCAGATTTTCAGGATCACGTCCTTGGCGACAACGCCCGGCTTCAACGCTCCGGTCACTTCCATGCGCACATTTTCCGGCACGCGGACCCAGATGTCGCCCGTGGCCATGACGCCGGTGATCTCGGTCGCCCCGACACCGACCATGAAAGCCCCG
This sequence comes from Rhodospirillales bacterium, assembly GCA_048263775.1. Classification (GTDB taxonomy): domain Bacteria; phylum Pseudomonadota; class Alphaproteobacteria; order Rhodospirillales; family Casp-alpha2; genus UBA1479. Next base: position 293,132 of record JBLXDU010000003.1, read on the forward strand.
AAGGCGCCGGCGGTGGTTGAATGGCTGTCGGCACCGACACAGAACATGCCCGGACGGATATGGCCTTCCTGGGGCAGAACGATGTGGCAGATGCCCTGGTTGCGAATGAAGTGCTTGACCTTGTGGGCTTCGCACCAGGCATCGCAAATGTCCTGGACGTTCTTGCTTTCCGGCGTATCAAGATTGACGTAGTGGTCGGCGATCACGACCAGCTTATCCATGTCCCAGACGGGCACGCCCAGCTCATCCAGCTTTTTCCCGGATGTACGCGGCCCCGACGAATCATGGACCATGGCCAGATCGACATTGCAGGTCACAATATCGCCAGGCTTTACCGTTTTCTCGCCCGAAGCGCGGGCGAGAATCTTTTCACTTATCGTTTGGCCCAAGGTGGCATCCTCCCAATTGCATTCTTATTAAAAGCAATGCCCCCCTTCTGCCGCTAGATTACCCTTCCTTTGCGCAGTTGAGCGAGCCGATTCTGATCATAACCCAGGTCGGAGAGGATTTTTTCCGTATCTTCTCCCAGTGGCGAGGCTGGGCGGGCCGGCGTCGGGGTGGCCGAGCGCACGGGCGTGTCGATCATTCGAATCGGGCCGTGGCCCTCCAGTTCCAGTTCCTGAACGATGCCCTGTTCGGCGACGAAAGGATTGTCCAGCGCCTGGGCCAGATCGTAGACCGGCGCCGACGGCACAACACCGGAAAAGGCTTCCAGCCAGTCCGCCGTGGTGCGCTCGCTCAACCGTTCGTCCAACAGTTCCTGAACCAGTTCCTGATTGGCGAGGCGTTCCTTGAAGGTTTTGAACCGGGGGTCTGAACCCCAGTCCGGCTCGCCGATCGCCTTGCATAGGGCCGGCCAGAACTTTTCCTTATTGCACATGATGTAGATCCAGCCGTCCCGCGTTCGGTACAGCTGGCACGGCACCAACGACGCATGGCCCGAGCGGGCCGTGCGGCCCTGGACGTGGCCCGAATTCAGGTACCAGGTAGACGTATAAACGTTCAGCATATGCGCCATGTGGAACAGGGAGGTATCCAGGTCCTGCCCCTTGCCCGTGGCACGCGCGCTGACGATCCCGGACGAGACGGCAAAGGCCAGCGCCAGCCCCGTTGCCAGATCGACCACGGACAAGCCCATGCGGGTCGGCGGGCTGCCCGGCTCGCCGGTCACGGAGAAATGGCCCGCTTCCGCCTGCATCAGGAAATCGAAGCCCGGCCAGGCGGCCCGCGACCCCGTGCGCCCATAGGCCGACAGATGGGCGCATACGATCTTGGGATTGGCCGCCTTCAAATGTTCATAGGTAATGCCCAGCCGTTCCGCCACGTCACCGCGGGAATTGCTGGCCACCGCGTCGGCGGTCTTCACCAAGTCCAGGAATACGGCCTTGCCCTCTGGTTTCTTAAGATCGAGGCTGAGGCTCTTCTTGTTGCGGTTGAAGGAATGAAAGAACTGGCTGTCACCGTTCTCGAAGAAATGCGGCCCCAAGGCGCGGGCGTAATCGCCCTCACCCGGCGCCTCGATCTTGATGACCTCGGCACCCTGGTCGGCCAGGAACTGCGTGCCGAAGGGACCGGCGCCGTACTGTTCGACGGCGAGGATGCGCACTCCGTCGAGCGGCAGGCCGCTCATCCCTGGGCCCGTTCCGTCAACTGCCGCGCGATGATGATGCGCTGCAGTTCGTTGGTGCCTTCGCCGATGCACAGCAAAGGCGCGTCACGGAAGTAGCGTTCCACGTTGTATTCCTTGGAATAGCCGTAGGCACCGTGGATGCGCATGGCCTCGATGGCGTTTTCCAGTGCCGCCTCGGTGGCGAACAGCTTGGCCATGCCGGCTTCCATGTCGCAGCGCTGGCCCTTGTCATAGGCGCGGGCGGCACTTTCCACCAGCAGGCGCGCGGCCTCGACCCGCGTCGCCATGTCGGCCAGCTTGATCTGGATCGATTGATGTTCGGCGATGGGCTTGCCGAAGGTCTTGCGGTCCAGGGCATAGGCAACAGCATCGGTAAGGGCCGCCCGGGCAACGCCGACGCCGCGCGCGGCGACGTTGATGCGGCCCAGTTCCAACCCACCCAAAATCTGCTGCAGGCCCCTGCCCTCGTCCGGGCCGATCAGGTTGGTCAGCGGCACGCGGGTGTTGTCGAACACGACCTCGCCCGTGTCGATGCCCTTGTAACCGAGCTTATGCAGTTTTGACGTTTTGTAACCGGCGTCCTTCTCGACCAAAATCAGGCTCATGCCCTTGTGCTTAGGCTCCGTCTCCGGATCGGTCTTGGCCAGCACGGCCAGGAAGTTGCCCTGGATACAGTTCGTGATCCACATCTTATTGCCGTTAAGGACGTATTCGTTGCCGTCCTTCTTGGCCGTCGTGCGCACGGCCTGCAGGTCGGTGCCGCAGTCCGGTTCGGTCAGCGCGATGCCGCCCCGCATTTCACCGGACGCCATCTTTGGCAGCCAATACCGCTTCTGATCCTCGGTCCCGAACCGTTCGACCGCCGCCGCGGCGATCAGGTGCGAATTGAAGATGCCCGACACGGACATCCAACATGACGCCACCTTCTCAACGATCTTGGAATAGGTCGAGGCCGACAGGCCCAGGCCGCCGTATTCCTCGCCGATGGTCGCCCCCATCAGGCCCAGTTCGGCCAGCTTGTCGGCGATCTCGCGGGGGTATTCGTCCGCCGCTTCCAGTTTGTGGGCGTGGGGCCGCACGTCCTGTTCGATGAACTTGTCGACGGAATCGAGGATAAGGCGTTCTTCCTCGCTCAGGTCCTGGGCAGATGCCGCATCGGGGGCCATGGTCATCACTTCCTACTAGTAGTTTGCTTTATCGTCGACCGCGTGGCCGCGCTTGGGAATCAGCATGATCCGCTCATAAGACATGATTACCGAACCGTCCTGCTTGGTCGCCGTGGTGCGGATGGTGACGATGCCCTGGGTCGGACGCGACTTGCTTTCGCGGATCGCCAGCACTTCACTTTCCGCATAAAGCGTATCACCGACGAACACCGGGTTCGGCATCTTGATGTCGTTCCAGCCCAGGTTACCGATCGCTTTCTGGCTGACGTCGGATACGCTCATTCCGGCGACGATCGACAGGGTCAGGCAGGAATTGACCAGCGGCTTTCCGAACTCGCTCTTGGCGGCGTATTCGTTATCGAAATGCAGCGGGTGCTGGTTCATGGTCAGCAAGGTGAACCAGGTGTTGTCGCTTTCCGTGATGCTGCGGCCGGGGCGATGTTCGTAAATGTCGCCGACCTTGAAGTCCTCAAGATAGCGGCCATAGGACTCGCGATATCGGTTGGGTCCGACTTGTTTTGCTTCGGCAACCATGGGTCAGGCGTCTCCGTGACTGAGGGCGAGGACCGAACGCAGGCTGTTCGCTTCCTCCAGGTTTAACAGGGCGCATGAGAACCGTTCCATGCCCGCCTCGGACAGATAGGGCGCGCAAAGGCCATCGAACTTGGCGCGGAACTCGGCTTGGCTCATGAAGTTGTCGGGCTCGCCCTTGGGGATTTCGACGAAGCGCTCATGGACCTCGCCGGACTTCATGCGGATCGTCGCCTTGCCCGCCATGTTGTCGGGGAAGGCCGCTTCGGCATCGGGATCGACGACCGTGGAAATGCGCTTCACCAGGGCCAGCGTGTCGGCGTCGTTCAGATGCGTCTTGTAATCGTCCCACACCATGTTACCCGTGCGCAGCACCACGGCGGCGCAGAACGGCATGGAGAATTGGCCGTCGACGATGGATTTCGGGTTCTGCTTTTCCGCATCCGAATTGCCGACGATCTTCCAGCCCGTTTCCGGCACGCCGATGGTCGCACTGTCCACGTTGTCGGCGGTAATCCCGTGTTCGCCGGCCAACTGGCGGATGGCGTCCATGGCCGCGTGGGTGTAGCGGCAGCTGGGATAGGGTTTCACGCCGAGCGCCATGGTTTCCCAATAGTCGCCCAGGTTCGCCGCCGCCTTGTCCAGGTCGGCCTTGGGCGACAGGGAGTGGAGGAAGCCCCATTTGCCTTCGATGGCTTCCTTCGGGCCCTTGAAGCCTTCCGCCGCCATGGTGGCGCAAGTCAGGCCGTTCTGCGCCGCCTGCCCGACGTGGGAGCGCTTGGTCCAGGCGCCATCGGCCAGGAACTGCATGGACCCTGCCGCTTGGCTGAGCGCGATGCCGAGGGCGCTTTCGATGCCGTCGGCATCAAGGCCCAGAATTTTGCCCGCCGCCGCGGCCGCGGCCATGACACCAGTGGTCGCCGTCGGGTGGTAACCGCGATCGTAATGGGCGGTCGGCACCAGCGCCTTGGCCAGGCGGATCTGAATTTCATAGCCGACCACGCAGGCGGTAATGACATCCTTGCCGGACGCATCGGTCATTTCCGCCGCCGCCAGCACCGCCGGGACAATGGGTGCGGAGGAATGCAGGGAGGCTTCCGCATGGGTGTCGTCAAAATCCAGAGAATGCGCCAGCGAGCCGTTGACCAGGGCCGCCGCCATGGGCGTGTAACCGCGCCCATCGCCGAGCACCGAACAATTGCCCGCGACCTGGCCTAGGCGTTCGACCGCGCTGACCAGGCTGGCCGTGCTTTCCGCATCGTGGCGGGCGCGGACCATGATGCCGGCGATGTCGAGGATCAGGAGCTTGGTGCGGGCCGCAATTCCGGCCGGCAACTTGTCATAGGTCAGGCCGGCCGCGAATTCAGCCAATTGGCGGGTAGTGCCCGTCATCGTTCGGTTTCCTCCATGCGTTAATACCGCGCCTGTTTTCGGCGCGGTTACCATTTCGAAGGGCGACTACACCACAAGATTTGTGATAGGGCTAATAGCAATATATGGATTATTAATCTGGATAAGAGATCAATCGTCATGCTGCCCATGACCCTGAAACAGCTGGAGATTTTCGTCGCCGTGGCGGAGCAGAACGGCTTTCGCCGGGCGTCGGAACGCCTCAACCTGAGCCAGTCCGCCGTAACGGCCCATATCAAGCTGCTGGAATCCCATCTGGGCGTGCCGCTGTTCCACCGCACCACGCGGACCGTCCGCATGACCGAAGCCGGGGAAAACCTGTACCGCCGCGCGGGCCGCGTGCTTGAAGGGCTGGAGGACATCGTCCGCATCTTTCACGACGAGGCCGCCATGGGCCGGGGCCGCGTATTGCTGACCTCCGCGCCCAGCTTCGCCGCGACACGCCTGCCCGCCATCCTGGCCCGCTTCCGCGACCGCAATCCCAACATCACGGTCCACGTACGAGAGGCCTATGCCACGGACATGTTGGACATCCTGCGCCGGGGCGACGCCGATTTCGCCATCGGGCCCGTGGAAAAAGTGCCGAGGGAATTCGAATTTCGCCAATTTTTGGCCGACGGCTATTGCGCCGTCGTCACCGCAAGCCACCCGCTGGCCGGGCAGACGGACATTCCCCTGGGTGCCCTCACTGACGAAACGATTCTGGCCCTGCCGTTGCCGTCACGCACCCGCATCCAGGTCGAAAGCGCCTTTCAATCGGTCGGCATGACCCTGGTGCCGCATTTCGAAATGCTGCATCACCAGACTCTGATTTCCATGGCGGAACAGGGCCTGGGCGTGGCGATTCTGCCGGAAACGGCCGTACCGCCCGCCAAGGATGGGTCTTATTGGGCGGCCCGCATCAAGCACCCGCAACTAACCCGGCGCATCGGCATCATCACCCTGCGCGGCCAGACCCTGGCGCCGGGAGCCAGTGAGCTTGCCAATTTGATCGCGGGGAAAAAGCCAAAGGCCGAAGCGTCCGCCGGTTAACCCAGACCGAAGTCCTTCGCCCATTTCAGCGACGCCTTGGTCGCCCCCGGCTTGGTCTTGTTATGGGGGGCGTATTCGCAGCCGAGCCAACCTTTGAAGCCAAGGCGATCGCACAGATCGAACACGAAGGGGTAGTTGATTTCCCCCTCGTCCGGCGGGGTGCGGCCCGGATTGCCCGCGATCTGTACATGTAGGATCGACGGCAGGTGTGCTTCGAAGGTGCGCGTTATGTCGCCTTCCATGACCTGGGCGTTATAGAAATCGTACTGGATGCCGATGTTTGTGGAGCCCGCCGCCTTCACCGCATCGACCACTCGTTGCGCCTCTTTCGTCGTCTGCACCAGATAGCCCGGGCGGGCGATGGTGTTGATGGGCTCGATCAAAGCGCTCAGTCCCGCCTCGGCCAACACCGGGCAGGCCCAGGTCAGGTTTTCGATGAACACCTTGGACGCGGCATTGCGATCCCAGTTGTCCATCTGCCAGCCGGCCAGCACATGCAGATAGCGCGTCCCCAGCACCTTGGCATAGTCGATGGCCTTGCCAATCGAATCCTGGAATTCACCCTTGCGGCCCTTCAGCCCGGCGATGCCGTATTCGCCTTCCTGCTTTCCAGGCGGCGAATTGAACATCAGAAAATCCAGGCCGGCCGCCTTGCAAGCGTCGCCCAGGGCATTCGCATCATGGCCATAGAGAATTGTGCATTCGACGGTGGTGAAGCCCAGGTCGCGGACCAGCTGGAAACGCTCCAGCATGGGCACTTCCTGGGCCATCCAACCAATGTTGGCGGCGAAACGGGGCATGTTTTGCCCTCCCCGGCCTGGGCGCGCCCGGCGCGCCGGATTCAGATGTTAGAGCGCGTCATTGTCCTGTTCGCCGGTGCGGATGCGCACGGCGCTGTCCAGATCATAGACGAAGACCTTCCCGTCGCCGATCTTGCCGGTGTTGGCGGCTCCCTTGATGGCCTCGACCACCTCGGCCGCCTTATCGTCAGTCACCGCGATCTCAATCTTCACCTTGGGCAGGAAATGGACCTGGTATTCAGCCCCGCGGTAGATTTCCGTCTGTCCGCGCTGCCGGCCATAGCCTTTCACTTCCGAGACGGTCATCCCTTCGACACCGGTCGCGGCCAACGCCTCGCGAACGGCGTCCAGCTTGTGCGGTTTGATCACCGCCATGACGAACTTCATGTTGCCTCTCCTAATGTCCTTGCGTTTGCCGTTATTCACGGCTTGCGGGCAGAGCACCGCTGCTCCGCCCTTTATAGCACGTCAGTCGAGCCTGTACGCGGTCTCACCGTGGTTGGTGATGTCCAGGCCTTCCAGTTCATCATCCTCGCGAACGCGGATGCCATTGGTCAGCCCGGCCGTGATCTTAACCAGGATGAAGGTGGCAATGGCCGACCACGCCACGGTGACTGCCAGCCCCAACGTCTGCACGCCGAGCGCGTCAAACATGGTTTTGCCTTCGGGCAGGCCCAGGCCACCGAACATGGGTGCGCATAGGAACGCGACCAGGATGGTGCCCAACGAGCCACCGACGCCGTGGACGGCGAACACGTCCAAGGAATCATCCAGCTTCCAGGCAGTCTTCACGATCTGCACCATCTTGAAACAGACCAGACCGGCGGCGACGCCGATGATCAGGGCGCCAATGGGGCCGACAAAGCCCGACGCCGGTGTGATCGTGGCCAACCCCGCGATGGTACCGGTAACAAGACCGACCAGGGACGGCTTGCCGTACTTCTTCCATTCAATCAGCATCCACACCAGCGACGCCGTGGCGGCAGCGATATGGGTGACCGTCAGCGCCATTCCGGCCGACCCGTTGGCCGCCAGGGCGGAACCGCCGTTAAAGCCGAACCAGCCGACCCAAAGCATGCAGGCCCCCATGGCGACCATGCCCGGGTTGTGCGGCGGCGCGACATCGTTCGGGAATCCGTGCCTGGCCCCCAGAGCCTTGACGATAACCAGCGATGAAATACCCGCCGTGGCGTGCACGACCAAACCACCGGCGAAATCCATGACGCCCATCTGCGCAAGCCAGCCGCCGCCCCAGACCCAATGGGTCACCGGGGCGTAGACGACGATCAGCCACAACGACGACAGGATCAGCACGGCAGAGAACTTGATTCGCTCCACATAGGCGCCGACCATGAGCGCCGGCGTGATGATCGCGAAGGTCATCTGGAACGAGAAGAACACGTTTTCAGGAATGGTGCCCGACAATGCTTCCGTGCCGACGCCGGCCAGGAACATGCGGGACAGACCACCGATCAGGTCGTTGGCCCCGGCCCCGTCCGTGAACGACAGGCTGTAGCCGATGATCAGCCACAACACACTCATCAAACAGGCGATCGCGACGCAATGCATGAGCACGCTCAGCACGTTGCGTGACCGCACCAGCCCGCCATAGAACAGAGCCAGCCCCGGCAGGGTCATGAACAGGACCAAGGCGGTTGCCGTGATGATCCAGGCCGTGTCGCCGGAATTAAGCTGATCGGCGGCAAAGGCCGCATCAGGCGTGAAAATTGTCAGAAGAACGGCCGCAAGCGAGAATGCCGGCACGGCCTGCCGGCGAAAGAACTTGAACATGACACTCCCCGTCGTTGGGTTAGGGTTTGCTTCGATGCAATTTTTTACGCGCCTAACCGGACCGGTGTGATGAACCTGACGGGGTGGGTTGATCCCTCCTCGCGCCGGTCCCCGGCCTCTCGTTCTTAAGACTTTGATAGCCCCGATAATGCCCGACGGCCTAGACGATGCAAAGCCTAATTCCGGCCCCGGCATCATCCCGGTACACGATCAATTCGGGATCGGGGCCGCTTTCCGCAGCAGGTAGATCAGCAGGCCTTGAAGGCTGGCTTTTCCTTGGCCAGAAAAGCGCGCACGCCTTCCTTGTAATCTTCGGAATCACACAGCGCATAGCTTGATTTCAGTTCTTCCGGGCTGATCTGCGTGGACTGCAGCAGGCGGCGCAGGATCTTTTTCGAACCGCGCGCGGCCAAGGGCGCCCCCTGGGCGACACGCCAGGCAACGGTTTCCGCCTCGTCGTCCAATTGGTCCGCCGGCACGACCCGGGTCAACAGGCCCTTGGCATAGGCCTCGTCGGTCTCCAGAATCCGGCCTTCCAACAGCAATTCCATGATCACCGCCGGCGGCACCACGACCAGCGCCGCCGCCATTTCCGGATAGGCGAAGGCATGGCCCAGGCGATTGATGGGAATGCCGAAACGCGATCCTTCGGCTGCCAGGCGCATATCGCAGCAGCAGGCGATCTCGAACCCACCGCCGGTGCAGGCTCCTCGGATCACCGCGATCGTCGGATGCTTCAGGTTCGAAAATGCATGCAGCGCATCAGCGACGACCTTGCCGTAGGTTTCGGCCTGATCAGCACTCATGCGCTTTTCCGGGAATTCTGAGATATCCGCCCCGGCGGCGAAATGATCACCCATTCCCGTGACCAGCACGCAGCGCAAATCATCGTCGGCTTCCAGTTCCGCCGTGACCTCGACCAGCCGCCGCCAGGCGTCCAGGTTCATGGCGTTACGCTTTTGGGGATTATTGATGATCAGGGTCGCGATGGCGCCCTTGCGTTCCAGGCGGATAATGTCGTCGTTCATGGCGTGGTCTTCTTGTGTCTTAGTCTTCGGCGTTCAGGACCCGGACGGGCGAACCGGCCATCCAGGATTTGATGCATTCCACGGCTTCCGGGTACATCACTTCGTAATTTTCCCGGATCACGTAGCCCGTGTGGCCGGTTAGCACGGCATTGTCGAGCTTGCGCAGGTCGTGGTCTGCGGGCAGCGGCTCCACATCATAGACGTCGATCCCGGCACCCTTGATCTTGTTCGCCTTGAGCGCCGCGATCAGCGCCGCCTCGTCGATGATCGGCCCGCGCGAGGTATTGACGATGTAGGCTGAGGGCTTCATCAGCGCCAACTCATCCGCACCGACCAGGCCCGTGGTCCGTTCCGACAGCAGAACATGGATGGTCACCACGTCGGACTGCTTGAACAGGTCTTCCTTGGAAACGCGGGTCGCATTGCATTCGGCGGCCCGCTCGTCGGTCAGGTTTTCCGACCAGGCGATGACCTTCATGCCGAGCGCATTGCCGAGGGCCGCCGACTGCGCGCCGAGCTTGCCCAGGCCGATAACACCGAGCGTCTTGCCGCGCAAGCCGACCGGGAAGCTTTCCTGCCAACCGCCGGCCTTCATGCAGCGGTCTTCCTTGGGAATTTCCTTGGTCACGGCGAAGATCAGGGCCCAGGTCTGTTCGAACGCCGGATAGGGCAGAATCGCCGTGCCGCAGACGGTGATGCCCATGGACCGTGCCTTTTTCATGTCCCAGGCCAGGTTGCGCATGCCCGTGGTCACCATCATCTTAAGATCCGGCAGCTTTTCCAGCTGCGACGCCGGAAAGCGGGTACGCTCGCGCATGCCGACCACGATGTCATACCCAGCCAGCGCCTTGGCGACCCGGTCTTCGTCGGTCTGCAGGAATTCGTTGAAGGACGTGATCTCCACGTCCGGGCCCAGACTGTCCCAGTCGGCAAGTTCCAGAGCCACGTTCTGGTAGTCGTCCAGGATGGCGATGCGGGTCATGTTTCCGTCTCCCTACGTTTCTTGATGCCGGCCCTGCCGGATTCGTTAAGGCCAGGATATGGCCCAACCGGGGGTGGGGCGGCAAGTCTTTAAAATCACGCGACACTGCGTCAGGTTCACATAAGCTCTGGCATTTATGCTATGTTTGATGCACATATTGCGCCCGGCAAAGGTGCCAAAGACCCGTAAAACACCCCACTGGGGCTAGGCCGAGAACACCCATGCGGACCGACACCGGATTTTCCTTCTCCGATATCGTCGCCAAGGCGAACGATGCGGTCGTTGTTACCAAGGCCGCGACGGGAAAATCGACGACGCCAAAAATCATTTACGTAAATGCGGCCTTTTGCCGTCTGTCGGGCTATTCGGAACAGGAAGCGGTGGGCAAGACGCCTTGGTTCCTGGACGGCCCAGATACGGATGCGGAAGTCCGAGCCAAGGTTGAGGATGCCGTCAAGGCCGGGCGGCACATGCGTACCCGCCTGCTGCAATACGCCAAGGACGGCACGACCTATTGGGTCGACGTCAACATCATGCCGCTGTTCGACAGCGACGGTGAGATCACCCATGTCGCCGCCATCCAGCGCGACGTGACCGAGGACGTAAAGCGGGAAGAAGAGCTTTTGTCCCTCGCAACGACCGACGATCTGACCGGTGCCAAGAACCGCCGTCATTTCATGGAGCGGGCGGAACTTGAAGTCCATCGCCTACGCCGCCACCGGGTACCGTTTTCCGTGGCCCTGCTGGACCTGGACCACTTCAAGCTGGTCAATGACACCCATGGCCATCAAGCCGGCGACGATGTGCTGAAGGAAGCCGTCCGGCGCTGGCAATTGGGCCGCCGTCCGTTCGACACCCTCGGCCGCCTAGGCGGTGAGGAATTCGCCATTCTGCTGCCCGGTGCCGATGCCGAGGCCGCCATGACCGTGGCCGAACGCCTGCGCGCCGTCATCGCCGATACGCCTTTCGACACCATCGCCGGCCCCATCGATGTCACGGTTTCCATCGGCATCGCCGAAGCGGAAGACACGGACCAGACCATCGAGGGCACGCTGGGCCGTGCGGACGCGGCGCTCTACCTGTCCAAGCACGCCGGGCGAAATCGAGTGACCAAGGCGTCGCCGATCCCCATTGCCAAACGTAAAGCGTCCGGTAAGAAGGGCTGATCGCCCTTCCCGCTTCTTTTCACAGCAAGATTTTTGAAATCGGGACGGCGGTTTAGGCCGCACGCTCGCCCTTTAGACGCATTGGTGTGCGGGGGCCCATGTTGTAGCGATCGGCAAATTTGGGATCGAGTTTACGCCCCCCCCGCGCGTTGAACCAGATACGCAACAGATTGCGTTTACGCGTGCCGTCGGGCCAATCCTCGAACGCGGCGCGGGAATGCAGCGTCACGTAGTTGTTAAGGATCTGGATGTCTCCCTGCTCGAACGTCATGTCATAGCGGAACCGGTCGCTGACGCAGAGTTCTTGGATATAATCGAGCGCCTCCCGGGCAAGGTCGGAAATCGGCTCGCCGATGAATTCCTGGCCCTCAATGATCGCCTTGCGCAGGTAACGGCAACTCAGTCGCCCATCGCACCAGCTGTAGACCGGCACCTTGTGGCGGGTGACGGGATGGGTTTCCCCGGCTTCGCCCTCGCCCCGCAGGTTGAAGTGAAAACCTTCATACAGCACCGGCAGGTATTCCGGGCGGGTCATCAGAATTTCGTTGTACACCGCCATACTTGAGGCGATCTGACTTTCCCCGCCGGACATGGACGGCTGCAGGCAAAGCAGGCTGACCATATCCAGGCCGTCGCAATGGAAATACAGCTTCTGACGCGTCTTGTAGCCGCGAATCAGCGGATCGTTGTAATCGAGCCCCTTGTCAGTGACTTCGCCAATCACGTCACCATCCGGGTTGTGGTGCATGGGTTGGCCCATCAGAACAGTCAGCGCCCAGTACATGGCCTCGATCCGGGAGCGGTCATAGCGCTCGACCTCCAGCCCCTTGATCAGCACGCAGCCGCGCCCGTTTTCCAATTCCTTGGCCGCCCAATCGGCCAGCGCCGTCAACACCGGGGCGTCGATATCCTCGAGCCCGAATTGCTGCGCCCCTCGGCCCTGGGCCGCCAGGTCGGCGGTTACGCTTTCGAGCGCACTCAGTTCCTCGGGGCTTAAGCGCCGGATCCAGTGGGAATCGCCGGCCAGTTCTGCGGCTGTCCAGGCGGATTTTTCGGTAACGGGGGTCAGGATCGTGTCGGTCATGGCGGTCAACATTTCGTACTAAAGGATGAGCAGGCAAGCCACCGGCGCGGCACACGCCAGGGTCGGATTGTCGATATTCGACTGTCTAGCACGCAACCACCGTTGCGTCGGCGGCAAAATAACCGTTAAGTGTGCTCCAATGACAGCGTGAAATTGTATACAGTTTGCGCGCATGATTCACAAACAACGCCCACATTTGACGGAGGATATCCCCCATGACTTGGCTTGAAGGCAACGGACGCGACAAACGCCCTGCGGGCGAACGGCTGCGCGAGCTTTTGGACCGCGACGAAATCCTGCGCGTACCCGGCGCGCACAACGCCTTTGCCGGCATGATCGCCAAGCAGGCGGGGTTCGAAACGTTGTACATCTCGGGCGGTGCCGTCACGGCTTCGCTCGGCCTTCCCGACCTCGGCATCATGACCCTGGACGAAATGTGCAACGTCGTGCGCAGCGTATCGCGCACCACGGACCTGCCGCTGATCGTCGACGGCGACACGGGCTACGGCGGCGTGCTGAACGCCATGCGCGTGGTCAAGGAACTGGAATTGTCCGGCGCCGGCGCCGTCCATATCGAAGACCAACTGCTGCCGAAGAAATGCGGCCACCTGAACGACAAACGTCTGGTCGAACCCGAAGAAGCCGCCGCCAAGATCGCCGCCGCCAAGGCAGCGTCATCGCATCTGGTGATCATCGCGCGCACGGACGCCGCCGGGGTCGAAGGGCTGGACGCGGCCATCAAGCGCGCCAACCTGTACCGCGAAGCCGGCGCAGACGTAACCTTCCCCGACGGCCTGCCGTCGGCCGAGGATCATGTCGAATTCGCCAAGAAAGTGCCCGGAAAGAAGATGGCCAACATGACCGAATACGGCCGCACCCCCTTCTTCACGGGCCAGCAGTTCCAGGACATGGGCTTCGACATCGTGATCTGGCCGGCGACCTCCATCCGCGCCGCTGCCAAGCTGTTCCAGGACTTGTACGGCCATATGCGCGACCATGACGGCACCGAAGGCTTCATGGACAAGGTGATGAGCCGCGCCGAACAATACGACACGCTGGCCTATTACGATTACGAAGCGCTGGACGCTTCGGTCGCCCGGACGGTTGTCCCTGAATACGGCAAATAAGCCGCGTTCACGGCGTCAATGACGTTTGACGCCGTGAACGTGGACGTCGTGGGCGGAATGTTTGGTCAGGACCGCTTTCGCACGGGATTCCTTTTCCGCGGTTGGGGTCAGCACCCATAGCAGCAGGCCGCCGCGTTCCATCTGGTCGCGCAGAAATTTGGCGTGGCTTTCCCCGATTCCGGCGGCCAGAAGCACACCGATCATGGCACCGGCACCACCGGCAATGGCCGCAGCGGCGGCGGCCAACGTTCCCCCCGAGGCGACGATCGCGCCCGCGGTCAGGGTCGCCGGGATATAGGTCAAGATACCGATTATGCCGCCTTCCGCGTCGCCGATGCTTTCCGGCGATACATAGGCCGTGCGCGGAGCATCGGGGTCATCCTCGGCGGCGGCAGCCGCTTCGTATATATGCCCCAGTTTTTCCTGCACCGCGTCTTCGCCCGCGAGGAGGCTGATCTCCGCCCGATTAAACCCGGAACTCAGCAACTCATCAATCGCAGCCTGCAGGGAATCGGCGGTTTCAAATACGCCAACGGCTTCTCGCGAGAAATCCGTTGCAGCTTCGTTGGGCATGGGGCGGCCTCCTTTGGGCATGATGCGACGGGGTTCATCATTCCCGATTGCCGCACCTGGGGCCTTGACCTGCGTCAACCGGCCGCTGCCCGCAAAGAATTTAGCAGCCCATCGCCTCGGCAACGCCGACCAGATCCTTGGCGACGACCTCCCAGTCGCTTTCCGCCGCCTGGTCCACTTCCTGGTCGGGGCCGTATTCCTTGCGCGGCAGGAAGGCCGTCTTCATGCCGTGGCTGCGGGCGGCCGCCAGATCGTAATTGTGACAGGCCGTCAGCATGCACTGCTCCGGCGTGGCCTTCATGCCCATCAGTTCGATGGCCGTCAGATAGGCGCGCGGGTGCGGCTTGTAGACCTGGGCGTTTTCCGCCGTCAGGATCGCATCGAACGGCAGCCGTCCGTGCTTGGCGATGCCCGTCAGCCAGGCGAAGGAGCCGTTGGACAAGGTGACCAGGGTGTATTTCCTGGCCAGCCGGGTCAGCCCCTCGACCGCGTCGGGCCAAGGATCGATCTTCAGCCACAGATGCAGAATTTCCTGCTTCTGCGCTTCCGAAAGCCCCTCCAGACCGAAGTCGCCGATCACCTGGTTCATGCGCTCCAGATACATTTCATCCAGATTGAAATAGGGGCGTGCCCCCGAGATCACGGCATCCATGGCCGGGCGGTATCCGGCCTTCCAGGCAGCGAGGAAACCCGGCCAGTCGGCGTCGATCCCTTCCCGCTTTCCATAGTCCGACAACAGGCGCAGCAAGCTGGACCGCCAATCGGTAACGGTGCCGAATACGTCGAAAAAGATCACCTTCACGTTGGGGGCGGTCATGGCGGTTTCCTCGTGTCATGGATTTGTCGGGCCGATGGGCATAGGCTAATCTCGCCACACACACCCGGCAATCGCAAAGCGCTTCGGAACCTCGCCATGCCCCAAGACGTAATTGTGCGCGCACCCACGCGCGAAGATTTTGATGCCTGGTCCCGCCTGTGGACCGGCTACAACGCGTTCTATGAACGCAAGGGACCAACGGCCGTTTCGCCCGAGATGACGCACCTGACCTGGGACCGCTTCTTCGATGCTTACGAGCCCATGCATTGCCTGGTTGCCGAACATGACAATCGGCTGGTCGGCTTGGTCCATTACATCTATCACCGCAACACAGTAATGCGCGGACCGACCTGTTATCTGCAGGACCTGTTCACCGACGCGGACCTGCGGGGCCAAGGCGTCGGCCGCGCGCTGATCGAGGCCGTGTACGACCGCGCCCGGGCGGCCGGGTCGCCCCGCGTCTACTGGCAGACCCACGAAACCAACACCACGGCCATGACGCTGTATGACAAGGTCGCTACGAAGTCCGGCTTTGTCGTATACCGGCACGATCTTTAGACAACGAAGAACCAGGGAGCCCCCATGATTACCTCGCCCAATGAAACGGTCCTGACCAACGTCCGGGACGGCGTCTGCCGCATCACCTTCAACCGCCCGCAGGCGCTGAACGCCATCACCATCGAGGTTATGACGGCCCTGAAGGAGATCACCGGCCAGCTGCGCGAGAGCAAGGACGTGCGTGTCGTGATCATGCGGGGCCAGGGCGATCACTTCATGGCCGGGGGCGACGTCAAGGCCTTCAAGACCATGCTGGACGAGGAGCCGGACCGCGATAAGACGGCCGAACAATTCGACGCCCGCCTGTCGCGCGTCCATGCGACCATCGAAAACATGCGCGCCATGCCGCAACCGATCATCGCCTCTGTGCGGGGGGCCGCCGCAGGTGCGGGGGTCAGCCTGATGCTGGCCTGCGATCTGGCCCTGGCCGCCGACGATGCGTTCTTCACCCTGGCATACTGCCACATCGGGACCAGCCCGGATGGCGGGTCGACCTATGCCCTGCCGCGCACGGTCGGCCTTAAGAAGGCCATGGAGATTGCGCTGCTGGGGGACCGTTTCACGGCCCAGGACGCGCTTGACTGGGGCATGGTCAACCGGATCGTTCCGGCGGCCGACCTGGAAGCCGAGACGGACAAACTCGCCGCCCGACTGGCCAAGGCCGCCGGTCACGCCAACGCAGAGGCCAAGGCACTGCTGAATGCCTCGTTCCATAACAGCCTCACCGACCAACTGGACGCGGAAAAAGCCGCCTTCATCCGCAATACGCGGACCGGCGACTTCTACGAAGGCGTCACTGCCTTCGCGGAAAAGCGCAAACCGGACTTCACCGGAGAATAAGACTCACCGCTCCCGGCCGGCGGCGGCGACCTCACGGACGATCGCCATGAAATCATTTGCGGCGGCGGTCTGGCGCACGCCGCAGCGTTGCAGCAGGCAGATCGTGCGCTCCGGCAGGGGAAACCCTAGGTCGAGCGGCACAATCCGCCCCGCCAGTTCTTCGGCGTTGAATTCGATCCTGGAGCGGAAGGAAATCTGTTCCGAATTGAGCAGGAGATAGCGGATCACGGCGTTGGAGCTGGTCTCAACCGCCCCTTCGGGCGGGCGCCCCGTGGTTTCGACGAAGACCTGGTCCAGCAAGGCCCGGGTGATACTGCCCAGGGGCGGCAGGATGAACGGATAACGCCGCAGTTCACCCGCCGACACCGCCTTGTGGCCGGCCAGGGGATGGTCCGCCGATACGAACAAACCCATGGGATCACGCACGATAGGCTCGACCGCCACGCTTTCCAGCAATTCCTTATTCGGTTCGGCGCAGATCAGTACGTCTATTTCACCCGCGTGCATCCCGGTAATCAGTGAGTCAATGGGCCCTTCCACCGTGCGCACCAGAATCTGCGGATGCTGTGCCAACACCCGCGTGATGGCTTCGGGCAGCAGTGCATTCCGCGAATAGGCCAGCCCGCCGACGCAAACCAGGCCCGAGGATTCACCTTCGAAGGATTGGACGTCGTCCTCCATCTTGCGCAGTTCCGACAGCACGCGCTTGAAGCACAACGCACTGGACACGCCCGCCGGCGTCGCGATCATGCCCGTTGACGTGCGCGAGAACAGGGCCACGCCCAGATCGTCCTCGAGATGACGGATCGACGTCGAAATTGCCGGCTGCGACACGCCAAGGACCTGGCAGGCCCGCTTGACAGAACCGAAATCATGCACGGCGACCAGGGCACGGAGACGTGACATATCGACATGCATGTGGAACAGGGACGCGTTTTCATGCACGCCGACTTCATGGCCCGAAATCAGCATGTCGCGGAGGTCGTTGAATTCCGCCTGAATGATCCCGCAGCGTTCCGCGACCAGGCTGCCGACGGGCGTCGGTGACATGCCGTCCTGGGCCCGGGTCAGCAGCGGACGGCCGAATTTTTCCTCCAGAATGCCCAAGGACCGGGACACGGCGGATGGGCTGCGGCGCAGATGCTCGCCCGCCGCCGCGATGCGCCCATGGGCCAGCACGGACGCGAACGTGGCCAAATGGCTGAGGGAAAAATTCTTGTCGAACCGGTTTTGCACGTGTTCACCCTTCAATCCCGCGGCGCCTGCCTTAGCGCCCGGGAAGCCGCCCAATATAAACAAATTCGACTGGCATATAGCGAATTTGAAATTGGGGAACGGCGACCCGGCGTGTTTCCTTCATAGTCAAAATGGGAGGATAACAATGCTGACAAGATTCCTTACACTCGCCAAAACCACATTCGTCGCGGCGGCCATCGCCGTTGCCGCCATGCCGGCGGCCCAGGCCGAATTCCCCGAACAGGCCGTGAAAATCGTCGTCCCCTACAAGGCCGGCGGCAATACGGACGTCATCGCCCGCATCTTCGCGGACCACCTCCAGGAAGCCCTGGGTGGTGCGGTCGTCGTCGAAAACCGTGGCGGCGGCGGCGGGACCATCGGTGCCGCACTGGTCGCGGGCGCCAAGCCGGACGGCTATACCCTGCTGTTCGCCACCGCGGGCTCGCACTCCATCAACCCCAATCTACGCAAGATCAAGTACGACCCGATCAAGGACTTCCAGCCGATCAGCGCGGGCGTGGTCTCATCCCTGCTGATGGTCGTTCACCCCTCGGTGCCGGCCAAAACCCTGAAGGAACTGATCGCCCTGACCTCTTCGGGCAAGGAGCAATACAACTTCGCCTCGGGCGGGATTGGCACCCTGGCCCATGTCGCGGGCGAACTGTACAACCAGAAGACCGGATCGAAGCTGCCCCATGTGCCTTACAAAGGCGCCGGTCCTGCCCTCAACGATGCCGTTGCGGGCCGCATCCAGGTCTACATGAACAACATCCCCAAGATCCTACCGCATGTGCAGTCGGGCGCCCTGCGCCCGCTGGCCCTGGGTGCCGCCAAGCGCTCGGCCCTGCTGCCGGATGTCCCAACTACGGCCGAGGCGGGCTTGGCAGGCATGGAGATGGGGTCCTGGTTCGGTCTGCTGGCCCCTGCCGGCACGCCGAAGGACGCCGTCGACAAGCTATTCGCCGCCATGCAGTCGGCCAAGACCTCCACCAAAGTGCTGGAGCGTCTCAAGGGCATCGGCTCGGAAATCGAGATTTCGGACTCTCCGGAACAGTTCGGCGCCTACATGCAGGACCAACTCAAATGGTGGGCCGGCGTTCTCGACAATCCGGTCTTCAAAAAGAAAAAGTGATCTGACCCCGTCAACAGGGCGGCCGCGCTTTCCCTGGGTGCGGCTGCCTTGTTGATGCGGGATCAGATATGGTGCAATCACGCCGGGTCGTGGCATCCGTCGGAGCAATAAACATGGCGCGAGACTTTTCCTGGCTGTTCATCGCCGTCCTTGGTGCAGCAGCCTTCTACTTCGCCCTCGATTTCAAGTTCGGGACCCTCGCCAACGTCGGCTCCGCCGTTTATCCGCTGATCCTGTCTTCAGCCATCGTCTTGATTTCCCTCTATTCCTTTATCTTCTCGCCGCGCGAGGAACCGATGCCGATGAACCGGCGCGCATTCCTCAGCGTCACCGCCTCAGTTGCCGTGTTCATCCTGCTGGTCGAGGTCGCGGGATTGCTGCCCACGGTGGTGCTGTCGATGGTCATTGCCTACGGCGGACAGTCGGAACGGCGCTATCCGTTCTTTATCGCCTATGCCTGCGTGTTCGCCGTCGGTGTCTGGCTGATCTTCTCCTACGCCCTTAACCTGCCGATCCCACCCTTCAGGCTGCCCTGACCCATGGAAGATTTCCTGATCGGCCTGTCGACGGCCATGATGACCCAGAACCTGCTGGCCTGCCTGGCCGGCGTGTTCCTGGGAACGGCCATCGGCGTCATTCCAGGAATCGGCGCGCTGGCCGCCATTTCCCTGCTGTTGCCCGTGACCTTCGCCATGGACCCGACCACGGGCATCGTCATGCTGGCCGGCGTGTATTACGGGGCCGAATACGGGGGGTCCACCGCGTCGATCCTGCTCAACCTGCCCGGCACGCCGTCCAACGCCATCACCTGCCTGGACGGCTATCCCATGGCCCAGAAGGGCGAAGCTGGGGTCGCCCTGTTCATGACGACCATCGCGTCCTTCGTCGGCGGCAGCATCGGAATATTGGTTCTAAGCGCCCTGACACCCGCCATCGTTCGGGTCGGCATGGCGTTCGGCGCGGTCGAGTATTTCGCCATCATCGTGTTCTGCTTCGTCGCCGTCGCCACGATCGGCGGCAGCGATCCGAAAAAGAACTTCGTGATGGTCGCCTTGGGCGCTCTTCTGGGTACGGTGGGGCTGGATATCTATGACGGGGCTGAGCGTTACAGCTTCGATTCCCACAACCTGATCGATGGGTTGAGCCTGGTCCCCGTGGCCATGGGCCTGTTTGGTTTGTCGGAAATCATCATGTCGATCCGGGGCGGCGAAACACGCCTCACGGGCCACAGGATCAGCTTCAAATCCATGCTGCCGAGTGCAGTACAGTGGAAGCGGTCGTTCTGGCCCATGCTGCGGGGGGCGGCCTCGGGTTGTTTCTTCGGCCCCCTGCCCGGCACCGGCCCCTCGGTCGCGACGATCCTGGCCTATGCCAATGAAAAGAAACTGTCCCGCCGGCCCGAAGAATTCGGCCACGGCGCCATCGAGGGCGTCGCCGCACCGGAAAGTGCCAACAACGCCGCCGTACAGACCGCCTTTGTGCCGACCCTGTCGCTGGGCATCCCCGGCACCCCGACCATGGCCATCATGATCGGGGCCCTGATGATCCACGGGATTGTGCCGGGGCCGATGCTGATGAGCAACGAACCGCAGTTGTTCTGGGGCCTCGTCGCCAGTTTTTGGATCGGCAATCTGCTACTGCTGGTCATCAACATCCCGCTGATCGGGCTTTGGGTGTCGTTCCTCAACGTGCCCTACCGGTTGCTCTACCCGGCCATCATCATCCTGATCTGCGTCGGCTCCTACAGCCTGAAGAACAGCACCTTCGACGTGCTGGTCATGCTGGTCGTCGGCGTCGCCGCCTACGGCCTGCGCCGCCACGGCTTTCTGCCCGCCCCCCTATTGATCGGATTCGTTCTCAGCCCCATGCTGGAAGAAAACTTCCGCCGTGCCATGATCATGGGCCGGGGCGACGTGACTTATCTGTTCGACAGCCCCATCAGCCTGGTGACCTGGCTTTTGACTTTGGGCATGGTGCTGTCGGTGCTCTATCGTCATCAGTTGAAAAGACTCGCCGCCCGCTCCTTGGGCGACACGACCAAAACCGAAAACCGCTAAGACCACGGGAAACGTCTCAATGATTATCGACTGCCACGGCCATTACACCACCGCCCCCGCCCAGCATGAAGCCTGGCGCAAGGAACAGATCGACGCCAAAGGCGATCTCAGCAAGATGAGCGCCAAGGAGCCGGTCATTTCAGACGATGAGTTACGCGACAGTGTGGCCAACACGCAACTGCGCCTGCAGCAGGAACGCGGTACGGACATGACGATCTTTTCGCCCCGCGCCGGCGGCATGGGCCATCACATCGGCGACGAGAAGATGAGCATGCAGTGGTCGCGCATCTGCAACGACCAGATCAAGCGCATCTGCGACATGTTCCCCAACAACTTCGCTCCTGTGGGCCAGTTGCCGCAATCGCCGGGCTGTTCGCCGTCCAATTCAATTCCGGAGCTGGAGCGTCTGGTCAATGACCTGGGATTCATCGGCGTCAACCTGAACCCGGATCCGTCGGGCGGTCATTGGACAGACCCGCCTCTGACTGATCCTTGGTGGTTCGATCTTTACGCCAAGCTGGAGGAACTTCAGGTGCCGGCGATGATTCACGTCAGCCAGTCCTGCAACCCCAACTTCCACTTCACGGGCGCGCACTACATCAACGCCGACACGGCCGCCTTCATGCAGCTGTTGGAATCGGACCTGTTCGAACGGTTCCCGAAACTCAAGCTCATCATTCCCCACGGCGGGGGCGCCGTGCCCTATCACTGGGGCCGCTACCGGGGCATCGCCATGGGCATGAACCGGCCGGAGCCCAAGGACATGATGGGCCAGAACCTGTACTTCGACACCTGCGTCTATCACCAGCCGGGCATCAACCTGATGGCCGAGGTCGTGCCTGTGGACAACATCCTGTTCGCCTCCGAACTGCACGGCGCCGTGCGCTGCAAGGACCCGGACACCGGCGAATGGTTCGACGACACGCGCCGTTATATCGACGCGACGGCGAACCTGACGTCTGAGGAAAAGGAAAAAGTGTTCTATAAGAACGCGTTGAAGGTATTCTCGCGGCTCAAGCTGCCGGCCGCCTGACCCGCCTGCCGAATAAAAACATACGGAGAGACATCCATGACCGTCGGATTTCGCATCAAGAAGACCTGGGACCGCATTTCGCCCGACCTGGTCGCCGCGTTCAAACCCTTGCCCGTCGCCAACGTCGGCGACTGCATGTCGCGCATGTTCGCAGGCGGCAATGCGCTGCGCCCCATGCACAAGGACGGCGTTCTGGCCGGCCCCGCCTTCACCGTTCTGACCCGGCCGGGCGACAACCTGATGCTGCACAAGGCGATCGACACGGCCCAGCCCGGCGACGTCATCGTGGTCGACGGCGGCGGCGACCTGACAAATTCCCTGTTCGGCGAAATGATGCTGATGCAGGCGATCAAGCGCGGCGTCGCCGGCCTGGTCCTCAACGGTGCCGTGCGCGACCGTGATGCCTTCCTGGATCACAACCTGCCGGTCTTCGCGGCCGGCGTCAGCCACCGCGGCCCCTACAAGGACGGCCCCGGGGAAATCGGCTTTTCCATCTCGCTTTACGGCATGCGCATCAACCCGGGCGACCTGATCCTGGGCGATTGCGACGGCGTACTTTGCGTGCCCAAGGAAGAGGCCGAGACCGTTCTCGAAGCCTCCCGGCAGAAGAAGGCCGCCGAGGACAAGCAGATGGCCGCCATCGCCGACGGTTCCATCGACCGCAGCTGGGTCGATAAGGCGCTTGCCGACAAAGGCTGCGAATTCATCGACTGAACCGGTCTTCGTCAGGAGACAAAGCCGATCGTCCCCCATAATATGGCGGGCAATGGAGGGCACTTGCGCCCTCCCATAACCGCAACCCGACCACATGGGAGAGACTTCAAGAATGTCCAAGGGAACACTGGCGGGGAAGACCGCCGTCATCACCGGATCGTCACGCAATATTGGTAAGGCCACGGCCTTGGCCCTCGCCGCCGACGGCGCCAATATCGTCGTTAACGGCGTGCAGGATCAGGCCGCTGCCGATACGGTGGTCAAAGAGATCGAAGCCTTGGGCGGCAAGGCCGTCGCCAAGCTGGCCGACGTCGCCACCAAGGCCGGGGCCGATGCCCTGGTGCAGGCCGCCGTCGATGCTTTCGGCGGGGTCGACATCATGGTGATCAACGCCTCGACCCGCGGCCAGAAGGCGTTTCTGGAAATGCCGCATGAAGATTTCCGCCGCGTCGTCGACACCACCATCGACAGCGCCTTTCACCTCTGTCAGGCGGCGATCCCGCATATGCAGAAGGCTGGGTGGGGCCGGGTCATTACCATCGGCGGCGTCAGTTGGTACATCGGCATGCCCAACCGCATCCACAACCTGACCGGCAAGTCGGCCATCGTCGGCTTCACCCACGGCATCGCGTCCGAATTCGCGACCCAGGGCATCACCGCCAACTGCGTGTCGCCGGGGGCGACGGAAACCGTACGCCCGGCATCGGCCGGGACCGGCAATCCGCGCAACGCCATGAACATCCCCATGGAACGTCAGGGCGATGTGAAGGAAATGGCGGCCACCGTGCGCTTCCTGTGCCAACCCGATGCCGCCTACATCACCGGGCAGACCATCCACGTCAACGGCGGCCTGTTCCTCGGCACCTGACGCCCAGGCACCGCACAAATTACCGGCGGCGGGGCGTTCAGCGGTTCTGGATGTCCCGCCACTGGTCCAGCGTGCGACGGGCCTGATCGACAATCGGATAGTCGATGAAATAGCCGTCCATCTGGATGGAGGCGAGTCCCCGTGCCTCCGCTTCCTCGAAAGCGGCGACGACCTTCTCGGCGAAGGTAATTTGTTCTTCCGTCGGCGTGAACACACCGTTCGTGGGGCCGATCTGATCCGGATGGATGCAGAGCTTTCCTTGATAGCCCATGTCGCGCACTTTTTCGGCCGAACGGACCAAACCATCCGTGTCCTTGATGTGGATCCATACGGAATCGATCGGCGGTTCCAGCCCCTCGGCGCGGGAGGCCAGGGCGATTTCAGCCCGCGCATGATCGATTTCCGTTTCCGCCAGGGTCCAGCGCATGGACATGTCCTTGGTATAGTCGCCAGCACCGAAGCTGAGCCGCCGCACACGGGTCGGCGCCGCCGCGATGGCGCGCACGTTGGCAACGCCCTTGCCGGTTTCGATGATCGGCACAAGGTCGATGGTGCCGACGTCCATGCCCTTATCCCGTTCGATGTTCCCCAAAATCCAATCGACGGCGATGACCTGGGCGGCTTCCTCGACCTTGGGCAGGATCAGGCCCGTCAACCAGGGGCCAGTCACGGCCAGGATGTCGTTGAAACAGAATTCCGTGTCCCAGGCGTTGACCCGAACGTATCCGCGCTTGCCCGGGTTCTGTTTCAGCGTTTCAACGACCAAGGCGCGGGTCGCCGGTTTTTCGGCGACGGCGACGGCGTCTTCCAGGTCCAGAATGACGGCGTCGCAATCAAGGGTGAACGCCTTTTCAGCGCGGCGCGCGTGGTTACCGGGGGCAAACAGATAGGTACGATGAACGGCCATGAGTCAGATATTCCGTGATAGTGAGTGGAAAGGGTGGGTGTTGGATATCAGATAGGGTTGGGGAACTGCCGCCGGGCAGAGGCCTTTCCCCCGCCGCGCGGATTGCTCCGGAATGATAGGCATCGGGGCGCGCTCTGTCACCACGCCGGCGGGGTCCAGGTCGTGTCCTGGTCGAGCGGGAACACCGGGCGGCACAAATCGCCCCAGGTGAAGTTGGTGAACACGGGCGAAGTCAGCCCCGGACAATCGACCTCATAAACATTCTCCGGCGGAAAGAATTCGTCAAACCCGGCGCGGAAATGGCCGCGTGATTTGACGATGACCGTGCGTGCCTGGGCGATGTCGACACCGAACATTTCCAGCATGGCCGGGTCGGCGCATTGCTTGCGGTGCGTGGCCACGGCGACGCGGATACCACCGATCTCCAGCAAAGCCGCAGGGCCGACGGAAAGGGATCGGCCACGCAGAATGCCGCGGCGCCCGGCGAAGGCACCGTCGGTCAGTTTCAGCACCTTGGCCTTGACCTCATAAGCCTGCTCAAAGGCGGTCTTGGGGGCGCGGTTGAAGCGGGCCGTGATCTCGGCCCCCTCACCTGCCGCATGGGCATCACCGGCCACGCCGCCGTCGATCACCACCCCCATGACCACGCCGTCGGCCCCGGCCTCGACCAACCCCTTCAGCAGATAGATGGTGCTGCCCGTGCCGCCGCCACCCGGATTGTCGGCAACATCGGCGATAATCTGTGCCGGCCGCCCGGCGTCACGGCCGTTGGCGACCGCCATGGCGATGGCCTCGGGCAAGGGTGTCAGAGTTTTCTGATAACGCTCATGGTCAGCCCATAGGCGGCGCGCGAGTTCACCCGCCAATTTCCGCGCCGGCGCGATATCGTTCCGTGCGGTGACGATCACCGACATGCCGCATTTGGGACTGTCCGAATAGATAAATCCGGCCGCGACGGAGACGTTGAGGATCGCGCCGTCGGACGCTGCTTGGGCTTCCTGCCCCATGTTGATGATATCGGCATAGGGGCCGGTCGCCGTCAGCAGAACCACCGAAGGGGCGGCAATCGGCACCTTCACGAATGCCGTCTTCGGACGCATGCCCTGAAACATCTCATCCATGGTGCGGGCAGCCTCGCCGGCGCGCTCTCGTTGATCAACGTGCGGGTTGGTCAGATAGGCAATCAACACATCCGCATGATCGGCCATGGCCTGCGAGACGTTTGTGTGCAGGTCCAAGGTTGCAATCACCGGCACGTCCGGCCCGACGATGTTCCGTACCCTGCCATACAACAGCCCATCGGGATCGGTTTCATGTTCCGCCCGCATGGCGCCATGGCTGACGATATAAACTCCGTCGAGGGGCCCTGCCGCCTTCAGCCGCGCTTCGGCCTCGGCAACGAACCAGTCAAAGAACTCTTTTTCAACCGGGCCGCCCGGTTCCGCATCGCCGACCAGGATCGGAACCATTTCCCAGGTATCGGGATGCAATTTTTCCATCTGCTGACAGAAAGCGTTGACCTCCACAGGCAAGCGCGGATTGGGCGCCGCCAGTTCGGCAAGGATATCCGTGCCGGCAAGCAGACAGCGCCGTTCGTAATCGGCCCGCGTGGTCACCGGCGCGAAAGCATTGGTTTCCAGAAGGAAGCCGAGGATAGCGATGCGTTTGGTCATACTCTGTAGTCCTTATGCGGGGGCCCTAATAGAAAGGGCGGCCGAAGCCGCCCTTTCCGTAAACGTAGGTACGTTCCTGCCCCTTAGCGCGAACGCATTTTCGGGTCCAGAACGTCGCGCACGGAGTCCCCGAACAGGTTGAATCCGAACACGCTGAGGGAAATCGCGATACCGGGATAAACGGCAACCCAGGGCGCACCCTCGAAGAACTCGGACGCGTTGCTGAGCATCAGGCCCCAGGCCGGGGTCGGGTCCTGCACGCCCAGCCCCAGGAACGACAGGGAGGCTTCCAGCAGGATCGCCTGACCGAGGAACGTGGTCAGCATGATCAGGTAAGGCGCCATGACGTTCGGCACCATGTGCCGCAGGATGATACGGGCATCGCTGAAGCCCAAGGCACGGGCCGCATCCACATAGGGAATTTCGCGGATGGCCAGGGCATTGGACCGCACCACGCGTGCGCATTGCGGCACAAATGGCAGGATGATCGCGATCATCACGTTCTCGATCCCCGGCCCGAGGGTGGCGACAACCGCCAGGGCCAGAATGATCAGCGGGAACGCCATGAACACGTCCAGGATGCGCTGGAGGATCAGATCGAACAGGCCGCCGAAGTAGGCGCTGGCGACCCCAAGGACGAGACCGCCCGTCGCACCCACGATGGCGCAAACGAAGCCGACCAGAAGAGCCGTACGCGACCCATAGATGAGCCGGGTCAGGATGTCGCGGCCGAATTCATCCGTGCCGAGCAGATATTCTGCGCTCGGCGCGGCCAGCATAGCGTCGAAATGTTCCTGGAGAGGATCATTCGGCGAGACGACTTCGGCCAAGATCGCGGCAATGATCATCACAAAGACAATCGCCAGACCGAACACGCCGAGGGGTTGCTTACGGCACAGTTCGATCGCGACTTGCGTCCACGGCTTTTTCGGCGCGACTTCCTCGAACTGGGCTTCGGTTTGTATTTCAGAAACGGTAACCATCGTTATATCCCGTCACGAGTAGCGAATGCGCGGATCAAGCCACGCATAGGCCAAGTCGGTAATAAGGTTGGTGATGACGAACACGATGACGACGAGCATCACCAGGTTCTGGGTCATCGTGAAGTCATGGTGTTCGACGCCGTCGACCATCAGGTTGCCCAAGCCGTTCAGGTTGAACACCTGTTCGGTCACGACCAACCCGCCCATCAGGAACGCGAACTCAAGCGCCAGGATGGTAACCACCGGCAACAACGCGTTCTTCAGCGCATGGCGGTTGATGACGATCTTTTCGACCATTCCCTTGGCCCGTGCGGTGCGGACATAGTCCTCGCGCAGAACCTCAAGCATTGCCGAACGCGTCATACGGGCCGCGACGGCGGAATAACGGTAACCGGTCGCAACGGCGGGCCACATCAACTGGGACAGATTGTGTGCAGGATCTTCCCAGATTGATTTGAACATGATTGGAGGCATCCAAGGTTCGCCGAACCATGCCTGGCTGAACACCAGAAGCCCGAGAATGATCATCAGGCCGAGCCAGAATGACGGAATGGCGATACCGGCAATGGCAAACCCGCGCACGAAGTAATCGATGAGCGTGTTCTGCTTCACGGCCGAGATGATGCCCAGCGGAATGGCGATAATCGTGGCGACGATGGTCGCCATGACAGCCAACTGCAGGGACAATTCGAAACGGATGGCGATTTCATGGGTAACCGGCTGGCCCGTCCACATGGAGGTGCCAAGATCGAAGATGAAATAGCCCCAGACGAAATCAAAGAACTGTGCGATCTGCGGCTTATCTAGTCCCAGGCTCTCGCGGCAGATGTCGATCTGCTCCTGAGCGACCGTGGCGCCGGTACCAAGCAGACGCACCTCACAGATGTCGCCGGGCGCCAAGCGCAGCAAAAAGAAAACCAGAACCGCGGCCCCGAGCAGGGTCGGAATCATCGCGATCAGACGCTTAAGGATATACTTACCCATGTCTTCCTCTATCGGGGTTGATCGCCCGCCGCCGATCCGACGGCGGGCGATCCCCGGTTTTTGTTAAGGCTGCGTCAAGCGCAACTCTACTTGTCGAGCCAGACCTGATCGAGGCTCTGGTTCAGGTAGTGAGACGGCGCGATCTTCCAGCCCTTCACATAGGAACGGTGCGGGTTGATCTTGTACCACCACAGGGTGACACCCATGTGCGCCTGGTCGGACAGAGCCCGCTTTTCCATGACGCGCATCAGCTCACGCTGCTTGGCTTCTTCCGGCGCCTGCAGCATCTGCTCGTAGATTTCTTCGAGCTGCTGGTCCTGGCCCTTCATGTTGGCGTAGTTGTTGCCGGCAGAACCAATGAACTTGGAGGTATCGACAAGCGGGTTAACGACCGACTGACAGTTGAAGTCCAGCGACACGTCGAAGTTCTTCGTGTTGCGGAGTTCGTTGTAGAAGGTCTTGGTCGGCTCGACCCGCTGGGTCACTTCCAGGCCGATCTGACGCCACTGGCCGATCAGCCAGGTGCCGACGATCTTGTACGGCTGGTCGGTACCGCGGTTCATCAGCTCGAACTTGAGGTCCGACTTGCCGGCTTCGGCAAGCAGCTTCTTGGCTTCTGCACGAGCAGCCTTCAGGTCCGTGCCGTAGCCCTTCAGGGGAACCAGTTCAGCCTTGGTGGCCGACAGGGGGTGCCCCGGGAAGCCGACGCCGCCAACGGTCTTGACGATGGCGATACGGCTCAGGTGCTGGGAGCCGCCCCACCGGTCAACGGCGAGGGTCAGAGCCTGACGGACGCGCGGGTCCTGCATGATCGGACGACCATGGTTCGGCGTGTAAAGAAGCACGCAGTTCCAGTCACTTTCCTGGACCGTGATGTCTTTGCCGAGCGCCTTGACAAGGTCGTCACGCTGCTTCGGCGGGAAACCACGGAATTCGATGGCCGCGCGGTCGCCACGGATGGCCTGAACGCGGATGGCCATTTTGCGCGAGATCAGCGCCCGGAAACCATCCAGGTAGGGCTTGCCCTTGACATGGAAGTCGTCGAACCGCACGCCATCGACGTGCGAACCCGCAACGGCTTCCTTGAACTTGAAGGCGCCGGTGCCGTTCACGTTCTTTTCATGCCAGTCGTAGCCATGCTCCTTGAGGTCCTTGGCGGAATAGATCGGGCTCATGGGGTTGGCCAGAACCGGCAGGAACGAGCCGGTCGCGAATTTCAGCTTGAAGACGACCGTTTCGTCGTCCGGCGCGGAAACGCTGTCGAGCATCTTGAAGAAGGCCTTGCGCACGGAAGCGACACCTTCCGGCGGAAACGCGATCTTGTTGTAGGTGGCAACAATGTCGTGAGCGGTCAGAACCTGACCGTCATGGAATTTGACGCCCTTCTTGATCTTGAAGGTAAAGACCTTGCCGCCATCGGTCGGCTTCGGAACTTCGCCGACGCAAAGGTCGCACTGGAAGTCCGTCGGCGACTGCGGGTTCTCAGGGTTGACCCGAATCAGCAGGCTGTAGAACGGCCGGATCGGGTGAACCGCCGCGAAGGTCGATTCCTTATGCAAATCGTAGGACGGCGCTTCAGCAGCGACGATGTAAGAGAGGGTCCCCCCCTTCTTCGGCGTCTCTGCCTTTGCCGGTCCGGTCGCACCCATGGCGAGCCCAGTGCCCACCGCGAGTGCCAACGCGAAACGCGCGTATTTACTCATGTGAAGTCTCCTTACCCATTTATGGTTCGAGGAATGTTCGATCACTCCCCACTCTTTTGTGTCCTCCCTGAAAAGGGGGAGATCACACCTCCGTGCAGGCCACCCAATGGCCAGGTCGCACTTCTCTGAAGTCTGGAATATTTTGGCTACACGAGTCCACAGCTAAAGGACAGCGGGGATGGAAAACGCAGCCCGACGGAGGGTTAATCGGGCTAGGAATTTCTCCCTTGATGATCGTGTGCGCGCGGGTCTTTTCCAGATCTGGATCGGGAATCGGCACCGCGGCCAATAGCGCCTGCGAATAGGGATGCAGGGGATGGTCGAACAGTTCGTCGCAGTCGGCCAGTTCCACCATGTGGCCCAGGTACATGACAGCGACCCGGTGGCAGATATGGCGAACGACGGAGAGATCATGGCTGATGAACAGATACGTCAGATTGAACTCTTCGCGCAGCTCTTCCAGAAGGTTAATCACCTGAGCCTGGATCGACACGTCGAGCGCCGACACAGCTTCGTCACAGATGATGAACTCCGGCTCCATCGCGAGCGCCCGGGCGATACCCACACGCTGACGCTGGCCACCCGACATTTCGTGCGGATAACGGTCCGCGAAATCCGGATGCAGACCGCAACGGCCAAGAAGATAGCCGATGCGCTCGCGGCGCTTGGCCTCATCGGGGATGATGCCGTGAACCTTTAGCGGCTCCCCGATGATCTCGCCGATCTTCATGCGCGGATTCAACGAGCTGTACGGATCCTGGAAAATGACCTGGATCTTCTTGCGGACGTCGATCAGATCTTTGTTGTTGAGCTGACAAATGTCCTTACCGTCGTACAGAATTTCACCGGCGGTCGGAGTTTCGAGACGCAAGATGCAACGTCCCGTAGTCGTCTTGCCGCAGCCGGATTCACCGACGAGACCCAGGGTCTCGCCCTTGCGGATGTAAAAGTCGACACCGTCGACGGCCTTCACATCGGCCACTTTGCGCGGAACGATGATGCCTTCCGTGATCGGGAAGTGCATCTTCAGGTTCTTCACTGTGATCAGGACTTCGTCAGAAACCTGACCGCGGAATTGAGAGCCGTAATCCGCGCCGGCCTGTGTCTGGGCTTCACTCATAGTTCGATCTCCGCCAAACTTTCTTTAGACCGGAAACATGCGCTGAAGTGCTGGTCGCCCATTTCCTCGAGCGGCGGGTACGATTCCTTGCACTTGTCGATGGCGAACTTACAACGCGGCCGGAACGAACAACCACCGTCCAGGCGGGTGAGATCCGGCGGCTGTCCATCGACGGGATCAAGCTTGGCCTGACGCGGGCGGTCCATGCGCGGCACGGACTTGAGCAACGCAAGGGTGTAGGGATGACGCGGACGGTGATAGATGTCCGATGCATTGCCTGTTTCGACGATGCGCCCCGCATACATGACGTTGACCCGGTCCGCATAACGCGCAACCACACCCAGGTTATGGGTGATGATGATCATCGCCACGTTCATTTCGCGGGTCAGGTTCTTCATCAGCTCCAGGATCTGCGCCTGAATGGTCACGTCGAGAGCTGTCGTCGGCTCATCGGCAATGATCAACTTCGGCTCACACGCCAACGACATGGCGATCATGACGCGTTGACGCATGCCGCCCGACAGATGGTGCGGATACTGTTCGATGCGCCGACGCGGCTCGTTGATACCGACCAGTTCCAGAAGTTTGACCGCACGCTCCTTGGCCTCGGCCTCGGACATATTTAAATGCGCCAACATGGGCTCGGTCAGCTGCAGGCCGATCGACAGAACCGGGTTCAGCGACGTCATCGGCTCTTGGAAGATCATGGAGATATCGCGGCCGCGAATTTCCCGAATCTCGTCCTCGGTACAGAACGCCAGGTTCTTGCCTTGGAAACGGATTTCGCCGCCGACGATTTCGCCGGGCGGCTTCGGGATCAGACGCAGAATGCTGAGCGCGGTAACGGATTTCCCCGAACCGGACTCGCCCACGACGGCGACGGTTTCACCGGCGTTGACGTCGTACGACACGCCGTCAACAGCTTTAACGGTTCCCCCAGACGTAAAGAAATGCGTCTGGAGATTATCAATCTCGAGGAGTGCCCCCACAGAATGTTTCCTTCCCACTGTTTTTGATGCGGGAGTTTCTTATTTTTCTCCCTGGGTTAGGGGGGAAACCTAGAAGCCCCCCATGCCGTTGTCAACGGGTTCACAACTCAATTTTGGTTTTTCACACGAAGATTTTCTGCGGCTGTTTTTTAACCGAATCAAAAAATTTGCCTTGCCCAACAGCCGTTCTGGTGTATGCCCCCTCCTCAGGAATGTATACAAAGTGACACTTTCAACATCCGAGGGAGACCATCCAAAATGGCCAATTCGACGAAAATGCATGACATGGGTATGAAATACCGGCGCGAGGTGCTGGGCGACGCTTATGTGGATAAGTCCATGGGCGGCGCCGACGACTTCAACCGGGGCTTCCAGGAGTTCGTGACCGAATACTGTTGGGGAGGAAGCTGGGGCCGGGGCATCCTGTCCAAGCGCGACCGCTCAATCCTCAACCTCGGCATGCTGGCGGCGCTGAACCGGCCCCATGAATTCAAGCTGCATTTTCGGGGCGCCATCACCAACGGCCTGACCGTCGCCGACCTTCGTGAAATCTGCACCCAGGTCGCTATCTATTGCGGCATTCCCGCCGGCATCGAGGCCTTCCGTCTGGCCCGCGAGGTGTTCAACGAACAAGGCATCGACATCTCCAAGATCGACGTCAAAACCGATCTGGAGGACTGACGCATGACCAACCAACGCACCTACGGTTTCATCGGCCTGGGCCAGATGGGCGGCCCCATGGCCGACAACATCGCCAAGGCCGGACTTCCGGTCCACGTATACGACGCCGCAGGCACCAAGGACCGCGCTCACGAAAAGGCCATCGCCCACGACAGCCTGGCCGGCGTGTTGGCCAATGCGGACACGGTGTTCCTGTCCCTGCCCGACGGCCCGATCTGCACGACGGTCGCCAAGGAAATCGTCCAGGTCAACGACCGCAAAACGTCGGTCGTGATCGACCTGTCGACCATCGGCCTGGCGGCAGCCCAGGACATCGACAAAATCTTCACGGACGCCGAGATCACTTATATCGATGCTCCCGTGTCGGGCGGCCGCAAGGGCGCCATCGCCGGCACCATCGCGATCATGGGCTCCGGCCCCAAGGATGTGTTCGACGCCCATATGGATGTGTTCAAGGCTTTCGCCAAGAACCCCTTCCACGTCGGTGAAAAACCGGGCCAGGGTCAAGTCGTGAAGATGCTCAACAACTTCCTGTCTGCCACGGCGACGACGGCGACCACGGAAGCGGTCCTGTTTGGCCTGTCCCAGGGGGTCGAGATGAAGGCGATTCTAGACGTGGTCAACGTGTCCACGGGCATGAACACCGCCAGCCTAGATAAGTTCCCCAATCAGATCATGACGGAGAACTTCAACGCCGGTTTCTTCACCAAGCTATTGGCCAAGGACGTACGCCTGTTCCGCGAAAATTCGGACAAGGCCGGTACGCCCAACGCCATCGCCACACTGGTCTCGAAAATTTTCGACGGCTGCGAGAAGGACATGCCGGGTTCCGACTTCACCGTCGTCTACAAGTACATCCGCGACGGCGGGGAAAAGAAGATCGGCTGAGCCAGCCCCTCTTCTGCTCCGGCAATATATAAAGCAAAGGGGGGCCTCGGAAACGAGGCCGGCCTTTGCATTTGGAATGCGTTCCCGGACGCCTGCTCAGTAACCGTCATCCAGCAACGGAAAAGCCGAGAACTGGTGCGGCGGATAGGCCGGGTATTCCTTGTGCACGTATTCCGGACCGAGCTCGTCATAGCCGGTGACGCCGGACAGCATCAGCGCGATCTTCACTTCCTGCTCCAGAATATCCAGCATACGGACAAGGGCGTCCTCGCCGCCGGCCGCAAGGGCTAAGGCCTGCAGACGGCCAAGGCCGACCATGTCGGCGCCAAGCGCCATCGCCTTGACCACGTCCGTGCCGCGCATGAAACCGCCGTCGACCCAAACCTTGGCCTTGCCGGCCACAGCATCGACGCATTCCGGCAAGACGTCGAGAGAGCCGCGCCCGTGGTCGAGTTGTCGCCCGCCATGATTGGACACGTAGACCACATCGACGCCGTGCTCGACCGCCAGCTTGGAATCCTCGGCCGTGGCGATGCCCTTCAAGATGAACGGGATATTGCAGATCTTCTTGATCCGGTCCACGTCGGACCAGTTAAATCGGGCCTGATGTGTCTCGCCCACGGCGGATTGGCGACCTGCGGTGACAAAGCGCTTGGACAAATCGCGTTCACGCCGGGAATAGGCGTCCAGGTCGATCGTCACGGCGAAGGCCTTGTAGCCCAGGTCCTGCGCCTGACGAACCTTATCATCGACCCAATCTTCATCTCCCCGCACATAAAGCTGAAACACGCGGCAGGCATCGGGCGCCGCCTTGGCGACGTCGTCCATGCCCGGCTCGCACACGCTGGACAGCATGTGGGCGCAGCCAAAGCGGCCAGCCGCCTTGGCTGCCGAAGCGCCGCCGCCGGCCGAGATCTGCTGCAGCGACCCGATGGGCGCCAGGCACACCGGCAGCTTGAGCCGCATCCCGAACAGGTCCTTGCCGGCATCCATTTTCGACACGTCACGCATGACGCGCGGGCGCAGGGCATAAGTCTCAATGGCCATGCGGTTGCGCTTGACCGTGGTTTCGGTCTCGGCTCCGCCGAACACGTAATCAAAGATGTTCTTGTTCAGGTTTTTCTTCGCTGCCTTGGCGAACTCATGCATCACCTGAAATTTCTCGATGATGTCGTCAGACAGTTCTTTCGATTGGTCAGTCATGTAGTTTCTTCTCCGACACAATGACGCCGTCTTTGTCGGCGTACAGGTATTCTCCGGGACGGATGACGATACCGCCGAAGTTCAAATCCACGTCGCGCAGGCCGGTGCCGTCAACGCGCGGACGCATGGGGGTCGTGGCAATGGCCTTAACGCCCAGGTCCAGATCGACGAACTCATGCTGGTCACGGATACAACCGTTGTAGACCAACCCTTCCCAGCCATACTGCTCGGCCTCGGCGGCGATGTTGCCGCCTGTCAAGGCGCGACGGCGCGATGCCCTGCCATCGACCACCAGCACCCGGCCCTTGCCGCCTTCAGCCAGGATCTCGCGAATGCCCTGGTTATCCTCGAAGGTGGAAAAGGTCGTGATCTGGCCGTGAAAATGACTGCGCTTGGCGAAATCAATGAACGTCAACTGACAGACGCGGACGTCCGGATGGTCGTCGCACAGGTCCGCCGTATAGAGCGGCTTGTCGCTCATGCTTGGGTGTCCTCCGGGTGGAATGGTTATTGTTGTTGGTGTGCTTATGTCTTGTGTTACGGCGCGCATATTGGGAAATTGTACACAATCTGTCACCCACAAATGGGCGGTGCCCATCTAATTTAACAAACAACATCCCAAGGGAGGATCCCCGACCATGGCCTCGAAATTTGCCATCATCGTCACCATCAAATGCAAGCCCGGCAAGGGCAAGGAGTTCATGCCGATCATTATGGAGAACGCCGTCGCCGCCATGCGGGATGAGCCCAATTGCCACGAATTCCGGGTCATGACGTCCAAGGACGATCCCGACACCTTCTTCTTTTATGAGGTCTACACCAACGAGGCGGCGCTGGATTCCCACCGCCAGGAACCCCATTACATCAAATTCCGTGACGGCGTCGCCGACCTGATCGCGGAACGCCATATCGAAATGACGACCGTCCATATCTGACACCTAACAACACACCGCCAATCAAAAGCCCGCCGAAACGGCGGGCTTTTTTTGTGATCCATGCCCCCTCCGAAGGGACGCTTGGTCAGGGTCGACATACGAATGACGCGTTTGTGAACTAATTTTTGTGCAATGCAGCATAATCTCGAATATTCTGCCGTACATACCCCCGTATCAAACACGAACCACAAACTCCCCCTTCAAGACCAACTCACCTGGCTTCGCCATTATCGGCGCCAAAAGAAACCACCGGAGACAACAACATGGCCCGTCTACCTAACCTCACCATCAGCGCCAAGCTTGCCTTAATCATCCCCCTGCTCATCGTCGGCTCGGTCGCCTTGTTCGCCTTCAATCTGATCGAGTTCCGTGAAAAGCTCTACGAATCCCGCGCTCAAGACATCCAGCACGCTGTCGAATTGGCAAACGGCATCGCACAAAGCTTCGAGGAACGCAGCAGAAAGGGCGACCTGACCGACGCAGAGGCCAGAGCCGGCGCCATGGCCGAAATCAAGAAATTGCGCTACGGCGGCAACGAGTATTTCTGGATCAACGACATGGCCGGCGTGATGCTGATGCATCCCATCAATCCGAAGCTCGACGGCAAGAACCTGATCGACTTCAAGGACCCGAACGGTGTCGCCTTGTTCCGCGAAATGGTCAATGTCGTGACGTCCAAAGACAACGGCACGGTCCATTACCATTGGCCGAAACCCGGCTTCGAGGAACCGGTGGCTAAGATTTCCTTCGTCACCGGGTTTAAGCCCTGGGGATGGATCATCGGTTCCGGGGTCTATGTTGACGACGTCGAGGCCGCGTTCCACCAGCAGGTTGTGACCCTGGGACTAGCGGGCGCCGTGGTGATCGTTCTCATGACCGGTCTTATCCTGATGGTGTCGCGCTCCATCACCCGCCCGATCGGCGCGATGACGGAATTCATGGGTGTATTGGCGGCCGGTGACATGACTAAACCCGTACCAGCGACCGACCGCGGTGACGAGATCGGCCGTATGGCCGCCGCCGTGCAAGTGTTCAAGGATGCCATGGTCGCCGCCGACCACTTAGCCGAGGATCAACGCCGCGAACAGCAGGCGAGAGAGAAACGCACCCAGCGTGTCGACCAGTTGACCCGCGATTTCGATGCGTCCGTTTCTGACGTTCTGGCTGTCGTCACCAATTCGACGGCCGATATGGAGCATACGGCACAAGCGATGTCGACGACCGCCGAGAACACGGCTCATCAGGCGGGCACCGTCGCCATGGCATCAGAACAGACATCAAACAACGTCACCACCGTCGCCAGCGCGACCGAAGAACTGACCAGTTCGATCCAGGAGATCAGCAGACAGGTCTCGCGGTCGAGCCAAATCACGCGTGAAGCCGTTGACCAAACCCAAACAACCCGCGAAACGGTCTCTGAACTTGCCGCCTCAGCGCAGCGGATCGGCGAAGTTCTGGCCCTAATCAGCGACATTGCGGAAAAGACCAATCTTTTGGCTTTGAACGCGACAATCGAAGCGGCCCGCGCCGGCGATGCCGGCAAGGGGTTTGCCGTGGTCGCCAGCGAGGTCAAGAATTTGGCCAATCAAACCGCGCGGGCAACCGAAGAAATCGCCCAACAGATCGGCGGTATCCAGAACTCGACGCAACAGGCAGTCGCCGCAACGGAAGAGATCACATCCGTGATCTCGGAGATTAACGACATTGCCACCGGCATCGCGGCCGCAATCGAGGAACAACAGGCGGCGACCCAGGAAATCGCTCGCAATGTCGAAGAGGCTGCCTTGGGCACGCAGGAAATGACATCGACAATCGTTTCGGTCAACGAGGCCGCCAACGATACAGGTCAGGCCTCGGAGAAAGTGCTCGGCGTGTCCCGCGATCTCAGCGAAAAAGCGGCGAACCTCCGCGTCGTCGTGGAGCGGTTCCTGACCGATGTCCGGGCCGCCTAGAACAACACGGTCATCGAATTGGAAAAGGCCCGGGTTTCCGGGCCTTTTCTTTTGTCCACCACATGAAAATTTTACCCCCCGAGCGACGCCAATGACTCAGAACTTGGCATGGTCCTTGCGGTGTTTTATTTCAACGTGTCCCAGAATTCGGGGGCCTAAGAAAGAGGTGCGACATTCGAAATCCAACGCCGACTTATAAGCTCATTCATCATCAACTTGCGGCATCCGAACTGGGCGGCCCTCTGTTTCAGCCGGTTCTGCAGGTTTGGAACGGATTAAAGAAAGATGCATTCGCACCGCCATGGGCCGTCGCCGATCTTCTGAAATATCCTGCGGCTGCCGTCCCCTACCTCACCGTCGTCGAAGTCATCGAGAGTCCGCAATATTTCAGGTACCGCTTCTGGGGCACGGGACATGCCGACGTGAAGGGGTTCGATTACACGGGCCGCTCCCCTTTGGACCATTTACCCGAGGAACATGGTCGTGCGATCGACCGGGAATACCGCATGGTCGTCGCGGAACGCCAAGCCATGGCCTTTGTCCATGACCTGCAGCCGCAAACCGACCAGCCGTCGCGGTTTCAGGAATGCCTGCGCCTGCCCATGTCGAACGACGGCGAGACGGTCACCCACGTCATTTCCTATTCTGATTGGCAGACCGAAAACGAAAAATGGAAACGGTTCTTTGAAACGCAGTGACTGTTTCCTGCGGCACAGCGACTTCAGCGCCCATAAATGCGCCGACGCGGCCCCGTTCTTACCAACACATAGATGACCAGCGTGCCGGCGGCGACACAGCCCGCCGTGACCAGCCACCCGCTGGTGAACCCGCCGAAATGATCGACGGCATAGCCGAACACGATCGGTGCCAGGGTCGCACAGCCATGCGTCCACAGCATGTTGTAGCCGACGGCGGAGCCGGCCAAATGCGGATCGACCATTTCCACCTGAATGGCCTGGGCCACGGGCGGGAAGGACGCAATGGTCAGGCCCAGGCATAACGCCAACCCAAACCCCATGACCATGCCCCAGGATTCGGTCACCAAGGGCATCATGACAAAAAACCCGACGGCCGCCGCGCAGATCACCGTCATGGTGACGATACGCCGACCGCCGAAGGCCTTGTCGGAAATCGCCCCCCACCCCATGCGCCCGACGGCGCTCGACGCCTGGGCCACGGCCATTGCCGTGGAGACGGTCTGCTGTCCCATGCGCGCGGCTTCGGCCAGGAACAGGGTCAGGAAGGCAAAGAAATTGGTCTGCCCCATGTTGATGACGCCGCCACCGATGGCGAAGGCGTTCACCCGCCCGTCCTTGACCACGGCGGCGATGTTCTTGCGCGCACCCCCGCCCTTGGTCGATACGGGCACCAGGGTCAGGCAGGCCACGCCGTTCAAGATGATGATCCCGGCCACGCCCAACATCAGCACCTGCCAGTCGTGACTGGCCGCGAGAAAGCCGCAGGCTGCTCCGACCAGCCCGCCGATCGGCACACCGACCTGTTTGATCCCCATGGCCGCCCCCCGGCGATGGGCGGGAAACCATTCGAACACGCCCTTGGCGGTTGACGGGTTCAGCATGGAATAGCCGACGCCCATGAAGAAGGCCGCGACCATGCAGATGTCGACAGTCGGCGCCTGACTGATCAATACCGCCGCCAGCGCCATGATGGCATGGCCGATGACGAGGCTCCATCCAACACCCAGACGGTCGGTAACGCCGCCGGCGGGCACGGAAAAGATCGCCTGCCCCCCGTAATAGCAGGAAATGAATATCCCGAACTGGGTCGCCGTCAGGCCAAACGCAGCCGAGATCACCGGCGCCATGGACAGCACAGCGACACAGTTGGACGTTCCCACCGCATGGGCGCCGACCAGTATAGGCAGGCGTGTCTTCCATGGGTTGGCGCCGCTTGTGTCGGGCGGCGGCGGGGGCGGTGCGCCGCTCAGGTCTGAGGTATTGGGCATGGTCGGGTGGGCGATCCCAGGATCAGACGGCGGGAGGATGGGCACAAAGAACATCGTAGGGATAAGGCGCCTTGATGTGCCCGGCAAACTGAAACACCTCCTGGGCCACCGCAAGAGAGGCTTCGGTGATTTCGACACGCGGCGCCCAATTGCCGAGCCCCTGGTAAGCCGCGATGCATTCGGCCAGAACCGAAGCATGGGTTTCGGGGAAGAATTCGGCGACCTTGCGGGCAACCTCGTCGGCCGGGACCTCGTTAATCCAGACCCGTGTTTTCGTATAGGCGCGGGTGAAGGCCTTGGCCGCGTCCGTCGCCAGCCATGCGGGCATGGCTGCCAGCGACGAAAAGGCACAGGGCCCGATGGGTTTGCCGACCTCGGCCACGGGGTAGCCGACGCCTTCGTATTCCATGTTCTGCGGCGCCGGGCCCTGCAGGTGGACGTAATCGCCCGTACCGGCGCGAAAGGCCTTTTCCATATCGGCCCCGCCGCCCGCGTCGATCACGTTCAGCTTGTCGAAATCGATGCCCGCCTTCATGCAGGCGTATTTGAACATGGCCATGGGTTGCAGGCCGTGGTCGACCAGCACGTCCGCGCCCTCAAGCTGCGCCCATCGGAAATTGGGATCGACGTGGCGGCCGGCAAGGAAGAAGCCGTCCAGTTCGTTGATCTGGGCGAAATGGCGGGCCGCCGGCCGGTCGCCCCGGGCCAGTTGAATCAGGCTGACGCCCACCGCCGACTGGGCGACGTCGACCGTGCCATCGGCCAGGTTTTGCAACGCCGCGTCGTTGTTGGCCGCCTTGGACCATTCATACTCCAGGCCCTCGTCCGTCAGGAATCCCCCGGCCATGGTCGCGATCAACGGCGTGTAAAAGGCCGAAAAGCGGGAGAACTGAATGTTGATCTTGGTCATCTGGAAGGTCCTTTGACTCTGTGGTCAGGGCAGCGGCGCGCCATCCATGTCGGCGTGCTCCCGTCCCAAATGGCGCAGGATGGTCGGCGCCAGGTCGACCGTGCTGGTCGGGTCCCCGCTTTCCGTGCCGCCCGCATAGAGCGGTCCGCGCGCCATCGCGAAGGGGCTTTGTTCATAGGCGCCCAGGCCGCCGTGCTGGCCACAGCCCTGATTGTTGGAAATCTTCAGCGTACCCTGGAATGCGACGGATCCGCCCTTGACCCCGAACTCGTTCGGCGCATCGGTCACCTTACCGGTCACGGCGATACGCGGCACGCCCTCACCCACGGGCATGCCCAGCTTCGCCAGGTCTGCACCATGGACGACGCCGCCGACCGCCGGGTGCGCCATCAGGAAGGCGACGATCGCCGCTTCCCGCTCCATGGCCTCGGGCGCCAGATAGATCGTCACCGACGTGCCTTGGGGGGCGATGGCGACCTCGCGGCTGTCCGGCCCGTCCTTCAGGCCGGCCGCGACCAGGACCTCGTCCAGGTCGACGATCTCGGTCGTCGTCTCGTGACCGTGGTCGGAGCCCACCAGCAGCAGGATGTTTTCCCCGGTCGGGTCCAGTTCCTCGACGCGGTCGGCGATGCGCCCGGCGTTGGCATCGGCGGCGGCGATGACCGCCAGATGCTCGGGCGATCCCAGCGCGACCGCGTGCTGGGTATGGTCAGGCTCGCACTGCCAGATCAGGGCGTATTCCGGCCCGCCGGGGATCAGCACCTCATCGAGGAACCGGTCGGTCATAACCGTGTCGCCAGCCGCCGTATGCTCGACCCCCAACGGGTCCAGCGTCGCGCGGCCGGGGCCTTGCGAGAACGACCGATGATAAATGAAACCGTGACCGTCCGGATCATGGAACATGGCCGCACCGGGCGACACGTTGGAATAGACCACCGCCCGGCCACCGGTACCCGTTACCCGCTCGGCCAGGGTCGGCATTGTCAGGGTCCGCCCCCGCACTTTTTCCAGACGGTCGCGGAACCCTGGGGGGCCGACACTCAGGACCTCGAACCGGCCGTCCTCTTCCAGGGCCATGGCGTTGCCTTCCAGGCCGTGACGGGCCGGATAACAGCCGGTGGCAAGCGATGCCGCATTGGTCCGCGTGGTCGAGGGAAAGACACTGCGGTGGTTGGCGAAGGTGCGGAAACGCGCCTTCAGCCGCCACAGGTTGGGGGTCCAGTCCGGAGTGATCATGTCGGCCCGCAGGCCGTCGCAGATTACGACAACCGCGCGTTTCGTTGTGGTCATGTGGACGTGTCTTTCCTGCTTGGTCAATGTTCTCAGCGTGCCGCCGTCACCATGATCTCGACCTTCCAGTCGGGCGACGCCAGGGCCGCCTGCACGCAGGCACGCACGGGTGTCGCCTTGGGGTCGACCCAGGCATCCCACACTTCGTTCATTTCGGCGAAACAGGCCATGTCGCTAAGCCAGATCTGGGCCTGCAGTATCCGCGATTTATTGGTGCCCATCTCGGCCAGATAGGCATCGATGTTGCCGAGGATTTCCCGCGTCTGCTCGGCGACGCTGGCGCCCCGGGCATCGCCCGTGGCGACCTGCCCCGCCAGATAGACCGTATCGGCGGTGGCGGCGATTTGGCTCATGCGCGCGCTCGCGTGGCGGCGTTCGATGTCGTTCTGTTGGCTGGTCATGGGGTGCCTCCCTGCACCTGCTTTTCCCAATCGGCCTTATCGGCACTTTATTATCGCCAAGGATACGCCGATCCCGTGGCGGTTCAAAGCAAGCTTAACTAAAGTCAGACTTAGCGGGATTTGAGCCGCAGCAGCGCATCAACGGCGACAACGCCCTGTCCTTCGCCCCGCACCATCAAGGGATTGATCTCGGCCTCCAGCACCGGCGTGTCGAGCACGGCCAGGTTGGACAGGGCCGCGACGGCCTTAGCCAATGCCACCAGGTCGCCAGCCGGCTTACCGCGGAAGCCGCGGATCGGCGCCAGGCCCCTGACCTCCCGGATCATGGCCATGGCCTCGGCCTCGTCCACCGGGGCCGTGCGCACGGCGGCATCGTCATAGACCTCGGCCATGATGCCGCCAGGGCCGACCAGCACGATGGGCCCCGCTTCCTGGTCCAGGCGGTATCCGGCGATGACCTCGCCGGTCACGCCCTGGGCCATGGACTGGACCAGAATGCCCTCGGCCTCCGGAACCTCGGCCAGCAATTGTTCGGCGGCATCCCACACCCCTTCGGGCGTGTCGATACCGAGGCGCACCAAACCGCGTTCCGTCTTGTGCTGAATGTCGCGGGCCAGCACTTTGACCGCGACCGGGAACGGCACGGCGATGGGCTCCCCCGGGGACATGATGACCTGAGCCGGGGCGATGGGCAGGCCCAGGGCCTCGAACACCAAGGACGCCTCCCGCTCGTTCAACAGGGCTGATGGGGCGCGGGACGTCAG
This sequence comes from Rhodospirillales bacterium, assembly GCA_048263775.1. GTDB lineage: Bacteria > Pseudomonadota > Alphaproteobacteria > Rhodospirillales > Casp-alpha2 > UBA1479. Next base: position 336,056 of record JBLXDU010000003.1, read on the forward strand.
GCCGCCGGCGCGCTCCTTGGCGTAAGCATCGACCTCGGGCAGCGGTCGCGGGGCGCTTCGGTTAAGGAACGCCATGACCGCATCGGCGCAGGCTTCGGGTGTGCGGAAGTTGGCGATCCCTGCGGCCTGCAACAATGCCAGCGACTTGTCTGCCTGGGGCGCGATGAACGCCGCCACGGGCTTGGACGCACCCGCCGCATGTTCGACGATGGGGGCCACGGCCAGTTCCGGCTTGAACTGGCCGGAAGACCCGACCACCGTGACCACGGCATCGATCTCGTCTGCCGCCAAAAGCTGTTCCAGGGCAGCGCCGTAAACCCCTTCCCGCGTGCCCGCCATGGTCAGATCGACCAAGGGCCCGCGGCCGATTTCCAGGCCATGATCGCGGAGTGCTTCGCGCACGCTGTCCGGGGCCGGCACCAGGGTCGCCCCCAGCAAGCCCAGACGGTCGGCGACCGAGGCCGCCCCGCCGCCCGTGGTCGTGACCACGGCGACACGTTTGCCCTTGGCGGGCGGATGGCCCAGGAACAATGGCGGTGCTTCCAACAGACCTTCCAACATTTCGACCCGGGCGATGGCATGGGCCTTGAAATAGGCATCCGCCGCCTTGGCCGGGCCAGCGATGGCGCCGGAATGGCTGAGCGCCAGTTCGCGCCCGGCATCGGAGCGGCCGAGCTTGTAGGCAATCACCGGCTTGCCCGCCGCAAACCCGCGGCGCGAGGCGGCGGCCAATACGGCCTCATCGCGCACGGCCTCGATGAACAGCAGGATCGCCTTGGTGTCCGGGTCGTCGACCAGCAGATCCACCAGTTCGCCCACGCCCAGATCGCTTTCGTTGCCGACGCCGATCATGCGGGCGAAGCCGATGCCGCGCGCCGCTCCTCGGCTGAGAAGCGTGCCCAGAATGGTCCCGCTCTGGGAGATCAGCGACAGGCCGCCCGGCTTGATGCCTTCCATTTCCAGCACCGCATTGACGGAAAGCGTCAGCGAGGACGCCGGATGGATCACCCCCATGGAATTGGGGCCGATCAGGCGCACACCGGCCTTCCGCGCCGTGGCGACCAGGCGTTCCTGCATCTTGCGGCCTTCGTCCCCTGTTTCGGCGAAGCCGTCGGAATAGATCGTCGCCACGGGCACACCCTTGGCCCCGCAATCGCGGATGGCGTCCTCGACATGCTTGGCCGGGACCATGACGAAGGCGTGATCGACCGGGCCCGGCACGTCGGTGACGGACTTGAAGGCAGGCACGCCCTGAACCTCGTCCCGGCCCGGGTTGATGGGGTAGACAGCGCCGGTATAGCCGTGGGCTTTCAGAAACCGCTGTGGCCGGCCGGAGTTTTTCGTGGGGTCCGCCGAGGCGCCGATCAGGGCCACGGCCCGGGGCGTGAACAGGGCCCGGACCAAGGTCGCGTGGTCGCTCATTTGGCTTTTGGGGGACGCTGCGAGAACCGGGTGTCGAACACGCCCTCGGCGATGCGGTTCTTGAGGATTTCGATGGACCCGCCGGCGATCATCCAGCCCCGCGTGCGGCGGAAGCAGTATTCGACGATCGAGTCCTGGCTATACCCCATGCCGCCCATGACCTGCAGCGCCTCCGACGAGATCCAATGCCCGGCCTCGTTGCAGAAGGCCTTGGCGATGGCCGTTTCCTGGGCCGAGGGAAAGCCGTTGTCGGCGTTCACGGCGGCGCGATACAGCAACAGTTGCCCGGCGTCGAGCTTGATCTGCATTTCCGCAAACTTCCATTGCAGGCCCTGGAACTCGGCCAAGGGCCGGTCGAACTGCTTGCGGGTCTTGGCATGTTCCTTCGCCGTCTCGAACGCCAGGCGGCCGAGTGCCAGGGAGCGCGCCGTATTGCCGATGCGCTCCACATTGAAGCCGGCGATCTGTTTCTTGAACCCACCTTCGCGCAGCAGGATGTTTTCCGGCGGCACATAAAGGTCGGTGAAGAACATGGGCGCCCAGTCGTCACCGCCCAGGAAGGGCGTCGGCTTGCCGAATTCCAGGCCCTCCGCGTCGCGCGGGATCAGCACCGATCCGATGCCGCCCACGCCCGGCCCGAACCGCACGTAGACCAAAAACACGTCGGCCTCCGGCGAATGGCTGGTGAAGCATTTCTGACCGTTGATGCGAAGGCCCTCGCCGTCCGGCGTCGCCGTGGTGCGCAGCTCGGTCACGGCGGAGCCGGCGTCGGGCTCCGTCATGCCGACGGCGATCAGGGTTTCCCCCGCCAGCAGCGGCTTCAGATAGCGCTCCTTCTGGTCCGGCGTGCCATAGGCCGCCAGCACCCGAATCGCGCCGAAGCTGCCTGCCTGGATCACGTCGGCGGAACGCGGACAATGCATCGCCACTTCTTGGATCGCGATGACCGCGTCCATCAGGCTGCCGCCCTGGCCACCGTCCTCTTCCGCGATGGTGATGCCCAACAGGCCGTTTTCGGCCATGAGCTTGGCGACGTCACGCGGGTATTCCCCCGCATGCGCGCGTTCAAGGGCGCCCTCGGCCAGGTGATCCCGGGCAAAGGCGCCGACCGCGTCCTGGAACAGACGCTGTTCTTCGGTGAGTTCGAAATTCATGGAAGATTGTATACAATTCTGTTTTCAAGATTGGAAGCGCCGCTTTGCCCGAGGGAGACGCTTTACCCCGAACCAGCCGAACCGTTCGTCAGATCGTGAACATAGCCGATTATAGCCGGAAACAGCCTGTTATAGATGCTGGTGACCTGTGTCACGGGGCCGTCATTTGACATTTCCGATAATAACAGTAGGGTTTGGCCCGATGTTTGAAAACGAATTCAACACCCACAGTGATTGAGCTTATCGCTAAAAATGAGGTTAACGCCCTGCGCAAGCAAGCCGCAGTGGTGCCTCAGTGCGTCCGCAGCACCGTTGCTCCAACCTGGGTGTTCATTGGCAAATACGCCATGCCGGATTCCGAACATCTGATCCCCTTCCAGGTCTAGTACCGAACACCAGTCGGCCCTTTGGGCCGGCAACCGAACCGGCGTGCTTACGTTCGTAAGCACGGTTCTTTTTGTACGTTCATATCGCCAGCAAAATAATAGGAAAATTTCATGCCCGACCAAGCACTGACACCGGAACCCTCGGATCCTTCAACTCGCAATGGCGGGGGCTCCCTTGCTCCATACGAGGCCAAAGTCGCCGCCACTGAAGCCCTACTTGACGTCGATGGTGTTGGTATACGTGCGCCGTCCTTGGACGAGGGTGCGTTGATGTGGGAACTGGCGCGTGACGCTGACGGGTTGGACCTGAATTCCCCTTACGCATACATGATGGCGGGACGCCACTTCCAAAGTACCTGTGCAATTGCCGAGGTTTATGGAAAACCCGCCGGCTTCGTCATGGCCCACCGCATTCCGTCGCGCCCGGATGTCCTGTTTATCTGGCAAGTGGCCGTGTTGCCGGATTTTCGCGGCCTCGGCATCGCAAAACGGATGTTCGACAATCTACTCGCGCGAGAAGAAAACGCAGGCGTGCGCACCATGGAGGCCACGGTGACCCCGTCAAACAAGGCCTCCGCCGCGCTGTTCGCGGCTTTCGCCAAAAGCCGTAATGCCGAATTGGACGTTCGCACCGGCTTCACCGCCGCCGATTTCCCCGATGGTCATGGTCACGAGGCGGAAGACCTCTACGTGATTGCCCCCATCTCTGACATTACCTAACGAGGATTACCCGATGAAAACCTTCGAAAAACATGAATCCAATGTCCGTGGCTATATTCGCAGTTTCCCCACGGTTTTCGCCAAGGCCAAGGACGCCAACCTGATTGCCAAGGACGGCACGCAGTACATCGACTTTTTCGCTGGTGCCGGCGTGTTGAACTACGGTCATAACAATGCCGACCTTAAAGAGGCCGTCATGGATTACATGGCCGAAGACGGCATCCTGCACGGCCTTGATATGGGGACCGAAGCCAAGGAAACGTTCCTGAAGACCTTCCACGAGGTAATCTTGAAGCCGCGCGGGATGGACTACAAAATCCAGTTCCCCGGCCCCACCGGCACCAACGCAGTGGAAAGCGCGCTTAAGCTTGCGCGCAAGGTCACGGGCCGCACCAACGTGGTGAGCTTCACCAACGCCTTTCACGGCATGACGGCAGGGGCGCTAGCCTTGACCGGTAACGCATCCAAGCGTGCGGGTGCGGGCGTGCCGCTGAACAACGTCACCACCATGCCTTTTGACGGCTATATGGGCAAAGACGTCGATACGCTCGATTACTTTGAAAAGACGTTGAAGGACGCAGGCAGCGGCATCGACAAACCCGCCGCCGTAATCGTCGAAACAGTCCAGGGCGAAGGCGGCATCAACCTCGCCGGTTGGAAATGGCTGCGCAGGCTGCGTGCCATCTGCACCCAGTACGACATCTTGATGATCGTAGACGACATCCAAATGGGATGCGGGCGGACCGGTCCGTTCTTCAGCTTCGAGCCCGCGGCCGTCATGCCGGACCTGATCTGCCTGTCCAAGGCCATCAGCGGATTGGGCCTGCCGATGGCGCTGGTTCTGATCCGTCCGGACCTGGATATCTGGAAGCCAGGCGAACACAACGGTACGTTCCGGGGGAATAACCTGGCCTTCGTATCGGCGGCCAAGGCCCTCGATTACTGGCGTGACGGCGTGTTGGAAGAAGACGTCGCCATCAAAGGGCGACGCATCCGCGAACGTCTTTCCGAAATCGTCGATGCCCATCCGGAAGCCAACCTGCGCGTTCGAGGACGTGGGATGATCCAGGGGCTGGTCAGCGAAGACGAAGGCCTTGCCGTCGACATTTGCCAAGAAGCGTTTGAAAACGGCCTGGTGATGGAAACAGCCGGTGTTGACGATCAGGTCGCCAAGATCATGCCGCCGCTGACGATCGATGACCTTACCCTTGAAAAGGGGCTGCAAACGCTGGTTGAAGCCGCAGCACGTGTCATCAAAAAGCGCGCTTCTGAAGATTCGACTGAAAACGCGACAGACGCAGCCTAAAGAAAGATCAATAAAACATGATTGTGAAGAAACTCGACGACGTGCTCGGCACCGAGCACGAAGTCAAAGGCGGTACTTGGACCAGCCGCCGCCTGATCCTCCGCGACGCCGGCATGGGCTTTTCCATGCATGACACCTTGATCCACGCCGGAACGGAAACGCTGATCTGGTACAAAAACCACCTGGAAGCCGTTTATTGCATTGAAGGCAAAGGCGAGATCGAGGTTCTGCCCGATGGCCCCATCTACCCCATCGAGCCCGGCACGCTCTACGCTCTGAACGGCAATGAAAAGCACTTACTGCGCGCCGAAGAAGAGATGCGCATGATCTGCACCTTCAACCCGCCCTTGACGGGCTTGGAGGTGCATGATGAGGACGGTGTATACCCCGCCCTTACCGAATGACGTCTCCTGCCCCAAGGGCTGTCGTGGAATAAAAGCGGGCCTTCCCCGTCCGACCACGCGCCTCTAGAAACTCAACTTCGCCGGCGAGATCAATACGCCGAACTGTTCGCACCAAATGACCACATGGCCGTAAGCCTTGAGGTCCAGGCCCTTGGGGATGTTGAAGTTCTGGCTGCCTTTGAAGGCGCGGAGGCGGCCTAAGTCGACGAACATGGTCTTATCGATCTCGGTGTCCGGCGTCACCGTGTCGAGGGGGACGAGGTAAACGTGGTATTTGGGGCCTGGGCCGACTTCGAAATCCGGCTCCAGGCGCACGGCGCGGCGATAGACCGTGACCCCGCCTTTTCCGTAATGGATGGGGTCGGACGGGTTGGCGTGGATGAAGCTGCCCGTGGCAACCTTGGCGCTGACCGCATCCGCGGGGGCTGCTTCCTGGGCCACGACGTCGGCCAGGAAGATATAGGGATAGGCGAAGATGCCGAGGGCAACCCCGGCGAAAAGGCCCAGGAATCCCCCGGTGAAGAAGATGATGATCGCTTTTTTCATGGGACGCCCTCCGTTCGACTGACCCGGATCAGCCATTGTCCATGCTGCGGTCTTCGATGCCAAGCACTCCCGACGGGCCGATGTCGACCAGGCGGAAGGGATGCGGTGCCGAGCAGAAGGCCGGCGGCACGGAATAATGCACGCCCGTGTCCGACACCAGATGGCTGCCGGGGTGGTAATGGCCGGACAGCACCGCGCGAACACGGCCCGAGGCGTTGATGCGGTCCCGGTACCAGTCCGCGTCCGTATAATGATAACGCCATCTGGCGAAGGTCGGCGGATCGATCATGTAATGCTGTACATGGATCTGCGGCGGGCCGTCCGCATTGTCGGCCAACGCCGTTTCGAACAGGGCGCGGTTTTCGGCCCCCCGCACGGGCGCCCGGTCGCCGTTCAGGTCATCGCGAAAGCAGACGAAGCGCAGGCCCGCAACGTCGCGCAGCGGGGTCTGGTCGGCAAAAGCTGTGTCGAACAATTCCGGCACGTCGTGGTTGCCCGGAACGGCGACGAAGGGCCGCCCGAGATTTTCCAGCAGGTCGCGGAACAGGCGATAATCGGCGACCGAGGCCGCCGCCGTCTCCGCCCGCCAGTCCGGGTCCGCATTCGTGCCGTCGATGTATTCGTCCGGGATATCCAACAGATCGCCCGAGATCACCACGACATCGGCCCCCAGGGCGTCGATCCGTCCGGCGAGGCGGCCGAGCACGGCGGGTATCTCGCGGGACAGGCGTTCCGGCCGGTTCGCCGTGCCCACCAAGGCGTGGCGCAGGTGCAGGTCCGTCAGATGGAGGATGCGGGTACGGTCCTGCATGGCGCGGACCGGGTTGCGTCAGGCCGCGCCGACGAAGGCGTCGTAGCGCTGGCCGATCTCGTCGATGGCGGCGTTGTACAGGGCCTCTCCGGCCTCGATGGTCGCCTTGCGCGGGTCCGATCCGATGCGCCCGTCGGGAAAGCGGCGGCGGTAGTCGTCGCAATCGAAGATCGGGCCGTCACCGGCACGGCCAGGAGTCATCTCGGCCCCCTGCACGCGGGCGGCGTCCTTCTGGAATCCGAAATAGGTCAGGCTGACCTCGCCGCAGGTCGCGTGCGCGCCGTCGTCGTCACCGAAGGTATCGGCGGAAATCTTCACCACGCTGTCGCAGTCGAACCAGTTGACCAGGGTGCAGCGCAAGGGCGGGCGGTTGTCCCCGGCTCGGCCCAGACTATGTTCAGCATAAATTTCCGAGAACGCGGCGTTCAGGGTCGCGATGTTGCCGCCGTGACCGTTGAGGAAGAAAAAGCGTTCAAACCCGTGCTTGGCGAGCGAATTCACGATGTCCTGCACCATGGCGATCATGGTCGAGGGACGGAGCGTGACCGAACCCGCGAAGCCCAGGTGATGCTGCGCCATGCCGATGGACAGCGTCGGGGCGATCATCACGGGATTGCCCGTCGCCTGCCGCTGTTCCGACAGGCCGTAAGCGAGGATTTCCGGACACAGCGCATCCGTGCCGATGAAGCCCGTGGGGCCGTGCTGTTCCGTCGAGCCGACGGGAATGATCACGCCCTTGGACTGGGTCAAATAGGTTTCGACCTCGGGCCAGGTGGAGAGTTGCAGGCGCATGATCGCGCCCCTACGCCGCGTTCTGTAGCTGCAGACGCATCCATACGTCCTTCAGCGCCGTGACCAGTTCGTCCATCACGTCGTCATCGTGGAACGGCGACGGCGTGATGCGCAGGCGCTCCGTCCCCACCGGCACGGTCGGATAGTTGATGGGCTGGATATAGACGCCGTAGTCGTCCAGCAGCATGTCCGTCGCCTGCTTGCAGCGCACGGCATCGCCCACCATCAGCGGCACGATATGGGTGACCGAGGGCATGACCGGCAGGCCCGCCGCGGTCAGCAGGTCCTTCAGGCGCTGGGCCCGTTCCTGATGCTGCACGCGCAGTTCGTTGGTCGCCCGTACGTGGCGGATCGAGGTGATGGCGCCAGCCACCAGGGGCGGCGGCAGGGTGGTGGTGAAGATGAAGCCGGGGGCGGCGCAACGCACGGCATCGACCATGGCTTCGGAACCGGCGATATAGCCGCCCATCAGGCCGAAGGCCTTGGCCAGGGTGCCTTCGATTACCGTGATGCGGTCGGCCACGCCTTCGCGTTCGGAAATGCCGCCGCCGTTTTCACCGTACAGACCCACGGCATGGACTTCGTCCAGATAGGTCATGGCGCCGTACTTGTCGGCCAGATCACAGATCTGCTTCATGGGCGAAATGTCGCCGTCCATGGAATAGACGCTTTCGAAGGCGATCAGCTTGGGGGCCGCCTTGGGCAGGGATTTGAGGATTTCTTCGAGATGCGCCATGTCGTTGTGGCGGTAGATCTTCTTGGCGCAACCCGAATGACGGATGCCGGCGATCATCGACGCGTGATTCAACGCGTCCGACACGATGATACAATCGGGCATCAGCTGGGCGATGGTCGAGATTGCCGCGTCGTTGGACACGTAGCCGGAGGTGAACAGCAGGGCCGCTTCCTTGCCGTGCAGGTCGGCCAGTTCCTTTTCCAACTCGGCATGCAGATAGGTCGTGCCGGCGATGTTGCGGGTGCCGCCCGAACCGACGCCCATGCGCGCCCCTGCTTCCGACAAGGCGGCCAGAACGTCCTGGTTCTGGCCCTGCCCCAAATAGTCGTTGGAACACCAGACGACGACGTCCGAGGTCGTGCCGTCGGGGTGGTGGCGGGTCGCGTGGGGGAAGTTACCAGCCTGGCGCTCCAGATGCGCGAAGACGCGGTAGCGGCCCTCGCCCTTCACCTTTTCGACGGCGTCCTGGAATACCTTTTCATAGTTCATCGTGCGTTCTCCTGCGCACCGCCTTGTTGGCGGGCGATTGCAACCCGGCCCGGAATGTCCCCGAATTCGCGCATTTTTAGGCGTATGCGGAGCAAACGTCCTTGACTGATGTCAATATTGTAAGACGCAGGATCGGCAAAGGGAATTCCCGATAACGCAGGATTTTTTTTCAAACGTGGGCACAATTCGCCCTCAAGGCCGGGCCCCAAGCCGCCGCGAACTCACAAACCGTTCAAGAAAACGTGCGTTTTCCGGCGCTTGCCCCTCGGCTAAAGGTGGGGCTTCTTAGACCCGCCGGAGCCCCTTTCCCCATGACGTCCTACCTGATTGCCGCCATTGCCGCTGTCGCCGTCGTCAGTTTTCTGCTGTCGCCCAAGGTCCGAACCGCCGAGGGCTTTTTCCTAGGCGCCAATGACGACGGCAGCCCGCCCGGCCTGCTGACCCTGACTTTGTCTCAGGTTACGACCTGGATTTTCGCACGATCCCTGATGAACGCGGCGATCCTGGGGTTTTATTACGGTATCGCGGGCGCCCTGGCCTATGCGGCCTATTACCTCAGCTTCCTGACCGGCGGCATGATCGTCGACCGCATCCGCTTCCATCACGGGGCCAGCAGCGTTCAGGAATTCCTCACCGATCATTACGGCATCATGGGCCGCTGGACCTACAACTTGGTGGTCGGCGTGCGGCTGCTGAGCGAGGTGTTCGCCAATCTATTGGTCATCGGCATCATCTTCGGCGCGGCGGGCACCACCGGTTACACCCTGGCAATCATAGGCATCGCCGTTCTGACCCTGGGCTATTCGATGATGGGCGGCCTGCGCGCGGCGCTGCGCACGGACGTGATGCAGACGGCCCTGCTTTATGTCGGGCTGGCGGCCCTGCTGGCCCTGACCGTGACACGGCCTGAATTCGATCTGCCCGCCATTATCGGCTCCAGCCCTGATGCGGGCGGCCCCGGTTGGATCCTGCTGGCCGTCGCCTTGCTGCAGATCTGGAGCTATCCGCTGCACGATCCGGTGATGATGGACCGCGGCTTTTTGGCCGACCGGGCGACGACGCGTAAAAGTTTCCTGCATGCGGCCTGGATTTCCATCGCCGGGATTCTGGTGTTCGGCGTGATCGGCGTCTATGCGGGCCTGAACAAGGGTGAGGGCGAGGCCATGGTGGCCACCCTGACCCGGCTTCTGGGCGAGCCGGCCATGCTGGTGTTCAACCTGGCGCTGGTGGTTTCGGCGGTCTCGACCCTGGATTCAACCTTCGCTAGTGCCTCCAAGCTGGTCGCTGCCGACATGCGGGTGATGGCGCCTTCCGTGCGCAACGGGCGGCTGACCATGGCCGGGTTCCTGCTGGGCGGGCTGGGGTTCCTGTTTCTCGGCAACAAGGACCTGTTCGCCGCCGTCGCCGTATCGGGCACGGCGTCCATGTTCCTGGCCCCGGTGGTGCTGTTCAACGTCATGGGCGGCCTGCGGATCCAGGCCTGGGCCTACGGTTTCGCCTTTGCCTTGGCCATCGCCGGGGGTGCCCTTTACATGCTGGAAGCGGGCGGTCATGTGGCGCTGATCGAACCCCTGTTCGGGCTGGGGCACAAATACGCCAAGCTGCTGGTGATCTGCGCCACGGTGCTGGCGGGCGGATGCGGGGCCTTTGCCCTGTCTCTGGCGGTCGCGGGCCGGCGCCGGGCGGCGACCTGAGCCCTTAAAATTTCCAGACAGGAACCGCGTTTTGGGATAATAGAGGCGCCATGAGCACCTCCCCATCGAACGCCATGGGCAAAACCGCCGCCAAACCGCGCCGGAAGCCGCCCGCAATGGCCGCCCCCAAGGTCGGTCTGGTCAGCCTTGGTTGTCCCAAGGCGTTGGTCGATTCCGAACGCATCATGACGCGCCTGCGCGCCGAGGGCTACGACTTGGTCGACAGCTACGACGGCGCCGATCTGGTGATCGTCAATACCTGCGCGTTCCTGGAAACAGCCCGCGACGAATCCCTGGAAGCCATCGGCGAGGCCATGGCCGAAAACGGCAAGGTCGTGGTCACCGGCTGCCTGGGCGTGCACGAGAACCTGATCCGGGAAATCCATCCGGGCGTGCTCGCCGTGACCGGCCCGCATCAGTATGAATCGGTGATGACCGCCGTCCATCAGGCGTTGCCGCCGGCCCATGATCCCTACGTGGACCTGCTGCCGCCCGAGGGCATCAAGCTGACGCCGCGCCATTATGCCTATCTGAAGATTTCCGAAGGCTGCAACAACAAGTGCACCTTCTGCATCATCCCGAGCCTGCGCGGTCCCCTGACCAGCCGTCCCATCAGCGACGTGCTGAAGGAGGCCGAAGGCTTGGCCGAAGCCGGCGTCAAGGAACTGCTGGTGATCTCCCAGGATACCAGCGCCTACGGCATCGACACCAAGTTCCCCCGCCAAGAATGGCGCGGCCGCGAATATCGCACTCGGTTTCTCGACCTCTGTCAGGGCCTGGCGGAACTGGGTTTGTGGACCCGGCTTCACTATGTTTACCCCTACCCTCATGTCGATGAGGTCATCCCCATGATGGCCGAGGGCAAGATCCTGCCCTATCTGGATATCCCGTTTCAGCACGCCAGCCCCAACGTTCTCAAGGCCATGCGCCGTCCCGCCCATCAGGAACAGACGCTGGAGCGCATCAAGGGTTGGCGCCGCGACTGTCCGGACCTTGTCCTGCGCTCGACCTTCATCGTCGGCTTTCCCGGCGAGACCGAGGACGATTTCGACTTCCTGCTCGACTGGCTGCAAGAGGCCGAACTCGACCGCGTCGGCTGCTTCAAATACGAAAACGTCGCGGGAGCACGCGCCCAGGCGCTCGGCGATCATCTGGACGAGGATGAAAAGCAGGACCGTTGGGAGCGCCTGATGGAGGTTCAGCAGGACATCAGCGCCAAGCGTCTTGCGCGGCTGGTTGGGCGCGATCTGGACGTGCTGATCGACGAAGCCGGCGACGCAGGCGGCCCGGCCATCGGGCGCTGTTACGCGGATGCACCGGAAATCGACGGCGCCGTGCGCGTTTCGGGTGGGAAAAACCTGCGCCCGGGCGACATGGTCCAGGTCCGGATCACGGGCGCGGATGAATACGACTTGACCGGCGACGTGACGTCCCGGGGCTGACCGCGCTGCGGACTATCCGTTCGACGCCCGGCGGTGACGCGGGGCGTTGGGATCGTGGGCATTACGGGTGTCCATGCGGTCCAGGATTTCGCGCATCAGGCCGACGCACTCTTTAAGTTCCTTGATATCCTGGCGCATGGTGCGGATCGCCGTTTCCTGGTCTTCGGCGTTCTGCGACATGATTTGACGCAGGGTCGTCATCCGCTGGTCCTGCTGCTGCAGGGCCACGGCCAGTTTGACTTCGTTATCCGCAAGTTTCTGATTAACCAGAGCCTGGAGGCGCTTGGCCACCTCGGCCGAGGTCAGCAAGGCGACGACGCCGATAATCACCGCGATTCCGGCAGCTATGGTCGCCAAATCGGCGAAAGACGAGGCTTCACCCATTCCATCACCCCGAACATTTATCTTCCACGCCTGATTTTATGACGGCGGGATAGATCGTTACGGCCATTCTGGCCCCGAACCCGGCCGTTTAAGAGCCAGGCATGCAACACGCAACCCGATGCCGGGACAAGGCAACGGATTAGCGTCCACACATATTAGTCCGCGAAAGGCGATGCTGAAACAAAACTTTCTTTAGGCTTCACTTTTGCCGTGAATCCGCGTTCCTCGTCCGTCGGAATGACCCGGCGCACGTTGCGCACGTCGTCGAGGGTATCGCTGAAGGCGTTCAAACGCTGGCGCAGATCGTCCGCACCCGCGGACGAGGCCTTGAACCGCTCCTCCATCTCGCTCAGGGCATCCCCAAGGACACGGCGCTGGCGTTTCAATTCCCGGTCCTGCTTGTCGAGACTTTTGAGAAGTTCCAGTTCGGATTGTTCGAAGCGGGCGTCGATCAACGCCGTCACCCTTCGCGACATTTCCGTGGAAACCATCAACGCGATAACCCCGAATACGATACCGGCGGCGCCCAGAATTATGCCTAAATAGGCCGTCATGCCGCTCATGTTTCTCACCCTTTCAATATGCAGGCCGCCCATGGTTGTTGTAGGGTCTGTGCCAACATATGCCTGATTCACCGGTCTGAATTTTATCCGGTTTTCAGCCCTGGCCGCTGTGACAGGCCTCACTAAGTAAAATTAATATAGAAAATTCAATAGGTTGATATGAGAGCCGCCGTCATCCCCGTCACCCCGTTGCAGCAGAACTGTTCCCTGGTGTGGTGCGAAAACACCCTGAAGGGAGCCTTGGTCGATCCCGGCGGCGAGATCGACCGTCTGAAGGGCGCCGTGGATGAAGCAGGCGTGACGCTGGAGAAAATTCTGGTCACCCATGGCCATCTCGACCATGCGGGCGCCGTTGCCGACCTGGCCGAGGAATTCGGCCTGCCCATCGAAGGGCCGCATCCGGAGGACAAGTTCTGGATCGACCAATTGCCGACCCAGGGCCGGGAATACGGGTTCGGCGAATTGCGCGCCTTCACGCCCGACCGCTGGCTGGACCAGGGCGACACCTGCACCGTCGGCGAGCAGACCTTCGACGTGCTGCATTGCCCGGGGCACACACCCGGCCATGTCGTGTTCTTTCATGCGGGCGAGCGCGTCGCCTTCGTCGGCGACGTGCTGTTCCAAGGCTCCATCGGTCGTTCCGACTTTCCGCGCGGCGATTTCGACACCCTGATCAAGTCCATCCGCGAAAACCTGTTCCCCCTTGGCGACGACGTCACCTTCGTGCCCGGCCATGGGTCGCTGTCGACCTTCGGGCATGAGCGGGAATCCAATCCCTACGTCGCCGACCGCCTGTTCGCGCGGAACACGGGCTGAGCCCGAGAGAGCGGCTGATATGAAGCACATCCTGCTGCTGGCCGACTCCGACGAACTGCCGGGCCTGACGCGGATATTCTGGGACGCCGCACCTGACGCACGCATCCAGGGCGTCAGCAGCCGCGACGAACTGGAACAGGCCACGGCGACCCCCGCCGCCGACCTGCGCCTGATCGCCTTCTGCACCGACGTCATCGTGCCCGAGGCGGTGCTGGACCGCCTGCCCGGCCCGGCCTACAACGTCCATCCCGGCCCGCCCTGGGTGCGCGGGATCTATCCTTCAGTATTCGCCTTGTATGAAGGGCTGGACCGCTTCGGGGCGACCCTGCACGAACTGACCATGGAGATCGACGCCGGCCCCATCGTCGCCGTGGACGAGGCCGCCATTACGCCCGCCATGGACCGCCTGGCCCTGGAAACCCTGGCCCGCGATCTGGTCACGGAATTACTTACGCGCATGGCCAAAGATCTGTTGACGGTCGACGGCCCCCTGCCCCATCTCGATGCTCAATGGTCGGGGCCCGCCTGGTCGAAGAAGGATTTCGACGCCCTCTGCCGCCTGCCCGGCGGTATTGACGAGGCCGAATTCCGCCGCCGCCTGCGGGCGGTCGGGGAAGGCCCCAACCATGCGCTCTATTTCGAGACATTCGGGCGCCGTTTCTCCCTGGCGCCGCCGGCCCGGACCGGCCCCGTGGTCAAAGGCGGCCGCCCCGTCGCCCCCTGATCCCCTTCAACCCACGGAAATTCCTTTCAATTGTTGATTCTTTTTCCTGGGTTAAGGGTTTCCCTCTTGGGCCTCCCCTTGTACCCTTCCGCGGATTCTTCAATTGGTCCGCTCTGAGTACGCGTGGCTTGTCCACCGTCGTCTCGAAGTCTCGTTGCTTGGTGACGTTCTGTTGAAGCCGATGACAACGAAAAGGAAGCGAACAGATGAAGCAAGCAGCGACCGGGGATACCCTGCGTGTCCACTACACGGGAACCCTGGATGACGGAACGACCTTCGACACCTCGAAAGACCGCGCCCCCATGGAAGTCACCTTGGGCGGCGGGCAGATCCTTCCCGGGGTAGAGGCTGCCTTGGCCGGCATGGCTGAGGGCGATACGAAAAAAGTCACCCTGGAGCCCGACGACGCCTTCGGCGACCACAACCCGGACCTGGTCCAAACCGTGGCGCGCGGCACCATTCCCGCGGAAATTCCGTTGGAAGTCGGCGCCGTCCTGGAAGCGACAAATGAGACGGGCAATCCAATGCACTTGGTCGTGCTCGAATTCAACGACGCGGACGTGACGCTGGACGCCAACCATCCCCTAGCGGGCAAAGCGTTGACGTTCGAGCTGACCCTGGTCGAATTCGCCTAATCCAAGTCTGCCGCCTTTGGGAGCCCCCGCGTCAGTCCGTCTTCGGCGGGCCGGCGCGCAGGCGCCCGGGCAGAAGTGCCGCAACGGCGATGAAGAAGGCACCCAGGGCAAGACCGATCCATTCGCCGGGGATACTGTCCAGCACAGCCGGATAGTTGGCGCCGGAAAGCGGCCCCAGGGTCGCCTTTCCGCCCAATACGTGATCCAGCACACCGGTCGATTTGACCCAGGCGTAGGTCGCCATGTAGGCACCCGCACCGGCCAGTCCGCCAAGGACGAAAACAACCCCGTCCCAGCGGCCCGTGGCGGCGGCGGCAAGACCAGTACCGGGGCAATAGCCGGACACGGCGAAGCCAAGCCCCAGCAGCACGCCGCCGATGAACACGCCCCAATAGGCATCCTTCACGTCAAGATGTCCGGGATCGACGAAGCCCAAAATCAGTCCAACGTAAAGCAGGACCGAGGCCGTGCCGATGGCCAGGAAGATGGTCTTCATCAGGTGCAGATTGCTCAACCGCAGCATGCCGATGATGAAGTTCGGGTTGG
This sequence comes from Rhodospirillales bacterium, assembly GCA_048263775.1. GTDB lineage: Bacteria > Pseudomonadota > Alphaproteobacteria > Rhodospirillales > Casp-alpha2 > UBA1479. The sequence goes on from JBLXDU010000003.1 coordinate 351,626, forward strand.
TCGCGCCGATACGATCAAGCACGAAACCGAAGGCGCCGCCAATAACGATGGCAAGGATCAAGGTGGTCATGGTTCAGCCCTCCTTCCGGTAGATCAGGATCGCCGCCGGTAAGGCAGCCAGGAACACACCGGCGGTGAAGATGTAGGCCGACATCGCGGTCTGCATCATGCCGCTCATCATATGGCCGGAGGTACATCCGCCGGCCATGCGCGCGCCGTACAACACGATGAACCCGGCGGCGAAGACGGCGACCTGGCGTTTCCAGGCCGCATCGCCGAAGTTGGCCCGCCAGATGGCCGGCGCCACGCGTTCGTCGCGGGCGACACCGCCCCGCAACAGCGCCGACAGCGCCGCCCCGCCCATCACGGCGAGCACGAACACGAAGCTGTAGTTCCAGGGATTGGCCACATTCTTGGCGTACTTGCCGCCCGATTTGTTCAGATAGGCGTTGGGGCTTGCATAGCCGCTTTTAGCGTCCTTGGACGCAACCACGGCGGTGTCATCGACCGCGTCCCACAGGATGCCGTCGAAGATCACGAACTGGGTCGAAACGCCGACAGGCTTGACAAGCAAGACCGCCGCGAAGAACACCGCACCCAGCAGGATGCCGCCGGTTTTCCAGGATAAAATCATCCCGCAATCCTCCGTACTATGGGTAATAGGCACGCGGCCTTAGGGCGCCTTCTTGATCGGGCAGGACGAAATCCCGAACAGGGAATAGGCCGGGCAGGTGGAAAACAGACCGGTCGCCAAGGGCACGACGCCGATCAGGGTCCACATGCGCCAGGGCTCTTCCGGAAACAGGAAGAACAGGGCAAGCAGCCCGACCCCGACAACGATCCGCAACAGGCGATCAATACCGCCGACATTTTTCTTGAACATGAACGGAACTCCTTCTCGTTCGAATGGATAAGATCAAGCTTACGCTCCGCACGGAACGCCGCATTGACCCCAGTCAATCAGAACCAAGGGAATTCGTCGGTGACTTGGTCACACAGGCCGCGGGCGGCGCTCAGGTCAGCAACGCCGCCAGCCCCGTGCGGTTGACAACCTGGATCGTGCCCCGGTCGAGCGACACCAGCCCCTTCTTGGAAAGGATTTCGAGCCGCCGTGAGATCACCTCCCGCACGGAGCCGATCGCCGTCGCCAGTTCCTGATGGGTCGCGCGAACCAGGCCGCTGTCATCGGCGCGCTCCAACAGGGCGGCGGCAAGGCGCGCTTCGATCCGGATGAACGCGACCCGCTCCAACACCTGCATGACCGATTGCAGGCGCTTGGCGAAGGCCTGGAAGACGAAGGTGCGGAAGGCCTCGGACGCTCCCAGAAGGCTGAGGAACAGGGACTTGGGAATCATCACCGCTTCGACGTCCGTTTCGGCGACGGCTTCGGCGGAATAGTCGTTCTCGCCCAACAGACCCAGCGTGCTCTGCACACAGGATTCGCCGGGCGTGATGCTGTACAGCAGGATCTCGCGCCCGGTGGCACCCGTCAGGTAAACGTCAACGCGGCCGCCGATCAGCACCCCGAAACAGGTAACCTCGTCCCCGGGACGAAACAGCACGTGACCTTTGGGGATGGTGATCGGGCGGATGGCCTCCAACTGCCGGCGTGTTTCCCCGTCCAGGTCACCAAGCCCCGGCGCGCGATCAAGCCAATGGGTCGCGGTGGTCATGTGCCCTCCACCGCCGGCTCACCTTCGATACCGCCCGCGGCGGCCCGATGAATGGCCGCGATGCGTTTGCAGACCCGATCGATCAGATGAGCCGTTTCCTTAAGGTCATGCAGGGTGTCCAAGGCAATCTCCGTTTGATCGGCGCTCAGGTCGCCGCGTGATGCGGCGGCCAGAAACGCGGTCTTCAGCCGATTGTAGACCGGAAGTGTCGCGTCTTCAGTAGGCAGGCTGCCGCCCCCTTCGCCGAACAGATGTTCGGCGGCGTCGATCTGGCCCACGATGAGAGTCGCGTAGCTGATGATCTGATTTTCCACATCATCCGGCAGGGCCGCGATTTCCGCCCGCCGCCCGGCGACAGCCAACCCAAGGTCGGCGATACCGGACAAATGCATGAGGGCGCGGATCGGATGCGGCAGTGCCTCGGCCACGGCCTGGGCGTTGTTGGCCGCGCTCAGCTTCTGCACATAGGCCACGATGGCATCGTTCAGCGCATCGATGATCCCGCGCCGCCGTCGCAGCCGATCCGCCGATGCCGCAGGGTCAAGGAACGCTGCCCGCGCGATCCCGAAGGCGACCGCCGCGACCCGGCCCAGTTCAAGCACGATGGCATCCAGCGCCAGCGCCGGAAGTTCGAACCCCGTGTTGTCCAGGTGGCGGGGCCGCGCCTCGTCCTCTTCCGCCGTCACGAACCGGCCCGCCAACCAGATTTCCAAACGCGGCGCCAAGGGCCACATCAGCATGACGCCCAGCACGTTGAACACCGTGTGGAACAAGGCCAGGGCCGCCGTCGATCCCGCCCCCGCCGCCAGGGTCTTTTCCGTGGCGTCGACAATGACCAGCAGCACCGGCAGCAACAAAAGCGCCACGACCCCCGTCAGGACGTTGAACACGACATGGCTGACGGCCACGCGCTTGGCATTCGATGTTGCCCCAAGCACCGCCAGCACCGCCGTGGTGGTCGTCCCCACATTGGCACCGATAACCAGCGACGCCCCTGCCTCCACCGTCAGAATGCCGCCGGCCGCCGCCGTCAGGGCGATGGCGATCACGGCGCTGGACGACTGGACGAGGGTCGTCATGACGATGCCGATCGCCACGAACATGATGTCGTTTAGGATGCCGCCGCTTACGAAAGCGCCCAGGTCGACAGCCTGCCCCAGGCCGGCGAAGGTCGCCTTCAGGGTCGCAATCCCAAGAAAGAACACCCCGAACCCGGCCAGCGCCTCGCCGAATGCACCGCGCCTGCTGGATACGCCGGTCAGGGACAGAAACATGCCGATGCCAAGCAGCGGCAGGGCGAAGGCCTCGATCTTTATATCGAATCCGACCAATGCCACGATCCAGCCGGTCATGGTTGTGCCGACGTTGGAGCCGAAGATGACCCACATGGCCTGGCCCAGGGTCAGCACGCCCGCATTGACGAAGCCGATGGAAGCAACGGTAACGGCGCTTGAAGATTGCACGATCCCGGTGATCAATACGCCCGACCACAGGGCACGGCCCCGGGTCCGCGTCCAACGCGTCAGCACGTCGCGCAACATGCCGCCCGCGGCCAGTTTCAGGCCGTCGGTCATCAGGCGCATGCCAAGCAAGAAAAGGCCGATGCCCCCGATGGCGCCGCCGATGAGAACCAGGTTCATGGATCCGGACACGAAATGCGTTGCGGGAGGATTGAGGATAGCGCCCTTCGGCGGGACATCAAACCGGCTTCGCGCTGTCCTTTTCGGCGTCCTCCGCGTCCTTCAGCCCGTTCACCGTCCGGTCGCCCGGTAGGTCGCGGGGCCGCAGATACAGGAACGCGGCGATGCCCAGCGGCGTGATGATGGCCAGATGCCCGAATGCCAGCACCCAGCCGGTGACCCCGCTGCCGCCCGCGAGATCAAGCACGATGCCGAACACCAACGGCCCGAAGAACCCGCCGATGTAGCCGATCGTCGAATGCACGGCCAGAGTGGCCCCCCGGCGGCTTGGCTCGGCGCTGCCCGAGGTGCCGGCCGTGAGCGCCGAGGAATCGGCATAGACCGCGATGTTGTACATAAGGCAGAGGGCGACCGCGAGGCCATAGCCCACGGCCGCCGCCCAACCGATGCTGAGAGCGAACACCATGGCCACCGCCATCACCGCCATGACCACCCGCTGACGGCCGAAGCGGATGCACATCTCGTTGCCGCCGACGCTCGACCAGGTGCCCAGCACGCCCATGGCAAAGGCAATGGAGGTTGGGGCGATCAACCCCTCGCCGCCGCCCCAGGCCGCCGCCGTGAAGGTCAGGAACGTCACCCCCCAGGAGCGCAGGGTGAACAACTCCCAACAATGAACGCCGTAACCGATGGAATAGGCCAGGGCCGAGCGGTTGCGCAGCACCGGGCGGAAATCGAACAGGGCCGGGCGGGCCGATACGGAGCCCCCGGCAGAGGCCGGCTTCGCAGGCTGGCCGGGCACGGCGAAGGCCATGATCAGGAATGCCGCCACGGTGCACAGGCTGGCCCCGCCGAACACCCAGGGCCAAGGCGCGAAGCTGGAGATCGTGCCCGCGAACAGAAACGACAGGGCGCCGCTGAACCCGACCCCGGCGGCATGCCAGGACACACCCCGAGTCTGGGCCGTGCCCTCCAGCCGGTCGGACAGTACCTTGAGCCCCGGCATGTAGCAGCCGGCCCAGGCCATCCCGGCAAGGGCGCGCAGGATAAGCGCCGACCAGAAACCGTCGGCCAGGAAGGCATAGCCCAGATGGGTCAGCGTCGTCAGGGTGACGCAGGCCAGATAGAGGCGCCGGGGATCGATGCGGTCGGTCAGGCTGACCAGGATCGGCACGGCGCAGACATAGGCCGCCGCCCACATACCCGTCAGCCAGCCGGCCTCCGTATTGGTCAGGTTCCATTCGGTGATGAAGATGGGCAGCAGCGCCGGCACCGTATAGGCCCCGATCTGCGCCAAAAGCTGCGCCATGAAGACAGCGAAAATAAGCCGGGTCGCCGACATCGTATGGTCCTTGGTCTCTGCGTCGGGGTCGCCGGGTGGTCGGCCGTGACGGAATTGTAACTGGTAGAATGTCTTTGCCACCGCGTCAAAGCGGTTTCTCGCCGCGACCCCGGCGGCTAGACTCCGGCGTCATGCGCTTCTTTACCTCCGACCGCTTTGTCATTCCCCTGCCCGACGGCCACAGCTTTCCGGGGCGGAAATACATACTGCTGCGCGAACACTTGGTGCGCGAGGGCATCCTGATGGCGGACAGCATCCTCCCCTCGCCCCTGGCCGCGGCCGACGACATCGCCCGCGCCCATGACGCCGATTACATGGCGGCGGTGCGCGAGGGATTGCTGGACGCTCAGGCGCAGCGCCGCATCGGCCTGCCGTGGAGCCGCAATTTGGTCGACCGCGTGACGGCAACCATGGGCGGTGCCGTGGCGGCGGCGGAGGCGGCGCTGGAATTCGGCCTGTCGGGCCAGCTTGCCGGCGGCACCCATCACGCCCATCGCGACTTCGGCGCGGGCTACTGCATTTTCAACGATTTCGCGATCGCGGCGCTGAAGATCCTGGCCGAGGGATGGGCCGCGCGGGTCGCCATCATCGACCTGGACGTGCATCAGGGCGACGGCAACGCCGCCATCCTGACCGGCCATCCGGATATTTTCGTGTTCTCCATGCAGGGGGAAAAGAACTTCCCCCATCACCGCGTGGCCTCGGACCTGGATGTGGACCTGCCCGACGGCACGGAGGACGCGGCCTATCTTAGGGCCCTCGCCGAGCACCTGCCCGCCGTGTTCGATTTCCACCCGGACCTGGTGCTCTATCAGGCCGGCGTCGATCCCTTGACCGAAGACCGTTTGGGCCGCCTTTCCCTGACTCTGGATGGCCTCGCCAAGCGCGACCGCCTGGTGCTCACGGAATGCCGTTCGCGCGGCATCCCCGTGTCCTTAGGCTTGGGCGGCGGCTACGCAAACCCCATCGACCTGTCGGTCCAGGCCTATGCAAATACCTACGCCGTGGCGAAGGATATCTATCGGTTTTAAGTAGCATCCAGCGCACTCAATGCTTAACTAGAACCTGAAAAGGTGGCAGAAAAATTTCCATCGGCAGCTCTAAAAGTCGTAACGAAAACAACCTCACCATCCCGCGACCTAAGACTACTCTCGTCCATCTTCGCGCAGTTCGCCAGCCGCCGAAACGGCACCCCGCTGTTTTGAAAATAAACGGTCGCTTCGCTTTCATCCGCGTAGTGTGTCTTGAGAAATTCCTGAAGGTGAACGGCAACACAACGGAGATACATAAAAATCAACTTTGAGCGCCAATTTTCGCTAATCGTTTTTGCTAGTTCCGGATGCCTTGCAAAGGTGAACAACAGTAAAGAATGTGGCTTCTTGTCGGCTGGCGCGATCCAATCCGCCCGAAACTCGTTGTCACCGCTTATCTTGTCGATGAAATATCTTTGAAACCCATTCTCCGTCAGCGGAACAATGCATGAGAAAAATATAATGTTTTTGACGCAATTACTGTAAAAGTCACCGATAATGCTTTTATCAAACTGTTCAAGAACCATGAACGATGTTGGGTTTTTTTTCCATATTCTGAGGTTTCTTTGAAATTTTTGTTCACTGCTTCCAGACCAGTTCGTTCCCTGAAACGCCGCATGGTTGATTTCCGACAATTCTAAGATGTCATCTTCGGACTGCGCCAATCGAATGAAACTGAAACTAGGTACAGCTCGTTTCACCATAATGGCCCCGGATTGGAAGTCGAAGGCGTCAGAAAATATATCGCCAAACCTGTCCGAATCCCGGAAATTCGAAAGAATGAAATGGGACTCACCGCGTCGAAGCTGCCTCCGCCGAGAATAAGAAATCCAAAAATACAAAAGGACGTTAGACGTACATAGCGCGGCTGAAACAGACATAATGATGTTTCTGGCATACTCAAGATGTTCAGGCACCTCTAACAGAACCGAAAGCACCCAAACAACAAATAGCAGCAGCGCAAGAGAAGCCTGCCAGACTGAGTTCAGCCGTAGAATAGAAGACTTTATTTTTTTGACACTAAATATCATCGACAAAACCGATACTGCTTGCCACTCGCGCCAAATTTCACTCCTCAAACACCCACGCTCACCTCACCGTGCTCATAGGAGCGACTCCATCTACTTCCCGTCCCGCTTAGCGATGCAGGCGCGGACGGAACTGGAGCGGCAGGACTGGATGCAGCCCTGGCGCTTGTTGGCGCTGCCCGACGGGCCCGCGAGGCAGCCCCGCGTGCAGTCCTGCAGCAGGTCCTGAAAATGGCCGCCCGAATGATCACGGCACCAATTGTAGTCCGCGTCGAAACCGTCGGTGATGCCCTCGTTGAAGCCCTTGGCGATGCGCGTGAAAAAGCCTTCGCGCTTGCCGTCATCTTCGGGCGCTTGGGCAGGCGCCGCGTTGGGAGTGACATCGGCTTGCGGGGCGGCCGGCTGATCGGGCTCGCCGCCGAAGCCGCTGAGCAAGCGGGAGAAGAAGCCCGCCCGTTCGGCAGTTTCCGGCGCTGTTGCTTCGGCCGGCGCCGTCGGCACTGCCGCGACGCCTTCGGGGGCGGCGGCATTTGAGGGAGCAGCGAACGCATTGCCCGGACCCGCCGGCTCGGCGGGCGCCGCCTTCGCGGCCGGCGTTACGGTCTTGGGGGCCGGTCCCTGGGCCCGCTGGGACAGGCAGGCGTCCACGGCCTCGCCCTTGCAGGTCTGATAACAGCCCCGTTTCTGGGACACCTTCTTGTTGCTGATGCGCGTGCAATTGGTATCGACACAGGCATCGAACGCCCGGTCGTAGACCTTGGGCATATTGTTGAAGCACCAGTCGAAGTCGCCGAGGTCGTAGGCCGCCGCCCGCGATGTGCCGAGATGCAGGCAGGCCATGAATCCGACAAGCGCCAGGAGTATCCGCAAGGTCGTCCGTCCTTCTGAAATTTTCGTCACGGTTTGTCGCCGCCGATCGCCGCAATGCCCCCTGCCTCGCCCCAGCGGGGGGCGGTGTCCAGATGCACGCCGGCCTGATCCAACAGGCGCATGCAGGTCTGATCCACAAGGTCGCTGATCGCCTGGGGCTTTTGATAAAACGCCGGCACGGGCGGGAAGATCACCGCCCCCAGGGTCGCCAGCTTGGTCAGCGTTTCCAGATGCCCGGCATGCAGCGGCGTTTCGCGCACGGCCAGAACCAACGTCCGGCGTTCCTTCAGCATCACGTCGGCGGCGCGGGTGATCAAATCGCCCGTATTGCCGTAGGCGATGTTGGACGCTGTTTTCACGGAACAGGGGGCGACGATCATGGCGTCCAGGCGGAACGAGCCCGATGACACGGGAGCGCCCACATTCCCCGCCAGATGCACGACATCGGCCAGGGCCTCGATCTCGGCCGCGTCACGCTCAAGTTCGGCGGAAATGGTCAGCCGCCCTGCCTTGGAGATCACCAGATGGCTTTCGACATCCGGCGTTTCCGCCAGTATTTCCAGCAGGCGACGGCCATAAACCGCGCCGGAGGCGCCGGTGATGGCGATGAGGATGCGTTTGCGTTCATTGGACATGGGGGCAATTTGGGGGCCACCGCTGCATTTGTCCATATTTAGCGCAAATCCCGATTGACCGCCGGGCCCGGCGCGTTACTTTGTGCACAGACCAGATTGTATACAGTTTCATCCCCCCAGCCGAGGCAGAGACCACCATGACCAACACGACCAGCGCCAACAAAATCTGGGGCCGTTCGGCCTTTATCGAACTGCTGAAGCAGGAAGGCGTGACCCACATGTTCGGCAATCCGGGGACCACGGAACTGCCTATTATGCACGCGCTGGCCGACCATCCGGACATGACCTACGTCCTGGGCCTGCAGGAGGCGCTCGTCGTCGCCATGGCCGACGGCTATTCCCGCGCCTCGGGCAAGCTGGTCGCCTGCAACGTCCATGTGGCCCCGGGATTGGGCAACGCCATGGGCTCGCTGTTCAACGCGAAATTCACCAACACGCCGATGATCCTGACCGCCGGGCAGCAGGAACAGGGCCACGGCCTGACGGAGCCGGTGCTGTACGGCGATCTTGTGTCCATGGCCCGGCCGCTGGTGAAATGGGCGGTCGAAGTAACGCAGTTGGAAGACCTTCCCCGCATCATCCACCGCGCCGCCAAGGTCGCCATGACGCCGCCGATGGGACCCGTGTTCCTGTCGCTGCCGGGCGACATCCTCAACGACGAGGCGGGCCTGGACCTGGGATCGGCAACCCGCATCGACACCCGCGTTCGTCCGTCCGACGAGGTGCTGGAAACCCTGGCCAAACGCATCCTGGCGGCCGAGAACCCGGTGGTCGTGGTCGGCGACGAGATGGTGAAAAGCGACGCACTCGCCGAGGCCGCGGCCTTCGCAACAACGCTGGGCGCACCCGTGTATCAATCATCCGCCCCCTACGGCGCCCAGTTCCTCAACGAGCACCCCTGCTTCATGGGCGCGCTGGAGCGCAGCCAGAAGCAGGCGCGCGCCGCGCTGGAGCCCTATGACCTGATGATCGCCCTCGGCACCGATCCCCTGGTTATGTCGGTCTACAGCCCCATCGACCCGCTGCCGGACGGCATGAAAATCGTGCAGATCGGCCTCAACGAATGGGACATCGCCAAGAACTATCCGGTCGAGGTGGCGGCCCTGGGCGACCTGAAGACCACCCTGCCCGCGCTCGCCGACATGCTGGCCAAGATCGGCGGCAACACCCAAGCCGCCCGCGCCAAGGCCTCCATCGAGGCCCTGGCCGCGACCAACTGGTCGGCCCGCCGGACCCGAATTCTTACCGAACTGTCGGACAATGACGGGCCGCAGCCCATCGACCCCCGCCAGCTTGCCAAGATGATCACCGACGTCCTGCCGGAGAATGCGATCATCGTGAACGAAGGCCTGACCTCGGCCCGGCTGCTGGATCAGCTGTTCCCGTTCCGCGACCGCTTCGCCTATCACGGCTTGGCGTCGGGGGGCATCGGCTGGGGCCTGCCGGCCGCCGTCGGCGTGCAGATCGCCCAGCCCGACCGTCCCGTGGTCGCCGTGATCGGCGACGGCAGTGCCATGTATTCGATTCAGGCCCTATGGACGGCGGCGGCCATGAAACTGCCGCTGACCTACGTGATCGCCAACAATGGCGGCTATCGCATCATCAAGCAGCGCCTGAAATCCTTCCATGGCTCGGAAAACTACATCGCCATGGATTTCGTCGACCCGCCCATCGATTTCGTCGCCGTGGCGTCGGGCATGGGCCTGACGGCGGAACGCATCACCGATCCCGCCCGCGTGCGGACGGCGCTGAACGAAGCCATCGCCAACCCGGGTCCGAACTTGCTGGAAATCGTGGTCGACGGAACGGTCTAACCCGCCCCCGGTCAGTGAAAGGTCAAGCCGCCGGTCGGGCTGATGGTCGATCCGGTGAGAAAGGCCGAATCCTCTGAGGCCAGGAAGGTGGCGACGCCGCCGATGTCCTCGGGATTGGCGATTCCTAATGGTGCGCGCTGCTGAATACGGGCGTATTGCGCCCGATGCAGGTCGGTCATTTCGATTTTTCCTTCGAAACCGTCCCAGGACGGCGATTCCCCAATCAGGGTCACGGCGATGCAGTTGACCCGCACCTTATGGCGGGCCATCTCCTTGCCGATCACCTTGGTCGTCATCACCAGCCCACCGGCATAAAGCGCCACGGTGGTCTGACCCGCCGTCGGCACCCGTCCGCCTTCCGACGTGACGAACATGCAACTGCCGCTTTCGCGCTCGATCATATGGGGCAGGACCGCGTGCAGCGGCAGCAGCTTCGCCGCCGTCGCACGGGACACGACCTCGGTCACGGCGGCGACGTCGATCTCGTTGAAGATGCCGCGGACGCTGGGGTCGTTGGTGTCCTGCGACGGTACGCCGGAGGCACTGGCGACCAGCACGTCGATTTGGCCGTGCGCCCGCACCGTATGGGCCGCCAAGGCATCCATATCGGCCTTCGACTGCACGTCGGCGGCGACGAAGTCCGCTGACCCACCATCCTTCCGCAGGGCCTCGACGACCATTCGGCCTTTTTCTTCCGACCGGCCGGAGACGACGACCGTCGCCCCCTCGGCCGCGAAGCGGCGGGCGACGCCCAGGCCGATGCCGCCGGTCGATCCGGTAATGATCGCGACTTTTCCTTGGAGTTTACCCATCTGTTCCTCGTCTGCTGTGCGTATGCCGGGCGCGCTCAATCCGTGCGCCGGGGCCAGCCGGGCTGCTTCAGGTCGTCCGTATGTTGGCCCAGGGTCGGCGCGGGATGCTTCACCCGGCCCGGCGTGGCGCTCAGCTTCGGCACGATGCCCGGGGTCTTCATGGGTTTACCGTGGGAGGTCACCGTATCCAGGATCATCTCACGCGCCTGGTACTGGGGGTCCTCGACGATGTCGGCGATGGTATAGGTCTTGCCGACGGGGACGGAGACGGCGTCGAGCCGCGCGATAACCTCGTCACAGGTCATGGTCGCCGCCCATTCCTGGATCGCCGCATCGATCCGCTCCACATGCCGCGCGCGGCCGTCGTTATGTTTCAGTTCCGGATCGTCGGCCAGGTCCTGGCGGCCCATCTCGGTCATCAGGCGCTGGAAGATGCTGTCGCCGTTGCCGGCGATCAGGACGTATTGGTCGTCCTTACACAGATAGGCGTTGGTCGGCACGATGCCAGGCAGGGCGCTGCCCGTGCGCTCGCGCACGACGCCGGCGGAGGTATATTCCGTCAGGGTACTTTCCATCACGTTGAACACGGATTCATAGAGGGCGACGTCGACCACCTGGCCCTCACCGCCGTTCACGTTGACATGGTGCAGGGCGAACATCAGGCCCATCACCCCGTGCATCGACGCCAGGGTGTCGCCGATGGAAATGCCGACCCGCACCGGCACGCGGCCCGGCTCGCCGGTGATATAGCGCAGCCCGCCCATGGATTCGCCCAAAACGCCGAAGCCTGGCTTGTCCTTGTAAGGGCCCGTCTGGCCGAAGCCGGAGATCCGCAGCATGACCAGCTTGGGATTGATGGCGTGAAGCTGGTCCCAGCCCAGGCCCCATTTCTCCAGGGTGCCCGGCTTGAAGTTCTCGATGACAACGTCGGCTTCCTTGGCCAGTGCGAGAACCACGTCACGGCCTTCCGGAGACTTCAGGTCAAGACAGACCGAACGTTTGTTGCGCGACTGGATCTCCCACCAAAGCGAGGTTCCGTCCTGCACGATGCGCCATTTTCGCAAACCGTCGCCGGCCCCGGCCGACTCGACCTTGATCACGTCGGCGCCGAAATCGGCCAGCGTCTTGGCCGCAAAGGGCCCGGCCACGAACTGGCCCAGTTCAATCACTTTCAATCCTTGAAGAGCTTCCATGTCCCGCATTCCGTTTATTGATGGTCATCGCGGCATGACGTTTGCGCACGCCGGAACGGCAGCATCGACAAGGGGGGGCGGAAAAGCAACCCGGACCGCACGGAAGGAAGAAATGAAGCGCCTAGGCCGCAACCCAACCGGTCAGTGGTTCCGCCAGGTTTTCCCAAGGCAGATAGCCCGCCGTGACCAGCATGGCCTTCTGATCCTCAACCGCGAGCAACGTCGGAAACCCGGTGATGCCCGAGCTTTGCGCGAACCAGAAATCGCCCTGGGTTTCTTCCCGCATGTCGGGGGAGGTCAGCAGGGCGAAGAATTCGTCGCGGTCGAAACCGAATTCACCGGCGATATCAGCAAGCACCGCTTCCTTCGCCGTGTCGCGGTTGTCGACATAGAAGGCATGGTGGAGATGGGCCAGGAACGGCAGCGCCTTGGCCTCATCCAGCTTGCGCGCCGTGACCACGGCGCGGCAGGCCGGTTCCGTGTCGTAGACGAAATTGTCCTGATCGAAGAAGGCGAAATCAAAAGGCTGGCCCGTCGCGTCCTGCACATGCTGCCAATGGTCGCGGATGTAGTCCTTGTCCTTGCCGCGCATGGGATGGACCGTGCCGGGGCGCAGGCCGCCGACCATGACCCGCACGGGTGCGGCGTCACCGAAGGATTGCGCGACCTTGTCGATGACCGGGGAAAAGCCCCAGCACCAGGAGCACATGGGATCGGCGACGTAGAGGAAATGCTTGCTCATCATCCCGAAGTCTAACGCCCCTCGCCGCCCAGGCCAATCGGACGATCAGGCAAGGCCGGCTCACTTCGCCGTGAGCACCGCCTTCAACAGGCCGGGAAAGCGTTTGTCCAGTTCCTTGCGGCGCAGGGAGTTCATATGCACGGTGCCGTCGTTGCGCGTCCACACCAGGCCTGCCTCGCGCAGCACCCGGAAGTGATGGGACATGCTCGATTTCGGGCGGCCGCCGTCCAGCGCGTTGCAGCTGGCCTCGCCCTCATCCGCCAGGCGGCGGACGATGTCCATGCGCACAGGGTCGCTGAGGGCATGCAGCAGATGCTCCAACGAGACGGCGTCGATGTCCGGGTGTTTGAACGGTCGCATGGCCGATTATTTATCACATAAATTTTGATATTGCTATTGTTCGAAATATATCGAACTATAGAACTAACGGCGATACAGCCACCCCCACCCATATACGGAGTTTCCCCATGTCGACCCTATTCGATCCCTTTACCCTGAAAGACGTCACCCTGCGCAACCGCATCGCGGCGTCGCCCATGTGCCAATATTCCGCCGTGGACGGCATGCCCAACGACTGGCACCGCATCCATGTACCCGCCCTGGCCCGGGGCGGCGCCGGACTGGTCATCATCGAGGCCACCGCCGTCTCGCCCGAAGGCCGCATCACTCCCGGCTGCACGGGCCTGTGGAACGATGATCAGGCCGAGGCCCTGGCCGTCGTCGCCCGCGAGATCGAAGCGGCGGGGTCCGTTCCCGGCATCCAGATCGGCCACGCCGGTCGCAAGGCCAGCGCCAACCGCCCGTGGGAAGGCGATGACCACATCGCCGCGGACGATCCGCGCGGCTGGGAAACCATCGCCCCCTCGGCCATCGCCTACGGCGGGGGCCTGCCCAAGGTGCCCCGCGCCATGACCAAGGCCGACATCGACCGCGTGCGGGGGGATTTCGTCGCCGCCGCCAAACGCGCCCGCGACGCCGGATTCAAGTGGCTGACCCTGCATTTCGCCCATGGCTATCTGGCGCAAAGCTTCTTTTCCGCCCATTCCAATCAGCGCGACGACGAATACGGCGGCAGCGCCGAAAACCGGGGCCGATTCCTGGTCGAAACCCTGGCCGCCGTGCGCGAAGTCTGGCCGGAAAACCTGCCCCTGACGGCGCGATTCGGGGTCATCGAATTCGACGGCCGGGACGAGGAAACCCTCACCGAATCCATCGCCCTGGTGAACCGTTTCAAGGAAGCGGGCCTGGATTTCATAGACGTCAGCATGGGATTCTCGACGCCGGAGGCAAACATCCCCTGGGGCCCGGCCTTCCTGGCACCGGTCGCCGAACGGGTGCGCCGGGAAACCGGCCTGCCCGCCGCGACCAGCTGGTACATCAGCCAGCCGGCCCAGGCGGACCAGATGGTCCGCGACGGCCAGGTCGATCTCGTGATGCTGGGGCGGCCGCTGCTGGCCAATCCGCATTGGCCCTACATGGCGGCGCAGGAACTGGGCGTGGATAACCCCGCCTGGGCCACCTTGCCTCCGCCCTACGCCCATTGGCTGGCGCGCTACCGGGCGGCCTGACCGGCGGTTAATCGGCTGATGGCCGCGTCTGTTTCTTCCGCCAGCCGCGCCATCAGCTCCGCCGCCGTCTGGCGCCGGGACAACCCGACCCCCTGCCCCGCCCAAAGGGACAGCAGGCCCGCATCGCCGGCCTTTGCCGCCGCCGTGCGCATGGGCCGGGTCAGGGCGTTCTGCCACGGGAAGGGCAGCGGCGCGGCCTCGGCCCCGTCGCCTTCCATCATCGCCATGAAGCGGTTTTCGATGCCGCGGGCGAAGCGGCCGGAAAAGGCCTGGGTGATTCGCGTCTGTTCGGGCTGAGCGGACAGCATGGCCGCCTTGTAGCATTCGGGCGTGCCGGCCTCGTCACAGGTCAGGAAGGCCGTGCCCATCTGCACCGCCTGGGCGCCGAGCGCCAGGGCGGCAGCGATGCCCCGCCCGTCCATGATTCCGCCGGACGCGACCACGGGCAGGGAAACGGCATCCACGACCTGCGGCACCAGGGCCAGGGTGCCGATCATCGCCGCTTCGAACGATCCAACGAAGGTGCCCCGATGGCCGCCGGCTTCCGCTCCCTGGGCGACCACGGCGTCGACCCCCAGCCGTTCCATTGCGACGGCCTCCGCCGGCGTGGTCACGGTGCCCATGACGAAGGTGCCGCGGGCCTGGAGCGCCGCGACCGCCTCAGACGAAATCAGACCAAAGGTGAAACTGAACACCTTGGCGCCGCTTTCAAGGGCCACGGGGAAGGTTTTCTCGAACGGGTCCGTCATGGCGTCGGGCAGGGCCGCTTGCGGCGCGTCCACATCCGCGCCCGCGCGCTGGACGGCGGCGACCGTGGTCTCCGCGTCGGCGGGAAGCGGCGGCACCGGCTGCGGCGCGAACAGGTTGACCCCGAAGGATCGGTTGGTCTGGCTCCTGACCTTCTCGACCGCCCCCCGGAACGCCTCCGGCGTCAGATAGGTCGCCCCCATGGACCCCAGGCCGCCCGCCTCGGACACAGCGACCACCAGATCCGGCGTATCGCTGCCTCCCGCCATGGGAGCCTGGATCACGGGCAATGTCATCCCCAGGCGGGTCATCAGGGGGGTATGGGCAGGCATGGCGGTCCTCCGGCATTGAAGTGGGTCACCCAAGGTTACTCCCGCCGCGGCCAGGAGGAAAAACGGTTTCCGCTGATCGTTCCGATCTGGCGCGCTGATACCTATTCAGCAGCAGCTTTCCGGGCATTGAGGGCGATGCGAAATTTTAACTTGTGCAACTGATAATCATTTGCATAATCAGCATCGACAGTCCCTGCGGATTGGGAGCAATGCCTGCCGGCGACCGACAGCCGTCAACTTCCCCCATCCAGCCAACCGGAGACAAACGCACCCATGTGCGAGCTTTGCGGCGACGACGATCTTCACCTGCACGCCACGGCGCGGCGTAAGCGGCTGTGGGAAATGACCGCCGGATGGCATTGCTCCATCCTGGGCACCTGCCTGACCTTGGCTGACCTGCGCGCCCTGGCCCGCAAGCTGCCCCTGAAAATCCGCCAAGGCTTTCCCGTCGACTATCAGCTTCACGGTTTTTTCGTAAAGGAAGCCGATCAGCCGGGCCGCGCGGCCAAGATGCTGACCAAGCTGTTGGACCGCAAGCATGCGGCGGCAATCCGCCGCCTGCGCGGGATCAAGGATGCCAAGGGTCTGGAGGGCGCTTGGGTCGAGGCCATGGCCGCCGGCGACATTCCCGGACCCTACTGGGCGATCCTTAGCCATCCCGCCGCGACCACGGACCTATCGGAACGCATGTTCGCCGATGTCCACATGCTGTCCCACCTGGTCGGCGCCTCCAACCGGGGCGATATCCGCCGCCTGACGGACCTGGAAGAGGAAAACGCCGGGCTGCGCGACAAGCTTGCCAAACAGCAAAACCATCACCGCCAGCGCCTGGGCGAAAAGGAAAAGCAGATCAACGCGCTGCGTGACCAACTGCACCACGATCCCGACCGCGCCATCCGCATCGCTGCCCCGCAAACGCTGGACAGTGACGGCGCCTGTGCCTCCGTCCCGGCCCTGCAGGGCGAACTTCGCCACATGGAAATCCGCGCCGCCCAGGCCGACACCACCCTGCGCGGACAGCGCAGCCGCATCGAGGAACTGTCGCGCCTTGTCGACAGCCTGCTCGACGAGAACCGGTCCCTGGAAACGGCCCTGGTCCGCGAACGGGGCACCGGCCCCGCCGGCAGTGACTGCGACACCTCCTGCCCCTTCGATCTCGGCGGACGCAGCCTGCTTTACGTCGGCGGCCGGCAGCAGACCGTGCATCGCCTGAAATCCCTGGTCGAAGCCTGGAACGGCCATTTCCTGCACCATGACGGCGGCCTGGAAAAATCCATCAACGAACTGGCGGGTGCGGTGGTCAAGGCCGACGCCGTGGTGTTCCCCACGGACTGCGTCAGCCACGACGCGGCGCTTCAAGTCAAACGCCTGTGCCGCCAGACCATGAAACCGTTCGTGCCGCTGCGCAGTTCCGGCGTCGCCTCTTTCGTCGCCGGACTGCGTCACGGATTGGAAAGTTTCGACGCCGCCGCCGGCGCCGACTAAGCCCCATGCGCGCCTTCGCCGCCCCATCCACTTTCATCGAACTGCCGTTCGGCGAGCAACTGTTGCTCTGGGCCGTGCGGCTCTGGATGCGCGGTCTTAGGGACGACATGCCCGATCAGACGATTCTCCGCACCGGTTTCAAGTTGGCCGGGGTTCCCGCCGCCCATGCGCCCCTCGACGGCCTGATGACTGTCCTGACCACTGCGGCGACCGATACCATCGATATTCACTGCCCACATTGCGCCGACATCAGCGCGGATGAACACCTGTTGATGGACGTCATCGCCGGCCTGCAGTCCCCGGGCCGCGGCGGCAGCACCTTGTTCGCCTGTCGCCTGCCCCCGACCGCGCGGCGGACCGTGATGGAGTTGGCGGGGCATCTGGCAGCCGTGTTTTCCGGCGCGGGGCTGATGATCCGTCCACGCGGACCGGTCTTCGGCCCCGAAAAACCCACGATTCATTGACCGGTTTTCGTCGCCTCATTCGTCTTATTCACAACACCCCTTTCACAACACCCCTCGCGGTACCAAGCCGCCAAGGCGGCCCAGAAACACAAATATCAAAGGAAAAACTCATGAAACGACTCATAACCGCATTCGCCGTCGGCTGCATGCTGACCGCCACCGCATCCGGCGCGACGCCCGCCCGGGCGGCGGATCCGGCAAAGGTGCTCGACACCTATGCCGATATCGCCCATGCCATGTACGAAGACGCCCTGATTACCGCTGAAACCCTTCAGTCCGCCGTCGCGCAACTGGTCGCGTCGCCCTCGCGCGCAACGCTGCTGCGCGCCCGCGCCGCCTGGATCGCCGCACGCCAGCCCTACCAGCAGACGGAAGGTTACCGTTTCGGCAATGCCGCCGTTGACGATTGGGAAGGCAAGGTCAACGCCTGGCCGCTCGATGAGGGGCTGATCGACTACGTGGACACCTCCTACGGCAAAGACTCCAAGGACAACCCCTTCTACACCGCCAACGTCATCGCCAACCCGTCCCTGCGCCTGGGCGGCAAGACCATCGACGCGTCCAAGATTACGCCCGAGTTGATTTCCGGCACGCTGCACGAGGTCGACGGCGTCGAAGCCAATGTCGCGTCGGGTTATCACGCCATCGAATTCCTGCTGTGGGGCCAGGATCTGAACGGCACGGGCCCGGGTGCCGGCAACCGGCCGCACACGGATTTCGACACCAAGAACTGCACCCACGGCAATTGCGACCGCCGGGCCCAGTACCTGACGGCGGCGACGGAGCTCCTGATTTCGGACCTCAAGGACATCGTCGGCCAATGGGCCCCCGGTGGGGCGGCGCGAACTGCCGTAACCGCCGACAAAGCCAAGGGTATCGGCGCCATCATCAAGGGCCTGGGCAGCCTGTCCTATGGTGAGCTGGCCGGTGAGCGCATCAAGCTCGGCCTCATGCTCCACGATCCCGAGGAAGAGCACGATTGCTTCGCCGACAACACCCACAATTCTCACTACTTCGACCAGGTCGGCATGATGTCCATCTACGCCGGCCGCTATGCCCGCATCGATGGCTCCGTTGTCCAGGGCCCGAGCCTGGCCGACCTGATCACCGCCAAGGACGCCAAGCTGGCGGCCAAGATCGACGCGGCCTTAAGCGCCACCCTGGCCCGCATGCAGGTCATGAAGGACACGGCCGACCGCCGTGTCATGGCCTATGATCAGATGATCGGCGAAGGCAACGCCGCCGGGAACAAGATCATCCAGGACGTGGTCGATGGTCTGGTCGCCCAGGCCAAGGCGATCGAGAGCGCGATGGCACCACTGGGCCTCTCCGGCGTGTCCTTCGAAGGCTCCGACAGCCTTGACAATCCGTCCGCCGTGTTCAAATAGCAGGGGGGAGAACGGGCGGTGGTTTCCGCCCTCCACCGGAAACCACCGCCTGCTCCGACCCGGCCACAGATGGCCACCCGTAGCCTGATCAAGGATACCTGCCCAAGATGTTTCCGGCCGCCCGCTGGGCCAGCGTTGCCGCCATGGTGGTCTTAACCGCCGGCGCCCCCGCTGCGTCCGGTGACAGGGAACGGGCGGTCGTGAAGCCGGCCACGGACTTCACCAAGGCCGAGGCCTACGAGGCCATGTCTGGCGGGGCCGCGACCTCGCAAAAGGCCGCCAATGCCGACGCTTTTTCCCATTCGTCGGCCAATCTGCCGTTTTCCCAGGAGTTGGACTTCAAGGTCGGCAACGGATTCTTCCGCCGGCTCTGGGTGTCCTCCCCGGCGTCGACACGGTCCGCCGACGGCCTGGGCCCCCTGTTCAACGCCCGGTCCTGCCAACGCTGCCACCTGAAGGACGGGCGCGGCCATCCGCCCCGGGCCAACTGGCCCGATGACAGCGCCGTGTCCATGTTCCTGCGCTTGTCGATCCCGCCCGAGACCGAAGCGCAAAAGACCCTATTGGCCGAGCTGCGCGCGCCCGTCATCGCCGAACCGACCTACGGCACCCAGTTGCAGGATTTCGCGGTCCAGGGCATTGATCCCGAAGGCCGCATGCACATCACCTATACCGAGGAGCCTGTCACCTTAGGCGACGGTACGGTCATCCGCCTGCGTCGCCCTGCCTACACGATCACCGACCTAGCCTATGGCCCCTTGCACCCCCAAACCCGGGTCTCGCCCCGCGTCGCACCGCCGATGATCGGCCTGGGCCTTTTGGAAATGATCGACGATGCCGACATCGTTCAGGGCGCCGACCCCGATGATGCCGACGGCGACGGCATTTCCGGCCGCGTCCAGCGGGTGTGGGACAAGGAAGCCGGTAAATCCGCCCTCGGCCGGTTCGGTTGGAAGGCCGGCGACCCGACCGTGCGCCAACAATCGGGCCATGCCTTCGCCGCCGACATCGGCCTGTCCAACCCCATCGTCCGCGCCCATTGGGGCGACTGCACGGCGGTGCAGACCGCCTGCCGCACGGCTCCCGACGGCGGCACCACACCCGACGCCGACAACCCCACCGCAGACGGCATGGAGGCCTCGGAAAAAATCCTCGCCTTGGTCACCTTCTATGCCCGCAATTTGGCCGTACCCAAGCGGCGCAATGTCGATGACCCCCAGGTGCTCGCCGGAAAAAAGGTGTTTTACGACAGTGGCTGCGCCGCCTGTCACCGGCCCAAGTTCGTGACCCGCACGGACCCGGCGCGGCCCGAACATTCCCACCAATTGATCTGGCCCTATACGGACATGCTGCTGCACGACATGGGCGCGGGTTTGACCGACGGCCGGCCGGAAGGCTTGGCCGATGGCCGCGAATGGCGCACGGCGCCGCTCTGGGGCATCGGTTTGACCGAGACCGTCAGCGGCCATACCTTTTTTCTGCACGACGGCCGCGCCCGCAACCTTTTGGAAGCCATCCTGTGGCACGGCGGCGAAGCCGAGGCCGCGCGGGAAGCCGTTCGAAAATTACCCACAAAGGAGCGGGAGGCCCTGCTCGCCTTCCTGAATTCATTATGATCCTTCACCGTATTCTTCTTCGTCCCATGGCCGCCTTCCTGCTGGCCGTCACCCTGGCGTCACCGGCGCGGGCCGCCGCCGACACCATCGACTACGGCGCGGTCAACACCGCCATCGTCAAGGATCACCTGCTGCCCCGCTATCATACCTTCACCGAAAAGACGGCGGTGCTTGTCGATACCACCGGAAAACTTTGCCCGAGTATCGGGCCTGCCGCATTGGCCGCCGCCCGTGACGCCTTCCATGGCGCCCTGGACGCCTGGCAGGAAGTCGAACACCTGCGCCAGGGCCCTGCGGCAATGGCCGACACCCATATCCGCGTCAAGTTCTGGCCCGACCGCAAAAGCCTGGTCGACAAGCACCTGGCGCGTCTGATGGCGAACAAGAACGGCGATATTCTGAAGCCCGACAGCTTCGCCCATGTCTCCATCGCCGTGCAGGGCTTCCCAGCCCTGGAACGCCTGCTGTTCGCCAAAGACGCAGCGGCGGCATTGCAAAGCAATGATGGTCCGGTCACGCCCTGCGCCGTAGCCAAGGCCATCGCCGTCAACCTGCACGCTATCGCCACAGACCTGGAAGCGCGCTGGACCAAGGACCCGGCGGCGGGCCGCCCAGCCAAGCGCGTGACCACCGACCTGTTCAACGATCTGGCCACGGGCCTGGGCGCCGTCGCCGAATTGAAGTTGGGCGCCCCCCTGGGCGCCGACGGAAAGACCAAGTCCCGCCGGGCGGAAAACTGGCTGAGCGACCGGTCTCTGCGCAACGTGGTGCATAATCTGGTTGCCCTGGAAGACCTGTACGATGGTCTTGCCACGGCCAAAGGCGCGCATATCGGCAAGGGTGAGGATGATTTGATCCGCCATCAGTTCGCCTATCTGGTCAAGTACGCCCGCGATCTGGGCCCATCCATCGCGGCGGTGCTCGAGACCAAGAAAGGACCGTTGCGCATCAAGGTCCTGAAAAGCGACCTCCAGGACCTGCACGAACTGGTCGTCATCAATCTGTCCGAGGGGCTCGACCTCGTCCTCGGCTTCAATTCCCTGGACGGAGACTGATCATGGATATGACACGGCGAACCCTGCTCGTCATTGGCGCCGGTGGTCTGGTCTTTCTCACAGCACCAAGCGTCTGGGCGGCACCAAGCGGTCCGCGTTATCTGGGTGTGCGGCGGTTGGGCGACGGGCGAAGCGAACCCTTCCGTTTCGCGGCCTGCGTCGCCGATGCCAAGGGCCACATCCTGCGCCAGGTCGACCTGCCCGCGCGCGGCCATGGTTTCGCCCTTCGCCCAGACGGTAAGCTTGCTGTTGCCCTGGCACGGCGGCCCGGCACCTTCGCCGCCGCCTTCGCCGTCGATGGCGACGGGCCGGCCAAGGTGTTTCACGCCCCCGCTGGGCGGCATTTCCAGGGCCATGCGGTGTTCGAGCCCACGGGCCGCCACCTGTACGCCACGGAAAACGATTTCGACAACGCGCGCGGCTGCATCGGGGTTTATGACGCCGCCGATGGCTTCAAGCGGGTGGCGGAACTGCCGAGCCATGGCATCGGCTGCCACGAACTTGTGCTGATGCCGGATGGTCAGACCGCCGCCGTCGCTAACGGCGGTATTCTGACCCACCCGGACAGCGGCCGCGCCAAACTGAACCTGGGCACCATGCGGCCGAACTTGGCCTACGTAGACCTCCGATCCGGTAAACTGCAGGACACAATCGACTATCCCGACGACCGCCGCCACAAACTAAGCATTCGCCACCTCGCCGCCTTCGACGACGGGCGCGTGGTATTCGCCTGCCAGGACCAGGGCCCGGCGTCTGACGGCCTGCAACTGGTCGGTCTGCACCGCCCCGGGTCGGGACGGATCGAGGATCTGGAAGTCCCGGAGGCGACGACCCTGGGTCTCGACGGTTATTGCGGGTCCGTCGCCGTGGACCGGGGCGGGAACCTAGCCGCGGTCAGCGCACCGCGCGGCAACCGGGTTCTGTTCTGGAACACGGCAACCAGAGAACTCACAGGCAGCATCCCCATCGCCGACGGCTGCGGTTTGGCCGCCGGCCCAGCCGCCGGCAGCTTCGTGCTGACCAGCGGCCTGGGCGCCTTCGTGGTCGGCGGACCGGGCCTGCCCGCACCGGTCGAACCCGATGGCGGGGCCCCTTGGGATAACCACCTGCTGGTCGTGCCTGGCCCGCAGTCCGCGTAGGCCGGTTCAAAAATTTTCCCGGACGCCCCTGGTCCCCCTTGAAATCCCCGACCGTTATTCCGATATTGACAATCATTCGCAGAAAGAATGATACTCATTATCAAGAACAAATCGCCATCGGGAACCGCATCCATGTACGTCTGCAATTGCAACGGAATCACCGAAACGGAAGTCAAGGAAGCGGTGCGTTCCGGCGCCGAAAAGTGGGACGACGTACATACCTATTTCGACTGCGCGCCCTGCTGCGGCAAATGCGAATGCGAGATTTCCGAGGCCATCTGCCAGGCGCGTAGTGACACCGCCACCGACGACGCCCCATTGTTCGCGGCACCGGGCGCGCTGGCGACGGCAGGCTGACATGTTTCTCTGGCAGGCATTGAAGCCACAGGCCGTTCTTACCGCCTTTGCCGCCTTGTCGAAGACACAGTCTGCCCACCCCGAAGACGCCCCCGTTGCAGACGACCGCCGGACCACGGATGTTCCGGCCCTGCGCGTTTCCAATCCCTACGACCCCAACAGCCTGACATAAAATCCCGGTACGCTAGTCAGTCACCGCGCCCGGGTCGGGCACGCAGACGCGCACGGAAGCCCCATCACCCGCCGGAACCTCGGCAATCCGCACGGCCATGCCGTAGACGTCGCTGAGCGCAGTGCCGGTCAGCACCGCCGCCGTCGGCCCCTCGGCCAGGATGCCCCCCGCCTTCATCAACACCGCCCGGTCGGCGAAACGCAGGGCATGGTCCGGATGATGGGAGGATATGACGATCGTCCGCCCCGCCCCGGCCAGCCGCTGCACGCAGTCCAGAACATGAAACTGATTGGCGAAATCCAGGCTTGCCGTAGGTTCGTCCATGAAGATCACCGGGGCCTGTTGGGCGAGCGCGCGGGCGATCAGGACCAACTGCCGCTGCCCGCCGCTGATCGCGGTGAAGGGCCGCGTCGCCAGATGGGCGATGCGCAGTTCGTCCAGCGCCCCTTGGGCGACCCGCCGATCTTCGGCCCCCGGAGCCGCGAACATGCCGAGGTGGGGCGCCCGGCCCATAAGCACGACATCCAGGACCGTGAACGGGAAATAACCCTCGACCACCTGGGGCACGTAGGCGGTGCGCTTGGCGACCTCACCTCGGGACAGTTGGGCAAGATCGTTTCCGCCGATCAAAATTCGGCCGCCCTGGGGTTTGAGCAGGCCCAGCAAGGTCCGGAACAAGGTCGTCTTACCGCAGCCGTTGGGGCCGAGCAGCGCCGTCACCTGCCCGCCCGCGATGGTCAGGTCCATGTCGCGCCCCACGGGATGGCCGGGATAGCCCGTGGCAAGCCCCCGGGTTTCGATTTCTAACGCCATGACAGCCTCGCCCGGGCCAGCACCCAAAGGAACAGGGGTGCCCCGACAAAGGCATTGAGCACGCCCAAGGGGATTTCCACGGTGGTCGCGGCGCGGGCGAGGGTATCGACGCCCAGCAGGTAGACGGACCCCATCAGGATGGTCGCCGGCAGTAGGCGCGAGAATTCCGGCCCGACCACGAAGCGCGCCATATGGGGGATGATCAGGCCGACCCAGCCGATGGTTCCGGCGATGGCGACGACGGAAGAGGTCGCCAGGGTTGCGCAGACCACCAGGATCAGGCGCAGGCGTTCCGTGTCGACCCCCAGCGCCCGCGCCTCGTCATCGCCTAGAGACATCAGATTCACCCGCCAGCGTAGGAACAAGAGCGGCCCCAGCCCCAGGGCCACGGCGGGCCAGGCATTGCCCAGATCGGAAAAGGTCACACCCGCGAGCGAGCCCATGAGCCAGAAGGTGATGGCCGGTAACTGGTCGTAGGGATCAGCCAGATAAGTCAGCACGGCGATCCCGGCCCCCATCACGGCCCCGATCACCACCCCGGCCAGGACCAGCACTAGGATCGGGTCGTGCGCCCCCTTGACGGCGCGGGACACGCCATAGACCAGGGTCACCGCGCCCAATCCGAACGCGAAGGCCATGCCTTGGATCGCCGCCACGGGCAGCGACAGAAAGATCGCCAAGACGGCGCCCAGCCCGGCGCCCGAGGTCACGCCCAGGATGTCCGGCGCGACAAGCGGGTTGCGGAACACGGCCTGATAGGTCGCCCCCGCCGCTGACAACGCCAGGCCGACCAACAGGGCCGAGGCCAGACGCGGCACCCGGATGTCCATGACCACGGCGCGGGCCCGGTCGGATACGTCCTGTGGCAGGCCCGTCAGCCCTTCCCACAAAATGCGGGCAACGTCGCCGATGGAGACGGGAAATTGGCCGACCGTGGCGGCGGCGAAAAACAGCAGCGCGACCGCGCCCAGGCCCAGCGCCGCCAGCACGCCCCGGCGGGTCCAGATCGCCGGTGCCGATTCCACGGTCATGGTTTTCGGGGATTGCCGGGATGGCTGCCCGGACCCAGGATCATGGCCAGACGGTCGGCGTCCAGATCAAGGTGATAGAAAAAGGCATAGAAATCCCGCGCCCGGTCGGCGAGCCCCTGAAGAAAGCGTTCGGGATACAGCACGGCGAGTAGCCAATGCAGGCCGATCAGCCGGTTGGCCGAGGGCGGACGGTCGAACCAACCCCAGGGCACGGTCGGCGACAGATACACCCGCCCGGCCTTGACCGCCGGCAGCGTCTTCCACACGTCATGGGCCCAGACCAAATCGAAGAAATTGGGGTCGGTGGTCAGCACCACGTCGGGGTTCCAGCCCAGGATCTGTTCGAGCGAGACCTTGATCAGGCCGCCCTCGCCCGCCTGATCGGCGACGTTGACCGCCCCGGCATGGCCCAGAAGTTCCACATTGATGGAGCCCTTGCCCCCCGTCTGCAGGCCGTCGGCGCCGCGCCCGTAATAGACACGCGGACGGTCAGCCGTCGGGATCGCCGCGAGCGCGGCGGCCAGATCGTCGATGATCGCCTGGGCCTTGGCGGCGCAGGCGCGGCCCCGCTCCTGCCGACCGATCAGGTCGCCCAGGGTCAGAAAGGATTTGGCGATGTTGTCGAACCGCCCGTCGATCAGGGCATAGGGAATGCCCGTCTGCGCCTGCACCCGGTCGGCCAGGGAAATGTACGTCGGCTTGACCGAGCCGTAATCCAGAATCAGATCGGGCTTCATGACCATGACGGTTTCCAGGTTGGCGCTGCCGCCGCGCCCGGTCAGACGACCGATTTCCGGGAGGCGATGGTATTTTTCGGCAATACCCGCGCGTTCCTTGCCGCGCAGGGCCCGCGACCAGCCAGCCAGAAGATCCGGCGCCATCATATAAAGGAAGATCGAGGCTGGCGGCCCGGCTGGGAAAATTTTCGTCACATGATCCGGCACGGCCACTGGGCGGCCCGCGGAATCGGTGATCCGCCGCCCCGCCGCCCGCAAGACACCCGGCATCGCGACAAACGGCAGGCCGCCAAGCAGGCCCAGCATATGGCGTCGATGAAGGGGCATCGTCGATCCTCCCGAAAACTCAGCAACCACCGGCCAAGTCTAGGAGATCGCCTTCCACCTCGGAAGGAGGATATGCATAATTCTGCAGGATGGGATGAACCCCGCCCCGAAGGGCATCACTTAATGAGGGGTGCTGCCGCACGCGAAGTGGTGTCGATCAGCCCGACGCAATCGACGGGCTTACCGCCCTGGGACGCGCAGGTCATGACGCCGTTCAACAGGAAACGGCTGATCTTGGCGCATTGCACGCCGTCGATATCAAACACCTTGAGTGAGGTCTTGCCGTCGGGGATCGGCCCGCCCTGCACCGCCACGCGGCGGGCGACGATGCCGTCCGTATCGAAGATCACCAAATCCAGCTTGAGATCATGGAACGCTGTGCCCGCCTTGTTGGTCAGCACCAAATAGGCGCGGCAGGCGCTGGCCAACGGTTCCAACTTGTTGAGTTCGACCCCGATGCGCCCGTCCGCCGCCCGGGCGGGGCCCGCGACGGCGATCATGGCGCCAAGGACAAGGATAACGGCGGTCGTCAGGCGGCAGGTGGTCATGGCTGTCTCTCCCCTTCGCGACGTCTTTGCGGCGCCTCGGGCAATCATAACCAGCAATTCTACCCTGTCACGGGCGAAGGGGCGGCAAGCGCCGCCCCTCCCCGATCATTCTGCTTAGGATTCGGCGACGATGGGATTGCCGAGAATGCCGATGCCTTCGACCTCGACCTCGACCCGGTCGCCGGCTTTCATCCAACCCGGCGGTTTCATGGCATGGGCAACGCCCGATGGTGTCCCCGTGGCGACCACGTCGCCCGGTTCCAGCGTCATGAATTCGGACAGAATGGCGACCAGCCGCGCGACGCCGAAGATCAGATCGCCGGTGTTGGAATCCTGGCGCGTTTCGCCGTTGACCCGTGATGTGATGCGCAGGCCCGACGCCCCCGGCGGCAGTTCATCCGGCGTCACCACCACGGGGCCGAGCGGCCCGGTGCCGTCGAAGTTCTTGCCTTGGGTCCATTGTGGGGTATAGCGCTGCCAGGCACGGACCGAGACGTCGTTGAACAGGGTGTAGCCGAACACATGGTCCAGGCCCTTGTCTTCCGGGATTGCACGGCCGCCCTTGCCAATGACGAAGGTCAGTTCGGCCTCGTAATCCAGTTGGTCGCAGACCTTGGGCAGGATCACCGGTGCTTCGGCGGCGACCAGCGACGACGGCCAACGCACGAACAGCGACGGATATTTCGGCGGCTCATGCCCGCCTTCACGCGCATGGGCTGCATAGTTCAGGCCGACACAGATGAATTTTCCAGGCTTCTCGATGGGCAGCGCCGGCGTGACGTCCTTGAGCGCCAGGGTCGCTTCGGCACCGGCTCCCTTGACGGCGGCGGCAACGCGGGTAAGAGCCTCCGGGCCGGCCTCGATCAGGGCCAGCATCGTCTTCGGCAGCGCCGGATCGGCTGCGGCGACATCAATCACCTTGTCGCCGTCGACCACGCCCAGGCGCGGTCCGCCGGACGCTTCGAACATCATAAGTCTCATGAATGGTTCCTTTTGGTATGGTCTTGTCTGCCTTTGAAAAGGCCTTCTCACGGGGGCGTTTGTCAACATTTCGCTGCATCCGGCATCGCTCTTAACGAATACATTTAAATCACTTGAATTAATTCAAGTGATTTAATACAGTCGCTTCATGGAAGCTGCCGATACCCGCGAAAACCTTATCCTCGCCGCCGAGCGCCTGTTCGCTGAAAAAGGCATCGATAACGTCTCGCTGCGCGAGATCAACCGCGCCGCCGGCCAGAAGAACGTGGCCGCGCTGCATTACCATTTCGGCACCCGCGAGATGCTGCTCGAAGCGATCTTCGAACGCCGCATGGCCGGCATCAACCGGCGCCGCGTCGCCATGCTGGACGCGCTGGAAGCCGCCGGCCCGATAACGCAAGTGCGCCCCGTCGTCACCGCCATGGTCGCGCCACTGGCGGAACAACTCGACCCCACCGTGCGCGGCCATCATTACGTGCGCTTTCTGTCGCAGGTGATCAGCGACCCTGGGATCGATCTGGGCGGTCTGGTGCGCGACAAGTTCGACCACGGCATGGCGCGCACCCGCGACCTGCTGCGTGGCCTGCTTTCGGACCTGCCCGCGACCGTGGTCGAACAGCGCATCCGCCAGGCCGTCGCCCATTTCGTCCATGCCCTCGCCGACAAGGCCCGACGCGATGCCGGCGGCCGCACCACCGGCCGAAGCGGCAGCACCCAACTGTTCATCGCCAACCTGATCGACAGCATCGCCGGCGCCCTGACGGCGCCCGTATCCGACGAAACCATGGCCCTGCTTGCCGAGGCGCCGCGCAAAACAGCCTGAACATGGGAGGCCCACCCGATGACCGCACAACCGCAACCCGACTTTCGCCACATCACCGTCAGCCCCATCTCGGGCGCCCTCGGCGCGGAGATCGGCGGCGTTGACCTGTCCCGGCCGCTCGCCCCGGACGTGGTTGCGGAAATCCGCCGCGCCCTGGTCGACAACCTGGTCATTTTCTTCCGCGAACAGGACCTGACCCCCGATCAGCAGAAAACCTTCGGTCGGATGTTCGGTGACCTGCACATCAATTCCTTCTTTCCCCAGGTACCCGGCCACGAGGATGTCCAACTCCTGCTCAAGGAACCGCAGCACAAGAACAACATCGGCGACCGCTGGCATACGGACGTCAGCTACACCCGGCGACCGGCCCTCGGCTCCATCCTCTACGCCAAGGAAGTGCCGCCCTACGGCGGCGATACCATGTTCGCCAACATGTACCTGGCCTATGAAACCCTGTCGGACGGCATGAAGACCGTGCTGCGCGGCCTGCGCGCCTTCCACAGCGCGCGGGAGAATTTCGCCAAACGGGCGGCCGAGGCCGAATTGCCCGGGAGCGCTTCCAGCGGATTCCAGCATTCCGACGACGTGGAACAGGAAGCCTCCCATCCAGTGATCCGCACCCATCCGGAATCGGGCCGCGATGCCCTCTACGTCAACAGCGTGTTCACCAAGAATTTCGAAGGCATGACGCGCGAAGAAAGCGCGCCGCTGCTGCAATACCTGTTCGCCCACCTCTGCAAGCCGGAATTCGTCTGCCGGTTTCGCTGGCAGCCTGGCTCCCTCGCCTTCTGGGACAACCGCTGCACCCAGCATTTCGCCATCAACGACTATCACGGCTTTCGCCGCCACATGAACCGGGTGACACTGCTGGGGGACGCGCCTTTCCTGACCGAACGGGCGGACGATCCCGCACACGCGGCAGCCTGACACCCGCGTCGGATTTCGCCAGCATCCATAAGCCCGGCTCTTTGCCAGGGCGGCGTTCTGTATCTAGCTGCCTTGCCGGGTGTGACGACCCGGCGGATTCCCGTAGCGCGCGGTATAGGCGTTGATGAAGTTGGTGACGTGGTTGTAACCAACCCGGTAGGCGATGACCTTCATCGGGGTGGATTCCATCGTCAACGCGATGCGCGCATGTTCAAGGCGGTGGTTTCGCAACACTTCAAAGACCGTCGCGCCGAAAGCCATGCGGAATCCGGCGTTCAACCGCTTTTCCGTCAACCCGACCGCGCTGGCCAAATCCCCCAGACTTGGCGGGTTCCGCATATCCTTAAGCAAGATGTCCCGCGCGGCATGAACGCTGTCGCGCTCACTCCTGGACAACTCGCTCCTCGCCTCCTTGCCGCTGGGTCGCCCGACGGCCTGGACAGCCAGCAACTGCAAAACGGTCCCTTCCATGAACAGGGTGCGCAGCGGGCCGTTCAAGCCCGGGGCAAACAGGTTTTGCGCCAGATTGCGGAGCTGTCGCGTGCTCTTCATGGTGAAGACCTTGCTTTCGCTGATGTCCGGTTCCAGCAGCGGATGCAGTTCCGACGGCACATCGTCATCGAACAACCGCGCAATACGGTCACCATGCAGGCCATAACCGGCAAGCTTGATCTGTTGCCCGGCCATGAGATGAAAATCGACGGTACGGACGAGTGGACGGAACAACACCGCGTGATTCGGGCCGACCTGGAACCGGGGGCCGTCCGTCAGTTCGATATCCAACTGTCCCGAGACCGCGACGTCGCTGCTCAGCCAAACGTCCTTCTCGCTGTCCGAAGGCTGAACCGTCAGATCCTTGCGCACATCCGCAGTGGCCAGAAAGACCCTGAGCCCGGGGCCGATCTCCAGCCGCTCAATCACGGCCTTCCAATGATCGTCATCAATTTCGGTTCGCTCGCTGACCTGAAGGCTGCGATCACCGGTCGCCTCTTGCAGGAGCCATTCCACGTTGTTTGGCATGGGACGAAATCAACACTGTTTCTACAAGTTCGGCATGTGGCCTGATGCGAATGCTCGTGTCTTGAGCTTATCTGAATTCGCCTACGATCAGACACACCAAAGACTAGCACTGATCATTATTGAACTATTGTTCATAGTGAAGCCTTTTATCATATAACGCGCATCTTGCACGCTCATCCCTTCGTAGGAAAAGTAATCCCAGCCGCGCAATCACCGCACCAGACGGTGACGGTACCATGCACGCTGTGGCGGTTCTGTCTCGCCTCGGCGGGCATTGAACCTGCGGCTGCTCTCGATGGGACCGTGCGGACCGAATGACGGGCAGATGCCCGAACGAGGGGGAGAGCGTGATGAATGAAATCGGCTTGGCAATATCGCTGCTGGTTCTTACGGGTGCGCTCGCGGCTATTGTGGGCAGCCGATATCGCGTGTTGTTTGTCGCACCGCTGCTGCTCATCATCGGCTTCGCATTACCTATCACCACGGCGACGCTGGTCCGGGCGCAGAATGTCAATGTGACCAAAGATGAGCATCTCAACCACGGCTGGGACTACAATACGTCCCACACGGAATGCGGTGGCCTGCGCCGCGACGGCAAGCCGCAGGCGCCCTGCAGGATGAAGCCGGCGACCTACATGGGGCCGGCGCTGGGCCATTGCCCCGAAGGCACCTTCCTCGACATCGGCCTGTGGCAATGCATCTCCTGCGACAAGGCGAAGGGGTTCGAGCGCACCGCCGCCGCCGCCGACACGCCCCGGGCCTGCGCCCGCCCGGCGACCTGGCAGGAAAGCAGCAACAAGGTCCGGTTCCGTCCCGCCATCAAGGTCGGCGACCTCTGTCCCGGACCGACGTCGACCCTGGAGAAGGCGTTCTATGACAGCATCCGCGGCGGCGAATGCTGGTCCTGCCCCAAGGGCTACAAGACCAACGTCCTGCCCCATGTCGAAGCGCCGGACAAATGCTCCCAGGAATCCTACGAGGATTTGCGCCGCCCGACCCGCCTGTTCAACACACCCTGGCCGCACGACTGCAAGCCGGGCACGTTCCATGACGCCTGGGACGGCGGCGCCTGCTGGCAATGCCCGAGCGGATTTGTCCGCACCGCCAATCACGTCAACAATACGAACGCCTGTTCGCGGCTGGTCGTCGGCAAGAACAGCCCCGCCGTGCGGCGCGGGCTCGGCATCTGCGCGGCGGGCCTGATCACCGATCCGCAGAACGACGGCGAATGCTGGCGTTGCCCCGAGGAATACGACCGCGTTCTGTTTCATCCGATCTCGGCGCCGAACGCCTGTGAAACCACGCCGGGTCTGGTGTTCTCCCACGCCACCTTCGTCACGCCCCTGACCTGTCCGGCGGGCCAGGATTTCGACTTCTTCGCGGTCGACCACGCGCTTTTCAACAAATTGAAGGCCGCCGGCCTGACCGCGCCGGCGGCAAAGGCAGCGCCGGGCAAGGCGTCCTGTTGGAAATGCCCGGACAACCACAAACGGACCTTCGCCCCGGTGTTCAACCACGACGCCTGCCAGGGAGAAGCCACGGAATGGTATTCCGCGCCGTTCGGCGAACCGGGCATGTTCCGCCTGGACGGGGCCGCCGAAGTCGTCCTGGAAATCATGCGTGACGACCGCAAGCTGGTCGATGAGGCGATCAAGGAGTTCGTCAATCTATGCGCCATGAACACCGCCGATCCCGAGGCCGCGGCCAACTGCAAGAAGGACCCCGCCAAGGAAATGGCGAACATGTGGAAGGACCTCCTCGACAAGCCCGATGAAAGCCCGATCCTGATTTCCATGCTGCTGGGCCGCATTGGATTGGCGGCCACCGCAGGCGTGCTCAAACCCGACACCGATGTGCGCCCCGTCACCGCCGCCGACAAGCGGCTGATGAAGGGCTTCGCTGATTATGTGCAGAAGCGGCGCACTTACGTGGCGGACGAGGGCCTGAAGGCGTTCGACGCCTGGCGGGCGTCGATCAAGTACTGGGAGGATTTCATCTCGCCCAAATCCCCGTCGGGAGCGTTTGCCGCGAACAAGGGACCAAACCTGACGAACATGAAGCCGATCGAGGAAACACAGCCGCCGCCCGACTGGCATCAGATGGTCGAGGCCGCCATGATCGGATCCGTCACCGCCGGCACGGTGCTGGCCGGCGGCGCCATCGCCGCGACAATGACCATTACGAAACTGAAAAACAAAATCCTGCCCCACGCCGCGAAACGGCTGGCGCGGCAGTCATTTAAGAAAGGCGCCTCGGAAGCCGGCGAACAGCTTTTCCAAAGGACCGTCACAAAAGCGGTCCAAACCACGGCCAAAAAAGCGGCCTCCAAAGCAGCGTCGCAGGTCTTCAAGTTCCTTAAGGCGGCGGGGCCCGCCTTCGTCATCGCCGTGGTCATCGAGGTCTTCGTCGAGACGGTCACCAAGATGGACGAATACGGCAAGACCGACCGCGGGCACCTGTTGACCATGCAGGCCCACGCCCGGCAGCCGGTCGATCTGCGCCGCGAATTTCTCAGCGATGAAGGACAGCAGGCCATGGAAGGCTATTGGGTGATGGCCGTTTCCGGTATCAGCGATCCGGATGCCCTGACCTGGTCGAAGATCAAAGCCTATGCGGCGGGAAAGACGCCGGAAACGGACAAGCTCAATCTGCCGATTTCCGGCACGACCACGGTGATCGTTGGAGACAGCCAGCCGGTGACCCCCATTCCCAAGCCGTCCAGCAGCGAACTGGCCGGTCTGCCGCCGAGCGGCCTGCAATGGGACCAGATTGATGGGCGTGCCCGCGACATCGCCCTTGCCACCGACGGGACTGCCTGGGTGATCGGCGACAACAAGGTGCCCGGCGGCTTCGGCATCTATTTTCGGGGCGCCACGGCCAAGAACTGGGGGAGCGTTTCCGGCGGCGCGATGCGCATCGCCGTCGCCGGCACCCGGCCCTGGTTGGTCAACGATGGTGGGCTGGTGTTCGAATTGGCGCCATCAGGCACCGGCTGGACCGACAGGCCGGTGCTGGCTGGCGGCAAGATCATGAAGGCGGCCGACATCGGCGCCGGCGCCAAGGGCGTGTGGGCCGTGGCGGAACCCGCCAAGCAGGGCAGCTACGCCGTCTACCGCTGGACCGGCAAACAATGGCAGCGCGATCATTCGGCCTGGGGCACCCGTATCACGGTCGACCGGGACGGAAATCCCTGGCTGACCAACGCGGACGGCCAGATCTTCGCCCTGGTCAACGGGAAATGGCAGCTGTTCAAAGGCATGGCGCAGGACATTGCCGTGGATGCCTTCGGCGCGCCGGTGGTGGTCGATACAAAGGGCAAAGTCCAGGTGTTCAATCCTGGCGCCGACAGCTGGGTCGCGACGGGACGCGATGCGACGGCCGTCGCCATCGGCGGCGGGAATATCTGGCACCTGGGTCCGAAAACCGAGGTGTACCGGCAAAAGTAGCGACACCGCCTACTGCCGCATAACATGCCGGCGGCCCGCCACGGGCCGCCGGCAGTTTATGAGCATCATCATCGTAGAATGAGCGCCGGGCAGCCTAGTGAAACTGATAGGTTTCGTTTGTTTTGGAAATCCGCCACACCTGACCACCGCCGACACCGATGGCGACGGAATCCTTGTCGTCAGAAATTCGATCCCAATCGCGCTTCGTGCCGTTGAACACGTATACGCCGCCACTCGTGCCGACGACGTAGGCCGCGCCCCGCGCATCGACCGCCACATCCTTGGCGGCGCCCGGCAGCCTCTGCCACTTCAGGTTATTGTCGTGGACGAAGATGTGGCCTTTGTTGTTCACGACCCAGGGGCGACCGTCCTGATCGACGTCGATCCGCTGGGCCTTGCCCGAAACGAGATTCCAGTTGTTGCCGACGCGTTGATAAATCTTGTCATCGGTACCGGTGATCCACACGCCTTTGGCGCTGGCGCCGATGTCTTGCGCCGCGGGGCCGGAAACCTTCCGCCACCGGGTGCCTGACTGAACATAGATTCCACCCTTGTCGTTCACCAC
This sequence comes from Rhodospirillales bacterium, assembly GCA_048263775.1. Classification (GTDB taxonomy): domain Bacteria; phylum Pseudomonadota; class Alphaproteobacteria; order Rhodospirillales; family Casp-alpha2; genus UBA1479. The sequence continues at coordinate 385,947 of JBLXDU010000003.1, forward strand.
CCAAGCCTCAGTTCCGGAAACCGCAATGCGAAGCGCCCCACCGATAATCTTGGTCCACCTGCTATCGGTCTTGGCGCGTTTGAACATCTGATACCCGCCATTCGTCTTATTCACGCCGATCGCATAAACGGTACCGTCGGAGCCGACCGCGACATCGCGGGCCGCACCGGCGACTTTCTCCCAACTCGGCGCGCTGCCCGTTGCCCTGCTCACGACCACGCGGTCGCCTTCCAAGGTCGTGCCCGACACGGCGGGAACGTCCATGACGATGTTCGTGCCATTCACGTTCACGGTCGCCGTGTTGCTCGGCATCGACTGCGCCGGCAACAGCGCGGCCCAGGTGCGGGCGGTGGGCTTGTAGTACTCCTGGGTCATCAGCGCCCAGTTGCTCAGGACTTCCACCCGGCCTTCTGGGGTCATGATCAGGCGGGACAGGTTCACCGGCTTCCTCGCCGTCTCCAGGGCGTCGTTGACGACGGCGATCTGTTGGTTCTGCGCCAAGGCGTTGTCCGTCGCGATGCTGAAGATTACCGCCGAGGCCGTCATGACCGCGAAGGGAACGGCAAAGGAGCCAATGACCCCTGCTCCGGCCTCCGCGGCGGCGGCGGCCTTGGAAATCGCCGCGCCGGTCTTCAATGCTTTTTGTTGGATCGAAGCCATTTTCTGCGCCCAATTGAAGGGTCTTATTGCTATCGCCGCGCGGGCCGTCAGCTGAGCGAACCCGGGCGACACGGTTTCGAGCGCAAACGCGCCGAGGAACGCAGTCGCCATCGCCGCGCTGGGTGCCAGATGCATGACGTTGGCGATCAGGCTTTTCAAATCCGGTGGGGCGACGCCTACGTCATAGGCACTGTGCATACTTCTTGTGGCCAGTGCCGATGTACGTGCCTCCTGGCCACGGGTCCAACTTTGCCAGATGTTGTTCATTTCCGAGGCGGCCAACTGGCGCGACTGCTGAATATAGACGGCCATGTAGTTCAGCAAGTCCCGTTCGGGCTTGGTCTTCGGGCCGTTCTTGATCAGATCGAAAACGCGTGTGTAGACCGCCGCCATCAGGATTGGCGAACTTTCAGGCCCTGTCAGAATATGCTTCCAGGTTTCGTCTCTGAATTCGGCGGCTTTGGCACCGGTCAGCTTTTCCGCCTCGATAGACCCCTCGATGATCTTGTCGATCCGCGTGCGCTCCTTGATGACCTCGGCCGCGATCTCGTGGCCGCCCGGCACCTTGAACAAGCCGTTCGGCGTACGCTTGGCCGCTTCCCAGTCGATGGTCGTGAACTCGCAGGCCTTGTTCGTTTTTACGCCGAACACCGAGCGCACCGAAGTCTTAGGACATTCCCAGCAGGTTCCGCCGTCGATGAAATCGAAATGCTCGCCGGCCTTGCAGGTCAGCGCCGCCGTTTGCTCAGCCGGCTTCAGGTCCTCGTTACGGAAACAGGCATTATTGGCGGTGACCGCGGCGGCGGTGCGGCGGAACCCTTCGGGGCAGGAATAACAGCTTCCGTTCAGATCTGTGATCGTGCCTTCCGGGCAGACCCGGTCGATGAATTCAGCCCGGCGCGCGCTTGCGCCAAACTTGCCGCAGGCATCCCAGGCGTCGACCGCGGACAGGGTCCGGCCGAACCCCGACGGACATTTCCAGCATTCACCGCCGTTGCGGGGGTCCTTGAACGTCCCGTTCGGGCAGGATTTGTGGCCACCGACCCGTCGTGCGTATTTGTATTCAGCCCTGACCTGTTTGGAACAGGCCTGCGGAGTATCGACCGCGAATCCCGTTCGGTTGTAGCCGCTGGGGCATGTGAAGCAGGCCCAGGTACCGATATCGAAGAACGACCCGCTCGGGCATTTGCCGACGGCCTTGCCGGTATATTTGGCTTTTGCAAAGCTGCAGGGCTGCGCAAGCTGGCCGGTCTTCAGATCAACCCCGCCGCAGATCACATGCCCCTCGGAAAATGCCGCCTGCGTCTGTTGCGCCGACGCATTAGACGGATTCACCGTACCCGCGAACGCGACCAGGGCCAGCAACGCCCCCCGCACCAGGATGGGGAAGAGTACAGACTTGAAAGAGATCCTCATCGACCGTTCCTCGATTCAATAACGCTTATCGTTACACCATTACCTGCCGACTGCGGCACATCGACGAAATTCCGTGCTTCGCCCTCCCCCCGCACGAAAGACCGCCAGCAAACGTCACTTCGCGCCGCGTGCCCATCAGAATGGAAGACATCGTTAGTTAAAGCGCATCTTAAGTATGAAAGACCGGCTGGAAAACGCGCATGGGACATTGCATCCCTTTATTTGGCGTTTTCCGGATACTGGATACAGTTTACGGATATGGCGGTGAATCTCAGGCCCGCTTTCGGGCCGTTTCCGAGGGCAATTCGCCGAACTCGCGGCGGTACATTTCAGCGAATCGTCCCATATGGCCAAACCCCCAAGCCCGGGCGATTTGCGCGATGGTCGCCCCACCCTCGCCGCCGTAAAGCAATGCACCATGAACCTGTTTCAGCCGGACCAGCCGCAGATAGGCCATGGGGGACATGTCATAAGCGTCCTTGAAGGCGTTTTGAACCGTCCGATAGCCGCATCTGGCCGCCGCGGCGATATCTGCGACGCTGACCACCGTATGGGCATGGGCATGAATGTAATCGCGCGCCCGTTTGACGTGATAGGGCAAGGCCACCTGCGTTGCGCATCCTGCAATTGCATCGAAAAAACTGTTGGGCAGCAACGTCAGGACCTGAGTCAGGAGCAGTTCTTCCATTTGCCGGGTAAGGATCGGATTATCCATTTCCCGAAGCGGTCCATCCAGGGCGTTCGCGATATACTGCAACGTATTGCGGAACTGGCGCCCGCCCGGGGTCGTCATATCGATGGCCTGATCGAAGACCACCGGGGCGCCCCCCACATCGGCGCCGATCACCGCCTGGGCATGCTGGCGCAAACGCTCTTTCAACAACGGCAAGGCGAATGCCGACAATCTCGACTGCGTTACCGAAATCGGACGCGATAGATCCCGCACGACGCCCTGCATCACTGAGAAATCTATGTCCGTATTGCCGCGGCGGAAGCTCCCGCCTCCCTCCGTCACCACATAGAACAATAGGCCGTCGTCCCCTTCCTCGCCGGAGGAAACATCGATCCGGACATCGCCGTAGCCGAAATGAAGAAGATTGAGATCCCCGAACGGCGCAACGGCAACATTGGTGGACAGGCCGGCACTGTTACCGCGAACATCGAATTTATGCGGCGCGGTCAACCCCGAAAGGAAGTCACGCACCTCGTCCAGATCTTCAGACGCCAGAACCGTATGGTTACTCAAATAGGCCACACAGGCTCCTCCGCTTTATCATTTCGGATCGTTTCATGCGGCGCTCAAAACGCAAAACAGCCAGTGAATTATCGGTGTACCATACATCCTTCCGCATCAGCCGGAAATGACGGGCATCACTAACGCCCCCACCTCTTGCCGTTTACCCACGACGAAAAGCCCCCTAACCTATTGGTTTAGGGGGCTTTTTATTGGTTGCGGGGGCAGGATTAATTGAAGCTCCTACGGTGCTCAAGGTCATCTAGTGCACCGTCCGGTATCGCACAGGCTCCGGTTGGCGCCCGCGGCTAAGTTGGCGAGCCGCTTCTGACCCGAAGCCGTCATTGCCACGAAGCGGCGTCGCCAAAACGATCAATCTGGAAACCTGTGAACAACTGCATCTTGAGCGACAGAGACCAACGCGCGAGATAGATCGCCAAGAGCATGATCATCGGCGGTTGGTAGTTGGGCAGTACGATCTCGAGGCGCCCGGTATCTAGATCCCAGCTGACGATGAACTGCGGCAACACGGGCGGCGAAACGACTAAACTAGCTGTCAACGTCGCGCCGACTAAGCAGCATAGTCAATGGATAAGTCGGCACGATCACAACGCGGTGCCCCGTATGCCATCCTCTAATCAGGAAGGCGTGCCACAAACTCGCGGTCGACTGCCATTTGAACCCGATCTAGCGTTTGCTCCCATGACTCTTCGACCTTGGCTTCTTCTAAATGAGGCTTCACCACCTTGTAGTGATCGTGCAGTTGACGACGAGATAGATTTGATTTCCTTGTGATACTTCTCAGCGCAATTTTTTCTACTGAATTTAAGCCTAACCTGACACATCGACTGAGGTGCGTAACCGCAGCGGGAGCGACAAGTGGCTCGTCTTTATCTAGCTGAGCCCTCTCATGCAGGAGGCTGGGCAAACCAAACAAATACGAAAAATGGGGGACAATCCTAATAGCCAACTTTCTCGCACGTAGACATTTCCCGAGTTTCTTTGGGTCGGTTCCCAATTCTTTTTCAATTTCACTTAATGTATCACCGCGCATCCAACGCCAGATAGCTCTCCTTAGAATGGGCAGAGCAAAGTCTTTCTTATCGTTTTCCGTTTGCAGAATTTTATATGACTTTCCAAACAGGTCATTCAAAGCTTCTTCTGGACAAACTAATTCTAACAAGTCTGAATTTTGCTCTAGCCATTTAAAGAACCACCAGTACCAACTCGGAATACTATCTCGATCTTCAGGGCCACCGCCATCTAGGTCGCCGGACAACCGCGAAACCAACTTCAAAGGCAAGCCGAGGGTGGATGCTATCTGAGCTTGGACCAATTCTGTTTCTGTCTCAGGCGACTGTTTTTTATAGAAAGCTACTGCCGCCTCTACTCTCTCTTCAATCCATGATGCCTCTTCCCTCTTCTTCGCCAAGAAGGCGCCGTATGACTTCCTGATAATATCTTTTAATGATTCTTCCCCTTCCTCGGCACCTCCCGCAGCTGCCAATCGGACAATTGCGTAGCGTTCAAGTTCGCCCGTGTCATCTGAGGCCACATGAACACGGTCCAGAACCGCTGTGAGAGGGTCGTCAATCTCCAAACACTGATCTGATTCTCCGAAGATCTCACGCAAATCAACCCAATGTGCACCAATGGTGAGTTGCTTAAGGTCAATGCCAACGACTCTGCCAGGAATTACTAGCACAATCCCTGTTGAACTCTCTCCTGCCCGTCCAGCCCTTCCCGCAGCGTTCAACAACTCTTGGGCTTGAAGTATCTCCCTCCTATCGGTTGCTGCGTCAAAACGACTATCCTCCGCGATGATGACCATTTCACTTGGGAAGTTCATTCCCTGAGCAACAGTCGATGTGGCGGCAAGAACTTTCAATCCATCAGGACGTTTGTACAAAGACTCACATAGCCGCCGTTCTTCTGGCAGTAGCAAACCATGGTGTACGGCGGCGACATTCGAGATCACTCCGCCACTAGCCTGAACATACAAATAAGCTTCTCCGCCCAATTCATATGACACTGCTGAATATAACTCGCTCTCTTCTTCATTTAGATCGATCAGAACTTCGCCATAAAGGCTTGAAACATCCTCCGCAGCTGCAGCTGCGTTTTTGATCGTCTGGAAAAAGACTAACGTTTTGAGCCCAGCTTCAGCTGAAGCCACAGAAATCGCGCTTGATACTGCAACTGAATTGGGGGTCAGCTTCCAATACTTGTTTGCGGAGAGCTGTACTTTTTCATTTAGCAATGGGACCAACGCGTAGTCGTTTCGGTCACTTGTGGCCCAAGTTTGCTTCATGCTGAACAACGCAAGTGGTTCAACGTTTAACTTGCGTTTCAAGGCATTGGACGGGGACTTGGTCACGGCCTCTCCTCTAGCCGTTGTCACGAACTGTTGGAGTTTTTGAATTTCTTCTTGGTGATAAACCACGCTACCCCGCAACTGCCGGGTCGGTTTCCACGATAATGCCAGAGGAATACAAGGTCTTTGTGTCAGGCCTTCTAGCCATTGCGCAATATCATCCGCATTCTTCATCATCGCTGACATTAAGAGAAAATCGGAAGATTCCGTGATGTGGGCCAAATTAAGAATGCAAAGCATGGCGTCTATAGCCCGTCGATCTTTTCCAGACGCCGACGGATGCAACAAATGGCATTCATCAAAAACCACTAGGCCAACTTCTTGAAAAATGTCCCCATCAATACTCATCTGGGTCAGGCAAGACTCTGGAGTCATAACAAGCACCTCAGGCAAAACATCGCCGCCCGATGTAAACCCGAATTCGTCTTGTCTTTCGCCTTGTACGCTCGCGTTCGGAAAAGACTTTGTAAGAGCCTTTGCTGTCTGATCGACCAAGGCATGAGTTGGCGCCAGGAAGATCACCTTCTTCCCTACCAACAACGCAGATAAAATTTTTAGTTCCGCGAGTGTTGATTTGCCCGCGCCGGTAGGAAATGCCACTGCCGCCGAGGTTCCCGGTTTAAGGTACCCTTGTTTGATCGCGTTTAGGTGGTTTCTCCAAAGGAACGGTCGTGATTTTGCGATTTGCCGCATGCTTGCCGCCCATTTCCCTTCATCATCATCCAAGGGAGACGGAACTTTTGTCACTGCGCTACCGGACAGGTCCTTTGAAACAGCAACTAGCAATGACGCCAGATGGTGTGGGCCGGGGAATGAGCTTATTGGTGCAACACTCCACCCATCGCGTATCGTTTCTCGTCGACCGATACTGAGATGACATAGGCGCTGGAATTCGTTTATAGGTGCCAACGAATCAGGGGGCAGTTTCCCCTCTAATATTTCTTCGGCGAGAAGATGAACAGTACGGAGAACATCAAGGTAAAGAGCTGCGGCGGCAGCATCACTCGGGTCTACGTCTGATAAATACCTTGGGTTGGGGAGGCCACTTTCAATGAGCGCCTCTAAACTTCCCGTCGCCAAATTGCATATCGCCGAAACCAGGGCCCTTTCGATTGGCCCTTCCTGATCAGCCGTAATTGATTTTCGTATTTGCGCAGCATCTGCCGTAGCCTCCGCTACTAAGAAAAGCAGCAGTGCCGCGATATCGCTTGAGATTGCACGACTGTGAAGATATGTGCTTGGCGCCATTTCCTCCCAAAGGCGGTCGGCATTGAAACACATTTGGTGAGCCGTACCCGCAACGAATGCCGCCGACCTTCTGTCTTCTCTTTCTGGCAGGATCGAGACAAGTGCTTCGTTGACGTTTGCTAGGCGCCGCATTCTCGCGACCAGTGGGATCAACTCCTCCCATTCGTCAGCCCCCAATTCTCCCCTTTCTCTAAGCCGAATCCTAGCAGCTGCAATTTGCGCATACGTCTCTGCAAAAAAGTCAGGTAGCGCCTGGCGATCAAGGCCGTCTAGCGCTGGTGCAGACCGTATGAGTTCGGCGGTATCATCATCATACATCTGACGGCTCGATCTTATTCACTTCCATGATCGCCTTCTGCGCAATGTCTTCCAGCCAGTTACGAATATCCTTTTGGTAAAGAGTTTCAGCGCGCCGACGCTCTACCGAACCGTTTGGGATGGCGTTTTGGTAGCCTTTGAACAAATTCTTTCGGCCTGCATCTGAATTCTCTTTGTCGCCGATCGTAATTGAGACTCTATAAGCCCTCGCCTGATGCCAGAGAATTTCATGTACCGCTTTTTCTGGATCAGGGTGTTTGTACTGAGCAAGGACGGTCGCAGTTTCCGCGACTAGTTCGTTGTCACGCTTACCTTCATTGAAACCCTTGAATTCAGGCCAGACATCTTTAGTAATTCGCTTCCGTGGGGAACCTGTAGCTTTCTCTTCACAAATTACGATGGACACAACTCGATTATCGGATGGGTCGATTTTGAGATGTAAGCCATCATACCCTTTGTCCGCATGCCGAATATGAGGTGTAGTTTTTAATGTGCTGGCATCCTGAACATTCGCCGCTATCCACGAGATCACCTGAAATAACCAGCCGTCTCGTTGATACGGGTACTCAGGGTTTGTGACAGTTAACAGCCGAATTGCTCCATTTTTTTGTGCTTTCGTCGGAGCGTACGCGAGGCTTTTTGTTCCTTTGAACACTTCGATAAAATGTCGCGCTTGGCCAAGCGCGACACGCGCAACAACCTCAACCAGTTCCTGTTCGTTTATGACAGCCCAGTCTGTCCCTTGCCAAAAATCTCCATTGGCAATTGGGCTACACTTAATCATCTGGTCAAATCTTCCGTGAAATTCGCAAGCTTGCATTACACAAGCCCTGACGTGAATTTTAACCTCATTTCTCCAGGGTTGCTCAATTTAGGAGAAATCACACTTATTAAGATAATCCCATTGAGGCGCATCAAGTGCTTTTCACGCTTCCCACTCTCTTTTTAGCTGTCCAGCCACAGGCGCCTAGGAGTAGTCCCGCAGTAGCCCAAACCCAAAAAAAACGCCTTGGCATTGTTTCGATAATCCATTGATATTGCTTATTTATTTGGCAACATCAATCCAAGATCATTCAATGCAAAAGGCGGTCTGATATTTCAGCAGTATACGTCAGTTCAAGAAACCGGAACGTTCCGGAACAACTACGTCAACGCCCCAATAACTAAGCGGCCTTTGACGAGAGCAGCGCCATCAGCCCCGAGTAGTCGATCACGACATCATATTTCACATCGTCCGTTCCAAGTTTGCGATTGAGCTCTTCGAAGAATTTACGAGCGCATTCGATCTTGGTCTTCTCGATCGGACGCAGCGCCATGGACGACATGCTCCCCTTCGTTTCCGCGACGAAGTGGATGTGGGTGACGCTGCCCTCCTTGAACACAATCGCCCAGTCCGGGTTGTAGTCGCCGACCGGCGTCGGGATCCGGAAGCCACGCGGCAGCTTGGCGTAGACCTCGACTTCCGTGCTTGATTCGATATCCCGAAGGAAGTTCCGCTCCACATCCGAGTCCGTGATTGCATAGTCGTAGACGTGCTTTTTCAGCTTGGCGCTCGCCTTGGAGAAATCCTGCCGGCTCTGGCTCGCCGTAAAGATATCGACGTCGTACCGGTCATTCACAGCATCGTATGTTAGGCGCTCCACGACCATCGTCGCCTTTTGCTCTTTGATAATCTTGGAGGCCTCGGCAATGAAATGCTCAGGGTTCTTTTTGAACTGCTCGAAGATAGCTTTCTCAAGCCCAGTCAATATCTCGGCCACAGTCTGCCGCGTGAGCGTGGTGTTTTCGGCCAGGTTCCCCAAGAGATCGTACCTGACCTGCGAGTGGGCAGACTCTCCCCATTCCGTTTGCGTCTCGCGGAGCTCGAACCCGTCCCCATGATTTAGCTGATCGTCTGTCAGGCCGTCACGCTGCACACCTGATTGCACGGTGTATTGAAGAGGTGTAACGCGCAGATCACTATTCAGGGCCGAGATTGCTTTTCGGATGAGTTCCTTGGAATCGAACTCGACCCGATAGACTGCTTTCTGATTGATCTTTGACCACAGCTCTTGGAACGCCTTCTTTTCGAAGTTGGCGTTCAGAGGATTGGTCTTGGGCTTTCTATCGTCGCCAACACCAGGAAGCATCGCCATACTGAAGACGCTATCGACCAACCCAAAGATCTGTTCCGCATGGGGCTTCAGGTCCTCAGGGAGTTCGGCAAGTTCACCAGCGTCTTTCGCCTTGTGATAGGCATCCGTGATGCTGTCGTCATCGTCCGTGTAGTCATTCTTTAACAGATAGCGATAAATCTGCTTCGCCATTGGCGGCGTAATTTCAAGAGGACCATCCGTCGTCTGAATGAATTTGCCGGTAAAGTAGGCTTCGTCGGCCTTACGCGGCCGAGCGGATAGAGACTCCGCGATCTCGCTCTGCAACCCGTTGACAAACTCCGCATAGCTCTCGCCGGCGACGACGGTCAGTACATTGATGTCATGCACGACCGCTGGGTTATCCATGCGGTCACCATGCCGGTCCACGGAGAGACGAAGGCCCCGCCCGACTTCCTGCCGGCGCGAGATCGTATTATCGCTGTGCTTCAACATGCACATGACGAAAACGTTGGGGTTATCCCAACCTTCGCGAAGGGCGGAGTGCGAAAAGATGAAACGTGTCGGCTCTTCGAAAGACAACAAGCGTTCCTTATCTTTCAAGATCAAGTCGTAGGCATCGACATCGTCGGAATCCACGGACCGCGCACCGACATCAGGGTCCTTCAAGCGTTTGCTCTTCTTGTCGATCGAGAAATAGCCGTTATGCGTCTTCCCAGCGTCAATGGAAGCCAGATGCTCGCGGTATTCTTCGTTGTCGATGGCAAGCTCCGAGAGGTATTCCGATTTCAGGTTCTCGTATTCTTCTTCGAACAGCCGGGCATACTCGCCCTTTTCATCGGCCTGACCGTAATCCCGGTACTTCACCACTTCATCGATAAAGAAGAGGGAAAGAACCTTGATCCCCTGGGCGAAGAGTTGCTTCTCCTTATCCAGGTGCGCCTTGATCGTCTCGCGGATCTGAATGCGGCGAATGTCGCCCTCGGTGATATCACCCGACGCCTCGCCGGCGTGAATGACGGCGCCGTTGGTGAACTCAACCACGTCCTCGTTGTAGTTCATGTCGGCTATCGTGAAGCCGCGATACTGGTCGAGACCACCGGATACGACATGCAGGTCCCGGCCGGCCTCCAGCCGCTTCAGTTGTCGCTTGATCTGACCGGAGGAAAGCTTGATTTCCATCTCGATCCGCGCGACCGGCGCCTGTTTGGAAATCTCGATCCCTTCCAGATACAGATACGCATTCGTTCCCGCCAGGCCCCGCGTCTGAATGCCCCGAACGGCGATCTTCTTCACAAGCTTCTGGTTGTAGGCATCCAGGGCATCCAGTCGATGGACCTTGTTGTGCTCCGTCCGATGGGTCGCTGAATAACGTAAGATCATGAGCGGTTTGAAATTGGGCAAAGCCTTCATGGTCGCATTGCCGCCCATTTTCTGGGGTTCGTCCAGAATCAGGATTGGCCGGTTACCAGCGATCACATCGATGGGCTTGCGTGATTGAAAATCATCGAGCTCTTCGTAGATGCGCCGGTTATCCTTCCCCGTCGCATTGAAGGCCTGAATGTTGATGATCATCACATTGATGCCGGCGTCGGAGGAAAAGCTCTCCAACTCGTGCAGACGCTTGGAATTGTAGATGAAGAAGCGGGCCTTCTTGCCAAAAGCCTCGGTAAAATGGTCGGCCGTGATCTGAAAGGATTTATAGACGCCTTCGCGGATGGCGATGCTCGGCACCATAACGATGAACTTCGACCAGCCATAGCGCTTGTTCATCTCGAAGATTGTCTTGATATAGCAATAGGTCTTCCCGGTCCCCGTCTCCATTTCGACGTCCAGGTTGAACTTGCACCCAGCGCTCGACACCAATTCGCCCGAGAGGGGCAGGTTCTGCGCCTTCTGAACGTCGCGGATATTCTGAAATACCTGGGCATCCGTCAGCCGCACATCGGCGTTCTTGAACCCGTCTTCGAACACGCTCGCCTGCTGCACATCGCGGCCCGGATCCATGCGATAAGCAACCCCGCCAGACATGGGCTGGCCAGCAAAGCAATCGACCACCGCCTCCACGGCGTTGGTCTGATAGGGCTGTACCTTGAACTTGAGCTTCATGTCCCCCCCTCGGTCCGAGGCTTGGCCTAAATCGTCTTCACCTCGGTCGCGGGCGAAAGCTGCTTGAAGATTTGCTCCACATTGATCTTCGCTGCGTCGGACTCGAACCCATTGTCCCGGAAGACAACCCGGAGCGGCTCATATCCAGCGAGCTCCTTCACCAGGTCCTCCGAGACGCCTTTGTCGAAACAGGCGACCAAGGCATTGTCATCCACGAACAGAACCGCCTTGCCTTGGATTTCCTCGCAGCGAATAGACAGCGCCAAATCCACACCCCAGTCAATCATCACCTGGAACAACAGATCTTCCGGGTTTTCCCGCCCCGGCTTGATGTTCTCAACACCGTCCAACAGGCTCGCCTGGTCGACTTCATCCGGCACGTAGAAAACATCCGCCATATTGGATGTATCGATCTTCAGGACACGGAAGCCAACATCCAATCCACTCCCCCCACTAGATTCCTGAGAGAGGATTTTTTTGCCAGATCGCCGAAGCCGTTCTTTCGTAAGCTCTGCGATCGTTGGCAACTCTTTCCTATTTGTCTGTTCCGGAAACTGCACCAATATAAATCGGCGGCTGTCGCCATCGAGGCTATTGTTAAGACATACTGCGTGTCCTGTTGTCCCACTCCCTGCAAAAAAATCGAGAACAATGTCCTGGTCTCTTGTTGAAATTTTGACCAACGAGCTCAAGAGAGAGAGGGGTTTCGGGTACTCTAAGGTTTGCTCACCGAAGAGCTCTCGAAGTTCTTTTGTCCCCTCTTGGTTTAACCCCGCAGTAAGGGACTCAACTTCGGGGTCTTCTTCTTGGTCTTTGTTTTGAATCCAGCTCGAAATAGGCCTTCTTTTTTTCTCTCCTTTGACATATCGCGTCTTGAACCTAGGTCGGCTCATATTTCTATTAGGGTTATCATCGGGCCAGATAATATTTAGATCCCGAATTTGCTTGGCCATCGTCGTTGGCTCAAATCGCCAAACTCGCGAGTCTGGAGGCCAATACTCCGTTCCCCTTTCAGGATGTCGAATGGCGTAAAATTGATTGGGCCTCATGTCTCGCGTCATGCCAACAGTCAGGTCAGTGCTGCGATAAGCGCTTATCTCGTCATTAAAGGGATAATCTGACTCCTCGCGGGCAGCTCCGTACAAAGCAACATGCTGAATGTCTCGGGCGTAAGCTAAGACATATTCATGGTCCGGAGAAACAGCCGTATCTCGCATACCTGTAGACATTCGCCGACGCCGAACAAACGCGCTAACAAAGTTTTCTTCGCCAAAAATTTCGTCACAGACTTTTCTAAGATTGTGACATTCGTGGTCATCAATACTGATAAATATGATTCCATCCTCGCGGAGGAGGTTCCTTGCGAGCCGAAGCCTTGGATAGATCATGGATTGCCAATTGGAATGAAATCTCCCTTCACTCGCCTGATTAGAAATCAATTTATTTCCTTGGGCATCTTTTTGATTTGACCTAATTAAAAAACTGCCTTCGGACTCTCCAAAGTCATCCACATAAATAAAATCATTTCCTGTATTATAAGGAGGGTCGATATAGATCATCTTGATGTTGCCAAGATATGTCTCCTGCAAAAGCTTCAATGCTTCGAGATTGTCCCCTTCGATAAATAAATTTTGTGTCGTGTCAAAATCCACACTCTCCTCACGGCTGGGGCGGAGCGTTTTTGCAATCGGCGCATTTGCCAAAGCCAATGCTTCACGCTTTCCCGGCCAGTTTAGATGGTAGCGTTCCTGCGGCCCCTCAACGATTTGATCGCTGAGTTCCTGGCGCAATTGATCGAAATCCACGGCGAGGCGAAGGTTTCCTCTAGCGTCCTTGGCCTCCGTCACGCAGCCGGGGAAGAGCTCGCGGATTTTTGCGATGTTCTCCTGGGTCAGGTCCGGGCTGTGCATCTTGAGCTTGTCCATGGATGGCCTTCCTCCCTCAATCCCTGGCACCGGCGCCGCCGCGCGCCAGGTCATCGAGCTCTTTTTTTACAGCGCGAAGTTCCGCGTTGATCGCGACCCGTTTGTTGAACTGCTTCTCTTTGGCGAGCCGCGACTGAATTTGGGTGAGCAACCGCTTTTTCGCCCGGATTTCTTCCGCCCGAGCGACCCGTTTTTGTAATCCCTCATCCGCGGCGCTCCCCGGTGGAAGCAGCGGTTCCAACAGTTTTTCGTATAGACCCGCGAGGCTCAAGGCAACTGGCATGACCTGGCGCTTAGTATCCAATGGCACCCAGGGGGCCCGGAAATGCTCGCTGACAACCCATTTCGCCGAATCCGCTTCGCTCTGCCGCTTAAAAGCCGCCACCATCTGTATCTTGCCGTCAAAGTGCAGCTCGAAAACCAAGGGAAACGGGATCGCCCGGTCAATGGCCCGAAGTACGTCGTCGTGAAGATCAGGGGTTTTAAGCATGAGCCACAAGACTTCGATTTCCGGCACGCCGCGCCCAGCGGCGAGGTTCACTGTCTCCGGCGCCAGCTTGTACTTCCAGACGATCTTATCGACCTGCTGGACGAACTTGTTCTTGAGGCCCGCCGTGGCATTTGTGTGGTCGTAGATCTTCGATTTCGGCACGACACGGCCAAACGCCGCAGAGGGCGGATAGGCGAAAAGGGCCGACATCACGGTTCTTCCTGTACCACGATGAAGGCGATTAACTCGAAGTCGTCCAGACCCGCGATGGTGTGGAGCAATGCGCTGGTGCGACCGCCGCTAAACAGGCTGTCCACATCCTTTTCTTCCTTGATGTCGATCATGGAATGGATGGCGGAGCTGAGAAGGTCCGAGTAGGCGTCCATCCGCCGGCCGTCATCTGTCTCTTCATTGAACAGTCGACAGACAGAGCGAACCGGCTCTGTTTGGCCCTTGCAGCTGGTACGGACCAGGTCGAGCAACTTCTTTACCTCGGTCTGGTTGGCGAGGATCTCACCGTCGGTGCTGATGTAGACCAAGTAGAAGGGGTGGAGGCGGTTCTGCTGGTTGACGTTGACGCTATCGTGGATATTGCGAAGCGCGAAGATCACACCAGGGCTGAGCCCCAGGCCCGGCCGCGCCGGCACCACGGCATGCATTCCCTTCGGTGTATTATCCATCGGACCGTTGGCTTTGACATAGTTGAGAAGGTCCATTCGGAAGTCATTGAGACCCAAGTCGGTGATGGAAATTCCGGTCTTGAGGTCTTCGAGCTCGATCACTTCGTCCTGCAGCCGACGGAGCTGATCCTTGCGATAGGCCACATCGCTGCTTTCTGCGGTTAGGACATTGTCATCCCCGGTCGCGGAAACGTCGGCGATCATCATCCGGTTTTCAACGCGTTCCTTCAGGTTGATGTACTCGTCCAGCGTTATGTCCGGCCAGTAATTGACCAACTGGATCCGGTCATTGGGTGAGCCGATACGATCGATGCGCCCGAACCGCTGGATGATCCGGACGGGGTTCCAGTGGATGTCGTAGTTCACGACGTAATCGCAATCCTGAAGGTTCTGACCTTCAGAGATGCAATCCGTTCCAATCAGGATATCGATCTCGCCATCGTCATTCGGCATGACCAGGCTCTTCTCCTTCGCGCGGGGAGAGAACAGCGTCAGGATGCTTTGAAAATCGTATGGCCGGCCCAACGTGGACTTTGGCGCATCGGCGCCAGTGACCCGGGCACCGTGCAAGCCTGTGGCACGTTCGATTTCGGGGGCTAGGTTGTCGTAGAGATAATTCGCCGTATCGGCAAAGGCCGTGAAAACCAGAACCTTTCTGTTTCCGCGGTTGATTGGGGCACCCACCTTCTTGATGATCAAGTCTTTGAGATGCTGGAGCTTGGAATCGTCTTCGGGTGAGATCTTCTCCATATCCTCGAGGAGCTCTTCGATCAGCCCCAAATCCGTCGCCAGATCATGACGCCAGGACTTGGTGTCCATATCGGCCAGGCTGATTCGGATTTTTTTGCCCACCGAGAATTCGTCGAGCCCCATTAGATCGTCGTCGTCGGGATCCAGCTCGTCTATTTCATCAAGGTAGTCGGTGACGCTTGCCGCTCCGCCGGAGCGGTCGAATAGATCGATCGTGTTGATGGTCGAGGTTAGGTTTCGCTCTAGAGCTTTAAGCGTCAGACGGAACGCATGGACCGAACTTTCTAGGCGCTTCAGCAAGTTCGTCGTCATGAGGGCCTGAAGGCTGCGCTCACGGTCGACCTGGCGCAGCTTACCCCGACCGCCTTCGACCTCGGTATCGTACATCTCTTCGTACTTCTTCAGGCGGCTGGGCAGGATGTAGCTGAGCGGGGCGTAGACGGCGAGGTTAAGTCGAGAAAGCACACTGACAATGCCGTTGAGGTCCATGACATCGTCCCGCTCGGTCAACGGCGGTCGAAAGGAAAGCGGCTTCAGACGCTCAGGGAATTTTCCGATATCCGTGGTGTCGTAGAACGTCTCGATGTGCTTTCGGGACCGGGCGATGGTGACGCTATCGAGCAGTTCGAAAAAGTTGAAATCAAGGGCCTTGAGAATGGCCTCCGCCGTACGGTCCTTCGCCGGCAACTTGGACCATTCATTGAAGGCTCTTTGTGCCTGACGAAAAATCTCATCAATGTTCGTGTGCGTCTTCAGCTTATCCTGAAGCTCTTCGGGCTCGCCTTCATAAGCAAGAGCAAGCTGGTTTCTCAGGTCATTGAACCGGTTGTTCACTGGGGTCGCTGAGAGCATGAGCACCTTGGTCTTCACTCCCTGGCGAACGACCATGTTCATCAACTTCTGATACCGGGTTTCCCTATCCTTGAAGACTTCGTTGTTACGGAAGTTGTGGGACTCGTCGATGACGACCAGGTCGTAGTTTCCCCAATTGACCCGGTTCAACGGCATTCCGAATGATTCGCCGGACGTGCGTGACAAATCCGTATGGCATAGGACGTCGTAGCTGAAGCGGTCTTTCACAAAGAGGTTGGTCGTAAGGTTGGCATTATAGTTTCGCCAGTTATCCGCTAGTTTTTTCGGGCAGAGGACAAGGACGGTGCGGTTGCGCAGCTCGTAGTACTTGATCACCGCCAACGCGGTAAATGTCTTCCCGAGACCCACACTGTCCGCCAGGATGCAGCCGTTATAGGTCTCGAGCTTGTTGATGATGCCGATGGCGGCGTCGCGCTGAAAATTGAACAGCTTCTGCCAGACAAGACTGTCGAGATATCCCGTCCGATCGTTCGGCAGAACGTCCTCATCGATCTCGTCCAGAAACTCGTTGAAGATATGATAGAGCATCAGGAAATAGATGCGTTCCGGCGAGTTCTCCTGGTAGACCGATTCAATGTGTTCGCAGATTGCTGCAGTGACGTCCTCGAGCTTCTCTTTGTCATTCCAAATTTGATCGAACAGCTGCAGATACGTTTCCGCATGTGACGTTTCATCGAACCTGTTCACCAGGTTCGAGACCGCGTCTCCTTTTTGATATCCAAGATCGACCGCCGTGAACCCAGACAGCGGCATATAGGCCACCTGATTCTCGCTACCATTGTTCACGTGAATGAACTGCTGCATCGGCGCCTTCGTCTTGTTCGACTTGAAGGTCGCCTTCTTTCGGATCCAATTGGCGCATTCGCGCGCAATCGCGCGTTGCGTCAGCTTGTTCCGGAGATGAATCTCGAACTCGGAGCCATAGAGACTGTTCTCCCTTCCCGCTTTTGGAATGAAGAACTCACGGCGCTCTTTTCTGATTTTGTCGGCGACTTCATTGGGCACAAAAGTTGGGGCTGTGAAGATGAACTCCAACTTCTCGACCTTGGAAAGCTCAGCCTTCAACGCCTCGAAGGCATACATCGAAAAGCAAGAGGCCGCGATCCGGACCTTACTCTCTCGGTCTAGAACCTCCCCAAGGTCGTCACCCAATAGGTGATTTACGTTGTCGACGATCTTCATTTCATAAATTCACGCGTACATTCTCTCTAAGGTTCGCACGAACGGGTTCAGTGATTTGCCATGGAGCAAACCCGAGTTGGTCACGAAACGCTCTCTGAATTATCACATCAACAGCAGCCGCCCCTTCAAGGAACTGAGACACATGCCGCCTTAGGAGCTGAGAAGTTAAACGGTTTTCTGGAGCAGCTTCACCTGTGTGCGCTATCTCGCCTCGAAGCGTTACAATGGCATCAAGTCCTTCGCAGAAATTTTCATCAGCGAGCAAGCCATTGACCTCCTGCGACATTCGAATTCCCAGTACATGTCGGAAGAGATTATTGAGGTCTTTACCACGTTGCCGCGAGAATTTTGGCGTATTGAAGTCAGAGACAAACTCTTTGAGCCTGTCCTGTAGTAGCCGTTTCCAGCCGCTATCTGGCAGCATGGCCACTTTTTCATTCAGAGGATCCTGTCCTCCCGAGAAGCCTTCACCCGCATAAATTACGATATCCCGCCTCATGCGCTCTGGAAGATCAGAAAAACCCAGGCCATCGCGAAGAGCCAAGGCCTCCATTGCCTGCTGGCATACTTCCTCACAATAAATTTCCCAGCTTGAAACCAATAAAACCAACGCACCATTCAAAAGACCGTAGTGCATGTTTGGGCCAGGTTTGTTGTTTACCTGGTCGAAGATGCCCGCGATTTCGAGAACTTCCGAAGATCGTCGTGAATTGAATATCGAGAATGCGTTGCTTGGCATAACTCGCTCCCCAGTCCCCTTGTTATAAGCTAGCGTCAGCAACCAATGGTATACTTTAGAAAACGAATTTGCACCAACTGACACGTTAATCGAGAGCGCCTCCCCCCGTAAAAAGCCTATTATAATCTCGCTAAGGCTACAGAAAATTAGCGCGACCATAGGTCGAGTAGAAAGGTGCTATCCAATGTTGAATATCGGAATCGACACCTCGCAAGGCCTAATTTACGAAGGCAGCGGGCGATACGGCAGAGCTGTTTGGCCTTCGCCGATAATCACTCCGGCCAAGATTATCTTCGAAACTGAGGGACCATTGATCGCGGAACGGTCATCAGATGACATCACCTCAGCTTGTCGGTTTCGCGAAGACTATTACGACCCGGTTTCCCGTATCCGCCGGGGACGATTTTACTTCGCCGAAGGACACCAACCCGCTGAATGGTTCGTTCAACCTCATCCGGCGGTCCCGCTGGAACGTGCCGAGCGCACCGGAGATGAAATTCGCAAGTACCTCCAAACCTTCGCCGGCAATCCGATCTGGCACAAATACATCAAAGGGAAACCGGAACAGCCGCTTGTGCTGCTCGGTCTTGATGACCGGTTCACCATTTGGAAGATCATCGACATCGAGGCAATCTCGACGGGCGAAGACCTTGTTACATTAAAGGCACGGGGCAGCCTCGGGATTCTACCAGTCATTGATCGAACCAAGGTGCGAGAGAGCTTCCAAGCCCAGGTGTTCGAGAGCCTGGATGCATTTGCGGACGAAGCGCACCGATCTGGCCCTGTGTCCGTGATTGACCGGGCACGAGATGCCGCCAGTCAAATCCTGCTCGCTTACTTCGACGCGGAAGGAAAGGACGCCAAAGACCTAGGTGACATGGCAAGAAGACTCGAAGATAAGGAAAAGGCCATCGCCTCTTGGGCGGCAAAAATCATCGCCCGCCTTCATGCACGAGCAAAACCTGTGGAACGCGCGAAACGGGCGATGCCACCTGTCAGAGAGCAAGATGCCGAACTCGCAATCCAATGTGTGGGAACGATCTTGTGCGAACTTGGTTGGGCAAAGTGGGCTTGAGAGTTCACCGAAGACCCGGCTCAGTAGTTAGCTAGAATGACCGTGTTCAAGGGCCTGGGCTTTGGCTGCGGGAGGGTGTGTCGTGATTTCAAGAGAAGAGCTTTACGAACTGGTCTGGTCCAAGCCCATGACCAAGGTGGCGGAACGGTTTGACGTTTCGGGCAGCTACATGGCTCGGATCTGCACCCTCCTGAATGTCCCCCGCCCCGAGCGGGGCTACTGGGCAAAGTTGGCCGCAGGCAAAGCCCCTAACCCAACGCCGCTCCCGGAAGCGCAGCCAGGCGACCAGCTCTATTGGTCGAAGGACGAAACGCTCCGCGCACCGCCCAAGCCCCGGCAAACCCCAAAACCTCGGCCCAGCTCCCGGCGGGTTCGTGTTCCTCGGTCAGGTGTTCACCATCTAATCAAGGGAGCGAAAGAACATTTTCAGAATAGCCGGCCGGTCGACGACGGCGCCTATCTGAAACCCTTCAAAAAGCTACTTGTCGATGTGACAACATCAGAGGCCTGCCTGGACAAAGCGCTCGACTTGGCCAATGACCTGTTCAATGCCCTCGAATCTGTCGGGCATCGTGTGGTCATAGCGCCAAAGGACGAACCACTTCGGCGCGCCGAAATCGATGAACGCGAGGAGCGGAAACAGCAACGTGATCGCTACTACTATTCCCGGCACTGGTCACCATACCGCCCGACCGTTGTCTACGTCGGTGGCATTGCCATTGGCCTGGCGATCGTCGAAATGTCAGAGGAGGTCCTGCTTAGGTACGTTAGCGGGAAATACATACGGGACGCTGATTACATCCCGCCTAAGTCAGCGCGCCTGTACGGCGATCACACATGGACGACCACCCAGGAGTTGCCGTCCAGTCGGTTTCGAATTGTCGCCTACTCCCCTTATTGGCGCGTCAACTGGGCGCTCGATTGGCAAGAGACGAAGAAAGCCTCACTCCGCCCTCGTCTAAAATCCATCGTCGAGACACTCGAAATCTCAACCGTCGAACTGGTCGCCAAGCTGGATGAAGCTGACAAAAAAGCAGAGGTCGAACGCCTGGAGCGGTTGGCTGCCGAAGAAAAATGGAAAAGAGGGGAAGATCAGCGGAAAGTCGAGAAATCAATTCAGGATAGTCAAGAACACCTGGGCCAGATCATCCAAAAATGGGCAAACGTGATGAACGTGGAGCTCTTTCTCGCCGGCGTCGAGAAGCGCGCCAACGAGCTACCAGAAAATGAGCGTTCTCCTGTGCTGGAAAGGTTGAAACTCGCCAGAGAGTTCTTAGGCACGCAGGATCCACTCGAATTCTTCTTGGCTTGGGAAACCCCCGGCGAGCGCTACAAACCAGCTTACTCAGACAACAATTCAATGTAAGCGAAAGCGTGCGTTAGTTGGACATCAAGTCGAATGCAGCATGAAATGCGATTTAAGAGACCAGCCAAAAATCAAAACGCTATTTCCCTACCGTCCTGATCGTACATCTTCATGATGTCTTGTGATGGCCCGATTTCAACATATTGAACACCATCTATCGGTGCAGCGTCCATTTGGCACCAAAGGACCCGATACTCGTTTTGATAGGCATATGTGAAGTCTTTGGACATGGCCGCATCGAAGAACTCATTTGGTATGCGTTCATAAGGATCAAAATACTGGACGGGACAATCATGGAAATACCAACCTGGGAACACGGCTCTTCCTGCCTGCTCGACACGTCTCGCAAATTCCTCTGGGTTCGTCACAATTATGCACGAGTCTGCCTCGAATTCGCTAAACAGCCGGCTGTCCCAAACGCAAGAGAAACTCATTAGGTGATATGCAGGCCCACCTACGGATCTTTGGACATCTCCAATGATTGGGATCCTTTGCCCATCTTCCTGAGTGATCGTCGTGTACTTCCCAGGTAAGTAGGCATGCTTTTGCCGTTCATCATCTTTGCGCGCATCATTGTTGTCTGCATCGTCATAAACTTCTGCAGGTGAGAATCTAACTTTACCTTCTACGATTAACTCTTGTAGGTGCTCTCTCTTGCCATAGCGGAAGATAGCGTCAGTCCCATTGGGAATTTTTGCGCGAAGAGGAACCGGAGACTCCATAGAAAATGGCAGATTATCGAATTTAGGCACTTCCAATTCTCGAAAGGCAAACTCAAGTCTCGTTTGGTGTTCCTTTCGAAACCAATACCAAGCTCCCTGATAGCTTATGATTGGAACAACATTGCGGTCAGCTCCGCTGTATGAGGGCATGTTGCGAATGATGGCTTCAAAGCGCTTGTGAAGTGCTTCGTCAGACATATTCTCTAGGTAACGGTAGGAAGCGTACTCCATTTCCCATATGCCTGATTGATAAGAGTACTCGTTCTGCCCCCTTGACCGAATAGCTTCCGGTGCCGGCAATGCATCGGGCAGAGCTAACCTCTCAATTGGGGGTATTTTTATATTTTTTGGCTCATGTGACATTGTGAAATGATTGAACAGTTTGAATTACACTAATGGTATAAAATATATTTAATGATCGCCTTATCCGTTTGTGCAAGCGAATAATATCGAAAGGTCTGTTCGAAATGTTAGAGCTGTTTTCAGATAATTGGAAATCCAGGGCTAAACCTGCAGCCGAGCTATTAATTTCACAAGGATACTTTACCGATGAAGACGGTAGCTACACTTCCGCATCCATGGAACAAGACCTAAGCATCATAGAACGAGAAGTTCATGAGTTCGGTTATGAAGGAGGCCCACTTCGTTTGCACGCAGCGGTTAAGAATGGCGAAGCTTTGTACATCACGTATGACTCATCGGTGGTTGAATTTGAAGAGGCAGATGAAATCCTTAAGTCTCTTCTGCAGGACTGACTACGTCAGCGTTCATTACTGTAGAATACATCGCGAATGGATATCGATCTGCTTCCCATAATTTGCTCTTAGGTTCTCAGCAGCTGGAATTTGAGCAAAAAACGCCCCTCAACCCAGTGAGATCGGAGTAATTTTCTGGAAATGACAAATAATTAAAATAACTTTTTCATTTTTTATTATTAATTTCTCACAGGCACTTTCCGGGTCAAATAAATCCAAAAACAGATAATCAACGAAATTCGAACAGTGGAACTTTGGCTTTCTCCAGCAACTCAATCAGCCCCCTAATTTGGACGGTATCTCCACTTTCGACCGACCTCGTGAAGTAGACGCGCTCACGCGCACGAGAGAGGGCCACGAAAAAGTTGTTTGTTTCCTCGGCTTGATTCCTTCGGTAGCCAAAAAATGCGTTTTGGTGAAGCCCGACAAAAATGACGGTGTGATACTCTAGCCCCTTACTCTTGTGGATTGTCATGAGGCGAACTTGTCTCTTGCCCTCCACGGCATCAATCAAGCCTGACCAATCCGTTACGGTCGGCGCGTACTCTGTAAGTAGATTTACCAACGCGGCTTGCAAGCCAAGAAAATACTTGTCGTCTTCATACTGCCGAAACGTTCGTTGCAAAGGCACTTTGCCGAGCGACTCCACAACAGTTTCTAATAATACAGCGATGTCTGTATCGGCTGGCGGCTGAACAGTTAGGTCTTTAATGTCCGCAATTACGCTACGAACCATGTCATCTAGACGCTTAACGTCGCGGCTGTTCTCAAAATCAGTTCCCATCAGCGCAGCCAAGGCCTCTTGAACAGGCCGATAAACTTCTCGCCCCCTTACCCCTAAGGCTAGCCGAAGCAACCCAATGATGAGGGTAGTCAACTCCTCGGCGAGGATATCTTGAATCGCGACACCACTGACAAGTCTAGCCTCGTTTCGAAGCCGCAGACCTCGTTCGGCAAACGGCTCTTTCAAGCGATCCTCGACTTGATTGGCCCGGACACGCACCAACAGAACAAAGTCATCAGGGCTACGCCCGTCGTCCGCATGATCTCGAATATCATTGGCAATAAAGTCTGCAATAGTATTAGCCTCCTTTTCATCTGTATCGAATAGCCAAAACTCCGACGCGCCTTCAGGCACCTCAGCATCCAACCGCGCGCATATTGTCTCCACCGCGTCAGGCTCTATTTCTTTGACGAGATCGTTGATTATTTGAACAATTTGAGAATTCGAACGATGGTTCATCTGAAGCATTTCTCGTTGGGCACCGAACTTCTCTTCGAACCAAGTAAACACTTCAGCCTCAGCACCGGCCCAAGTCATGATGCGTTGCTTTGTATCTCCGACAGCAGTTAGCACAGAACTCGAGCCCGCGAATGCGAGTTCGGTCAGGGCATATTGTGGTTTAGTCGTGTCCTGGAACTCGTCGAGAAACACGTGGGAATAAGTCAGGCGAAGTGCCTGCAATACGTGGGGGTTATGGCTGAGAATAGCTTCCGCCAGACGACTGATCATCGCGAACGTGATACCAGGGGTTGGGGCAGCCAAGCATTTGAGCCACCATTCAACGGCAACCCATTTCTCAATGTTCTCGGGATCACCTAGTTCGAGGGGAAGAGCCCCCCATCGCTCAACACTCTCACGCCGGAGGGCGCGCGCCGCCGGCACTCCGCCCAATTCTGCGGGCGGTTTAAGACCACGAAGAAAGTCTTCCCAGTCATCGCGCGAGGGAAAAAGTATGCTGTAATCGCGTGGCGGGCGACACCATTCAGGTGTGAGCGCCACAAACCTATCGAGCAGGCTCTTGGCAAAGGCGTCATATGTATACGAGTCAAATCTGTACGCCTGCTCTGGTGAACAACGAGCAGCGACCCTGTCTTTCAGGTTCTTAGCAGCATCACGCTTGAAGCTAATTGCAAGAATTCGCCTCGGCGGCTTGCAGATTCCTGTCTGCAAGAGATAAAGGGCGCGTTGCGCCAGGAGCTCGGTTTTTCCGGCGCCAGGGCCTGCGATGATACTCGTGTTTGTCTCTGATTTGACTGCGCGTTGGGCTGCATCCTCAAGGTGAATGTCCCTGGCCGGTTGCCAATCCTCGGGCTTGATCAGCACGGCCATTGTCAGGCTTCCTCAATGTCTTTTCCGGCATGCCGTTGC
This sequence comes from Rhodospirillales bacterium, assembly GCA_048263775.1. Taxonomy (GTDB): domain Bacteria; phylum Pseudomonadota; class Alphaproteobacteria; order Rhodospirillales; family Casp-alpha2; genus UBA1479. Next base: position 410,108 of record JBLXDU010000003.1, read on the forward strand.
AGGATTGTTTCGGCAGCTTCTATAAGATCACGCAATACTTGCGGACAACTTTCAGCGATTTTCTCGTCCTCGAGGTAAGCCAGGGCCTGCAAGTGCGATGCTGGCTTGCTGCGTTTCTTAAATAGCAGCTCGTAGGTCGCCAACTCTTCATCGTTTGGATGGTCGTCTTCTGGGATTCTCTCTTCGTACTCGTCAAGTCCAGCACCTTTTCCGAAGACTGACGCTCGCAACGCAGCTAGCTTTTCATCATCTTCCGGGACGTCAGCATCGGGCACGCCGTACGCATTTGGAAAAGCCCGCAACATCATCATGTCGAGATCAAGGGGATATGAAAAATACACGCCACGCTCCGCATGCCATTTGCGCCAACGCGAAATCCCCTTTTTTTTGCGCCCTTTCCAATACGTGGTCTTGGCAGTATCACCCTTAACCCATTCGGGAACCTCGACCTCCTCTATCTCGCCGAGTTGGTCATAAGCGTATTTCAAACGCAATGGCCCAGCCCCGTGTCGACCAAGATCAAAATCAAGCAAAGTCAGGAAGGGAATATCGAGATCGCTCAACAGTTTCCACAAGTGGTTTACGTGACGGCCACCAAGAGGGGCAAACGTTACAAATGACGGGTCGAGATCGATGCCTAGTGCTTGTGCTACACGGGGCAGCACGACACCTTCGCTATCTCCCTCCCCGAGTATGACGAGCTTGGCAAAATATAGCTCCGGCTGAGACAAGACAGCCTGGCGAATGAACTTGTCCGCTTCATTGCCATCTAGCGGCAAACGGATAGGATTGACCCGCGCAACCAACTCGTCCGCGTCGAGTCGAAAATGACGCACATCCTCGGGCTGTAGGCGCCGCAGCACGCCAGGGGCATGGCTGGTGATTAGCCCGGTCGCCTGAAGTCCGGCACAAAGGTCTGTGAGCAGACCAATCAGTCGAGAGATGTAAAATGGCGCGAGGTGATTTTCCGGTTCTTCGACAGCATAGATTGTCAACGCCGGCGGCGCAGCATCCAGTTCGGTAAAACCTTCAGGTGGATGACCGCGAGCGAGTTCCGCTTCTAAGTGAGCCAACGTCGCCGCCAGGGCCAGGAAGAATAGCGATGTTTGTCCTTCGCTGAGCTCGTCTAGACCGCGCTCTCGGCCGTCTGGCGCTGGTGAGAGCTTCGCCGTTAAACTACGTAGGATTTGAGTAAATTCTTGAGACAAAACAACAAGCCGCGCGTTCTGGAGGTGGGGAGCCTCGTGCAAGCGCTCCCAGTTATCTTTTAGCTTTTCGGTAATCCATTTAACCGCGGGGAGCTCTTCAACCTTTTCTTGAAGATCTTCGCTGACCTGCTGAATATCCTCTTCAGTACCAGTTCCGAAATCGCCGCTGCGTTCAAGACGGCGCAGGACAGACCGAAGCGCTTGTCGGGTTACGGCAGCGCCATCGCGCGTCGCAGGAACGTAAACGAGTTGAATTTTTCCCCGGTCTGATCCCTGAACACGCCGCTTGTCTAGACCGGCCCCCGTGTCCTCCCCAAAATCAACATCATCGAGATGAGAGACCCAATAGTGAATTGTTTCAATGTCATCGACGAAGCTCTCGCCACGACGCCACAGCGCTTCGAGGCGCAATCGGGCCTTTAAAGGTTCGCCAGGTGCAGAAGCGGTCATGACACGGAATACTTCAGGCACTGTACGAACGGCATCAGGATCAGGAACGCCACCCGCCAGTTCCGGAAAGGCGAATACGATATCAATGACAACCTGGCGTTCGTCAACGTCCTCGGCGTGTTCGTCGGGACCGAAGTGCACGTCGGCCCGCGTCAGCGTTCTCTCTTCTCGCGTGATCCCGAAGACACGGCGAAGCGCCTCGATGAATGAGCTCTTTCCTGCACCATTGGCACCAATCAAAGCGGTAACATCAGCGCCGAGCGTAATGACAGTGGGCTTGGGACCAAAACAGCGGAAATTTGTGAGTGTGACGGACTCGATATGCATTTAGACCGCCCTACGTTCATATTGGCGCCGTATACGGCGCCAGATCGAATTTTTGATGGATATCACCAGAACACGCCCAGGCTGCAGATATTTTTAAATTTGGGCGATGTCTGCTCATCACGCTGCCTCTTGCGTCGACCATTGCACGCGTTCGGCAATGAATTGCGCAAAGCGCTCGATATTCATATCGACACTCGCTGATTCTAGAGCAGCCATATAGGCATCCCGGTCTTCGACTCTAATGACAGTCCACGGATAACCGCCCGAGGCTAGCATTACGTTCATGATAAATCGCGCCATCCGCCCGTTTCCATCCGGATACGGATGTATGTATCCAAATAACCAATGGCCAAGCACGGCACGAACAGACGGTTCCCGCTCCTGCTCCAACAAATCGAAGAGTGTAGGCATGGCATCCCTTACGGCTTCCCGGCGCGGCGGCACATGCCGTGAGCCGCGCAAAAATACAGCGTCGTCACGATAGCCAGCCAACGCCCCGGCCGGAATCAATCCAGCGGTGACGCAGGGTTGAAACAATTCGCGGTACCAATCACGATGGGATGAGCGAACGATCGGGCCAGGTTCGTCTCCGTGAATGACTTTATCGATACTCTCTTTGACAAGCTGGAATGCCTGCCAGTAACCGCGTGCCGCAAGAGCGTCGCGCCCCTGACGATCATCATCATGATGATCAGGATCCCAACGACCGGCTTTCACGCGTTCAATCAGTTCCAGAGTGACTCGGTAGCCTTCGATCGACAGCGAGTGATATGCATCGTTCTCATAGATATCGTCAACGAAGCGAAGGTAGGCCTGCTTTGCACGGGGGAGGCCTGGCGCTTCCGGAAATACGTCCAAAATCGTCGCGCGGAACGATTCCCACATTACCTGCAAGCGCCCCACGATGGGCGCGGATCGTTTTTCGACAACTCCAAATGCTTGTTGCGGTGCAAACGGATCCGTTTCCCGTACGTCATAACTGGCCGCTTTCATGGTTTTCAGAATTTCTTCGGCCACCTCAGCACGGTCAATGCGCCGAAATGCACCGGCAAGCCGCCCGGCGATTGCAGAATGACCTCCATCGAGGAGCCGCCGCAAAATGTCAGATGCATCACGAATGCCTGCCAAGACAACTTGCGCCTCCACTGGATAGCGCTTGAAAAACTCTTCAGGCACTTTGATCAGAGCCGCTTCCGGTATGAACAATCGCAAGCCATCACGTTGGACCATATCGGTTTTTGGCGGCATCTGATTTTGCTTGAGGTCGTAGAGCGAAGTGCCGAAGAGAAGCTCTATAACGTTGTTGGTCCCCTTTGGCGTGTTGATGATGACTTGTCTCGGAATCACGGTGTTCTCTGCGTGCAGCAAGAGAGACTGTTCTGCGGACAGGTTCCAGTCGTCACCGAACCGGTCGCTGCAATAGTCGGCGCAAAATTCCCAAAAGGACGCGTACCAGGGTGTCGTATCACCGGGCGCAGTGTCGGGGCTGGATGAAATGAGCCATCCTCTGATAACGTTGGCGAGAAACCCCTGTTTGAGCAACCGTTCACGATGAACGCGCGTCAAGTCGCGGGAGCGGAATACCCGTTTCCCGTCTTTTTGAAGCTCTTTTAGCCTAGCAAGCGATTCAGCCAGCTTTTCGTTAGGGGTTGCCATATCTGTTTGCCTTGCATCATCACAAGTTTTTAGCGTTGTGTGATTACAAGTATATAGAGACGTCTACAAACAAGTCAATAATGTTGCGTTATAACAAGTTTTTAATGTCGCATCACGGCAAGTTTTAAATGCATCATTAAATATGTCAGACGTTCAGCATCACTACACGGCGATCTGTTGCGCAAGGGACAAGAGCCTTTTCGATCAGTATGACTTGCCAATTTTTACTCACGTCACCCTCCTCGTTCCAAAGATTGGGCCCTTAGGGTATACTCCGTTCGTCTACGGGGCCAGCCACCTTCCCTCAGAGGAGTTTCTTTCTAACGTTGTAGAACCTTGCAGGATATTGATTTCATCTGCTTTCCATAGGTTGACCTCTGGCTTTTTGGGGCTGTTCTTTGGCCAAACAAAAACGCCCATAACCTGTTGAGGTTAGGGCGTTTTTTTGTTGGTTGCGGGGGCAGGATT
>JBLXDU010000004.1:0-388289 GCA_048263775.1 Rhodospirillales bacterium
CCGCGCCCATGGCCCGGGCCGCGGGCGGCCCCGGTGATCTCCCCTGCCGTCTTCCCGGCACACCCCGCCCCTGCCCCGGACCCCGCCCGCGGCAAACAGGTTTACGATCGCTGCCTGGCCTGTCATGCCGTCGCCCATGACCGGGTCGGCCCGCGCCATTGCGGGCTCAAGGGCCGGCGGGCCGGGGGCATGCCCGGGTTCGAGTATTCCGATGCCATGCGGGCCACGGGGTTCATTTGGAACGACCAAACCCTCGACCGGTTTCTGGCCGACCCGTTGGGGGTCGTGCCCGGGACCACAATGACCTATGACGGTATCAAGGACGCGCGGGATCGCCGCGACCTCGTCGCCTATCTGCTGTCCCTGCCGCCCTGCGGCGGCCGATAAGACGGCGATCGACGACAAGCGGCCGCTTTCTGTTACAAGTTGCCATGGAATGGTCGCAATGCCGCCCTGATGTCGTCCCCCTTGCGCGACATTCAGGGCCGCATGTTTGAAGGGTGGCCCCAAGGGAGCAATGCCGATAAGGCCTTGCAACGCCCAGGGGCCGACCACATCTTGGCCACACGGCCGCACCGGCAACGAAAAGTGATGAACATGACCGCATGCCTGCAGCGCCTGACCCCCGCGCGGTGGACCGCCACGGCGGGCCTTACCGCCATCCTTCTGGCCGCCGCCGGGATCGTCTTCGACCTGACCGACCGCGACGTGCGGCAGGAAGCCATGGGCAAGGCCCGCGCCGTGGCCGCCCTGGCCCACGACCCCCTGCATGCCGTGTCCTTGGACAAGGTCCGCCGGACCGGCGTGGTGCCGCCCGTGTTCGCGGCCCGCATCGCAACCGACCTGGACGCCCTCGACCTTGAGGCCAAGAAACAGGCCTTCCTCAAAATCGCCCTGCCCCTGGTCGCCCGCGAAAACGCCCGCATCCGAGGCGAGCGCCGCCACATCACCGGCCCGGCCAAGGACGTACCCGAATACATCTGGGAAAAATACCAGGTAACGCCCGGCGACATTGCCACCCTGCGCCGGCGGATCGACGTCATTCCCGCCTCCATGGTGCTGGCCCAGGCCGCGCTGGAAAGCGGCTGGGGCACCTCGCGCTTCGCGCGCGACGCCAACAACCTGTTCGGCATCCGCACCTACAACCCGGACACACCGGGGCTGGAGCCGGAAAAGGCCGACGGCTTCAAGGTCGTGAAATATGCCGACCTGAGCGAAGGCATGGGCCATTACATGCTGAACCTGAACACCCACCCGGCCTATCTGGAGTTCCGCCAGGCACGCCTTGAGATGCGCGCCCTGGGCCGCGACCCGGACGCGCGGCACCTGGCGACGCGGCTGACCCAATATTCGGAAATCCCCAAGACCTACAGCAAGCTGCTGCACCAGATCATCGACGCGGAAAAGCTGGAGGATTTCGACGGCGTGCGCCTGATCGACGAAGGCTGATCTAGTCCACGGCGGCCAACCCCCGCATCAGCAGATCATCGACAAAGGCCGGCACGGTTTCCGACGCGGGACCGTAGCGGGCGTGCTCGAACAGGCTCGCCCCCTCGCTGGGTTCCAGGTTCAATTCCATTGTCCGCGCGCGGCCGATCATGCGCACCTGGCGCACATATCCCGCCGCCGGATAGACATTGCCCGACGTGCCGATGGACAGGAACAGGCCGCAATCGCCGATCGCGTCGTCAATGTCATCCAGGCCCAGGGGCATTTCCCCGAACCACACCACATGCGGGCGCAGGGTGCCGAGGGATCCGCAAGCCGGACAGGCATGGTCCAAGGTGATTTCGTCCCGCCACGGATGCACCCCGGTACAGGCCGTGCAGCGCGCCTTCAGCAGCTCACCATGCATATGGATCAGGTTTTTCGATCCGGCGCGTTCGTGCAGGTCGTCGATGTTCTGGGTCACGACCAGAACATCGCCCGGCCATTCGGCCTCCAGCCGCGCCAGGGCCAAATGGGCGGCGTTGGGATGCACGCCGTCGGCGACGGCCCCTCGGCGCCGGGCGTTGTAGAACCCCAGAACCCGTTCCGGGTCGCGGGCATAGGCTTCGGGCGTGGCCACGTCCTCGATGCGGTAGCGGGCCCAGATGCCGTCCGCATCGCGGAAGGTCGCAAGCCCCGATTCCTTGGATATGCCCGCACCGGTCAGAATCACGATGGACGGCTGATCTTCCGTCGTCCCCGCATCAGCCATGGTTGTCGCCCTTCCCCGCCGCGCGCTAAGCTGCGCCGTCTGATTTCACCGCCGCACTATTTAAGAGAGAGGGCCGCACCTTGGTCAACGTTCTGTTCGTCTGCCTTGGCAACATCTGCCGCTCGCCAACGGCCGAGGGCGTGTTCCGCGACCTGATTCGCCGCGAAGGCCTGGACGCCGACATCAAGACCGATTCCGCCGGCACCAGCGATTGGCATATCGGCGAACCGCCGGACCGCCGAGCCCAGGAAGCCGCCAAACGCCGGGGCGTCGATCTGTCGGACCTGCGTTGCCGCCAAGCCCGGACCGAGGATTTCGAGGATTTCGACTACGTGCTCGCCATGGATCGGCGCAACCATGCGGCCCTGTCCGTGCTGGCACCCCAGGGACGGGGGGACCGCCTGCACATGTTCCTGTCGTTCGCCCCTCAGCTTGGCCTGACGGAAGTGCCCGATCCCTACTACGGCGCCGGCGACGGGTTCGAACAGGTGCTGGATATGATCGAGGACGCGTCCCGGGGCCTGCTCGACCACATCCGCGCAACCAATCTGGCGCGCTGACCCGAAACCCGGGCGCGTTGCATCCTTTCTTTACAAGCGATGGCCGCAGCCCGTACACCTGCGGCCCCTTGATCCCTTCGGCGAGTAATCCATGCTTTTGATATTCGACTGCGACGGCGTGCTGGTGGACAGCGAGATGATCGCATCGCGCGTGCTGGCCGGCCAACTGTCGGCCCTGGGCTATCCCATCACCGCCAAGCAGTGCCGTGAACGCTTCACCGGCAAATGGATGACCGATGTCGTCAACCTGGTGCGCGGCGAAGGCGTCGAGGTGCCTGACGATTTCATCGAGACCCTGAAGGTCAAGGACCGGGAAGCCTTCCAGCGCGAATTGAAACCCATGCCGGGCGTATTGGAGATGGTGCGGGAGCTCACCCATGAGCGCTGCGTCGCCTCGTCCGGCCCGATCGTGAAGATCGAGACGACCCTGGGTGTCACCGGCCTGCTGCCGTTTTTCAAGCCGCATTTGTTCTCTGCCGGCATGGTCAAACAGGGCAAGCCGGCGCCGGACCTGTTCCTTCACGCCGCCAATGCCATGGGCCGGGCGCCGGAAGACTGCCTGGTGATCGAGGATTCCACCGCTGGGGTGACCGGGGCGCGGCGCGCGGGCATGCGGGTCCTAGGCTTCGCAGGTGCCTCCCACGCCAGGGAGGTCGCGAATTACGGGGAAACCCTGATGGCAGCCGGGGCCGAGATCGTGTTCGACGACATGACGCGCCTGCCCGATCTGATCAAGGGCGCCTAGACCTCACTGTCGGCGTAGTCGGCGGCCAGGTCCTCGAAATCGCCGTAGTCGGCATAATCGAATGTGCGCAGGGGATAGCGGCAGACCGGCGTGTAATGCGCCCCTTCGCCGCCCAGCGTGCTTTCGAACAGCACGAATCGTTCCACCGTGAAGGGTCGGGTCGTGAACCCGGCGTGGTCTTCGAGGAACCGCTGCGCGGCAACCTCCGGCGTGCCCTTAAGCCGCGCCAGGGTGACATGGGGCTTGAACTTGCGCTGTTCCTCGGCAAAGCCGGCGCGGACCGCCGCACGCTCCACCTTGTCATGAAGATGGACAAGCGCGCCTGAGGATTCGAGCCCGGCCCAGATCGCCCGAAGCCGCCCGCGCGAGGCGAAACTGCCGACCCCGTGGAACGCCAGATCGAAGGCCGGCACGTCGATGTCGGCCAGGGCGTCGTCCAGATCGGCCGCCTGATGGCGGTCGGCCTCGCCGATGAAACGCAGGGTGATGTGGAAATTCTCGGGGGGAACCCAGCGCGCCCCGTTGATACCGGCGCGCAGCAGGCCAAGGGTGAGACGAAGGTCTTCGGGCAGGTCCAATCCGACGAAAAGGCGCATCACGCGGCCTCCCTGGCTGTTGGCTTCCCGGAACAGACGACACCGTTCCCTTGCCTTCGCTTCTATGGCGTCGGTTTGGGGATGTCCAGACGAATGCATCAAGGAGCCAAGGAAGCCGCCCGGACAACGCCGCTTTCCAGGCCCCGAGGGTCGAAAGCAAATGCGGCACCATCATGGCGCGGTTGGGCGGCGGTGGAAAAAACCGGGGGCGAAATGGTCCCGATTCGCGGGATCGGCGGCGGACCCTAGAGGAACAGCGCCAGCACGCCCGTATAACCGTAGAGCCGAGCGTTGGAAATCTCGCCGTTGCCGTAGAAGCCGATCAGGGGGATATCGCCCAGACGTTCGACGATCAGGGCCATTTCCTTGCCGGGTGCTCCGAACATGCCGGGGCCGCGCGCGACGCAGGAAAAATACAGCCCGCCCCGGGGCGGGGACGGCAGGCGCGCCTTCAGGCCGTTGACCATGTCGGCCAAATCCTGTTCGGCGGAGATCGGGTCGCGGCGCACGAACATGACGCGGTCGCCGGTCTCGACCGCACCGCCGACGGCGACCCAGCCGCGGTCCACGTCGATGCCGAGAAGCGAGCGCACCAGATAATCCCGGGTGTCTGACCCTGGCACGGGGAAGGCCGCATGAATGTATCCCGCGACCCGTTCCAGATTGCGCGCCAGAAGTTCACCGATGTCAGCCTTCATGACGTCGAGTGCCCGCTTGCCGTCGATCGACATGATGATGTTGTCCTCGGCCTCGGTCACTTGGCGCGGCTCGCCCACGGGTGTGCAGCCCTGGCTGAGCCCCGTCGCGACCTGGACCTGCGGTCCGAACAGAACGCCCGAGACCCCGCCCTTGGCGATCGTGCCCGCGATCTGCGGACCGCTGCCGCGCGACGCCGTCAGCCCGCCGACCAGGAACGACGACAGGCCGCTCGCGGTTTCCTCCAAAAGCTCGGGCAGATGGTGGTTGTAGGGATCGCCATGAACCACGCCGAAGGGCGCGGCGCCATCGTCGACCCAGCCGCGCAGCCCCGCCGGCATGTCGCCGAGCCCGCCGCGCAGGACCGGAAACACCCGGAACGAATCAGCGGGAAAGGCGCCCAGCAGCACCGCCGCCGCCGGCTCGTCGTGATATTCCTGGGCGCCTGCACAGATGCCCATGCCGACGGTGCCGACCCAGTCCTCGACGCCCGAAGTCTGACGCAGGAAGGTGAGGATCGACGTCAGATCGTCGGCCAGCGCGTCGGTGACATAGAGGAAGCCCAGGTTGGCGCCCTCGGGGATGGGATCGAGCTGACGGGCACAGTCGCGCGCGACCTCGGCCCAGTCCGATCCCCCCGCATGGGCATGTTTGAAGCCGCTCACGACGCCCCCGCTTTCGTCTTCGCCCGCGCCAGCAGGTCCAGCACATAGGGCAGGATACGGTCGACGACGGCCCGCACCCCCTTGGGATTGGGATGAATGCCGTCGTCCTGGTTCAATTCCGGTTTGGTCGCAACACCGGCCAGGAAGAAGGGATAGAACAGCACGTCGTGCTTTTCCGCGAGGCGCGGGAAGACCGCGTTGAAATCGTCCGCGTAGTCGCGGCCCAGGTTGGGTGGGGCCAGCATACCGGTCAGCAGCACGGGCAGGTCGGCCGTGCGAATATCGGCAATGATGGCGTCCAGATTGTCGAAAGTCGCCTTGGGATCGAGGCCGCGCAGGCCGTCGTTGGCGCCCAGTTCGACAATCACCGCATCGGGCTTGTCGCCGAGCGCCCAGCCGATCCGCGCCCGTCCGCCGGCCGTGGTGTCGCCTGACACGCCCGCGTTCAGGACCACGACGTCGCGCCCGGCATCCTTCAACGCCGCCTGCAGCTGCGCCGTGAATCCGTCTTCCGCCTTCAGCCCGTAGCCCGCGGTCAGGCTGTCGCCCAGCACGAGCAGACGCAGCGGTGGGGCCGCGCCCGCGGCCGGGGAAAACCACATCAGCGCCAACAGAAAGACAGCCGCCGCGTTGACATTCGCGGCCTTACGCACATATCCCATGATAGACAAACGGCGGCGGAACGATTGCATGGATGCTCATCCGAATGGAAAGACCGGCCCGGTGACGCCCGCGGTACGGACGCGCGACCTGCGCCTTACCCTGGAGAGCGAAGCCGGTGAGGTCAATATCCTTAAAGGCATTGATCTGACCGTCGGGGCGGGCGAAACCCTGGGCATTGTCGGTCCCTCCGGGTCAGGCAAGACGTCGCTGTTGATGGTTCTGGGCGGCCTGGAACAGGCGACAGGCGGCGAGGTCGCCGTCGCCGGCCATGACCTGACGGCCCTGGACGAAGACGGCCTGGCCCGGTTCCGTCGCGACAACCTGGGCATCGTGTTCCAGGATTTCCACCTGATCCCGACCATGACGGCGTTGGAAAACGTCGCCGTGGCATTGGAATTCGCCGGGCGGAGCGACGCCTTCGACCGCGCGGCCGAAGAACTGACCGCCGTCGGCCTGGGCCATCGCACCAGCCATTATCCGGGCCAGCTGTCGGGCGGCGAACAGCAGCGCGTGGCGCTCGCCCGCGCCTTCGCCGGATCGCCCAAGTTGTTGCTGGCGGACGAACCGACGGGCAACCTGGACGAACACACCAGCGACCAGATCATCGACCTGCTGTTCGGCATGCACCAACGCCTGGGCACCACCTTGCTGCTGGTCACCCACCAAAAATCCCTGGCCGAACGCTGCGGGCGCATGCTGACCATCCGCGACGGCCTGGTCGCGAACGACCAGACCGCCCTGCGCATGGCGGGGGACTGACTCCATGGGCATCGCCCTTGCCTGGCGCTTGGCTTGGCGCGACCTCAAGGGCGGGCCCGGCGGGGTGTTGCGCGGGCTCGGCATCTTCCTGGCCTGTCTGGTCCTGGGCGTGACGGCGATCGCCGCCGTGAATTCCCTGTCCCGATCCTTCGTCGCCGGGTTGGACCGCGACGGCACGAAACTGCTGGGCGGCGACGTCGACCTGCGCCTGACCCACCGCGCCGCCGACGCGGCGCAGCTTGCCTATCTCGACGCCCATACCCGGGCGCGCGCCGACACGGTGGAAATGCGCACCATGGCCCGGCCGCTCGACCCCCAGGCCCGGCGTTCCCTCGCCGAACTGAAGGCGGTGGACGGCGCCTATCCGCTGGCCGGTAAACTTGTCACGGAGCCCGCCCTGCCGCTCAGCGACATTCTGGCAAACCGGAACGGCGCCTGGGGGGCTGCCGTGGACGGCAACCTGCTGACACGCCTGGGGGCCAAGGTCGGCGACCGGGTGCGCGTGGGCGAGGCGGAGTTTGAGATCCGCGCCGTCATCAAGAAGGAACCCGACCGCGTCGCCAGCGTGTTTTCCTTCGGCCCCCGCTTCATGGTGTCCCTGGACGCCCTCCCGGCCACGGGACTGGTGCAGCCGGGCAGCCAGATCCGCTATCACCACCGGGTGATGCTGCCGCAGGGGGCCGACGTCCCCGCCTTCATCGAAGGTTTGAGCGAACAATTCCCCGACGCCGGCTGGCGCATCCGCGCGGCTGACGAGGCCGCCCCCGGCGTACGCCGTTTCGTCGAACGCCTGACCCTGTTCATGGGCTTCGTCGGGCTGACGGTCCTTTTGGTCGGCGGCATCGGCATCACCAACGCCGTCGCCGGATACCTGGACCAGCGGGCGACGACCATCGCGACCCTGAAATGCCTGGGGGCGCCCGGGCGGCTGATCTTCACGATCTACCTGATCCAGGTGCTGATCCTGGCCGCGGGGGGCGTGGCGCTGGGCCTTGTCCTGGGCGCTGTCTTGCCCTGGTTGGGGGTGACTGCTTTCGGCGGGCTGCTGCCGGTGGCGCCCGAACCCGGCATCTACCCCGCCGCCCTGGCCACGGCGGCGGCCTTCGGCATGTTGTCGGCCGTGACCTTCGCCCTTTGGCCGCTGGCTCGCGCACGGGAAGTCCGGGCGGGTGATCTGTTCCGCGACCGCGTCGCCCCCGCCGGCCGCCGCCCCAGGGCTGTGTATCTTGTGCTGATGGCGCTGGGCGTGGCCGCCCTTGCGGCGCTGACCGTCGCCACGGCGGCGGACCGCGCGTTCGCCTATTGGTTCGTCGGCGGGGCCATTCTGTTCCTGGCCGTGCTGCGCGCCGCCGCCTGGGCCGTCGGACGTGCCGCCCGGGCATACAAGCGCCCGCCGGGGGCGCGGCTGCGTTTGGTCATCGCCAATCTGGGGCGGCCCGACAGCATGGTGCCCAGTGTCGTGACCTCCCTTGGCCTGGGCCTGGCCGTGCTGGTCGCCGTCGCCCTGATCGATGCCAACATGACCCGCCAGGTCAGCGAACGCCTGCCGGAAGAAGCCCCGGCCTTCTTCTTTTTGGATATTCAGCCGGACCAAGTCGCCGAATTCGACGCCGCCGTGATGGGCGTTAGGGGCGCCGCCCATCTGCAACGCGTCCCCTCCTTGCGCGGGCGCATCACCCATATCAACGGCACGCCTGTGGACGAAATCGAGATCGCCCCCGACAGCCAATGGGCGATCCGGGGCGACCGCGCCCTGACCTATGCCGCCGTGCGGCCGGAGGCCAGCGAGATCACCGCCGGTGAGTGGTGGCCCCAGGATTATGCCGGGCCGCCGCTGATTTCGCTCGACGCCAATCTGGCCAAGGGCTTCGGCATCGGTTTGGGCGATACCCTCAGCCTCAACATCCTGGGCCGGCCGGTGACCGCCACCGTCGCCAGCCTACGCCGCATCGACTGGCGGTCGCTACGCTTCGATTTCGCCATCATCTTTGCGCCCGGCACCCTGGAAGGGGCGCCCCACAGCCATATCGCCGCCGTCGAAGCCCCGCCATCCGCCGAGGACGCCATCGAGCGCACGGTCGCCGACCGCTTCCTGAATGTGTCCGCCATCCGTGTGCGCGAAGCCCTGGAAGCCGCCGCGCGCATCATGGAAGGCGTCAGTTGGGCCGTGCGCGGGGTTGCCGCCATCACCATCGCGGCGGGGGCCCTGGTCCTGGCTGGAACCATCGCCGCCGGCCATCGTCGCCGGGTCTATGACGCCGTGGTGTTCAAGGTGTTGGGCGCCGGGCGCGGCCGGGTACTGGGCGGCTATGTGCTGGAATACGGCGCCCTCGGCCTGCTGACAGCGATCATCGGGGCGGCCGTGGGCACGGCGGCGGCCTGGGGCATCGTCGTCCACCTGATGAAAAGCGACTGGGCCTTCGATCTGCCCGCTGCCGCCGTTACGGCGGCGTTCTGCCTGGCGGTGACCCTGGTCATGGGGCTGTTCGGGACCTGGCGGGCCATGGGCCAGAAGGCCATGCCCCACCTGCGCAACCAGTGACGGAAACGTCGGCGCCGAAATCGTACGTAAAACCGGTGTGACGCCCCCGGTAACAGTTGAATTTCCGGGATTCGCTGCCATATTAGGAACAGGGAAATTCACAGGTTTCACCGGGCAGGGCCGCCAATGTCACAAGGACGGCCACCCGACTAGGGAAGTTTAAAAGGAGAACATCAATGGCTATGGGTCAGAACGATAGGTTCCGGCTGCAGACTGCGCGCATGGACCATGCGCAGGCCGCTGCCGCCGGCATCGACGTCGGCCTGCGCAGCTACATGCTGCGCGTCTACAACTACATGTGCATCGGCTTGGCGCTCACGGGCGCGGTGGCCTTCGCCGCCTCGACTTCGGGCGAACTGATGAACGCGATTCACGGCACGGCGCTGCGCTGGGTCGTCATGCTGGCGCCGCTTGGCTTCGTATTCTACCTGTCCGCGCGCATCCACAGCATGAAGGCCGCGACGGCACAGACCGTCTTCTGGGTCTACGCCGGCCTGATGGGCTTGTCGCTCAGCTACATCTTCCTGGCCTTCACCGGCGAAAGCATCGTCCGGGTGTTCTTCATCACCTCGGCCGCGTTCGCGGGACTGTCGCTCTACGGTTATACGACCAAGAAGGACCTGTCCGGTTTCGGCACCTTCCTGGTCATGGGCGTGATCGGCATCCTGATCGCCTCGGTCGTCAACATCTTCTTGGAATCGTCCGCGCTGCACTTCGCGATCTCGGCCCTTGGCGTGCTGATCTTCGCCGGTTTGACCGCTTACGATACGCAGCGGATCAAGGCGATCTACGCCGAAGGCGACCATTCGGAAACGCACGAAAAGAAGGCCATCATGGGCGCTTTGACGCTCTACCTGGACTTCATCAACATGTTCATCTTCATGTTGCAGTTCTTCGGCAACCGCGAATAGCCGAACCGCATTCCCCCTTCGGGGAATCGAAAACCGCCCGGCGGCACCAAGCCCCGGGCGGTTTTTTCATGCGCCGTTGCGAACGGTCAGGCCAGCCGGTCGACCGGTTCCTCGCCCCGGAAGAAGGCATCCAGATTGTCGAGCGCGCGGAAGCCCATGGCGTTACGGGTCTCTACCGTGGCGCTACCGATATGCGGCAGGATGAACGCGTTCTTGGTGGTGAAGTAACGTTTGTCCACGTCGGGCTCGCCCGCGAACACGTCGAGCCCGGCGGCCGCGATGCGGCCGGATTCTAGTGCCGGAATAAGCGCGTCGTCGTCGATGATGTCACCCCTGGCCGTGTTCACGATGATCGCCCCTTCGGGCATCAGGGCAATGCCGTCTTCGTTGATCAGGTTGCGTGTTTCCGGGGTTGATTCGCAATGGATCGACAGGAACTGGGAGACCTTCAGCAGCGACTGCGGCGTGTCATGATAGACCGCGCCTTGTTCCAGGTCCGGCGCCAGGCGGGAGCGGTTGTGATAATGGATGGTCATGCCCATGGCCCGCGCCCGGGCCGCCGCCGCGCGGCCGATGCGGCCCATGCCCAAAATCCCCAGAACCTTGCCTTGGGCACCGGTGCCGAGGAATTGGGTCGGCCGCCAGCCGCCGATGTTCAGCCAATTATCGCCGGAAATCATCTCGAAGGCTTCACGCGCCCGGCGCGAGGCCGCCAGCAGCAGCAGGATGGTGATGTCGGCCACGGCTTCGGTCAACACGTCCGGCGTGTTGGAGACGACCAGACCGCGCGCCTTGGCGGCGTCGAGGTCGATATGCTCATAGCCCACGGAAAAGGTCGCCAGCATGCGCACGTTCGCCGGCAGGCCCTGGATGACTTCGGCCGGGTATTTGGTGCGCGCGGAGGTTAGGATCGCGTCGACCTCGCCCGCCCGGGCGATCACGTCGGCGCCGGACCAGTTGGCGTCGTCCGAATTGACGATACAGTCATAGTCACGGGCGGCGCGGTCCATGACGTCTTGCGGGAAGATGCGGGCGACCAGAAGGCGCGGCTTGTTGTTGGGCATGGATGGAAACTCCCCCTGTTGTGATTATGGTGGCGGCGGATGCCTAAATGCAGCGCCCGCCGTCTACCTCCAGGCACACGCCGGTCAGGAATTCGGCCTCGTCCGAGGCCAGGAACAGGGCCGCATTGGCGACATCCCGGGGCGTCGACATGCGGCCGAGCGGAATGGTGGTATTGAACTGTTCGCGTAGGTCCGGGCTGTCCCCGCCCATGAAATCGGCGGTCAGCCCCGTCGCCCCCAGAACGGGATTGAGAGCGCAGACGCGGATCTTATCCGCCGCCAGTTCCCCCGCCATGGACTTGGTCAAGGTGATGACCGCCCCCTTGGAGCCATTGTACCAAGTCAGGCCCGGACGCGGGCGTACGCCGGCGGTTGATGCCGTATTCAGGATCACGCCGCCGCCCTGTGCCCGCATCTGCGGCACGGCATGGACGGCCGCCAGATAGATGCTCTTCACGTTGACGGCGTAGATACGGTCGAAATCGGCCTCGCTGACGCTCAGCATGGGGCCTCGTTTCTGCGCGATGCCCGCGTTGTTGACCAGGATGTCGAGGCGTCCGTGCCAGCCGACGGTGGCGTCGACCATGGCCTTGACCTGGTCGCTGTTCGAAACATCGCATTGGAACGAGCGCGCCTGGATGTCCTTGGCCACCCGCTCGGCCGCCGTGCCGTCAATGTCGGCGACGACGACCCGTGCCCCTTCTTCGGCGAAACGGTGGGCGATGCCTTCGCCAAAGCCTGACCCGGCGCCGGTCACCAGCGCCACCTTATCTTTTAGTCGCATGATCTAGTCCTGAATGTCATTGGTCCGCCGCTGCCGGACGGCAGGCGGCGCGTCTCGTCCTTGGCCGGCATGAGGCCATAACGGCCGGACCGCCTCAAGAAAAAATGGCCCACAGGACGTCGGATTCAGGCCGGGAGAATAGCGGTTTTCGTTCCGCAAGCGCACCGGTTATGCTTCCGGCCCTCTCGGCAACCGGATGTGCGGTCAGGCCGCGCCGCGTTTCAGGATGTCCATGGCGCTGTTGAGCTGGCTCATGCGCCGGTGGTCGCCGTGGGGACTGTCCGGATGATGAATGGTCGCCAGCATGCGGAACCGTGCGCGCAACGTCTCGCCGTCGGGGATGCGGCCCGGCGGGAAGCCGAGGACGTAAAGCGCATCCTCGCGCGAGCGCACACCGTCGTTCAAGGGATCAAAGGAAAGCACCGAAACGATGGTACGCAGACGGACGATCTCTTCGGGATCGACGACCTCCCGCCCGGTCGCTTCCGGCGGTTCTTGCGGGGCGTCCTCGGAATGCAGCAGCACCCGGGTTTCCCCGTGATCCAGGGCCAGGGCGATGGCCAGGGCGCGACGCATGAATTCGACCTCGAAACCGGGCGCCATGCGTACCTGCAGGCGCGGCTTGCGCCGCCAAGGGCGACCCTTGGCCGTGCCGGATTTGAGAATGACCGTTTCGCGGTCGTCCTGATCCGGCTCTCCCGGATCGGGAAAATCCTGGATCACGCCTTCCGGAACGACCAGCAGCACGGAGCGCGCCAGATCGCCCACATTGACCCGCCGGCGGGTCGCCAAATCAGTCACCGCGTCACGGAACGCGGAGGCACATGGAATGGTATAGGAATGTTTTTTGATGTCCTGGGTCATTGCCTTGCCCCATGCCTGTTCGCTACCGACGTCACCCCCCGGCCTGCCGTCCCCGGCCCGCGCCGGGGTCCCTGCGGGCATTGGGTGGCCGTCCGGTCGGGCCGGTCCATACCCGTGATGCAATGAATTTACCCACTCGTCGGCGCCATGCAACTGCTATCGTTGTTAAGCGGGGCCCACACAGCCGAAACACCGGCGCCAGAGGTCTTGAGCATCAACGGGCTTTCTTCCGAATCCAAGGTTATTGTTGAGGTAAATTGGTTAACGTTCTGATAATACAAAACTTCGTATCCATATGGACAGGCGGGCATTAACCCGGCCCGAAGGACCCCAGCCGGACCAGAGCGGCTCAAAACCGGTCCAGTGAGGTGCGAAATCGTTCCGCAACAGTGGCGGAATCGCACTTTCGCAACTACTCGCGCAGTAGACTGGCCCGATTCGCGGACCGCGTGGCGGTTCTATTAACCATTAAAATTCAATAAATTAGGCGGACTCGTTGAGATTTCATCGCGCCGAAGAGCCCCACCGCAGTTGGCGGATTGCCGCCCGCTTGCTAGACTGAAGGCCGACTTGCAGTCCAGGATGGTCCGAGGAGCGGACCGTTCCACGCATTCCGGACCGCGCACAGAACGGACCGCGGCCGCCAGAACGAACCGCCCCGCCGAGGCGCGGTTGCCGGGAATGTCCATGGCCACGGACATCAATGCCGCCATCGCCACCCAACTGAACCTGTCGAGCGGGCTGGCAGTCAGCCGGGCGCGCAGTGCCCTCGCCGTCGAACGAACAGCAGCGGCGACGCCCTCTCGCGCCACCCCCGATTCCCTTGGCTTGTCCCTCGACCCGCGACAGGGCATCACCCTGCGTGCGAACGATGCCGCCACCGCCGTCAGCCGCGCCACGGCGGCAGGCAGACAGATCGTCACCCAGTTGCGCACCCTGGAAGAACAATTATCCACCGCCATCAACGGCGGGCTGACATCCCCCCGCACGGCGCTTCGCCTGGACGAAACCCGGGTGTCTCGGCTGAACATCACCACCGCCGCCGGGCGCGCACTGGATGCCATCGACCGCCTCGTCGCGCGCGCCGAAACGGGCGGCGTCAACCTGATTTCCAGCCGCCAGGGCCGAGTTACCATCCAAACCACGGAATTCGGCGGCCGCGTCACCGTACGCGCCCAGCCGCTCGACAGCACGGGCCTGGACCTTTCCGGGATCAGCGCCCTGACCCAGGACGAGGCGGTGGAAGCCCGCGCCCGCGTGCGCGCCGCCCTTCGCACGGCAGAAAGCCGGCTGTCAGGCCTAGCCGCCTTGAGCGACACACTGGAATTCCGCAGCAGCACCGCCCAGTCGTTTATCCAGGCCGGTACCGAGGGATTGTTCGAGGGCGCGGTGCGCGGGCGGCTGGTCAATCTTCGCGCCTAAACCCCGCCGTTCATCAGGCAAGCCTTTTTTTCGCGCTTCGGGCCGATTTTTAATTTGAAATGCAAGTGACCGCCGCGCTACGTAGTGCGGCTAAGTGCTCTCTCCCTGTCACCCCATAGAAGACCAAGAAACCGAAGAACAATGAAGAAGCGTCGCATCGACCTAGGCGCCCGTTTCGTGAAGGTGGACGAACCCCGTATGGTCTGGGTCGTCGCCGCTAACGGCAGCGAACGCACGCCTGTTCCTCATTACGTTCTGGTCCGCGAAGATTCCCAAAACCGTCGCCGTACCTTGTCCGAGGCCGTGCTGCTGGACCGCAACTTCTACCGTCAGCTCCAAGAACACTGACGCGCCCGGCGCATCCGCGCTCAGGCATCCGCTCCCTCTCAAATTATTTTTTTCGAATGTGACTTTGGTCACTGAATCAGACCGATCTGCCCGCTAGGGTATGGTCATTGTCGAGGTATCCCTCTCCCCTCCCTCCCCGGATGCCTCGGCAGCCTCCCTGTTAAACCTCGCCGGCCCGCCGCTCGCGGGCCGGTTTTCTTTTTACCGGCGGAGACGACCGCGCACGCTGCCGCAATACCCGGCGGCGGGCTGATACATGCCGCACTTTAATCATGAAAAAGGGAAATGGTCCCGCCTGAGTGACTCGAACATCCTCCCCTCGCATTACGAATGGGGGTGGCTCAGCCTAAACATATTTATCATCAATGACTTGTTTGGGCGCCGTCGCGACATTATGCCCATTTTGCGTCAAATAAGACCGGTTAAGGCCCTAAAGACGCCGCACAATTTGGGCACAAGCCCCTGACCTATGCGAGCGACCTCAGCCGCCACCCTATCGCAAGTAACGGAGTCGTGGCCGGGCGATGGCCAGACCGCCGTCTCAATTTTTCTCAACCTGCTTGGAGGCATTTTCGATAAGCGCCCATTTGTCCTTGTTCTCAATCGATACGGGACCGAGGGCAACATCAAGGTAAGTCTGAGTGTTCGAGTTATTCCACGTTCGATTGCTTTTGTACTCGGTCTCTTGAACTTCCCGTTCGAAAGCACGCCGCGCGCCCGATATATCGCCGTCGAGCATTAATTCGGCGATAAGGCGGTGATAGGCCAAGATACGAGAATAATGGCTCGGGAAATCGGCAACACCGCGGTCGCTGTCGGCGCCCTTCTTTTGCTCTGCGTACTTCAACTCTCGATATTTGGCGACTGATCGTTCGGAAAAGTCCCGCACCCTTTCCCATTGGCTGGTCAGCAGAAGGGCTTCGCTCAGGTTCATTTCCATGACCGCGCGCCAGTAATCTGACTGCGGCTTTTCCTCGAGCAGCTCAAGGCCCTGGATAAAGTAGCTGATAGCGGCACACAGATAAGGCGTTGTGGCGGACAGATCAGTTTCGTCGACGATGGGCGAGCGGTCCTGGCATTCCCGTTTTCCGGTATTTGCAGCGAAATCCTTGATTTCCTCGCTGTAAACACCTGCGTCATAAAACGCGTCCGCCGTACGGAAGATGAAGTAGATATCCGCCCCGACATCCATCCGGTACCTTTTTAGGTGGTTGAGCGCGAGTTTAATATCCTTCTTGTCGGTCGCCGCCTGCACGACCGTTTCGGCGATTAGCCGCCGCGGATAAATGAGTTCTGCATTCTGATCCGCAAAAGTCGGATGCCGGATTGCATCACGCCATGCAGCTAACGCATCCTCCGGCTTCCCTTGATCCACAAGATTAGTAATCCATTGCGTCCAATTGACCTTCTTGTCCGGCTCCAAGTCGACTAATCGGCGGAAATGCTGTCCGGCCGCTTCATGCTTCTTGTCGCGGCGCAGTTCACGGGCGAGTAAACCGTGCACATCAAGGCTCGCTTCTTTGAAACGCGGCAATCTCTTGGCGACAGAAGCTATATCTGTACTGTTATCCGAAAGTATTTGAAACGCTTCAGACTGGGTCAGGGCGGCTTCAAGCAGCTTCATTGCGGGGATACGCCGATCATCATCCGCCATACTGAGACGACCGCGCAAGAAACGACCCCACACTGAATACATCCTGCCTTGAAGCGTATTTATTTCTTCGCGACCTCGGGCGTCCTTGTCAAAAAAAACATCCAAGGCATCCAACGTCTGCAGAGCAATTTCCATGTAGCGGCTTCGCTCTTTGCCTCCCACATCTCCGAGAAGAATCGTCTCCGCATGGGCCCTTGCGTATTCGAACAACAAACCGGCATCACGGATCGTTTCAACTATTCCTTTCCCGTTCGCAGAGGCGGTGGGCATGCCACCCAGCCCCGGTTTCACAATAGGCTCCAGCTGGCCAATCGCTTTCGTAAATTCGCCCGCATCGTTCAATCTGGCGACATCGGCCACGAAAGCGTCAATGCCGTCGGTCGGACGCGTTTTTCGGAGCTTAAGAAGATTCTTCCGAATGACGTGGATATCCCAAATGCCATCGACCGACAGGGCCTTGTCCAAAACTGCCATCAATGTTTCGACCGCGTTACTGCGAAGCTGGAGCAATCCACCGCTGATCGTCGGCCAGCCGCTGACTTGCAGGAGCGTAGGGTCTTTTCTATTCACGCTGCTGCTGTCGATCCCCACAACCGTCATCGTCAGGGTCAGGTCAAAAGAACTCTTATTGTATGCCGACTGTGCAAATTTACCCGATACGAAGATGAACGACCAATTCCGCTCTTCGCTCATCTTACTGGACGCCGCTTTATAAATGTCGGGACAGGCTTGGTCTTTCCCGCCCTTATCGGTTTCTTGCCCGGAATTTGCCAGGAACGATGCCTCGATAGAGGGCAGACGATTCAATCTTAGGACCAAATAATCCTCGAGTTCGGTTGCATTGAATGCGGACTGTCCAGATTTCTCTTCGGAGCACAGAGGAATAACGAAAACATGCCCTTTCTCTCTCGCCTCCAACTGGGCATTGTTAATCTGATCGACGAGTTGCGCGGAAAGATCATCTATCTTTGCAATAAGACCGGACAAGGTCGCGCGCACTTCGACTTGTGGACCGATGGGAATGTAATCTTCGAAGCTCGGCATATACCTAGAGACCCTGGCCAGGATTGCGAACTCGTTCTCTCCCTTCAATACAATCTCGCCATCGACAACAAAGTCCGCGCGGATCGCCGCGTCGGTGTAAATCTCGCGATCGAAGACAAGACGAGAGCGGTCGTTGATATTCTTATTCCAGATTGGTTTGGATCGAGCGCTTTTCCAAAGATCGGGTTTCGCAATAATCGTAGACGCAGAAATTTCCTTGGCGAATCTCAATTCCAGCGCGGCAGGTATCGCCTGTTTCAGGTGTTCCCGATTCTTAGGTGCGTCGAAGAAGATAAAATCCTCTACAACGATCCGCCGCTCCTTGCTGCCTGATGCGGCGCGGGCACCATCCAGGCCGGCACACCATACTCCAAGAAACAACAGCGCAAAGACAGTCCGCGTGCAGAATGAGCCCGGCATCATAATCATTCTCCTTTTCGGAGGCGCGAAATCTCCGGCCAGTTTTGCAGGATCTTCTTTCCGATCTCTTCCGCGATTTTCTTTGACAGCAGACTACTGGATATCGCGCGATCGTTCACACCGGCTTCGATTTCGAACTCTACCTTGAAAGGCGCCCCCAAATACGCAGCTCCCCGAGCGGGCTCCGCAACGACCGACAGTTTTTTGATGTCCTCGGTGATATTTGAAAGATGAATGTATGCTTTCAAGACGTGATTCATTTCGCCGAGCTTGACCGTGTTCTCGGGAAACTTAGGGTCGCCTTTCAACACCAACAGTTTATGGCGAGATATGTCGTCGGAAGTCAGGTTGCTGCAGTAGTTGTTAACAATATCACTTTCGATAGATTCGACGCTGTGATCCATGGCTCGGAACGCCGGTGAATTTATATACGACTCCAGTTCCGTAGGAATTTCCCGCCAAGCCAAATAGCGCAGTTGTGTTTCCGGGCCGACACTTTCGGACTGCCAGACACGTTCGATGTCACTCTGCTTCAGGGATTGGAACTGAAAACACGCCGCCAGAACCTTTTGCGCATCTAGTTCGGGCGCCAACTCTTCGACTATTCTAAGAGCGATGTCCCGTGCCCAAGTTTGGGCATCAGGGAGGCGGCCGTTCAATTTGTGCGGGATTAGATACCGCAAATTATCGACATAAACCTCCGTGCCCGCGCCGGGGCGGACTGGGCGCACAAACGCCACCTGCATATCCCAATCGTCTTCAGCCAACTTTCGTGGTCGAAATATGGCGAAGATTTTGCCGCGCGACTGATAGGCAGAACCAAAAGTGTTTTCGGCGAGATCGTGAAATTCGTCCAAAACTTCGTTCAGGTAAGACGGCAGTGGTTTCCAGTGTTTGAGATAAGCCGGGTCGTTGAATATCGTTCCCACGGCCTTCTCGGATCTTCCGACCTGGCCCTTGGGCCAACCAACGTCCTTGATTGGTTTGTGATAGGCGCGAACGTGGAAGGCACTGGCAAACTTTGCAGCCAATTGTGTCTCCAGATTCTCATGCAATTTTTTTAACTCTTTACGTTTGTCGTCCAGTGCCGGCACTCCTTCGACCGCCGGTATCTTTGGCGCCATCACGTGCCAAAAGAAAAATGGCGCGCGGGCATCGGCCTTCACCGATTGAAACAGTTCGAAGTTGTCATCGTCCCGATCGTAATAAGCCTTTGGTTTTTGCACCTCGTCTTCGGCAATAACGGGGTCTTCAAGCGTGGCCAACTCGACGTGGCGCCGGACGTAATCGGACACATCCTCCAAAGATACTTTGTTGTCTCTTTCCCTGCTGCCGTCCCCATAACCATCTGCGTCTGCGGTTTTTAAAGCGCGCGACAATGCCCATGTGAAATAACCCATCTTCTTAATTGGATGCACATAGGCCTTCGCGCCATCCCGGGCCGCGTAAAAAATGGCTGTTTTTACGCCGTGGTAATTATCACTGGGAGACGTAGGAGGAGAAAAATTCTTGCTGTTCTTTTTCAAATTGTCGACGCGGCAAGCGTCAACAAAGACCAACTTGTATTTCGCTTTGACCCCTTCAAGCTTGTCGAGCACCTTGTCTAGCTTCATATGGGTTTTGTCTGAGTTCGTGTCCGTTCCGCCTTTATGGAGGACCAGCGTCGGATAGCGATCATTCGCTGCGGATTTGAACCCGTGGCCCATGAAGTAAAAAACGAAAACGTCGTCGCTGGTTACAATGACCCTGTCGTTGTCATGGTAGCCGTTGAAAACTCTAAGAGCGTACTCGAGCTTTCCCTTGTCCGGCCTCCCATAGTTTTCGCTCTCGGGGGTCGCCAGGTATAGGATCGTTCCTTTGTCCAAGCTGGCGTGAATCCGGAAACTTTCGAGCGCCGCCTCAATTTCTGCGCGCGCCCCGGTCAAATCGACTTTTTTCCCGCCGCCTATAACAGGATCGTTGAGATCTCCGCCAAACTCCGTCACGATAACGACGACGCCGTGCAACTTGCCTTTCGCTTGGGCCTCTTTGTTAATTGCAAATGAAAGCCCAACGACCAGCGTGAGGGCCCACACCGTCATCCAAGAAACCCATCGAACGTCACTAATCCAACGCATCGATCTTTCCCTTTATGTCGCCACCAATCTTGTCGGCATCCCACGGTTTGTCGACTGCCTGATAGGGAATGAGATGAGTCGTCGGATCTCTTTCGGGTGGCGTGATGGTTTCCTGTTCGCCGTACTCAATCACCGATTCATAAGACGTATGTAGGTTGTAGTAGGAGGCCAGGGAAAAGATGTTCATGTCCTGCTTTGCGGCGACGTTCCTCCCCGGACTGTAAATTTTCTCAGCAAGGGCGTTGAAATCTTTTTCATTAACGGCGGCAGAGATCAGCGCTTTGATCTCGTCCTTTTCAAGCTTCATGAGGAGTGTCTTGAACACATCGAACGTCAGCGTGATTGCCCGGTCGAACTGAATGGCGGCTTTGGACGATGGAACGAACTTGCCGTTTTCGACCGCTGGCGGAAAATCCGGATTCTCCAGCTTCGGATCACCCAGGTAGGCTAGGCCCGAATGCTGGCGCAGTGAGATTCCGTGATGGTAGATCAAATCCTGAATCATATGGGCCACGACACCCAAGTGAAATGCCGCGTCGAGTGGCGCATTGCTTCGCGCTAGTGCCAGAACCCGTTTCGCATGAAACGCGACGTATTTTATGAACCGCTCTTTGCCGGCCTCGATCAGGGCGGTTTGATCCTGGGGCAGGACATCCCTTGTGAAATCGTCGGTATGCGCATGATAGACGTCCCATTTGCCGGACCATCGATAAAGATCCGGGGTTTGTGACGCTCTTGAGATCAGAATCGTGTCGTCGATTTTACCATCCGCATTACCACCGTCCCGGACCTTGCAGTCACAAAGTTCCGTGATGGCTGCATCCGTGTTCAAACGTAGGAGTGCCGCCCGCGTGACGTCCGCATGCCCGAGGTCATGCTTGCCCCAGTTATTGTGAAACGTCTCCGCGAAAAAAGAGTCCGCCTCGATCGTAAGGGAGCCCATGGGGGCCAGGGCGCGGGGCTCTTTATCCCGCTGTATTTTGTCGGCGGATCTGTATGCATCCAGGTATTTGCAGAGAACCTTTTCCGCAACGAAACTTTTCGGGTCCAACTCGCGAAAAGCTTTTTCGTTTTGGCGCATGGCTTCGAAGATGACCACATGCGTATAGGAGATCGTATTCTTGTTGTTTTTATTTCGGCGGTTGAACAGGCCCTTGTCCGATGTCAAAACACAGTCGGGCAAACCGTTCCCGTTGCCGTTCGTATTGACATCCGCGATTGCGTTTTCCAACGCTTCATAGGCCAACGACAGCTTGTCACCGAACTCGTCCGAAGCACGCGCCGTGGGAGGGGAAAAATGCAGCAGCAACGTCGCCAGCACACAGACCATCGCGGTCGTGGTCTTATGGTCTTTCTGTTTCGCATCTAACCGCATCAACCGCCCTCATCGTCCTCCCAAAAACGCGATGCTTGGCAAGTCCTCGCTGATTGAACGCCTTTCCTTGCCGCCTACCGCGCGTAGGGCAACAGCGACTTGATTTCTTCTTCACGGATTTCAAGACGCTTGGCCTCTGCATCCAGTTCATTTTTTTGGGCACTTGTCAGCGCGACGCCGTCACCGTTTTCCCCTTTCAGCAACATCGCCCGTGCATTAGCTCGTTCAGACTTGACCGTCGTTAATTCAGATTCCAACCGCTGCTTTGAAGGAATGGTTAGCTGGTTCTTCTTCTGTAGTTCTTCAAAACCGCGTCGTAACGCGCATAGGTGGTGGAAATCACTCGCATCTCGAAGCGCCGCTTCGACGCCGTAATCCTTCATTGGTTTGGATTGGAGCTGCTTGATTTCATCCAGGCGGGCCTCGCGGGATTTGATGATCGCACCCTCGACCAGAATGAGCGCCGTCTGCTGAAACACCGTCTGAGTAATCTCGGCATTGGCGCCGGTCGCCAATCCGGATGTAACAGCCAGCGCCTCAGTTGCGCCGGAACTGAACAGGGGGGCAACGCCACCGGCGATCATGGAAATGCTATTGAAGAACAGCTTTCTGCCCGTATCGACCTGCGTGATCTTGCGGAGGTAATCGTTGCAGGCCGTTTGGGAAAGCCTGAGGATTTGGTCCTGCAGGTCATTACGCATCTGCCGCTTTTTTTCGGCATCGGTCTCGCCATCAATGTCATTTTTTCGGTCTTTCAAAATGACGATGCCGTCTGCGGCAGGTCCGACTTCCTGCGTTACCTCGTCAACGCCGGAGAATGTGCTGCAACCGGCGAAAACGGTCGCGAATGACAAGATCACGGCGCTCTGCGCAAGTCGGCTCAGGCCATAAGATCCTAATTTCCGGCTTATCATAGCTCCCCCTCAAACACCCCATATTCGCGATGAAATTTACCTTCACGTTGCAATTTTGACGAATATTAGATAATTACGAATAATATTTCTACTGTCAAACGGATTGCCCTGCCCGATTTTAGAAACTCGACAATTATCAACTTGATTTTGACCCCGGCGACCAACGCGAGGATATGACGGACTTCATCCCAAATTTTCCTCGCATTAAGGCACCCAAGACCCGCACCCGCTGGCTCACGCTGGACTACCAAGCGCGTGCAATTAGCGTCCTGGATGGGTTTGGGCACAATTCGGGCGCATCGGAAAATTATCCCGATGTGGGATCAGACACTAAGTCCTTGAAGGGAAATGGTGCCGCCTGGGTGACTCGAACACCCGACCCTCGCATTACGAATGCGATGCTCTACCAACTGAGCTAAGGCGGCGACGCGGCCCGAAGGGCGCGTTTTCCAGGCGGAAACTCTATCAGGCGGGCCTGCAAGTCAAGTTCAAACACGCAGTCCGGGATCAGGGATGCGGCATTCAGGTGCCGCCGGCGTCATCCGGCGCCGGCAGACGGGCCGTACCGCCGTCGGGGATCATCCCCGCGCGCCCGTCCGGAGCGTCGACATGGAGCCCCGCATGCGGCGGCGTGCGCCAGGAATAACCGTCGAACTGCCCGCAGTTGGAACAGGTCACGGACCATTCCGGAGCCGCGTTGCCGCAACTGGCGCAGACCCAGGCGTTGTCCGGGCCCGCCGTTGCGGCGCGCAGCAGCCAATCGCGGGCCCGCGCGGGGTTTTCGCCTTCACCCTCCTCGACCGCCGCCAAGAGACGCAGCGCGCGGCCCATATAGCCGTCGTGACCCGTCCCAGCGATCACCAGGTCCAGATGTTTGCGCGCTTCGCCCCACAGCGCCGCGTCGGCGGCGGCCTGGGCCAAGGCCAGATGACTTTCCGGATGATCCGGGTTGGCCCGGGCCAGTTTTTCCATGGCCTTGACCGCCGCCAGCGCGTCATCGGCCCGCCGCGCGTTCAGGTATTCACGGGCAAGATCCGGATGGGGGGCGGTGATCCAGGCTTTTTCGATCAGGCCGGCGGCCCGCCGATCCTTACCGTCGATGACCAGCAGGTGGGCCAGGCGCACCGACGCCGGCACCAGGTCCGGCGCCAGGTCATGGGCTTGGCGCAGGCACTTGAACGCGGCGGCCGGATCGCCGTTGGCCTGGGCCAGCCGCGCCTGTTCGAAGGCCAGCACACCCTTGCGCCGCTCGGCCGTGGCGCGGTCAACCAGCTTGCGGCGGCCGAGTTCGTCGTTGGTTACACTGGCGTCGAGCCACAAGCCCGACTGGGCCTGCAGGTCGAACAGGGTCCCTGCCACCCATTCACTGGCCGGGCGCAGACGGTAGGCGCGGCGTGCGAGATCGAGCGCGCGGTCACGGTCTCCTTTATTGAGCGCCTGCGACAACAGGCCGCGCAGGCCGAGGAATTCCGTTTCCGGCCGTTCCGACATGGCTTTGAAGAAACCTTCCGCGGCCTTAACGTCGCCGTCGAGCTGCGCCGCCTGGGCCGACAGCAGCATGGTCAGCGGCGGTTCGTTGAGCAGCACCTCCGCCCGCTTGGAATGTTTGCGGGCCTCCCCCGGGTCGCCGGCGGCGACGGCGACCATGCCGCGGGTCAGGGCCTCGTAGCCGCGCCGGCGGCGGCGTTCGCGCCAGGCGGCGGCAATGGTGCCCGGCGTGCGGCGCAGGAAAATCCAGCCCCGATAGATCACCGCCGACGCCCCCATCAGCAACGCCACGACGGCGATCATCAGGGCGGCCGAGGTTTCGACCTGATAGCCCCGCCATTCGGCCCGGATCGTGCCGGGATTGTCGGTCAGCCACAGGACCGCGGCGATCAGGACCGCGAGGACGGCGAGGAAGCGGAGGGCGCGGAGCATGGTTTCGTTCCCGTTCAGCCGCCGGCCTTGGCCGGGGCGATCAGAGACAAGGCATGGACGTGCAGATTGGCGACAGCCTTCTCCGCCGCCAGACGCGCCTCGGCAGACCGCAGCCAGGGGGCCACGACCTCAGCCGGCTTGCCCTTCAGCAGCGTGAGCGCTTCAACCGCCGAGCGCAGATCGCCCGCCGACAGCAGGGCATCGACCCGCGAGACCAAGGCGTCGATGGAATCGTCCGGCGCCGTGTTGCCGACGCGCCGGATGGTCACGAGAGAAGCCAGCCGTGCCGCCGCCTCGGCGAACCAGCCGTCACCTTCCGCCGCATCGGCCGCGTTGACGATGGGGCCGGCCAGAGTCGCGAAGCGGGTGCGCAGCACGGCCAGGGTCGAGACACCAAGATCGGCGTGAGGGGTCAGGGATTCCAGAATCTGGGTAATGGCCGGACGGCCGTCGGCAAGCACCTTGAGAGCGTCCAAATCATCGGTGAACGGTCGGCCCTCGCGCACGGCGTCGCGCAGCTGCGCCGTGGCCAGGACGATGGCACGGGCCGCCGCACCGTCAAAATCGGCGGCCTTGCCGTCGGTTTCCTGTTCCAGGCGCTTCAGGCGCTCGGCCATGGCGTCGAGCGCCGCCGCGACTTTCGGGTCCGGCCCGACGTCGGGGGCCGCCCCCTGGCCCGCGTCGGTCTTGGCCTTTTCGATTTCCTCGATCCGGGCGGCCAAGGCACCGACCTGCCCACCACCATGCTCAAGCTCGGCCAAGCGGTCGGACAGCACCTTGAGGGATTCCGCCGCCGCTGCCGTGCTGGCCGGGGCTTCGGCCGCCTTGACCAGATTGCGGGCCTCGGCCACGGCCTGTTCGACCTCGGTCAGGCGCGTCATCAGGGTCTTCAACTCATCCTGGAACCGGGCGCGTTCCTGTTCCAATTGATGCAGGGTGCCGGACTTTTCCTGTTCCAAGGCCTGAACGCGGCCGGCCAATTCGTTGATCACGGGGGCCCCGGCATCGGCTGTCGCCAGATGGGGAAACACCTTGACCAGATAGGGCGACCACTGCGGCCAGGTGAACGCCGCCGTGCCGACGCAGACACCGATGGCCAGGGTCAGCCAGGCCAGGACGCGCGCCGCACTTGCCGTGCGCGCCGGCGGCGGGATGAAGGCCGCCGGGGCCTCGGCCTTGGCGGAAGGTTTCGGCTTTTCCGCCGCCGGGGCTGCCGTTGCTTCCGGCGCCTCAGCCTGGGGCGACGGTGCATCCGTCGCCGGGGCGCCCTGGGAATCCTTCGGCGACGCGGCCGATGGCGATGCCTGAGAGCGGCTCTTGGTCGAGCCGCGCTTGGCGCTGGCGCGTTTTCGCGGCGGGGTTGTCATGGTCCGATGGCTCCCATCTGGTCTGCGTCGCTTTGAGATTCGGGCCCGCCGCCGATCCTGTTGGAACCGGTCCTGTCGGACCGGCGGTCGTTGTCACCCAAGGTACGTTGAGGGGCCGCCCGGCGCAAGGCGCGACGCCCGTTACCGGGCCCTATTCTGGGGCCCATTCGGCGACCGCATCCATCAGGGACGGTTCCGTCGGCCGCACGGCCACGACGACGCGGCGCCATCCCGAACCGGCGCGCGCGGCCACATTGGCGCTGAGGCAGAAGGCGGTCAGGTTCTCAACGAACCCATCAAGCCCGGCGGCCAAGAGCAAATCGCGGAACAGGGCCGCCGTACGCGGCGAATAGAGCAGAACCGCCGCCGCGCCGTCGACGATGGCCGTCTGTGCGGCCTGGGGCAGCACCGCCACGGGCCGCGCGTCATACAGCACGCTGCGCCGATAGGTATACCCGACCTTGGCCAGCATCCCCGCGAGATCGCCCGCGACCTTGCTGCCCGCGACATGCAGCAGGGCGCCGTCCCCGGGGCGCAATCGTTCCACCGCCAGACGCGCCAGATCATCGACATCGCCGCCGGCACTTTCCACGTCCGCGAATCCCAAATCCCGGGCCGCCCGCGCCGTGGCATCGCCGACGGCCAGCACGGGCAGAGGGATATTCGACCCCGCCTGACGCGCGGCAAGGGCGCGCGCCCCGTTGGCGCTGGTCACCAATAGGGCCTGAATGCCGGTCAGATCGAGCGCCGGGCCCGCCATGAACCGGATCTCCATAAGCGGCGTGATGATCACCACATGGCCCAGATCCGACAGCCGGGCAGCCGTCGCGGCGGCATCCTGTTCCGGGCGTGTAACAAGAACCCGGGCCATGGATCAGCCTCCCTCGCCGGGACCAGGGTCGTCAAGAAATCCGGGGCCGGCCATGGCTTTCAGCTGCTCACCCAGGTCGCGGCCAAGACGATAGGCATCCCCGGTCCGGCCGCTGCGCCGGGCGCGGTGAAGGACGCTGCCGTCGCCGCGGGCGACCAGGCCGTCGAGGGTCATTTCGCTGCCGTCGTCCGACAGAACGGCCAGGCCGCCGATCGGCGTGCGGCAGGATCCGTCGAGAGCTTCGAGCATGGCGCGTTCCGCCGTGACCCGGGCCAGGGTCGGGGCATGATTAATGGCCGCCAGTAAATCCAGCACCCGGTCGTCACCCGCGCGGCAGGTGATGGCGACCGCCCCCTGGGCGACGGCGGGCAACATATCTTCGGGCGCAATCGCTTGGGTCACGACCTCGGCCCGGCCCAGACGGTTGAGCCCGGCGCAGGCCAGCAGGGTCGCGTCCGCCTGACCGTCGGCCAGCTTGCCGAGACGCGTCTGCACGTTGCCGCGGAAGGTCACGCATTTAAGGTCGGGCCGCCAGTGCAGCAGCTGCGCCTGCCGGCGCACGGACGCGGTGCCGATCACCGCGCCATGAGGCAGGCCGGACAAGGATTGATGCAAATTCGAAATGAAAGCATCGCGGGGATCTTCCCGTTCCAGCACGGCGGCGATGACAATGCCGTCGGGCATCCAGGTTTCCAGGTCCTTCATGGAATGGACGGCCAGATCGACGCGATTGTCCAACAGGGCGCGGTCGATTTCCTTGGAAAACAGGCCCTTGCCGCCGATATCGGCCAATGGCCGGTCGAGCACCAGGTCGCCCGTTGTCTTGAGGTCGACGATCGAGGTCGCCCCCAGCGGCGTCGGCTTGCCGTGGGCGGCCTCGATCAAGTCGCGGGCCGCATGGGCCTGGGCCAGCGCCAGCGGGCTGGCGCGGGTGCCGATGCGCAGGAATTTCGGATCGGTCGGGTCGATGGGTTCGGTCACGGGCGAAAAAGCCTTTTGGTTGTGCGGCGGGCGACAGAGTAAAGTCCCCGGCCATTGCCGCAACCATGAAATTCACCCATGTAGGAAGCATGCGCGTTCTAGGCATTGAAACCAGTTGTGACGAGACCGCCGCCGCCGTGGTGAGTGACGGGCGCGAAGTGCTGTCCAACGTGGTGCATCAGCAACTGGCCGACCACCAGCCCTTCGCCGGTGTGGTGCCCGAGGTCGCGGCCCGCGCGCATCTGGATCAGGTCAGCCGCGTCGTGCAGGCGGCGCTCGACCAATCCGGCGGCGGCTGGGACGGCATCAACGCCGTCGCCGCCACGGCCGGGCCGGGCCTGATCGGCGGCGTCCTGGTCGGCGTGATGACGGGCAAGGCCCTGGCCGCCGCGCGCGGCCTGCCCTTTGTCGCCGTCAATCATCTGGAGGCCCATGCTTTGACGGCACGGCTGACCGACGACGTGCAATTCCCCTACCTTCTGCTGCTGGTGTCGGGCGGCCATTGCCAATTGCTGGTGGTCGAAGGCGTGGGCACCTACCGGCGCCTCGGCACCACCATCGACGACGCCGTGGGCGAAGCCTTCGACAAGACCGCGAAGATGCTGGGCCTGGGCTATCCCGGCGGCCCCGCCGTTGAGGCGGCAGCCAAGGGCGGCGATGCCGGGCGCTTCGACCTGCCGCGCCCGCTGAAGGGCCGGGACGGCTGTGATTTTTCCTTTTCCGGGCTGAAGACCCGCGTGCGCATGACGATCGAGGGCCTGCCGCCCGGCCCCATGCAGGATCAAGACATCGCCGATCTTTGCGCCTCGTTCCAGGTCGCGGTCGCCGACGTGCTGGCCGAACGCACGGGCCGGGCCGTCGACATGTTCCAGGCGGCTCATCCCCGGGGCCGGACCCTGGTCGTCGCCGGCGGTGTCGCCGCCAACCAAGCGATCCGCACACGATTGCAGGGTCTGGCGGCGGACCGGGGGCTGGATTTCGCCGTGCCCGCCCCGGCGCTGTGCACCGACAACGGCGCCATGGTCGCCTGGGCCGGGGTCGAACGCTTTCGCCTGGGCCTGACGGACGGGCTCGACTTCCGCCCGCGCCCGCGTTGGCCGCTTGACCCCGATGCGCCCAAGGCCATCGGTGCCGGGGTCAAGGCATAAGGAGCAAGAATGCGCCATCTCCCTCTTCCCAGTCCCCGGCCCGGCCTATAAAAGAGTCGCCATGGAACGTTTCGCCGTCATCGGCGCCGGTGCCTGGGGCACGGCGCTTGCCATTGTCGCCCGTCGGGCGGGACGATCGGTGATCCTGCAAGCCCACGAACCCGATGTGGCCGCCGAGATCAATTCAAGCCATCAAAACCCCTATCTTCCCGGCGTGACGCTGGACCCGGCCATCGAGGCGACATCGGACATGGCGGCCGCCATCGACGGCGCCGAAGCGGCGATCCTGGTCGCCCCGGCGCAGTTCATGCGCCCGGTGACCCTGACCATGTCGGCGGCCAAGCCGTTCAAGGCGCCGGTGCTGATCTGCGCCAAGGGGATCGAGAACGGCAGCTGCAAGCTGATGACCGAGGTCGTCGCCGAAACCCTGCCCGCCGCCCCACAGGCCGTGCTGTCCGGGCCGACCTTCGCCATCGAGGTGGCCAAGGAAATTCCCTCCGCCGTGACCCTGGCATCCGACGACGGCGAACTGGCGGAACAGTTCATCCAGGCCATCGGCACGCCGCGGTTCCGCCCCTACCGTTCGGAAGACCCGATCGGTGCCGAGGTCGGCGGAGCGGTAAAGAACATCCTGGCCATTGCCTGCGGGATCGTGCAGGGCCGGGGCATGGGCGACAACACGCGGGCCGCCCTGATCACCCGTGGCCTGGCCGAAATCGTGCGCTTGGGCTTGGCCAAGGGGGCTCAGGCGGAAACCCTGATGGGCCTGTGCGGCATCGGTGACCTGACCTTGACCTGCAATGCCCTGCAGTCGCGCAACTTTTCCCTGGGCGTGGCGCTGGGCCAGGGCCGGCCGCTGGCCGAGATTCTGGGCGAACGCAAGGCCGTGACCGAGGGCGTGTTTTCCGCCCGCGCGGTGATCGAACTGGCCGGGCGGCTTGGCGTCGACATGCCGATCTGCACCGCCGTCAACGCCATCGTCAATCACGGCAAGGACATCGACCGCATGATCGAAAGTTTGCTTGCCCGCCCGTTTACCAAGGAATTGTGAGCCTGCCGCGCCCCAAACCCGACACACCCCAGATCCGACACGCCCAAGAAACGTCAGCCAAAAGGAAGGCCCCATGCATTACATCGTGTTCGCCATCGACAAGCCCGGCCATGTCGACATGCGCCAGAGCATCCGCCCGGATCACTTGGAATACCTGAAGTCCCAGAAGGACATCATCGTCACCGCCGGCCCCATGCAGTCCGACGACGGTGAAGCCATGATCGGCAGCATGCTGGTGATCGACGTGGTCGACCGGGCCGCCGCCGAGGCCTTCGCCAAGGGCGACCCTTATGCCAAAGCGGGCCTGTTCGAAAGCACGGTCATCAAGCGCTGGAAGCGCACCGTCCCCGCCGATTGATCCCAGCCGAGAGCAACCGGCCATGACCGAACACGCCCTCTGCCCATTGGACGATATTGCCGACGGCGGCTCGGCCGGGTTCGAGATCGCCGGCAAGCTGGTCATGGCAATCCGCCAGGGTGATCGGGTCTTCGCCTATGTCAATTCCTGCCCCCATGTCGGCACGCCGCTGGACATGTGGCCGGGGCGGTTTTTGACCCGGGACGGGGAATACATCCTGTGCGCCACGCACGGTGCCTTGTTCCGTATCGAAGACGGCCATTGCGTCGCCGGTCCTTGCGTCGGGCGCGGCCTGACGCCGATTGATGCGCAAGTCGTGAACGGCGTTGTAAATATTTTCAATATTGATTGACGCCCTTGTAAATAAAGAAAAATTTCCGCCACGCACTTGCGCGATCCCTAATTTTTCCCTATCCAACGAATCGCCCAACCGACTTCCGGGGCGCTATACCTTGTTCTCGGGCGAGATTTCGCCATACCATTCGAGACCGCAGGGGGAAACCCGGGGGGGGAACAACCCCGGCTCCGGGGAAACGGCACACGGCACGGCCGGCGCAATCAGGTTCAAGCAACCGCCGGCCGACGCAGGGAACGAGATCGGGCGGGACGCAGACCAGCCCCGCGCCAAAAAAGCGGCGCTTGCCGCGCGCAATATTGGGAGGTTTCTACCGTCATGTCTGAAGATCAATTATTTCCGGTACCCGACGCCGTTGCCAAGGCGTCGCTGTGCACCAACGACCAATACCTGGAAATGTACAAGCAATCCGTCGACGACCCGGACGCCTTCTGGGGCGAGCAGGGCAAGCGCCTGGATTGGATGAAGCCCTACACCAAGGTCAAGAACGTCAGCTACGACTACGGCAACGTGTCCATCAAGTGGTACGAAGACGGCAGTCTGAACGCCTCGGTCAACTGCATCGACAGGCACTTGGCCAAGCGCGGCGATCAGGTCGCGATCATCTGGGAAGGCGACGATCCCAAGGACGACGCCAAGATCACCTATAAGGAACTGCACGAGCACGTCTGCCGCCTGGCCAACGCCATGAAGGCGCGCGGCATCAAGAAGGGCGACGTGGTCACCATCTACATGCCCATGGTGCCGGAAGCAGCCTATGCCATGCTGGCCTGTACCCGCATCGGCGCCATCCATTCCATCGTGTTCGGCGGGTTCTCGCCGGACGCGCTCGCGGGCCGCATCGAGGATTGCAAATCAACCTGCGTCATCACCGCCGACGAAGGCATCCGCGGCGGCCGGCCGATCCCGCTCAAGGTCAACACGGACGCCGCCATCGAAAAATGCGGCGGCGTCGACACGGTGTTCGTGGTCAAGCGCACGGGTGCGGACATCAACTGGGTCGAGGGCCGCGACGTCTGGTACGAGGAAGCGACCGCCGCCGCCGCGACCGATTGCGAACCCGAGGAGATGAACGCGGAAGACCCGATGTTCATCCTCTATACCTCGGGCTCGACCGGCAAGCCCAAGGGCGTGTTGCACACCACGGGCGGCTACATGGTCTATGCCTCCATCACCCATCAGTACGTGTTCGATTATCACGACGGGGAAATCTACTGGTGTACGGCCGACGTCGGCTGGGTCACGGGCCACAGCTATATCGTCTATGGCCCGTTGGCCAACGGGGCGACCACGCTGATGTTCGAAGGCGTGCCCAACTACCCGTCCATGTCCCGCTTCTGGGAAGTCTGCGACAAGCATCAGGTCAACATCTTCTATACCGCCCCGACGGCGATCCGCGCCCTGATGCGCGACGGCGACGGCCCGGTCAAAAAGACCTCGCGCAAGTCGATCCGCCTGCTGGGCTCGGTCGGGGAGCCGATCAACCCGGAAGCCTGGCTGTGGTATTACAACGTGGTCGGCGACGGCCGCTGCCCCATCGTCGATACCTGGTGGCAGACGGAAACCGGCGGCATCATGATTACCCCGCTGCCGGGTGCGACGGCGCTGAAGCCGGGGTCGGCGACGCGGCCCTTCTTCGGCGTCCAGCCGCAGATCGTCGATGCCGACGGCAACCCGCTCGAAGGGGCGACCGAAGGCAATCTCTGCATCATCGAAAGCTGGCCGGGCCAGATGCGCAGCGTCTACGGCGACCACAAGCGGTTCGAAGACACCTACTTCGCCACCTACAAGGGCAAGTACTTCACCGGTGACGGCTGCCGCCGCGACGCGGACGGATATTACTGGATCACCGGCCGCGTCGACGACGTCATCAACGTGTCCGGCCACCGCATGGGGACAGCCGAGGTCGAAAGCGCGCTCGTCGCCCATCCCAAGGTCGCCGAGGCCGCCGTCGTGGGCGCACCCCACGACATCAAGGGTCAGGGCATCTACGCCTATGTCACGCTCAACGCCGGCGAGACGCCGTCGGACGAGTTGAAGAAAGAACTGGTGCAATGGGTGCGCAAGGAAATCGGACCCATCGCCAGCCCCGACTGGCTGCAATGGGCACCGGGCCTGCCCAAGACGCGGTCGGGCAAGATCATGCGCCGCATCCTGCGCAAGATCGGCGAGGACG
Organism: Rhodospirillales bacterium; assembly: GCA_048263775.1. Lineage (GTDB taxonomy): Bacteria > Pseudomonadota > Alphaproteobacteria > Rhodospirillales > Casp-alpha2 > UBA1479. The sequence goes on from JBLXDU010000004.1 coordinate 32,571, forward strand.
ATTTCTCCAACCTGGGTGATACCTCGACCCTGGCCGACCCGGCCGTGGTGGATGATCTGGTCAACAACCGCCAGAACAGAATTCACTAAGCACCGATTATCATCCGAACAAGAAAGGCGGGGCCGTTTGGTCCCGCCTTTTTTCTGCGTCGGGCCGGGTTGGGCTTCTCAGGTCCAGGCAGCCAGCGTAGAAAAGAACAGCGGCGCCCGGCCGCCATGAACAAGGGAGGCATCTATGGCCCGCATCGCGATCGGCGGTTTCCTGCATGAAACGCACTGCTTCGTGCCCATGCGAACCGACTATGACTATTACGCCCGGGGCGGCGAGTTCCCGCCGTTGGCACGGCGCGCGGAAATCATCGAGCGTACCAAAGGCGGGTCGTTCGGCATGTCAGGCTTTCTCGACACCATCGACCCGTCCCATGAGCTTGTCCCCCTGATCTGGGGCCATGCCGGTGCCGGCGGCTATATCACCGACGATTGCTTCGAGCGCATTGTCGGCGAACTGGTCGGCATGCTGTCCCAAGCCATGCCCGTGGACGCGGTGTATCTAGACCTGCACGGCGCCATGTGTTCGGAAACGTTCCCCGACGCGGAAGGCGAGGTGCTCCGCCGCGTGCGGGCCTGCATCGGCCCGGACGTGCCGCTTGTCATCTCACTCGACTATCACGTCAACCTGACGCAGCAGATGGTCGACAATATCGACGGCGTCGCCATCTATCTGACCTACCCGCACATCGACCGCCAGCATACCGGCGCGCGGTCGGCGCGGATCCTGATGCGCGTGCTTGAGGAAGGCATCCCCCGGGGCAAGGCCCTGCGTCGCATTCCGTTTCTGCTGCCGCTGAATTTCCAATGCACCCTGATCGAGCCGACCAAGGCGATCATCGAGGCCTCCGTTGCCGCCGAGGGCGGCGACATTCTGAACCTGTGTTATGCCGCCGGTTTCCCGCCGTCCGATCTTGACGAATGCGGCCCTGCCATCGTCTGCCATGCCCGCACCCAGGAGGCCGCCGACCGCGCCGCCGACATGCTGGAGGCCATGGTGATGGACCGAGAAGCGGATTTCGCCGAACCCCTGATGACACCAGACGAAGCTGTGACCAAGGCCATGGAATTGGCGCAAACAGCATCGGCGCCAATCGTCATCGCCGACACCCAGGACAATCCCGGCGCCGGCGGGACCTGCGACACCACGGGCATGCTGGCGGCCCTGGTGCGACACGATGCCCAGGGGGCCGCCATGTGCGTGATGTGGGATCCGGAGGCAGCCAAAGCCGCGACCGAAGCCGGGGTCGGCGCGACCGTGACCCTGGATCTGGGCGGCAAACATTCGATACCGGGTGACAAGCCGTTCCACGGCACCTTCGAGGTCGCGGCGTTGAGCGACGGCCGGTTCACGACCACGGGACGGAGCATCCCCGGCCGCCGCATTGACATCGGCCCGGCCGCGGTCCTCAAGATCGGCGGCGTGTCTGTAGTGACCACCAGCAAGCGCATGCAGGCCTACGATCAGGACATCTTCAAACACATCGGCATCGAGCCCACGGAGCAGAAAATCCTGGTTCTGAAAAGCACCTGCCACTTCCGCGCCGATTTCGACCCTATCGCTGCCGCAACCCTGGTTGCCGTGGCCCCAGGGGCGCATATCGTCGACCCCAGGGAATATCCCTACCGGCATCTGCGCGCGGGCGTTCGTCTGGTCCCCCTGGGGCCTGCGTTCGTGCCCTCACCGGCGTAAGGCCGCCCGGCAAGGGGGGCACCAAACTCCGGAGCAGAACCCATTCGACATCCGTATCATCGGAACAAGAAAGGCGGGGCCGTTGTCGGGCCCCACCTTTTTTATTGTCTGATCAATCGGCCCGCTTATTCAGCGGCAACCATGGTCCGGACCAGAAGCAGCAGGTCCTTGGCGTTATCGAACTGCTTTTCCTTGCAGCGCTGTTTTGCCAGCTCCATGACTTTCAGCAGGATTTCCTCGGACTTGCCTTCGACGGCTGGATTCTCGTCAACTGCTTGGGTCGTGTCCGTCATCACCTGAAGGCATTGCTTTTCATCCCGGATCTCTTGCGCGGATACAGGTGATGAAACCGCCACACCCAAGGCAATCGCCGCAAAGGCCACTGCCATAAGACCGAGCCGGCCGTTGAAATTAGACATTTCAAACCTCCGTTGGTTGGTTGATCGAACACGGGCCGCTCAGGCGCAAAAAAAATTCCCTGCCGAGTTGACATGGAAAACTGCAGCTTAGCTTTATGCTGTGTAACCGGACCCGAGCATGTCCGTGTATTGACCGCGCCCGCAAAGCGCCGCCAAATTTTTAGCAATACCTAATATACCACATCGCCCGATACGCCACCACAAGACAAACCGAATGCCGTATCGCGTGAACGGGTCAACTACGCCATGCGCAGGCCCGCGTTTTTCAGCGGAAAATCGCGGATGCGCTTGCCCGTGGCGGCGAAGATCGCGTTAAGCACGGCGGGGGCGGCCACGGCGATCGTCGGCTCGCCGACCCCGCCCCAGAACCCGCCCGACGGCATGACCAGGGCTTCGACCTTGGGCATGTCCTTCATGCGCATGACGTCGTAGGTATCGAAGTTCTGTTGTTCGACCCGGCCGTCCTTCACGGTGCATTCACCCATCAGCATGGCCGACAGGCCATAGACGAAGGACCCTTCGACCTGGGCCGCGATCTGCTGCGGGTTGACGGCATGGCCGGAATCCGTGGCCGCGACGATGCGGTGGATCTTCACCGTACCGTCGCCCGAAACCGAAACCTCGGCACAGGCGGCGACATAGCTGGCGAAGGCCGTACAATGGGCGAGGCCCCGGAACACGCCCTTGGCCGCCGGGGTGCCCCAGCCGGCCTTATCCGCCACGGCCTGCAGAACGGCCCGGCTTTTCGGATGGTCCTGCATGTATTTCAAGCGGAACGTAAGCGGGTCCTGGCCCGCGATATGAGCCAGTTCGTCCATGAAGCATTCCAGGTAGATGACGTTCTGGTTGGCGTTGACTCCGCGCCAGAAGCCCGGGCGCAGGTGCGGGTTGCGCATGGCGTGATCGACCTTGAGGGCGGGGAAACCATAGCTGATGGCGTGGTCGCCCTTGGGCGCCAGGCATTGGAAGGTGACCGGATCCATCCCGCCCTTGAGCCGGCCCGGCATGATGCCGGCCAGGATCGACTGTCCCGAGATGCGCACGCGCAGCCCCGTGATCTCACCCTGGTCGTCGAGCCCGGCCGTCAGCCGGCATTGCGTCACCGGATGGTAGGCGCCGTGGGTCATGTCCTCTTCCCGGGTCCACAGCAGTTTCACCGGCGTGCCCGGCATCTGCTTGGCGATCATGACCGCTTGGCGCACGTAATCATGGACCGGGCCGGCACCCCGCCGTCCGAAACCGCCGCCCAGCAGCGTCTTGTAAACATCGCATTTATCGGCGGGCAGGCCCGCCGCCGCCGCCGTGGCATCAAGGGCCGATTCCCCGTTCTGGGTCGGACACCAGACCTCGCAGCGGTCCGGCGTCCACAAGGCCGTAGCGTTCATGGGCTCCATGGTCGCGTGGTGCTGGAACGGATAGGAATAGGTCGCCTGCACCTGCTTGACCGACCCAGCGATGGCACGGTCGGCATCTCCCACTTCGTTGGCGACGAAGGCGTCCTTGGCATCCAGGCCCTCGGCGACCATGGCCGCGATGTCGGCGCTGTCGACCTTGGCGTGGGGGCCTTCGTCCCATTCGATGGGCAGGGCGTCGATCGTCGTCTTGGCCTGCCACCATTTGTCGGCGATCACCGCGACGGCGTCGTCGCCGACGGCCACCACCTTCTTCACGCCGGGCATGCCCATCACTTTCGACGCGTCGAAGGATTTCAGCTTGGCCCCGAACAGGGGGTATTGACGGATCGCCGCGTTGAGCATGCCGGGCAGCTTCAGGTCCGTGCCGTAAACCTGCTTGCCGGTCAGCTTGTCGGCAGTGTCGAGACGCTTGAGCGGTTTGCCCGCGATGGTCCAATCCTTGGGATCCTTCAGGGCGACGGTCTCGGGCACCGGCAGCTTGGCGGCGGCCTCAGCTACCTTGCCGTAGGTCGTCGTGCGCCCCGAGGCCCCGTGGGTGATGACGCCCTTGGCGGTGGTGCAGTCGCCAGCGGCGACACCCCAGGCATTCGCCGCCGCCGTCATTAGCATCAGGCGCGCCGCGGCGCCGCCTTCGCGCACGTAATCGTGGGACCCCCGGATACCCCGGCTGCCGCCCGTGGCGAAGCTTTTCCACACCTTGCCGCGGGCCAGGTTGGTGCCCGGCGTGGGATATTCCGTGGTCACGCGGGCCCAGTCGCAATCCAGTTCCTCGGCGACCAATTGGGCAAGCCCCGTCAAGGTGCCCTGGCCCATTTCCGATCGCGCGATGCGGATGACCACGGTCTCGTCAGGGCGCACCACGACCCAGGCGTTGATTTCATCCGTCTGTCCGGCCCCGGCCAGGGCGGCCCCGCCGCCGCTGCCCAAGGGCACGCGGAAGCCCAGGATCAGACCGGCGGACCCGGCCCCCGCCATGAAGGTGCGGCGCGAAACGTTCATCAATGTCGTCATGTCCGTTCCTCCCTACGCTTTCTGGCCGGCGGCCTGATGGATGCCGGCGCGCACGCGCTGGTAGGTGCCGCAGCGGCAGATGTTGGACATCTCGGCGTCGATATCGGCATCCGTGGGTTTCGGGTTCTTGGCCAGCAGTGCCGCCGCCGCCATGATCATGCCGGTCTGGCAGTAGCCGCATTGCGGCACGTCCAAATCCAACCAAGCCTTCTGCACGGGATGCGTGCCGTCCGGCGACAGGCCTTCGATGGTGACGATCTTGTCCGTCGCCGCGACGGCCTCCAACGGCAGAGCGCAGGACCTGACGGCCTCTCCGTTCACATGCACCGTGCAGGCGCCGCAGGCGGCGATGCCGCAGCCGTATTTCGCACCCGTCAGGTCCAGGTATTCACGCAACACCCACAACAGGGGCGTGGCGCCGTCGGCGTCGACCGTGACGGTCTTGCCGTTGACGTTGATGTTCGCCATGGGGCGATCCTCCGGAATTTGAGAATGAGATTGCCCTGATGTTCCGCCCGCGCGGATGAAATGTCTAATCACATTGTGATGACACGGTAAGCCCGGCGATCAGCTTTCGTAGCGCGTGTTGCCGCGACGGTTGGTGTCGATGGGCAGGTCCATCAACAGCGGCTGATGGGCGCGCTGTGAGCAGTTCTTGCGCGGGCAGAGGTGGCAGTTGATGCCGATAGGCGCGAACAGCTCATCATCGCGGCTGTTGAAGGGGGCGGCATAGGCCAGGCGGTGGGCGTGTTTCAATTCGCAGCCCAGGGACAAGGCCAGGCGGCGGTCCTGGGTATCGCGCGAGAACACGGGCCGTTCTGTGGTGCGCGACATGGTGAAGAAGCGTTCCCCATCCGGCAGCTCCACGAACTGCGGGACAATAACGCCCGGCGTGCGGAACGAGGTATGAATGTTCCACACCGGACAAGCGCCGCCGTAATCGGCGATGTTGAATGAGGTCGAATTGAAGCGCTTGGTTACGTTGCCCGCCTTGTCCACGCGGAGGAAGAAAAACGGCACGCCCTTGGCGCCGTCGCGTTGCAGGGTCGTCAGGCGGTGGCAGACCTGTTCGAACGACACGCCGAAGGCGGCGGCCAGGCGGTCGACGTCATAGCGGGTTTCCTCCGCCGCCTCGAAGAACGGGCCGTAAGGCATGAGGAAGGCGGCCGCGAAATAGTTGGCAAGCTCGACATGGCAGCGCGCCACGGCGGTCTCGGAGCTGAGGGCGCTGCCGTCCGTGAGCTTTTCCAAAATCCCCGGCAATTCGACCAGACAGAGCACATGGGCCAACTGGAACACCCGGTTCTGATGATCCAGGGCTTCCGACAGATGGACCATCGACGTCGCCTCGTCGTGGATGCGCAGCGCCTGGCCCATGTCTTCGATTGACGCCGTGCGGACCTCGATCCCGTGCACCCGCATGAGTCGGCCCTTGAGCACCATGTAGACATCGTCGACCTCGCAGGGGGTGGCCGCGCGCAGGCGTTCCGCCGCCGCCTCCAGGTCTGGAAAATGGTTGGAATGGTCGCGGAAAAAATCGTGGATGATGCGCTCCGGCGTCGACGACAACAGGTCCGCCGGCATCCCCTCGCTACCCAGCCGCATCATGTTCTCAAGCGCGTTGCGGTGGTTTCGGTAGAGATGCAGGAAGTGGTCAACCAGCCGGGGCGCGTGGTCGATTGCGGCCCGCAGTTCCTGAAGGTCGGGCTGGTCGCCGCCGAACAGCGGGTCCTGCAGCATGTTGCGCAGGTCGGCCAAGAGGGTCGATCCCTCGTCCTTGATCAGGTCGCGCCAGTCGACGCCGTAAGCGTCGGACAGGGACATCAGCATGGTCACGGACAGCGAGCGCTGATTGTTTTCCAGCAGGTTCACATAAGCGGTCGAAACGCCCAGCGCCGCCGCCATTTCCGCCTGGGTCTGGCCGTGCTCGCGGCGCAACTGGCGCAGCCGTGGCCCGACCAGGGTTTTGCGCATGCGCATGACCGTGTTCCGCTCTTGGCTCAGATATTAACAAATTTACATTTAACTAAGAATGTTGCCAATACAAATAACACATAAACCCGATAAATCGTGATTCCATGGTATACCAAGCGTAGGGTCTCGCCTGAAACATCGTCCTCTTGCAGGGGCGACGGTGGAAAGCAAAGACATCTGAGGAGACCCCACATGGCACATAACATTCTCATTCTTGGCGCTTCCTACGGCTCCCTGCTGGGCACCAAACTGTTGATGGCCGGCCACAACGTGACCCTGGTCTGCCGCGAGGAAACGGCCAAACTGATCAATGAAAAAGGCACGGAAGTGCGCATCCGCCTGAAGGGCGAGGACACGCACCGCACCTTCCGGTCCAAGGACCTGCCCGGGCGCCTGGACGCCCAGACGCCGGAAAACGTCGCCGCCGGGGCCTATGACCTGGTCGGCCTGGCCATGCAGGAACCGCAATATTCCGCCCATTCGCTGCGCACCCTCTTGATCCGCATCGCCGACGCCGGCATCCCCTGTCTTTCGATCATGAACATGCCGCCGCTGCCGTTCCTTAAGCGCATTCCCGGCCTGGATACGGGCAAGCTGGAAACCGCCTATACCAACCCCCGGGTCTGGGACCGCTTCGAGCCCGATTTGATGACGCTGTGCAGCCCCGATCCCCAGGCCTTCCGCCCGCCGGAAGAAGGGGCGAATGTCTTGCACGTGGGCCTGCCGACCAACTTCAAGGCCGCGCGCTTCGGCGACCGCGACGCCAACAAGCTGCTCGACCGCCTGGACGCGGACATCGCCGCCGTGCGGGTCGGCCGGTCGGACGTACCGGTCAAGTTGAAAGCCTTTGACTCGATTTTCGTACCGCTTGCGAAATGGTCAATGTTGCTGACCGGCAACTACCGCTGCGTGACGCGCGACGATGTGCGCCCGATCCGCGATGCGGTGCATGAAAACCTGGGCAAGTCGCGTATGATCTACCAACACGTGGACGCCATCGCCCGCAACCTGGGTGCCGATCCGGCCGACGCCGTGCCGTTCGAGAAATACGCCAATGCGGCGGAAAACTTGGCAAAGCCATCGTCCGTGGCCCGCGCCGTGGCCGCCGGATCACCGGTGATCGAGCGCGTCGACATGCTGGTTCAATTGATCGGCCGCTCGCTCGGCATGGCCAATCCCGAAATCGACGAAATCGTCGCCATCGTGGACGCGCGTCTGGCCCGGAACCAACGCCAATCCGCCTGACCGGCCCGCGCCCGGGACGGCGTTTTACTCCGCATTCGTTTCCTTCCTCCTTGCATGGGCGGAACCTTCGGGTTCCGCCCGTTTTCTTTTGCCCGCCGATCCACGCGCATTTTCCGCATGAAAACCCGCCCCAATACGCGTATCAAAGCGGCACACCGCCCTATAATTTTAAATTCGACGTTGAATTGGATTGGTCCGTTGCATCCAATACACAAAGCAAAACCCATAGCAGTCGGAGTGTTTCTCGTCCTGTTCGGGGCGCCCGCTTTCTATGCGGGCATGGTCCAACTGCTTGAGGCCTATGCCGCCACCGTTGCCCGCGATCACATCGCCCAAGTGGACGGATCAACGCCGGATGAAAAAATCCTGACGCTCACCCGCGCGTATCACCGCCAATACATCGACAGCCTGGAAACACCGCCGACCGGCTTTGAGCGACGCCTTCATATGGTTCGCGGGTATCTGTCCAGCACGTTCCTGCCGGGCTTCATGCGCATGGACCCCGGAGTCGTCGAGTTTCTGTTTCTGACCGGAACAGGTGCCTGCGGCAATGCCAGCCGGGCGCTCGCCTTCGTTTTCCAGGTTATGGGTTACGACGCGCACCAGATAAATATCGTGTCCCCCAGCGAACATCACGCAGCCATGATCGCCCGCGACAAAACCGGCCGCGAAATGCTGATCGATCCATCCTACGGGTTCGTGCCGACCCGCAACGGACGCATCATCGGCCCCACGGATTATCAAAACGCGCTCCGATCCGGCGACAGCAGTGTCCAGACGGTGTTGCTTTCAACCCGCGCGAGTGACGCCTGGTACAAGACGCATTTCGCCATTGCGACCTTTGCCCCGCAGGATGCCCGGCATGTCATCAAGAATTTCCAGCATGTCCCCGAAACCGGGATCACCTTCGGTCGCGCGGACAACAGTTCTTCAGATGTCGATACGGCATCGAGCTTGGCACAAGCCACTCCATACTGGAGTTATCTGGGGCATCGGTTCGACAGAGGTTATATCCGCGAGTATTCGTTCGACCGGGCGGTAAAAGTTGTCTTCACCTTGACCGAACGGGCACAAGCCAAATTTGCAACCGCAAACCTGCGCCCCGCCATTGACGGCCGAAAGGTGGCGTTTAACGTCCCGAAGGGAGAGGCCCTTATCTTTCACGATGGTGCGGCACCCCGTGATTTCGTCACTTTGCGCAGCTATCAGGACGTTGACTTCGTCACGATTACGCCCATGGACAGTTCACCGAAAACGCCTGTCGCCCATTGATTTCCAGAGCCCCTTCGCGCATCGTCCGGGACCGCCCGGCGCCGAAGCCGGGCCCATCAGCAAAACAGCAAAAGACATAAAAGGGACGGAACATGACGAAAGACGCCATCGCCGAATTGCTGGACCCCACGGTCCTGCAGGTCGGAATCAACCTGGGCAACATCCTGCTGGTCACCGGCAAAAAAGCCAACGGGGACCCGGAAGGCATCGCCCCCGACATGGCCGCGGCCATCGCCGAAAAGCTGGGTATCGCGGTGAAGTTCAACACCTTCGCCACGCCGGGCGAGGTCGCCGACGCGGCGGAGCGCGGCGAATGGGACATCGGCTTGATCGCCATCGAGCCCAAGCGCGCCGAGGTCATCGATTTCTGCAATGCCTACGTGCAGATCGAGGCGACCTATCTGGTGCCCGATGCCTCACCGTTTCAGAAGGTCGAGGACGTGGACGCCCCCGGCGTGAAGATCGCCGTGTCGGAACGCGCGGCCTATGACCTCTATCTCACCCGCACCCTGAAGCACGCCGAACTCATCCGCGCCCAGGGTCTGCCGGGAGCATTCGAGCTGTTCAAGCGGGAAAAACTGGACGCATTGGCGGGCCTGGTCCCGGCCTTGCGCGACAACGCCAAGGACATGCCGGGCACGCGCCTGCTGCCGGGCCGCTATACAGCCGTCAAACAGGCCATCGGTACCCGCCACGGCAAACCGGCGCTGAAGGCCGTGGTCCAGGCCTTCATCGCCGACGCGATTTCGAGCGGCAAGGTGCAGGGCCTGATCGACAAGCACGGCGTGACCGGCAAGCTGGCGGTCGCGACCGACGATTAAGCGGTGAGTCAGGGGGGCGTCAGGCCCCTCTGGCCATCTGCTTGACGCGCTGCAGATTCTTTTCGATGACGATGACGCGCTTCTGGTTTCCGGCGGCACGGTAGATTTCCGACGCCCCGGAAAAGTATTTCTGCGCATCGGCGACCAACTGCGGTGACGGTTGCCGCTTGGCCAGGGCGAAGCAGGCTGCCCCCAGGTTGTTGGCCGTCTGCGCCCACAACAGCGGCACCAATTCCTTCTTGCGCACGTCCAAGGCCTGCTTGAAGGCATCGACGGCCTTGGCCGCCAGTTCCGGGCCCTGGGCCCGTTCGGCCAGGGCCAGCATGACCGTACCATAGCCGTTCATGGCCTCGGCCCAGCGGCCAGGGTTCAGTTCCACGTCAAAAGCGGCCAGGGCACTTTCAAAGGCCTGGGCCGATTCCTTAAGCCGCGCCGGCGTGGTTTCCTTGTTGCCGATCTTGTACAGCACCATGGCCGTATTGATCAGCGCGAGCGCGTATTCGTTGGGGTAATTGTCGCGGCCCAAGGCATCGGCGACCTCACGATAGGCCGCCGCGGCGGCGGCCAGGGCGTCCGGATCCGCATCCTGGGTTGATTTCATCTGCAGGCCATCGGCGAAATGGTTTTGCGCCAAGGCCCATTGCAGCAAGTCCTGCGACTTGTCGATCGTCTTGACCGCTTCCTGATAGGCCTTCAGCCCCTTGGCCAGGTACTTCTTGGCGCCGACCCGGCACAAGGACAGGCAGACATTGCCATAGCAGGTCAGGCAGGACGCCAGATGCGGCGGTTCCAGATGCGGCGGACTATCCCAGACCTTCTCCAAATCCTTCATCTCGCCCTCGAGCACGCTCGCCAGTTTTTTGCGTGCACCCCGGTGCACCGGCAACAGCGCGCCCATGGCCGAGACCAGGATCAGTTTGTACAGATCGCGCGGCATGGGGATCGGCAGCGTCAGGTGATCGAGCGGCCCGAACGTGCTGGCCGCCCCTTCGGCGGCCCCCACGGGCAGAAAGCGCAGTTCGACCGCCGTGCCGAGGTCGACCGTGGCGCCCCAGACCAAAAGGTCCGCCTCTTCCTCGCGCAACCATTCCGCACCCGTGCGGACCCCTTCCTGCAAGGCGCTGAGCAGGGGGGCCTTGGGGTTGAGCTTGATCGCCTGGGTCCGGCGGTAGACGGCGACATCGGAAATGGCGCCGAAGATATCGGCCAGGCTTTCGGTAATCTTGTCGCCACCGGCGCCGTCGATATCGGTCAGCACGATGCTGGCCGCCGAGCCCGACATTTCGGTCGGCACAAAGCCGCCGCCGACCCGTTTCCCCTTGCGGCGGGATTTCTTTTTGGCTTTGGTCCCGCCCAACCCAAACAGTGCCTTGAGAAGACCCATTTCTGAATTCTTTGTATTGCGGCGCGAACGTGTGGCGATCACCGGCGTCCGCGTCTCCGTCCTCGCCCGATCAGGGCATAGAATGTCCCACCGGCGCGCCAAGAGCAAGCCCCCGGCAGACCGCGGGATCGTGGACGGTTCGGAAGCGGATCAAAAATCGATGCAGCGGCCGTTCTTTTCCCAATCGCCGAAGCGGGTCGGGTCGGGTCGCGCGGCCTTGGCACCATCCGCATCCGCCTGAGGCGCGGCCTGGGATGCCGATTGCGGACGGGGGTCGATCTGTGTGCGCCCGGCCGCCAGAAAAGCCCGCGCCCGTTCCAGGCGTTGAATGCGTTTGCTGTCGTTGTCGTCGGTCATGGCCGCAGTTTAGCGGGATCACCGCCCGCCCGCCAAGGCCGTGGTTGAATCCCCTTGCCCGCCCCGCGCCACCCTGGCATGACCGGGGCATGAACCATGACAGCCCGGATGCCCGCGCGGCGGCCCTCGACCTGTTGCAGGGCGTGATTCGCCGCAAGCAGGCCCTCGACCAACAGATGACCGGTGGTGCCTTCGCGGCGCTCGACCCGCGCGGCCGCGGCTTTGCCCATAATTTGGTCGCCACGGCCTTGCGCCGCCTGGGCCAGATCGACGCGCTGATTGCTTCCTGCCTGGAGAAACCCCTGCCGGCAAGCGCCCGCACGGCCCAGGACATCCTGCGGCTGGGCGTCGCGCAACTGCTGTTCACGGGCACGGCCGACCATGCCGCCGTGGACACGGCCGTGGACTTGGCACGCGCACGTGGCCAGGGACGCCTGGCCAAACTGGTCAACGCGGTGCTACGCCGTCTTCAGCGCGAGGGCGCTGCCCTCCTGGCCGGGCAGGACGCGGCCCGGCTCAACACGCCGGACTGGCTGTGGCAGGCCTGGGAGGCCGCCTACGGCTCCGATATCTGCCGCGCCATCGCGGAAAGCCACCTGACCTCGGCCCCTCTCGACATCACGGTCAAGGACGATGCCGCGGGCTGGGCAGAACGCCTGGGCGGCACGGCCTTGTCGGACCGCAGCCTGCGCCTGACCGATGCGGCACCCGTGCCCGAACTGCCCGGATTTACCGAAGGTGCCTGGTGGGTACAGGACCGGGCAGCGGCCCTGCCCGTGCGGTTGTTGGGTGATGTCGCGGGCCTGAGTATTCTCGACCTCTGCGCCGCACCCGGCGGCAAGACGGCGCAATTGGCGGCGGCAGGTGCCCGGGTGACCGCTCTCGACCGCTCGGAAAAGCGCCTGGAAACCCTTGCCCGCAACCTGGACCGCCTGGCGCTTCAGGTGGAAACCGTGGCCGCCGACGCCCTTTCCTGGGACGCCCCCACCCTCTTCGACGCAATCCTGTTGGACGCACCCTGTTCGGCCACGGGAACGATCCGCCGCCACCCGGACCTGCCCCATCTGAAGCGGCCCGAGGATACGGCCAAGCTGGCCGACCTGCAGGACCGCTTGCTGGCCCGGGCGGCCGGATGGGTCCGCCCCGGCGGTGTGCTGGTTTTCGCGACCTGTTCCCTGCAGCCCGAGGAAGGGCCCGAGCGCGTCCGGGCGTTCCTGAACCGGCAGGCCGACTTCAAGACCGAGCCGGCGACAGCCGGCGAATCGGGCGTTACGCCGGACATGCTGTCGCCGGAAGGATGGTTGCGCACCCTGCCGTGCATGGCGGCGGAAATCGGCGGCATGGACGGGTTTTTCGCGGCCGCGCTCCGGCGTATCGCCTAGCGCCCCGTTCGGTGCTATTCATCGGCGGATGGTATTCCAGTTCGCCCGCGACGTGTTTTACCGCAGCGACATCTACAACAGGATGTTGCGCCGCCACGGGACGGCCCAAATCCACGCCATTACCACCGATCCCCTGCCTGGTGACCCGGTACGCGGCGCCGGAATCCTGAACGGCGAGATGATCCTGGCCGCGCGCAAACGCACCTTGGGGCCCTATCCTTTTGCCGCCGACCTGAAAAGCCGCCGCGCCGTGGCCGAACTTTACGGATTTTCCTGGCTGCGTGATCTCGCCGCGCTCAGCGCGCCGGGCGCCCGTGAGGCGGCCCAGGCCCTGATCCGCGACTGGCTGCGCCATCACGACCGCTGGGATGCGGTAACCTGGGCCCCCGATGTGGCCGGAACCCGAATCCTTGCCTGGCTAAATTATATCGATTTCGCAACAGACGGGGCCGACAGTGGCCTACGCGCGGAAATGGCGGCCGCCACGTCGGCCCAGTTGCGCCATCTTGCCGGCAGCAACCGTTCCAGAAACGAACATTCCGGACTTGATGAAAGTCCGTTCACGGCCGGGGCGGCCTTGATCGCCGGGGCCGTCGGCCTGCCAGGCCTGGATCCCCTGCTCGACACCGGCCTTGAACGACTGCGGGCCGCCATCGCCCGCGACATTCTGGCCGACGGTGGTCACCGGACGCGAACGCCGGAAACCGCCCTGCACACCCTTGCCCGGCTGGTCGCGGCGGCGCGCGCCCTTCGGGCCGGGCGCCGGCCGGTGCCTGATTTTCTGACCGACGCCCTGGCCCGAATGACCCCTGCGGTCAAGGCAACGATGCTGGGCGACGGGGGCCTGGCCGCCTTCAACGGCGGCAGCAACGGCAGCGCGCCCGTGGTGACGGCGATCCTTGGCGCGGCGGGGGCCCGCGGCCCAGCACCCGCCAGCCTGCCCGATTGGGGATATGAACGCCTGCACGCCGGCACCACCACGGTGATCGCCGATACGGGCTGTTACGGTGGAATCCATGCGGGGGCGCTCAGTTTCGAGATGTCGGCGGGCCGCCATCGCCTGGTCGTCAACTGCGGCGCCCATCCTGACGAGACCACGGAATGGGCCCGGGTGCTGCGCTCGACCGCCGCCCATTCGACGCTTGCCGTCAACGACACCGACGCCCTGCCCACGGACGGGTCCCGCACGGCCGAGGTCGGTATGGCGTTCCGCCGCAACGAGCGGGAAGGCAGTTCCCTCGTCCAATCGGCGCACGACGGCTACCGCCGGGCATTCGGCATCGTCCACAACCGCGACCTCTACCTGTCGGGGGCGGGCGACGATTTCCGCGGCAAGGATACCCTGGTCGGCGGCACCGGCGCCTTTACCCTGCGCTTTCATCTGCATCCGGAAACGGGGGCGTCGATGCTGGAAGGCGGAAACGCCGTGCTGCTGAAACTGCCCGGCGGTAAGGGCTGGCGGTTCCGCTGTTCAGGCGCCCGGCCGGCGCTGGAGGAAAGCGTCTATCTGGGCGATCCCGCCCGTCCCCGGCGCTGCGGGCAGATCGTTCTGCGCGGTGAACACCGAGGCCGGGAGACGGCGGTGCGCTGGTCATTCCTGCGCGAAGGGTCCTAGGCGCGCGTCCGCGCAAGTGGACCGGCGCAGAGGCTTCTGCTATCAGCGGTCAGACCTTATAACCTCGGCCCCACCCGAGGTTCAGCGGACTTTTCACGGCCATGACCGACGACCACCCGAATTCGACCCGGCTGCGCGATGTGACCGCCATTGCGATCGGCCTGACCGTCCCGGCCATGGTCTCGGGGCGAGCCGTACTGCAGGGAATCGCGGCGGCGGCGCTGATCGCCGTGTTGATCGTCGCCTGGCAGGACCGAGGGGTTTTCGCCCGGGCCGGCGCCGCCGTGAGGTCGCGTTTCGGCATGGCCGTCATGGTGGCTTTCGCCGCCATGGCGATCAGCATTCCGGGCTCGCTCGACCCCCTCCGGTCCTTCGATGCCTGGGCGCGGACCGGAGCCTATCTCGGCGGATGCGTGTTGTTCCAGTCGTTCCTGTCAACCGATGCAAGCGCCCGCCGGCTTTGCGTGAAAATGTTGGTTGCGGGTTGCCTGGCCGGCCTGCTCATCGTCGCTGTCGCCATGCTCGGCTGGACATTGCCGCTGCAAATACTGAAGAACGAACCCACCGTCACAAGCCGCGGTTGGGGATTCGCAACGCCAAAGGCCTATGCGGCGGCGATCGCCTGCGCATTTCCGGTGCTCGCCTGGCTGTCGTGGCGGTTGACCGGCAGATGGCGGATGGCCGCCGTCGCGGCCATGGTTCTTAGCGCCGTCGTGGTCGTCGAGACCGGCAACAAGTCGGCGCTCGCCGGCTGGCTCGCGATGATTCTCGCCGTAACCCTGGCGATCGCCCTACGCTCGGGTCGGCGATGGTTGGCGATCTGGCCGGCGTTCGCGATCTTGGTGTCCGGCATGATTCTGGCCGGCGTCACCATGATGCCAGACGTCGCGCCGTCGCGGGCCGTCTGGCCGTGGATTCCCGCCGAACTGGTCGACACCCACCGTCAGCAGATCTGGCGGTTCACCCTGGATCGAATCGCCGAAACCCCCCTAACCGGGCGCGGTATCAACGTCATCGACCGTGTCGCGGGCGCCCACGACACCATCCCCGGCTACCACGCCGAGAGGCTGCCCTCGCATCCGCACAACTGGGTCTTGGAAATTCTTGCCGAAACCGGCGTATTGGGCTTCATTCCCGTTTTGTTCGCCGTCGCCTGGTTCGCCTGGCGGCAGCTGGCGCAGTTCATGTCATCAGGGGATGGGAGCCATCTTGCCCAGCTCGGCCTTATCGCCACGTTTTGGACCTCGTCCCTGTTCAATTTCTCGATCTGGTCGTCCTGGTGGCTGATTACCTTTTTCCTGCTTTCGGCAATCGTTGCAGGAAATTCCGGCCCCCGGCCCCCCGACACACCGGCCGTTCGCCGATAATCTGCCGCGCTGCGCGACCGTTAGGGCCGGTTCAGGCGGTCGACCCGGGGTGGGTAAAGGTTGCTTCGCCAAACACCGATCAGGCGCGACCGGAACCGGGTGCGCGCTTCCGGTGCCGCCCCGGCCGGCAGGCCATCGTGCAAGGCGATGATCATCGCCTTGGGATGGTTGGCAAGCCAGGCGTCCAGTTCCATCGGGCCGTCGACCACCTCGATCGGGCGGCGCAGGCGGCCGAGGAAATGGAACTGCCCGTGGTATTTTCCGAAGGTCACGAAATCCACCCCCTGGTCCTCGAACTTCTTGAGCGCCTGCGAGAACGGCCGAAAATCGTGCGATTCCGTCATCAACGGGCGCAGGGTCAGATGAATGACCCCGATCATCATGACGGACAGCGCACCCACCAACACTGTGCGCACGACCATCCCATCCTGCGGCACGCGGGCAAATACCAAGGCGGCGCCCGCCATCACGGCAAGCGGCCAGAGCTGCGCATCACCGACCGAGGTCGCCCATGACGGTTTGAGATCGAAGTGAAGGGCCCCGGCGATCAGCACCGCCACCAGAAGGAAGAACATGGCGGGCAGTGACCGGTCGATGGGCCTCCAGAATGCCCCCGAAGGGCCCTGCGCGCCGACAAGCGCGCGGGAAGCCAGCAATGCCAGGGCGGGGAATTCAGGGAGAAGGTAATGCGGCTGTTTTCCGCTGATCGCGGAGAACCCCAGAAACGCGACGACGAACCAGATGAAGCACAAACGCGTACCGCCCTCGGCTTTCATGTGTCGCCATTCAGCCCGCACCGCCCGCCATATGGGCGGCCAAATCAGCCAGGGAAGAATCATGACCGGCAGGATCGCCGCAAACCACCAGAACGGGCGGCCATGGGCGAAGGAATCGACCATGCGCCCGGCCGATTGGCCCCATAGAATGGCGTTGCTGTAGACCTCGCCCCCCGCCGCAGCCGCCGGCAGGGCCCAGGCAAGTCCAATCCCCGCGCCCACCAGAACCGCCGCGCCGACGCCCCCATACCAACGGCCCCAACCACCGGTCCAGCCGAACGGCTTCGCCCATAACGGCGCCGCCAAGGCCACAGGAAGCACATGCAACAGTATGGCCGGCCCCTTCCCGAGCACGCCAAGGCCGATGGACAGGCCGAAGACGGCGAACCCATGCAGCCCGCGCCCCCGTGACGCGACGACCAGCCCGATCAACCCGCTCAACGTGAAGCACACATGCAGCATGTCGAACATGGTCATCGTCGTGAAGAGCGTCCAGAACAGGGCCCCGATCAAGATCGCCTGCGCCACACCGCCCGTCCTGGCCATGTCCGGCCACAACATCCGCCCGAGCATTCCCGTCAGCATCAAGGAAGCGAGCCCAAACAACGGGGCGATCAATCGGGGTGACCAATCGTTGACGCCAAACAGCGCCCATCCCGCGTGAATGCCCCAGAACAGCAAGGGGGGCTTGTGGCTGTAGGGATCGCCGTTCAGGTAGGGAACGAGGAAATCACCCCGCTGCCACATTTCCCAGGCGACCGCGAGATACCGCGTTTCATCGACGGGCAGAAGCGGGCGGGTCAACAAGGCGACCGCGACGAGGCCACCCCAAAGACATGCCAGAAGCAAATTTGCGCGTACGTTTTCCATCTTGTCGCCAAGCTTTCCGCTGGTTTTCATTCTGCCTGGGCGTCCTTATAGGGAGGACAGCCGAATGATGTCAGGTCTTTTCGCCGGCCCGGTTCGGCGGCACTGCCGCATCCGCATAGAGACGGCGAACGGTTTCGAGCGCGCGGAGCCCGTCGGTCAACGTCACCCCCATCGCCGCCTCCCCGGACACCGCCTGCGTAAAATCGATAAACTGCCGGCGCAGTAGGGTACTTGAATTTTCCGCCTGCCTGCGGGGGATTAGGTAATCCGCCGCCCTGGCCGCCAACCGCCGCAATCTCGATTGCCCGGTAGTCACAAAGGATTGTTCGTCGGCATGGGCAAACGCGGCCGTGCCGTAGACGGAGGCCCTGTTTAGGGACGGGTCGCCGCCGCGGGTCGTGCAAAACAGTTGAACGGGGAACCCGCCCGCGAATTCCAAATGGCCGAGGAAGGTGCGCTCCACCCCGTCGGCGCCGTCCGTCGTCCAATCCCGCGCGCGCCCATACACTGCCTCTGCCGCGCCGAACCACCAATGAAGCAGATCGATATGATGGATGCATTGATGGATCAGGACGCCGCCGCCGGCCCGTGACGGATCGCCCCGCCAGCCGCCGTGCGCGGCGTAGTATTCCCCAGGGCGCGGCCAGAGGACTGAAACCTGCCCGCCCACGACCTGTCCCAGATCGCCGCCTTCAATCGCGACCTTCATCGCACGGAACGCCCGGTTATATCTGTAATTGCTGACGACGGTCGCCACAACACCGGCCGATTCAGCCGCCGTGCAAACCTCCCTGGCCTTCTCAAGGTCGATATCCAGGGGCTTTTCCACAATGAAATGGCGGCCCGCCGCCGCCGCCTTCAGTGCATGCTCTCCGTGCGTGTCGTTAGCCGACACGATGTCGATCACGTCACAGGCGTCGATCAGGTCTTCGACATGAGCAAAGGCCTTGCATCCGCGCGCTTCGGCGAAGGCCCGGGTTCGCGCCGGATCGCCACCGTATGCGCCGATCAGCACTACCTCGGGGATGCCATGCCATACCTTGGCGTGGTGACTTGCAAACTTGCCGGTGCCGATGACCCCGACCCGGATCATGATGGGAAAGACCCACGAATCGTATTCGGTGCGTCGGTCGACACGATCCCCGACCTACGCAGAACCCGCAGCGGGCCGAGGGGTCCAGTTCAAGTCCTCGTTCCAGACTTTTGCATCGGGATGGTAGATGGACTGATAGACCGAACATTCCTGGCAAACCTTGGGCAGGCTTTTGGGATTGTAGAATTTCATGACGAATTCCTGCATGCGCGGCCCATAGAGAACGTCCGCAAGACGTTCCGTCTTAAGGTCCCCGATGGCCAGCGTCGTTTCCAGATCGCGTTCGGCGCATGCGTTCAGGCGCCCATCGGCAAGCACCAGAGGCTTGGTGAAGGGAATTTCGCAAGGGCCGAACTTGGGATAGCCGTAATCCATCCGCAGGCCGAGGCCCGCCCGGTCCAAGTGTTCCTGGGTGACATGACCGCCGAAGGTATCGAAGTTCCCCATAAGGCCGTCCATTTTCACCAAGCCCTTTTGGATGCACTCGTGCACCCTGCGGCCAAAGGAATCCCCGCTGTTTGGATCCGGGCAGCGAAAGTCGAGCTTTACGATCAGCCTGTCGTGACCCTTCTTCTCCAGCACGTCGAGCAGGTGAAGAACGTGTTCCTGAACCAGATGGAAACGATCAACGCCCATCACTTTCTGGAAAGTCTCGCGGTCATACCCGCCGAAGCTGACGCTGAGGTTGATCGTCGTATTCTTGAATTCGGTCAGGCGCTCGGCCTTCTCGGGTTTCAAGGCGATGCCGTTGGTGTAAAATCCGACGTTGGTGATTTCATCCAACGAATCAAGATAGGCGATACGATCCAACAGGAATTTGTCCGCCATCGGGTCCCCGACGATGGGAGTAAACCCGACCGCGCGGCCGCCCATTTCGACATACTGATCGACCACGCTTTTGAAGAGATCCATGGGCATGGTCATCTTCGGTCGCTGCATGCGCGTATACGGACAAAACACGCAGTCCGCGTTACACACGTTTGTGCCTTCGAAATACAGGTTCCGGGGCAACGGCATGTGCCGCTCGGCCTGCGCCAGAATCTTTTTTCTGTTGAAGAAAAAGCTGGCCGCCAACGGACGGAACCGCGGGTGGATCAAATAGTGGAGAAAGGGGCTGGCATAGGGGTGGCGCATGGGATTGAGATATCCGCGCACGAACGGGAAATGCCGCTTAACGACCCCCTTTAACCAACTGACGGGCATATCAAAAACCTACCTGTTCCTGGCAAAACGCCGCCATTCGCGGGACCGCGCTTGCTCGGCTTGGTGCAGCATCGGCACACGCCTGACCGCGCCCCATGCGAACACGACGTGCCGTCGGCACGATCATACGTGCAGGTATCGTCTGGGCAATAAAAATGCAATCCTATTCGCGCGGCAAGGTCCCGCCCGATGGCGCCCGGCCCGGCGCGAAGGACTGTGGATTTGCCCGCAATGACATGGCACAAGACCCGGACCGACACGATTCCACGAGGCCAAACCCAACATGACAGACAAGGTATTGGTCACCGGCGGCGCCGGGTTCGTCGGCAGTCACGCCTGCAAGGCGTTGGCGCAGGCAGGCTTTCTTCCCGTCACCTTCGACAACCTTGAAACCGGCCACGAGTGGGCCGTCAAATGGGGCCCCCTCGTGCGGGGCGACATCCGCGACCAAGCCGCGCTTGAAGCGGCCATGTCCGCCCATGCGCCCGTCGCCGTGCTGCATTTCGCGGGCCTGATCGCGGTCGGCGAATCCGTTGCCGATCCCGCGCGATATCATGATTACAACGTCGCCGGCAGCCGCGCCCTGCTGGCCGCCATGGCCGCGCAGAACGTCCAGCGTATCGTGTTTTCGAGTTCCGCCGCCGTTTACGGGCGGCCCGACGCCGTTCCCATTGAGGAGCACCATCCGACCCGCCCCGAAAACCCCTACGGCAGCCAAAAACGCGAGGTCGAGACGATGCTTGCGGCGGCTGGCGGCGGCCTTCGGTCGATCTCCCTGCGCTATTTCAATGCCGCCGGTGCCGACCCGGACGGCGACCTGGGTGAAGCGCACGACCCGGAGACCCACCTGATTCCCCTGATTCTCCAGGCCGCGCTCGGCACGCGGCCGGAAATCCAAATGTTCGGCGACGATTACCCGACGCCCGACGGAACCTGCATCCGCGACTACGTGCATGTCTCGGATCTTGCCGCCGCTCATGTTTCGGGAATCAAACGACTTCTTTCCGTGGCCGAGCCAAATTCCGCCGAGATCTTCAATCTTGGATCGGGAACGGGCCATTCGGTCCGCGAGGTGGTCGAAACGGCGGTCCGCGTCACCGGGCGTCCCGACACTCCTGTCCGCGTCTCGCCCCGTCGCCCGGGTGACGTTCCGATCCTTGTCGCCTCGGCTGACCGCGCCCGCCAGGACCTTGGCTGGCGCCCCCGCTATCCAGACCTGGAAACCCAGGTCCGTCACGCCTGGGCATGGATGACGGCTCACGGCGGTTGAGGGGCGACGCCTTCTCCCGCACCGCCCACAAGCATGGGGATTCGCTTGGAAATCCTCATATTTCAAAGCCCTGGCACCTGCCCTTTCAATTGACGTTCATGACCTGAACGATTATGTTCATGCCATGAACGTGAGGGCATCGTGAGCAAGCTAGACGGCCAGAACCGCAGCCAGATCGTCGAATCGACGCTTGATTTGTTGGACACCGTGGCCAGCGACGACACGCTGTCGCAGCGTGGGATCGCCGAACGGATCGGCATGGCGCTCGGGCTGACCAACGCCGTCCTGAAGCGGTGCGTGAAAAAGGGCCTGCTGAAGATCAAGCAGGCCCCCGCACGGCGATACGCCTATTATTTGACGCCGCAGGGATTCAGCGAGAAAAGCCGGTTGACGGCCGAGTTTCTCAGCACTTCGCTGACGTTCTACCGTCGCGCCCGCCAGGAATATTCCGACATCATCCGATACTGCGAGACCCGGGAATGGAACCGGGTGGTGTTCATCGGCGCCAGCGACCTTGCGGAGATCGCATCGCTGGTGGCGATCGAGTCCAACGTGACGGTGGTCGGCGTCGTCGACCCCAAGAAGAACGCCCCTTTCTACAACGGCCTGCCCGTGTTTCGCAGCTTGGCCGACATCCCGGCGGCGGATCAGCCTGCCGCCGCGGTGTTGTCCGACATTGACGACCCTCAAGGCTCCTTCGAGGAGCTGATGACCATCCTGCCTGCGGCGCGCGTTCTGACACCGCGCCTGTTGCGCATCTCGCGCCCCAAAAACCAGGAAGAGGCGCCGTAACGTCATGTCGTGGTACGCCATCTACACCCAGGCCGGTAAGGAAAACATCGCGGCACAGAACCTCGGAAACCAGGATTTCGAGGTCTACCTGCCGTTGTACAAGCAAGCCAAGCGGCACGCCCGGAAGACCGTGATCACCAAGGCGCCACTGTTTCCCCGCTATTTGTTCGTGCGCGCCAACCCCGACCACCGGCGCTGGCAATCCGTCAACGGCACCATCGGGGTCTGCTACATGGTCACCATGGGCGGCGATCCCGCCTGTTTGGACGACTGGATCGTCGACCAGATCCGCGCCCGCGAGAACAACGATGGACTGGTCGAGTTGCTTCCGCCCGATTTCGAAAAGGGGCAGGAACTGCGCGTCACCCAGGGACCGTTCCAGAATCTTCGCGTCCTGTTCGATCGGACCGAGGCCGCGAAGCGCGTGGTCGTACTGCTGACCCTGATGGGACGGGAACTCGAAGTGGCACTTCGCCCCGACTGCGTCGCGACCTCCTGACGACGCTCCCGGACCGGCCAGCGGAACCTATGCATATGTCACCGGTCCGACATACACCCTCGACAAAGCAACAGGACGGCAAAACGTGCGAGGCATAGCGTTAACGGCCGTCAAGGCCGCCATATCGGCCGGCCTGATTTACTATCTGTTCAACCGCATCGACGGCGACCATGTACTCGGCCTGATCGGCGGCATCGCACCGCAAGCACTTGCCGCCGCCTTTCTTCTGTCGATTTTTCAGGGCTTCCTTATCGCCGCCCGCTGGGGCGCCGTGCTGCAGGCGATCGACGCACCTTTGCCGCTCAGTAAACGCATCGCCTTCGTCTTCATCGGCCTGTTCTTCAATCAGGTGCTGCCGTCCTCGATTGGCGGCGACGCGGTCCGCATGTACGCGGCCAATCGCGCCGGTCTGCGGGCGGCATCGGCCATCAGCAGCGTCATGCTGGAACGCCTGGTGACCGTGATCGCCCTGCTTATGGTCTGCGCTATGCTGTTTCCCATGTTCGAGGCCCGCACACAGCGGGAAATTCCCGCTCTGGCTGTCGCCGCCGCGGTGCTGGCGGGGATCCTCGGCATTCTCGTCCTAGCGTCGCTCGACCGCATCCCCGCACGCTTCCATGGCTGGCGCCTGATTCGCGGCGTCACGGCCTTGGCCGAAGATTGCCGCCGCATATTCTTTCAACCACGCACGGCCACGATTTGCCTGTTGTGGGGCATGGCGGGGAATCTCAACATGTCACTCGTTGTCTACGTTCTGGCCGTCGGCATCGGCGTCGGAGATCAAGTCACCCTAGTCGACTGCCTCGTACTGATTCCCCCGGTGATCCTGTTTACGTCATTGCCGGTATCCATCGGCGGATGGGGCGTACGGGAAGGCGCGATGGTCGCCGGCCTGTCGCTGATCGGCGTGACATCGGAAAGCGCGGTCGCCATTTCACTGCTGTTCGGAGCCCTGTCCGTCGCCGCCGCGATTCCCGGCGGCGTCCTCACGGCCGTCATGGCCGTGCGGCCGCGCCCCCTTGACGCCGCCGCCGACCGCATGCGGTCGCCGAATTGACCCGCAACCGCCGCACGGAAATCAGTGGGCCGCCAAACCCCATCCCCGCCGGCGGCAAGCCGCATCTCTTAGGACGAACCAGACGATCCAGAGGGTGAGCAGGGGCATGTGGAAGATGAACGCCTTGAGCAGGAGGCGATGGCGCGTGAGTTCAGGCGGCTTGTACTGCAGCAGAATGCGGTTTTCGCCCTTTTTCACGGCCACAGCCATGGACGTCTTGTTCGCGGCCCAGACGAATTCAGGCTTGCCGTTGACGGTGGCGTGCCAGCCGCCCTCGTAGGGGTTGCGGATCACCATCCAGCCGTCGCTGGGCGCCTGATACGTGATGCCCAGATTGTCGGCCTCGTTGCGCCAGACCTGCGTGACCAGGGGGTCGCGGTCGACCTCCAGGGTGACCTGCCCGGTCATGGCCCCACCGGCGGCGCGGGGCAGGGCCACGGTCAGCGCGCCCCGGACCACGTTGTTGACGTCGAAGGTGAAAGGCCGGATCAGGTATCCCTGGGCCGGGGTCAGGTCGCGGCCGGCGGCATGGGCGCGGATCAGCCCAACATCGCGCGTGAAGATCGAGGTCGCCATGTGCATGGGGAACGCGGGCGGCAGGCGCAGGACGTATTCGTCGAAGCCGTCCCGGGCACGTACCGCCGCGGTCCCCAGATCGAGGGTCAGGCGCAGCGGCGGCAGCGTGGCAGGCGGCGGACGGCGGCCGCCAACCGGAATGGTTGCGTCTCGAAGGTCAAGCGGCAAAGCATCCGATCGTTCCAAGATAACCGCCCGGTCGTTGACACCGGCGGCGATGACATCATCAAGGGTGAATTCATCGGCTCCTAAAGCCGTTTCCGCGTGGAAGATATAAGATGGGTTCGTCAGCAGATCCCGGGCCAATGTCGCGTTTAATGCGGCCTCCTTGTATCGGGCGTGACGCATGTCGTACAGGCGGCGCGGCTCCAGCACCCGCGCGGCGAACACGGCATGATAGAACTGGCCGATGTAGCATTGGCGGCAGAAATCCGCCGCGCCGCTGCCCGGCGGCGCCGACGGGTCGGTGCTGACGGTCCGCGGCATGGGATCGGCGCGCACGTATCTGGGCAGCACGGCCGTCGCGGGGTTCTGGTAATCGATGATCAGCGGGCCCAGGGCCTCGAGCCCGGTGAAGGTGCGGGCCGCGATCCGGTCGCCCGTGTAAGGCACTTTCTGGTAATAGGTCACCAGCCCGCGCATGTCCGCCAGCACGCCCAGGCAGACCGCCGCCATCGCCGCCCACCGCCAGAACGGTACCTGAAGCGCCGGTTTCCGCGCACCGTAAACCAGCGCCGCCGCGCCGAGGAACATGCCGCCCGCCACCGCCCCCGACGCCCAGGGCAGCGCCGCCAGGCAATAGGCGGCGAGCGCGACGAACACGCCGATGGCCCAGCGGAACCGCCAGCCGTCCCGCCGCCCGCCGCCGCCGTACAGGTCCCACAGCGCGTCGATCCCGAGGGCCACCAACGGCAGCAGCATGAACGGCATCACCAATGACGTCATGTGCAGCCCGCGCACCAGGAAGTAGAACGGGTTGGTGAAGGCGTTCACCAGATGCACCGGCAGCGTCGGCAGCATCCCCCAGCCCAGGAAGTTCAGCAGGTAGAAGCACAGTAGGCTGACCACGATCAGGTGCTTGGACCGGTTGCGGCTGAACAGTCCGCCGATGACGCAGAGCGCCACCACCGCACTGCCCACGAACACCCAGGTCCAGGCCCAGCCGTTCTGGTCGAAGGTGAAGATGTGGTTGAGGAAGTTGAGGTCCTGCGTCCCTTCCCGTTCCCGCCACAGCATGGTCGCGAAGGGATTCAGGACCTGGTCGAACCGCGCAGACGCCGACCCGGCGACAGCCGTGGTCATGCGGACGATGCGGGCCAGCGCGCCGGTATATACGATCACCGGCAGAACGGCGCCGATGCACAGCCCCGTCAGGAGAACCGTTCTGACCCGCAGCCGTACCGTCAACGCCGGGATCGCGATTGACACGCCGCGCTTCCGGATGGCCTGGACCACGTCGACGCCGGGCGTCCGGATCGTCCATTCGTGCGCCAGCAGCGAAGCAAGGGACGGGCGCGTGCGGCGGGCCCGTGCGAACACCGCCGAGGCGGCCCGTCCGCCGGCGCCTGCCGCGCGTCGAGCGGCCGCCCGCAACAGGCCCGGCAGGGCGACGAGGAATCTGGGCCGGTATCGCGCGAGAAGAACGGCGGCGACCGCCGCCAGCAGCAGCAAATGCAGGGCTTGATAGAAATAGCCGACCGCCATCAAAGGAATGTTGGCCACCGCGACCGCCATGACCAGGGCGAACAGCAGCAGGCTGCCCATGTTCTGCAGTCGACTGAACCGCACCAGGGCGTAGATGCCGAGCAGCGACAACGACCACACGAAGCTGACCATCACGCCGTTGAAGGCCTGCGTCGACAGCAGGGTGTTGAGAATCAGCAGGGACAGCACCCGCGTCTGCCAGCGCGTCGTGAACAGGGACAGCACCGCATAGCCGCCGATCGTCCGGATCAGAACGCCCATGCCATGGAACATCACGGCGTGCAGGCGATAGAACGCCTCCCCGGGACGGTCGAGTAAGGGGTAGATCTTCGCGAACACCCAGGCCTCGAGCAGCGCCGGCAGGGTATAGAGGCCGGTCGTCAAATGGAGGTAGCCGTGGTTCACCTGGTCGAACCGGTTCCACAGTTGGAGCCCGCCGTTCAGCAGCTGATGGGCCAGGGTGAACGCCGCCTCGAACGGCAGTTCGATGTCGTGGCCGCCGGTAAAGCGGATGCGCTGATGGACCAGCAGGTCGGGATAGATCGCCGCCATGACCGCAAGCGATGCCGCCGAAAGCACCAGGACTTCCGCCACCGCGCCCCAGAACCGCAGCGGGAACATTTGACCGAACCACCTGCCGACGCCGCCGAACATCCGCGCATACCGCCCCTTTTACGTGCCGCCGACAATACGACGGCCCTCACTTTTCGCGGAATAGAATTAACATTTCAACACCCCGGTTGTTCGGGCGCCGGGGAACCGCGTCCAACCACCGGAACCGCGGCGGATAGCCGCCGATAACCGGTTGCCGTCGGTTCGTCACGTTGGTATTGTCCGCGATCTTTGAATAGGGGCTGCTTCCGGCGGAATTTCCGCGCAGCGTCCGCACCTTCCAATCCGCTTCGCTCGTATTTCCGGAGACGCCGCCGCTCATGACACTTTCCTCGTACGATTATTGTATTGTGGGTGCCGGGCCGGCGGGTCTCACCCTGGCCTACAAGCTTCTGGAAGGCGGCAAGAGCGTGCAGATCGTCGAGCGCGACACGCGCGCCGGAGGCCTGTCGAAAAGCTACGATATCGACGGACATATTTTCGATACTGGCCCCAAGCGGTTCCACACCGACGATCCGATCGTCCAGAATTTCATCAGTTCGATCGCCGAGATGGACGAGATCGGCCGATCAACGATGGTGTTCTTCCTGAGTAAGTACTTCACCTGGCCCCTGAAGGCGTCGGAGCTATACAAACTGCCGATCTCGACAGGGATCAAGTCCTTTATCGACATGCTCAAGACAAAGCAGATCGAGGACCGGTTTTCCTTTGAGCAGTTCATCAAGTATCAGTATGGCGACACGCTCTACGGCATCTTCTTCAAGCCCTACACCGAGAAGTTCCTGAGGTGGAAGGCCGAGGACATCCATTCCGACTGGGCGAGCACCGGCATCAACCGTACCGTGATCGACAAGCGCGTGAAGGCCAACTCTCTGTTTGACCTGCTACGTTCGATCGCCCTGCCCCAGAAAATCGACACCCGCTTCCTCTATCCCAAGCAAGGCGGGTTCGGCGCCTTTTTCGACAACCTTCTCGGGGCCTGCATGAAGTTCGAGAAGTTCAGCATCATTCTCGACGACACGATCTCCGGCCTTGAGGATTCGAGCGGCCACTTCAATGCGGTCACCACCAAGGGAAAGACCCTGCGTTTCGAGAACCTGGTATGGTCGGGAAACCTGAACGATCTGCGCGATCTGACCGTGCCCCAGTCCAAGCGCGAGCTGATCTATCTCAACACTCTGTTCTACAACTTCATCTGCAAGGAATCCGGGGTCAGCAAGAACCGCGCCCAGTGGATTTACGTTAGTTCCGGCGACAGCTTGGTCAGCCGCATCACCTGCATGCGCGAGTTCAACCAATCAACCACGCCGGACGGTTACTACAACTTTATCTGCGAACTGACCGATTCACAGACCGACCCCAAGTACTTCGCCAATCCCGAAGCGCATAAGGACGACATGATCAAGGAACTGGTCGGCATGGACTTCCTGACTGGATCCTCCGGAATCGAAGCGGTCCACATCAACCCCGTGGTTGACACCTATCCGATCTATCACCGCAGATATCACAAAGACTTCGGGCGCATTACCAAGGAAATTCGACAGTTCTCGAAACGCGTCCATCTCCTCGGGCGGACCGGTGCGTTCTGGTACAATAACAGCGATCATTCCATCCGCATGGCATTGGACATGGCGCAGAAAATCCTGAAGGACCCTGAAATCGACTTTGATTTCCGGGGATATTTCGGCGGCGCCTTCCGCGAAGACAGCGAACCGGAAACCAATGAGCAATGATGTCGCCCTGGTGATCGGCGCCGCGTCCGGCATCGGCAGGGCTTCTCTTGGAACGTTACGCGGCGCCGGCTATCGGGTCATCGCCGCGGACCTGTCCGCCGCCGCCCTGGCCGGCCTTGCGGACGCCGACGAAACCCATGTGCTCGACATTACCGACCGCGCCGCGGTCCAGGAACTCGTCGGCACCCTCAAGGAACGGTCCTTACGGCTGCGCGCCTTGATCGTCTCCGCCGGGGTTCATTCATCTCATCCCGTGGCCGACTTGCCCGATGCCGTGATCGACGGCGTCATGGACGTCAATTTCAACGCCCACGTCAAACTGGTGCGCGACTTTCTGCCCCTGATGAAGGAACAAGGGCGGATCATCGGCGTCAGTTCCATCGGCGCGACCGTCGGCCTGCCCATGTCGTCGATCTATTCCGCATCAAAAGGCGCGCTTGAACTATTCTACGAGGCCCTGTCGACGGAACTGGCGCACCGGCGCATCTATCCCGTCATCATCCAACCGGGAAACGTCAACACCGGCTTCAACGAAACAGGCAACACCTTTGCCGGATCGGACGATGCGGAACTGTCGCAAGGATACGCCCGCTTCGTCGCCATGATCGACAGTTCGAAAGGGATGCCGCCGGAAGCTGTCGCGAGAACCATCGCAACCGCCGCAACCGCCGCCCGGCCGAAACTGTGCTATGTGGTCGGCATGAACGCTCTCAAGGCCTATTGGGCGCGGCGTCTACTCGGCCGTGCCGGCGCCGTCCTGCTTCTGCGGCGGTATTTCGGGTTCAAGGGCTAGGGCCGGCCCCGGATGTGCGGAATTATCGGACACATCGCGTTCGGTGATACACGCCGTCCCGGCAAAGAAGAATTCCTGCACCTTAACGACCTGATGCGCCACCGGGGCCCGGACGGATACGGTATCTTCGCCGAGGACGAGGTCGTGCTCGCCATGCGGCGGCTCGCGATCATCGACATCGCCGGCGGTGATCAGCCGATCACCACCGCGGACGGCCGCTACGTCATCGTGTTCAATGGCGAGATCTACAATTTCGAGGAACTCCGCCAAGAGCTTCTCGGTCGCGGTTGTCCCATTCAGAGCCGCAGCGACACGGAAACGCTTCTTTACGCCTATGCCGAGTTCGGCGCCGATTGCCTGCCCAAGCTCAACGGCATGTTCGCTTTCGCGATCTGGGACCGCAGAGAAAACAGCCTGTTCGTCGCCCGTGACCGGCTCGGCGTCAAACCTCTCTATTACGCGGCGAATGCCGACCGGGTACTGTTCGCTTCCGAATTGACCCCGATTGCCCGGTCCGGACTGATCGATCTGGAGCCCGAATGGGAGTCCGTCGCTGATCTGCTGTCCTACTGGTACGTCTGCGAACCGAAGACGATGTTCCGCGGCGTCCGTCAGCTTCCGCCCGGGCACTACATGACCATCGCGAACGGGACGACCACCCTGCAACGCTGGTGGACCCCGCCCCGTGGTCCCGAACGCGCGATTAGCTTCGACGCCGCCTGCGAGGAACTCGACGCCCTGCTCGACGACGCGGTCAGATTGCGCCTCCGTTCCGACGTACCTGTCGGCACCTTTCTCAGCGGCGGCATCGATTCCGGGCTCATTTCCGCCCACGCGGCACCCCACATGGCCAGTGGCCTGAAATGCTTCAGTATCGGGTTCAAGGAAAAGTCCTATTCGGAACTCGAGCTTGCCGAGCAAACTGCCGCACGCATCGGCGTCACGCTGAACGCGACAATCATGGACCGCATCGACGCCGATGAGATCGACCGCATTCTGGCCGCCCTCGACGAGCCGCTGGGCAACGCAAGCTTCATCCCCACCTACCTTCTGTTCAAGGCGGCCCATCGGAACGTTTCCGTGATTCTGACCGGCGACGGCGGCGACGAATTGTTCGGCGGTTATCCGACTTACCAGGCGCCGTACTATCAACGGATACACAACGCCATCCCGGGCCCTGTGATGACGGCGGCCAAATCGTTGATCGATCACCTGCCCGTATCCCATTCACGCATCAGCCTGGATTACCGGCTGAAGCAGTTCGCGCGAAGCGCCCATCTGTCTCCAGACCGTGCGCATGTGGCTTGGCGCGCGGTCATGAACATCGAAGAACAGTTACCCATGTTCCGCTCCGAGATTCTTGAAAGCCTCGCCGGGTACGATCCTTTCTCCAACTTCGAAGCCTACTTCCAGGAATCGGCCGAACTGGACTGGCGCAACCGTTTCATGTACGCCGACATCCACACGTATCTGCTGAACGATCACCTGCGGAAGATCGACAGGATGTCCATGGCCCATTCCGTCGAAGCGCGGCAGCCTTTCCTGGATTACCGGGTCGTCGAGTTCGCGATGAGCCTGCCTGCCGAACACAAGGTTTCATTCCGCCAGACCAAGCGGATTCTTAAAAAGCTGGCCGCAGACCGGCTGCCGCACGCGGTTGTCCACGGCGCCAAGAAAGGCCTGACCCCGCCCATTGCGTCCTGGATCGCCAACGACCTGCGCGATTATGTTTACGATCAGCTTTCCGGCGGGATGATGGACCGTTTGTTCAAGCCTGGCGCGGTGCGCAAGCTGCTCGACGCGCATTTCGCCAAAAAGGTCGACTATAGCCGCTGTCTCTGGTCCCTCTTGAGCCTTCAAGTCTGGGACCGCCGGCTGCAGAGCGGCGAGTAACCCCACGGACGGCCGCAGTCCGGAAAGGCGACGCGAGAAACCGCATGATGGAGAGCACGATTGCCTAGACATGCCGGTACTTTGACCGAATGGCGGCCCGCCCTGCGCCTACTCGGTCCGCTTGCCGAACACGGAATTCGAAGCCTGACCGCCGCCATGGCGCCGGGCGACGCCGATGATGCTGTTCTGGCCGACGTGGCCGCCGACGTGGCCGCGAAAATAAACGTCATGCCCATGTTCATCGCCCTGCCGATCACCGGCCTTACCATTTTCTTCGACTGGTCCGCGGCGGTACGCTTCGGCGTGCGGGCACGCAACCTGTCATCGGACAAGGTCCGGCATTTCGCGGATGTCTGGAAACGCGCCCCGGTCTCGCCTATCGCCGATCTCGTTCTTGTCTATGAACGGTTGACACCGTTCGTGTATTTCAGCCGCAGGGCCGGAACCGTTCATGATGGGTAGCCGCGGAAAGATCGACATGCTCGAATGCGACGCCTTGGTCGTCGGGTCCGGGCCCGGCGGCGGCGTCACCGCCTATCATCTCGCCAAGGCGGGATTCGACGTGCTCGTCCTTGAGGAAGGGCCAGACACCACAACCGAAGATCTGCTGCCCCATTCCTCCGCTGAAATGAATCGCCGCTACCGCAACGGGGCGCTGACGCCGTGCCTGGGGGCATCGAAAGCGACCTACGCCGAGGCCCGCTGCCTCGGCGGCGGCAGCGAGATCAATTCCGGCTTTTTCCACCCGCCCATGCCCGAAGTCCTGGAGCAGTGGCGCGCCCACACCGGGATCATGGACCTGACGCCGGAAGCATTGGCGCCCCATGTGGACGAAATCATGTCTACCCTGTCCATCGGCTATCTGAACGGTGCGGAGGGTCCGGCCTCCCTCAAGCTCAAATCAGGGGCAGACAGCCTGGGCTGGCGGTCACAAGAGATTCCCCGGTGGATCACCTCGACACAAACCACGGACGGTGGGTGGACCCACCAGCGCCACGGGATCTCCGCAACATACCTGGAGATGGCCCGCCGGGCCGGGGCCCGTATCGCGGCCGGGCACAAGGTGCGGACTTTCACCACGGAGAACGGCCGGGCCGTCATGGCGGCCGGCCGGCGCATGGCCGGGTACGTCACGACAGGATCGTTTCGAGTTCGTTTCAAGCGTTTGTTTCTGTGTGCTGGCGCTATCGAGACCTCCTTGATCCTGCGCCGCAGCGGGATAAAACGCCTGGTCGGTGACAGTCTGCAGTTGCATCCGATGATGCGCCTAATCGCCCGCTTTCCCGACGCGGTCAATGAAGGTGAATTCGGCGTTCCCGTCCGCCAGATCCTGGAATTCACGCCCCGCCTGACGCTCGGCTGCTCTGTCAGCGCCCTTCCGCATCTCTCCCTATGGATATCCGGGCCGCGCCACGATACCGAGCGACTGGTCGCGGACCACGACCGCATGGCCGCCTACTACGTTCTGGCCTCGTCCGACACCCGCGGAACGGTGCGCAACCTGCCGCTGTTCGATGAACCAATCATCCGCTACCAGTCGAGCAGGCAGGATTTCCAGACCCTCGGCGACGGCGTGAACAAACTCGGCCAAGCCCTGTTCGCGGCGGGGGCGGAGTCCCTGTTCCTGCCGCTACCGGGAGCCCCGGAAGTGACAAGCTTGCCCGGCCTTCTGGACGCCACCGCAAATTTTTCAACCCTGCGTCCCGAGGTTTCCGCGATCCATCTGTTCGGCGCCTGCCCGTTGGGCGGCGACGCCCGGGCGCCACTCGACCCATACGGCCGGGTGCATGGAACGGAAAACGTGTTCGTCAATGACGCCAGCATGCTTCCGGGCGGCACGGGGGTGAATCCGCAAGGTACGTTGATGGCGATCGCCCAACGCAACATCCTACAGTTTCTCGACGCAAACAGGCCTTGATTTCCGCGGCTTACGGCACCTGACGTTCACGGCGTGAACGTTTTTTCCTTGACACTGACGTCGCCGGATATAGAAGAGAGACAGATTCAGGATGTGCCTGGGCGAACCTTTTGTTCACCCAGATGGCGGTAGCTTGGATCTTTTCCAATTTTCGGGGACAAGGACGGGATCCAGACCGCGCGGCGGGATACGTTTTCCCGCCCCGACATCCGGCGTCCCGGCTTTCACCGCCCTTAACGTAAAGTCCCAGATGTCCGCCCGTGCGACCCCGTGCCCGCGGCAACTCAGGTTTGGTAAATAAATTGGTTAAAGCACTTGTTACTGGCGGGGCAGGCTTCATCGGCAGCCACCTAGTCGAACGCCTGCTGAATGACGGCCACGAAGTAACCGTCATCGACAACTATTCAACCGGACGGCAGGCCAACCTCGACCATGTCCGCGGGCATCCGGGCCTCCGCATCGAAGAGGCCGACATCATCATGCTGCGGCCCGACAGCCCGCTGTTCGCCGGGGTCGATTGGGTGTTCCATCTTGCCGCTCTTGCCGACATCGTGCCGTCGATCCAGATGCCCGAGCAGTACCACCGGGCAAATGTCGACGGGACGCTCGCCGTCCTTGAAGCGGCGAAAACGGCCCAGGTCAAACGCTTCATCTATTCCGCATCGTCCTCCTGTTACGGCATTCCGGACGAATACCCCACCCCGGAAACGTCGGAAGCCCGCCCTCAATATCCCTACGCCTTCACCAAGTATGTCGGCGAACAGTACGTCGGACATTGGAACCAGGTGTACGGTTTGCCGACCGTCTCTCTTCGCCTGTTCAACGTATATGGCCCGCGGTCCCGGACCTCGGGCACCTACGGCGCGGTGTTCGGCGTGTTCCTTGCGCAAAAGCTGGCCGGGAAGCCCTTCACGATTGTCGGCGACGGCACGCAGACCCGGGATTTCACCTTCGTCTCGGATGTCGCGGATGCCTTCGTTACGGCTGCCGAATCAGATGTTTCGGGCGGCGTCTTCAATGTCGGCTCCGACAACACCTACAGCGTCAACAGGCTTGTCGAACTGCTTGGCGGCGAAACGACGCATATCCCCAAACGGCCCGGCGAACCCGACTGCACCTTCGCCGACACGCGGCGCATCAAGGAAGGCCTGGGCTGGTCCGCGCGCACGCGCTTCGAAGACGGCGTCGCGGCGATGATTGCGCAAATCGACTATTGGCGCGAGGCTCCGGTGTGGACCCCCGATACGATCCGCCATGCGACCTCCGATTGGTTCAAGTATTTGGGAAAGGAATAAGACGATTCCCGATCTCCACGCATCCGGCCCGGCGGCCGCCCCGAACACGCCTTCAGATAAGGTCGTCACGATTGAGCGCGCCGCCGCAATCATCGCCGACGCCAAAAAACACGGGCGCACCGTTGTTCTTGCGCACGGTGTGTTCGACCTGGTTCATCTCGGCCACGTCCGGCATCTGGAGACCGCCAAACGCGAAGGCGACATGCTGGTCGTGTCGGTCACCGAGGACCGCTTCGTCAACAAGGGGCCGGGACGCCCGGCCTTCCCCGCACCGATGCGCGCCGAAATGCTGGCGGCGCTCGGGATCGTCGATATCGTGGTCGTCAACAATGCCGCGACGGCCGTGAACGTCATCAATGCGCTGCAGCCAAGCATCTACGTCAAAGGCAGTGAATACACCAACGCCGACGACGACGTGACCGGCAAGATCGTGGACGAGCAGAAGGCGGTCGAAGCCGGCGGCGGCCGTATCGTGTTTACGGACGACATCGTGTTCAGCTCGTCTTCCCTGATCAACCAGTACATGGACGTGTACCATCCGGAGCTTCGGGAATATCTCGAACGGCTGCGCGAGAGGACCACCGTCGACGACATCACCGCAATGATCGACAAGGTCGCGGGGATGAAGGTCCTTCTGGTCGGCGACGCAATCATCGACGAATACCAGTACGTGACATCGATGGGCAAATCGCCCAAGGAAGCGATGATCGCAACCAAGTTCGGCGGCCGCGAAGTGTTCGCCGGCGGCGTGTTCGCGGCGGCCAACCATGTCGCCAGCTTCTGCGCCGAGGTCGAGGTTCTGACCTGCCTGGGCAGCGACGACACCTACGAGGAATTCATCAAGTCGCACCTCAAGCCGAATGTCCGGCTTAACGCGGTCTATCGCGAGGGCGCGCCGACCACCCGCAAGTGCCGCTTCGTCGATCAGAGCTATCTGCGCAAGATGTTCGAGGTCTATTTTTTCGAGGACGGCCCCCTTGCCGGAAATTGCCAAAGCGACCTCGACAACATGATCAACGAGCGCGCTGGTGAGTTCGATCTGGTCATCGTCACGGACTTCGGTCATGGCCTCATCGCGCCGTCGACGATTCGCGCGCTTCAGGACAACGCCAAGTTCCTGGCCGTGAACGCGCAAAGCAACAGTGCGAACCACGGCTATAACCTGATCACCAAGTACGGCCGCGCGGATTATGTCTGCATTGACGCTCCGGAAGCGCGTCTCGCCATGTCCGACAAGTTCTGCGAGATCGGAGACCTGATCAGCACCCGGCTTGCCCCGCAGCTCGACTGCAAGCGGATGATCGTGACCCAAGGCAAGGATGGGTGCATTACCTTCGACGAAGCACGCGGCACCCGGACGATCCCGGCCTTTACCAAGTCGGTGATCGACACGGTCGGTGCGGGCGACGCTTTTCTTTCGGTGACATCCCCCCTCGTCGCAAGCGGCGCGCCGATGGACCTTGTCGGGTTCGTCGGCAACGCCGCCGGAGCCATGAAGGTGGGGATCGTCGGGCACCGAAAATCCATCGACAAGGTGCCGCTGGTCAAGTTCATGACCCGTCTTCTGAAATGACATGCGGCAAGCGGCCGGGAGGCAAAACCCGTCGGCCACCTGGCATTCTCCACCACGAAATGCGGATATTTAAACAGCCATGACAAAAGACAACTGGAATGTTCTGGTAACGGGCGGCGGCGGATATGTCGGCAGCGCCCTGGTGCCCAAGCTGCTTGAACGCGGCCACAAGGTCACGGTGCTCGACCTGTTTCTTTACGGGGAAGACGTGTTTCCGGGGCTGGACGATCATCCCGGCCTGCGCCGCGTCAAGGGCGACATCCGTGACGTCGACGTGGTGCGCGATGCCCTTACCGGATGCGACGCCGTGATCCATCTGGCCTGCATTTCCAACGACCCCTCATTTGAACTCAATCCCGATCTCGGCAAGTCGATCAACCTTGACGCGTTCCGCCCATTGGTGCGCGCTGCCAAGGACGCCGGCGTGAAGCGCTTCATCTATGCTTCGTCTTCCAGCGTTTATGGAATCAAGGACGACCCCGAGGTGCATGAGGACCTGCCTCTCGAGCCATTGACCGACTATTCCCGGTTCAAGGCCGACTGCGAGATCATCCTTGAGGAAGAACGCGCGCCGGGATTCGTGACCTGCACGATCCGGCCGGCGACCGTATTCGGATACGCCCCGCGCCAGCGCCTCGACGTCATCGTCAACATCCTCACCAACCATGCCGTGAACAACGGACGGATCAGGGTCTTCGGCGGATCGCAAAAGCGCCCCAACATCCACATTCAGGACATGGCGGCGCTTTACGTATTCCTGCTCGATCAACCGGATGAAAAAATCGACGGCAAGATCTACAACGCCGGGTACGAAAACCACTCGCTTATGGAACTCGCCGAGGCCGTGCGCAACGTCGTGGGCGCCGATCTGCCGATCGACGTCGAGGCGACGGATGATCTCAGGTCCTACCACGTGTCGTCGGAAAAGATGCGCCGCGAACTGCAGTTCGAACCGCGCCATACGATCGAGGACGGCGTCCGCGGTCTCGTCGACGCCATGCGCGACGGCCGCCTCAAGAACAGCCTCGAAGAACCGCGTTACTTCAACATCAAGACCATGCAAAAGACCGGCCTCGAATAGATCATGAACCCGCTGCCGCACGATCTGCGCCTCGATCTGTATCGCGAACAGCTGCGCATCCGCACCGCTGAAGACGTTATCGTCGAGCATTATCACGAGCAGGAGATGCGCTGCCCGGTTCATCTTTGCATCGGGCAGGAGGCGGTGTCGGCGGGGGCTTGCGCAGCCGTTGAGCCGTCCGACTACGCCATC
This sequence comes from Rhodospirillales bacterium, assembly GCA_048263775.1. Lineage (GTDB taxonomy): Bacteria > Pseudomonadota > Alphaproteobacteria > Rhodospirillales > Casp-alpha2 > UBA1479. The sequence goes on from JBLXDU010000004.1 coordinate 69,503, forward strand.
TCGCACCACCGGTCACACGGCCACTATATCGCCAAGGGCGGCGATCTGAAGGCGATGATGGCCGAGATTTACGGAAAGGCCGACGGATGCGCCGGCGGCAAGGGCGGGTCGATGCATTTGATTGACCAGAGCGTCGGGTTCCTCGGCGCGGCGCCCATCGTCGGCAGCACAATTCCGATCGGCGTGGGCGCGGCTTTCAGCTCGATGCTGCAGGGCGACGGCCGCGTAACCCTGATCTTCCTGGGTGACGGCGCGATGGAGACCGGCGTGGCTTATGAAAGCTTGAACTTCGCCGTGCTGAAATCGGTCCCGGCAATTTTCATCTGCGAAAACAACTTCTACTCGGTCAATTCGCCGATGTCCGTCCGCCAGCCCGAAACCCGCGAGATCGTCGATCTGGCCCGGGGGCATGGAATTCCCGCCGAGAAGGCGGACGGCAACGACATTGAAACCGTCTACGGCCTGACCGCGGCAGCGGTGGCGCGCGCCCGCGCCGGCGAGGGCCCGACCTTCCTGGAATTCACAACCTATCGTTGGCGGGAACATTGCGGCCCGAATTACGATCACACCGCAGGCTTTCGTGAACAGGCCGAGTACGACCACTGGCTTGCCCAAGACCCCGTGGCCGCATACCGCAAGGTCCTGTTGGCCGACGGTGTTGCCGACGCAGCGGTCCTCGACGACATCGAATCCGGCCTGCGGTCAGAGGCCGCCGAAGCGATCGCGTTCGCCAAGAATAGCCCGTTTCCCGATCCGGCGACCGCCCCGCTACATGTTTACGCTTCTTAGATTGGCGAACCGATGAAACGCCCACTCAGCTATGCCGAGGCACTTTGCGAAGGCCTCGATGTCTGCCTTGATGCCGACCCGCGCGTCATCGTCTGCGGCCTCGGCGTGCCCGATCCCAAGGGCATTTTCGGCAGCACCTCCGGACTTCACGCCAAGTACGGCCCGCAGCGCGTGATGGACATGCCGCTGTCGGAAAACGCCATGACCGGCATCCTGATCGGCGCCGCCCTCACGGGCATGCGCCCCGTGATCACCCATCAACGCGTCGATTTCGCCCTGACGGCGATGGAACAGATGGTCAACCAGGCGGCCAAATGGCACTACATGTTCAACGGCAAGCATCGCGTGCCGCTGGTCATCCGCATGGTCGTCGGCCGCGGCTGGGGCCAGGGGCCGCAGCATTCGCAAAGCCTTCAGGCGATGTTCGGCCACGTCCCGGGCCTCAAGGTGGTGATGCCGACCACTGCCCATGACGCGAAGGGCATGCTGATCGGCGCCGTGGCGGACGACAACCCGGTCATCATGCTCGAGCATCGCTGGCTCTACGGCATTCAGGACGACGTTCCCGAAGGCACATATACCGTCGACATCGAACGGGCGCGTGTCATGCACGAAGGCGGCGACATCACGATCGTCGCCACCTCCTACATGTCCCTGGTCGCCATGCGCGCGGCCACGGCCTTGTCCGAAGCGGGGGTCGGCGTCGACCTTATCGATTTGCGCTCCGTCCGGCCGCTGGATACCGACACGATCCTGGCGTCGGTCGCCAAGACGGGCCGGCTGCTGGTCGTCGACACCGCCCATCTTCAGTACGGCGTCACGGCGGAAATTCTCGCCCTTGCATCGGAACGGGCCTTTGACAAGCTCCGCGCCGCGCCACAGCGGATGGGGCTGCCCGATTACCCCACGCCGACCAGCCCCGCATTGGCTGAAAATTATTATCCGCGCGCCCAGCAAATTGCCGAGGCGGCGCTGAAGATCCTCGGCCAAGCGCCGGACAAGGTGTTCATCGCCGAGCCCAACCGGCAATGGCTGGATCAACCGGATCCCAGTTTCACCGGCCCCTTCTGACCAGACAAACGGCACCAACCATGACCTTTGAACCCAAGAAAGTCGTCGTCCTGGGAAGCAATGCCTTCTCGGGGCAGGACTTCGTTGACCTGCTGCTCGGGGAAACCCAGGCCGAGGTGATCGGCGTCAGCCGGTCGCCCGAAAAGCCAGACTTCATGCTGCGCTACCGGGAACGCGAAAACCTGGACCGGTTCCGGTTCGTGCAATGCGACATGAACAAGGGGCTCGACGACCTTTTGGCCCTGATGGATGACGAAAAGCCGGACGCCATCGTCAACTTCGCGGCACAGAGTGAGGTCGCGCCGAGTTGGGAACATCCGGAACATTGGTTTGAGACCAACACGGTCGCCCTGGCGCGCATGGTCAACCATCTGCGGCGGCAGGATTATCTCCAACGCTACCTGCATGTCTCCTCTCCGGAGGCCTATGGCAACTGCATCGGCCGGGTCACCGAGGAAACCCCCGACAATCCGTCGACGCCCTACGCAGCATCAAAGTCCGCCGCCGACATGCTGATTGCAGTCTACCAAAAACAGTACGGCTTCCCCGCACTGACGGTCCGAGCAACGAACGTTTACGGCGCGCGTCAGCAGCTGTTCAAGATCATCCCGCGCAGCGCCATATACATAAAGACGGACAAGAAGATTCCGCTTCACGGCGGCGGTGTCGCCGTGAAGTCGTACATTCACGTGCGCGACGTCTCCACGGGCGAACTCGCGATCCTGCGCAACGGCGCGGTCGGCGCGCGCTATCACCTTGCGCCCGAAGGCGGCTACGCCGTGCGTGACATCGTCGCCAAGATCGCCGACCGCATGGGTCGCGCGTTCACGGACGTCGTCGACATCGTCGACGAACGCCCGGGACAGGATGCGGCCTATGTGATCGCCGCAGACAAGGCCCGGAAGGAGCTGGGCTGGAGCCCCGCGATCTCGCTGGACGAAGGCCTGAGCGAAACGGTCGCATGGGTGGAAAAGTACTGGCCGGATATCCGCTCTCAGACCCTCGATTACATTCACAAGCCCTGACGGACGCGGATCGGCTGCGCGAGGCGGCAACATGAGTGACAAATCCATGGCGAACGACACACAACGCGAGCCCAAGGCCTTCGTCGGGTTGCGGGACTTCTGCTATGCCCATGTGACATCGAAACTGCACCAGGCGGTGGCGGCCATTCTGTTCGTTCTGCCGTCGGTCAATCGCGCCATGGCGCATATCAATTACAAGCATTGCCGGAGCGTCGGTGGGTTCTACTGGCGGCTCACGGGAGCGGTGAAGAAGATCTTTTTCGCCATGATCGGCCGCCGCGAATCCGCCGCATACGCGAAGCAAGGTTTCCATCTCTCGCGAATTTCCGAGAACGATGCTTCGGAATTGCGTCAGTTGGTTCTCGCCGCAGAATCGACCCCGATCCTCGAAGAGGACCATTCGGCGAATTACCGCTTCACCGGATTGCGGGGCGTCGGCGAGCAGACGCTCAACGACAATGTCACCTACGTGAAGCTGGACCGGCCCACCCTTGACCGCCTGGAGACCATCCTCCGCGCCATTTCCCCTGAGGTGAAGGAGCAACTCGGCACCAATTTGCGGATACTCAACGTGCGGTGCTGGATTTCCGACGCCAAGGAGCTGTCGTTCGGCCCCAACAACTGGCACCTGGACGGCATGCCGAAATCGATCCACAAGGTGTTGCTTTATCTAACGCCGACCTCGGCGCAGACAGGAACGACGGAGATGCGTCTCGCCGACGGCACCGTCACGTCTCTTGAGGAGCCCGCCGGGGCCTGGTTGTTGTTCAAGAACTCCACAATCGTTCATCGCGGCATTTCGCCAAAAGTCGGCCGCCGCGTCATGTTCGAGATCACACTGTGCACGTCCTTTTGGAACGTGCTGGCGGCACACGACCACGGCTCCAACGCCGTATATCCCTACCTTCCCTCGGAAATCAGCGGTCTGGTGCGGCGACTCGACATCCCACGCCTGACGGACCTGATCTACCGCAAGGTCTATCTTCCGCGACGCGACCGGGGCGGCATTCCCAGGATCGCCCCCCGATACGCGATCAACATCGGCGGCGGGCCGGGGTTCGCCGCCTGGGGGTGGCGCAACCTGGAAGAAGTGGTCGGGCCGCTTAACCCGACGTCGTTCAAGCTCACGCCGGATTCCGTGTTCCCCGCGAAAGCCGGTGAGATCCCCCTCGTCTACAGTTCGCATTGCCTCGAGCACCTGCCCGACGCGACCGTCAAGCGGATGCTCGACGAGGCGTATCGGGTGCTGACCCCAAGCGGGCATCTGATTCTCAAAATTCCCGATTTCGACGACGTGATCGCGCGCTGGCGGGCCCAGGACCACGATTATTTTAAAAAATGGGGGCTCGACGGCCTGTCCACCATGTGGGCTGAAAACGGCATCCAAGACACCATCGATTACCGCGCCGCGATGGTGTTCTGCGGGTACTGGAACAAGGCTTATGCGGACAATCATTTCGCCGGCTCCTCTCAGCGCGGCGAAGGTGCCTATCACGGGCCGCCCAAAATGCCTCTTGGCGACCTGCAAAAGCTTCTCGGCACGGCAGAACCAAAACGGATTGTCGATACCCTGCGCCAGTTTGTCGAAGACAACGAACAGGATATCCGCTTCAACCACCAAAATGCCTGGAGCAAGGAAGATTTCCGCCTTCTCCTCGAACAGGCCGGTTTCGAAGTTCGGACATTCGATCCCTCCGTCGCGCAGCGGCGCGGCAGTGACATTCCTGGAATCCACGCGATGAAGGATATCAGCCTTTACTGCGTGGCCCGCAAGGCGATGGAACCGGCCGAACGGAAATCGGCATGACGGCGTCGAAGTCCGCCCTGATCGTCTCCGCCTCGAGCGACATCGGCCTCGCGCTTGCCCGCCATTGGCTCGCAGCGCGGTGGCGCGTCACCGGCACCTATCGGTCGGAGCGGCCCGATGTCGCGGCGTTGCGGGACATCGGCGCCAGCCTGGCGCACTGCGATCTGTCCGACCCGAAATCGATCGACGCGTTCGCACGTGATGCCGCGTCGACCATTCCCCGCTGGGACGTACTGGCCCTGCTCCCGGGCGATCTTGCCCCGGTCGGCCCCTTCGCCGGCTGCGATGCCGACGAATGGGACGAGTCGATCTATATCAACTTCACCGGCCAACTCCGTCTGCTGCGCCGTTTGCTGCCGCATCGCAATCTTGAGGCCGCCGCGGCACCGACGGTATTGTTCTTCGCCGGCGGCGGCGCCAACGGCGCGCCCGTCAATTATTCGGCCTATACCGTGTCCAAGATCGCCTTGACCAAGATGTGCGAACTACTTGACGCGGAGATTCCCGACACCAAGTTTGTAATCCTGGGGCCGGGATGGGTCGACACCAAGATTCACCAGGCGACGCTTGAGGCGGGAGCACGCGCCGGCGACAATCTGGCCCGCACGCAGGAGGCCTACGACACTCAGCGCTTCACGCCAATGGCCGATGTCATCGACTGCTGCGATTGGGCGGTCGGTGCGCCGCGCGATGTCGTCAGTGGCCGGAATTTCAGCGTCGCCCATGATCCTTGGAAAAACCCCCGTCTCGGCGAAGCCCTGCGTGCCGACACCAACATTTACAAACTTCGCCGCCATGGTAACGACACCAACGTGTCGGCTTGAGAACGCCGTGACAAATTCGAGATCGAGAGACATCGTGAACAATCCCCAGAAAACAGAGATCGACGCGGAAACGGAAATTCTCGCCGCCATGATTAAGGCGTTGCCCGCGCTTCGGGCACATCACGCACGCACTTCCGACACCCATGCGTTGTTGACTGCCGTTGCCCGCAACAGCGTGACGCGATTGTTCTCTTCGGCCCAAGGAGAGCCCCGCTCGTTCGGCCCCTTCGGCGAATACCGCTTTCCCTACACCCGCATGGGCGCGATCGATTCCCTTGACCTGTTCGGCTTGGACGAACTGATCATCTTCGCGTTCTACTGGGTGAACAAGGCACGCTACAAACGTGTCGCCGACCTGGGCACGAACATCGGTCTTCACACCATCACCATGGCGCGCTGCGGTTACGACGTCAGATGCTACGAGCCCGATCCCGAGACCTTCGCCCTGCTGCAGGCCAATCTGAAGCGCAACGGCATCACCGGGGTGGACGCACGCAAGGCCGCGGTATCCGTCGAGGACGGAACCGCGGAGTTCGTCCGTCTTCACGGCAACAGAACGGGCAGCCATCTGGCCGGCGCGAAATCCAATCCCTACGGAGATTTGGAACGTTTCGCGGTCACGGTCGAGGCCTTCGGTCCGATTGCCGAATGGGCCGATCTGATGAAGATCGACGTCGAAGGACACGAAGCCGCCCTGATCCTGGCGACGGATGCCGGCACCTGGCAGACCACGGACGCGATGATGGAAATCGGCACTCCCGAAAACGCCACGGCCGTGTTCGACCATCTTCGCGCGATGGGCGTCAACATGTTCGCGCAGAAAACCGGCTGGTCCGCCGTTACCGAACGTGCGGACATGCCGGAAAGCTACCGCGACGGCAGCCTGTTCGTGACCATCAAACCGACCATGCCGTGGGATTGATCCAGTGCCGGCGGACAGCAACAGCAATCACATGAAATTGTCTGACTACGTGGCGCAGTTTCTCGCCGCGCAAGGCATCCGCCACGTGTTCGCGATCAGCGGCGGCGCCTCCGTGCATCTGATCGATTCGCTGAGCAAGCGTGATGACATCACATATGTTTGTCCGCACCACGAACAGGGCGGCGCCATGGCCGCCGACGGATATGCCCGCGCCAGCGGCGGCCTGGGGGCCGCGGTCGCCACAAGCGGCCCGGGCGCAACCAACATGATCACCGGAATCTGTTCCGCCTATTACGATTCGGTCCCCGTGCTGTTCATCACCGGACAGGTCGCCCGGTTCCGCATCAGCGACGATTTCGGTGTCCGCCAATTCGGTTTTCAGGAAACCGCGACCGTTCCCATGTGCACACCGGTGACCAAGTATGCCGTGCGCGTAGACGACCCGGCGGACATCCGCTACGAACTTGAAAAGGCCGCGCACATCGCAACCAGCGGAAGGCCCGGCCCCGTGGTGATCGATCTGCCCGACGACTTGCAGCGCGAGATGATCGAGCCGGAATTGCTGCGGAAATTCAATCCGCAGGATCTGCCGGGCGGCGGGCTTTCCCGGCCGGTCAGCGAAACCGACATTGACCGCGTTCTGGCATTGCTGTCCGAAGCGGAACGGCCGGTTCTGATCCTCGGCTGGGGCGTCCGTCTGGCCGGCGCGGCGGACACCGCAGTCGAGATTATCGAGCGCCTGGGCGTGCCGGTGGTGCCGTCCTGGGGTGTGCGCGACCTCATCCCCGAGGATCATCCCCTGGCCGTCGGCGCCTTCGGAACGCATGGAACCCATTACGGCAACCTGACGGTACAGAACGCGGATTTGCTGATCGCCGTCGGCTGCAGACTGGACACGCACGAGACCGGCAGCCCGCCCAATTCCTTCGCCCGCGAAGCGAAAAAGATCGTTGTCGACGTGGACTCGGCCGAGCTTGAAAAATTTCCCCGCTTCGGCGTGGAACTCGACCTGCCGGTCGAGGCCGACGCGGGAGACTTTCTTCGATCACTGCTTGCCAGGCTAACGACGAAATCGACGTTCCGTCGCGACGCATGGCTTTCGCGGATCGCCGGCTGGAAGACACAATTCCCGATTTGCCCCGCCGCCTATTATGAGGAGACCGCGGTCAATCCCTACGTGTTCGTCAACGAACTCGGCAAGGCCGCGAAACCCGGCGACATTCTTTACATGGATACGGGCTGCGCCGTCGCCTGGATGATGCAGGCGTTTCCCTTCAAGGCGAAACAGCGCGCCTTCCACGCCTTCAACAACACACCCATGGGATGCGCCCTGCCCGGCGCAATCGGCGCCAGCCTGGCGTTGGATCATGCGCCGGTCATTTGTGTCGTCGGCGACGGTAGCATGCAGATGAACATTCAGGAATTGGCGACCGTCGCCCACCATCGTCTGCCGATCAAGATATTCCTGGTCAACAATCACGGCTACAGCATGATTCAGCAGACACAGGACCAATGGCTGGGGTCGCGTTACGCGGGATCAAGTGCCGAGGGCGGATTGAGCTTCCCGGACTTCCAGAAAGTTGCCGAAGCTTATGGTATCCCCGCGACGTCCGTCGACCTGAACGCCGATGTCGCGGACCGCATCCGCGAGGTTCTGGCCGCGCCGGGGCCGATGTTGTGCAATATTGAGATCGCGCGCGACCACCGCGTCATCCCACAGGTCAAGTTCGGCCGCCCGATAGAAGACCCGGAGCCGCTTATCGACCGCGACGCCTTCAAAAACGCGATGATCGTGCCGTACTTGCCTGCGTCGGAAACGATGTAGCTCACCTGACTTCGCGCAGATTACATGCAATACTCTCCTGAGAGGACATCATGACCAGCTTGGCGGAAAAATTCGACATCGGCGGCAGCGACCATCGCGCTGCGTTCGATCGGTTCGTTGCCGAACACAAGATCACGCGCCCGAAAGAACTGGTGATGATTCAGCCGGCTCTGGTGCCGGAAGAATTCTTCGACGTGACCACGGCGCGAGAGGGTGGGTACTACAATTTCCCACCGACGGGCCTGCTCTATCTTGCGGCCGCCGCGAAGGCCGCCGATCCGGACCTCACCATCCATATCATCGACCTGAACTTCGAGATTTTGAAGGCCGCTCATTCGGACGGCTTCGAGTACGGGTTTTGGAAGGACATGGTGGCTGAGACGATTTCCGGCTGCGAGAACCCGCATGTCGTCGTCACCTATATGTTCGGGACGACTAAGCCCTGCTTTATTTCTGTCACGGACTTCCTGCGCGAATCCTTTCCCGAACTTCCGGTGCTGGCCGGCGGCGTGCAGGCGACCTTTGACTATGCGGAGATTCTGCGCGACGGCCTGTGCGACCTGGTCGCCCGAAACGAAGGTGAAATCCAGCTACAGAATTATCTGAAGGCATTGTCCGGCCATTCCACCGCGACGCCGGACGGCTTTACGTTCCTGCTCGACAACGAGGTCTACGAACTCGGCACACCGCCGCCGAGCACTCCCGTGAATTGGGATGTCCGGCCGTTCTACGATCTGATCCAGGTCGAGGAATACTATCGCTACGGCGGGCTTGGCGCGTTCTCCCGCTATGTCGGAGAGGACAAGAAATACGCGACCGTGCTGGCCGCCCGCGGCTGCCGCGCGCGGTGCACGTTCTGCACGGTCCGAAATTTCAACGGCTTTGGATTGCGCCAGCGGACCGTCCAGGACGTCGTTGACGAGATCAAATACCTCGTCAATGAAAAGGGGATCGAATACATCGACTGGCTTGACGACGATCTGCTTTGGGATCCCAAGCGCACCGTCGAACTGTTTCAGGCCATCGCCGATCAGGTGCCTAATTTCGAATGGACTGCCAGCAATGGACTGATCGGCGTTGCCATCAGCGACGAGATCATGGAATCGATGGTCAAGTCCGGCCTGAGGGCATTCAAGATCGGTGTCGAATCCGGCAACCACGACATGCTCAAGACCATCAAGAAGCCGACGACCAAGCCGAAGCTGCGCGATAAATCCAAGCTGATCGCCAAATATCCGCAGGTTCTGTTCAGCATCAACATGATCATCGGGTTTCCCGATGAAACCTTCGCGCAAATGATGGATACCTATAATTTCGCCGAAGAATTGCAGAGCGACTGGGCCAGCTTCTACATCTGCCAGCCGCTCAAGGGCACGGAGATGTTTTCCGCCTTCCAGTCGCTGGGCGATAAGCGCACGGAAAAGGAACGTTACGACAAGACGATCAATCCGGGGCGTTCCGCCGAACGGGGCGAATTCGGCTACCGGTTCGCCCAGGAACCGAATGTTCTCAAGACCGGCTGGGACATATTCGACCTGCCCTACGACTTCATTCCCAGTCTCGAGCAGCAGAAAGAAATCTGGTTCGCGTTCAACCTGGTCGCCAATTTCCTGAAGAACCCGAATTTCCAGCCCGGCGGAAATGTCGCCAAGATCGCGCGCTGGCTTGAAGCAATCCACGACGGGTATCCTTACGACGCCTCAATGGCTGCGGCTCTGACGCACAGCTATCACCTGATGGGTGACACCGAGCGCTTCCAGTCTTATCGCGAAAAAACGAAACGCCTGCTCGATACGTCCGAATACTGGCGCGACCGCGTGGAGCAATTCCCCGAATTGCTGATGCTTGCCCATATCAAGGAAGCGCCGGCATGGTTCACGGGCGACATGCCCACATCCCTGTCACGCGACATCCCGCGCCCGCCCGAGGTGTCCGAAGCTTGATCGATTTCGCCGGTAAGCGGTCACTTGTGACCGGCGCGACACGCGGCATCGGATATTCCATCGCGGAGAAACTCGCCGCCGCCGGTTCCATGGTGACCATCTGCGGACGGACTTCCCGTGCCGCCGAGGACGCCGCCCGACGCCTGTCCGACGCCACGGGTAGGGATGTTCGCGGCACTGTCTGCGACGTCAGCGACGAGAACGCGGTCCGCGACATGATGGGCAAGGCGCTTGATTGGATGGGCGGCCTGGACATCTTGGTCAACAATGCGGGCGTCGGCCCGATGGGGCCCGTCGGTGAGTTGCCGACCGAACAATGGCGGGAAACGATCGGGGTCAACCTGACCGGCGCCTATTACTGTTGTCATTACGCCATTCCCGCGCTTCGCGAGGCCCAGGGAGAGATCGTCAATATTGCAAGCCGGTCCAGCATCAACGTGCATTCCGGCGGCGGCGCCTACTGCGCATCCAAGTTCGGGTTGCTGGGGCTGAGCGAAGTGCTGACCATCGAACTGCGGCCCGACGTCAGGGTTCAATGCGTGATGCCGGGAAGAGTAAGCACCGATTTCGCCGGGGAACAGCCGGCGGACTGGCACATCGCGCCCGATGATGTCGCGCAATGCGTCATAGATATTCTGTCCGTCCCCCGGCGGACATCCGTAACAAGAGTGGAATTGCGGCCGACCCGCCCCCCCTACTGACATGTCCTTGAACACGAATAACAGCACCCGCGCCCTCGACGGCCGCGCCGCCATCGTCACCGGCGCAGCCCAAGGCATCGGTCTGGCGATCGCCGACATGCTGGCGGCGGCCGGCGCCTCGGTGATCGTCGCCGATCTGCAGGAGGCGACCGGGGAGGTGGCTGCGGAACGCATTCGCCGGACGGGCGCGGCGGCAACCTTCATCCAGGCGGACGTCAGCGACGATGCATCCATCAGGGAGCTTGTCACGGCCGCGGAACGCGCGTTCGGCAGGCTCGACATTCTTGTCAACAACGCCGGGCCGACCCGGCGCGAACGCGCGCCCTTCATGGAACAGGATCTGGCCTCGTGGGACGCGACTCATGCCCTGATGCCGCGCGGATACATGATCGCCGCCCGATATGCGGCGGACGCCATGCGGCGGGCGGGCGGCGGCAGCATCGTGAACATTTCTTCCGTCCTGGCGCGGTCCGTGGCGCATGAACCCTGCGCCTACCATGTAACCAAGGCCGCCGTCGAACAGCTGACGCGCTATCTCGCCGTCGAGTTCGGGCCCCAGGACATCCGGGTCAATGCCGTCGCCCCCGGCATCGTCGATCGGGACAACGGACGCAAGCTGACCGACGACCCCGTCAACCGGAAAGTCGCGGAAACAGTGGTCCCGCTGCGGCGCGCCGCCCGCGCCGACGAAATCGGTCGCGTCGTCCGCTTTCTTTGCAGTGACGATGCGTCCTATCTCACTGGTCAGGTGATCGTGGCGGACGGCGGGTTGTCGTTGGGGGAGCCGTTCGGCGGCGCCCGGCGGGCTTATCAGGACGCATTATCCGAACACGACGAGCCGCAATAAATTTCGACGGAAGGCTTCGGCGCTTCCAGTGACATCAACATTCAAATTCACGGAATCCACATGGGACAAGAAATCAACCTTCTCGACCTTTATCCGAAATCGAAGCGCCCGATCGACGAACGGGCGAAATTGATCACCGAGGACCATCGCGCCATCGCGCGCCGTTTCGGCGAAGAGTTCTTCGACGGTGACCGGCTGACCGGTTATGGCGGGTTCAATTACCACCCCCGGTTCTGGACCGACACGGTCAAGCGCTTCCGCGACCATTACGATCTCAAGCCCGGCTCCCGCGTGCTCGACATCGGGTGTGCCAAGGGCTTCATGATGTACGACTTCACCTTGCTGATGCCCGAGATCGACATTCACGGCATCGACGTGTCCGAGTACGCCATCGCCAACGCCAAGCCCGAGGTTGCCGACCGTGTGCAGGTTGCCGACGCCAAAGCCTTGCCGTTCGACGATAATTCCTTCGATTTGGTGATCGGGATCAACACCCTACACAATCTGCCGCTCGACGAATGCAAACAGGCGTTCCGCGAAATCATGCGCGTCACCCGCAAGGACGCCTTCGTCATGAACGATGCCTGGCGCAATGAACAAGAAAAGCAGGCCATGCTGGCCTGGAACCTGACCGCCTTGACCTACATGCACGTCGACGACTGGAAGAAGCTGTTCGACGAAGTGGGATACACCGGCGACTATTACTGGTTCATCGCCGAGTCGGAATAGCCCCCGTCAGGAGACCTGCCGGTGAATCTCCCGCCGGCCCTTGGACCGACCATAGGAAATTCCAGCCTCATGCCTCATACCACCGAAGCCGCGGTTCTTTTTGAAACCGGCAAGCCGCTGCGTTGCGTCACCTTGCAACTGCCCGACCTGAAGCCGGGGCAGATCATCGTCGACGTCGCCTACAGCGGAGTTTGTCACAGCCAGCTCAACGAAGTGAAGGGCCTTCGCGGCCCCGATCCTTTCCTGCCGCATACCCTCGGGCATGAGGGCAGCGGCACGGTCGTCGAGATCGGTGACGGCGTGACCAAGGTCAAGCCGGGGGATCGTGTAGTGCTGACCTGGCTGAAGGGCACCGGCGCCGATGTCCCGTCGACCACCTACGAACTGGACGGCACCACCGTGAACTCGGGCGCCATTGGCACCTTCATGCGGCGGACCGTGACCTGCGAAAACCGGGTCGTTCCCATGCCCATGTCCATGCCCTTGAAGGAAGCCGCCCTGCTTGGCTGCGCCATCCCGACCGGGGGCGGCATCATCCTGAACACCATGAAGGTGTCCGACGGAGACACCGTCGCCGTGTTCGGTGTCGGCGGCATCGGCATGAGCGCCGTCGCCACGGCGGCCATGAAAGGCGCACGGGAGATATTCGCCATCGACGTTTCCGCCGGCAAGCTCGACCGCGCCCGCGCGCTCGGCGCGACGCGTACCGTCAACGCGGCCGAAACCGACCCCCTCGCCGCCATCGCCGACGCCACCGGCGGCAAGGGCGTCGATTACGCGGTAGAGGCGGCCGGGCGTACCGACGTGATGGAGGCCGCGTTCAAGTCGGTGCGCGACGGCGGCGGGCTGTGCGTGCTTGCGGGAAATCCCAAGAAAGGCGACCTCCTGTCCATTGATCCTTTCGACCTGATCCGAGGGAAGCGAGTGGTCGGAAGCTGGGGCGGTGAAACGATCGCCGATCATGACATTCCGCTGTACGCGGAATGGTTCATGGCGGGCAAGCTGTCGCTGTCGCCGCTGATTACCCACGAATACGCCCTCGCCGATATTAACGATGCGCTCCGGGACCTTGAATCGGGCGCGGTCGGACGCGGGCTGATCGACATGGCGCGGGTCTGATATCTCCGCCCCCCTGAACAACGATCACAAAATGACAGAGCAGGTTCGCTTCCACACCTATCAAAAGCATCTGACGCCCAACTGGGAGATGCTTGGGTTCGGGCCGTTTAAAGTCCTCGTATACCTGCCGCAACGGCGGTCGTACGGCGGATATCTTTTGGATGTGCACCTGGCGCTACGTGTCGCCGTGGCGGAAAAAGCAGCGTTGTACATGGCCAGCCCCGCCCTGTTTTCCAAAACCGATGTGGCCACCGATTTCAACGACACGATCCGTCTGATCCGCAGTCCGATTGTCCGCATTCTGTCGGGACCGCCTGCCATGGACCGCATCATGGAGCGGATCGTCCGATGGCACCGCAAAGCCCGCCGTCTGTTATCCATCGCCCGCACAAAATTCGGAGGCGCCCCGGACGTGCCATCCGAATCCTTGCGTCGACACCCCATGACGCATGGATCGCGATTGGCGTCACGCATGCGCGTTCCCGTCTATTTGCCTTCTGCGCACGCGCGCACGGCAGAGGATTGGCTGCGCGCCCGCGGCATCAATGCCGACAGGCCGGTCGCCGTCGTCCATATCCGGTCCGGCGAGATCGATCAAAAAAAATACGCTGAGAAACCGGAGATCGGACGGTCCAAGGCCTTCAGCCGCCGCAACACGACTCTGGAAAGTTATTTTCCGTTGTTCGATTTTTTGGAATCAGAGGGATTTCTCGTCGTCCGTATCGGCGACGCGGACATGCCGCCGCTGGGACGCGCAAATGTGCTCGACCTTCCGGTCATGGCGCCCAAGTTCCACCTTTTGGAAACCTATTTCCTGATGCGGAGCGCCTTATTCGTCGGCACCGCTTCCGGGCCTTCTGTCCTGGCCATGATTGCGGACATCCCCATGGCCTGCGTCAACGCCGTTCATCCCGTCGCCTCCTATCCGTTCCGGCGCGCGGAAGTCTGCGCAATGAAGCATGCCATCGACACGACGACCGGACGGGAATTGAGCTGCGAGGAACTTCTTGGGCCGGATTATCTTGGCGCCTTCGACCAACCCTCTCATCTCGAGAGATATACGTTTCGGGAAAATTCACCCGAAGAGATCGTGGCGACCGTCAAGGAATTGATCCACATCAAAGACACGGATACGCCCTTATCCGAAAGTCAGGAAGCTTGGAAACGGATGGTTGTTGCCGCGTCCAAACGGTTCCCGGAAGCATCACTTCGTGTGCGCTTCGTGGGCGCGCAAGACGGCTTCATCGGTGAAGGCCGGGTGGCGGCTTGGTGGCTGGACGGACGACTGCGGGGGCCTGACGCTAACAAGAACAATTCCGGTAGCCGCGCGCATGCAACAGAATGACGCACCGTACCGGACACAGAGACCCTTGATATGATCCTCTTCGAAAACGCTGAAAAAACGGCGACGCCCTTTCCTCATTTCGCGATCAACGGTGTTTTTGACGCAGACGAATACCGAACGCTTCTGGATCAGCAACCCTCCGCAGAGGTCTGGGACACGCTAAGCGGCGAGTTCCAGGGCGGACGCAGGCGCCTGAAGGGTGACGCTTATAAGGCGTTCCTCGCTGGCAGCCCCGCCTGGTCACGGTTCGATGCCTACGTTCACTCACCGGCCTTCGTCCAATCCTTCCTGAATGTCTATGCGGATGACATCGCAACACGCGCACCGGCAATCATGGATGGTGACTGGCAACTATGCGATGGTCCTGTCCCCAAGCCGGATGGAAGCTGGCGATCGAAAGTCGGGGCCGTGCTCGGTCGAATTTCCGGCAACGCCGAACTGTATGTCGATCTCGATTTTTCCCGGGGCGAGACAGGATATTGGAACGAAGCTCACGCCGACCGAAATTTCCGCGTCGCGGTCATCCTCATCTATCTCTGCGATCAAAAGGAAGAGAACCTTACCGGCGGCGAGCTCGTTCTCTATGAAAAACGTCCCGGCATCACCGACGCCCAGGTTGATTCCCGCATCAACAGATTTCCGGACCCTTCCTTGATCCAGCCCTTCAAGGAATTTCCACTGCGCCACAACACCGGCGTGTCCTTCCTTGCGGTCGAGAATTCCTTCCACGGCGTCAATCGAATCACCAGCACCGGCGGCTTTCGGAAGTTCTTGTACATCGCCATCAGCAGCAAGACTCCTTTGTTCTGGGAATAACATTCCAGAACAGATCTTTGCCGAAACGGCGAAGCTTCGCGAAGCGTATCAAGCGCCCTTAAACATCCTGACATCACATAAATTGTTCGACAACGTGCCCGACATGACCCACGGCGCCGACGGCTTTTCGCAGGTCCGCGAACCGGCCTTCGTGCCCTTCGCCAAGCACCGAACCCCGGATTGGGCGATGTTTCGCCTGCCGGGACGGCCGCTTCTGGCCGTCCAGGTCAACGAGTCTGCATTCGGCCGGTCAATTCTGGATATCGCGACGTCGCTACAGGTCGCGCGCCGGGACAACGCCGATGTCTATTTCATGCCCGTCAGCGAGGAAGCGTCGAAGTACCGCGTGAACAAGGAACTGCTGACGCTTGAATGCGCCGGAACCAGAATCGTAAGCCATACTTCGATGCGGGGACGGATTGCCCGCCGTCTGTGGGACCTGCGCCGCCGTGCCGAGCCGTATCTGGGCGCACTTTCCCGATCACGGTCGGCTCAAGGCCAACCTGAGTGGCAGCCAACTTTCCGCCGGCGCCTGTTCGGCGACGCGATGCCGGCCGCACTGTCTTCGGAGCAGGTGGCGCGCAGCCGGCGCGCACTGTCCATGGCCGGGCTGTCCGACGACACGCCGATCGTGACCTTGCATCTGCGCGACCAAAGCCATGATGCCGGCGACAACCTGTCGCAGGCGCGCATCGAAGCACCGTCCAGGCGAAATACCACGGTCGATACCTATCTGCCGGCCATTGAGTATCTCGCTTCGAAGGGCTTCAAGATCGTCCGTCTGGGCCCCTCACACGAGACCCCCATAGATCATCCGGCGATAATCAACTTGTCGGGCATGGGCGCGGATCGTCCGCTTCTCGAGATTCACGCACTGTTCCACAGCAGGTTTTTCATCTGTTCGGATTCCGGCCCCATGCTCCTGCCGTTGCTGACCGGCACGCCGAGCCTGCTGACGAACGGCACCCACTGGGCCTGTCAATATCCGCTGAAGAAAACGGATGTGTACCTTCTGAAGTCAGTGCGCGACAACGTGACGGGGAAAACCCTGTCGGTCGATGACATGTTTGGCGAAGAGTTCGTCGCACAGGGATACACCGACAGGTATACCTTCCTCGACAATACCCCCGACGATCTGTTGCATGCCGTCCAGGAAATCGAAGGCATCCTTGACGGCAAACAGGAAATGTCTTCCGCACAGACCGCATTCAAGAAGAAATGCGAACGCCTGGGCGCCGTCTATCAGGAGTCGGATCGTCTGCCCGCCCCCGTCCGAAGCGTGTTCCGGAAGTGGGCCAACGACGACGGATTTCTCGGCAACGGCCGAATTGCCAGCACGTTCCTAAACAAGATGAGCGAGCCCGATTGATCCCATGAACAAAGCCACGATGAGCGACGGCGACAAGAATAAGATCTACGCCCTTCGTTCCCTTGCCGACAGTGTCGACGAGGAGATCAAGAATTCGGTCTCCCTGCGTTTAGCGCACTTCGGATTCATCCGCGCGCGGGACTGGGAATATGTCAAGGCCTGCCTCACCAAGGAGGCCGTGATCCTGATGTCGATCATCGGCCTGAACCTGGTGCAAACCTTCCTGAGCGCCGTCAAGGCGATCACGCTGCTCGCCTTCGCGCAGACTCTATTCAACGATCCGGGTGCCGACGCGAAAAGCGTGACCGTGCTCGGGATATCCATACCCCTGCCGTTCGAGGACCTGGCCTCGACGGAAAACGGCCGAGTCATCACCATATTCCTGATTCTCGTGGCTGTGGTCGCCGTGTCTCAGCTCGTCACATACTTCGTGGTCTCCCTGAACACGTTGTTGCAAAACCGCCTGACCTATCGCATCCGCCGGGATTTCATCGACAAGCTGCTCAACCTCGACATTTCCTATTTCTCGGAAACAAAGCTGGGCGAGCTTGAGTTTCTTCTCAACCAGCCCGTCGCCAAATTCAGCCAGATCGTATCGGCGACCCAGACGGTCCTGATGTCCACGTTGAACATCATGGTCTTTGTCGCGATCCTTCTGAAGCTGTCGGTCGGACTGACCGCGCTTGTCGCCGTCACCGGAATTCTGTTCTATCTGGCGTCGTCGAACCTCAGCCGGCGCGTGGTTTTCCTGAGCCGTGACTTGGCCCAGAAAGGCCGCCTGATGATGGCGTCGTTCTTCGACATGCTGCACGGCATCCGCCTCATCAAGCAGGGCGCAAAGGAAGGTGAGGTCAAGCAAGTCTATCTTGACCGGGTCTCGACCGTGCTGCGGGCGACGCTCAGCATGAACTCCTATCAGCAGCTGGTCAGGGGCATCACCGAAGCGGGAGGCATATTCTCCCTGATTTTCGCCGTGACCCTGTTTTCCTATCTGGCTGATGCGAACCTTATTGAAAACCTCGGATTCACGGTCGGCTATTTCTTCGTCGCGCTGCAGGTTCTGATGCGGGTCCGGGAATTGATCGAGGCGAGGATGCGCCAAGCGCAGGCAATTCCTCAGATCACCTTCCTGACCCGGTTTCTCGACCTTGAAGAACATTCCCTCGGCATTGCCAAGCTGAAGGGAACACATCCGTTCGAACACGTTGAGCAGGAAATCAAGATCGACGATGTGAGCTTCGCGTACGTTCCCGGGCGTCCCGTGCTACGCAATTTCTCCTGTGCCTTCCGCCGTGGAACCATCACCGCGCTGGTCGGGTTGTCGGGCTCCGGAAAATCCTCGCTCATGGAACTCATCGCAACGTTCCGTCTCCCGGACACGGGACAAATCACGGTCGACGGACGGCCGCTCTCCGAATTGGATATCGGCTCCTATCGCAAACGGCTCGGCTACGTCAGCCAGGACAGCGTGGTGTTTAACGAAAGCATCCGCGAGAACATTACCTATTTCCGCGATCAGGTTGGCCAGGAAGAAATCGACCAGGCTCTCGACACGGCCTGCATCAAGGGCTTTCTCGACACCCTGGAAGACGGTCTGGACACCATCGTCGGGGAACGGGGGACATCGCTTTCGGGCGGTCAGCGCCAACGTGTCGTCCTGGCACGCGCCTTGATCCAGAACCCGGAAATTCTTCTCCTCGACGAAGCCACCAGCGCGATGGATCTGCAAACCGAGGCGACGATCTACGACAACCTGGAGAAGATCAAGGACGACAAAGTCATCGTCATCTCCGCTCACCGGCTCAGCGCGATCACCAATGTCGACCATATCATCGTCGTCAGTGACGGCAGAATTCTTGAACAGGGAACCCATTCGGATTTGATGGCCGTAAACGGCCTGTATAAAAGCCTGTTTAAAATCCAGGAATACGAATCAACCGATGCCGGCATCGACGCCTAAGTGATCGCCCGTTGACGAACCCCAAGATGCCGACACCCATCCGCCACATCATCCACATAGCCGCCGAAGCCGCACGGGCCGCCATGGGAGGCGCCCTGTTCGCAATCGTCCCCCGACGCGGACGGCTTCGCATGGCGTCCGTTTTCGAGGCCCGCAGATGGTCGCCGGCGGGATGTCTCCAATGCTACCTGCTCGCGAAGCAGGCGCGACTCGACAGCCTGGACCCTCCCACGGCCGGCCCAGCGCTTGCCGACCTCGTGTCTGATGACCTGATCGCCGATTATCGGGCTTCGTGCGATGCAATCCCCTTCGGGTTGACCGGGATCTATCCGACGGACGGCGTGGTTCTCTGGGGTCTGATCCGGCGCTATCAACCAGACATCCTGGTCGAAACCGGCACGGGGACCGCCGTGTCCAGCCAGATCTGCCTGAAAGCGCTGCAATGCTATCATCCCGATGCCAAATTTCTCACGATCGGCGAGGCCGCCCCGAGTGTCGTTGAAACGGCGGAGCGGAACCTGGCCCCCTATGCCAACGCGGAGATGATCAAGGGCCGCGCCCCGGCCGATCTGATTCCGGCACTCGACCGGGTCGCAGATGCGCGGATCGCGTTCTTCATCGACGGCCCGAAAGGATCGTCACCTGATTTCCGCAGACTTCTTGACGTCATTTCCGAGCGAGCCACACCCGCCTTCATCGCCGTGCATGACTGCGAACAACATATACCCGCCGGATTTGACCCCGAGGGTAAACGCCCAGCAGGGGCCATCAATCCGACGCGCGCCCAATTGGTGTCGTTTTTCGAAGAAAGAATGTCCGCAACCCACGACCTGACGTTCATGGACAACGCATGGTGCGAACGGCACGACGCGCTGAACGACAAGGTGTACCGGACCGAACCGACGCTTAAACCTTATGCGTACAAAGGAACGAAACAACGATCCCATAGCCCCTTCATCGCCGTGATCGCGCCCCGCTCTCCTGCGGGTGGGCGCTAGGGCAAACCTGATCGTGTTCCAGCTCCCGCCACGGACCGCGCTGACCATCGCCACTCCCCGGCCTCAGGGCAATCCGATGTTCTGGCCGATCGCGCGCAAGCTGACAGGCTTGTCAGCCTTCACCCGGCGTTTGCAGCGGTTCGGCTTTCAGCCCGTCGGCATCGAGGTGGTGGACATTGACCGGCTGTTCGCGTTCCGGGCCGTCCGCTGTGAAGTGGTTCCGGAAACAAGCCGCGAACTGCTCGGCTTCCTTGAAGATTGGTTCAAGGATGAAAACGGCGATACGGACTGGCGTATCAGCAACAGCATGCACACCCGGCTTTTCGATGCGTATTTAAACGGGACACTGCCAGACCGCCTGGAACATTTGGACTATTGGCGCTGGCATGAAAGCCTGGCGGCGGCGGGCATCAATGAGCGTCCGCCCGAATGGATCGCCACCAAGATCCGCAACGTTCTGGGGCTGTTCGATTCCATCCGCCAGCAAGGGTTCGACGCCTCGCGCCTGGAAAATCTGCCGTGGGTTCTCGACCGGCCCTTGATCGCATCGCGCTATGGATTTGATTACACAATTCCCGGATACGAGGTTTACGACGGGCATCACCGCGTCTCGGCGCTGTGCAGCCTTGGCCAGACATCGGTGCCGGCCCTGGTGGTCCGCGACGTTGGTCGCGAAACGCCTTTTGGCATTCCACTTGAACAAGTGATGGGCGACGATGGCACGGGGACGCCCAGGTGAATTTCGTCGGTGTCCAGAATTGCCCGATCAAGAGCGCCATCATGGCGAGCGACACGGGCCGCTTGCAGGATTTCGCCCCGATGGACCTGGCGTTCGATTGCATCCGGCACATCGATTTCCTGCGCCGCCTCGAACAGGGCATGACCGAAGATGAATTCCCGGCCTCGCTCTATTGGAAATACATCCGGCTCAAGGGCGGAAACGAAACCAAGGCCTTGGTGAAAAGCCGCCGCCTCAAGGATCTTTTCGCCTCTGTTAAGGCGAAGGGCTTCCTGCCCGGCACGCCACACGCCGAGGTAACCACCGACGGCATTCGATTGGACGGCTCGCACCGCGCGGCAGCCGCCGCGGTCCTCGGGCTCGACACATTGACCGTTCGCATCCACGCGGCCGGAACCACGCAGGCCGCCGCCCGTTTGACAGAGGAAGCCGCCGTCAAGCGGGCCGCGCAAACGGCGGCAGTTGGAAAGACGGCCTACCTGCACCCGGATCAACCCGCCATCGGCCGGGTTGCCTTTGTCGACGCCCGGCCTGCGCCGGTCTTCAAGAGACTTTTCGCGGGCGTCCGGTGGATTCCCGTGGCGGTCGTGGAAACGCCAAACGGCGAATTGATTGAACACGACCAGGATCAACTGACTTTAATTTCGGATTCATGATGCTGAATAATCTCTATTGGAAGCTATTCCGACCCCGGCAACACCAAGACACGCTCGCCAAAGTGATGGCGGTGAGCCCGCGCGGGCTGGATGAAAGCTGGTATTATCATATCGATTTCGGTGACGGCGTTGAGGTCCGCCCCAACCTGAGGAACCAGCCCGACGCCGGCCTCAACAACTGGCGCGACTTCCTGAGACCAAATCTTCCAGACCTCGCGGGCAAGCGCGTGCTCAACATCGGCTGCAACGCCGGGCTATACGATCTTGAGATGATCGACTGCGGCGCCAGGGAAACAGTCGGGATCGATTGGGTCGCCGATCAAGCCGAGTTCGTGCGCGATTGGTTTTCCGCGCGGCGCAACAAGGACTATTCGAAAGCGAGCTTCATTCAGGCGAACGTTCCGGACTTCGATCTGAAACCGCTCGGCCAGTTCGACCTCGTCACCATGTTTTGCGTCGCCTATCACCTCGGTGATGCGATCGACCATATCATGACGCAGTTGTCCGAGATGACGCCGATGATCGCTCTTCAGGGAAACCTGCCCCGGCTTACCGGCAAGAAGTACGCTGACCGTCAGCATCAGCATCTCGCCGGGATCGACGGGATGAAGGATCTGCTGCTCAAGTACGGCTACGATCAGATCACCGTCGCCGCACCGCCGTCCTACAGCAAGCCGCTGGTCGTCGGCACCAAGAGCGCGTAATCGGCCCATGCTAGATTTTTTGACACGCACGCCCCGACGCCGGCAATCCGCCGCCAACGGCGCCGCCCAGGTCCTGTTGATTGCCGACCGGCCGTTCTGGGCTTACGATTCAATTGCCAAGTCGCTCATCAAGTATGCCGACGATCCGCACATTTCCTTTGATATCGAATACATGAAGGGCGGAACCCGTTCGATCAGGGATATCCATAAGGACTACGATCTTCTGTTCTTTTTGGGCTGGCAAAGTCTGGGCGAAATGATCGGCGGCCGGATCAAGGCGCGGCATTCGTTCCTCGATCGCCGGCGGGTCATCACCGGCATTCATTCGCATCATAGCTGGGACAATCAGCAGACGCTGCCCGATCGCAGCGTGCCGCCGCCCGCCGAACTAATCGACTTTCTATCCCGGTTCGCCGGAGTGAATACGGTAAGCAACAAGCTCTACACCCTGTTCCTCGGCGCCGGTCTGCGCAACCTGGGTTGCACTCTCAACGGTGTCGATACGGAAATCTTCACCGGCCGGAGCCCCGTTTTCACCGACGGCCCCTTGCGGGTCGGGTTTTCCGGGAATCTCAAACACGACTGGCGCAAAGGCGTTACGGAATTCATCGAACCGGGCTGCGACATGCCCGGGGTTGAAGTCCGGCTTGCGATGAACCAGGACGATTCCTACGTGCCTTTGGAACAGATGCCATCCTTCTATGCGGACCTCGATGCCTACCTGTGTGCTTCGAGTTCAGAAGGCTTCTCGCTGAGCGTCCTTGAAGCGGCGGCCTCCGGCATACCGGTGGTTTCAACCCGGGTCGGCGGATGCGAAGACCTGATTATCGATGGCATCAACGGATTCCTCGTCGACCGGAACGTCGACGCGATCCGCGACAAGATCGCGTTCCTGCGCGACAATCGTGATGCCGCCATCGAAATGGGATCGCGTAATCGCGACATCGTCACCCAGATGTGGTCGTGGGCCGTGCGTGCCAAGACTTGGCACGCCTTCATCAAAGCCCATCTCAACTGACGGCGGCAACGGCGGTCCGGGTCCGGGGCCACGGCGCAACCCATATCAAATCGCCACATTTCACCGTGCAATAATCGCTGAACAGGATTCTCCAACCATGAGCTCCAAGAACACGATCACCGTCCTGGACTGCACCTTACGAGACGGCGGCTACTATACGAATTGGTGTTTCGACGACGGCCTTGTCGCCAAATACTTCGACTCCATGGACAGTGCCGGCGTCGACATCGTGGAAGTCGGCCTTCGCTTTCCCGTGAAGGATCAGTTCATGGGGCCTTTCGGTTACTGCACGGATTCATTCCTGGCCGACCTCAACCTGCCCCGCGATGCGAAGATCGCGGTGATGATCAACGCCAAGGACCCCATCACGCATCCGAAAGGTCCCCGTGCGGCATGCCTTGAGATGTTCAAACCGGCGGCCGAATCATCCATCGACATCATTCGCGTGGCGTTCCATTTCCCCGAACTGGAACAGGGGCCGGAAATCGTGAACACCCTGATCGAGCTCGGCTACGAAGTCGGCGTCAACCTGATGCAGGTCGGCAACCGGACAGCGGATGAACTGAGGGTTGCGGCCCAGGACATCGCCGCCTGGGAAGGCATCTGCGTTTTCTATTTCGCCGACAGTTTCGGCAACATGGGGCCGGCCGAGGTGACCCAGGCGATCGATATCATCGCCGAGTACTGGGAAGGCCCGATCGGTTTTCACTCACACGACAACATGGGGCGCGCGCTCGACAATGTGCTTGCCGCGATCGACGCCGGCGCGACCTGGATCGACGGCACCGTTCTGGGCATGGGGCGTGGCCCCGGCAACGTGCGAACCGAATATGTTCTGATGGAATTGAAGGAACGAAATATCGGTCGCTACAATCCGGAATCCCTCTACCCCCTCGTGCTCGACGATTTCGGAACCCTGCATCGGCAACACCAGTGGGGGCCGAGCTTGCTCTATCGGCTATCCGCGATGTACGGCATCCACCCCTCCTACGTTCAGGAAATGACCGCGTCTTCACGCTATCAACATGATCAAATTCTCAGCGCGCTCGAGTTCCTGCGCGGCACCAAGGCGACCTCCTTCAAGGAAGCAGATCTTCGCCGCGCCATCGCCGGCAGCGTCAGCGGCGCAGCCGGAACATGGAATGCGGACGGCTGGCTGAAAGGACGCACCGTTCTGATCATCGGATCTGGACCGTCGCTTTCAACGCATTTGAAGGGGATCGAGAATTTTATCAAGGAACAGAATCCCGCCGTTCTCTGCCTGAACGTCAACAAGCATATCGACCGCTCCCTGGTGACGGCCTATGTCGCCTGCCATCCGTCGCGGGTCATGGTCGAGGCCGCAGAATACCGTTCTCTCGGCCGCCCGCTGATCTTACCCAAGGGGGCGTTTCCCGACATCGCCGCCGCCCGCCTCAAGGAGATAGAAATCCTCGACTACGGAATTCATACCGCCGACGGGACGTTCGCGGCCAACGCCGGTGATTGCGTGGTGCCCAGCGCGCTTGCCCTCGGGTATGCCCTGGCCGTCGCGAACGCCGCCGGCGCGCAGAACATCCTGATGGCCGGGTTCGACGGATACCCGCCCGGCGATGGCCGTCTGGACGACATGCTGGATCTGCTTGATGCATACGGCGGCGCGCCGTCGATGTTGCCGCTGACGGCCGTGACGCCGACCAGTTATCCGATCCATCAACGATCGATCTACGCTCCGGCTGAAATGCTGTCGTAACGCGCCATGGATTTTGTCCTCATCATTCCCGCTAGGTTCCGGTCGACGCGGCTTCCGGGTAAGCCGCTTGTCGAACTTGCCGGAAAGTCGATGATCCGGCGCGTTTGGGAACGCTGCATACAGGCCGTGCCCAGGGAACAGGTCTACGTCGCGACCGATGATGCGCGCATCATGGATCACTGCCATTCGGCGGGCATCCAATGTGTCATGACCCGCGATGACTGCCTGACTGGCACCGATCGAATTCAAGATGCATCACGCACGATCAACGCCGATCTATACATAAACGTACAGGGCGACGAACCGCTGCTTGATCCCGGCGACATCACGGCGGTGATCACTGCCTGCCGGGCGAACCCGGGAGCCATCGTCAACGCCATGTGCCCGATCACCGATGAACGGGAATACCGCAGCCTGACGGTGCCCAAAGTCGTTGCCCGGCCCGACGGGCGCCTGTTGTACATGAGCCGCAACGGAATCCCCGGAAACAAATCGGGCGCGTTCATCACCGCCAAGAAACAGGTCTGCGTCTACGGGTTTCCCAAGGCCGCCCTGGACGCCTTCGCACAAGCCGGCAGCAAGATGCCGCTTGAGGAAAACGAAGACATCGAAATCCTGCGGTTTCTCGAGCTCGGCTACGATGTGCAGATGATCGAGGTGTCAAGCGCGTCCGTCGCGGTCGATACGCCGGACGATGTCGAGCGCGTCACGCGATTGATCAAGTCGGTCGAGGGCGATGATTGACCTTTCCCTGTACCGCACGGCCGTGTTCGATTTCGACGGCGTGATCCTGGATTCCAATCAAGCGAAGACCGATGCTTTCCGCACGACGCTCGAAGGGGATCCTCCGGAACTGATCGATCGCTTCATCGAATACCACAAGACCAATGGTGGCGTGTCGCGATACGAGAAGTTTCGATGCTATTATCGCGATATCCTGGGGATGGAAGCCTACGACGACGCCGCAGATGATGCCGTCGCCCGCTTCGGAGAGCATTCCTGGAACGCCCTGATGTCTGCCGCCGAAATTCCCGGTGCGGTCCGGGCGCTCGAAATTCTCCGCGCGTCGGGCACGCCTTCCTATGTCGTTTCCGGCGGGGCCGAACACGAGGTCCGAAAGGTTGTCACCGCTCGTGGGCTGGACCCGTACTTCGCATCCGTGCACGGATCACCAACATCGAAGACGGAACACCTGGCGACCCTTAGGGACGCCGGAAAGCTTCGCAACCCCGGCATCTATTTCGGTGACGCCCGCCTCGACATGGAGGCCGCCCTCGCGTTCGGCTTGACCTTCGTGTTCATTGCCGGGTTTTCCGAATGGGCCGACGGCGCGCGGGTCTGCGCGGAAAGAAACTGTGTGACGATCAACGATTTCGAGAGCCTGCGATGATGTCTCTCAAACACGGAAGAGCGTAAGCTTGCGCCTTATCCCGCCCCGCGAAATCCTGCGGCGACTCTGGCCCTCCGACGGAAAGATCGCCAACCCCGAACTGGCCCCGCCGGCCTACGCCGCCCGCCACCAGGATGCGACCTTCATCGTGTTCGGTAACGGGCCGTCCCTGGCCGAGAATCTGGACGCCATCCACGCCCTTGGGGAAAAATTCAACGCCGTCACCATGGGCGCAAACAACATCGGGGAAATACTGGCCCCCGACTACCATGCCTTCACCAACAGAAAGCGGTTCGCGGCCTATTCCTCCGGGATCGACCCGGTACGCACCCGCGTTCTGCTGAGCCCGTATTTCACCGACGGCTTCATCCGCAAACACTACACAGGGCCCTACGAGCAGATCATGTACCGCGCCGACAACGACGCGCCGTTCGACATTCAGAACGGGATCATTCAGGCGAGTTGTCGAACGGTGGCCGTACTCATGATCGCGGTCGCGGTGGTCATGGGCGCGCGACGGATCTTCGTCGCCGGAACCGACGGCTACAAGGGCCACCTGGACAGCGGACGTCACGTACATTTCTATGACGGTGATTTCGGTCAAAAGGACAGCGACGGCGCACAGGCCAAGCAGGAACGATTCCTGCTTGAACTTGAGCGCTACAACGCCCGCTTCATGGACGAGATATCGGCCTACATGCGGGAACGGGGGTTAGACCCCTTCACCATCGTGACGCCGACGGTTCACACCCGCCATTATCGCCCTATCGGCGAGTATCTTTAAGGCGCCATGCTCGGAATTTTGAAATCACCCGGACGCCTGCTTGCTACCTTGCGCGCCCGCCTGCGCGCGAACAGATTGATGCGCGCCTACAGCGAGCCCGTCGCGTCCTGCCCGCTGTGCGGATCGACGGCCTTCGTGCCCCATTCGACGCATCGGGTGAATGAATTCACCATCTCCCTCGTCGCATGCACGGAATGCGGACTGGTCATGCAGTCCCCACGGCTTTCCGCGAAGGGGATCGACGAACTTTACCGGACCGACTACCGCACCGTGATGGCCGAAGATCACCGCGAAAACCTGTTCAAGCGCGGCCAGCGCCGGGGCGCCTATATAAAAGAGTTCCTCACCGGATGCGGGGTGGCGCTTCACGGCAAGCGGATCGCAGAGGTCGGTTGCGGCCTGGGTGGGATTCTTCAGTCCTTCGCCGAGGAAGGATGCGATACGGTCGGATGCGACGTCGAGGAAAGCGGGCCTGAATTCGGGCGGTCCCGCGGCTTGGACACGCGCCCGGGTCAGATCGACGTCCTGGCGAACGTCAAGCAGACCCGTGATATCGTCATCCTGTCTCATGTGCTGGAGCACGTTACAGACCCGCAGGCCTTTCTCGGCCAGGCTGCCGACCTTCTCGCACCCGGGGGCGTTCTCTATATAGAAGTTCCCGGAATCGAAAATCCGCGCGTCGCCGAGCGATCTTTCGGCGCCCAGGTCGGGCACCTGTTGTATTTCGACAAGCGCACGGTTACGGCCGCCGTCGAAAAGGCCGGATTGATTCCAGGGCCGTCGAACGACATCGTTCAGATTCTGGCCGCCCGCGACCGGCCGACATGGACCACGGCACCGTGACGAGCGACGATGATCTTCCGCTGATCGTGCTCAGCGTCACCGGCGAAGAGCACCTGATTTACGCGGTGTGGTGCATTCGCTCCCTGCAGGCGTTCAATTATCCCGCCATCGAGGTTACCGTCGAAACGGATGCGGAGCGCAGGATGATCGCCTCGCGTTTTCCCGACCTGCCGTGTTCGACGGTGACCGTGCGCCGCGACGGCTATCCGGCGTTCAGCTACAAGCCGTTCGCGCTGACCGCTTATTTGGACCGCCACGGATTCCAGCACGCCGGCCGTGATATCGTGGTGTGCGATGCCGACGTCTTATGGAAGCGCGACCCGCGGTCGTTGTTTCGTCGCTTCAACGGCAAACCCTGGGTTCACAAGATCACTGCGGTGCGCCCCGCCGACTACGACATCGCACCGGAACAGGTCAGCCCGGATTACATCAGTCTTCGCACGATCCAAAACTACGAACGGCGAAACGG
Organism: Rhodospirillales bacterium; assembly: GCA_048263775.1. Lineage (GTDB taxonomy): Bacteria > Pseudomonadota > Alphaproteobacteria > Rhodospirillales > Casp-alpha2 > UBA1479. The sequence continues at coordinate 97,928 of JBLXDU010000004.1, forward strand.
TATGAGCGTTTATCCGTCCTACGTAATCAATGCAGGACTGTTCATGCTTCCACGAGACACCTTTCCCAATATGCTTGAACGCTGGATGTCCAAGATTCATTCCCTTCCCGGCAATGAGATGCTCATGAGCGAAGCGCTGATGGCCGTGACCTATGCCGAAATGGACCTGGTTCCGACCGCCGACGCCTGCGACGTAAAACATCTGGGGCGTGAAAAGGAGCCCGGCGGAAACAAGCCGACCGCGTCCTTCGCCGCCATCACAGACAGGCCCACCGATGCCCCCACGGGATACCAGACGGCGACCCATTACTTCAGCGATCAGCGGGCGCAACTGGTGCGCGACGCCGCCGCCATGGGGTTCGACAGCGACCGCCTGCGTAAGGTGATTGCACGGCGCCGACGCGACGGCCTGTTTCTCCGCGCCAAAGCCCTGCCCATGCGGATATGGACGAAAGCGGCAGGACGCTGAGACAATGAACACGTCGGCAACCCGCATAAAGATCAACTATGTGATCGACATGCATGGCTGGGTCCAGGACCACCGAGCCGCGCACCTGATGCGGCACCAGGACCGCTATGACCTGAAGGTCATGACCATGGACCGGTTTCTCCTGCTTTGGCGCTTTGGGATGCTGCGCCGTCAGCCGACCTTTTTCTGCTCATGGCGGTCGGTTCATGCCGCGCTGCTGAAATCGCCCCGGCTTTTCAAGGACCGGCACTTCGAATGGTTTCTCGGGGCCGTCACCAGTCATTCCAACATCGGCGGCGGGCTCGACCCCCACAATCCGATCCCCAACCGAACCCGCGAGGAAGCCTATGAACTGGCGACGGGGCTGCTCAGGCGGTTCGCCGTGGTGACCGCGAATTCACGGATTCTGCAAGAGTTGTTGGAACCGGCCCTGCCCGACATTCTGTACTGCCCGACGGGGGTCGACACGACCTTCTTCACCCCGGAAACGCGCCGCCGCCCGTTCGATCCGAAGGAGATCAGGATCGGCTGGGTCGGGAAGGAACGCGGCCCCAAGAACTTCGCGGTCGTGCGGGCGGCGCTTGACCGGCTGGAGTCCGAAGGCCCGTTCAAGGCGCACTTGATTCATATCGACAAATCCCGCACCACAACCCCGCTTGATGCAGAGCAGATGCGGGCCTACTACGGCGAAATCGATTTCTATCTCTGCGCCAGCTGGAACGAGGGAACGCCGAACCCCGCCCTGGAAGCCGGAGCATCCGGGGTTCCGGTAATATCGACCAAGGTCGGCAACATGCGTGAATTGATCCAACCCGGCATCAACGGACTGTTCGTGGAGCCGACTGTCGACAACATCGTCGAGACGATTTCCGGATTGCGCGATGTCGGACCCGCCCGCTATGACGCGATGAGCAGCGCCATGCGCGAGGAAATCGTCCGCAATTGGGCTTGGCCCGCGCGGATTGCAAATTTCACCGAAGCCCTCGACCGCCTGGTGGGCGCGACCCCGACCGCCGCCCGGGGCGTCGCCGCACAATAATTCACACCGCGCCGGCAAGCCGGCGCCCGCTTTTCAAATCTTCACCAAAGGACCGACTGTTGAAAATTCTCGGTATCGGACTGAGCCACTGCAGCGGCGTCGCGCTGATCGACGACGGAAAACTCGTCTTCGCTCAAGAGGAAGACCGCTTTTCGCGGAACCGGCGTCACAAGGGGTGGCCCGAGCAGGCGCTCGCCTACATGTTCGAGCATTTCCAACTCGACGAGTCCGACATCGACCTTTGCGTCCTGTGCGACGTACAGACGGCGGAAGCCCTCGGCCGGTCGATCAAAGCCAAACGCACGGTGACGGTTCATCACCATCTGGCGCATGTCATGTCCGCCTGGGCACTGTCGCCCTGGCCGGAGTTCGATGCCGTCAGCATCGACGGCGGCGGTGATTTTGGATCCTGGCAATCCTTCGCGGCCATCGCCGACCGGCGGCTGGAGGACTGGTACTGCAACTGCGGATCCCGGCTGGGTCCCGGAAACAACGTGACGCGGAAATGGTATCAACGCAAACGGCCACGGAATACGTTCGGCAGCTACTGGTCGGTGCCGGCGGTAATCAATTTCGGGATGATCGACAAACACGGTGTCGGCGGATACGAAGGCAAGCTCATGGGGCTTGCCGGGCACGGCCGCGCGGGCAACTTCGATCCCGCGGCCAACAATTATTCCGCCCGTTTCGATCTCGAGAAAATGGGCGGCCGCTTCGGCCTGAAGACCCTTGGCAATCCCAAGATCGGCGAGGATGGCGTGGTCGTCACCAAATCCGGCGACCGTGTGCCGATCGCCGAGGCGCGGCGGCGGCGGAAACAGAGCCACGAAGTCGTTTGCGAGTATGACCTCAAAGATCCCGGCGATCTTGCGTTCGCGGCGGATTTCGCGGCCCATCTGCAAGACATGACGAACCGCATCATGTTGGATCTGTTCCGGGCGAACTTTTCCCCGGACCGGCCCGTTGTCGCCTCCGGCGGCAGTTTCGCCAACGTGGTGTCCAACGGGCTTCTGAACTCGGAATTCCAAATATATGTCGTGCCGCCCATGGGGGACGACGGCTTGGCGCTGGGTGCCGCCGCATGGGGCGCCTATCTTTCGGGGATACGGGAAATCGACGTCTCCCAGGGGATGTATCTCGGGTTCGACGTCGGCAGCAATTCGGATGTGGATCCCGATGCCGTCGCCGCGCTGCTTGCCGACAACAAGGTCGTCGGCCTGATGGAGGGCCGCATGGAACTTGGACCCCGCGCCCTTGGTGCCCGCTCGATCCTGGCCGACCCGCGTGACGGCAACGCCAACCTGTCGATCAACGACCGCCTCGGCCGCGTTGAATACATGCCGTTCGCGCCGGTCATCCTTGAAGAACATGCCGACGATATCCTGGTCGGCTGGTCGCCAAGTCATCTGTCCTCGAAGCACATGACCCTGGTCTACGGCGTCCAAGACAAATGGCGCGAAAGTCTAAAAGGGGTTGTCCATGTCGACGGCACCGTGCGCCCCCAGGTCATCTCCCGACGCGATAATCCGGTGTATCACGACATCGTCAGCGCGTTTCATAGGAAGACGGGGATTCCCGTGCTGATCAACACGAGCTTCAACGCCCACGGCGAGCCGATTTTGCGAACCATCGAAGAAGGTCTCGTGGCGCTGGAAAGCCGCCGCATCGATGCCCTGGTTGCGGGAAATCGCCTGAACTTGCCGGGCGCGGGCCTAAAGAATGTTGTCAACGAAGGCTAAGCGGGCAAAGGGCGGCGCCGCCATGTGCGAAAAGTCATAATGGAAAACACCGTCGTTCTGATTCTGTCGCCCGGACGCACCGGCAGCACGATCCTCGATCTCGTGCTCGGCAGTCACAGCCAATGCACGAGCCTGGGTGAGTATCATTCGATTCTCCACATCGGACAAAAGGACCTGCCCAATCACTGCCGTTTATGCGACGGCGAATGTGCGTTCTGGACCGAGGTAACCACGCGGCTCCAGCCGCCCCGCTATCATCAGCCCGTGTTCGAAGTCAGCGGAACGCCATGTCTGATCGATTCGTCGAAAGCCGCGGAATGGGCCCGCGACACGCAGCGCCATCACGACGGTCCGGTCAAGTTCATCTACATGACGCGGAACCCCTTGCACCAATTATCGAAAGGCAAACGGAAGTCGATCGCGACAGGATCGCCGTTCAATGTGCGAAATCTGGTCGTGCGTCGCCTGAATGCCATCCGGGATCTGGAGGCCTTCGTGGACAACTTGCCCCAAGACCATGTTCACCGGGTCAAATACGAAGATCTGTGCAGCGACCCGGAGGCGACCGTTCGCGCCGCCTGCGCCTTCATCGGTATAGCATTCGAGCCGAATATGATGGAGTACTACAGCAAGCCTCATCATTTGATCGGCGGCAGCGGTGAAACCACACAAGCAATCAAGTATTATCGCGGCGAAGTGTCGGCCGACAGCATCCACCCCGCCGCACAGGAACGGGTCGCGTCGCAAGGGAACGGCATCCGGCTGGCGCCCAGCCTTTCGACGGACCTGTTTTCAGAGGCGGAGAACGACGAAGCCGCGCGCTATGGCGCCTGGTGGCTTGCCCGCAATGGCTACGACGCGCGCAATCAGGGCGTTCTCGCCTCGCGTCTCCGTTATCTCTTGATTTCAGGCGCGAACAAGGCGGGAATACTGTTTCGCGCCGTTGCGCGGCGGCTTTGCAGATGAGAACGCGGGCCGGGGGCCCCAATACGACACATCGACCGCCAGCGCGGGGAGAGGCTTCGAAAACAACATGATTAGACGATTGGTCCGCGCCGTGCTCCCTGCACAAGGAGTAGACGCCCTCAAGCACATCGAAAAGGTCCTGCGCTACTACTTGAAGCGCCGTAGCGTGCAACGCGCCCTGGACCATGTCCTCGATACGTCGCAGATCATCATCGTCCATTTGGAAACCACCAATATCTGCAATGCAAAATGTGTGTTTTGCGCCTATCCGGAGATGGAACGCGCGCATACCACGATGGCCATGGAGCCCTTTACCAAGGTCGTCGACAAGTGCATCGCCGAAGGCGTGGTCAGATTCAGTCTCACGCCGGTGGTCGGCGACCCGATGGCCGACAAGCATTTTTTCGAACGTCTCGTCTATTTCGCCGACGTGGGCGCGCACAGCGTCGATTTCGTGACCAACTGCATCGCGTTCACGCCGTCGAAAATCGAAAAATTCATCGCCTTCAAGAAGGCGCGTCCCGAGCTCCGAACCCCCATCTCGGTCAGCCTGGGCGGCGTCGATGCCGAGACCTACCGCAGCACGTTCCGCGTCGACAGCTTCGCCCAGGTCGAGCGGAACCTTCCGCAGCTTCTCTCCCGCCTTGAGGAAGAGAAGATCGCCAATTCGGTCCTGATCCATCTACGCTGCCCGAACGTCGATGCTGACAGCGCCTTCTTCAAGCGGCTGAAGGCCTTCGAGGCCCGCGGCATATGCAAGGTGTCGCACGACCGGACGATGGCATACGGCAATTGGGGTGGGAAGGTCGATGTCGATAAGATGGAGGCCATGGGCTATCAGGTCGCCAAACCGCCACGCCGGTTTTTCGGTCCCTGCGATCTGATGTTCTCGAAGGGCGTGGTCGTATCCGGCGACGGGTCCGTGAATGCCTGTGCCTGCCGGGATGTGGAACTGACCCTGCCGATCGGAAACATACTCGAAACAAATTCTTCCCTGTCCGACGTTCTGAAAGGTCAAAAACGGCGCGACATGGTGAACGCATTCATGGACGGGATTCCACCTGAAACCTGCCACCGCTGTTCCGAGTATCTCAGCATCTTCGACCCGGGCTCAAAATTTCGTCAGAAGTACGTGGAACAGGAGCACGGAGACCCTTTCGCCGACGATGCGAAGAAAGGGAATTGAGCTCTCTTCCGAGCATTCAGCCAAACTATACGACGGGCACGGGCGCCTCATGGCGGGCCGCGTCACATGTCACACTTTTTCATGATTATTCTCCGACCGCATCGCGGCCGGTGAGCAAAGGAGAACCGTTTGAATGATTAGCAGGCCGAACGTCAATGCCAAAAAGATCGTGCGCTGGCTTAACCGGAACATGCTCAATCGCTTCCAACTGCGTGTCGTCGACACGGTGCGGGAATCCAACCGGGCCGAATTCCACCGCTACGAATACCAAGAGGAATGCGAAGCGCACATCGAGCGGGTTAAGGAGCATTCCATTCCCCTTACCTTCGCCCGCCTGGCCACCCTATACGGCCAGGTCCGATATCTGGAAGACAACGGGATCGATGGCGACTTCGTAGAATGCGGCGTCTGGCGGGGCGGAGCCGCCGGCATGATGGCTCTGGCGCAGATGGATTCGGGCCGTCCGCCGCGCCATATCCATATGTTCGACAGCTTCGAGGGCCTGCCGCGCGCGACGAACAAGGACGACGAGCGGACCATCAACCGTGTCGGACTGCAGACAGAAGGCGCCGACATCGAAGTCAGTGGTGATTTGGCGGTCGACGATTCATGGGTTCGCGGCCTGTTCAAGGACATCGCCTACCCGGACAGCCATACGCACATCCACAAGGGCTGGTTCCAGGACACCTTGCCGACATACGCCGCCGACAAACCGAAGATCGCCCTGCTCCGGCTGGATGGCGACCTTTACGAAAGCACACGGGTGTCTCTTGAGCATCTTTGGGACCTGCTCGTGCCGCACGGGGTCATGGTCATTGACGACTATCTGGCGTTCGGCGGCTGCAAGGTGGCAATCGACGAATTGATGGAAACCCTTCCCGTGAAGCCGTACCTGAGCAAGATTCACGGGTACGGCGGCCGCTATCTGATCAAGCCCGCATGATGACCGTCACGATTTCCAGCAAGGCGCATCGGTTATAACCATGGGCACACTGACAGACGGCATGAAACAGGCGGTGCGCGTGCAGATGTGGAAACACGCACCTCATCTCTACTTCCGCCTCAGCAACACCTTCCGGGACCGCCCACCGGCCATCGACAGGTCCGAATTGACGGACCTGTTCCCGCCGGGCAGCGAGGGAGCTGAAATCGGGGTTCATCTCGGCGATTTCTCCGCCGCCCTGCTGCAACGCGTCGCACCCTCGCGATTGGTCCTGATAGATCCCTGGGCGGTCAGCACGACGGCCGAGGGCGGGCTGTATGCCAAAAAGGCCGGCGTCGAACAGGCTGATATGGACATGCGCTGCAAGTATGTCGCCTACCGCTTCGCCGCCCATCCGGAAGTAACCGTTGTTCGCGACTTCTCCACGGATGCCCTGCGGTCGATGCCGGCGGACAGCCTCGATTGGGTTTACATCGACGGAGACCACCGGATGGAGGCCGTGACCGCCGACATTGAATGCGCGTTTCGCGTGGTCCGCGACGGCGGCCTCATCACGGGTGACGATTACGGCGAAGGCGGATGGTGGAGCGGCGGTGTCAAGCACGCGGTCGACGCCATCAAGGGCCGAAATGGCTACGAGTTTCTGTTCGCCCGGTCCAAGCAGTTCGCGTTTCGAATCCACAAATCCTGAGGAACCGGCCGTAACGGCCCTTCCAACCGCGCAGCACGCATGAAGAGCATCCCCCGATGAGCATCGCCCGCGACATCATGAACCGGCAACTTGTCGCCCTGACCCCTTTAATGACGGGCACGGCGCTCGATATCGGCGGCGAACCGGAACAGGTCATGCCGGATTTCCCCCGCCCGCCGATCGACTGGAAATACCTCAACCTCGACGCGCGCCATGCCCCCGATTACATCGGCTCCGCCGAGGATGTCCCCGCACCTGACAAGACCTTTGACACGGTTCTCATGCTTGAGGTTCTGGAGCACGTGGAGAATCCGGAAAAGGCGCTTGATGAGGTCTTCCGGATTCTCAAGCCAGGCGGCCGGCTTATCATGTCCATGCCGTTCATGTACCGCCATCACCGCAACCCGATCGATCTGGTCAGGTGGACCCACGAAAAGCTGTTCATTGAAATCGAACAGAAGCGCGGGCTGAGGATCGAGGTGTTCCAGCCGCGCGGCGGATGGCTTGCCGTGGTCTTCAATGATCTGACCCTAGGGCTGACTTCGTTCGTGCCCGGGTCTTTTTTCGGGGCCCGGCTGCTGTCGTTTATCGGCAGGTGCCTATCCTATGTCATCACCCGAAGCTTTCCCTTGTGGACGAAATGGGATGCCTTCCTATCCGACACCGACAAGACCAAGAGCTTCTTTCACCGTTTCACGATCGGCTATATCCTTGTCGCCAGAAAACCGCTTACGGACGAGACCTTCGCCCCCCGCGAATGCCCGGATATTCTCCGCCGTCCTCTCAACCCCCCGCTTCCTTGAACCGGATGTCCCGCCCAGACGGCGGCACGCAATCACATGAATAAACAAGACCGGCATATGGCGAACCTTGCACCCTGGGCGACGCTGCGTCAGACGAACCCTCCCGACTTCGGCAAGGCGAAGCGCATTCCCCGTTGGCTGATGAACCTGATCTGCTGGCGACGGCGGCGCATGGCTCGTGCCACGCTGAGGCGGTCGCAGGACATCTGCACCTTCGAACCCGGACTGATCAGCATCGTCATTTTATGCTGCAAGCGGTTACCGGAACTGCAGCGCCTCGTGGCCGGCCTCGATGACTTCTTGGCAACGCACGAACCCGGCACGAAAGTCGAAAAAATTCTCGTCGATAACGGATCGGGAGGCGATGTCGTGTCCTGGGCCGATGGCTGCGGGTTTTTCGACCGTATCATCGCCCATGAAAACAACCTGGGAATGGCGGTCGCGCTCGACGATGCCTTCCCGCAGACCCGTGGCGAATATGTCTTACTTCTGGAGGAAGATTTCGTCGTCGACTATGACCGGCCGTTTCTCGGGCGATGCCTGACCTTATTCGATCAATACCCCGAGATTGGCATCATTCGGCTCAAGAATCAGCGAAACTGGGGCCGGTCCTACCGGATCATCGGGCCGTTACGCGCGACCTCGGACGGCACCGAGTTCTGGACATGGCTGCCATCGCTCAACGGCAAACTCAACGTATGGGCCGCCGGCAGCGTGTTGTTCCGCAAGGTGAGCTTCATGGCCACCGGGCCCATCCCATTAGGCCCGAACGTCAGCCGTGACCTGCCTCAACACCAGGGCGTTCTTTACGAGGAAATTTACGGCCGACGCTACAACCGAACCTGGCTCGCCGCCAAGGTGAAGGATTGCTACCCGTTCGTGCAGCCCAACGACAGTCCCGAATCGCCTGGCTGGGGCGAGGAGTCATCCTGATCCATGCCCCAGGTCGACATGACGCCTGATCAAGTCAACGACACCCGGCGCCGGTTGGATGACCTGACCGTGTTCGTGATCAGCACCGGTGAAGAAACGGAGGCCGACTGCGTGGCCGCGCTTGAGGCACAGAACTGCACGTTCCGCATCGAGCATATCCGCGGCGTCACGCCCATGTCGGCGGCCTTTCAAGCCATGCCCGACCGCGCGCAGACGCCCTATTTTCTGCAGGTCGACGCAGACATGATCCTTAACCCGGATGCCGTGTCGGCCTTATACGACGCGGTGCGCGCATCACCGTTCTGGGTCTACCGGGTGGCCGGCACATTGTACGAGGAAGGCTTCGGCATCGGCGGGGCCGTCAAATGCTGGAAGAAATCCTTTTTCCGCTTCTTCCGCTTCCACGATGTGCGGACGGTCGACCGTGACCTGCATGCGCGGGCCGCGCGCTGGGGCCTGAAGATCTCCGAGACAGGGTCCGTTGTCGGTGTCCACCGACCGCGCCATTCGGACTTCTCGCTCTACCTGAAGACCAAAAGCGATGTCGAAAAATGGCGCTTTCTCAAGCGCCCGGCTGACCGTTTCGCCCTGCCGCTGTTGGAGGAAATCCTGGCCGAGGAACAATCACCTGCGCCGCGCCTGCTGGGCGTGATGTTGGGCGCCCTGACGGGGCCGACACGGCTGGTGCGCTCGAAGGATGCGGCGCGCGAACAGCGCTGTCTTGATGCTGTCACGGCGGTTCTGGGTCAGAGCGGAAATTTCACCCTGCGCGGCCCAGGCCGCCCGGAGATCAATGACCTGCGTCCGACCTTCGTGCGCGCCTACGACACTTTCAGAGGAACGGACGCGTCCGCACGGTCGGCGCTTTCCGCGCAGGTCCTCCGGTTGTTCGGCGCAACGGAAAGCGCACAAGAAAAGGTCGCGCCGTTGCTGGCCGCCATCGACCAATGACCGACGTTCTTTTCGTTCACAGTCAGACCCTGTACGCCAAGGTCACGATCCCCGTCGCGCTGGCATTGATCGACAAGGGCATCGACGTCAGCTTCGAGGTCAACCGCCCGGTTCTGTTCGGGCGCAGTTTCGGGTTCTCCGATGATGCGATCAAACAGGGCCCTACCGGGGTCGGGATTCTTAATCCGGAGGCCTATGATTTCGTCGCCGACCTGATCGGACTTGGCGCCGAATGGCGGAAAGTACGGCACAAGGTCCGCTACACACTGATCGGCGAACGACGGGCCAGAGCCTACGACGCGATCGTCGGCACGACGAAGAACATCGCGGCGCTGCATCGCCTGGCCGCCAAGAACGTGCCGACCTTCGCCCTCGGCTATCAGCACCTGCCCGTGGTCGCCCATGTCCGGCCCGCAGGCACCCCGGGAGAGAGACAGCTCGACCGCCGGTCTGTCTTCTTTTCAGACAATGCCTTTGCCGACCAACATGACTTCAAGGGCATCGTCGCGGGATGTGACACCATGCTCAACGCCTTCACGTTTCTGGACGCCGTCCATGCGCGCCGTCCGGCGCCGCCGGCGAACGGCAGCGCCGGGAACAAGCTGCTGATCTTCCATCCCGGCGGCTACCGCAGCGTCATCAGCGAGCCCGGCGACGATCGCGCGCATTGCCTCGCGCGCCAGAAATCGTTCATGGAACGCCTGTGCCTTCCGGCTATCGCCGAGGGCTTGTCGCCCATCATTAAGGTGCATCCGTTGCGGGCGCGCCATCATGATATCGAAGATTTGGCCCCGCTTGCCCGTGACATCGAACGGGAGAACGGCCTGGCGGACGGCACAATTGAATTGATCGGGCCACGCGGCTGGTTCTGGGACGCGGCCTTTGCCAGTGCGCTGATCCTCGGCTTCGGGTCGTCCTCGACCTACGAGCTATGGTCGGCCGGGTTGCGCAACGTCTATGTCGGTAATTTCGAAGGCACCGCCCGCAGCAGCAAGTTCGATTTCTTCCAGTCAATTTTCCTTGATACTTACGAGGATTACCTGCGCATTCTGAGGCGGCCCGACAGCCAGACCCCCGATTTCGACGCACTGAGCGAAGCCGCCTTCACCGGATACAACGATCTGTTCACCGGACAGGCCGTTGCATCGGCGGTCGATGCCATTGAAACCTTGATCTCTTCCTGAAAGTCCGCCCATGAAGGTGTTTGCCCTGATTCCCGCGCGCAGCGGCTCCAAGTCGATCCCGGATAAGAACATCCGTCCGTTTCGCGACAAACCGCTGATCGCCCATTCGATCGAACAAGCCCTGGCGTCAGCGTCGATCGACCGCGTGATCGTCAGCACGGACAGCGAAACCTATGCATCGGTCGCGCGGGCACATGGCGCCGAGGCGCCGTTTCTCCGGCCCCGGGAACTTGCGCAGGATCTGTCGACTGACCTTGAGGTCTTCCGCCACGCGACCGAATGGTTCAAGGAGCATGAGGGCGCCGCCCCCGACATATGGGTCCATCTGCGGCCGACCTATCCGATCCGCCGCGTCGCGGACATCGATGTGGTGGTCGACGTATTGCGCAATGACCCGAAAATCGATTCCGTGCGCTCGATCGCCCGGGCCCCGGATACGCCATTCAAGATGTGGTTTCGGGCCGAGGACGGGTTTCTCAGCCCCGCCTGCACGCTTTCCGACAATCCGGAGGCCCACAGTTCCGCGCGTCAATCGCTGCCGGAAGTCTACCTGCAGAACGCCGCCATCGACGCGGTCCGGTCATCGGTGATCTTGGAAAAAGGATCGATGGTCGGCGACCGAGTGTTCGGCCATATGATGGATGAAAATCTGGATATCGACGATCTTGCGCAATTCGGCGCCGCCGAGATCGCAGGCGGCGCGGATACAGGCCCCAGAACCTTCTGTTTCGATATCGACGGGGTGATCGCGACCATCGTTCCCGGCAACGATTACACCGAAAGCCAGCCTCGCCGGGAAATGATCGCGAACATCAACGCGCTGCACGCAGCGGGCCATCGAATCATTCTCAACACGGCGCGTGGTACGATGACGGGAAAGGACTGGCGCGCCGTGACCGAAGCCCAGATGGCCGCCTGGGGCGTGCCATACCATGAACTGCACTTTGGCAAACCGGCCGCCGACTATTATATCGACGACAGGATGTTGCCGCTCGACAAGGTCGGGCGGTTAACCGATAAAGACAACAATTCCAGGTAGACGGGACAGACCTATGGATCCGATCTTCAATAATCTCCACATCTTCGAAATGGCGAACAACCACCAGGGTTCGGTGGATCATGGCCGTGCCGTCATCCGCGAGATGGGCGCGCTGGCGAAAGAATTCGGCATCCGCGCCGCGGTTAAACTCCAGTACCGGGATTTGGATACCTTCATCCATCCCGACTTCCTGACTGAGGAAGGACGCAAGAAGGTCAAGCACATCGACCGCTTTCTCGGCACCAGGCTGACCAAGGGTCAGTTCCAGGAACTGATCGAAGCGATCCGCGCGGAAGGCATGCTGGCCGTTGTGACGCCGTTCGACGAACCGTCGGTCGATTGGTGCATCGAACACGACGTCGACATCGTCAAGGTCGCAAGTTGCAGCGCCGACGACTGGCCCCTGCTGGAAAAAATCAGCTCGACCGGCAAGCCGATCATCTCCAGCACCGGCGGTCAACGCATCGCTGACATCGACAATTTATATTCGTTCTACACCCATCGCGGGGCGAATTTCGCCCTGATGCACTGCGTCGGCATCTATCCGACGCCGCGTGAACGGCAAACGCTGGACGTCATCGACCGTCTGCGCCGGCGCTATCCGGGCATTGCCATCGGCTATTCCGGCCATGAAGACCCCGCCGACACGGATGTCGTGAAGATCGCCGTCGCCAAGGGCGCGCAGATACTGGAACGCCATGTCGGCCTGGCGGCCGAAGGGATTTCCTTGAACGCCTACTCCATGGGGCCCGATCTTGTCCGCGCCTGGCTGGAAGCGGCGGCCGCGGCACGCACGCTTTGCGGCGGCGGACCGGTGCGCGACGGCGGCTCGGTCCTGGTCAGCGAAAAGACGATCGACCAATCCGAGCGCGCGTCCCTGCAGGATCTCGCGCGCGGCGTGTCGGCCGTCGGCCCCATCAAAGCCGGCGAAACGCTGACCCGCGACAAGGTCTATTTCGCATTTCCCCGGCGCGACGGCCAGTTGTCGACCGCCGAGTTCAGGCCGGGCATCGTCGCGACCAAGGATTACGCCGCCGACGAACCCATAACCGAATCCATGGAGCCCGACATCACCAAGGCCGCGCGGCGGCTGATCCATGATTTCCACGGCATGTTCAACGAGGCGGGCATTCAGGTCGGCCCCGGTCGGGACATCGAATTGTCCCACCATTTCGGCCTCGAAGCCTTCGGGCAAACGGGCGCGCTTCTGGTCAACGTCGTCAACGCCCATTACTGCAAGAAGCTGGTCGCGCAACTGCCGGGTCAGGATCATCCCGTCCACAAACACAAGATCAAGGACGAAACCTTCCAGGTTCTGTGGGGCGACCTGCATGTCACCCTTGACGGCACCGATCACCATCTGTCGCCCGGCGACCTGCTGACCGTTCCGCACGGGACATGGCATTCCTTTTCGTCGAAAACCGGCGTCATCTTCGAGGAAATTTCAACCACCTCGATCTCGGGTGACTCCGTCTATCAGGATGAAAAGATCAATGCGCTGGACCCGATGTGGCGGAAGACCGTCATTGAAGGCTGGTAACGACCCCAACGGTACGGCGCGAGCCTGATTTCCCGTCCGGTGCGCATCACCCTGTTCATGACCCGCGGCATGTCTCTTGAGGCATGGGAGGAGTGCGGCTTGCTGAATCGGGAGACGGCCCTATATGAGCGTTTTCGCGACCGAGGCGCCGAGGTCGGCATCGTCAGTTACGGACGGCGCGACGCCCAGAGATTTGCGAAACGCTTTCCCGGCATTCGAATTCTCGACAACCGGTGGCATATACCACGCCGGCTGTACGAACATTTGATCGCCCGACTGCACGGGTCCTGGCTGCGCGGAACAGATATCGTCAAGTCGAACCAGACTGACGGTGCCGAGGTTGCGATGCGCGCAGCCCGCGCTTCGGGCGCAAGGTTCGTCGCACGGTGCGGCTTCATGCTGTCAACCAACACGGCACGAGAACATGGCGTTGAATCCGCCTTCGCAAAGCGGGCGAAGAAACTGGAACAACGGGTTTTTCGGGGCGCTGACCGGATCATCGTCACGACCGACGCCATGGCCGAAGATATCGGCCGCCGTCTGCCCGGCTGCGCCGAGCGGACGACCGTCATTCCCAATTACGTCGATTGCCGGCTGTTCCGCCCCGCCCCCGAAACGGCGGCGGAAAGCGATCTTCTGTTTATCGGCCGGCTGTCCCGGGAAAAAAATCTGGAAGCACTTCTCACGGCCATTGCCGAGACCTCGGACACACTGTCGATCGTCGGCGACGGCGAGATGGCGGGCGCCCTGAAATCCCGGTTCGGCGATCTGGATGGACGGGTCAAGTGGCGGGGCATCCAACCCAACGCCTCTCTTCCGGAGCTGCTCGCCAAGACAAGGGCGTATATTCAGCCGTCGCTCTATGAAGGGCACCCCAAGACCATTATCGAAGCCATGGCGGCGGGCACGGCGGTAATCGCGACCGATGTTCCCGGCATCGACACGGTGATCGATCACGGGCGGACCGGCTGGTTGACCGGCATCGACGCCGCCGCCATCCGTACCGGAATCCGCGAGGTCCTGGACCACCCAATGCGAATTTCCGCCTTAGGACAGGCAGCGCGGGCGCAGGCGCTCGCGACCTATGACCTTGAGGTCTTGTCGGAGCGGGAAATGGACATGTATGCCGACCTGTTGATCCGGCCCCGCGACTGACTGCTGCAATGCAATCCGATGCATCCACCCCCGCCGGTTCGCCGGAAGTGTCGTTCGTGCTTTCCGTATTCAACGGCGAGGCATTCCTTGACGCCTGTCTCGACAGCATCTGGTCGCAGTCCTTCGGCGATCTCGAAGTGATCGCGATCGACGACGGGTCCACGGATTCCACACCCGACATCCTTGCCCGTCATGCGGCACGAGACTCGCGCCTGCGGATCATCACCAACCAGGGCAATATCGGTCTCGCACAGAGCCTCAATATCGGCCTGGAACAGGCTCGCGGCCCGCTGATCGCGCGGATTGATGCCGACGATCAATGTCTTCCCGAACGCGTCGAGAAACAGCGGGCGGCGTTCCTTCGCAATCCCAATTTGGTGCTGCTGGGCTGCAACGTGGTGATGTACGACGCATCGAACGCCCTGATCGGATACACTGACCTGCCTGAGGATGACGCCACCATCCGGGCGGTTTCACTGCTGCAAAATCCATTCGCCCATCCCGCGATGATGTTCCGGCGCGGTGTGTTGGCCGACAACGGCCTGGCCTATGAAACATCATTCACGACCACGCAGGACTGGGATCTTTGGTCGCGGGTCATGATGCACGGCCAGGTCGCCAATCTTCCGGACGTCCTTCTGCGCCAGACCATGCACAGCGGGTCGATCACCGCCCGCCGTCGGGACGACCAGCAGGCACACAGCCTGAAGGTCCAGACCGAGCATGCGCAGCGCATGTTGGGAGAAACCCTGTGTCCGATCGCGACATACGAGACGATCAATGAAGAAATTTTTTCCGACGGCCGCGATAATGAGATGCACCGTGAAAACGCCGTCGCTGCCGGGTACGGGATGCTTGACGTCTTTGACCGCCTGCGCGCCCTGCGCCCGGTACTTGCGACGCCTTGGTTCCGGCGATGGGTCCTTCGGTGGTGTCTGCGCGGATCCGTTAAGAACCTGATGATCAAAGGAGCGATGGGACTCGTGCTGCGCATGGTAAAACAGCACGCGGTGGCGCTCCCCTGCGCGGCGCTCGGGTTGTTGTGGGCGCGGGCAAACAAAAGAATATAAATGCATTCAACATGGAATTCATGGAACCTGAAATCATGAAGACAACGGCCCAAGTTCGTCGGGGCAGGAATTGTCCCGCATGATCGCCATCATCGACATCGGCATCGGCAACCTGGGCGCCATCAAGAACATGCTGCGCAAGGTCGGCGCCCAGGCGGAAATCACCAACAGCGCGGATGCGATTAAAGCCGCCGACAAGATCGTGTTGCCCGGCGTCGGCGCGTTTGACCACGGCATGGAAGCCCTGGCCGCAAGTGGCCTGATGGATATCTTGAACGAACAGGCGCTCGACGCGGGGAAACCCGTCCTGGGAATCTGCCTCGGCGCGCAAATGCTTGGCCGTCGCAGCGAGGAAGGATCCATGCCGGGGCTGGGATGGATCGACATGGACGTCATTCGCTTTCCCCGCGACGCCGGCATCAAGATTCCGCACATGGGCTGGAACACCGTTGCGCCGACGATGCCGGGCGGCAAGGTTCATCCGCTGTTTGCCAGCTGCGAGGAAGCGCCCCGATTCTATTTCGTACACTCCTTCCATTTCGAATGCGACCGGCCCGAAGACGTCATTGCAACCTGCCTATACGGCAAGCCATTCGCCGCCGCCGTGGCACGTGGAAATATCTGGGGGGTGCAATTCCATCCGGAAAAAAGCCATCGCTTCGGCGCGGCGCTACTGCGTAATTTCGCGGAACATGCCTGATGAATTTCCCCCGGGTCATTCCGATTTTACTGCTGCGCGGGCGCGGCCTGTACAAAACCGTCAAGTTCAAGAATCCCGTCTATATCGGGGATCCGATGAACACGGTTCGACTGTTCAATGAAAAAGAAGCCAACGAAATCGTGGTTCTGGACATCGGTGCCACCGTCGAAAATCGCGGCCCCAATTTCGATTTTTTGGAAGACCTGGCATCTGAATGTTTCATGCCTTTTGCCTATGGCGGCGGCATCACGACCGCGGACCAGATCAAGAGGTTGTTTTTTCTCGGCGCAGAAAAGGCCGTGATCAATGCCGCGGCCTTCGACCAGCCCGGCCTGATCGAGGACGCCGCCCGACAATTCGGCTCCCAAAGTATCGTCGCGTCCATCGACGTAAAAAAGAAGATGCTCGGCGGATACGATGTTTTCACCCACAACGGCACCAAGGGCCGGGGGCGGAAACCAACGGAACTTGCACAGGAATTGGAACGTCGAGGTGTCGGCGAAATCCTTATCAATGCCATCGACCGTGACGGCACGATGAGCGGTTACGATCTGGACCTCATCGGCGACGTCGCAGCAGCCGTTTCCGTACCTGTCGTCGCCTGTGGCGGCGCGAGCGGCCCGTCTGACTTTCGCGCGGCCATCAGCGCCGGCGCAGCCGCCGTCTCGGCTGGCGCGTACTTCGTTTTTCAAGGCAAGCACCGTGCGGTGCTGATCAGCTATCCCAGCGAAGATGAACTGAACACCATCTTCACACCGGAAGAATAAATGAACGATATCGAATACCAAGTCTGCACCCGCTGTGTGATGGACACTTCGGATCCGGAAATCACATTCGACGATCAGGGCGTGTGCAACCATTGCCATTCGTTCGACCAAATGGTCGGCACAGACTGGCTGCCGGGCGCGGCGGGGAAACCGCACCTGCAAGCCTTGCTCGCGGAGATCAAGGCTTGGGGCAAGGGCCGCGAGTACGATTGCACGATCGGACTGTCGGGAGGGGCGGATTCATCCTATCTGGCCTATCTCGCCGCGAAAGAGTGGGGCCTGCGGCCGCTCGCCGTCCATGTCGATACCGGCTGGAATTCGCCATACGCCGTACGCAATATCGAAAATCTGGTCAAAAAACTGAACATCGATCTCTATACCTTCGTTATCGATTGGGAGGAGATGCGCGATCTTCAGGTCGCGTTCCTGAAATCAGGCGTCGCCAACCAGGATACGCCGCAGGATCACGCCATCTTCGCCAAACTTTTCAGCTTCACCGCCGAGAACAAGATCCGCTACGTCCTGTCGGGCCACAACATCGCGACCGAAAGCGTCCTTCCCGAGTCATGGGAGTACACCGCCCGCGATGACAAACACATTCGCGCCATCCATCGCCGGTTCGGAACCCGCCCTCTGAAGACGCTGCCGATCATGTCCGTCTTCCGTAGTTTTCTGTATGCCCGGCTGGCACCGATCAAATTCCTGCCCGGCATGAAAATCGTCAACCCGCTGGACTTCGTCGATTACACAAAGGACCAAGCCAAGGACGCATTATCCCGAGAAGTCGGCTGGCAGGAGTACGGTGCCAAGCACTTCGAATCCCGCTTCACAAAGTTCTTTCAGGCTTACTGGCTGCCCAAACGGTTCGGATACGACAAACGACGCGCACATCTGTCCTCACTTGTTCTCTCCGGCCAAATCAGCCGGGACCATGCGCTGGCCGAACTGGATAAACCCATGTACCCGCCCGAAGAATTGGCGGAAGACATGGAGTTCGTCCGGAAAAAGCTGGAACTGAGCGAAAGCGAATTCGAGGAGATTCTTTCCGCGCCAACCCGTCATCATTCGGAGTATCCGTCCTATGCGCCGCTGGGGCGCATTTGGCGGCGGGTGCAAAGAATCCTACAGGCCCTGCGCCGCAGTCTGACGCCCAGGGCCCGGACCCTGGCCCCCTTGGGAAAGCTGAACATCTGCATTCTCGGCTCAGCCAGCGATACCCATGTCGTAACCCGCGCCCGCGCCATCGCGCGCCAAGGCCATATGGTGACGATGATTTCGCGCGTTCCCGGATCAACGAACGAAATCCCCATCCTGGTGCCGAAAGGTTTCAAAACGCCGTTCAATGTCGTCAACAAGGCACTGATCGTGTTTCCCCTCGCCTGGATGATCTGGCGGCAGCGCGCGGACGTGTTCTATGCCCATTATGCAGCCGAGTACGAATGTTGGCTCGCGGCTCTACTGCGCCGCCGGCCCTTTGCCATTAATGCCATGGGATCGGATATCCTGATCGAAGCAACAGGACGTCGTGGGCCTTTACGCGCCTGGTTGACCCGCTTCGCTCTGAAAGCGGCCAAAGCCATCACGGTGAAATCTCCGTATCTGGCACAGACGGTTCTCGATCTTGGGATCGATCCCGGGCGCGTTTCAGAAGTGATCTGGGGGATCGACCCAAAAAATTATCACCGCGATGCAGATAAACGGCGCGAATGGCGGGCCCACTGGGGAGTTGATGATGATACCCTGGTCATCCTCAGCCCGCGTCC
This sequence comes from Rhodospirillales bacterium, assembly GCA_048263775.1. Lineage (GTDB taxonomy): Bacteria > Pseudomonadota > Alphaproteobacteria > Rhodospirillales > Casp-alpha2 > UBA1479. Next base: position 116,866 of record JBLXDU010000004.1, read on the forward strand.
TTTTGAAAAGCTCTATCGTCAACATCTGGCAATCCAGGCGCTTCCCAGGGTCCTCGAGAAACACCCGAACGCGATTCTCGCATTATCCGAATTCAAACAGGACCTGAGCTACCGCCGTGAACTGGAAGCGCTGGCCCGCGACCTCGGCATCAGCGCCCGTGTCGTCTATGTCGCGCCGCAAACCGAGGAACACATGCCGGGCCTTTTATCGGCTGCCGATGTCATCGTCAGTCTCGCCTACACCGACGGCACTCCGCAAACGGTCTTGGAAGCACAAGCCTGCGACACGCCGGTGTTGATTGCCGACATTCCCGATATCCGGCACGTTTTCACGGATCGGAAGAATTGTCTTTTTTCGACCGATGACCCCAAGTCGATTGCCGATGGCTTGGACCTTATTGCGTCGGACGAAACACTGCGCAATTCGATCATTGCCGGCGGCAGGCAATTGGTCTCGGAAAAGGCCAACCTTCCCCGCGAACTGGAACGCGTCGAAGCAATCCTGCGCGACGTCGTTTCCGGATGATCCTGACATTCTTACAAAAACCGATCCTGACCTGATGCCATGTGCGGCCTGACCGGCATTTTCAACCCGCGCGGCCACGACCCGTTGGCAACGGCAGTCCAGGCCATGACGGACCGTCTTGTCCATCGCGGGCCCGATGGGGACGGCGTGTGGACCGACGACACCGCCGGTGTCGCGTTGGGTCATCGGCGCTTGTCGATCATCGACTTGAGCCCGGCCGGCGCCCAGCCCATGACATCAGCCTGCGGGCGTTACACCATCGTCTACAACGGCGAAGTCTATAACGCCGAGGATCTGCGCCGCGACCTGGCGGCGGCCGGCGCCTCACCGGATTACCGCGGACATTCGGACACGGAAGTGATGCTTGCCGCCTTCACCTACTGGGGCGTGCGCGCGGCCGTCGAAAAGCTGATCGGCATGTTCGCCTTCGCACTTTGGGACCGCGAGGAGCGCTGCCTGGTATTGGCCCGCGACCGCCTGGGCATCAAGCCGCTGTATTGGGGTGACGCGGGCGGCCTTTTCCTGTTCGCATCGGAACTGAAGTCGTTCCATGCCCACCCGAGGTTCCAGCCTGAGATCGACCCGGCCGCCCTCGCCGCCTACATGCGCTACAACTACGTGCCAGCCCCTGCATCCATATATAAAGACGTCTTCAAGTTGGAGCCGGGCTGTCTGCTGTTCAAGCGCGCCGATCAGCCCGCCCGCGTTGAACGCTATTGGGATCTGCGGCGCATCGCCCATGATGGACAGTCCGCGCCGCGTGGCCTGAGCGATCAGGATGCCGTCGACGAAGCCGATGCCCTGATCGGCGACGCAGTCAAACGGCGCATGGTGGCTGATGTGCCGCTCGGTGCGTTCCTGTCGGGCGGCATCGATTCCTCGACCGTCGCGGCCCTGATGCAGGCACAGAGCGACGTGCCCGTGAAAACCTTTTCCATCGGCTTTGACGCAGACGGATATGATGAGGCCCCCCATGCCGCCGCCGTCGCCCGGCACCTGGGCACCGACCACACGGAACTTTACGTCGACCCGGGCCAAGCGCTCGACGTCATTCCCCGCCTGCCCGACTTCTATGACGAGCCCTTCGCCGATTCATCTCAGATTCCCACCTATCTGGTGTCCGCCCTCACCCGCCAACACGTCACCGTGGCGCTTTCCGGCGACGGCGGCGACGAAGTCTTCGCCGGTTACACCCGCTATACCTGGGGTGACCTGCTGCGCCGACGCACGGGCCGCATTCCCCGCCCGCTGCGCGCCGGCACGGCGCGGATGCTTCATTGCCTAAGCGAAGACAACTGGGACCGGCTGTTGAAGCATCTTCCCGTGGCCAAGCGCCTCAGCCATCCCGGCCAGAAAGTGCACAAGCTGGCCGATGTTCTGGCGCAGCCCGATGACATGGCACTTTTCCGGCGTCTGATCACGGCCTGGCGCGATCCGGCGGCCGTGGTCCCCGGGGCGGTGGAAACACCGACCGTCGCCTGGGACGACAGCGTGCGGGAAGACGTACCCAAGTTCATGGAACGCATGCAGTTGCTGGACAGCCTGATGTACCTGCCCGACGATATTCTGACCAAGGTCGACCGCGCCTCCATGGCCGTCAGCCTGGAAGCCCGCGTGCCACTGCTTGATCACCGTGTCGTCGAATTCGCCTGGTCCCTGCCGCGCCACATGCGCGTGCGCGACGGCCAGGGAAAATGGATATTGCGTCAGGTGCTCGACCGCTATGTTCCGCGCAAGCTTACCGAGCGCCCGAAAATGGGATTCGGCATTCCCGTCGACCGTTGGATCAAGGGCCCGCTGCGCGACTGGGCAGAAGACCTGTTGTCGCCGACAGCGCTGGCCGAGGGCGGCCTGCTCGACCCGGCGCCGGTCCGCCATGCCTGGGACGAACACCTGTCCGGCACGCGCAACCGCACGACCGAGTTGTGGAGCGTGCTGATGTTTCAGGCCTGGCGCCGCCGTTGGGGAGGCGCCTGAGAATGTGCGGGATCGCGGGCATCGTCGCCGGACCAAACCGCACCGTGGACGCGGACGAGTTGGCGCGCCTGTCCGCCGCCGTCGCCCATCGCGGCCCCGACGATCAGGGGGCCTGCACCTGGACCGCCAAAGGCGGCATCGACGCCGCATCCGATTGCGCGGCGCTGGCCCCCGGGGCCAGGGTCGGGCTAGCCCACCGCCGCCTGTCGATCATCGACACGGGACCGGGCGGCCACCAACCGATGATCACGCCAGACGGCCGCCATGTCCTGATCACCAACGGCGAGATCTACAACTACCTAGAACTGCGGCGGGAACTGGAAGCCGAGGGCGCGGTATTCCGCACCCAGTCGGATACAGAAGTCCTGTTGATCGCCCTGGCCCGCTGGGGTGTGGCGCGAACCCTGCCCCGCCTGACCGGGATGTTCGCCTTCGCCTTCTTCGATACGGCGGCCCGGACGCTGACCTTGGGCCGCGACCCATTCGGCATCAAGCCCCTGGTCTGGTCGCTGCGCGGCGGCGACCTGGCCTTCGCGTCCGAGCCGGGGGCATTGCTGGAACTGACGGGCCTGTCCCGCGCCGTCGATCCGCAGGCGCTGTACGATTACCTGCGGTTCGGGCTGACCGACCAGGGAACGGGCAGCCTGTTCCGCGAGATTCATCATTTGCCGCCGGCGTCCTTCGCGACGATCGACCTGGACCGCGTCGCCGCCCCCGTGCCCGAAACCTATTGGCGGCCGCGCACCGAACAAACATCCGGCCTGAGCTTCGACGAGGCGGCGGCCGAGCTGGGCCGCCTGTTCCGCCGTTCCGTCGGGTTGCACCTGCGGGCCGACGTACCGGTCGGCGCAGCCCTGTCGGGCGGGATCGATTCCTCCGCCGTGGTCTGCGCCATGCGCGAGATCGAAGGCGACAGTCTGGATTTGCACACCTTTTCCTTCGTCGCCCCCGGCAGCCGTCACGACGAAGAGCGGTGGGCCGACATCGCCGGTCAAGCCGCGCGGGCGACCATGCACAAGACAACTTCGGATGGGGCGTCCCTGGCCGGTGGGCTGGACGACCTGATTCGAACCCAGGGCGAACCCTTCGGGTCGACCAGCATCTACGCCCAGAACCGAGTTTACGCCCTGGTCCGAAGCCAGGGCATCAAGGTTACCCTTGATGGCCAGGGGGCCGACGAAATCCTGGCCGGATACGTTCCGTTTCTGGCCGCGCGGCTGGCCAGCATGCTGCGCCGGGGCAATGCGCTGAGCGCCTTGCGGTTACTGAACACAAGCCGGGGACAGGCCGGTCCCGCCGGGATGCTGGCGCGGGCCGCGCGTTTCATCCTGCCCGGCGGGATGCAGTCGGCGGCCCGGCGGTTGATCGGCGAGGATCTTGTTCCCGACTGGATGAATGGAAGCTGGCTGGATACCCGGGGCGTTTCCGCACGAGCCCCGCAACAGCCCCGCGGCGGGCGGGTGCTGATGGGTGAATTGGCGGAAAGTCTGTCGAGCCGCGTTCTGCCGGCGCTGCTGCGCTATCAGGACCGCAATTCCATGTCCTACGCGGTCGAGAGCCGGGTGCCCTTTCTGACCCCCGATCTGGTCGATTTCGTCTATGCCCTACCGGAAAAATTCCTGATCTCCGATGCCGGCGAAAGCAAATGTGTGTTCCGCGCCGCGATGCGCGGGCTGGTGCCCGACCCAATCCTCAACCGGCGGGACAAGATCGGCTTCATCACCCCGCAGGATGAATGGCTGCGCGAGGCGGGCGGCTGGCTGCAATCCCTGATCGGCGGAGACGGCGCCCGCGCCGTGCCGGCCATCGACCACGCGGTCTTGAGCCGTCAGGTGACAAAACTAATCGCCAACGACGGGGCCATGCCGCAACATGTTTGGCGAGCGGCGAATTTGATCCGTTGGGCCGAAATCAACCAAGTTTCCTTTGCCGCGTGACGCGATGACAGATTCCCCCGACACGCCCCTGAAAATCGCCGCCCTACTTCGCGAACGAGGAACCCTGCGCCTTGATCAGCAGGGCAGCGAAGAATGGCAGCGCATCACCGAAGCGTCGTTGGAGGAATACCGCGATCATCATCAGGCCGGGGATTACCCCCCCGCGATCCTGGAAACTATGTCGATGTTCGAAGGGTTCATCGCCAAGTGGGCCGGAATCTGGGGGCAACGCAGCATGATCGACCTGGGCTGCGGAATCGGCACCGCGCTGCCGCCCTACATCCGCAACATCGCGGCGACCATGGATTATGCCGGCCTCGACCCTCTGGACGAGAATCCGAACCGGGACTACGCCTTTATCTGCGGACGTTTGGAAGATTTGGCCGAACAACCGAAGGACGAAAAATTCGGCCTGGCGGTGTTTGCGACCTCGCTGGATCACTTCGAGGATGCTAGGAACGCCTTGACCCTGGCCGCGAATCTCACCGACGGTGGCCATGTGATCATCTGGAGCGGTGTGCACGATTCGCCCCTGATCGCGCGCTCCGAACTGTCCACGCGGATAGTCGACCTGTGCCAAACCCATCGCAACGCCTTGACCCGAACCCTGGCTTTCTGGCTATACAGCGCCCTGACCTGGCCGCGCGTCGCCTGGCATCTGGCGCGCCGGGAACGGAAGCTCGCCACGGGAAGGCCGCTGGATAACCTGCATTTTCATTATTTCACGGAAAACCGGCTGAAAACCTTGCTGGAAGACATCGGCACGGTGCATGAATTCACCCAATGCCCCGGCCTGAACGCCGTGTTCGTTGCCGTGACCCTTTCGCCCAAACCAAAGTGACACTCGCTTCATGATCACATCACAAACCACGCCATCGCCCAAAGTCGCCGTCATCGGCTGCGGCCATTGGGGCAAGAACCATGTGCGCAATTTCCATGCGCTTGGGGCACTGGCCGCCGTGGCCGACGCCAACCCGGATTTGGCCGCCTCGATGTCGGAAACCTACGATGTTCCGGTCAAGGACTATGCCGCCATCCTGGCCGATCCCGCCATTTCGGGCGTCGTCATCGCCGCCCCGGCCGAGGCCCATGCCACCCTTGCCATCCAGGCCCTGGAGGCCGGCAAGCATGTGTTCGTGGAAAAGCCCCTGGCGCTGACCGTCGCCGAGGCCGAGGGCGTGCTGACCGCCGCCGAGACCGCCGGGCGCATTCTCATGGTCGGCCATCTGCTGCAGTACCATCCGGCCTTCATCAAGCTGACCGAGATGGTCCGCGGGGGGGAATTGGGCAAGCTGCAGTACCTCTATTCCAACCGTCTGAACCTGGGTAAGATCCGGCGCGAGGAAAACGCCCTGTGGTCTTTCGCGCCGCACGATATTTCCATGATCCTGGCCCTGGTCGGCGATGAGCCGACAGCCGTGCGCGCCGAGGGCGGCAGCTATCTGCACAACGTCATCGCCGACGTCACGACCACGCATCTGACCTTTCCCGGCGGCGTGCAGGCCCATGTCTTCGTATCCTGGCTGCATCCCTTCAAGGAACAGAAGCTGGTCGTGGTCGGCGACAAGGCCATGGCCGTGTTCAACGACGGCGAACCGTGGGAGCGCAAATTGCTGCTTTACCCTCATCGCATCGACTGGCGCGACGGCGTGCCGACGCCGGAAAAGGCCGAGGCCATGCCCGTCGCCCTGGACGAGGGAGAGCCCTTGGCGATGGAGTGCCGTCACTTCCTGGAATGCGTCGCGACGGGCGAAACGCCCCGCACGGACGGCGCCGAGGGCATGCGGGTATTGAGCATATTGGAACGGGCGGAGACGGACATGAGTGCGACACGCGACGCGATCGGCACGGGCCGGTTCCCCGGCGCCAAGGTTCACCAGACGGCGGTCGTCGACGACGGCGTGGCCATCGGCAGTGGCACCAAGATCTGGCATTTCTCACATGTGCTGCCGGGAACCAAGATCGGCACCGGCGTGGTGGTCGGACAAAACGCCTCGATCGGGCCGGATGTGACCATCGGCGACAACTGCAAGATTCAGAACAACGTCAGCGTCTACAAGGGCGTGACCCTGGGGCGGGGCGTGTTCTGCGGGCCGAGCTGCGTGTTCACCAACGTGCTGACGCCGCGCGCCGAGGTCGACCGCAAGGACGACTTCCGGGAAACCCCGGTCGGCGAGGGGGCGACCATTGGCGCCAACGCAACCATCGTCTGCGGCCATGCACTCGGCGATTACTGCATGATCGCTGCAGGTGCCGTGGTCACCTCCGACGTGCCGGCCCACGCCCTGATGGCCGGTGTGCCGGCCCGGCGCATCGGCTGGGTCAGTCATGCGGGTGAACGCCTGGGCGACGATCTGGTCTGTCCGCGCGAAGGCCGCAAATATAAAGTCACCGATACCGGCACATTGAAAGAAATCACCTCATGACCGCCTCTCCCATCGCCTTCATCGACCTTCAGGCTCAGCGCGCACGCCTCGGCGACGCGGTGGACCAGGCCATCGCCAAAGTCCTCGACCACGGCCGCTTCATCATGGGGCCCGAGGTCGCCGAGCTGGAAAAACGCCTGGCCGACATGGGCGGCGCCGCTCATTGCGTGAGTTGCTCCAGCGGCACGGACTCGCTTCTGCTCGTGCTCATGGCCTGGGGCATCGGGCCCGGCGACGCGGTCATCGTGCCGGCCATGACTTTCGCCTCGACCGCGGAGGTGGTGGCGCTGACCGGCGCCACGCCGGTGTTCTGCGATGTCCTGCCCGATACCTTCAACATGGACACAGCATCCCTTGAAAGCGCCGTGGCCACGGCCAAGGACGCGGGCCTGAACCTCAAGGCCGTGATCCCCGTCGACCTGTTCGGCCAGCCTGCCGACTATCCGGCGATCCAGAAAATCGCCGATGCCCACGGCATGAAGGTGATGGCGGATTCCGCGCAAAGTTATGGCGGTGCACTCGATGGGAAACCGGTCGGGTCCTGGGGCGACGCAACATCCGTCAGTTTTTTCCCCGCCAAGCCCCTGGGCTGTTACGGCGACGGCGGTGCGGTGCTGACCGACGACGCCGACCTGGCGGCCCGCATGCGAAGCCTGCGCGTGCACGGCCAGGGCACCAACAAATATGACAATGTGGCGGTCGGGCTGAACGCGCGGTTGGACACGATCCAGGCCGCCGTGCTGCTGGCCAAGCTCGACATTTTCAAAGACGAGATTGAAAAGCGCCAGGCCGTCGCCGCCCGCTATGCCGAGGGACTCGCCGGCATCGCGACACCGCCCGCCGTGATCGACGGCGCGGTCAGCGCCTGGGCCCAATACACGATCCGCGTTGCCGATCGCGATGCCGTCGCCGCGGCGCTGAAGGAACAGGGCGTGCCCACGGCGGTCTATTACCCGGTGGCGCTATCGGACCAGCCGGCTTATGCCCATTACCCCCGCGCCGGAAACGGCACGCCGGTATCACAGGCCCTGGCCCATGACGTGCTGAGCCTGCCCATGCACCCCTATCTGGACGCCGCGACCCAGGATCGCATCCTGGCCGCGTTGAAAGAAGCAGTCGGCGCGTGACGCGCATCGCAACCGTCGTCGGGGCGCGCCCCCAGTTCATCAAGGCGGGACCCGTGTCGCGCGCCTTCCGGGACGCGGGCATCGATGAGGTGCTGATCCACACGGGTCAGCATTTCGATGACGGCATGTCGGACGTGTTCTTCCGCGAGCTTGGCCTGTCGACGCCCGACCACAATCTGGGCATCAGCGGCGGCCGCCACGGCGACATGACCGGGCGCATGCTGATCGCGCTGGAACCGGTGCTGACTGCCGACCGGCCCGACGGTCTTCTTATTTACGGCGACACCAATTCGACCCTGGCGGCCGCATTGGTCGCGGCCAAACTGGACATTCCCGTGTTCCATGTGGAGGCCGGCCTGCGGTCGTTCCGCCGCGCCCAGCCGGAAGAGATCAACCGCCGCGTCGCCGATCATCTGTCGGCGCTGCTGTTCTGCCCGACGCCGCTGGCGGTCTCGCACCTGGCCAAGGAAGGCATCTCCGCCGGCGTCATGCTGGTCGGCGACGTGATGTTCGACGCGGCCCTGGCAGCCGCCGAACGACCGGAAGGTTCGGACGTCGTTCAGCGCCTCGGCTTGACCCCCGGTGAATACGAAGTCGCGACCGTGCACCGGGCCGAGAACACGGACGACGACGCACAGTTGGCCAAGGTTATCGAATTCCTCAAGGCGCGGCCGGGTACGGTCGTCCTGCCCCTGCACCCCCGAACCAAGGCGGCCCTCCAGCGGGCCGGCCTGACCCTCGACGGCATTACCGTGACGGACCCGCTCGGCTATCTCGAAATGACCCATCTGGTGAAGGCGAGTGCGGGCGTGCTGACCGATTCCGGCGGCCTGCAGAAGGAAGCCTATTTCCACCGCGTGCCCTGCATCACCCTGCGCGACGAAACGGAATGGACCGAGACGATCGACGCCGGATGGAACCGCCTGTGGCAATCACCCGAAGCGGACATCCCCCGCCGTGACATCGACGCCTACGGCGACGGCAACGCGGCGCAGCGCATCGCCCAGGCGATCACCGCATATCTGAGCAGCAAAGACGGCGGCGCGGCGTGAACACGCGCAAGCATCTTCTCTACCTCGCCCTGGAGGCTCCGCGTGAGGGGCAGGCCTCCTATGCCCATATACACGAGATCGTGGGCGGGCTGCAGCGCCGGGGCTGGACTGCCGATCTGTTCGTGCCGTCCTATTCCGGTCACTGGAAGCGGCCCGGCCTGGCGCGGCGGATGATGGAATATCTCTGCCTGCAATGGCGGGTGATGCGCGCCTTTGAAGACGGGCAAACGGTCTACGTTCGATCCCACTTTCTGGCGTTTCCGGCGTCGCTTTGGGCGCGGCTGCGGGGTGCGCCCATCGTGCACGAAATCAACGGCCCTTATGAAGATGTCGCCATCGCCTATGCCTGGGCGCGGCCGTTCGCCGGTATCATCAAATGGATGTGGCGCAAACAGTTCCAATGGGCCGGACGGCTGATCACCGTGACGCCGCAGCTTGCCGATTGGGTGCGCGGCCAGGGTGTGGCGACGCCGGTCGACGTGGTGCCCAACGGCGCCAACACGGACCTGTTTCATCCAGGTGCCTCCTGTGACGTCGACCTGCCCGCGCGTTACGCCGTATTTTTCGGTGGGCTCGCCCGTTGGCAGGGCATCCCCACGTTGCTTGCCGCCAAACAATCCCCGGCATGGCCCGCGGGCGTCGATCTGGTGATCGTCGGCGACGGGCCCGAACGCCCGGCGGTCGAGGCCGCGGCGGCGGCGGACCCAGGCATCCGCGATCTTGGCCGCCAGCCCTATCGCGTGCTGCCGGGCATCGTCGCCAAAAGCATCTGCGGCCTGGTGCCGAAGAACAATCTGGGCGACCGCACGGGCACGGGGCTTTATCCGCTGAAGGTATTCGAAACCTTGTCTTGCGGCGTGCCCGCCGTGGTATCCGACTTTCCGGGGCAGGCCGACCTGGTGCGCGACAACGATTGCGGTCTGGCCGTGCCGGCTGAAGACCCGGACGCCCTGGCCCGCGCCGTCGCCGATCTGGCGGCCGACCCGGCAACGGTAACGGCCATGGGGGCACGGGGCCGCGAGGCCATCGTCGCCGCCCATTCCTGGGACATCCGCGCGGGCGCGACCCAGGATGTCCTGATGCGTCTGACGAACAGAACCCCCGGAACCTGATGCGCCTTGCCCCGGCAATCCGCGCCTTGACGAGCGACCTTTTGTTCGTCGACGGCGCGAAGATACTCGCCGTCAATGTAGCGGGTGCGGGCCTGGCCTTTGTTTCACATGTCCTGTTCGCCCGTTGGCTCGGCGTCGCATCCTACGGCACTTACGTCTTCGCCCTGTCCTGGCTAAGCATCCTGTTCATCCTCATCCAGGCGGGCTTGAACCTGTCCATGGTCCGGTTCATCGCCGAGTATCGCGCCCAGGGCAACCGCGCGGCCATGACGGCAGTCGTCGGTTTCTCCAACCGGGTCGTCCTGATTTTGGGGGCATGCATCATGGCCATCGGGTGGGCCACCGTTACCTGGATATTGCCGCAAACAGCCGAGGAAATGCGCGGCACCCTGTACGGCGCCCTGGCGTTGACCGTGGTGATGGCCCTGATCCAGCAACGAACGGCCGTATTGCAGGGGCTTGAGCGCGTGGTTCAATCAACCCTGGTGTTCGAGATTGCCCGCCCTCTCGCTTTACTGGCCGCCGTTTTTGCCCTTGCACAGATCGCAGCCCTCGACGCGGCCCTAGTGATGGCCGTGAACCTGGGCGTCAGTCTGGGTGTGCTGATCGTGCTCATGGCCTATGCGCGGTCCAGTATCCTCGCCGAGCCGGCAACCGATGACCGCCCCGCGCCATCATGGCGGGACTGGTTAAAGGTCAGCCTTCCATATGTCGCGGTCACCGGCCTGACCATTCTGCTGACGCAAATGGATATTCTGATGATCGGCCATATCCTGGGCACGGAACAGGCGGGGCTGTATGCACCCGCCGCCAAGGTTGCATTGCTCGCGATTTTTCCGGTGATCGCCGTGCGCGCCCGGTTCGGTCCAATGGCGGCAAAGCTGTTCGCCGAGGGTAAGGCCGCCGAACTTCAAAGCCGCATGAACGTGGCGACCTTGCTGTCGGTCGCGGCTTGTGCGGCGATGCTGGCGGTGATCCTGCCCGGACGCTCCCTGATCCTTGGCCTGTTCGGTCCGGATTTCCTTCCGGGCGGCGAGGTCGTCGTCATTCTTACCCTGGCGTACCTTGCCTATTCCCTGATGGGCGCCGTCGAAATGTTCTTTCTGGTCGGTCCTTTCGAACGCATGAACGCCTTGGTTTCCGCACTGACGTTGGGGATCAACCTGATCCTCAACCTGATCCTGATCCCGCGCTTCGGGATTGAGGGTGCTGCGGTGGCGACCGGTGCCGCGATGGTCATTCGCGCCGGCATATCAAGCGTCATTATTTGCCGGCGCACGGGGCTGGTGCCCTGGGCCCGCACCGCCGGAGCGGAGCGGGCATGACTCCGGTTCTGATTCTAAGTGCCGGCCTGATGACGGCAATGGTGGCGGTCGAGATTATTCATTTCCGCCTCGTCCGCAGGATCACGTTCTTGACCGCCGTGCACATTCTGATCGCGATCGGTTACTGTCTGCCACCGTTCCTAGTGACACTCCTGCCAGATACGCCGTGGCAATACGGTCCCCGCGGACCGCTCTACAATCCCTGGGGCATGCGGTTGTATCTGCTGGATCTCGCGGATCACCTAAGATTACCCTCAGGGGCGTATCTGACCGCCTTCATTCTGTTGATCGGTGGCTACGTCGCGCTTCTGTTCGGATACCTATGCGGCACCCGCCTGCCGATCCGGCCATTCGATCAAACCTGCCTGCCGGTGTCTTACCTCGCCGCCCTTGGTGTGGTGCTTCTCGGCTTGGCCGGAACGGCCCTGGGCTTGTACGGCTCTCAATTCGGGTCCCTGTCCGATTTTTATCTGACTGGCCCCGGCATCCGCAGCGGTGAAGTTTCCGCCAAGTGGGGTGCCTTGCAGATTCTCGCACAGATCGCCCTGCCCGCGTTTCTCGTGCTGACCGCCGCCGCCGTGCGCAGCACCGGCACGATACGTTGGCTGCTGGGTGTGTTGGCCGCCGTCGCCTGGGCGGTCGCCTTCGCACGCATGTGGCACGCCAGCGGCCGGCTGGAGTTGGGGTCGTTCCTGCTGATTCCCCTGGTCGCCACCGTATTCATGCTGAAATCCAAAAAGTGGGTGGTACTCGCGGCCGCGGCAATCGGCCTGCTTGCCCTGTTGATCGCCAGCGCACCGCATCATTCGTTCTCGCATCTCCATCTCGCCATCCCGAAGATTCTCAATGCACTGGCTTCCAACCTGCTGGGCACCGTCATCTCCATTCTCGCGGAATTCGGCTTTCCCCACATCGCGTCCGCCCATACCCTGACCGTCGTTCCCGACCCAATTTCCTTCCGCTACTTCATCGACATTCCCCTGGGCCTGCTCTACATGCTGCCCAACCTTACGGGGGTCGAAACGCTGCCGCCGATGGTCCTAAGCCTCGCGGCGCGGTTGCTGCCGTGGATCCCCGTGGATCTGTTGTCACTCGGATATTTCAGCCTTGGCGCCCTGGGGGTCCTGATCATCTTCGCCGCTTTCGGGGCCGTGCTGGCCTTGTTCGATGGCTGGTTGTCAGAGAGCGCCGGATGGCTGGGCCAGGCGCTGCGCGCAGCCTGGCTGTTCTATTTGCCTTTCAGGCTGTTCTACGCAGACCCCTATGCGGCCTTGCAGTCGGGATTTGGACTGATCGCCGGAACGGTCCTGATCATGGCCATGGCCCTGTGGGCGGCCTGGCGGCGGCGCGGCGCCTAACCTGACGGCGCGATCAAGGACACGACGTCCGGATACGTAAGCCCGGTGGAAATGCTACCCCCATCGGTCTGCGCGATGTCGAACACCCTGTTCTGCACGCCGTCCCCGGCCAGATGGACAATGCCGAGCGGCTGATGCGGCGCATGCGGTTCCACGAACAAACGCCGGGCCGGGTCGAATTTTAGCGTGCCGTGGCCGCACAGCCAGTTGCAATAGGCCGGCAGGAATGTCGCCGGCGCCTTGTCGCCGAACACCACGTAATTGAGCGCCGTCTGTTCCGATATCCGACCGTAAAGGTCCCGAATGCCGGGCCGAAGACGCCAGCGACATAGGGCGGTTTTGAGCGCCGTCTGCCACAAGCGCCAATGGGGCGCGTCGCCGCGCAACGCGAAGGCGCCGGAATTGAGGATCGGATTACGGCCAAGACGATCAGCCACCTTCCATCCATAGGCCCAGCGGTACATGCGGTGGCTGGGCCGCCGCCAGTAGGGCCGGGGCCGTTTGTAATGGGCGGTATATCCGCGATCGATTTCCGGGACGATCGCAAGCTCGCCACCCGCCGCCGCATCGAGAAACAGGGAAATGACCGATGCGTCCTGGACCCAGGCATCGGAATCGATCCACATATAAATATCGTAACCAGGGAAATGGTTCGGCAGGTAGGGCCTGGACACCATCGCCTTGAAATATCCCGGCGTATGATCCCGGCCGGGAAAATCGAAGTCCCAACCTGCGGTCACCACCAAGGCCGCCATATCCTTCAGAACCGCAACCTGATCCGCCGTCAGTCCGACGTCGAGAATACAAAGATCGGCATCCAATTCCGGCGCCCGTTCCCGCAGGGAACGCACGGTTCCCATGAGCAGATCGAAGTAATTGGCGTCCGAAGAGATTACAATCGCAGTCTTGGAACCGTCGGGCATATTCAAGGTCCGGTCGTTCATGGTCGGGCGGTTGGCGGTGCGCGGCGATCTTAGGCGCTGATGCGCCGATGCGGAACCTAGTTGTTTCAATGACGCGAAGAGGTTAAGAGCCTGAATATGACGAAACGCAGCATTTCCGTAATCGGCCTGGGTTACGTAGGCCTTCCCGTCGCCGCCGCCTTCGGACGCAACGGGTTTTCCGTCGTCGCCTTCGACATTTCGACCGCGCGGCTTGATGAACTTCGTGCCGGCCATGACCGCACACACGAAGTTTCCGCCGCCGACCTTGAGGCCGCCGGTCTGACCTTCACCGACAACCCGGCGGATCTGGCCAAGGCCGATTTTCACATCGTCACCGTGCCGACACCGATTGACGGCCTTCGCCGACCGGACCTGGGGCCGCTGACGGCCGCGACGGAAGCGCTCGGCGCCATCCTCAAGAAGGGCGACATCGTCGTCTACGAATCGACCGTCTATCCGGGGGCGACGGAAGAAGAATGCGTGCCGATCCTGGCGGAACGCTCCGGCCTGACCTACGGCCGCGATTTCTTCGTCGGTTATTCACCGGAACGCATCAACCCGGGCGACCGGGAACATCGGTTCGAAACCATCAAGAAGGTCGTATCAGGCTGCGACGCGGAAACCGCACGCATCGTCGCCGACACCTACGGCGCCGTCGTCACGGCAGGCGTGCATATGGCGCCAACCATCAAGACCGCCGAAGCCGCCAAGGTGATCGAGAACACCCAGCGCGACCTGAACATCGCGCTGATGAACGAGCTGGCCCTGATCTTCGACCGTCTGGACATCGACACCTCCGATGTTCTTGCCGCCGCCGGCACAAAGTGGAATTTTTTGCCGTTCACGCCGGGTTTGGTCGGCGGACACTGCATCGGCGTCGATCCCTACTATCTGACCCATCGCGCCGAAATGGCCGGCTACCGGCCCGAGGTCATCCTGGCCGGACGCCGCATCAATGACGAGATGGGCCCCTTCATCGCCCGTGAAACCATGCGACGCCTGTCCAAGAAAGGCGGCATCAAATCATTTCGCGTGACCATCCTGGGTCTGACGTTCAAAGAGAATGTACCCGACGTCCGCAACACCAAGGTGATCGACATCGCGCACGAGCTGGAACGCTTCGGAGCCGACGTGACGCTGCATGATCCGATGGCCGACCGGGCGGAAGTCAAACACGAGTTTGGCGTGGAATTGGCGGAAGATGACACCCTTGGTCAAGCGGATGCGGTGATTCTGGCCGTCCCGCATGAGGCCTACCTGGCACGGGGCTGGGATTGGATCGCCGGACTCCTGTCCGACGACGACGGTCTGGTCGTCGACGTCCGCGCACGGCTGGCGCGTAACGGCCGACCGTCCACGGTCGACCTGTGGCGGCTGTGACGGTGGGTGGAGCCGGCTGATCGCCATGCCGGACATGCGGCCCCAGCGCCCGCGGCTGCTGTTCATCGTGACCGAGGACTGGGCGTTTCTGCGCCACCGTTTGCCCATGGCGCGGGCCGCCCTGGACATGGGGTTCGAGGTCGCCGTGGCGACACGCGTGTCGGAACATGCCGAAGCCATCCGCGCCCTCGGTTTCACGGTGTTTCATACGCCGGTCGAGCGCGCAGGCCTGTCACCCATCGGCGATCTGCGCTACCTCGCCGCGCTGATTTGCACCCTGCGCCGCTTCCGTCCCCAATTGATTCACAACGTCGCCGCCAAACCGGTGCTTTACGGCACTCTGGCGGCGCGACTTTGCGCTCGCGGCGCCACAGTCATCAACGCCTTCACCGGGCTTGGTATCCTGTTCACCGACGACGGAGCAAGACGACCCTTGAAAAGCCGGCTGTTGGGCAACCTGTTGATGGGATTCCTCCGCTGCCTGTGCGGACATACACAGGTGCACATGCTGGTGCAGAACGAGGACGACCGTGACTTCCTTGCCGCGCGCGGCATTGGCCGGGCCGAGCGCACGCACCTGATCCCCGGATCGGGGGTCGACCTGGCGCAGTTTCCGGCCGCCCCTGAACCCCCGGCACCGCCCGTGCGCGCCGTTCTGGTCGGCCGCCTGTTGAAAACCAAGGGGGTCGTGGAGTTCGCCCGGGCCGCGGAACTGTTGAAGGACCGTGGACGCGACATCCGCATGGTCCTGGTCGGCGCCCCAGACCCCGGCAACCCGACCACCGTGACTCAGGACCAGATCGACGCCTGGGTGGCGGAAGGCCTGGTCGAATGGACCGGCGAACGGGACGACATCGCCACCGTTTGGGCATCGGCCCATATCGCCGTGCTGCCGTCCTACCGCGAGGGGCTGCCAAAAAGCCTGCTGGAGGCCGCAGCCTCGGGCCGCCCCCTGGTCGCGACCGACGTACCGGGTTGCCGCGCCCTGGTCCGCGATGGTGAAAACGGCCTGTTGGTGCCCCCCCATGATGCGGTCGCCCTGGCCGACGCCATCGACCGCTTGGCGAACGACAGCGGCCTCCGCCATGCCTACGGCGCCGCGGCGCGCCGGGATGTCGAGGCCCGCCTGTCGCAGGAACGGATCGGCGCCGCCATGC
This sequence comes from Rhodospirillales bacterium, assembly GCA_048263775.1. Lineage (GTDB taxonomy): Bacteria > Pseudomonadota > Alphaproteobacteria > Rhodospirillales > Casp-alpha2 > UBA1479. The sequence continues at coordinate 133,187 of JBLXDU010000004.1, forward strand.
AGGCGCTTTACGGGCAGATCCTGGGCGCACCCCCCTTCCCGTCCACCCGGGCCCGGGCGTAACATCCGCCATGGCCATGACAATCGATACGGCGCTGGCCGCCGTCCTGGTGTTCGGCGGCGTTGCCCTCGGCTCGGGGCCGCTGATTGCCCTGCTTCGACGCCTTCAGTTGCTCGACCATCCCAACGAACGCAGCAGCCATCACCGCCCAACCCCCGTGGGTGGCGGTATCCTGATCGTGGCCACCTTGATCCCGGCTTGGTTGTGGCTGGGTGGTGACGGGCTGTTCCCCCTCGCCCTGGCGGCCCTGGGTCTGGCGGCGATTTCCTTGATCGACGATTTCCGCCGCGTGCCGACAGGGTTGCGGTTCGCCGGCCATGTCGCCGCGGTTGCCTGGGTCCTGTCCCTGAACCCGGCCCTGGCAGGCTGGCTGCCCGACGCTGTTCCGGGGCCCGTGGCACTGATCGGCGTCGGCCTGGGCTGGGTCTGGTTCATCAACCTATTTAATTTCATGGATGGCATCGACGGCATCACGGGCGTCGAATGCCTGGGTATCGGAATCGGGGTCGTTATCCTTGCAGGCTTGGGTCTGGTGCCGCCGGACAAGGCTGGGTTGGGACTTTGTCTGGCCGCCGCCGCCGCCGGTTTCCTTATCTGGAACTGGCATCCGGCCAAGGTTTTCATGGGCGATGTCGGCAGCGTCCCGCTCGGCTTTCTCATCGGCTGGCTGTTGCTGGAAATGGCGGCCGCCGGTGCCTGGGCGCCGGCTTTCATCCTGCCCGCCTATTATCTGGCCGACGCGACGCTGACCCTGATGCGCCGGCTGTTGCGAGGGGATGCGCCCTGGCGGGCCCACCGCGAGCATTTTTACCAACAGGCCATCCAGGCTGGCCGTAGCCATGCCCGGGTATCCGCCTTTATTATGCTACTCGATGTCTTGCTGATCGCCTTGGCCGTGCTCGTCCCCTGGGTCGGGCCTTGGCTCGCCCTGGCCGCCGCCGCAGGGGCCACGGGATGTCTGCTGGCTCTGTTCCGCCGGCACGGCGACGTGGCGAACCCTTGAGGTTCCGGGCAGTGATGGTAAAAGCAGAGGCGAAAGACGTCATGCCGGACCGCGTCGAGCACCGGCATCACCACAGGCAATGGATTTAGCCTTGTTCAAATTGCCCACCCGCCGCATTCCACCGAGAGGATGGATCGTCTACGGCCACGACATCTTCATGGCCGGACTGTCCTTTCCGCTGGCGCTTTACCTGCGCCTGGGCGATGCCATCTGGGCACAGCCGGCCGACGTGATGCTGATTGCCGGTGGTTTTTTCACCCTTGCGGCGGCCGTTGTTTTCTATGTCGCGGGCCTCTACCGCGGGGTCTGGCGCTATGCCTCCATCAACGACCTGTTGACGATCACCAAAGCGGTCAGCCTCGCGGTTCTGATCTTCCTTCTCGCCATGTTCATCTGGGTCCGGCTGGAAGATTTCCCCCGCTCGGTATTCGCCATCCAATGGATTTTGTTGATCGGCATGTTGGGCGGTCCCCGCTTCGTCCACCGGATCCTTAAGGACAGAGCCGCGTCGGTTCCGTCACAGAACACCAAGGAAGGGCGGATTCCCGTGCTTCTGGCCGGGGCCGGCGACGAGGCTGAATTGTTCATCCGCGCGCTCGCCGCGACGGATCAGCCCGAATACCGGGTCGTCGGCCTGCTGTCCGAACGACCGGGCCGTGTCGGCCAGTATATCCGAGGCATCGAGGTCGTCGGAACCGTGCATAATCTGGCCACCGCCACAACCCGCTTCTCCGGAACGCCGGACCAGCCACGCCGGGTCGTGCTGACCCGTCCGTCCATGGACGGCTCGGTCGTGCGTGAATTGCTGTCCGAGGCCGACCGGCTGGGTTTAAGTCTGGCCCGCCTGCCCAAGATGACCGATTTCAAGGACGGCATCACCGACAAGATGGACCTGCGTCCCATCGCCGTCGAAGACCTGTTAGGCCGGCCGCAGACGCCTTTGGACCGCGACGCCATGGCCGGCCTGATTGAGGGCCGCCGCGTGATGATCACCGGTGCTGGCGGGTCCATTGGATCGGAGCTGGCCCGGCAGGTCTGCCAGTTCAGGCCGAAAAGCATCGTGCTGTTGGACCTGTCCGAATTCGCGCTGTACGAGATCGACATGGAGCTTTCGCTCAGCTTTCCGGCTATTCCGCGCCGCGCGGTGATGGCCGATGTGCGCAATGCGGACCAAATGGCCCGTATCTTCACAGACGTCGCCCCGGAACTGGTGTTCCACGCCGCGGCGCGCAAGCATGTGCCTCTGGTCGAAAACAATATGGCCGAGGGTCTGGACACCAATGCCATCGGCACGCTTTGCGTCGCCCGGGCCGCGCGCGACGCCGGGGCCGCCGCCATGGTCATGATCTCCACGGACAAGGCCGTCAACCCGACCAGCGTCATGGGCGTCAGCAAGCGGCTGGCGGAAATCGCCTGTCAGGCCATGGACGTGGAAAGCCGCCGCAACAGCCAGGGAACCCGGTTCGTCACCGTGCGCTTCGGCAACGTGCTGGGCTCCACGGGATCGGTCGTACCATTGTTCCAGAAACAATTGGCCTTGGGCGGGCCCCTGACCGTCACCGACCCCGAGATGACCCGCTATTTCATGACCATCCGCGAGGCGGTGGAACTGGTCCTGTCCGCCTCGGCGTTGGGCGTGAAAAGCGACGCCGACGGCCGCATCTTCGTGCTCGACATGGGCAAACCGGTAAAGATCGTCGATCTCGCGCGCCAGATGATCCGCCTGGCCGGGCTGGTTCCCGACCAGGATGTGAAGATCGAATTCACCGGCATCCGCCCGGGCGAGAAACTGTACGAGGAAATCTTCCACGGCGACGAAGCGCCGGTACCGACGGTGCAGCCGGGCGTGTTGCTGGCGACACCCCGTCTGATCACCCTGGAAGAGGTCGAGGCCGCCTTCCGGCGCCTTGCCGATGCCTGCCGCCAGGGCGATCTCAGCGCCGCCGCCGATGTCGTCGGCGCCCTGGTGCCCGAATTCACCGGCACCATCGCCGCCCCTCCCCATATCCCCCAGGAAAAGAGAGTCGAACAAGCATGACCGAGCCGATCCGCCGCGCCCTGATATCCGTTTCCGATAAAACCGGACTGGCCGAGTTGGGCGCCTTCCTGACCGCCCAAGGCGTCGAGATTCTGTCCACGGGCGGGTCCGCCAAACTGCTGCAGGATGCGGGCGTGCCGGTCATCGAGGTATCCGACTTCACCGGCTTTCCCGAAATCATGGACGGCCGGGTCAAGACCCTGCAACCCATGATCCACGGCGGTCTGTTGGCCGTGCGCGCCAATGCGGAACATCAGCAGGCCATGGAAACCCACGGCATCAAGCCGATCGACCTGTTGGTCGTGAACCTCTATCCGTTCGAGGCGACGGTGGCCAAGGGCGCCGAATTCGACGACTGCATCGAAAACATCGACATCGGCGGCCCGGCCCTGATCCGCGCCGCCGCCAAAAACCACGGTGACGGCACCGTGGTCGGCGATGCCGGCGACTACGGCAAGCTGATGGAAGAGATGGCCGCCAACAAGGGGGCGACCACGGCGGAATTCCGCAGGCATCTGGCCGCCACGGCTTACGGGCGCACGGCCGCCTATGACGCGGCGATTTCCGGCTGGTTCGCGGGCCAATTGGGCGACACCTTCCCGACCCGCCTGACTTTCGCCGGGGAACGGCGCCAGATTTTGCGCTATGGCGAGAATCCCCACCAGACGGCGGCGTTCTATGCCGGCGGTCCGGCCCGGCCCGGCGTCGCCACGGCGGAACAACTGCAGGGCAAGGAACTCAGCTTCAACAATCTGAACGACACCGATGCGGCTTTTGAGTTGGTCGCCGAATTTTCCGACAAACCCGCCTGCGTCATCGTCAAACATGCCAACCCCTGCGGCGTGGCCCTGGGCGGCGACCTGTTCGATGCCTATCAGCGGGCCCTGGCCTGCGATACGGAAAGTGCCTTCGGCGGCATCATCGCCGTCAACCGGGCACTGGACGCCAAGACGGCGGAAGCCGTGGCCGAGCTGTTCGCCGAGGTCGTCATCGCACCGGCCATCGACGACGGCGCCAAAGCCGTGCTGGCGGCCAAGAAAAATCTGCGCGTGCTGGTCACCGGCGCCCTGCCAGATCCCACCGCATCCGGCATGACCGTACGCTCCCTAGCCGGCGGATACCTGCTGCAGGGCCGCGACGCCGGCCTCGTCGGCGATCTCAAGGTTGTGACCAAGCGGGCACCTAGTACAGCGGAAATGACCGATCTGACCTTCGCCTTCACCGTCGCCAAGCATGTGAAGTCCAACGCCATCGTCTATGCCAAGGGTGGAGCGACCGTGGGCGTGGGCGCCGGGCAGATGAGCCGCGTCAATTCATCGCGCATCGCCGCCTGGAAGGCCCAGGACGCAGCCCGGGTCGCCGGTGACGCCGAAAGCTGGGCCATTGGCTCCGTCGTCGCCTCGGACGCCTTCTTTCCCTTTGCCGACGGCCTGATGGCGGCGGCAGACGCGGGGGCCACGGCGATCATCCAGCCCGGCGGCAGTGTGCGCGACGACGAGGTCATTGCCGCCGCCGACGAACGCGGCCTGGCCATGGTGTTCACCGGGATGCGGCATTTCCGCCACTGATCATTTCAAAAACAACCCGTCGCAAAACCTGAGAGGCCCACCGGGCCCCATCGAAGTTGTTTTGCGCGAAACGACAAAGGGCCGCTTATGCGGCCCTTTTCTTTTAGTTCAAAAGGTTATGGTCAGAACTTGCGGTCACGGATCAATTCGGCCGTCATGTGATCTTGGCGGATGAACTGGGCCAGGATATGCATAAGCGCCTGATGGGTGTCTTCGACGACGCCGTAATTGTCGCCGGTCACGTGCAGGTTGACGTCCGCAAGTCCTTGCGTGCGTCCGCCCGCGAACCCGGTCATGGCGATCACCGCTAGGTCGTTGGCCTTGGCCCATTCGCAGGCCCGCACCACGTTTTCCGAATCGCCCGACGACGAGACCGAGATCAAAACGTCACCCGGATCGGCCAGGGTGCGCAGTTGATAGACGAAAACCTCGTCGTAGGAGATGTCGTTGGCGACGGCGGTGATGGTTTCGATGGTCGCCGACAGCGAAACAACCCGGGGGCGCAGGCCCGTGTCCGTCTGGATGCACTTCAAGTGATCGCAGACCAGATGGTTGGAGATCGCGGCCGAGCCGCCGTTGCCGCAGACATAAATGGTCTTGCGCGCCGCGTAAGCGCCGGCCAGCACGGCCCCGGCCTTGGCCAGCGCCACGCGGTCAACCGAGGCCTGGGCGACCTGGGAAGCCTGGAAATAGGCCTCGGCGAAGGCGGCGATATCGGTGAACTTTTCGTCGGGGAAAGTCATGCGGGACTGTCCCCTAATAAGGGCGGAATTTCAACGACGAAAACACCAAATGTTGCGGGCTCATAAGGTCAAACAAAGAGTTTTGATTTGTAGAGTCCCGGAAATTCGCATCGAACGTTATGCCTGAGCATCCGCCAGCGCGCGCAATTGGCGCGAGGCGACGGCGACCATGGACAGGTCATTGACCTCCGTCGTCCAGAGTTCGTTCAACAGCACCTCGGTCTGATCGACGGCGGCCTGGTTGCGCACGACCCAGGCGGCGATCGCCTTGTCCGTGTCCTTGCCCGCCTTGCCGAGATGGTCGAGGGCGTTGGAGGCCAGGGCCAGCTGATGGGAATAGACTTCCTCGACCAGGGCGGCGACGGCCAGCTGCTGCCAATGGTCTTCCGATTCCAGGTTGGAGGCGGCGGCCCTGAGACGGCCCAGACGGAACCGGGTGCCAAGCGCGAAGTAGACTTTGGCGACCTCGCGCACGTCCATCTTGCGCCGATTGGCAAGGCCGACGATGTCCGGCGCCGAATACAGGTTCACCAGATGCGCCACCTTATGCGCCAGGGCCGGCGGCACGCCGTCGTCAAGATAGGGCTTGGCCCGGTTTTTCATGTCGGCGATGTAATGCTTGGGCACCACGGCCGAGACATGGTCGGCCAGTTCCGCCATGCCGGCGCCGAATTCAGCGACATGAGCGCCGATGTCGAGCCCCTTCTTGCCATTGCGCAGGAACCACAAGGTCACCCATTCCAAAAGCCGATTGAGATCGGCCAGCATGGAGGTCTGGGCCCGGGTCGGCACCTTGTTGTCCAGGGCTTCGATCTCGGCCCAGATCGTGCGGGCGCGCAGAACCTCACGGGCGATGGTATAAGCGCGGGCGATTTCCGCCGGCTGGCGGCCCGTCTTTTCCATGAATTCGGTGACGAAGGTATCGCCGACCCGGTTGACCATGGAGTTGGTGACCCGGGTCGCGATGATTTCGCGTTTGAGCCGATGGGCCTTCATTTCCGGCAGGTATTTCTGGCGCAGATCCGAGGGGAAATACTGCACGATCTCGTCCAACAGGAAGGGATCGTCCGGCAGATCGCTTTTCAACAGCTCGTCATAAAGCCAGTTCTTGGCATAGGCGATCAGCACCGAGAGTTCCGGGCGGAATAGACCCTTGTGCTGTGCCGCGCGCTCAGACAATTGTTCGTCATCGGGCAGGAATTCGACGGCGCGCTCCAACAGCCCCCGCTTTTCCAGAAGCCGCATGAGCCGGATCTGGTTGTCCAGGGTATGCGCCCCCTTGGCCTGGATCGAGGAAATCGCCTGGGTTTGATTGTAGTTGTGCTTCAGCACCAGTTCGCCGACTTCGTCGGTCATCTTGGCGAGAAGCTTGTTGCGCTGGGCCTCGGTCAGCCCACCCTTGGCCATCACGGCGCCCAGCAAGATCTTGATGTTGACCTCATGGTCCGAACAATCGACACCGGCGGAATTGTCGATGGAATCCGTGTTCAGGCGCCCGCCCTTCATGGCGTATTCGATGCGGCCCTTTTGCGTCGCACCCAGGTTCGCACCCTCACCGACGACCTTGGCCTGGACCTCCTGGCCGTTGATGCGGATGGCGTCGTTGGCGCGGTCGCCCACATCAGCGCTGGATTCCGTCTGCGCCTTGATATAGGTGCCGATGCCGCCAAACCACAGCAGGTCGACGGGGGCGCGCAGCATGGCCTGGATCAGATCGTTGGGGGATACCGTGTCCTTGGTCAGCCCGAAGCAGGCGCGGGCTTCCGGCGACAGTTTGATGCTCTTGGCGCTGCGCTCGAAAATGCCGCCGCCCTTGGATATCGTCTTGGTGTCGTAGTCGGACCAGCTTGAGCGCCCCAGGTTGAACAGGCGCACACGCTCGGCGAAGCTCTTGGCCGGATCCGGGTTGGGGTCGACGAAGATGTGCATGTGGTTGAAAGCACCCTGGAGCTTGATGTGCTTGGACAGCATCATGCCGTTGCCGAACACGTCCCCCGACATGTCACCGACGCCGACCACGGTGAAGTCTTCATTCTGGATGTCCGTGCCGATCTCGCGGAAATGGCGTTTGACCGATTCCCAGGCCCCCTTGGCGGTGATGCCCATGCCCTTGTGGTCATAGCCGACCGAGCCGCCGGAGGCGAAGGCATCGCCCAACCAATGGCCGTAATCCATCGACACGCCGTTGGCGATGTCGGAAAACGTCGCCGTGCCCTTGTCGGCCGCAACCACCAGATAGGGATCATCGTCGTCCCAGCGATAAACGCTTTTCGGCGGCACCACGCGCGTCCCCTTCAGATTATCGGTGACATCCAGCAGGCCGCGGATCAGCGTCTTGTAGCATTCGATGCCTTCAGCCATGAAGGCGTCGCGCCCACCGTCCGTGGGCGGGCGCTTGACCACGAAACCGCCCTTGGAGCCGACCGGCACGATGACTGCGTTCTTGACCTGCTGTGCCTTGACCAGGCCCAGGATTTCCGTGCGGAAGTCTTCCGGCCGGTCGGACCAGCGCAGACCGCCGCGGGCGACGAAGCCGAACCGCAGGTGCACGCCCTCGACCCGCGGGCTGTAGACGAAAATCTCGCGCAGCGGCCGGGGCTTGGGCAGGTCGTCGATCAGCCGCGAATTGAACTTGAATGAAACATAGGGCTTGTATCCGCCGTCGGCCGCCGGCTGGAAAAAATTGGTGCGCAGCGTCGCATCGACCAGATTGATGAAGCGGGTCAGGATGCGATCTTCATCGGCGCTGGTCACGGCCTCGAGCGCGTCGCGCATCTTGCCGTGCAGGGCCGCCGCCTTCTTGTCCCGTTCCGCCGCCGGCTGCTTCGAGACCGCCATGCGGACCATGAACAGCTGCACGATCATGTTGGCCAGGCCCAGATGCTTGGCCAAGGTCTGTTCCATGTAGGTCTGGGAATAGGGAATGCCCATCTGGCGCAAACAGCGGCAGTAGGCGCGCAGGATCAGGACCTCGCGCCAGTCCAGGCCGCCACGGGCGACCAGGGCGTTGAAGCCGTCGCTTTCGATTTCGCCGCGCCAAACGCGGGCAAAGGCGTCTTCGAATTTTTCCTTGATGGCCGGGATATCGACGTCGCCGCCATCGCGGGTTTCCAGGCCGAAGTCGTGAATCATCAGGGTCTTCACGCCGCCGCCGTTGCCGTCGTCGCAGGAAACCTCATGGGGGTTTTCGTCGATCACCCGGAAGCCCATATGTTCGAACACGGGCAGGGCATCCGACAGAGGTACCGCCGTGTCCGGATGATAGACCTTGAAGCGGACCTGATTGCCGGGCGCCCCTTCGGGCCGATACAGGTGCAGGCCGATCCGCTCTGCGGTCAGCGATTCCTCGATCACCTCGATATCGGTGACCGCGTCCTCGGCGCTGTATTGGGCCGTATAGCCCGGGCCGAAGGCATTCTGGAAGCGGCGGGTCAGGCGCAGGCCTTCCGTTTCACCGGCGGCCTTGGTGAGCGCCTCCGCCAGGTCGTCGGCCCAGGTCCGCGCGGCCCGGGTCAGCTTGTTTTCCAGGCCCTTCGCGTAATAGGCCGGAAGCTTACCCGGCTCCGTCGCGATGATCAGATAGACCCGCGCCAGGGGCGCATCACCCAAGGTGGTCGAGAAGTTGGAGACCCGGCCGTTCAGCGCCTCGCACAGGATGTCCTGCATGCGTTCGCGCATGTTCATGGTATAGCGGTCGCGCGGCACATAGATCATGCAGGACACGAAACGCCCGAAATTATCCTGGCGCATAAACAGGGCGACGCGCTGACGATCCTGCAGATGCAGGATGCCCATGGCGGTATCCAGCAGCTGTTCCTCGGAAATCTGGAACAGTTCGTCGCGCGGATAGGTTTCCAGGATGTTGGTCATCGCCTTGCCGTCGTGGCTGCCGGGCTGCAGGCCGGCGCGGTCGAGCACCTGCTGCAGGCGGCGGCGCAGCAGCGGGATGTCGCGCGGGCTGCGGTTATAGGCGGCGGAAGTGAACAGGCCGACGAAGATGCGCAACCCCGTCACCTTGCCCGTCTTGTCGAAGCTTTTGATGCCGATGGCGTCCATGTGCACGGGCCGGTGCACGGAGGACCGCTGGTTCGATTTGGTGACGACGATCAGGCCCGGGTCGGAGATGAAGGCGCGGACTTCGGGCGGAATCTTGGAGCTGTCCGCCGCATAGGTCAGCACCGACATGTCGAGGTCGCGCAGGATGCCGAGCGCCGATTTCTTATCGACGGCGACCGATGTCTTGGGGCCAGAGCCGGAAATCTTGTAATCGCGGGAGCCCAGGAAGGTGAAGTTGTTGTCGTGGATCCAGCGCAGGAACTCGCGCACCTCGTTGGCTTCCTCAAGCGGCGCCGGGCCCGAGGTATGGCGGAAATCGTCGATGATCCGGGCCATGCGTTCGCGCATCGGCCGCCAATCCTGAACGGCCAGGCGCACGTCCTCGAGAACCTTGAGCACGCCCTTTTCGATATCCCGCTGGCCCTCGGGCGTTTCCTCATCGACCTCGATATGCATCCAGGATTCCAGGCGCGCGCCGTCTTCGGGCTCGCCGGGGTCGAGGATGCGCTGCAGGCGGCCCAAGGCGTCGCGCTTGACCTTGAGGATCGGATGCACCACCAGATGCACGGTCAGGCCGCGACGGTTCATTTCCGACGATACGGAATCCACCAGAAACGGCATGTCCTCGGTAACGATGTCGACGACGGTGCGGTTGGCCGTCCAGCCGTCCTTCTTGATGTCGGGCTTGTAGGCACGCACCGACGGCTTGCCCGGCTTGTGCTGGGCCGCGGTCTTCCAATGGCTTTTGGCGATCCCGGCGAGGGTTTCCGCGTCACGGGCGTGGATGTCCATGGGCGGCATATGGGCGAAATACTGGTCGGCGTAATGAACCAGGGTCGTCGCCTTGGCGCCCTTGGCGCTGCCCCGCATCAGCTTCGACACCTGCTTCAGCAGCGCGTCGGTCTTCAAATCCCGTTTGATTGGCATAGACCCCTCCCAGAAAGCGCGACCCCCGGTTTTTTTTGAGGGGGCGGCGCGGTGACCTGCCGTGGTCGCCGACCCGCCCGCAGCCGCAATTCCGCCGGGCGCACCGGATCAACGGATAACAGCCTATAAACAATGGTTTGTTATGAAAAGCTAAAGTTTGGTGGCTGGTTCGGAAAGAGGGCAGCAGTCCGGCCCCTTTTCGAACTGGGGAAATTAGCCCATAAGACGGTCAAGCTCGCCACAATGCCCGACACGACATCAACGGAAGGAGAATGCCGTGCCATCCGCCGTCGCTGAAAATGCACCGTCGGCACTGTTCGCCGCCTTGATCCTTATCAAGCTCGGCTTCCTCGCGGCAATCGGGCCTGTGTTCACACCCGACAGTGGGGACTACATCCGGTTCGCAGACTTGATCATAGAGGGTGGCGAGTGGACCCATCGGCTGGATCTGGGGTCCGAACTCTTTCCGCTGACAGCCTTCCGCGCCGTCGGCTACCCGTTCTTTCTTGCGCTATGCAAAATCTTCGGCGGCGACGCCTGGTCCTGGCTGGCCGTCGCAATGCAGATGGCTTTGTCATTGTTCACGACCATGCGGGTTTATGCTTTCGCCCAAAGCCTGATTGCCCGCCCCCTGCTGGCGCTGCTCGCCGCAAGCGGTCACGCGGTCGCCCAGACATTTTATCTCGATCAATGCATCCTAACCGACAGCCTCAATGCCAGCCTAATCACCCTGGCCGCACTCATCGCCGCGAAGGGTATACTCGACCAGCGCCCCCCCGGGTTGAGGGATGCGGCAACCATCGGCGGTCTGCTGGCCGTCGCGTTCACCTTGCGCGAAGCCGGCGTAATTCTGCAAATAACCCTATGGCCGCTGATCGCGCTCTGGTGTGTGGCGACCAGGGTCGGCCTGCGCCGGACAGCACTTGTCCTCGCCATTACCGTTCTTCCGGTTTTCGCGGGAATCCAGGCCTATCAATCGTGGAACCAGATGCGTACAGGCGAACGCTTCATTACGACAGCGGCGCAGACCGCCATGTTTCGCCCCGCCCTGGACCTGTATCGGCGCGGGCTTCCCGTATTCAAGGAAGACCCCCTGCTTGGAGACGCACCGGAACTGGACGGCCCAGCTTACGATATCCCTGGCAACGCCTTTTCGCGGATCAACCTGCACCTCTCCCAAGCGCATCATATGACCTCGCTATCCAATGCCCGCTACGCCCAATCCATGTACCTGCGGCATTGGCGGGACTATCCCTTGGAGCGAGCGAAAATCGCGCTGTCAAAACTCAATCGCTCTATCGCCTATATGTTGATTATGCCCGTGGTCGCGCCAGAAAGGCTAAGCTTGTGGTCCGGCGGCGGCACACCGTTACCAACGTCCAAGCAGTTGCGCCACGTCATACTCGACGAAGGGCGCCTTGATCTCGCCGCGGCGTTGGCGCTGCGTACCTTGGCGCGCACCCTTTCCGCCTGCGCCATGGCCGCGTTCTTCCTCGGCATTCCTATCGTCATCATCCGTAGTTTTACAACGATGGGCAGGCGCCTTTTCTCCACGGCGCCCGACGTCATCGTCATGGGTGGACTCTGGGTATTCGCACTCGGCTATTTTGCCGCCTATGGCCTCGTCCACATGGAAGAGCGCTATTTGCTTCCTGTTGCCCCCTTTGTGTTCGTTTGCGGCCTTACCCTGATTGCGTCATCATTCCAGCACGCGCGCCGACACCTAAAATCCCGTCTGCGACAGGGCGTACCGAAAGGATCCCATGATGCCTGAGAACATCCAACCGGCTGCCCTGTCGGTTGTCGTCCCGTTCTACAATGAAGGAGACAGCGTCGACATTTTATATGCCGAACTGGCGGCCGTTCTCGAGAGCTTGAACACAAGCCATGAAATGGTGTTCGTGAATGACGGCTCACAGGACAGCACTGAAGAGCGTCTGCTAGCGATCGCCGCGAACGACCCCCGGGTCAAGGTCGTTAACCTGCTGCGCAATTACGGTCAGACCGCCGCCATGGTTGCGGGCTTCGATCATGCTTCCGGCACCGTGATCATAACCCTCGACGGCGACGGCCAGAACGATCCGGCGAATATTCCGCGGCTACTTGAAGAGCTTGAAAAGGGCGCCGATGTCGTCAGCGGCTGGCGCGTCGACCGACAGGACGCGGCCCTGACCCGCAAGCTACCAAGCGCGATCGCCAACTGGCTAATCTCCAAAGTGTCCGGCGTCAAATTGCACGACTACGGATGCTCGTTGAAAGCCTATCGCCGCGCCGTCATCCGGGATGTCCGTCTTTACGGAGAGATGCATCGGTTTATTCCCATTTACACGGCTTGGCAGGGCGGCCGCATTGTGGAAGTCCCCGTCACACACCGAGCGCGTCAACATGGAACGTCGAAGTACGGCCTCAACCGAGTGTTCAAGGTACTGCTCGACTTGCTTCTGGTATTGTTCTTGGAACGCTATATGACCAAGCCGATCTACGTATTCGGCGGTTTGGGCTTCCTGTCCTTGTTCATCAGTTTCTGCACCGCTTTGTGGGCATTCTGGTTGAAGATTGTCGATGGCGTCCATTTCATCAAGACACCACTGCCCGTACTGACCGGCACTTTTTTTACGACGGGCGTGCTTTGCGTTCTCATGGGGTTACTCGCGGAACTTCTCATGCGGACTTATTTCGAGGCACAGGACAAACGCGTCTATCAAGTCCGCGACAAAAAAAACCACAGCGACGCCTGAGGCCCCGGCGATGTGCGGTATCCACGGCTTCATTGGCCCCGGCAACGAAAACGACTTGGCCCGAATGGGACATGCCGTCATGCATCGCGGCCCCGACGGCGCGGGCGAGAAAATACTGCCCGACGACGCCGTCTATTTGGGCCATCAGCGACTGGCCGTGGTCGACCTGGCGGGCGGCGCTCAGCCCATGTCCGACGATCAGGGCGAGATCTGGGTCACCTACAACGGCGAAATCTATAATCACATGGAACTGCGCCGCGAACTCTGCGGCCGCGGTCACGTCTTCCATACCGACCACTCAGACACTGAGGTTCTCATCCATGGGTGGAAAGAATGGGGCGAAGACTTGCCGCGGCACCTTAACGGAATGTTTGCCTTCGCGCTTTGGGACGCGCGGACGCGTTCCCTTTTTCTGGCGCGTGATCGGTTCGGTGAAAAGCCGCTTTATTGGGCGCGGCAAAACGGCCTTTTCCTGTTTGCGTCCGAACTCTCCGCACTCCGCGCCCATCGCTCCTTCCAGGCATCCTTGGACCCATTATCGATCAAGAAATACTTCGCCTATGGGTTTATCCCATCTCCGCGCGCGGCCTACATCGATACACATAAGCTCGCTCCGGGCTCATGGCTGCGGTTCGAACCGGCCCAGGGTGCGTTACGCCAAGGGACCTACTGGCGGTATCGGGTGCTGCCGGATTCAAATTCGCCCAGCCTCGATGAGGCCGCCGAAGAAGTCCGTCGCCTGTTGGTCCAATCCGTGCGCCGTCGGCTGATGAGCGACGTACCACTGGGACTGTTCCTGTCGGGCGGTATCGATTCAAGCGCCGTGGCGGCGGCGATACACATGCTGGGACGCACTTCCGACGTCGAGGCTTTCGCCATCGGTTTCACGGAAGAAAGTTTTGACGAAAGCCGTCATGCCCGCCATGTGGCGAATCATCTGGGGGTCCGCTTGGCGATTGAGACCCTGGATATGAAGCAGGCCGAACGCATGATTCCCAGCGTCCTTGGAAAGCTGGACGAACCGCTCGCGGATGCGTCACTCGTTCCCACCTCTCTGCTCAGTCAGTTCGTCCGGCGTTCCGCCACTGTCGCTCTTTCAGGCGACGGAGGCGACGAGCTGTTCGCCGGATATGATCCGTTCCTAGCCCTGAAGCCCGCCGCGGTCTACAGCGCCCTTGTGCCGCGCCCACTGCACAAGCTGTTCCGATGCCTGGCCGATCTTCTGCCCATGTCCCCGAACAACATGAGCCTGGATTTCAAGCTGCGCCGCACGTTGCAAGGCCTAGAGTACGGGCCTGAACTGTGGAACCCGGCATGGCTGGCGCCGCTTGAGGTTTCCGACATCGCCGATCTGTTTCACGACCCCGTTCACCCCGAGGATCTGTACTCGGAGGCATTGAATCTCTGGCAGACATCCGAAAGCTCGTCCAAGGTTGATCGGACACTGGAATTCTACGGCAATTACTATCTCCCAGACGGCGTCTTGACCAAAGTCGATCGCGCCTCCATGGCGCACGGTCTTGAAGCGCGCGCCATTTTTCTCGACAACGACCTCGTCGATTTCGTCCGTCGCCTGCCGACGTCCTATAAGGTGTCAGGAAATCGGCGAAAGATCGTGCTCAAGAAGGCCCTGCAAGGGTTGCTGCCTGTCGATATTCTGGATCGTCCCAAGAAAGGGTTCGGCATTCCGCTGCATAAATGGTTGAGCCATATGGCGCTCGGTTCCGAGGGTTGTGAACGGCTGAATTTAGACCGCGGCATCATCAATTCACACATTGCAGCACACCGCGCTGGGCACGCCGACCAGCGCTTGTTCTTGTGGTCTTGGCGCGCGCTCCAGCCGTTCCTGAACGACACGCCAGCCGCTTCATGACAGCGTTACGTGATCAATCCATGCGGGCGATCCGCATTGTCATAGCCGTCGGTGTTTGGGGAGGGCTTGCGTGGTTTTTCGCGCAAGCCCTGGACGGCATGCCCTCGGTCGAACAATGGCAACACCTGATGTCGCCGCCGGCGATCGCCGCTATGGGCGTCTTCGCCGGCCTGTTCACCACCGTCGCATGGCTGCGAACGGTGCGTTGGCGCGGACTTTTGCCCGATAACATTGGCCGGCAACCGGGATTATTCGGGGTTTATTGCTGGTCGTTCTTGGTTACGGCTATCGCGCCCTTCCGGTCCGGCGAATTGCTTCGTCCTGGCTGGGTCCGGCGCCAGGGCGGATCCTTCATCGATGCTCTTGGGGGAATTCTGTCTGAACGGCTGGCCGATTTGGTGCTGTTGGGAGGCATGTTGCTTCTGGCCATCACCCAGGCCCCTGCAGCGGCGGTCTATTTCGACATGCCGTTCCCGGCAGCCGCAAAATGGGCGGGACCGGCCTTCATTGGCTTCTTCGTGCTGCTGCATTGCGCCGTGACAATTGCCGCCAACCGACTGCACCGTCGGCCCGATGTCGATGGAGACCACGGACCCCCCAATTGGCTTGGCGCGCTTCTTAACGGGCTCCGGCGTGCCGCGCGGCCGATGGCGTACGTGCGGCTGATGGGTTTAACCATGATGATCTGGACAGGCCTTGCCCTTGGATATGTGTTCATTCTCACCACGCTGATCCCGGAATTGCATTGGAGCGCCGGCGTCGGTGCCTTGGCGCTCACCAACCTGGCCGGGCTGTTATGGATCAGTCCAGGGAATCTTGGCTTGTACGAAGCGGCGGTGATGCTGGTCCTGACGGCGCACGGTGTCGCGCCGGAGGCGGCATTGGCAACCGCCGTCGTTCTTCACGCGGTTGTCCTGATATTGACGGGCGCGGTCGGCGTTATCGGCCGCTTGGACATGATTCGGCGGGGCGCCAGTCCCACTAGTCTGGTATAGCTTTTTCTCATGATCGCATCGACCGAAGCTGTGACTGGCGGGCGGCCTCCTTTTCGTCTGTTGACCGGCTGCCCACGCTCGGGGACCAGTCTCCTGGCCAGCGAACTCATGCGTCTTTATGACGTCGCCGTTCCGTTCGAAACACATTTCATCCCGGTATTTGAGCGCTGGAAATGGTTATACGGCGACCTGTCCATCGCCCCCAATCGGGCTCTTTTGCTGGCCGATCTCTATCGATTTACACGCTTGTGGCTTGCCGCGTCGAAGACATTCGATCTTGGGCAGATCACCCGCGCCTCCGTTCTGATAACCGAACCCCGCGCGGCTGAAATCGTATCCCGTTCTCACGACTACCCCTCGCTGTTACACGCGTTGTTCGCCGATTTCGCGCAATCCCAGGGCGCCGCAGCCTATGCCGATAAATCGACCTTCTTCAGCCCCGTAGCCCCGGCGCAACTGGCCGCCGCCCTCGGCCCAGTAAAGGTTGTAATCGTCGTTCGCGACGGCCGGGACGTATTTCAATCGGCGGCAAAAACCTGGTTCGGAACCAGTAACGCCGTTCACTCGGCCCGCCTGTGGCAAAAGCACATCGCGGCGGGTGAGGCATGGTCTGAAGTCGCGGGCGCATCCGCCCTTACCTTGCGGTATGAGGATCTCGTTCACGATCCCGAAGGTCAACTGGCAGCCGTCGCCCGCTTTCTTGATCTGACACCGCGCGCCGTACCCGTATCCTCGTTTCTTGCTGAAGCAATGGCCTCCGCCCCCGAGCACGCCCGATTAAGCGGCGCCGTCGGGCCAGCAACAGTTAATCGCCATCAGGCAGACATGCCGAGGTGGCAACGTGATGCCTTCGCTCTGTTCGCTGGCGACGCTCTCGCCCGTTATGGCTATCAGACGGAACCGAGACCGAGCCATATGACTCCCCGCATGACGCTGTCACTGATCAGTGGATTTGGGCCCAACCCCAAGCGAACAGCGGAATCGCTGCTGCCATTGATTTTCGCCTGCGGCGGGCGTCTGGTTCTCGGCAGATCAGGCCGTTAATGAAGCCTTGGCCCTTGCGGCCCAATCCTGCGTTCCCTGTGGCAGCATTCGAAGCAAGCCCTTCCGGAACCGAAACAACGCCGGACTGACGTCAGGAATTGGGCTGTCATCTGGAATCCGCGTTGCCAGAACCTGCGACGTGAAGCGGGCTTTTCCGGCCTCGTTTGCGTACAGCATCAGGTTGTAGCGGTACCAATAGGCAACGTCCGAAGCATCCCGAATGCGCGGCCGCACAGCATCGAACACGTCATAGCCACGTTGCCGAAACAGATCACGCCACGCGTCATACGGACGTTCATTGATATGATTCAACCCGCCCTGCCCCGGGGGGGCCGCGCTGAAAACAACGATGTCCGCATGCTTCGTCAGATTTTTGACAAAACCGGCACTGGTCTCGGGGCGCAGATGTTCAGCCACCTCGAGACTGCAAACAAGGTCGAACCGGCGCCCCAGATCGATCGTGCCGTTCAAATCGGCGGCGTGAAATTGGGTGCGGGGAATTAGCAAAGTCTGCGGGTCGACATAGTCGCCGTCGATGCCGGCAATGTCCGTAATTCCCGCTGCTTTCCATTCGGCGAGCCATGTTCCGCGTGCGCACCCGAAATCCGCGACAGATGCGACCTCCGTCAGGAGGTTCCGGATGAGCGGCACGATAAGCACGGCCGATGCCTTGGACACCGTATCCGTATAGGAAAAGAACTGAGCGCCGTAGGCGGAATGGGATGATCTGAGGTGGGACATGGAACCAGCTTAGCGTTTACCGGGCGCGGAGGACATACGCTAACGTATCCCTGCCCCACCCCCGGAAACCCAATGGTTTGGCGAAGCAGCGCGCCAAGTACAATGCCCGGAACGACGCGAGGCCTTGTCACGGAAGCCAAAGGCCACAGTCATATAACTATCTACGGATTTGGAAAAATGGAGCGGGCGATGAGATTCGAACTCACGACTTCAACCTTGGCAAGGTTGCGCTCTACCCCTGAGCTACGCCCGCGTCGCTATAAGCGAGGGAGGGATATATACGGGAAGGCGGGGCGAATGCAAGGCCCTAAAATAAACTAATCTCCGTTCGGGCCGCCCCTTGGCGCTCTCCGGCCGCGGCCGTCCGGCACCGGAAACCACATCAGGCCGCCTAATCCGCCCGCAAGCCTTGCAGCGGGCGGGACAAACAGCCATCTTTGGGACAGATTGCGGCCCCGGCAGGCGGCCGGACACCCTTAACAGAAACACGACGGAACTTCGGCATGGCTTTCATTCTCAATCCCGACGGCACGACCACCCCGAAACCCGACGGCCAAGCCCCCACCGGCGGCGCCACCCCGCCCGCGGGCGCCGACGGAGCATTGATCAAGGATTCGGACATCCGCAGCTTCGTGCAGGATGTGATCGAGGCCTCCAAAGACGTGCCCGTCCTGGTCGATTTCTGGGCCTCCTGGTGCGGACCCTGCAAACAGCTGACCCCCGTGCTGGAAAAACTGGTCCTGCAGGCCGGCGGCCTGGTCAAGCTGGTCAAGGTCAACGCCGACGAAAACCAGGATTTGTGCCAGCAGCTGCGCGTGCAGTCCCTGCCCACGGTCTATGCTTTCAAGAACGGCCAGCCGGTTGACGCCTTCATGGGGGCGCTGCCGGAAAGCCAGGTCAAGGCCTTCATCGAAAAGCTGACGGACGGTGCCAAGGCGCCGCTTGACCAGGCATTGGAACAGGGGCAGGCGGCACTCGCCGCCGGCGAGAACGACCTGGCGCTTGAGATCTTCAAGGAAATTCAGGCCCAGGACCCGGCCAACGAAACCGCCCTGTCCGGCATCCTGCGCGCCCAGGTCGCCCTCGGCATGCTCGCCGAGGCAGAGGAAATCCTGGCCTCCCTGCCGGCAAATCTGCGCGTAAAGGCCGATATCGAGGCCGCCGCCTCGGCCCTGGAACTGGCCAAGGAGATCGGCCAGACCGGCGACCCGGCAGAGCTGCGCGCCCGGCTTGACGCCAATCCCAAGGATAACCAGGCGCGCTTCGATCTGGCGCTGGCCCTGTTCGCGCGCAGCGACGCCGAAGGGGCGATCGATGAACTGCTGGAACTGGTCCGCCGCGACCGGGCATGGAACGACGAGGCCGCGCGCAAGCAATTGGTCAAGGTGTTCGACACCCTGGGCGGCGCCCATGAACTGACCGTTGCCGGGCGCCGGCGCCTGTCCTCGGTTCTGTTTTCTTAACAACTCCGGGGTTCGGGAACCGCCATGGCCTACGGCGCCCATTATCCGGATACGGGAAAGCTGCCGGACGTGCTGCCCATATTCCCGCTGCCGGGGGCGTTGCTGCTGCCCGGCGGGCAGTTGCCGCTGAACATTTTCGAGCCGCGCTACCTGAACATGATCCTGGACGCCATGGCGGCCGGCCGCGTGATCGGCATGATCCAACCCGCCCCGGTTCAGGGCGAGGCCCCCCGCGACCCGGACCTGCGCGATGACGCCGCGATCTATCCCGTGGGCTGCCTGGGGCGCATCGTCAGCTTTTCCGAAACCGGCGACGGGCGGTTTCTGATCACCCTGCTGGGCCAGACCCGATTTCGCGTCGCCGAGGAACTGACGCCTCGAAATGGCTATCGCCGGGTGCGGCCGGACTTCGGCGAATTCACGGGTGATCTGGATGAAAATGCCGAGCTGGCCTATGACCGGGACCGTTTGGTCGCGGCGGCCGCCGGGTTTTTCGATGCCCGCGGGCTTGATGCCGATTGGTCGTCCATCGAGGACGCGCCCGACACCCTTCTGGTGACGTCGCTGGCCATGGTCTGCCCGTTCGACCTGCGCGAGAAACAGGCGCTTTTGGAATGCGACGGCCCGACGGCGCGGGCCGCACTGTTGATCGACCTACTGGAGATGTCGGCCCGGGGCATGGCGCCCGACCCGGGCGCCGCATCCCACTGACGGAACGCCCGCCCGGGGGTAAGCACCGGGACAACACAAGGAGACGGCATTGATGAACAACGCCCAAGTGGACCCGAAACTGCTGGAAATTCTGGTCTGTCCCGTAACCAAGGGGCCGCTGGATTATGACGCGGCCAAGGGCGAACTGATCAGCCGCCAGGCGGGCCTGGCCTATCCCATCCGGGACGGCATCCCCATCATGCTGCCGGACGAGGCGCGCCAGATCAAAGCCGACGGCGGGAGCGCCCAACCATGACGACCGGAAAGACCTTTCAGTCGCAGACCGCAAGCGGCAACCACGGCAGCCGCCACACGCCGGTGGAGTTGCGCATCAAGAAAGACGACAAGGTCCTGGAAATCGATTTCGACGACGGCGCCAAGTTCCGCATCCCGGCGGAACTGCTGCGCGTGGAAAGCCCCTCGGCCGAAGTCCAGGGCCACGGCCCCGGGCAGAAGACCGTGATCGCCGGCCGCCGCCATGTGAACATTATCGGTGCCGAGCCCGTGGGCAACTACGCCGTGCGCTTGAAATTCGACGACCTGCACGACACCGGCATCTTTTCGTGGGAATTCCTCTACGACATGGGAACGCGACAGGACGAACTGTGGTCACGATATCTGGAGGCCTTGGAAGCCAAAGGCCTGAAGCGCGACCCCTAAGCGCCGGCAGGCCGTTCACCCCTGGAACAAGTGGCGCAGGTAGTCCCGGTACAACATGATCTGGCGGGCCAGGAGCGATGTTTCGCCGACCGCCTTCGACAGAATGATGCCGCCGTCGGCGACCACCAACAGCATGTCCGCCACGTCATCCAGGTCCACATCGGCGCACAGCGGATAGCGCGCGGCGATCCGGTCGAGCCGATCACGGAACCGTCGACGCCACCCCAAGGTCGCCCGGGTGTTGAGTTCGCGCACCTCCCGGTCGAACAGGCGATCCTGATAGCAATAGGCCGCGATCAGGCAGCCGGGATGCCCCGTGGGCAGGTCCGCCAACAGTTCCGACAACATCTTGAGGCCGACCAGGAAGCCGTGGAGGGGGTCCTCGTTCAGCTCGTCCGCGCGGCTGAACAGGTCGTCGAACAAGGCGTCTTCGCGCGCGATATAGCGTTCAAGCAACGCCTTCGCTAACGCGCTCTTATCCTTGAAATGATAGAAGAACCCGCTTTTGGTGATGCCGACGACGGCGATCAGCTCGTCGATCGACGTTCCGGCGAAGCCCTTTGCCAGGACCGCCGTTTCCGCGGCGTCGAGAATTTGATCCCGCGTCGTCGCACCTTTGCGTGATGCGGGCGCGTTCATGCCTGAGACCATCCGCCATACCCTCCGAAGCTGTACCGTAGGTACAGTTTTTCCGCGATGATTGACAAGGGCTTCTCACGGCTCGTCAGAAATCGCGTTCACCCAGCTGATATTAAAGACAAAAAGAAAAAACCCACGGCAGGACCACGGGTCGCCTGTCGCGGGCCGAACCCAGCCGCTATCCATGCCGCCCTTCGTTTAATCCGACCGACAATCATTGAAAAGGATACAAACCATGGCGACATACCGCACCCGACTGCCGCAGCTGGACGGCGGGCTCTTCCTCACCGACGGCGGGCTGGAAACCTATCTCTGCTTTCAGCGGGGCATCGACCTGCCGGAATTCGCATCTTTCCCTTTGCTCGACGATGACACCGGCCGGGCCGAGATCACCAGCTACATGACGCCCTTTATCCTCGCCGCTCTGACCCAGCAGGCCGGCTTCATCTTGGAAACGCCGACCTGGCGGGCCCATGCGGACTGGGGGGCGAAACTGGGTTATGGGCGCACGGACCTGGCCCGCGTCAACGTCGAGGCCGTGGCCCTGATGGCCGACATCCGCGCCCGTCACGAAACCCCGCAAAATCCCATGGTGATCAGCGGCAACATCGGCCCGCGCGGCGACGGCTATAACCCGGCGGAACTGCTGACCCCCGATGCGGCCGAGGCCTATCACACGGCCCAGATCGCAACCTTCGCCGAAACCGACGCCGACCTGGTGACGGCCATGACCATCACCCATGTGGGTGAGGCGACGGGCATTGCCCGCGCCGCCGAAAAGGCGGCCCTGCCCGTGGTTATTTCCTTCACCACGGAAACCGACGGCCACCTGCCCGAAGGGCGGACCCTGGCCGACGCGGTCAAGGCCGTCGACGACGCGACCGGCGGCGCCGTCGCCTATTACATGATCAACTGCGCCCATCCGACCCATTTCCAGGACGCCCTTGAACAGGGGGCCGATTGGGTCGGACGCATCCGGGGCATTCGCGCCAACGCCTCCGTCAAAAGCCATGCGGAACTGGACAACTCGGTGGAACTGGACGAGGGCGATCCCCAGGAACTGGGTGGGCAGTACCGCGCCCTGCTGGCGGCGTTTCCGCATATCACCGTGCTGGGCGGCTGCTGCGGCACGGACCATCGCCATATCGCCTGCATCGGCCACGCCTGCCGCGACGCCGCCTGATCCACGCGGGGGGGCGGGGTGTCAGCCGACGGAAGCCCCGCCACCGGACACCCTGTCCCCGGCAGCGGCCAGCAGTTCGCCGACGACCCCGCCCTTGAGGTCGATGCCGACCCCGCATTTGCAGCCTTTGCAGCCGACGCAGGCGTCGAGGCCCAGGTCGATCGCGGCATCCAGCGCCGCCTGCCGCCCGTCCTCGCTTACGCAGGGGTCCAGGCGCAGGCGCTGCAGCTTCAACAGCGAAAACGGATTGCCCCAGCGATAGCCCGTCGCCGCGTCGGGCACGGCCGCATCGGCGGCATCATCCGCGAAATTTCGGGCATGCATGGGACAGCCATCCAGGCAGGCATAGCATTCGATGCAGGCGGTCAGATCGTGATAGGCCTCGGGTGCCTCGGCATTGACGTCCGGGTCGCGATGGTCCGGCGTCGTGCGGCCCTGTAACTGGCGGGCGATGCCGTCACGGCGCACCACCAGATCGGCCAGCACGGGCAGGGTCGCCATGGGCTCGATGCGGTCGCCCTCGCGCACACGGGCGCGGCAGGCGATGCGCGGGCGGCCGTTGACGTCGACCGTACAGACCCCGCAATTGCGCGCCCGGCAGCCGTAGCGGAAGGCGAGATCCGGCAGGGCCGTCGCCTGGGCCTGCAACAGGACGTCAAGGATCATCGGCCGTTCGCCCTCCTGGCGCGGGCGGTAGTCATAGGCGACGGTTTCGCGGACGCCGTTTCGGGTGGTGACGATATCAATCTTCATGGGCTGGGCTTTCTTATTCGGCGGCATCGGCGACGGCGGCGGCGGGGCCACCAGGTGAAACGGCCGGGGCGGCGTCACCCGGACCCAGGATGGCCTGGTAACGGCGGTCGAGGATGGGGTCGAGCAGGGCAGGCGGCAGCAGGCAGAGAACCTTCGCCTGGGCCTTGCGCCAGGCATCTTTCAAGCGCATCGCAAGCAGACGCATTGTCGGCGTGCGCGGTCGGCGGGCGCGGACCGCGTGAAAGCGCAACACACCATCATTCGCGGCCTGACCGCGCACCACGGTCGAATAGGGCTGCGCCAGGATTGACACCTGGGGCCGGTCCAGGCGCACATGGCCACCGACGCTGGCGTCCCGTTCGCGGGCGGGCGCGGTCACCGCGCGGGCAACGTCGAGCAGACTGCGCAATTCCACCCATTCGATGAAGGCCTGATTCCACAGGGCGTAATCGGGCACCGCCGCGCGCCCGGCGCGGTCGGCCAAGTCGTCGATCACGGCGTCCATGCGGTTCAGGCTGTCGGCCGTGCGCGCCGGGCCGATGCAATCCCAGGCCGCGCGTTGTAACTCGAGCTTGAGGTGCGCCGGGGCCTGGTCGCCACGATGCCCGAATTGGGCGGTGGCGGCGGCGATCAGCGAACGGAAGGCATCGTCACCGGCAGCGCGGGGGTGGGTCCGCGCGTGATCCGCCGCACCGCGCCCGGCCCGCAGGCCGAACACGACGTTTTCCGTGAGCGCGGTTGAGCCCAAGCGGTTGGCGCCGAACACCCCGCCCATGGCCTGACCGGCGGCGAACAACCCGGACAGCCCGGCAGCAGCCGTACCGTCGCCCGCGCCGCCGACCGACGCCCCCGTGGCGTCGACGCGGATACCGCCCATGGTGTAATGGGCTGCGGGACGGACTTCCCAGGGTTCTTCGCAGCGCACTGCCGGCTTGCTGAGGGCTTGGCGGGCCGTGCGGTAGGCCGACGGCATGGAGGTTTCCAGATAGCGCATGAAGCCCTTGCCGGAACGGGGCAGGCGGGCGTTCGCCGTGAGGTCCAGATAAGCGCCGCCATCATCCGTGCCGCGGCCGTCGGCGACGGCGCGCATGATGGCCGCGGAACATTCCGCGCGGGTGCGCAGATAGACGCCGTCCAGGATGACCTTGCCGTGACGGTCGCGCAGCACGCCGAGGAAGCTCGCCGTCGACGGCTCACCCACCAACAGCCCTTCGTAGGACGCGGGGGCCGTCAGGCAGAACGGCAGGAACTGCACCTGTTCCATATCGACCAGATCCGCCCCGGCGCGGGCGGCGGCGGCATAGCCGTCGCCCGTGTTGCCACGCATGGTGTCGGTCTTGGGAAAGTAGAGTGTATTAAGCCCGCCGGACGCCATGACCACGGCAGGCGCCCGCACGGCGACCAGCCTCCCCGTCGCGGCATGATAGACAAGCCCGCCGACGACACGCCCCGGGGTACCGTTTTCGGCCCCCTCCACGGCAAGGTCGAGGAACCAGGCATCTTCCAGGTAGTCGATGTGCGCACCTTCGACCACGGCGTCCCAGGCGGCATGGCTGAAGGCGACCCCGGCGTTCTTATGCCCGACGGAGCGCGCCACCGTATGGCCGCCCTTGGCCAGGGGGCGGGCAAAGGGGCCCTTGCGATCCTGGTTGATCTTGGGCCGCAGACCGTGGGCCCGGTACCAGTCATAGGCGGGACGGCTGTCCTTGGCATAGGCGTCGGTCAGGGCCGGCAGCGGCAGGTCCGCGCCGGATACGCGCAGGTTGTCGGACAGAACCTGTTCCGTGTCCGCATCGCTGACCGTGCCGCGCACGGTCGCGTTGCCTTCGGAAATTTTGGTGTCGGAGCAAGCGATGGGATCCTTGGACACCACCAACACGTGGGCGCCCTCGGCCGCCGCCGCATCCGCCGCAGCACTGCCGGCACCGCCAGAACCGACCACGATTACGTCGTAGTCACGCCATTCAACCTCAATCGTCACCGACCTTGCCTCCCAGCCATGCGTCGCGTCATTCGGGGGTCATTTCAACGCGATCAGGGGCGGTGATGGCAAGGAAATTCCCCCCGCCGCACGCAGAAGACTGGCCGCAGGGCGCTGGCCTGGGCGCTCAGCCGCAGGTCAGGGCGGCATCGACCGTTCGGCCGCGGAAATACCAGGAGGGGTCGACGAACACGCCGTAGCGCCCGGTTACGCCAGGCCGACCCTTGACCGTGAAGGATGAAACCTGTTTGGCGCCAAGCTGCACACGCCGGGTCTTCACGACCTGATTGTCCGCATCCAGGCGAAACACGGTGATGTTGCCGGGTGCCGGGAAGGGTGCTCCCAAGTTGGCAACCTTGAATTGTGCCTCGGCCCCGTCGCAGGACGTCATGATGACCAGATCATGCGGCGGCCTCGGCGGGCTGGCGACCAGGCTGCGGAGTTGCAGGCGGGCCTGCTGCGGCGCCGGGGGTGTTTCGGGAACCTTGGTTTCGTCGGCGCTGGCGGCCTTCGGCACCACCGCAACCTGGGTCCCGCCGGCCGCCGTCGCGAAATCGTTCAGATTTTCGGCCGAGGCCTCGATAACCGTTTCCGGCCGGCGGCTGAGGCAGCGCAGCACCCGCAGGCGTTTGCGCGCCATGGCGATATAGTGGTTCAGATCGCTTCCCACGAGGTCGACCCGGCCGCCGTCGTGCCTTACCGGCAGCGCCTTACCCGCCCGGGCCAGGGCGTCGATCCGGCGGATGCGTTCAGCCTGCAGCTGGATATAGCGCGACCAGTCCCCGGCGAACTTACGGTCGACATAGTCGATGACCCGCTCATGGCTGACGGCGCCGACGTAGGGATCGCTGGGGAAGGGGTCGCAGGCGTCCGCTGCAACCGGCGCGGCGGCGGCCAACATCAGCGCGCCACACGCCGCCGGGGCCAGCCGGGCCCGCCAACGGCGGCACAGGGATAATACAATGATATTCTTCCGAGCAGGCATCGGGCGAACACCCTTAATCCGAGTTCGCCTGTCTTATGGGGAATGAACCTGACGTCTGCCTGACGGCCGCGGATTTAATGGACGGGGCGCTGCGCCCGCCGGTCCCTAGACCGGCTGTCCCGGAAAGGCCAGTTCGTGGGTATTGTTCCAGCCGTCGCCGACGTAATTGACGATCAGGGTCTGGCGCACCCCGGTGATCGGCTTGCGGCGGAAGCCGTGCCAGGTGTCAGCCCCCGGCACGAACACCAGGGCCCGGTTCTGGCGGTGCGGGGTCGGGCCGAAGTAGTCTTCTTCCTTGGGCCCGGAAAAAATGTCGGTGCCCCAGTCTTCGCCCTCGGGGGCTTGGGACAGATAGACCAGCAGGCTCAGCTTCTTGACCGAAATGTCCTTGTGCGGGTGCAGCCAGAAACCGTCGCGGTCCTGTGCATATTCCAAGCGCAGGAAACTGCCCGCAAGGTCGATGCCGCACATCTTTTCGATGCGCTTGACCGTGGCCGGGTCCTGAAAGCCCTGGGCGATGTCCTCGCAGACGGTGAATTCGGCGCGGCGGCCCGGATCGAAATAACTGCGGCTGTCGTTGTTGGCGGCACGGGCCCCCTTTGTATATTCGACCCGGGGCGCATCGAACGGCAGGGCACGGAGGTCTTCCACCACCTCGTCCGTGAACACGTCGTCAAGCAGCCAGTGGGAAAACGGCTCCCGCCGTGTTTCGCAACTGTCCAGGCTGGCCTGAAGCCGCGCCGTATTGGCGGAAGGAGATGTCATGGTGCCGTCCATTTTCGTCTAGCGCAGCCCCGCTGCGGGCCGGGCTCTTCTGTTAAATGCTTCCGCAGGGTCCGTCAAACGTTGCGTCCGGGCCTGCGGGCAGCCCTTTGATAGGCCCTCCGCCATGCTGGCGCGGTGATCTGGATCAACCGGCGCCTACAGCGTTTCGCCCCGCATCAGCCGCGGCAGGTCACCGACCTCGCCCATGGCATGGCGCATGAACAGTTTTTTCAGCTCGGGCAGGGCATTGACCGTGCCCAGGCCCAAATCCCGGGCCAGGCGCAAGGGCGGCACGGCGTTGGAGAACAGGCGATTGAGGGCGTCGGTCATCCCCAACATCAGGGAATTATCGAAACGGCGGCCGCGTTCATAATCCTCAAGCACGGCGGGCGACCCTAGGTCGAGGCCCAGACCCTTGGCGTCGGCCAGGACTTCGGCCAGGACCGCGACGTCGCGCAGGCCCATGTTCAGGCCCTGACCGGCGATCGGGTGCATGCCGTGCAGCGCGTCGCCCGCCAGGGCGAAGCGCGGCGCCGTCGCCCGTTCGGCGACCAGAAGGGCAAGCGGGTAGCTCCAACGCGGCCCGACCAGGGCCAGGGAGCCCAGGAAATCCCCGAAGCGGAGCGCCAGTTCGGCCAGGAAATCGTCGTCGGGAAGGGCCATGAGGGCCGGGGCCAGGGCGTCCCGTTCCGTCCACACCAGGGACGACTGATGTTGCTCACGGCCTGTTTCCCCCTTGATCGGCAGGATCGCGAAGGGTCCGGCGGCGAGGAAATGTTCATGGGCGACGAACCCGTGAGGCCGTTCATGGTCGACCGTGCAGACGATGCCCGTCTGGCTGTAATCCCAGCCCGTGGTACGGATGCCGGCCCAGGTCCGGGTGCGCGAGCCGCGGCCGTCGGCGCCGACGATCAGGCGGGCCCCCAGGGTCCGCCCGTCGGCAAGCGTCAACCGGGCGCCGGCGGAATCCAGGTCCATGGCCGCAATCCCGGTGGGGGCCACGACGGTCAGGTTTCGGGCCGCGCGCTGCGCGTCATAAAGGGCGCGGCGCAGATGACGGTTTTCGATCATGTAGCCGAAGGGGGCGTCGCCCACGAGGCTGTGGTCGTAATGCAGGAACAGCAGGGAGCCCGCATCGGCGACCCGGATATCCTGGATCGGCGACGACCGGGGGCCCAGATGGTCCCACAAGCCCGCCGCCACCAGCACCCGGTGGGTTGCCAACGCAATGGCCGAGGCACGGCCGTCGAAACCGGCGTCGAGCCCGGCCGCCGGATCGGCGCGGTCGACCAGGATGACGGAAAACCCGGCATCCGCCAGCAGCACCGCGAGGGTCCCGCCGACCAGACCGCCGCCGACAATCGCCACATCCGCCAAGATGTCGGCCGTTCCGCCGTCCGTCATCCTGTCGATCGTCGCCTGCCCTTCTCGGGTCATGAAATGCGCCTTTGCCGCTGCCGTTGGGCGCCGGAAAGTGTCCGGCCGCCTTGCGGCCAAGAATCACCCCGTCGACACGGAATGTCCAGATACCGAAAATGAGTAATAAATAAGCAAATAAGGTTTTTTGAACAAATAATGCGCATCAATATTCGCCTCACCGGCTACCTCTGATTCCTTAACTGACTGATTTAAAAGAATAAAACAACTTGTATGGATTCCGGCACGGTTCTTGAAATTGTGCGCTGCGAAATCGGGCCATGGGGTCCGGCACATAACCATCGACGGGCGCTGGAGTTTTCGGTCGCCCGTCCGGGACGTGGCCAAAAAGCGGAAAGGATTACCGAAATGAAGCTGATCATGGCCGTTATCAAGCCGTTTAAGTTGGAGGAGGTTCGAGAGGCCCTGACGCCCTTAGGCGTCGAAGGTATGACCGTCAGCGAGGTCAAGGGCTTCGGACGCCAGAAGGGGCAAGCGGAAATCTACCGCGGCGCCGAATACATGGTGAACTTCCTGCCGAAAGTGAAGCTTGAGATCGCCGTAAAGGACGACCTCGTCGCTTCCATCGTCGAAACCATTCAGAAAACCGCCCAAACCGGCAAGATCGGCGACGGCAAGGTTTTCGTCTACTCGCTTGAACAGGCCGTGCGGATCCGCACGGGCGAATCCGGCGCGGATGCCCTTTAGGAGGTTTTCCAAATGCTTATTGAAAATCTGAAACATACGCTTTCGAAAGGCGTCGCGCGGTTGGCCGGCGTAGTCGGAGCGGCGATGCTGCTGCTGGTTATGTCCGGCGCGGCTCATGCCGAGGTTCCCGGTGAATCTCAGTTCGTCTTCAACACCTTCTCGTTCCTCGTGCACGGTTTCCTGGTCATGTGGATGGCCGCGGGCTTCTCCATGCTCGAAGCCGGCCTTGTGCGGACCAAGAACACCGCCATGCAGTGCCTGAAGAACGTCGCCTTGTTCTCCATCGCCTCGATCATGTACTACCTGATCGGCTACAACCTGATGTATTCGGGTGTGGACGGCGGCTTCATGGGCTCCTTCGCCCTGTGGGGTCAGGACGACAGCGCGGCCGCCGCCGGCAAATTCGTCGGTGACGGTGCCGTGGGCTATTCCGCGGCGTCCGACTTCTTCTTCCAGTTGGTGTTCGTCGCGACCGCGGCCTCGATCGTTTCCGGGACCGTGGCCGAACGCGTCAAGCTGTGGGCCTTCCTGGCCTTCACGGTCGTCCTGACGGGCATCATCTACCCGATCCAGGGTTCCTGGCAGTGGGGCGGCGGCTGGCTGTCCGAAATGGGCTTCGCCGATTTCGCCGGCTCCACCCTGGTCCACTCCGTGGGCGGCTGGGCGGCCTTGACCGGCGCCATCATCATCGGAGCCCGCAAGGGCAAGTACGGTGCCGACGGCTCCGTCAAGCCGATGCCGGGCGCCAATCTGCCGCTCGCCACGCTGGGCACGTTCATCCTGTGGCTCGGTTGGTTCGGGTTCAACGGCGGCTCGCAGCTCGCCATGGGCTCGGCGGCTGATGCCATCGCGATCTCCAACATCTACATCAACACCAACATCGCCGCTGCCGGCGGGGTTCTGGCCGCCATCGTCCTGACCCAGCTGATCTACAAGAAGGTCGATCTGACCATGGCGCTGAACGGCGCCTTGGCCGGCCTGGTGTCGATCACCGCCGGTCCGGACACGCCCTCCCTGGGCCTGGCCGCGATCATCGGTGCCGTTGGTGGCGTGTTGGTGGTGGTCTTCGTGCCGCTGCTCGACAAGCTGAAGATCGACGACGTCGTGGGCGCCATTCCGGTCCACCTCGTGGCTGGCATCTGGGGCACCATGGCGGTGCCGCTGTCCAACGCCGACACGTCCTTCTACAAGCAGGCCGTGGGCGTCGGGTCCATCGGCATCTTCGTGATCATCACCTCCGCCATTCTCTGGTTCGTCCTGAAGATGGTCATGGGTGGGGTCCGGGTGTCGCCGGAAGAAGAGGAACAGGGTCTCGACATGGCCGAATGCGGTCTCGAGGCTTATCCCGAATTCCGCGGATCACAGACCATCTAATCTCTCCTCCACAACTCCCCTACGGGGCCGGAAGACTCACGTCTTCCGGCCCTTCTTTTTTGTCCATTTTCCCCTCAGCGGCCTTTGCCCGCACGGGGCCGGGATATAGACTCAACGCCATGCTGAACCCACGATACGACATGCTACCGGTCTATCCCTTCGACCGCCTGCGTAATCTTCTGGACCCCCACGCCCCGGCCCCGGGGCTGGATCCGATTTCCCTTGCCGTCGGCGATCCGACCTTTGACCCACCCCCCGCCATCGCCGAGACCATGGCCGACAAGGCCGCGCTTTGGGGCCGCTATCCACAGACCGACGGGAACCCGGATTTCCGCAAGGCCGTTACCGGATTCCTCGGCCGCCGCTATGGCCTGGGCCCCGACGTGTTGGACCCGGAGCGCCACGTGCTGCCCGTGGTCGGCACCCGCGAGGGCTTGGCCCTGGTCGCCAATCTGGTCGTGCCGCCGCAAAAGGCCGGCCAGACCCCCCTGGTTGTCATGCCCAATCCCTGTTTCCACACCTATATGGCCGCCGCCGTGTTTTCCGGCGCGGAACGCCGCCACCTGCCGGCGACCGCCGAAACCGGCTTCATGCCCGACCTGACCCAGATGACCGAGGCCGATTGGGCGCGCACGGCACTGTTCTATCTGTGCTCGCCGGGCAATCCGCAGGGCGGCGTGGCATCCATGAGCCTGTTGATGGACGCCATCATCCTGGCTCGGCGTCATGATTTCGTG
The DNA here is from genome assembly GCA_048263775.1 of Rhodospirillales bacterium. Taxonomy (GTDB): domain Bacteria; phylum Pseudomonadota; class Alphaproteobacteria; order Rhodospirillales; family Casp-alpha2; genus UBA1479. The sequence goes on from JBLXDU010000004.1 coordinate 164,348, forward strand.
CTGGTCGTCGACGAATGTTACGCAGAAATCTATGACGCCTTTCCGCCGGCGGGCGCGCTCGAAGCCTCGGCCGGCCTGGACGGCAAATTCACCAACGTGCTGGTGTTCCATTCCCTGTCCAAACGCTCGTCCGCACCCGGCATGCGGTCGGGCTTCGTCGCCGGGGACCCGGACCTGATCAAGCGCTATCGCATGCTGCGCAACTATCTGGGCGCGCAGATGCCGCACCCCGCCCTCTATGCCTCGGCCCGGCTGTGGTCCGACGATTCGGACGCTTTTCGCTATCGCACGGCCTATCAGGGCCTGATCAACACGGCGGCGGAGATCATTGGCGACCGTTTCGAATTCCGCCGCCCGGCCGGCGGTTTCTTCCTTTGGCTGGATGTGGGAAATGGTGAAGAAGCGGCGCTAAAGCTTTGGAAAGACGCGGCAATCCGTGTTTTGCCGGGGGCCTATATGAGCGAAGCCCTGGCCGACGGCAGCAACCCCGGGCAGGCCTTTATTCGGGTCGCTCTGGTCCATCAGCAAAAAACCATAGAGACTGCCTTAAGACGTCTTGTTAAGGTCTTGTAAACCTTAATAACTTAGAAGCCGCTTATGGCAGCGTCACAACATACCTCCGGCTTGGTCAATCTGTTCCCGCAAGGGACCGGGGCGTTCGTGCGCCGCCGCCTGGCCGAGGTCACCGGCATGGTCCTGATCGCCGCCGGTGCGGCCGCGGGTGTCGCGCTGTTCACCTTTCATGCGGGCGACCCGTCCCTGAACACGGCCACGGGGGCCGCGGTCCAGAACCTGTTGGGCCGCCCCGGCGCCGTTACCGCCGACCTGGGCTTGCAGGTCTTCGGCGTGGTTGCCGGGCTGCTGCCGCTGGTCGCCCTGGCTTGGGGCTGGACCCTGCTGCGTCAGCGCGCGCTTTCGGGCCTGGCCCTGCGCCTGCTGTTTCTTCTGATCGCCCTGGTCACCCTGACCCTGGCCATGGCGCCCCTCGACCGGCCGGACACCTGGCCGCTCGCCACGGGGCTGGGCGGGATCGTCGGCGGCCTGGCCTTCGACGGCCTGGCCCGGTTGCTGGTCCAGGTGCCCGTCGCCCTGCCCGGCGAATGGCTGGGCAGCGCCGCCGCCGTCATCGGCACCTTGTCCTTCATCTGCGCCCTGGGCTTTTCCCGGCGCGATTGGCTGACCGGCCTGCGCGCCCTGGCCGGCGCCGTTATCGGCACCTTCCTGGGACTGCGTGCCGGCGTGCTTTGGACCGCCGACACATTCCGCCGGGTGCGCAGCGCCGACCCCCTCGACCTGGACGGGCCGATCGCCGCCGACGTCCTAGATGACGCCGAAGCCATCGCGCCTGCCGAAATGCCCGCCCGGCGCGAACGCGCCTCGGTCGACAGCACCACCAAGGACGGCAAGAAGAGCCTGATCGCCCGCGCCCGCGACCGCAAAGCCGCGAAATCGAAGAAGGCGCTGATCGAACCGCCCGCCGCCAAGCCCAAGGAATCCAAGGCCGCCAACCGCCAGCGTTCCCTCGATCTCGGTGGCGACGGCACCTACCGGACGCCGACCCTGGACCTTTTGGGCGGCCCCGATGTGATCCAGGGCCCGGCCCATGACCCCGACAAGCTGGCCCAGAACGCGCAGTATCTGGCCTCGGTGCTCGACGACTTCGGCGTCAAGGGCGAGATCGTCAAGGTCCGCCCGGGCCCCGTGGTCACCCTGTATGAACTGGAACCCGCCCCCGGAACGAAAACATCGCGCGTGGTCGGCCTGTCCGACGACATCGCGCGCTCCATGTCGGCGATCAGCGTGCGCATCGCGGTGGTTCCGGGGCGCAGCGTGATCGGCATCGAACTGCCCAACGCCGACCGGGAATCGGTTTACCTGCGCGAACTTCTCGCCTCGCAGACCTTCGAACGGACCAAGGCCAAACTGCCGCTGACCCTGGGCAAGGACATCGGCGGTGGGCCGATCATCGCCGACCTTGCGACCATGCCGCACCTGCTGATCGCGGGCACCACCGGGTCGGGCAAATCCGTCGGCATGAATGCCATGGTGTTGTCGCTGCTTTATCGCCTGTCGCCCGAGCAATGCCGCTTCATCATGATCGATCCCAAGATGCTGGAACTGTCGGTCTACGAAGGCATTCCGCACCTGTTGACGCCGGTCGTTACGGACCCGAAAAAAGCCGTCGTGGCCCTGAAGTGGACCGTGCGCGAGATGGAAGAGCGCTACCGCGCCATGTCGCAACTGGGCGTGCGCAACATCGAGGGCTATAACGCGCGCCTTCTGGAAGCCAAGAAAAAGGGCGAAGTGCTGTCGCGCCGGGTGCAGACCGGGTTCGACGCCGAAGGCCGGCCCGTGTTCGAGGACCAGGCGCTGGGCACCGACCCCCTGCCCTTCATCGTCGTCGTGGTCGACGAAATGGCCGACCTGATGCTGGTCGCCGGCAAGGACGTCGAGGCCTCGATCCAGCGCCTGGCGCAGATGGCGCGGGCCGCCGGCATCCATATCATGATGGCGACCCAGCGCCCGTCGGTCGACGTCATCACCGGCACCATCAAGGCCAACTTCCCGACCCGCATTTCCTTCCAGGTCACGTCGAAGATCGACAGCCGCACCATCCTGGGCGAACAGGGGGCGGAACAACTGCTTGGCCGCGGCGATATGCTGTACATGGCCGGCGGCGGACGCATCACCCGCGTGCACGGGCCCTTCGTGTCCGATGAAGAGGTCGAACAGGTCGTCAGCCACCTGAAATCCCAGGGCACGCCCGAGTATATCGAGGACGTCACCCGTGACGACGAGAACAGCACCTTCGGCGACAGCGGCGGCGGGAATGATTCCGGCGATGCGCTGTACGATCAGGCCGTCGCCCTCGTGGCCCGCGAAGGCAAGGCATCGACCAGCTTCGTGCAGCGCCATCTTCAGATCGGCTACAACCGCGCGGCCCGCCTGATCGAACGCATGGAGGAACAGGGCGTCGTCAGCCCCGCCGACCGCGTCGGACGCCGCGAGGTTCTGGTCGGGAATCATTAAACCGTCGTCATGGCGCTTTACCCCGCCCGTCCCCCAGCCTACATAACCCCCATGATCATCCGTTTCACCCGTGCCGTTGCGGCGGCGGCGTTCGCCCTGGTTCTGTGTCTTGCCCCTGATTCCGCCGGGGCGGTCGAGGGCGATCCCCGCGAAATCACCCTGACCGCCAAGCAGCAAAGCCTGGTGCGCCGGGTCGAGAGCTATCTCAACGGCATCACCACCCTGCAATCGACGTTCTTTCAACAGGCTTCGACCAACGAGTTCGCGGAAGGCCAGATCTTCCTGTCCCGGCCAGGCAAGATGCGGATCGAGTACAAGGCGCCCAATCCGATCCTCATCGTCGCCACCGGCGAGTTCCTCAGTTACATCGACAAGGAACTGAAGAACGTCACCCATATCCCCGTCGAGGACACTCCGGCCGCCTTCCTGTTGAACGGAAACATCCGCTTCGATCCCAAACGCGTCGCCTTTTACGAAGCCGCGGAGGAAGACGGCGCCGTTTTCCTGACCGTGGGCGAGCGCGCCGACCCCTTCGCCGGGCGTCTGACCCTGATCTTCCGCACCAATCCGATGTCTTTGCGTAAATGGTCCGTGGTCGATGCCCAGGGCACGATTACCGACATCGTGTTGACCGACCCTTTCTACGGCGGCCAGATCGACCCCAAGCTGTTCACCGTGCCCGAGTTCGAGCAGATCCGCAGCGGCGATTAGCAAGGGTCCGCGCCAGATATGCGCAAAATGCATATCTGATGGCAAAAAAATGCCCCTGGTACGCAGCGCCATTCCGTCCCATATGGAGTCATACAGCGCGGCCAATGATGCCGCGCCGTCGGGCGGCGCGCCCCCCTCGCCAGCCCGACAGCTCCCTAAGATGGAGTTGAAGCGCCCGGCCCCTCCCCCGCCGGGCGCTTCTCTTTTGCGCGGACCGATGAATGGGGAGGGGTCTTCTTTCATTTGCTAAAGCAAATCCCATGGGATTTGCGGCCCTCCCCCGCCGGGCGCTTCTCTTTTGTGCATAAAGCCCGCGCCCCTTGCCCCTCCGTCTGATCCCCGTTAACAGGGGCCATGCCTTTCACCGTCGCCACCTGGAACGTGAATTCCGTGCGCAAGCGCCTGGACCAGGTCGCGCGCCTGGCCGCCGACACGGCGATCGATGTGCTGTGCCTGCAGGAAACCAAGGTCGTCAACGAGCTGTTTCCCGTGGACGCCATCACCGACATGGGCTTTCCCCATCAGGCCATCGCCGGCATGAAGGGCTATAACGGCGTCGCCATCCTGTCGCGCCGGCCCTTGAGCGACGTGCGTATCGAACCCTGGCTGGGCCGCGACGATTGCCGACATATCCATGCCAAGGTCGAAACCGGCGTCGGACCGGTCGAGGTCCACAGCCTCTATGTCCCCGCCGGCGGCGACGACCCGGACCCGGAGGCCAACCCCAAATTCGCGCATAAGCTGGCGTTCCTCGACGCGCTCGCCCCTTTTCTTGCGGAGCGCGCGGCAGCCAGCCGGCCCGTGGTGCTGACCGGCGATTTCAACGTGGCGCCCTTGGAAACGGATGTGTGGTCGCACGATCGGCTAAAACGGGTGATCACCCACACCCCCGTTGAACGCGATAAGCTGATGGGCATGTTGGACGGCGGCGCGGAAAGCGTCGAGGGCTGGACCGACGCCCTGCGCCGTTTCGTGCCGGTGGACGAGAAGGTCTTCACCTGGTGGAGCTACCGGGCCGCCGATTGGCGCGCCGCCGACAAAGGCCGGCGCCTCGACCATATCTGGGTCAACGCGGCCCTGGCCCCGGCGCTCAGCTTCGCCGCCGTGCACGACGCGGCCCGCGATTGGCCGGAACCATCGGACCACGCCCCCGTGCGCGTGGTGTTCGAGATCCCCTGAGAGGGCTCCGGGTCGGCACGATCCTCACGAGACTATGGACAGGGGGGCCTGTCGTGCCTTTAATAATTCACGGATAAAAACCAACCCGCCACCGGGGGGCAGCGGGGACCAGCCATTGGATCGGGCAGCGTCGCCAGAGATTCAACGGCCCAATATCTGGAGACGACGCTGCTGACCCCCGTCCGCATAACAATCATCTACATCCTGTTCGGGTCCTTGTGGATCCTGTTTTCGGACGCCACCCTGCACGCCCTGGTCAACGACCCGGAGGTGGCAAGCCGACTGCAGACAGTGAAGGGCTGGTTCTATGTGCTGGTGACGGGAGGGCTGGTATTCTGGCTGACCCGTGTTCTGTCCGCATCGCTTGAGTTGGAAAACCGGGAACGACGCCGGGCCGAGGCCGAATTACGGGAAGCCCTGGAAGAGGCGGAGCAGGCAAGCCGGGCGAAAACCGAGTTCCTGGCAACCATGAGCCACGAGTTCCGCACCCCGCTGAACGCCATCCTCGGGTTTTCCGATATCCTGCGGGCCCAGTATATGGGCCCGCTCGGGTCACCCAAGTACACGGAATACGTCAACGACATCTATCAAAGCGGCGCCATCATGTTGGCCCTGGTCAACGACATCCTGGACATCGCCGAGATCGAGGCCGGTAAACGGCCGATTCACCGCATCGAGATCGCCCTGAAGCCGTTGGCCGACATTTGCCTGAAATCCTTCCAGCCGCAGGCGGAAGAGAAAGCCCTAACCCTCACCCTCGACATCGCCGACGACGCCTTGCGTCTTTATGCCGATCAAATCTGCACCATTCAGATCATCTCCAATCTGGTGGCCAACGCCATCAAGTACACGGCCAAGGGCGGGACGGTCTCTCTCTTCGCGGCACCGGCACCCGGCGGCGGCACGACCCTCACCGTACGCGATAACGGCATCGGCATTCCCCCGGATAAACTGCCGACAATCGCCGAACCCTTTTCCCAGGTGGTCGCCAATCCCCATCACGCGCGCGACGGCAAGGGCCTGGGCCTGGGCATCGTCAAGTCCCTGGTCGATGCGCACGGCGGTGAACTCGACATCGACAGCGCCGTCGATATCGGCACAACCGTGACGGTGCACTTCCCGCCGCCCTTGGAGTCACTGAAAAACTAGTCCTTGGTCGGCTTCCCGATCTCTGGGATGATCTCAGTGGTGGGGGCCTGTTGACCGGCGAAGGTAGAAACATGGCCCAGGACTTTACAAGTCGCGAAGTGTCGATCAGCGATGTGCTGGAAACCGGCTGCGGCCTGATTTACCGCTACTGGGATGGCCGGCGCGGCGGCCGCTTCGCCCCGACCTGGGGTGATTTCCGCCTCATCGACCTGGCCGGCCATATCATTCCCTACATACGCGTCGCCGACGTCATCGACGGCGGCCGCGACTTTAAATATCGGTTCTGGGGAACGGGCCTGGGCGCCGTGCGCGCCCTCGACCGCACGGGCGTGCACCTGTCCGAGGTCGACAGCCCCCGCACGAAAACGGCGCTTGCCGAATTCCGGCGCATCGTTTCGGAAAAGACCTGCCTTGCCTTCGTTTATCAAGCCCAAGGCGGCATGGATCGGCGCAGCCTGCACGCGCCCAGCATCCGCCTGCCCCTGTCGTCCGACGGCCGGGCCGTGGACAAGATCGTCTGCTACACGGATTTCGATATCGATGCCCACGCGTGGCGCCGCTTCTTCGAGAAAAGCGCCGAGAGCACCCGTGACCGATAAATTGCTGTTTTGTTGCGATTACGGAACAAGGCGATAACCGCCTGGTTCGGTGACCAACAGGCGGGCGTTCGACGGATCGCTTTCGATCTTCTGGCGCAGGCGATAAACGTGGGTTTCCAGGGTGTGGGTCGTGACCCCGGCGTTATATCCCCAGACCTCGCCCAGCAGGATATCGCGGCCCACGACCTTGTCACCGGCCCGGTAGAGATACTTCAGGATCGCCGTTTCCTTATCGGTCAGGCGCACCTTTTTATCCGTAGCCGTTTCCACCAGCATTTTATTGGCGGGTTGGAACGAATATTGCCCGATGGCGAACACGGCGTCGTCCGACCGTTCGTGCTGGCGAATATGGGCGCGCAGACGGGCCAGCAGGACGCCCAACCGAAACGGCTTGGTAACGTAATCGTTGGCGCCGGCGTCCAGGCCCAGAATGGTGTCGGCATCCGTGTCGGCGCCCGTCAACATGATGATCGGCGAGGTTACGCCGTTGCGCCGCATCAGGCGGCAGACCTCGCGGCCATCCATGTCAGGCAGCCCGACGTCCAGAATGATGACGTCAAAGCGGTCTTCCTTGGCCGTTTTCAGTGCCTCGGCCCCGCTGGTGCAGGTCACGCTTTTGAATTCCTCATGAAGCTGCAACTGTTCGCACAGCGTTTCCAGGAATTCAGCGTCGTCATCGACGATCAGGATTTGCTTGCCGTTGGTCATGGCGATAATCGATCCCCCCTTTGAATTCGGGAATTTCCGGTGATTTTCCTTGCCCGCGTCATCCGGTCAATGACAAGGAACGGAAAATTCACCATATTGGGTCCACAATATTGTGCGCCTGAGTGCCCGGCAACCGCGGCGTAATTATGGCACGAACTCATGTAACGACGGCCACTTAAGACATGACCGAGCGAAATTCACCCCCCGCGCCTTCGCGCACCCTGGACCTGGACCGCCGCGACGCACCTGCGACGCGGGAGCCGCGTGCCCAGAAAGCGGTCGACCGGGCCGCCGGCGAACTGCGCCGCGGCCGCCCCGTGGTCACCGGCGACGGCGACGGACGCCGGCTGGTGCTGCTAGGTGCGGAACATGTGGATGCCCGCCGCCTCGCCGACATGAAGGCTCTGACCGGCGCCGAGCCCGAACTGGCGGTGACCGCCAGGCGTGCCGCCGTGCTGGGCCTGCCGGCGCCGCCAAGCAACGTCGTCGTGCTGTCCCGCGCCGGCGGCCTGGACCCGGATTTGGTGACACGGCTGGCTGACCCCTTGTTCGACGGCGGCACGGGCGACCCCCTTCCCGATCTCGCCCCCCGCGCGGCGGAACGCTTCGATGCCTGGTCGGCGGCGGTCACCCTGACCAAAATCGCGCGTCTATTGCCGGCGGCCCTGACCGGGGTCATCTCATTCGACGGCGACCTAGAAAACTGGGCCAAGCGCCATGACCTAATGTTCGTCGACGCCGGCGACGTGTTCCGCCAGCGCCTGGACGAAGCCCGCACGCTGACCGAGGTCGGCGCCGCGCGCATCCCCCTTGCCGTCGCCCAGGAACCCGGCGTCGAGGCCAAGGTCCATGCCTTCCGTCCCGCCGACGGGGCGCTGGAGCATCTGGCCATCGTCATCGGCAACCCCAAGCCGGGGATGCCCGTGCTGACCCGGGTGCATTCCGAATGCTTCACCGGCGACCTGCTGGGCAGTCTGCGTTGCGATTGCGGCGACCAGTTGAAGGGCGCCATCGCCGAGATCGCCGCCGCCGGCAGCGGTATTCTGTTGTATCTGGCGCAGGAAGGCCGCGGCATCGGGCTGGTCAACAAACTGCGCGCTTACGAGCTGCAGGACCGCGGCTTCGACACCATTGACGCCAACGAGCAGCTCGGTTTCGACGCGGACGAGCGGGTGTATCTGCCGGCGGCGCAGATGTTGCGCCTGCTAGGCTTCGGCGCAGTGCGGCTGTTGACCAACAACCCGGAAAAGGTCGCAGCCCTGGAACGCGGTGGTATCACCGTCGCCGAGCGTGTCCCCCACGCCTTTCCGTCCAACGAACATAACGAAAGCTACCTGCGCACCAAGGCCAGCCGCGCCGGGCATTTGTTTTAAACCCCCCGTTGCGCCAGGCGTACCTGCGCCTGTGCTCAGATGGGCCTGTGCTCAAATGGGCCCGTGCTCAGATAGGAACGGCTAACGGCTGCTGTTCTGATCTCTCCCACGCCACCACCTGTCATTAACCATTGAATACCAAGAATGCCGGAGTCCGCCGCCGCCCGGCAGCATTTGCCGCCCCGGGCATTTTGTACCCAGAGCAGACGAGTCAAAATCGTTTAAAATCAACGACTTGATTCTGGCCCGAGTCTTGCGACACCCGTTCCATAATATTAACGCCCGAAAACAGGGCGCGAAGAGAACGGGAAAAAATCGATGACACTGCCCTCCGAAGGGATCAATCCCTGGCGCGTGGCCCCCGCCTCTGGCGGGACCGGCGCCCTTCCAGCCAAACACACCCCCGCCAAATTGCCGGACCTCAAGCTTGGCAAGGGCGATGCCCTCGACACGCCGAACACGACCGCGAACGCCAGCGCAACCGGCGGCAAGGAATTCAAGGCATTCGGCGACGATGGGCTCACGTTCTGGGACCTGGTCGACGTGGTCAATCCGCTGCAGCACATCCCCGTGGTTTCCACACTCTACCGCGACCTGACCGACGATACCCTGGACCCGGCCCCGCGCATCATGGGCGGCACCTTGTTCATGGGCCCGATCGGCTTGGTCGCCTCGGCCGCCAACGTGGTGATCGAGCACAACACGGGCAAGGACATGGGCGGCCACGTGCTGGCCTATTTCCGCGATGACGCGCAGCCACTGTCAACCACCACCGCCGCGGCATCTCCGGCGGCCGCGGGCACGGACGGCACCGACCCGGTCACTCAATGGGCCGCCGAGCAAACGGCGTTCTACCAAAACGGCGCGGATGCCGCTGACCCGGTCAGCCGTTGGGCCGCCAACCAGCAGGCCTTCTACCAGGGACGGGACGGCAAGAATGCTGCCACGACCGCGACGGCCTCGGCTGATCCGGTCGGCCAATGGGCCGCCGAACAGCATGCTTTCTATCGGAACGCCACGACGGCGGACGACACCCAGATGGCCGCCGCGACCCTGGAAACCTCACCCGTGGCCGCCGGTACGGACGGCGTCGACGTCACCGCCTGGGCCGCCCAACAAACCGCTTATTACAAAAGCAGCGCAGCCCCCGCCTCGGCCGAATCCAGCGCCGATGGCCGGGACGTGAGTGCCTGGGCGGCACAGCAGGTCGCCTATTACCAGGGCGGCGAAGCCCAGCCCGTGACCGCGACCGATCCCGTCGCCGCCTGGGCCCAACGGCAGACCGCCTATTACCGTGCCGGTGCGGAAACGGGCCCCGCCCGACCCGCCGCGCCGCAGACACAGGCCGTCCAGACCGCGCAGGCAGCAGCCGGCGAGACCAATCGTGTAGGTATCGACGGCGACGTATCGACCTGGGCCCGCGACCAGCTGGCCTGGGTCATGGGCGACCGCGCCAAGGAAGTCGCCGCCCTGCCCGGGGCCCATCCGCGTGACCGCGCCGCCCCGCGCCACGAGGACAACCGACGCGACGATCAGGATCCGTCCGGCGCCATCGCCGAGGGCGGTGGCTGGTTCCGCGACAACATGGTCGACGGCTGGACCCGCTATCAGGCCGCCCAGCGCCTGGCCGAACCCGGCTTTCGCCCGGATCTGACCGTGGCGGCGGGCGATCGCTGATCGCCGCCGGCGCGGAATGATCTCGTGCTGTGAAAGAGCTAGACTGACGGTCATGGACATTCTGGTTGAACCGACGGATGACCGCACCCGCGGGCGACTGACCTGGGGCCGCACTCAGGTTCCCTGCGCGCTTGGCCGCACAGGCATCGCCCCCGTCAAAAAGGAAGGCGACGGCGCGACGCCGGTGGGCCGGTTCGCCCTGCGCCGCCTGTTCTACCGCGCCGACCGGCGGACCCGGCCGGAAACGACCCTACCGACAACCCCCATCACCCCCAACCTGGGCTGGTGCGACGATCCCATAAGCCCTGCCTACAACCGGCTGGTTCGCCTGCCCTGCCCGTGGCGCCACGAGGAACTGGCCCGCACGGACGGTGTCTATGATCTGGTCGTCGTCCTGGGCCATAACGACGCACCGCCGCAACCGGGCGCCGGCAGCGCCATCTTCCTGCATTTGGCAACACCGGACTTCGCACCGACCGAGGGCTGCGTCGCCCTCGCCGAGGCGGATCTGGTCGCCCTGTTGCGGGCCGCTTCACCCGGCGATGTGATAACCGTCAGGGACTGAACCGTCACCTTCAGGTGGGTTTTGGACGGGTTCCGAAAATGGCCGAGCCGACACGCACATGAGTCGCCCCGAAGGCAACCGCGATCTCGTAATCGGCGCTCATTCCCATGCTCAGCTGGGCGAGGCCGTTGCGCTTGGCGATTTCCGCCAACAGCTGGAAATGCAGGGACGGCTCCTCGTCCACGGGCGGGATGCACATCAAGCCCGTGACCGGCAGGGCAAAATCGTCGCGGCATTGAGCGATGAAGGCGTCGGCATCTTGCGGCAAGACACCGGCCTTCTGGTCCTCAGCCCCCGTGTTGACCTGGATGAAACAGTCGGGACGGCGGCCCGTTTCTGCCATGACGTTGGCAAGCGCACGGGCCAACTTGGGCCGGTCGACGGTTTCGATGACATCGAAGACGTCAACGGCCTTGCGCACCTTGTTCGACTGCAAAGGGCCGATCAGGTGCAGGCGAAGACCGGCAAAACGGTCGCGCAGGGCCGGCCATTTTTCTTCCGCCTCCTGCACCCGGTTTTCCCCGAAAACGCGCTGGCCGGCATTCAGCGCGGGCAGCATATGGTCGGCGGGAAAAGTCTTACCGACGGCGACCAGGGTAACGGCGGCGGGGTCGCGGCCGGCGGCCCGGGCGGCCTCGGCAACCTTGGCCTGGACCTCGGCAAGGTTTGCGGCAATATCGGGGTCCGCGCTATGAGGGGCGGTGTTGGATGGAATCATCGGTGGATCGGGACCAGGAATGAGGAAACGAGGGGCCGCAACCCTAACATGGGGCGGGCGCGGGAAAAAGACGCGCAGACGCGGCCTGCCGCTGTTTACTTTCATGACCGATGCCGAGCGCACGCCCGATCCCGCCCGCGCGCTTCACCAACTGACACCGGGCACGGTTGTGATCTTTCGCCATTACGAGGCCCCTGATCGGGCCGCGCTGGGCCAACGTCTGGCAACCCTGGCCCGTCGATTGGGGCTGGTCTTCATCGTCGCCGGCGATCGCCGATTGGCCCATCGCCTGCGCGCCGACGGCCTGCACCTGCCGGACGGCATGGTACGGCGGCGCGGCCGGTTTGCGCCGCAAGGCGACCGCTGGCCTGTTTCCGCCGCCGCCCATGACGGGCCCGGCCTCAGGCGGGCGGTGCGGGCCGGTGTCGACCTGGTCCTGCTGTCGCCCGTGTTTCCCACGGCCAGCCATCCCGGGCGCCCGACCCTGGGCGCGCGGCGGTTGGCCGCATTGTGCCATGGCGCCAGCGTGCCGGTGTTGGCGCTTGGCGGAGTTACACCGGCGACCCTCAGCCGGGTGCGGGCCGCCGGGGCCGCGGGGGTTGCGGGAATCGGCGCCCTGCCCCATCTTTGCCGCGATCCCTTCGGCCTGCGGGCGGCAAGCCTGCGCAGCACGCGGTCACGGCGCTTGGCGCATGGCCGCGATATGGTTTAAGAAGGGGCGTCATTCACCGGCAACGGCGGAAAGAAGGAAGCGGCAGCAATGAGTCTTGGCAGCGGAAAACAGATACTGACGCTGATGGGCGCGGTGGCCCTGGTTGTCGGCACAGCGGCCTGCGCTGATTTCTCGCCAGCCGATATCGAAGCCACGACCCACGACCAGACCGATGACGGGTCCAAGCGTGACACCATCTGGGGTGCCGGCGGCGTCAGCCTGTGGGGCGACGGCGACAATAACGACAGCGGCGGCGGCGCCCTTGGCGTCAACAGCTTCCTGTGGCGCGCAACCTTGGACACCATCGCCTTCATGCCCGTGTCCACGGCGGATCCCTTCGGCGGCGTGATTCTGACCGACTGGCATTCGACTGAAGAAGCCCCCAACGAACGCTTCAAATTGAACGTCTATATTCTGGGCCGCACCTTGCGCGCCGACGGAATCCGGGTCGCCGTGTTCAGCCAGACCAAGGACCAGGGCGGCCAGTGGCGCGACACGGCGGTGCCGGAACAGACCGGGACCAAGATCGAGGACGCGATCCTGACACGCGCCCGCCAGCTCCGCCGGCAGACGATCAGTACCAAGTAGGCGGCCCGGCCAACAGAGCGGAGCCCCATAAACCTCTTCGCCTCGCCGGCACCTTCCCGGCTTCGGCACTCCATCCACCCTCGCCTGGGTGCTTCGCCCGGCGACATCTTCCCGCCCAAACCTTCTGGGGACTTGAATGGCGCGCTACAACGTCAAGGAAAACGAACAGAAATGGCAGGCCGCCTGGGACGACAAGGGTTGTTTCCAGGTCCGTGAGGACAATGATCGGCCGAAGTACTACGTGCTCGAGATGTTTCCCTATCCGTCGGGACGCATCCACATGGGCCATGTCCGCAACTACACCTTGGGCGACGTCGTCGCGCGGTATAAAAAAGCCTGCGGCTTTAACGTCTTACACCCCATGGGCTGGGACGCCTTCGGCCTACCGGCGGAAAATGCCGCGATCGAGAACAAGGTGCCACCGGCCCAGTGGACCCGCGAAAACATCGCGACCATGCGCCGCCAGTTGAAAACCATGGGCCTGTCCTATGACTGGGATCGGGAACTGGCGACTTGTGAACCCGACTACTACCGCCACGAACAGAAGATGTTCCTCGACTTCCTGGCCGGCGGCCTTGTCTATCGCAAGGAATCCTGGGTCAACTGGGACCCCGTGGAAAACACGGTGCTGGCCAACGAACAGGTCATCGACGGCCGCGGTTGGCGGTCCGGCGCCCTGGTCGAAAAACGCCAACTGAGCCAGTGGTTCCTCAAGATCACCGATTATGCCGAGGAGCTTCTCAAGGGCCTTGAGACCCTGGACCGCTGGCCGGACCGTGTGCGGCTGATGCAAGAAAACTGGATCGGCCGGTCCGAGGGAGCGCACGTGCGGTTTCCGTTCGACAGCCGCGACGGCCAGCTCGACATCTACACCACTCGCCCCGACACCCTGTTCGGCGCATCGTTCTGCGCCGTCGCCGCCAATCATCCCCTGGCCCAGGAACTGGCCCAGAGCAACCCGGACTTGGCCGCCTTCATTGCCGAGTGCAACCGCCTGGGCACCAGCGAGGCCGCTATCGAAACAGCCGAGAAAATGGGTTTCGACACGGGCGTAAAGGTCCTGCACCCGTTCATCGAAGGCCATACCCTGCCCGTCTATGTCGCCAATTTCGTGCTCATGGACTATGGCACGGGGGCGATCTTCGGTTGCCCCGCCCATGACCAACGCGATTTGGACTTCGCCCGCAAGTACGGGTTGCCGGTGCTGCCGGTTGTCGCACCCAAGGGCACGGACGCGACCACATTTATGGTCGTCGACGAAGCCTTCACGGATGACGGCCTGCTGATCAATTCCGATTTCCTCGATGGGCTTGCCGTACCCGACGCTAAATCCCTGGTCATCGACCGCCTGGAAAACATGGGCATCGGCACGCGGGCCGTGAACTACCGACTGCGGGACTGGGGCGTGTCACGCCAGCGTTACTGGGGGTGCCCGATCCCGATCATCCATTGCGGCGACTGCGGCATTGTACCCGTGCCGGAACAGGACCTGCCGGTCGAACTGCCCGCCGACGTTGACTTCTCCGGAACCGGAAATCCCCTGGCCCGTCACCCCAGTTGGAAGCACGTGGCCTGCCCGACCTGCGGCAAGCCGGCGGAACGTGAGACCGACACCTTCGACACCTTTTTCGAATCATCCTGGTACTTCGCCCGGTTCTGCAATCCGGCCTCCGACGCCCCGCTTGACCGCGCCGCTGTCGATTACTGGCTGCCCGTGGATCAATACATCGGCGGTATCGAACATGCCGTACTGCACTTACTGTACAGCCGATTCTTCACTCGGGCTTTGAAGGAATGCGGTTATCTATCTGTGGAGGAACCCTTTGCCGGGCTGCTGACTCAGGGCATGGTATGCCACCAGACCTTCAAGGATGCGGCCGGCAAGTGGCTGCTGCCGTCCCAGGTGGTGTTTGACGGCGACGCCGCCAAACATGCCGAAACGGGTCAGCCGGTGACCCTTGGGCGATCCGAGAAAATGAGCAAGTCCAAGAAGAACGTGGTTGACCCCGAAGCCATCATCGGCGCCTACGGGGCGGACACGGCGCGGCTGTTCATGCTGTCCGACAGCCCGCCCGACCGCGATCTGGAATGGACTGACGCCGGTGTCGACGGGGCATGGCGCTACCTCAATCGGCTGTGGCGCCTGGTTACGGAGAATCCAGCCCCTCTTGCCTCAGGCGATGCCGTCCGGCCCGAAACCATGGGAGCGACCGCGGAAGAGGTTCTAAGGGCCGTGCATAAGACCATCGATGGTGTTTCCGCGGATCTTGAGAAGTTCCACTTCAACAAGGCCGTTGCCCGCATCCGTGAGCTGACCAACGCCGTCGAAGGCCTGAAGGACAGCTCACCGGATGCAAATTGGGTCCGTCGTTTCGCGCTGGAAACCTTGAGCCTTCTCATCGCCCCCATGACGCCCCATCTCGCCGAAGCCTTATGGCTTGAGTTGGGCCACGGGGATACGCTGGTCGCCGACACAGCCTGGCCGGAAGCCGACCCCGCTTATCTGATCGACGACCTGGTAACCATCGCGGTTCAGGTCAACGGCAAGCTGCGCGGCACCATCGAACTGCCCAAGGATTGCGCCAAGGAAGCTGCAGAGGATGCAGCCCTGGCCCTGGATAAGGTACAATCCGTTCTCGAAGGCAAACCGCCCCGAAAGGTCATCGTCGTGCCGAACAGGATCGTCAATGTGGTCGCGTAGAAACCTGCTTACCGGGATCGCTGGGGCCCTAGCCACAGGGGCGCTCGGCGGTTGTGGCTTCCGGCCGCTTTACGGTCGGTCTGGGGTTAATGCCGATCTAAGCGACACCCTATCCCAAGTCGAGATCGGCCCGGTCCTCAACACCACCATGGACGGTCGTGATATTTCCCGCGTCGGCCAGCAACTGCACAACGCACTTCTGGATGGGCTGTCCCCTCGGGGACCACGCGGCGAACAGATCTACCGCCTGGACGTCACCTTGAACGAGGGCATTTCCTCCCTCGCCGTGCAAAAAAGCGCCGACGCCACCCGCGCCGATTTGTCCCTGAATAGTTCGTTTTCCCTGCTTGATCTGCGCACCGGTAAGCATCTTTACACGGGTAACAGCCGAGCCGTTTCCAGCTTCAACATCCTCAATTCTGAATTTGCCACGCTGATGGCCCAAAAGGGTGCCCGTAACCGTGCTATCCGTCAATTGGGCGACGACATCCGGCTCAAGATCGCGATCTTTCTGAAATCCAACCCCGACACGTGGTGATCCCGGCCCCGGCACGATCCCGGACACCCAAGGTCTCGTCATGAAACTTTCCGGCCGTCAGATCGACAGCTTCCTCGACGATCCAGGGAACGGGGTCGCTGCTGTGTTGATCTATGGTCCCGACCAGGGCCTGGTACGTGAACGCGCCGACCGTATCATGCGCAGCGTAGCGGGATCGACCGATGATCCCTTCCGTACTGCCTCCCTCAACGAGCAAGACGTTGCCGACGACGCCGAGCGTCTGGCCGCCGAACGATCCGCCATGGCGTTCGGCGGCGGCCGGCGCGCGGTTCGCGCCGATGGCGGCGACCGGCTGGCGCCCGCGGTCGAGCGCGCCCTCGCGGCCGAAGGCGATGGGCTGGTGATCATCGTCGCCGGCGACCTCAACCCCCGGGCGAAGCTGCGCAAGATTTGTGAAACGGCCCCGAACGCCGCCGCCATACCCTGCTACGCCGATGACGCCCGTGCGATGGAACAGGTCATCCGCGACACCCTGTCCTCCGCTGGCCTGACCATCGGCCGGGAAGCTCAGGCTTATCTTGCCGCCAATCTGGGCAACGACCGACTGATTTCCCGGCGAGAGTTGGAAAAGCTGGTGCTCTACATGCAAGGCGCCGGACCGGAAGTGACCTTGGCCGACGCTCAAGCCTGCGTCGGCGACAATGCCGGGCGCGGCACCGAAGCGGTGACCAGGGCATTGGCCAGCGGCGACGTTGCGGGTTTGCTCAGTGCTTATGACAGCGCCCGTGACCTGGGGGAGACCGCCGTCGGTATGCTGCGCGCAGCCCAGCGCATGTTTCAGCGCCTCCATCTGGCGGCCGGGGACGTGGCGCGCGGCACCCGCCCCGAACAGGCCGTCGACAACCTGCGCCCACCCGTATTTTTCAAGGAAAAACCGTTATTTATCAATGCATTGCGTTCATGGACGCCAAGCCGGCTGGGCATCGCCCTGGATGTCCTGACCGAGGCTGAACGGGCCTGCAAAAGTGGCCTGGGCCCCGATGAGGTGATCTGTGAGCGGGCCTTCATACGTCTGGCCCGGCTCAGCCGCTAGGCCGGAACCCTCAAGCGAATCGCAGGGTTCATCACCACCTGATATTTAGCTTTATCAAGCTGACCCAAAATCGGACCTCAGCCTGTTCTCTACTCACCGGCGGCTTGGCCGCTTAGGCGCTGCAACAGACCGTCAAGCTGATCGAGAGATTTGTAATAGACGGTGACCGAACCCTCCCGGCCCTTGGGCGCGATGGCGACACGCAGGCCGAGCAAATCCGACAAATCCGTCTCCAAGGCCCGGGTGTCCGCGTCCTTTTCCTTGGGCCCACGCCGCGCGCCACTGCTTTTCGCCGTCGCCGCCCGCTGCACGAGTTGTTCCGTCTGGCGTACGCTAAGGCCCTGCTCAACAACCTGGCGGGCCAGAAGCTCGGGTGCCGTCGCCGACAGCAAGGCCCGGGCATGCCCGGCGCTCAGGTCGCCCTTGTCGACCATGGTCTTAACCGCGTCGGGCAGGCCCAGCAGACGCAGCATATTGGCGACATGGGGGCGGCTTTTGCCGACGGCCTTGGCCAGGGCATCCTGGGTATGGCCGAATTCGTCCATCAGGCGTTGCAGGCCGACGGCCTCTTCCAGGGGCGACAGGTCCTCGCGCTGAAGGTTTTCGACCAGGGCAACCTCAAGGGTTTCCTTGTTCGACAGCACTTTGACCAGGACCGGCACCTCGTGGAGTTGCGCCAATTGCGCGGCCCGCCAACGCCGTTCGCCGGCAATGATCTCGTAATCGCCCGGGCGGTCGGGATGTTCACGCACCAGGATCGGCTGCAATACGCCAAGCTCGCGGATCGACTGAGCAAGATCCTGCAATTCTTCTTGGTCCATGGTGCGCCGCGGCTGGTAGCGCCCGGGATGAAGTTTTTCGATGGCGATCTGCTGCGCCCCGGCGGCTGGCGCCGGCGATTTGTCCTCACCCAGAAGGGCCGACAGGCCGCGGCCTAAGTTTCTGCGTTTTTCCGCCATCATGATGCCCCCATCGGCTGGCCGCCGCCCTGGCGCGCCAGGGCCTGGCGATGTTGCGTCTGGCGTTCGCGGCTGATGACCTCGCTGGCCAGGTTGAGATAGGCCCGCGACCCGGCGCAGGCGGTGTCATAGATCAGCACCGGACGGCCGTGGGACGGCGCCTCGGAAATCCGCACGTTGCGGGGGATGACGGTCTCATAGACCTTGTCGCCAAAATGGTCGCGAACATCCGTTTCGACCATGCCCGACAGGTTGTTGCGTTGATCGAACATGGTCAGGACGATGCCCTGGATTTCCAGGTCCGCATTGAAGGCCGCGCGCACACGCTCGATGGTCTGCATCAACTGGCTGACGCCCTCCAACGCGAAGAATTCGCACTGCAGCGGCACCAGAACCGCCTGCGCGGCAACCAGGGAATTAACGGTCAGCAGGCCAAGCGCCGGCGGACAGTCGATCAGCACGAAATCATAAGCCGGGCCGGCGGCAGACACAGCCGCTTCCAGGCTCTGCTTCAGGAAATACTCGCGGCCGTCCTCGTCAACCAATTCGACCTCGATCCCCGACAGGTCGATCCCCGAGGGCACGATGTCGAGATTGGGAATTTCCGTCGCCAGGGTCGCCGCTGCCAGGGGTTCCGCGTGAATCAGCAGATGATAGGAATTCACCGTCCGCTGCGCCCGGGCGATGCCCAGGCCCGTCGAGGCGTTGCCCTGAGGGTCCAGGTCGATGATCAGGACACGGTTGCCGACGGCGGCCAACGCCGTGCCCAGATTGATGGCGGTCGTCGTCTTGCCGACCCCGCCCTTCTGGTTGGCAACCGCGATAATACGCGGCAAGGCCGGGATATCCGGCACCGCGGGGCCGTTCAGGCCGTCGTAAAGGGGATCAGCCATGGCGTCGTTCAAGGTCCTTGATCAGGAGAATAACGCCCTCGGAATCACTCGCGCTGGGCATTTTCATTGCGCGCATCTTCCAGGCTTTTTCCGATTCGGTCAATTCCGCATCGCCGGTCTTTCCTTTTAAAAACAAAAGTTTTCCACCGGTTTTCAACAGGTTGTTCGACATTTCCAACAATTTGGGCAAAGGTGCCAGGGCCCGCGCGGTGATGACGTCATAGCCTTCCGCCCCGGTTTCTGCCATTTCCTCGATACGCCGGTTCTCGATCCGCGCATGGGTACCCATCAGTCGGTTGGCCTCGCGCAGGAACGCAGCCTTACGACTGTCGCTTTCGACCAGGTCGAGACAACCGCCCTCCCCCGCGCCAATGTCCAAAGCCGCCAGCACCAGGCCCGGTAGGCCCGCCCCCGATCCCAGATCGCAGATCCGCATGGGTTCCGCCGGAATCAGGGCCGCCAACTGGCCGCAATCGAGGATATGCCGGTGCCAGATATCCGCCACCGTGGCCGGGCCGATCAGGTTGATGCGGCGCTGCCATTTGACCAAGGCCGCAACATAGGTCTCCAGACGCGCCCGACGCCCAGCCCCGTCGGCGCCGTCGAGACCGAGGGTGCGGGTGACGTCCTCAGGCATCTGGGACGCGGGATCGGGGCTCGATTGTTTCACGTGAAACAGTCTCTGTTCGGTTGGGGCCCATTCGGCCGATCGGATGGTTAGGTCAGGCGCTGAGACGGGCGTCCCGGCGTTTTACATGGGCAAGCAGGATCGTCAGCGCCGCCGGGGTCACGCCGGGCACACGCGCCGCCGCGCCCAGGGTTGCCGGGCGGGCCTGCTTGAGCTTCTCCCGGACCTCGTTGGACAGGCCGGAGATGGCGTCATAATCCAGCGCGCCCGGCAGGGTCAGTCCCTCGTCGCGGCGGAAAGTGCGGATGTCGGCATCCTGGCGCATCAAGTACTGGCTGTAGCCCGCCTCGATGGTCAACTGGTCGAGGATTTCCGGGCGGAGTTCGGCAACCTCCGGCCAATGAGCCACGATTGTCTCCGCCGTTACCTCCGGATAGGACAAGAGTGTCCAGGCGCTGCGCCGGGCGCCGTCCTGGTTGACCGCGAAGCCGGCCTTGGCCAGCGTATTGGGGCTGGCCTCCAGGCGCTCCAACAAGCGGCGTCCCAGGGTCAGGGCCGTCTGCTTGCGGGCAAAGGCGCGCGCCCGGCCAGCATCCACGCAGCCGATACCCATGCCGAGCGGGGTCAGCCGCTGATCCGCATTGTCGGCCCGCAACTTCAGACGGTATTCGGCCCGCGAGGTGAACATGCGGTAGGGCTCACGGGTACCAAGCGTCACCAGATCGTCGATCATCACGCCGATATAGGCGTCGGCGCGGTCGAGCACGAAATCCCGGACGGGCCCTGCGCCGCCGCCGGACCCCGCGCGGATCGCCGCGTTGATCCCGGCGATCAGGCCCTGGGCCCCCGCCTCTTCATATCCGGTGGTCCCGTTGATCTGACCGGCCAGGAACAGGCCCGGCACCCGATGGGTTTCCAGAGTCGGCGTCAACTGCCGCGGATCGACAAAATCATATTCAATGGCGTAGCCCGGGCGGATCATCTCGGCCTTTTCCAAGCCTGGGATGGTTTTCAGCATTGCCAGCTGCACGTCTTTCGGCAGCGAGGTTGAAATGCCGTTCGGGTAGACCGTGGGATCATCCAGGCCCTCGGGCTCGAGGAAGATCTGGTGGCGTTCGCGATCAGCAAAGCGCACGACCTTGTCCTCGATGGACGGGCAATAGCGCGGGCCTTTGCTTTCGATCTGTCCCGAATACATGGGCGACCGGTGGATGTTGTCACGGATCAGGGCATGGGTCGCCGGGGTCGTTTCCGTGATGCCGCAGGCGATCTGCGGCGTGGTGATGGCCTCCGTCAGATAGGAAAAGGGCACCGGTGGCGTATCGCCCAACTGTTCGTCCAAACCCGCCCAGTCAATGGTGCGCCCGTCCAAACGTGCCGGCGTGCCGGTCTTCAGGCGGCCGAGGTCGAAGCCCAGGCGCCGGAAGGTATAGCTGAGTCCGATCGCCGGCTTGTCCCCTACCCGCCCGGCGGGAATGCGGGTTTCGCCGATGTGGATCAGGCCACGCAGAAAGGTGCCCGTGGTGATGACCACGGCGGCGGCGGCGAATTCCCGCCCGTCCTCGGCGCGCACCCCGGTCAGGCCACCGTCGGCGGCGAACATCAGGTCGTCGGCCCCGGCCTCGATAATCGTCAGGTTCTCGGTTTCCGCCAGGATGTCCTGCACGGCCAGGCGGTACAATTTGCGGTCGGCCTGCGCCCGGGGGCCCCAGACCGCCGGGCCCTTGGACTTGTTGAGCATACGGAACTGAATGCCGCCGCGGTCGATGGCCCGCCCCATGACGCCGTCAAGGGCATCGATCTCGCGCACCAACTGGCCCTTGGCCAGACCCCCGATCGCCGGATTGCAGGACATTTCGCCGATTGTCGCGGCCTTATGGGTCAGCAACAGCGTCGCGGCCCCCTGGCGCGCCGCCGCCGCGGCCGCCTCGGTTCCGGCGTGCCCACCGCCCACCACAATGACGTCGAAAGTCCGGTCCATGGACCGCCTGCCTGACCTGTTCCGGGAAATCCCACTTCCGCCCCGCCGATGGCGCGGAAACACAGGCCGGAATGTAGGAACCCCGCTGATCCAAGTCAAATACCTTCGCGGGGCGCCTGAACGGGGCGCAGCGATGCCTTAACACCCAACCCAAGTACAATTTCATCAGGCGAAGGTCGACTTACAGGCACTCAAACAAACCCTCGGAGAGCGGAATGTTTCACGTGAAACATTCTGTCGGAGTTGGGGCCTCAGGTGGGTAAAGGAGATGCCTAACACGGGAGTCCGGCAAAATAGGAAATTCAATTAATGCATTCTGAAAACATTAAGTCAGCTTCGTGGTATAGCTGACTGATCAATTCACACCATATATAGTGGGTAATAAGTTAGATATCTTAAGTTGATCATTTGCCGATACAGAAGTCAGCGAAGATCACATCGAGCAAATCCTCCACATCAACCCGCCCTGTGATCCGGCCGATCGCCCGCGCGGCGAGGCGCAGGTCCTCGGCCACCAGCTCCGGCCCCCGGGCCGACCAACCGTCCAGGGCTTGAGCCAGGGCAGCCCCCGCTTCTTCCAAGGCGTGGCGGTGACGCGCCCGCGTCGGGCCCGGCGCAGACCCCGCTCCGGCCACGGCGAGGCGCCGCACCGCCTCCGTTAAAAGGGTGATGAAGTCATCCACCCCCGCCCCGGTGCGGGCCGAGAGGACGACCACGGGCGCCCCATCCAGATCCCCCGCATCACCGACCGGCGCCAGGTCCGCCTTGTTGACCAGGACCAGGGCCCGGCCGTCCGCCGCCAGGGCACGCAGATCGTCCGGTACCTTCGGCCAGTCGGCGCGGTCGAGAACGATCAGTTTAAGGTCCGCCCAATCGGCCCGCGCCGTCGCCCGGCGCACGCCCTCGCGCTCAACCGCGTCCGTACTGTCGCGCAGGCCCGCCGTATCGGCAACGATGACCGGCACGCCGCCGAGGTCGAGATGCACCTCGATCACGTCCCGGGTCGTACCCGCGGTTTCCGACACGATGGCCGCATCCCGCCCGGCCAGCAGGTTCAGCAAGGTCGATTTGCCCGCGTTGGGCCGGCCGAGCAGGGCCAGATGCACCCCGGAACGGAGCCGCTCCCCCCGCCGTCCGTCGTCCAGATGGGCCGCAATCTCGCCCGCCAGCACCGCCAAAGCATCCCGGGCGGCGCTGTCGATGTCTTCCGGCAGGTCCTCGTCGGCGAAATCGATCCCGGCCTCGACATGAGCAATGGCGGCGATCAGCCGCGTCCGCCAGCCTTCGTAGATCTGTCCAAGCGCCCCTGCCGCCTGATCCAGGGCCTGGCGCCGCTGTTCCGAGGTTTCCGCCGCGACCAGGTCGGCGATGGCTTCCGCCTGGGTCAGGTCCAGCCTGCCGTTGAGGAAGGCGCGGCGTGTGAACTCCCCGGCCTCCGCCGGGCGGAGGCCCGGTATGCGGCCAAGCGCCGACAACACCCCCTCAACCACCGCCGGCCCTCCATGCAGGTGGAACTCCACCACATCTTCACCGGTAAAGCTCCCGGGGCCGGGAAAGCGAAGCGCCAGGGCCTGGTCGAGGGTTTCACCGCTTGCCGGATCGTGAAGATCGCGCAGGGATGCCTTGCGGGGCGCCGGCATATTCCTGCCCGGCGTCAGCGCCGCCAGGGCATCCTCCGCTCCGGGACCGGACAGACGGACGACAGCGACGCCCGCCCGGGCGCCGCCGCTTGCCAATGCGAAAATGGTATGGTCGCTCACCGGCCCCCCTCGGCTGCTCGGCCGGGGTCCCCTACTTGGCTTTTTCCGGATCGTCCCCGGGGCGCAGCATCAAATCCGGCACCCGGCCGCCGTCCCGCACATGGGCCTCCAAAACCCGATCCACGTCTTCCCGCGTGGCGCATCGGTACCACACGCCCTCGGGATAAATGACCAGGGTCGGGCCCAACTCGCAGCGGTCGAGGCAGCCCGCCGAATTTACACGCACCCCCTTGATGCCCAGCTCCTTGGCGCGCGCCTTCATGTAGTCGCGCAGTTTCACCGATCCCTTGGCGGCGCAGCTTCCCCGGGGATGGCCTTCCGGGCGTTCGTTGGTGCAGAAGAAAACATGGCGGTCGTAGAACAGAGGCGGATCCCCTGCCTCATCGTGTTGGGCGTCGCTCACTTGGTATCGTCCTTCTTGGTGCTCTTGGCCTGGCCCTCATCCCCGGACATGGCCGACATCTGATTCCAGAACATCTTCTGAAGCTGTTCGAACCCCTGGACCCCGGCGGGGAACCAAGTGTTGAACATGGTTTCCGGATCAAGCGCGGACAGGTTCGCCTTCATCCGCTCCTCCAGGTCCTTCATCAGGGCATCCTGCATGGGCTTCACGTCGGGCAGGCCGAGGAACTTGCGGGCCTCTTCCGGGGTGCAGTCGATGTTCACGGTAATCTTCATGGGTCTCGCCCCTCTCTCGCCCGGGGGCCGCCCGGGGGCGATCCTTTGCAATGGCGAATAACAGCTTGTATGCAGGACACGGCACCCCAACCTAGCCAGGAGACGCGCCCGTGGCAATCGGCCATCAAGCGCGCGGCCAAAGCGGAGCATTCATGAGCAACAATCTACTCGGCAAAGAGACCAGCCCCTACCTCCTGCAGCACAAGGACAACCCGGTGCATTGGCGGCCCTGGGGTCCGGAAGCCCTGGCCGAAGCCCGCGAGGGCAACAAGCCGATCCTGTTGTCGGTGGGTTACGCCGCCTGTCATTGGTGCCATGTCATGGCCCATGAAAGCTTCGAGAACCCGGCCATCGCCGAGGCCATGAATCGCCATTACGTCAACATCAAGGTCGACCGCGAGGAGCGCCCCGACCTGGACAATATCTACCAAAGCGCGCTTGCCATGATGGGCGAGCACGGCGGCTGGCCGCTGACCATGTTCCTGACCCCGGATCTGGAGCCGTTCTGGGGCGGCACCTATTTCCCGCCGGAACCACGGTATGGCCGCCCCGGGTTCCCCCAGGTTCTGGAAAGCCTGGCCGCGACCTACCGGGACGAGCCCGCCAAGATCGCCGACAACGCCAAGCGCATGCGCGACGCCCTGTCATCCCTCGCCACGCCAAAGGGCGGCGGGACAATGACCTTGGCCGCGCTTGACGAAGTCGCCCTGCAAATGCTGCGATTCGTCGATCCCGTCAACGGCGGCACCCATGGCGCGCCCAAGTTTCCTCAGCCCAATTTCTTCCAGGCCCTGTGGCGGGCCTTTATCCGCACCCGCGGCCCGATGTACCGCGAGGCCGTGACCGCGACCCTGGCCAACATCTGTCAGGGCGGCATCTACGATCACCTGGGCGGCGGCTTCGCCCGCTATTCCGTGGATGCGGAATGGCTGGTCCCGCATTTCGAGAAGATGCTCTACGATAATGCCCTTTTGGTCGAGCTGATGACAGAGGTCTGGCCCCTACTCGACCCTGGCCCCAAGGCCGATCTGTTCCGCCTGCGCACGGCGGAAACCATCGACTGGATGCTGGCCGACATGCGCTCCGTCGATGATCCCGCCGCCCCCTTCGCCTTTGTTTCCGCCTACGACGCGGATTCGGAAGGGGTCGAAGGCAAATACTACGTCTGGGCCGAGGCCGAGATCGACGCCCTACTGGGTCACGACGCGGCGACCTTCAAACAAGCCTATGACGTTACGCCCGGAGGGAACTGGGAAGGCAACACCATCCTCAACCGTTCCGCCGATGCTGAATTCGGAAACCCGGAACGGGAAGCCGTGCTGGAAAGATGCCGCACGATCCTGCTGCCCGAGCGGTCAAAGCGCGTGCCGCCCATGCGTGACGACAAGGTATTAATTGATTGGAACGGCCTGGCCGTCGCCTCCTTGACCAAGGCCGCCGCCGTGTTCGGCAGGCCCGATTGGCTTGCCACGGCCGCAGGGGTCTTCGCCTTCATCCGGGAAAACCTCACGGACGGCGACCGCCTGTTCCATACCTGGTGCGCCGGCAAGGCTGCCCATCCGGGCGTACTGGAAGATTACGCCAACCTGGCCCGCGCCGCCTTGGCCCTGCATCAAGCCACCGGCGACACAACCTACCTTGCCAATGCGCAATCCCTGACCGCCGTGCTCGACCGGCATTTCTGGGATGCGGACAACGGCGGCTACTTCATGGCGGCCGACGATACGGCGGACCTCCTGACCCGATCCAAGCCCGTCCACGACAACGCCGTGCCCTGCGGCAACGGCACCATGGTCGAGGTCCTGGCCCGCCTCTATCACCTGACGGGCGACGCCCACTATCGTGACCGCGCCGACGCCCTGATCACCGCCCTGGCCCCGGAGGAGGTCAACAACCTCGCCCATCAAACCACCTTCCAGACCGGGTTCGAGATTCTGGAAAACGCCGTGCAGGTCACCGTCGCCGGATCGGGGAGTACCGCTACCGCCCTCACCGCCGCCGCCCTGGCTTCGGGCCACCCCCGCCTGGTGCTGCTGCGCACGGTTGACGGTACTGACCTGCCGGCCGGCCATCCCGCCACCGACAAAGGGCCTGTCGACGGCACCGCCGCCGCCTATCTTTGCACGGGTGCTACCTGCTCCCTACCGATGACGGAGCCTGCCGCCTTGTCGCAAGCTCTCGCCGCCCAGACATGAGCGATTTCTACACCTCCATGAACTCCCCCGTCGGGCCCTTGACCCTGTTCGAGGACCAGGGCGCGCTCACGGCTCTTGAGTGGGGCCGCGCCCCTGTATCCCGCTCGACCCCGCTGCTGAACGAGGCGACGCGCCAGCTGACGGCCTATTTCGATGGCGGCCTCAAGGATTTCGACCTGCCCCTCACCCCCGTCGGCGGGACGGCGTTTCAACACCGCGTATGGCAGGCCATGCGGGACATCCCCTATGGCCTGACCGAAACCTACGGCGAACTGGCCGACCGCATCGGCGGCGTGGCCCGGGCGGTCGGCGGCGCCTGCGGCGCCAATCCCCTGCCCATCCTGATTCCCTGCCACCGCGTTACCGGGGCCGGCGGGCGCATGACCGGCTATTCCGCCGGCGAGGGCATCGAGACCAAGCGCGCGTTGCTACGGCTTGAAGGCGCCACCCTGATTTAGCGCCCCCAAATCCCGTCATCGGGCTTGCACCAGACCCCGCCCGTAACCAAGATACCGCCACATACTGAAAAAGCACCCAGGGCGACCAACCGCCCGGGACCACCATCAAGGAGGAGTTTTCCCATGACCAAGGCCATCCGCATTCATGAAACCGGCGGCCCCGAAGTCCTCAAATACGAGGACGTGGACGTCGGCGATCCCGGCAAGGGCGAGATCCGCATCCGCCAGACCGCCTGCGGCCTCAACTTCATCGACATCTACCTGCGCACGGGCCTGTACCCGCTCGACAACTTCCCGGAAATCATCGGGATGGAAGCCGCCGGCGTGGTCGAATCCGTGGGCGAGGGCGTCACCGACAAGAAGGTCGGCGACCGCGTCGCCTATCCGATGCTGAAGGGCGGCTATACCCAGGCGCGCAACATTCCGTCCTGGAAGGCCGTGCACCTGCCCGACGCGATCGACGACCAGACCGCCGCCGCCATGATGCTCAAGGGCATGACCGCCCATTACCTGCTGCATCGCACCTATCCGGTCAAACCGGGTGACGCCGTCCTGGTTTATGCCGCCGCCGGCGGGGTCGGCCAGATCCTCTGCCAATGGGGCAAGGCGCTCGGCGCCACGGTGATCGGCTGCGTCGGCTCCGAGGAAAAGGCCGAGATCGCCAAGGCCGCGGGCGCTGCCCATACCATCAACTATTCGACCGAGAACATCGCCGAGAAGGCCAAGGAATACACCGGCGGCGAAGGCGTCGCCGCGGCCTATGACAGCATCGGCAAGGCGACCTTCATGGCCTCGCTCGATTCCCTGCGCCCGTTCGGTGTGCTGGCGACCTACGGCAATGCGTCCGGTCCCGTCGATCCGATCAGCCCGGCCATCCTGGGGCCCAAGGGATCGCTCTACCTGACCCGCCCGACCCTCGCGACCCATACCCGCAACCCGGAAATCCTAGCCGAAGGGGCCAATGCCCTGTTCGACGCCGTGACCTCCGGCAAGGTCAAGATCAACATCAACCAGACCTATCCGCTGGCCGACGTGGCCAAGGCGCATACGGACCTGGAAGCCCGTAAGACCACGGGCTCCAGCGTGCTGATCCCCTGATCGGGGTCACCGCCTGAAAACAGAAACGCCGGCAGGGGAAACCCCGCCGGCGTTTTTGATTCGATCTGTTGGCCTGGATCAGCTGTTCATGGAATCGAAGAAGTCGCTGTTGACCTTGGATTCCTTCAACTTGCCCAGCAGGAACTCCATGGCGTCCGTGACGCCCATGGGCATGAGGATCCGGCGCAGCACCCACATCTTGGCCAGGGTGCCCTTTTCGACCAGCAGTTCTTCCTTTCGCGTGCCCGACTTGGTGATGTCGATGGTCGGCCACACGCGCTTGTCGGACAGCTTGCGGTCAAGGATGATTTCCGAGTTACCGGTGCCCTTGAATTCTTCGAAGATGACTTCGTCCATGCGCGAGCCGGTGTCGATCAGCGCCGTCGAGATGATGGTCAACGACCCGCCTTCCTCGATATTCCGCGCGGCGCCGAAGAAGCGCTTGGGCCGCTGCAGGGCGTTGGCGTCAACACCGCCGGTCAAAACCTTGCCCGAAGACGGCACCACGGTGTTGTAGGCACGGGCCAGGCGGGTGATGGAATCCAGCAGGATGACCACGTCCTTCTTGTGCTCGACCAGGCGCTTGGCCTTTTCCAGCACCATTTCCGTGACCTGGACGTGGCGGGTCGCCGGCTCGTCGAAGGTCGACGAAATCACCTCGCCCTTCACCGAACGGTCCATGTCCGTGACTTCCTCCGGCCGCTCGTCGATCAGCAGCACGATCAGGTAGCACTCGGGATGATTCTCGGCGATGGAATGGGCGATGTTCTGCAGCATCACCGTCTTACCGGTACGCGGCGGCGCCACGATCAGGGCGCGCTGGCCCTTACCGATCGGGCAGATCAGGTCGAGAACGCGGGACGTCGGGTCCTTGTGCTCGGGATTTTCGATTTCCATGATCAGCCGCTCATCCGGATACAGCGGCGTCAGGTTGTCGAAGTTGATGCGATGGCGCACCGCCTGCGGGTCGGTAAAGTTGATCTGATTGACCTTCAGCAGGGCGAAATAACGCTCGCCGTCCTTGGGCGCTCTGATCTCACCTTCCACCGTGTCACCCGTGCGCAGGCCGAAGCGGCGCACCTGGCTCGGCGATACGTAGATATCGTCCGGGCCCGGAAGATAGTTCGCTTCCGGAGAGCGCAGAAAGCCGAAGCCGTCCTGCAGCACCTCAAGGACCCCGTCCCCGTAAATCGCGACATCGTTGTCCGCAAGCTGCTTCAGGATGGCGAACATCATGTCCTGTTTGCGCAGCGAGCTGGCGTTTTCGATCTCCAACTCTTCGGCATAGGCCAGAAGGTCGGCGGGCGATTTCTGCTTCAGTTCCTTGAGATTCATGTGAGGCCTGATTGATGTGTGGGGGAAAACCGGAAGGAATTAAGGGCCGGAAAAGGCGTCGGTCGGACGACCCGTCTTGGTCGCGGCGATGCGCGGGTCTGCTGGACGGCCTCTCCGCCCCCTGTTGGGGCGGTTGAAACCGTTGCGAGACATCGGACGCGCCCGGGCTGGGTTGGTCGATGGAAAAAGGATTGGGCGGGACCTTTGGTAGACCAGGCCCGAAAGAGGCGGGATGCCGTCCGCGTCGGCACATGGGATGATTAACGAATGCGGAAAATCAAGTCAATTGAACTTTTTGTTCCAAAGCCTTCACATCTGCTCCCAACGCAGCAACAACCTAACCCGGCTGCACGATCACCATGATGACGATGATGACCATCAGCACCGCCGGCACCTCGTTCATGAAGCGGTAGAACCGACCTGAATGCTGGTTCCTGTCCTCGGCGAAAGCGCGCCGCCATTTGCCGCAGTACACATGCATCACCATCATCACCAGAATGCATCCGGCCTTTACGGGAAACCAGACCGTCTGCCAGATCGCCACCCCCGACGCCGCCATCAGGATCAGGCCGAACACCACGGACGCCATCATTGCCGGGTTCATGATCCCTCGCATCAGGCGGCGTTCCATGATCTTAAAGGTTTCCGACTTGTCGGACCCGACTTCGGCATCGACGTGATAGACGTATAGCCGCGGCAGGTACAGCAATCCGGCCATCCACGCGATCACGCTCATCACATGCAGGGCCTTGATCCAGGCATAGGCGGTGGCGCTCAGCTCCATGATCCGTCCTCGCTACGCCGCGCAGGGACAGGCAGACCATTCGCCGGGGCAGATCCGCGCCCCCGACGGATGACAGGTCCGGGTCCCCGGGCCTGAAGATGTTTCGACGATATCCGCCAATGCCGTGATAAATGCCGGCGCCGTGCCAACGGTCCGCACCCGGTGATAGGCCGGCACGCCCGCATGATCCGCGACTTCCCGGTATTCGATGTCGAGTTCGACCAGGGTTTCCGAATGTTCGGACACGAAGGCGATGGGCACCACGACCAGCGGCACCTTGTCTGCACCCGCGCGCTTGATCTCGTCCTCCGTCGCCGGGCCGATCCATTCCAGGGGGCCGACCTGACTTTGGTAGCAAACGATCGGATCGAAGCCATCGATCCCCCGTGCGCGAAGATTATCAGTCACCGCCGCCGCCGTCTGCTCGACCTGCCATTGATAGGGATCGCCCTTGGCAATGACCTTCTTCGGCAGGCCATGGGCGGAAAACAGGACGCGCGGCATCCCCGTTTCCTTCGCAGCGGCAATCCCTTCGGCAACCAAGTCCGCTTGCGCCGCGATGAACCCCGCCGCCGTGGGATAACAGCAGGCTGCCCGCGCCGCCCCCGTCACCCCGGCCGCTTTCGCTGCTTGGCGCCAATCCTTCAAGGAGGATCCCGAAGTCGTCGTCGAATACTGCGGATAAAGCGGCAGTTCGATCACCTCATCGGGGCCGAACGCAGCGACTGCCTTGGCCGTCTCCGCACTCATCGGATGCCAATAGCGCATGCAGATGAAAACTTTCGTCTCCGGCTTGCCTGGTCCGTTCAACGCAGCCTCTAGCGCCCGCGCCTGCGCCTGGGTTTCTTCAAGCAACGGTGATTTGCCACCGATGTTTGCGTAAATCTCCCGTGCGATCGGGGCGCGACGGCGGCTGATCATCTTGGCGATGAACCAACGAAACGGATTGGGCAGGGAAATGATCGCGGGGTCGATGAACAGATTGAACAGGAACGGCTCGACCGCGTCCGGCCCATCCGGCCCGCCCAGGTTGAACAACACAACCGCGCGTTTTCCCGCCATGACCCCTATCCCTCAGCCTTGCCGCGCAACACGTCCAGCACCCGGCCAACATGTTCCGGCGGCGTAGGGGGTAAAATACCATGGCCCAGATTGAACACGAAGGGATGACCCTGCATGTCGCTGACGATGCGTTCGACCGCCCGGTCCATCTCCTCGCCGCCGGTGACCAGTAGCTGGTTGTCCAGATTTCCCTGAAGAACGAAATTCCCGGCAACGTTCTTACGCGCCCAGGCCAGCGGGATCTGACTGTCCACGGACATGCCGTCGACCCCGGTTTCCGCCGCATAGGCCGCGACCATGGGACCCGCCCCCCGGGGAAAGCCGATGATCGGCACCGTCGGATGGGCTTCCTTTATGCGCGCAACGATGCGCGCCGTCGGCTCGATGATCCAACGCTTGAACAAAGTTTCATCGGCAATGCCGGACCAGCTGTCGAACAACTGCAACACCTCGGCCCCCGCCTCGATCTGGCGGCAAAAATAGGCGACCAGGGCCTCCTCCAGAACCGTCATCAAGGCTTGGAAATCATCCGGCTGCCCATAGGCCATGCGCTTCAGCTTGCCGCCGTCGACACCGCCTCGCCCCTCGATCATGTAGAACGCCAGGGTCCAGGGGGCGCCGGCAAAGCCGATCAACGCCGTCTCGTCCGGCAGTTCACGGCGCAATCGGGTCAGGGTTTCGAACACCGGCGCCAGGTGGTCAAGCACGCCACCCGTCTTCAAGGCCGAAATTCCCGCCCGGTCAGTGATCGGATCCAGCAACGGGCCGACCCCTTCCTCAAACCGGACGTTCTGGCCCAGCGCATCCGGGATCACCAGGATGTCGGAAAACATGATCGCCGCGTCGAAGCCATAACGCCGGATCGGCTGTAATGTCGCTTCCACGGTCAGATCCGGTGAATAACAGAAGCTCAGGAAGTTCGGCGCAGTCTTACGCAGGTCTCGATATTCCGAGAGATAGCGCCCGGCCTGGCGCATGAACCAGACCGGCGGCCGGGCCGGGATGATACCGTGAAAGGGTTCAAGGAAAGCACGCAAGGGATCGGGTCTCCGACAGTTCGTTCATGGGCCCTCAAGACCCGTCGGGCACCATAGACGGGTGCCCCCCCTATTCAAATAAACAAGTATTTATAAAGATTATTGATGTTGTAGTAGGGGGGTGGAATGACGGGGATCAAATCCGTCAACAGGTTATCCAGATTCCGTAACGCAGAGATCGTTTCACCCCCGCAAAGCTGTGTACAGTCATCGGCGTGGTTTGAGCAGTCGATTGAATCACGGACATTTTCCAGACCTGCGAGAAACGGGAAAAGCCGGGATGAAATCGGATCGATACCTAAGTTGTCACCGCTCCGCTGATGGCTGAATTGTGTTTTACAGCCGCATTTTGCCTGTGTATCCATAAACGGTCAGCGCGTGGGAAACGGGGCTTTGTGAAAAACGTCCCAGTTGTCCACAGTCCATCCCGATTTCATACCGCCCTTGTGCCGGAGTTTTCCCGCCCGTGAAGGAATTCCATCTGCATCTTGTTTCGGACAGCACGGGGGAAACCGTGTCCATGGTCGCGCGCGCCTGCCTGGCGCAGTTCGACAGCGTCCAGGCGCAGGAGCATATGTGGAGCATGGTCCGTTCGCCGGAACAGATCGACCAGCTTCTCGGTGTCGTCCACGATCAGCCCGGCATGGTCCTTTATACCCTGGTTCACGAAGACCTGCGCAGGCATCTGGAAGACGGCTGCCGCCGTTTGATGGTGCCGCATATTCATGTCCTCGACCCCGTGCTGAACGCCATGGGGAATTATTTCAACGCCAAGGTGCGGGGTCGGGCCGGCCGCCAGCACGTCATGGACGCGGAATATTTCGACCGTATCGAGGCCATGCATTTCGCCCTCAGCCACGATGACGGACAATCGACCTGGGATCTGGATGATGCCGACGTCGTCCTTGTCGGCGTGTCGCGGACATCGAAAACGCCGACCAGTGTGTATCTCGCCAACCGCGGTCTGAAAACAGCCAACGTGCCTTTCGTGCCGGGTGTGCCGCTGCCAGATGATCTATTCAAGTTGACCCATCCGCTGGTCGTCGGCTTGACCAAGGACCCGCGCCGGCTGGTGGAAATCCGCCGCCAGCGCCTGCGCCTGTTGGATCAGGATGAAAACACCGATTATGTCGACCTGGACATGGTGTCGAAGGAAATTACCGAGGCCCGGCGCGTGTTCTCCAAATACGACTGGCCGGTCATCAACGTGACCCGCAAATCCATCGAGGAAACGGCGGCCAACGTGATCCAGCTGTTGAGCCGCCGCCGCGGGGAAGCCCCCGGCCCCCTGACGTGATGACAGGACCCGGGACCCAGCTGGTCCTGGCTTCGGGCAGTCGCGTGCGGGCCGACATGCTGCGTGCGGCCGGTCTCGACATTGCCGTCGATCCGGCCGACGTGGACGAACCTAAAATCGAGGCGGATTGCCGCGCGGCCGGGATGAACACCCCCGATGTCGCCCTGGCCCTGGCCGCCGCCAAGGCGTCCGTGGTCGCCGGGCGCCATTCGGGCGCCCTGGTGATCGGTGCCGATCAGATGCTGGATGTGGACGGCGCCAGCCTGCGTAAGCCTGAAAATTTGGAAGGTGCGGCCGGGACTCTCGAACGTCTCGCGGGCCGCGATCACACACTTGTTTCCGCGGTCGTCCTGGCGCGCGGTGAACAAATCTTGTGGCGTCACCATGCGGCGGCGCACCTTACCATGCGGCCGCTCGACCGCACCGCCATCGCGGATTATCTGGACCGTGCCGGCGCGGCGGTCCTGACCTCGGTCGGGGCTTATCAACTGGAAGGTCTGGGTGCGCAGTTGTTCGAACGCATCGAAGGCGACTATTTTACAATCCTGGGCCTGCCGTTGCTGGCCCTCCTCGGCGAACTGCGCCGGCGGGGCGAGGCGGCGGCGGGGCTTCTCGGCTGACGACGGAACGGACTGAAGACGATGACCATGACCGGGCGGGCAAAACTGGCAGGCGTGATGGGATGGCCCGTAAGCCACTCCCTGTCGCCGGTGCTGCACGGCCATTGGCTGAACAGCCTGGGCATCGACGGTGCCTATGTGCCGCTGCCGGTCGCACCTGAAAATTTCGCAGAGGCACTGAACGCCCTGGCCAAGATGGGTTTTCGTGGCGTTAACGTGACCGTGCCCCATAAGGAAGCCGCGTTGGCGGCGGTCGACGCCGCCGATGCCCTGGCGCGGCGCATCGGTGCCGTCAACACGGTGATCGTTGGGGACGACGGCAAATTGACCGGCACCAATACGGATGGCTTCGGATTTCTGGAAAATTTAAAAGAAGGCGCACCCGGCTGGAATGCCACTGCCGGTCCCGCCGTGGTACTGGGCGCCGGGGGTGCGGCGCGGGCCGTGATCGTCGCGCTGATCGATGCCGGTGCGCCGGAAATCAAATTGGTCAACCGCACCCACGCGCGGGCGAACCGCCTTGCCGAAGATCTAGGCGGGCCGGTTACGGTCCACGATTGGGATGATCGGGCGGCAATCCTCGCGGGCGCCAATCTGCTGGTCAACACGACGACTCTCGGCATGACGGGCAAAAGCCCTCTTGAAATTTCCCTGGACGTCCTGCCAGTGGACGCGGTGGTCAACGACATCGTCTACGCGCCCTTGGAAACGGGGCTGCTGGCCGCTGCCCGGGCGCGCGGCAATCCGGTGGTCGATGGCCTCGGCATGTTGCTGCATCAGGCGCGGCCGGGGTTCGAGGCCTGGTTCGGCACCGCCCCTCAAGTCACACCGGATCTGCGTGCGCACATCCTTGCCCATCTGGGCCAGGGCTGAGCAGGCCGGGCGCTATGTTCATCCTCGGACTGACCGGCTCCATCGGCATGGGCAAGTCCACGGCGGCGACACAGTTGCGGCGTTTGGGTTTGCCGGTTCACGACGCGGATGCCGCCGTACACGCCCTGATGGGCCCGGGCGGGGCCGCGGTCGCGGCCGTTGATGCGGCCTTTCCCGGCGTGGTCAAGAACGGTGCCGTTGACCGGCAGGCCTTAGGGGCGCGCGTGTTCGATGACGACGCGGCGCTCAAGCGCCTGGAAGAAATTCTCCACCCCTTGGTCCGGCGCTCGGAAAAACAATTTCTTGCCGCCTGCGCCCGGCGTGGGGTTCCGCTCGTCGTGCTCGACATTCCCCTGCTGTTCGAAACCGGCGGCGATGCGCGCTGCGACGCGGTCCTGGTGGTGCATTGCCGCCCGGCTCTGCAGCGCCGCCGCGTGCTGGCCCGCCCCGGGATGACCGAGGAAAAATTTAAAGCCATCCTGGCCCGCCAGGTGCCGGTGCGGGAAAAGATCTGGCTCGCCGATTTCACCGTCAATACGGGCATCGGCCGACATGCGGCCTTGATGGATCTCCGGCGGGCCGTCAAACTGCTGCGCAGATGCAAAGGACGGGTCTGGGCGCCTTCTTCTTTTTGGTAAATGGCCCGGCATTGGTAGGAACGATCAACCATGCGGGAAGTTGTACTGGATACGGAAACGACGGGGCTTGATCCCTTGAACGGTCATCGCATCGTCGAAATCGGCTGCGTCGAACTGGTCAATCATGTCGCCACCGGCAACACCTATCATCAATACGTCAATCCCGACCGCGACATGCCGATCGAAGCCTTCAACGTACATGGTCTGTCGGTCGAATTCCTATCCGGCCATCCTTTGTTCGCCGAGATTGCCGACGCCTTCCTGAACTTCGTCGGCGACGCGCCGCTGGTGATTCATAACGCGTCCTTCGACATGGGTTTCATCAATGCGGAACTGGCGCGTCTGAAGCGGCCGTCGATTCCACTCGCCCAGGCCGTTGACACGGTCAGCATGGCACGCAAGAAATTCCCGGGGGCGGGGGCTAGTCTCGATGCCCTGTGCCGGCGGTTCCAGATCGACAACACGCACCGCGATTTGCACGGCGCCCTGTTGGACGCCCGTTTGCTGGCCGAGGTTTATCTGGAATTGATCGGCGGCCGTCAGCCGGATTTGGAACTTGCCGCCGAGGTGGGCGCCCAGGGCGTCACGGTGGAGAGGATCGCCCGGCCGCCGCGCGCGCATGCGCCTCTTCCGGAAGAAGAAGCGGCCCATCGGGCCTTTCTGGAAAAGCTGAAAGACCCCGTCTGGATTGCCTGAACGCGATCCGCCCGCGGCGGATCGACGCTTCTAGCTGTCGGTTTTGACCTGGCTCTGCAGATTATCGATGTTCTGCTGATAAAGGGCGGCGAAATCGATCAGGCCGAGGACCAGCGGCTGGAACCCGCCGTCGCGGCTGATGTCGGCCATGATGGCGCGGGCGAAGGGGAACATCAGACGCGGGCATTCGACGAACAACGCCGCCGCCCGGTGCTGTTCCGGCACGCGCAGGGTGAACAGACCCGCGTATTTTAATTCCAGGATATAAGTGATCTGACCGGCGATCTTGCTTTCGGCCTTGATGTCGAGAATGACCTCGAACACGTCATCGGAGATGCCCTCGACCTGTACGTCCAGGTTCAGATTAACCTCGGGCTGGCCCTTGGGTGCCTCGAGAAAAATCTGCGGCGCGCCGGGAATTTCGAAAGACAGGTCCTTAATGTACTGGCCATGGATTACCAGGGGGACCTGGTCGCCTTCTTTGAGGTTGTTGATTGCGGCCGCATCTGTCTCGGGCGTCGTGTCGTCGCTCATGATCGTCTCCGTATTTAAGGCGGATAGCTGGCTACCATGGATCAGGGCCGGGAACAACTACCAAGGCAGCTCGGGCGAAGGTTCCGGTTAGCGGTTTTCGGATGGTTTGCCGGGGGCCTTTGGGGGGCTGTGGTCGTCGAGGGCCGATGTCTCCGGCGCGACTTCTTCGAAGTCGCCGTCGATGACCGGCCCGCCGCCGGGCCCTCGGGAATGGCTGGGCCCTGATCCCGGTGCTGTTCCGGGCCCCATGCTCATGGTCTGGACATGGACACGGCCGTGACTCAGGACGTAGCGTCCGATTGCCTGGGCGGCGGCGGCGCGGAAGGGCGGCACGAACAAAAGAAAGCCGAAGGCATCGGTCATGAAGCCGGGCGTCAGCAGCAGCGCCCCCGCCATCAACAAGCAAAGTCCGTCGAACATTTCGGCCACAGGCAGGCGATCCTGGGCCAGGCTGCCCTGCACCCGGCGCAGCGTGTCGAGCCCCTGATGGCGCAGCAGCGCCGTGCCCAACACGGCCGTCAGGATCACCACGGCCAGGGTCGGCCATAGGCCGATCATGCCGCCGACCTGCACGAACAGGCCGATCTCGATGACCGGGACGGCGATGAACAGGATCAGGATGAATAGGGCCACGGGTTGTAGTTATCCTGTATTACGACTATCTCAAGGGTCAGGCCAAAGGCTTGGCGCATAATCTTTCGGCAGCTTGAGTTTAGCAGCCCGGGCCGATGGGGTCGCCACTGTTACGGTGCCCGCCCGCCCGCAGCTTTGCTGGACCTGGGCACGGGGGTCCGCTAACCTTGGCGCGCAAGGACGCGTTCGAACTTAAACCACGGGTGCCGGCGGCGGGTCCAGCCGCCTCGGCGCCAAAGTCCCCATCGTCGGGGGCGAAAACAAAAAGGTCCGAATTCACAAATGGGCGGCGGATTCCAGTTTATCGACATCATTCTTATTGCCATGGTCGCGGCGTTCTTCGTGCTGCGCCTGCGCAGCGTGCTCGGCCGTCGTGACGGCAACGACGGCAGCGGCCATCGCGACCCGTTCAAACCGGTCCCGCCCGAGGAAGCGCCCGACGGCAAGGTCATCGCCCTGCCCGAGCGCAAGGTCGATGATTCGCCGCAATCGAAATCCGACCCCGGCGCCTTTGCCGCCGAAGGCACGATCGATAACGGCCTGGTGCAAATCAGGGTCGCCGACCCCGACTTTTCGCCGGACGAATTCCTGGCCGGTGCGCGCGTTGCCTTCGAGATGATTCTGGACGCCTTCGCCGCCGGGGACGTGAAAACCCTGAAGACCCTGTTGGACCCGGGCGTGTTCGCTGATTTCGAGGCGGCGATCCGCGACCGCGAAAACCACGGCCATACGGTCGAGGATACGCTGGTCGGCTTCAAGTCGGTGGATATCGTCGAGGCCTATATGGAAGGCCGTATCGCCAACATCACCATCAAGTTCGTGACCGAACAGGTCAATGTGACCCGCGACGCCGAAGGCCAGGTCGCCGAAGGCAACCCGAACGAGGTCATCACGGTCACCGATTTCTGGACCTTCGCCCGCGACACCAAGGCCCGCGACCCCAACTGGGCCCTGGTCGCAACCCATAGTGCCGACTAGGCAGGCGATGGGGGGCTCACCCGTCCGCCGCCGTTCGTCCGCCTGGGCGCTCGCCCTGGCCGTTCTTGCTTCCGGTATCGTCGCGGGCTGCGGTGTGGTCCAGAAGATCGTTCCCGCCGGTGATTATCAGGCCCCGGAAGAGGTGCCGCCCCAACTGATCCTGGAGCCCGCCGAATTCAAGACTCTGCCCGGCTGGCGCGTGGACGTGCTGTCCGACGCGCTGGCGGCCTTCCTTGCGTCCTGTCCGGTGATCGCGGCCAAGCCCGCCGATCAGCCGCTCGGATACCTGCCCGAACACGGCACCATGGGCGATCTCGCGAAAATCTGCGCCGAGGCCCGAACCCTCAACACCAAAAGCACGGCGCAGCTGCAGTTCTTCATGGAACGCAGCTTCCGCCCCTTTCATGTGCGTGACGGCCAGAAACGGAACGGCAAGTTCACCGGCTATTACGAACCCCTGCTGCGCGGCAGTTTCCAGCCCAATGCCCGTTACCGTTATCCGGTCTATGCCCGCCCGCGCGATATCGTGGTGGTCGAACTCGGCATGTTCGATCCGGACCGCAAGGGCGAACAACTGGCCGGCCGGCTGGTCGATGACCGCCTGTTGCCCTATTTCGACCGCCGTGAAATTACCGAGGGCGCGTTGCAGGGCCGGCAGCTCGAACTGCTCTGGGTCGACAGCGCCATTGATCTGTTCTTCCTGCATGTTCAGGGTTCGGGCCGCATTCTGCTTCCCGACGGCAGCCATGTGCGCCTGGCCTTTTCCGGGCGCAACGGCCATCGCTATTCCTCCATCGGCCGCGAACTGGTGGCCCAGGGCGTGATGAAGGTCGAAGACGTGACCATGCCGTCCCTGCGGGCCTGGATGACGGCCAATCCGCTCGCCGCCGAACAGCTGATGGTGAAAAACCGATCCTTCATCTTTTTCCGCGTGGAAAAGGACGAGGTCGTGAAGGGCGCCATGGGCGTGCCGCTGACGGCCGGCCGCTCCCTCGCCGTCGATCCCAAATATGTGCCGTTGGGCGTGCCGCTCTGGCTGGTGACCACGGACCCGCTTGATCCCAAGAACGAAAAACCGCTGACCCGCATGGTGGTTGCCCAGGATACGGGCTCGGCCATCAAGGGCGTCGTGCGCGGCGACCTGTTCTGGGGCTTCGGGGCCGAGGCCGAGGCCCGCGCCGGGCTGATGAACGAAGGCGGCGTGTACTACCTGCTGCTGCCGCGCAAGTAGGCGGGCGGCGCCACCCGGCGCACCTGCCGTTCGGTCTTGTCAATCGGCGGCCAAGCCCGCATTCTGCCTCCCATCATGACCGAATATGCACCCGCCCTGAAAACCCCGCCGACCTCGCCCGAGGTCGGCCTGTTCGCGACCTGCCTCGTCGACCTGATGCGGCCCAGCGTCGGCTTCGCCACGGTGAAGCTGCTGGAGGACGCGGGCTGTAAGGTTTCCGTGCCCGAGGCCCAGACCTGCTGCGGCCAGCCGGCCTATAATTCCGGCGACAGCCCGGATGCGCGGGATATCGCGAAAAACGTGATCGCCGTGTTCGAAGGCTTCGATTACGTGGTCGCCCCTTCGGGATCCTGCGCCGGGATGATTTCCCACCACTATCCGCACCTGTTGAAGGACGATGCGGCCTGGAAGGCGCGGGCCGAGGCGCTGGCCGCCAAGACGTTCGAGCTGGTCGCCTTCCTGACCGACGTCATGCAGGCGGACATCTCGCCGCCCGATCTGGGCGTCACCGCGACCTATCACGATTCATGCTCGGGCCTGCGTGAACTCGGCATCAAGGCGCAGCCCAGGGCATTGCTCGGCAAGGTCGGCGGCCTGACCCTGGTCGAAGGCGACATTCCGGAAACCTGCTGCGGCTTCGGCGGATTGTTCTGCGTCAAGTATCCGGACATTTCGGAAAAGATGGTCGATGCCAAGGCCGATGACATTTTGGCCACGGGCGCGGACCTGCTGCTGGCCGGCGACCTGGGCTGTCTGATGAACATGGCCGGGCGGCTGAAACGCCGGGGGGCGTCCGTTCAGGCCCGCCACGTCGCCGAGGTTCTGGCCGGGATGACCGACCAGCCCGCCATCGGCGAAGCGGATGAGGACACGGCCTGATGGAAACCCAGACCCGCCGGTTCAAGCAGAACGCCCGCGAGGCCATGGCCGACGGCCAGCTGGCCCAGGCCCTGACCCGCCTGGGCGAAGGCTTTCCGCTGCGCCGTGCCGAAGCCATCGACCGCCTGCCGGAATTCGACCAATTGCGCGACGCCGCCAAGGCGATCAAGGATCACACCCTGGCGCATCTGGATCTGTACCTGGAACAGTACGAATCCAAGGTCAAGGAAGCGGGCGGCCATGTCCATTGGTGCCGCACGGGCCAGGACGCGCGGGAAAAAATTCTCG
The DNA here is from genome assembly GCA_048263775.1 of Rhodospirillales bacterium. Taxonomy (GTDB): domain Bacteria; phylum Pseudomonadota; class Alphaproteobacteria; order Rhodospirillales; family Casp-alpha2; genus UBA1479. Next base: position 205,185 of record JBLXDU010000004.1, read on the forward strand.
AAATCTGCCGCAGCGTCAACGCCAAGACGGTGACCAAATCGAAATCCATGATCGGCGAGGAAATCGCCATCAACGATTTCCTGGAAGAAAACGGCGTCGCCCCCATCGAAACGGACCTGGGTGAATACATCATCCAACTGCGGAAGGAGCCGCCGTCGCACATCATCGCGCCGGCCGTGCACCTGAACAAAGGCCAGGTCGAGGACACCTTTCGCAAGGCGCACACCAACCTGGACCCGGCGCGCAATCTGGACGACCCGAAATCCCTGCTGGAAGAAGCGCGGGTTGAGCTGCGCGACAAGTTCCTCAATGCCGACGTCGGCCTGACCGGGGCCAATTTCCTGATCGCCGAAACGGGGACCAATGTTTTGGTCACCAACGAAGGCAACGCGGACCTGACCTATTCCCTGCCCCGCGTGCATATCGTCATCGCCAGTCTGGAAAAGGTCATCCCCACGCTGGAAGACACGGCGACGGTGCTGCGCGTGCTGGCGCGCTCTGGTACGGGGCAGGACATCACCGTCTACACCACCTTCTGCACCGGCCCAAAACGGCCCGACGATCTCGACGGGCCCGACGAATATCACGTCATCCTGCTGGACAACGGGCGGACGGAACTGGTCGGCACGGAATTTCAGGAAATGCTCCGCTGCATCCGCTGCGGATCCTGCCTGAACCACTGCCCCGTTTATCACGCCATCGGCGGCCATGCGTACGGCTGGGTCTATTCCGGGCCCATGGGGGCGGTGCTGATCCCGGGCCTGATCGGCATTCACGAAGCGGGCGATTTGCCTAATGCCTCTACCCTCTGCGGCAAGTGCGAAACCGTCTGTCCCATGCGCATCCCCCTGCCCAAGATGCTGCGCGCCTGGCGCGAACGGCAGTATCAGCGCAAGGGCAATTCGGCCGCCGCGCGCTGGGCGCTCGGGCTCTGGGCGGCGCTTGCCAAGCGGCCCAAGCTTTACCGCGCCGTGACCGGGCCGATGATGACGGCGCTGGCGATTTTGGGCCGCAAACGCGGGCGGTTCAAATGGCTGCCGCTGGCCGGCGGCTGGACCGGCCCCCGCGACCTGCCCGCCCCGCAAGGCGACAGCTTCATCGCGCAGTATCACAAAGGCCCCGTGGGCGCGGTTATTCGGAGCAAGGGACAATGAGCGGGCGCGAACAAATCCTGGGCGACCTGCGCGCCGCCCTGACCCAATCCAACGATGGGGCACGCCGCGCCGCCGTGGCGCAACGCCTGATGGCCAAGGCGCGCCATGTCATCCCGGCGCGGGGCAAGGACACCGGGGCCGACGCCACCGACCGCTTCCAGGCCGAGGCCGAACGGGTTCAGGCCACGGTCGCCCGTGTCGCCTCACTCGATGATCTGCCGGGCGCCATCGCCGATTACCTGGCGGCGCAGAACATGCCCGCCGCCGTGCGCATGACGCCCGACCCGCGCCTTCAGGCCGCCCCCTGGGACAAGACAGCGATCACCATTTCCGAAGGCCCGGCCCAGGGCGAGGACACGGCGGGCGTCAGCCACGCCTTCGGCGCCGTCGCGGAAACGGGATCGCTGGTGTTTCTGTCCGGCCCGGAAAGCCCGACCACGGTCAACTTCCTGCCGCCGGTGCATATCGCGGTGCTGCGCGCGTCGGATATTTCCGGCTGTTTCGAAGACATCTGGTCGCGCCTGCGCGCCGACCGCCAGAATGCCGAGGGCGCCGGCCGCTTCATGCCGCGCACGGTCAACTGGATCACCGGCCCGTCGCGCACGGCGGATATCGAACTGGTCCTGTTCCTCGGTATTCACGGGCCGAAGCATCTGCACATCGTAATCGTGGACGATGGGGACGATGGCGGACAAACGGGTTAAGGGACCGGGCGCCGCGCCGGAAGACGACGCCCTCTGGGCAATGGTCACCCGCGACGTCAAACCCCTTCCCGTCCGCGAAGCCCGCATCGACCATCCGGTCCCCGACCCGGCCGCCCTGCCGCCGAAGGCCAAGCCCGCCCCCCGCTCCTACCGCACGACCCCCCTGCCCGAACCCGCGTCCCCGACCCCGGCCGCCGCCCGCGAACTCAGCCACGGTGCTGCCCCCGGGCTCGACCGCCGCACCCAGACCAACATGCGCCGCGGCAAAATGGCGGTCGAAGGCCGCCTCGACCTGCACGGCATGACGCAGGCCGTGGCCCATGATGAGCTGATCGGCTTCATCACCCGCGCCTATGGTCAGGGCAAGCGCTGCGTGCTCGTCATCACCGGTAAGGGCACGCGCGACACGGGCGAAATCGGCGTCCTGCGCCAGGCCGTGCCCGGCTGGCTCAACGCCCCGCCGCTGAAAGGCCTGATCCACGCCTTCGATCACGCCGCCCGCCCGCACGGTGGCCAGGGCGCGCTCTACATTCTGCTCAAACGCAACAAGGGGGCCCAATGACATGAAGATTTCATCATGACACCCTTCGGCCAGAAGGTGCGCCGCCTGCGCAAGGTGCACAAAATCACGCTGAAGCAGTTCGCCCAGGAAATGGGCGTGTCCTCGGCCTATTTCTCGGCGCTCGAACACGGCTATCGGGGCCGCCCCGGCCCGGGCCTGGTGCAGCAGATCGCGGGTTACTTTAATTTAGGGATGGAGGAAACGGACGAGCTCAAGCGTATGGCCGCCCTGTCCCATCCCCGCATCACCGTCGACACGGCGGGCCTCAACCCCAAGGCCACGGAACTGGCCAACCTGTTGGCCGAACTGATCCACGAACTGGACGAAGACACCATCGACTGGATCATCGCCGAAATCCGCGGCCGCCGCGCCGCCCGCACCCGGGGCGGGCCGACGCATTAATCCACATTCCTTTGTTTTCTGCATTAGGCGGAAGCGAAAACAATCAGACTCGCAAAACGCGTATAGACAGGATTCGGTTGATGGATTCTAATGCGCTCAATCCGTCAAATAAGAAGCGGTGATCGCCACCAGGCCTAGTTAGAACACGAACGTATACTGCCTGGGCCACGAACGCCAATGTGCACAAACGTGCTCATGGCGACCAAAGCGAACCCTGGTGTACGAATTAACGTGCACCATCTTAAGCCGGGAGGGTCCATGCGGTAACATGGCATCCTCCTTTCTCTTTTCAGGGACAGGATTAAGCCTGCCGGCTCCGAAGCGCCCTATGCGCCACGCCCGTGAATGGCGCGCAGGGGCAAGGCTGAAAAGAGGTGGCGATCACCTACTATTCTTGTAACCACAAGATAAGGTGGGTGCTAGGTGGATATACGCTATATTTATTCTATCTCATCCACCAGTTATCCACTGATTCATACACCGGGTTTAGTTGGCGCGGCGTAATGCTGACCAAGCTAGCTCAGCTAATCAAAGAATAAACTTCGACAAATCGGCGTTCTTGGCCAGGGGGGCGACCTGCTCGTCCACGTATTTGGCGTCGATGGTCACCGTTTCGCCGGAGCGGTCGGAGGCGGTGTAGCTGATCTCCTCGACCAGCTTTTCCAGGACCGTGTGCAGGCGGCGGGCGCCGATGTTTTCGACGCCCTCGTTGATGTCCACGGCGAGGCCGGCGATGGCGTCGACGGCGTCGTCGGTGAAGATCAGCTCCAGCTCTTCCGTCTTCATCAAGGCGACGTACTGTTTCAACAGCGACGCCTCGGTCTCCGTCAGGATGCGTTTGAAGTCGTCCTTGGTGAGCGCCCGCAAATTGACGCGGATGGGCAGGCGGCCCTGCAGTTCGGGCAGCATGTCCGACGGTTTGGAAACGTGGAACGCGCCCGAGGCGATGAACAGGATATGGTCCGTGTTCACGGGCCCATGCTTGGTCGCGACGGTGGTGCCTTCGATCAGCGGCAACAGGTCGCGCTGCACCCCTTCGCGGCTGACGTCGCCGCCCTTCACGTCGGTGCGCTGGGAGATCTTGTCGATCTCGTCCAGGAACACGATGCCGTTGTTTTCCACGGCATGGATGGCGTCCTTCACCACCCGGTCGTCGTCGAGCAGCTTGTCGCCTTCCTCGGCGAGCAGCACGCCGTAGCTTTCTTCCACCGTCAGGCGCTTGGGCTTCTGCTGCTGGCCGAAGGCCTTGCCCAGCATGTCGTTCAAGTTGAGCATGCCCATCTGCGCCCCCGGCATGCCGGGGATGTCGAAGGTCGGCATGCCCATGCCCGGCGCGTCGGACACGGTGATCTCGATCTCGCGGTCATTCAGTTCGTTGTTGCGCAGCTTGCGCCGGAAGGTTTCGCGGGTTTCCTTGGAGGCGTTGTCGCCGACCAGGGCGTCGAGCACCCGTTCCTCGGCCCGGGCCTCGGCCTTGGCCTGGACCTGCTTGCGCAGGCGTTCGCGGGTCATGTGAATGGCGGTCTCGACCAGGTCGCGGACGATCTGCTCGACATCGCGGCCGACATAGCCGACCTCGGTGAATTTGGTGGCCTCGACCTTGATGAAGGGGGCCTGGGCCAGCTTGGCCAGCCTGCGCGCGATCTCGGTCTTGCCGACGCCGGTCGGCCCGATCATCAGGATGTTCTTGGGCAGGACCTCTTCCTTCAGGTCGTCGTCCAGCTGCTGCCGCCGCCAACGGTTGCGGAGTGCTATGGCGACCGCGCGCTTGGCATCCTTCTGGCCGATGATGTGGCGGTCCAGTTCGGAGACGATCTCGCGGGGCGTGAAGCTCGACGTGCCGGCGGCGAGCGTGTCGTCCAGGCTGCGCGGGGCGGAGGTCGTGTCGGCGGTCTCGGTCATAAGGCCTCGATGGTCAGGTTGGAGTTGGTGTAAACGCAGATCCCGGCGGCCACACCCATGGCCTTTTCGGCGATTTGGCGGGCGTCCAGGCCGTCCTGGTCGATCAGGGCGCGGGCGGCGGCCAGCGCGTAATTGCCGCCGGACCCGATGCCGATCAGCCCGTCCTCGGGCTCCAGCACGTCGCCGGTGCCGGTCAGGACCAGGGAAACGTCCTTGTCCGCCACGGCCATCATGGCCTCAAGCCGGCGCAGGTAGCGGTCCGTGCGCCAGTCCTTGGCAAGTTCGACACAGGCCCGGGTCAGCTGCGTGGGATATTGTTCCAGCTTGGCTTCCAGGCGCTCAAACAAGGTAAAGGCATCGGCGGTGGCCCCGGCAAAGCCGCCGATCACGTTGCCGTCGCCCAGGCGGCGGACCTTCCGCGCATTGGCCTTGATCACCGTGTCGCCAAGCGACACCTGGCCGTCGCCGGCAAGCACCACGTCCGATCCCTTGCGCACGCAAAGGATGGTGGTGCCGTGCCAAAGGGGGGTGTCGCTTGCCATATGATCGGTTCCTTGGAATGTGGCCTTGGAATGCGGGTCTGCCGGGAAAAGGGAAGCCGGGATGATAGGGAACCATGTGGTCGGGTCAACGGTCCATATCAAGGCGGGGTCATGCGGCCAGACGGCGGTAAGATGGCGGCCGGGTGGCGGCCGGGTGGCGGCCGGCGGCCGGGCGTACTATTTTTTTGGTAAAAGAGGGGCCGCCTGATAAAAGACCGCATCCACAGTTTCGGAAGGAAATCGGCCATGCGCACGGCCAGCGTCGAACGCAACACCAAGGAAACGCAGATCAAGGTCAGCGTCAATCTGGACGGCACGGGGGAATATTCCGTGTCCACCGGGATCGGCTTTCTCGACCACATGCTGGAACAGCTGTCGCGCCATTCGCTCATGGACCTGACGGTCGAGGCCCAGGGCGACACCCATATCGATTTCCACCACACCACCGAGGACACGGGCATCGCCATCGGCGAAGCGGTGAACAAGGCGCTGGGCGACCGCCGTGGCATCACGCGCTACGGCTCGGCCCTGGTGCCCATGGACGAAACCCTGTCGCGGATCGCCATCGACCTCAGCAACCGGCCCTATCTGATCTGGCGGGTAAATTTCTCCAAGCCCAAGCTGGGCGATATGGACACGGAACTGTTCAAGGAATGGTTCCAGGCCTTCGCCCAGGCCGCGGGGGCCACTCTGCACGTGGAAAACCTCTATGGTGAGAACAACCACCATATCGTCGAGTCCTGCTACAAAGGCCTGGCGCGGAGCCTGCGCGACGCCGCCACCATCGACCCGCGCAAGGCCGACGCCGTGCCCTCGACCAAGGGAACCCTGGGCGGCTCGCTCTAGGCCGTCCCGCCTCCGCCCGCCCCGGGCGACCGACTTCTAACGAGCATCTGGACCCATGCGCGTCTTCACCGTTCACCTTCGCCGCCACGGCCTGGACCCGGACAAGGATGTCCGTCTGGTCAAAGAAGGCTTCAACTGGCCGGCCTTTCTGTTCTCGTTCATCTGGGCGCTATGGCACCGCATGTGGTGGACGGCCTTGGGCCTGTTCGTGATCATCACCGGCGCGGGGTTCGCGGTCGAGGTTCTGCTGCCCGATCCCGTCGCCGGAACGGCGGTGATGCTGGCCCTTTACGCGGCCGTCGGCTTCGTCGCCAACGACCTCATGCGCCGCCATCTGGCGGCCCAGGGTTTCGCCGAAACCGGCCCCGTCTGCGGCGAGGACCGGGACGATGCCCTCTACCGTTTCCTCGATGCCGACCCGGCGCTGGCCCGCGACCTCGCGGCCGCCCGGGTTTGAGGAGCCCTCCATGACCATCGCCCTCATTGATTACGGTTCCGGCAACTTGCGCTCCGCCGCCAAGGCGTTCGAACGGGTGATGCGCGACCTGGGCCGGTCCGACACGGTCACCGTGACCGCCGACCCGGACGCGGTCGCCAAGGCCGACCGCGTGGTTCTGCCGGGTGTGGGCGCCTTCGCCGACTGCCGGGCCGGGATCGCCGCCATCGACGGCATGATGGAGGCCCTGAACGAGGCCGTGATCACCCGCGCCCAGCCCTTCTTGGGCATCTGCGTCGGCATGCAGCTGATGGCGACCACGGGCTTCGAATTCGGCGAAACCCCCGGGTTCGGCTGGATTCCGGGGTCGGTCAAGGCGCTCGATCCCGCCGATACGGCGCTGAAGATTCCCCACATGGGCTGGAACGAGCTGTTCTGGGTCGGCTACCGGGAACATCCCGTGCTCAAGGACCTGGCCAACGGACAGCACGCCTATTTCGTCCATTCCTATCAGATGCTGCCGGAAATCTCGGAACATCTACTGGCCGTGACCGATTACGGCGGCCCGGTGACCGCCGCCGTGGGCCGCGACAATCTGGTCGGAACGCAATTCCATCCCGAGAAAAGCCAGGCTGTTGGCCTTAAGCTTATCGAAAACTTCTTGAAATGGACGCCATGACAACCCCAAACCAACGGAGTTGGTTATGATTTTCTTTCCCGCCATCGACCTCAAGGACGGCAACTGCGTGCGCCTGTATCAGGGCGACATGGACCAGGCGACGGTGTTTTCCGACGACCCGGCGGCCCAGGCCCGCGCCTTCCAGGACGCCGGCTGTGAATGGGTTCATTTGGTTGATCTAAACGGTGCATTCGAAGGAAAGCCAGTGAACGCCGCCGCCGTCACCGGCATTCTGACGGCCCTCGACATCCCCGTGCAGCTGGGCGGCGGCATCCGGAACATGACGACGATCGACGATTGGTTGGCCCGCGGCGTGCGCCGGGTGATCCTTGGCACCGTCGCCTTGACGGACCCGGATCTGGTCAAGGCTGCCTGCAAGGCCCATCCGGGCCGGGTCGCCGTCGGCATCGATGCCCGCGACGGGCTTGTCGCCGTCGAAGGCTGGGCCGAAGTCTCGGAACTGACGGCGCTGGAGCTTGCCAAACGGTTCGAGGACGCGGGCGTCGCCGCCATCATTTTCACCGACATCGGCCGCGACGGCGTCATGCAGGGCCCCAACCTGCAGGCGACGCTTGATCTCGCCCGCGCCGTCTCCATCCCCGTGATCGCCTCGGGCGGCGTGTCGTCCATGGCCGATCTGGAAGACTTGAAGGCCCAGGGCGGCGGATTGCTCGAAGGCGTGATTTCCGGCCGCGCCGTCTATGACGGCAAGATCGACCTGCCCGCCGCCGTCAAACTGCTGAAGGACGCGGCCTAATGCTGAAAGCGCGCGTCATTCCCTGCCTGGACGTCAACGAAGGGCGCGTCGTCAAGGGCGTCAACTTCGTCGACCTGGTCGACGCCGGCGATCCGGTCGAACAGGCGCAAATCTATGACGCCGCCGGGGCGGACGAACTTTGCTTCCTCGACATCACCGCCAGCCATGAAAACCGCGACACCATCTTCGACGTGGTGGCGCGCACGGCGGAACATTGCTTCATGCCGCTGACCGTGGGCGGCGGCGTGCGCACGACGGATGATATCCGCAAATTGCTGTTGGCCGGGGCCGACAAGGTCTCGATCAACACGGCGGCCGTGCACAACCCGGACTTCGTGCGCGAGGCCTCGGAAAAATTCGGCGCGCAATGCATCGTCGTTGCGGTCGACGCCAAGCGGGTCGACGCGAAAACGCGCGAACCGTCGCCTGACGGCACCCGGTTCGAGATCTTCACCCACGGCGGGCGCAAGGCCACGGGCATCGAATGCATTTCCTGGGCGGAAAAGATGGCCGATTTCGGGGCCGGGGAAATTCTCCTCACCTCCATGGACCGAGACGGCACCAAGAACGGATTTGATTTGGCCCTGACCCGCGCCGTCGCCGACGCCGTGCCCGTGCCGGTGATCGCTTCCGGCGGGGTCGGCACTCTGGACCATCTGGTCGACGGCATCACGGAAGGCCATGCCTCGGCCGTGCTCGCCGCCTCGATCTTTCACTTCGGCACCTATTCCATTCAACAGGCCAAGGCGCATATGCTGGCGGCTGGTGCGCCGGTGCGCATGGATGAAACCGCCGCCTGAGATTTTCACGTTAGGACCCCGGCCATGACCCATATCCTGGACGCTCTGTTCGCGACCATCGAAAGCCGAAAAGCAGCTTTTGAAAATGGGGGCGCCGACCCGGCCTCGAGCTACACGGCCAAGCTGTTCGCCGGCGGCACGCCCCTGATCGCGCGCAAGATCGGCGAGGAAGCGGTCGAGACCGCCGTCGCCGCCCTGACCGAAGACAACGCCGCCGTGACCAAGGAAAGTGCGGACGTGCTCTATCATCTGCTCGCCCTTTGGGCGCAGCTGGGCCTCGACCCCGCCGACGTTTGGGCCGAGTTGGAACGCCGAACGGGGCAGTCGGGGATCACGGAAAAAGCAAGCCGCCCGAAGTGAAGTAAGGGCAGGAGAATTCAGATGGCTTATGACGAGAACAACATCTTCGCGCGCATTATCCGGGGCGAAATCCCCTGTTCGACGGTTTACGAGGATGACCATGTCCTGGCCTTCAAGGACATCCAGCCGCAGCGCCGGGTCCATGTCCTGATCATTCCCAAGGGACATTACGTCGACATGAGCGATTTTTCAGAAAACGCCAGCGACGCGGAAATCCTCGCCTATACCCGGGCGATCAAGAAGGTCGCCGACAAGCTGGGCGTGACCGAAGAGGGCTACCGGCTGATCGCCAATACAGGCACGAACGGTCATCAGGATGTGCCCCACCTGCATCTCCACATCGTCGGCGGCGAACCCGTCGGCCCGATGCTCAAGCGGCCCTGACCAAGCCCCGGCCGGATTTCATAACGGTCTGAATCACATACCGTTTTTCGGTTTTCTTTGCAGAATCCAGATGACATACTTTCGTATGAATTCATCGACCATGAATAACCGGGGGATTATGCATGGATACGGATTTCGAATTCGATATGAGGTTGGACGATAACGGCGTTCTGCTGTTCAAGTTCGGCGGCGTTTTCGACGTTGAACAATGGGTCGATCGGCAGCGCGCCGCCACGGCGCGGCTGTTTGCCAACGGCATCGATCCCAGGCTGCCGGCCGTCGTGGACCTGCGCGGCTTCATCCCGCCGCAGGGTGACTGGAACAAGATCGCAAAGCTTGTATTTGCCCGCTCGCAAACCATGGGCGAAACGCGGCAGCGCTGCGCCTTGATCACGGGCGGCAACTTCTGCATCGAACTCGCCTGCCGGTTTTACATCACGTCGAAGGCGATCATGTCCCGCACCAAATGCGCAACCCGGACCTTTTGCACCTTCGAAGAAGGCTATGCCTGGGCCGCCGAAAACCTCGTCACCTCCGTGCCGTTCCGCCTCCACTAACGGCGCCGCGCCCCGGCGCCAGGCGCCGGAACGACAACGCTTCGGCGACATGCAGCCGCGTCACGCCGCCGGCCTGGTCCATATCGGCCAGGGTGCGGGCGACGCGCAGCACCCGGTGATAGCCCCGGGCGCTGAGACCCAGGCGCGCCGCCGCGTCCACCAGCAGTCTTCGGCCCGCGTCGTCCGGCCTGGCGACCCGGTCGAGCAGTTCGCCGTCGGCCTGGGCGTTGGTGCGGATTCCCGTGGCTTTTTCCCGTTTGTAACGGTCGGCCTGAATCGCGCGGGCCTGGGCGACCCGGGCCGCGACCTGGGCGGTGCCCTCGCCGGGCGGCGGCAGATCGAGGTCGAGCGGGCTGACCGCCGGCACGTCCAAGTGAATGTCGATGCGGTCGAACAGGGGGCCGGAAATGCGGCCTTGATAATCTTCCGCGCATTTTGGGGCTTTTGAACAGGCCTGCGCCGCGTCGCCGAGATAGCCGCAGCGGCAGGGGTTCATGGCGGCGATCAATTGGAACCGTGCCGGATAGGTGACATGGGCATTGGCCCGGGCCACGGCGGCGCGCCCGGTTTCCAGTGGCTGGCGCAGGCTTTCCAGGGTGGCGCGCTGGAATTCCGGCAGTTCGTCCAGGAACAGCACGCCCTGATGGGCGAGCGAGACCTCGCCGGGCCGAACCCGCATGCCGCCGCCGATCAAAGCGGGCAGGGACGCCGAGTGGTGCGGATCGCGGAACGGCCGCTGGCGGGACAGGCCGCCGCCGGTCAACTCACCGGCCAGGCTTTGGACCATGGACACCTCGAGAATTTCTTCAGGCGCCAGCGGCGGCAGCAGGCCCGGCAGGCGCTGCGCCAACATGGATTTCCCGGCCCCCGGCGGGCCGACCATCAGAAGATTATGGCCGCCGCTGGCCGCGATCTCCAACCCCCGTTTGGCCGTTTCCTGGCCCTTGATGTCGGCTAGGTCCGGGTATTGTGCCGCTTCCCCGGCCTCGGGCCGGGCCGGCGGGGCCAGCACCTGCGTGCCCTTGAAGTGATTGACGAGAGACAGAAGATTAGGGGCCGCGAGAATGTCCGCCCCTCCGGCCCAGGCGGCTTCGCCGCCCTGCGCGGCCGGGCAGATCAGGCCCAGATCCCTGGCGTTGGCGTGGACGGCGGCCGGCAGCACCCCGGCGACCGCGGCCAGCGCCCCGTCGAGGGCCAGTTCGCCCAGGGCCAGATAGCGCACCATGTCGTCGGCGGGCAGTACGTCCATGGCGGTCAGCAGGGCAAGCGCAATGGGCAGGTCGAAATGGCTGCCTTCCTTGGCCAGGTCGGCGGGCGCCAGGTTGACGGTGATGCGCTTGGGCGGCAGGGCCAGGCCCATGGCGTGAAGGGCGGCGCGAACCCGCTCCCGGCTTTCCGCGACCGCCTTGTCCGGCAGGCCGACCACGGAAAAAGCAGGCAGGCCGCCGGTCATCTGCACCTGGACGTCGACGTCCAGAACGTCGATGCCCTGAAAGGCGGCGGTGGCGATGCGTGCGACCATCGTCGGCCCCTTCTTCTCAACCCCTGTTGGTTGGAAGATAAGATACCTTTTCGCGAAAGAGGAAAACCCCCCACGCGGCAAAGAGGCGTGATTTTGCCTAAGCCAGATCCCGGGGCCGCACGAACCTTTGCAGCACGCCGGACCCTTCGCTGATTTTGGTCCAGCTGTCCCGCGCGAAGCGGATTTCGGCGAGGGCGGCGGTCGGGTACTTTTCCGCAAGATTTGCCAGGGCCTTGGCTTTGCCGGTTCCGGCCAGGCGATGGGCCAGGTCCTCGATCTCCGGGTTATGGCCGATCAGCAGCAGGCGGTCGCAGTCGTCGGGCACGCGGCGCAGCGCCGCCAGCAAGGCGGCCGAGGACACGGCGTAAAGCCCCTTGCTGATGCGCACGGGAACTTCTTGGCCCAGTTCGGGCGCGATCAGATCCCAGGTTTCCTGGGCACGCCGCGCCGTGGAACACAGCACCAGATCGGGAGTCAGGCCCTCGGCCAAAAGATAACGGCCCATGCGGGGGGCGGCGTCGTGTCCGCGCGGAGCGAGCGGACGGTCGATGTCGTCAAGCCCGGACGCGGCCCAGTCGGATTTGGCGTGGCGCAGCAGCAGAAGTGTTTTCACGATGCTATTTGCGCTTCGCCGGGGCGGCTTTTTTCAGGTTGCGGCCCCACAGGGCGAACAGCTTGTCCCAGGCGGCCTCCGCCTGCACCGGCGTATAGACCAGGCGTTCGGCGAACTGGAAGCCGTGCTGCGTGCCCTTGAGCTGAAGAACAGTTGCCTTCACGCCGGTCTTCTTGATCGTCTTCTTCAGGGCTTCGATCGTCGCCTGCGGCACGTGGGCGTCCGTCTCGGCGAAGATGAACAGCAATTCGCCCTGGACCTGATCCAACAGAAGATGTGGCGAGTCTTCCTTGTCCGTGACGATGCCGACCCCGTACATGCTGGCCGACGCCTTGATGCGCGTCGGGTATCGCCCGGCGACGGTGGTGACGTAACGTCCGCTCATGCAATAGCCGACACAGCCGACCGGCCCGGCGGCGACGTCGGCCTGGGCGTCAAGGAAGGCGAGAATGCCCGCGGTGTCGTCGGTTACGTCGGCATTGGTCAGGGAATTCATCGCTTCCCGCCAGACCTTGGTCATGGCTTCGGTGCGCCGGGTGTTGTCGAGGCGCAGCGTGCCGAGCCGGTAATACATGTCCGGCAGGATGCAGTAATAACCCGCCTTGGCGATGCGCCGCGCCATGTTGCAGAGTTCCTCGCGGAAGCCCGGCGCGTCCATATAGAAGATGATCGCCGGAAACGGCCCGCCCGCATCGGGCCGGGCGACGAAGGACGGCATTCGCCCGTACTTGGTCGGCACCTCGACCATTCCTTCAATTAGCACCATGTCGATTCTCCCTTTGCGTTTCTTGTCGCGGCTTAAAGCCGCGCTTCGATGGCGTCCCAGATGTCGCTTTCCAGGCTGACCCCGTCGAAGCGGTTGATTTCCTGCAGTCCCGTTGGCGAGGTCACGTTGATTTCCGTGAGATAGCCGCCAATGACATCAATACCAACGAAGATCAGGCCGCGGGCCTTCAGCTCCGGTGCCAGGGCGGCGCAGATTTCGCGTTCGCGCGCGGTCAGTTCGGACTTCAGCGGCTTGCCGCCGACATGCATGTTGGACCGGCTTTCGCCCGCCGCGGGCACGCGGTTGACGGCACCCGCGACCTCGCCATCGATCAGGATGATGCGCTTGTCGCCCTGGCGCACGTCCTTCAGATAGGCCTGGACGATGACCGGCTCGCGGAACATCTCGGTGAACATCTCCAGCAGCGAATTCAGGTTCTCGTCCCCAGGCGTGATGTGGAACACGCCCGCCCCGCCGTTGCCGTAGAGCGGCTTGACGATGATGTCCTTGTGCTCTTCCCGGAAGGCCAGGATGTCTTGGCGGTTGGTCGCGATCAGAGTCGGCGGCATGAACTGGGCGAAGCGGGTGACGAACAGTTTCTCCGGCGCGTTGCGCACCTCGGCCGGGTTGTTCACCACCAGAGTCTTGGGGTGGACCATCTCCAGAAGATGCGTCGCCGTGATATAGGCCATGTCGAAGGGCGGGTCCTGGCGCATCAAGACCACGTCCGTGTCGGCCAGATCGATGCGCGATTTCTCGCCAAGGGTGAAATGGTTGCCCGCTTCGCGCCGCACGTCCATGGGTTCGGCCCAGGCGGTCACCCGGCCGTGATGGTAGGACAGATCGCCCGGCAGATAGTGCAGCAGCTTGTGCCCGCGGCGCTGGGCTTCCAGGGCCAGGACGAAGGTGCTGTCGCCGGTGATGTCGATGGACGACACATGGTCCATCTGAATGGCCACGGTAAGCGCCATGGGAAAATCCTTATCCTTCGGCCGATTGGGGGAGCGTGGGGCAGGGGCCGGCCGGTTAATTTAACTTGGCCCGCAATTCCTGCAACAGCAAGGACGCCTCATATCCGTTTTCCTCGCCGGGGGCGCGTTTGAGGTATTCCTCCAGCGCCTCGACGGCGCGGGCGACGCGGTCGAGGCGCGCGTTGACGATCCCGGCTTCGCGCCACAGATGCCCGGTATCGGGGGCGATCAACAGCATCAGGGAAATCGTGTCGGCGGCGTCGGCCAATTCGCCCCGCTGCATCTGGCGCACGCGAATATTGTCCTCCAGCCGCAGCACGACCTGCCGTGCCGTCATTTCCGAAAGATAGCGCGGATGCAGTTCGGCATCGGACCCGGCCATGGTCTTCAGCATGTCGCGCAGGTCCGGCGGCGTCAGTTCGCGTCCGCCTTCGAATAAGTCGAGGATCATGCGCCCGCCGGCATCGTCCAGGCGGACCAGGAAGCGGCCCGGAAAATCCAGACCGACCAGGGACCAGCCCAGGCGGTTGCAGACTTCCATGTAGACAATGCCGAGGGCCACCGGCAAGCCGCGCCGGGTGTCGATGACGCGGGCCAGGTTGGCGGCGTCCAGATCCTCGAACACGCTTTCGTTGCCGCCGTATCCGTAGCGCCGATCGATGACCTGGATCAGGGCCTCGTACTGGTCCGCCAGGGTCGGTGTACCGGGGCCGGCGTAATCGGCGACCTCCTTGGTCAGGCGCGCAAAATGGCGTTCATAAGGCCCCAGGTTGAGACCCGGCAGGCGCGCCGCCGCCAGATGCAGGGCGGCGTCGGCGATGGGAAAGTCGGCGTCGTCACGGCGGCCGATCTCACCGAGCGCGCGTCGCACGTCGTCGGCCAGGATGCCGGGATTGCCGGCCATTGCTCAGGACGCCTTCTTCGGTTGATCGGCGGCGGGAGCTTCGGGGGCTTTGATGCGGACATGGCTGATCACGTCGCGGACCCGGGAAATGCCCCGGGCATGGCCCAGCACGCGATCGAGCTCGGCCTGGCTTTGCGCGGCACCCAGCAGGTAGACCACGGCGTTTTCCGTCTCGATGATGTAATTGATGGCCTGGACGTCCTTGTCGAAGGTCAATTTGGTCGTCAACTGGGCCGAAATCCAACTGTCGATCGCCGAATCAGACAGCGACGTGTCGCCGACGGCCAGTTCGTTGATGACTTCCTCGATGCCTTCGACCTCCCAGGTCAGGCGCACGGCCTTGGCGCGGATGTCCTCGGTCTTGACCGTGCCGGTCAACATGGCGCGGCGGTTGTAGACCTTGACGCTGCCGTCGACGGCGAGCGTGTCGCCGGTTTCCAGGTCGTAGTTCAGCCATTTGCCGCGCACCCGCGTGGCCAGCCCGGCGTCGCGGGCGACACCCTGCACCCCCCGGTCGTCCATGGCGGCGACGCCCACGGTCGCCCCCGCGCCGACGGCGGCGCCGACACAGCCGGTCAACCCGGTCGCGGCGCCCAGCAACAGCAGGGCGGCAAACAGGCGGGGCAGGGCAGGGGTGGTGTGGGGGTTTGCTCGGGACGGTCGAATAGGTGCGGCCATGGTGCTTGATATCTCCTGCATTGGACGGTCCCCGGTCGGCGGGCATTCTAGCGCCGGTCCGGGCCGGCGACAAATTCTCCGGCACGGGCTTCCGGGGATAAAGACATAGGATAAAGGATGGAATATGCGGTTTTCATGGCACTGGGGTCAGCCCAGGCCGGGCCGCCAGGCGTCCTTCAGATGTTTCAGCCGCCAGCCCCCGGCGACCACGATCAGATCGAATCGCCAGTCCAGGCCGGCCAGGTCGGGGCGGGTGCGCATGAAGGCCTCGGCGGCGCGCAGGATGCGGTCCCGCTGGCGGGGGGACAGGGCCTCCGTGCCGGTCTCCAGGCTGGCCCGCGCCTTGATCTCGGCGAACAGCAGAACCCGTCCTCGTCGTGCGATCAGGTCGATCTCGCCCGCGGGCGTGCGCGCCCGGCGGGCCAGGATGCGATGGCCCTTTAGGATCAGCAGCAAGGCGGCCAGCGCCTCCGCCCCGCGGCCGCGTCTTTCGGCGCGGCGGCGGCTGTCCGTGCCGGGCGCCGCTCGGGTCATCCTTGTTTGTGCGCCGGGGCGCGGGCCCGTTTCAGCTCCAGCGCCCGGGCATAGACGGCCTTGCGCGGTTGGCCGGTGCGCGCCGCGACCTCGGCCGCGGCGTCCTTGACGGACCCCTTGGCCAGGGCCTCGGCCAGCAAGGCGTCGATGTCCGCCGCCGTTGCCGCCGCCTCGGCGCCGGGCGGGCCGGTGACGACGCAGATCTCGCCCCGGGGCGGGCCGGCCTCGGCATAATGGGCGGCCAGTTCGTCCAACGTGCCGCGTCGAACTTCTTCGAATTTCTTGGTCAGCTCACGGGCCACGGCGGCCGGGCGGGGGCCCAGGACCTGGGCCATGTCGGCCAGGGATGCGGCCAGACGCGGCCCCGATTCCATGAACATCAGGGTCGCCGGCACGGTGGCGATTTCCGCCAGGGCCGTGCGCCGGGCCGCCCCCTTGGCGGGCAGAAAGCCCTGAAAGAAGAAACGGTCCGTCGGCAGTCCCGACAGGGTCAGCGCCATCAGCGGCGCCGACGGTCCCGGCACGGCGGTCACGGAAACGCCTTCTTCGACGCAGGCGGCGACCAGCTTGTAACCCGGGTCGGAGACCAGGGGCGTGCCGGCGTCCGACACCAACGCCACGCTGCCGCCGCTTTTGATGCGTTCCATGATCTGCGGCCGGCGGTGGGCCGCGTTGTGGTCGTGATAGGCAAGCAGGCGGCCGCTGTCACCGCGCTTGATGCCCAGGATCATCAGCAGCTTGCCGGTCACCCGGGTGTCCTCGCAGGCGATCAAATCGGCGCGGGCGAGAACGTCACGCGCCCGGGCGCTGATGTCTCCGGCGTTGCCGATGGGTGTCGAGACCAGATACAGTGCGGCCTCCAACGGGGCGCCGTCCGGCGCCCGCACGTCCTTGGCAGAAATTTCCGGCGGATCATCGGATGAACAGGTCATATTCGCAAAACGCCCTTTCGCGCCCGGTCGTGGCCGTGATCGCCCTGGCCGTGATGGTGCTGCCGTTGTTGGCCGCGTGCCAATCTTCGTCATTCGGCGGGTTAATTCAAGGCGGCAAGTCCAAGTCGGAGACGCCGTCCCGGCCCATCGTCTCGGGTCCGCGCACGCCGCCGCCGCCGACCTATGCGGTGACGCCGGTGCCGCGCCCGGCCCCGCCACCCCTGACGCAAGCCGCCCCGGCGGAACCGGCCCAGGCCCAGACCACGACCATCACCGCCCCCGACGACGGCGCGGTCCGGGTTGCCCTGCTGCTGCCGCTGTCGGGGCAGAACGCGGGCGTCGGCCAGGCGTTGTTGAACGCGGCGCAGATGGCGCTGTTTTCCTTCGCCGACGACAAGTTCAAGCTTTTGACCCATGACACCCGGGGCACGCCCGAAGGGGCGGCCGAGGCGGCGCAGCTCGCGATTGGCGACGGGGCGCGGTTGATCCTGGGCCCGTTGCTGTCGGCCAACGTGCGCGGGGCGGCCTCCGTCGCGCGCCAGGCCGGGGTGCCGGTGATGGCTTTTTCCTCGGATCGTTCGGTCGCCGGTGACGGGGTTTTTACCCTCGGCTTTCTGCCCCGCGCCCAGGTTGAGCGGGTGATCTCCTTTGCCCGTGAACGGGGGGTCGTGCGGTTCGCCGCCATGGCGCCGGACAATGCCTATGGCCGCACGGTGCTGGATGCCTTCAAGGCCGCCGTCGGCCGCGCCGGTGGCGAGATTGCGCGGCTTGAGGTCTATAACCCCGACGCCGACGATTTCTCCGCCGTGGTCCGCGACATGGCCGATTACGAATTCCGCCGCCAGACCCTGCTCAATCAGAAGAAAGAGCTGGAGGGCAAGGAGGATGAAGTCTCCAAGGCCGCCCTGGCGCGCCTGGAGAATTTACAGACCATGGGCGACCTGCCCTATGACGCGCTTTTGGTCGCCGACGGCGGCAAGCGCCTGCAGGCGATCGCGGCCTTGCTGCCGTTCTACGACATCGATCCCAACAAGGTGCGCATGCTGGGCACCGGACAATGGGACGAGCCGGGCATCGGTGCCGAGCCGGCCCTGGTCGGCGGCTGGTACGCGGCGCCGCCGCCGGGCCCCCGCGCCGGGTTCGAAAAGGAATATCAGGACGTTTACGGTGAAGCGCCGCCACGGCTTGCGACCATCGCCTATGACGCGGCGGCACTTGCCGCCGTGCTGGCCCAATTGCCCGGGTCCGACCGATTTACCGCCAAACTGATCGCCAATCCCAACGGCTTCGCCGGGCGCGACGGCATCTTCCGTTTCCTGCCCGACGGCACGTCGGAACGGGGCCTTGCCATCCTTCAGGTCCGCCAGCGCGGCGCCGTGGTCATCGACAAGGCGCCGGCGACCTTCCAGGCGAACACCAATTAGCGAACGAGCAGCCCCGATTACGTCGCCAGCAACGATGCGAGCAGGCTGTTGAGCCGGAGCCGCCCCTCGGCGGTGGCGGCGATGCGCGTTTTGTCCAGTTCCACGTAACCGGCACCGACCGCATAGGCGAGCTTCGACGGGTTGATCAGGGTCAGCACGTCGCGCCCGGCCTGGGCCTGAAAACGGGTGCGGTCGATGCCCTCGGTCAGGCGCAGGCCCATGATGACGCGCTCTTCCGCGCGGTCGCCGTCGTCCAGAAGCCGTCTTTTGGCCGTGCCGTGGCCCTTGGATTCGACAAGGTCCAGCCAGCGTTCGGGATTATGGACCTGATGGGTGCCCCAGTCCCGGGCTCCGCCGTCGCCCGTCAGGGCCAGGCGGCCGTGCGCCCCGGGCCCGACGCCGACATAATCCCAGCCGCGCCAGATGTTCAGGTTGTGTCGGCATTCGTGGCCCGGGCGGGCATGGTTGGAAATTTCGTAGGCCGGCAGGCCGGCTTCGCCCAGAAGCTCTTGCGTGATGTCGAACAGGGCGGCGCCCAATTCGCCCTCGGCGGCCTTCACGCCGTCCTTGTGGAAGGGCGTGCCGGATTCGATGGTCAATTGATAGAACGACAGGTGCGGCCCGGCGAAGGTCAGGGCCTCCCGCAATTCCTGACGCCATTTATCCTTTGTTTGTTCAGGCCTTGCGTAAATAAGATCAAACGAAAACTCTTCAAAATGATCGCGCGCCCCGACCAGGGCCCGGCGCGCCGCCTGGGCATCGTGGCGGCGGCCGAGGGCGGAAAGCGCCGCATCGTCGAAGGATTGCACGCCGACGGACAGCCGCGTCACCCCGGCGGCCTTGAGGTCGGGAAAGGTCGCGATTTCCGCACTCGACGGATTGGCCTCCAGGCTGACTTCCATATCCTCGGCACAGGGCCACAAATCCCGGATGCCCTGGATCACGGCGGCCACGGTTTCCGCTTTCATCAAGGATGGGGTGCCGCCGCCGAAAAACACGGTGGTCACGCTGCGGTCTTGGGTATCCGCCGCGTAATGGGCCAGGTCGGCGATCAGGGCCTTGGCCCAGCGCGCTTGGTCAACCGCGTCCTGAACGTGGCTGTTGAAGTCGCAATAGGGGCATTTGGATTCGCAGAACGGCCAATGCACGTAGACGCCGAAGGGGGTCATCGCGGCGGGGTCAGCCCCGGCCCTTGAAACAGGCCGCGACCAGCTGTTCGAAGGCATGGGCGCGGTGGCTGATGTGGTGCTTGGCGGCGGGTTCCATCTCGGCGAAGGTGATGAAATAGCCCTCGGGCTGGAAGATCGGATCGTAGCCGAAGCCCTTGTCGCCCGTGGGCGGCCAGATGATGTCGCCGTCGACCCGGCCTTCGAATACTTCCGAATGGCCGTCGGGCCAGGCCAGGGCCAGGGCGCAAACGAAGTGCGCCCGCCGGTCCTCGGATTCCAGGACCAGTTCCCAAACCCGCGCCATGGCCTCGCCGAAATCCTTTTCAGGCCCGGCCCAGCGCGCCGAATGGATGCCGGGGGCCCCGCCCAGGGCATCGACGGCAAGGCCTGAATCATCGGCCAGGGCCGGCAGGCCGGAGGCATCGGCCGCCGCCCGCGCCTTGATCAGGGCGTTGGCTTTGAAGCTGTCGCCGTCTTCGACGGGTTCCGGCAGACCCAGATCCCCGGCCGAGGTCACGGCGACCCCGAAGGGCGTCAGCAGATCGCTGATTTCCCGCAATTTGCCCGGGTTGTGCGTGGCGATGACCAGTTGGTCTTCCGTGAACGCCCGGGCCATGACGCTATTCCAATCCGATGGCCCGGCGTTGCGCCTGGCACAATTCGTCGACGCCCTTGCGGGCCAGGGCCATCAGGTCGTCGAACTGGGCCGGGGAAAACGGCGCGTCTTCGGCCGTGCCCTGGATTTCCACGATGCCGCCGCGCCCGGTGAACACGAAGTTGGCGTCGGCCTGGGCCGAGGAATCCTCGGCGTAATCGAGATCGAGAACCTGATTGTCCTTGAAGATGCCGCAGGACACGGCGGCGACCTGATCGGTCAGCGGAATGGCTTTCATCAGGCCGAGGTCGACGCAGCGCTGAAACGCCAGGTGCAGCGCCACATAGGACCCGGTGATGGCCGCCGTGCGGGTGCCGCCGTCGGCCTGGATCACGTCGCAGTCCAGGCGGACCTGAATTTCGCCCATCGCCTTCAGATCGGTGATCGCGCGCAAGCTGCGGCCGATCAGGCGCTGAATTTCCTGGGTCCGGCCCGATTGCCCGCCGCGCGCGGCCTCGCGGTTGGTGCGGCTGTGGGTCGAACGCGGCAGCATGCCGTATTCCGCCGTGACCCAGCCCTTGCCGGAATCGCGCATCCAGCCGGGCACCCGTTCCTCCACCGTGGCGGCGCAGAGCACATGGGTTTCGCCGAACCGTGCCATGCACGATCCCTCGGCATACTTGGCGTATCCCGGCTCCAGCACGATGTCGCGCAACTGATCGGCGGCGCGGCCCGATGGTCTCATATATAAATTCCCCCCGAAGATGGTCTGTTCGGCCAGACCCTAGCCCCGCCGGGCGGTTCGGTAAACCCGGCAATTGGTCGAGGGTCCCCGGCCGGGTCCGGGAAAGATACCCGGCCCGGCAGCCATTGCGCTTCGGCGACCTGACGACTAAATTCCGCGCAAGCCCGAATTTCATTGAAACCTCATGTCCGCGACCCTGATCCGACCGCAGACCGAAACTTGGCCATGATCGAAGAACTGAACGACCGTTCACGCCAGATCTTCCGGGAAATCGTCGAAAGCTTCGTCGAGACCGGCGAGCCCGTGGGTTCGCGCACCCTGGCGCGCCGCCTGCCGGTGAGCCTGTCGCCGGCGACGGTGCGCAACGTCATGGCCGATCTCGAGGACATGGGCCTTCTGTTCTCGCCCCATACCTCGGCCGGGCGTCTGCCGACGGAAACGGGCTTGCGCCTCTATGTCGACGGCCTGCTCGAGGTCGGCAATCTGACCGAGACCGAGCGCGCCTCGATCAAAAGCCAATGCGCCGGCACCGCCAATTCGGTCGAGGGGCTGCTGGCGCAGGCGACGCAGACGCTTTCGGGTTTGGCCCATTGCGCATCCCTGGTGCTGGCGCCCAAGACGGAAAGCCCGCTCAAACATATTGAATTCGTGCACCTCAGCCCGGGCCGGGCCCTCGTTATCCTGGTCACGGAATCGGGGGTGGTCGAAAACCGCATCATGGAAATTCCCATGGACCTGCCGGCCTCAGCCCTGGTCCAGGCGACCAATTATCTGTCGGCGAAACTGGTCGGGCGCAGCATTTCCGACGCCTACGACGGCATCATGTCCGAGCTGGAAAACCAGCGGGCACAACTTGATGAGCTGACGGCGAAACTGGTCGAAGGCGGCCTTGCGACCTGGGCCGGCGGCGATACCGGGCCGGGCGGGTCGCTCATCGTGCGCGGCCAGGCCCATCTGCTGGAAGACGTCACCCTGGTCACCGACCTGGAACGCATCCGGGGCCTGTTCTCGGCGCTCGAGACCAAGGAGCAGATGCTCAAAATCCTGTCCATGGCCGACCGCGCCGACGGGGTGCAGATCTTCATCGGTGCCGACAACACCCTGTTCAACGTGTCCGGTTGCGCCATGGTCGTGCGCAGTTATCGCAACGAACAACAACAGATCATCGGCGCCGTCGGCGTGATCGGCCCGACGCGCATGAACTATTCCCGCATCATCCCCATGGTCGATTACACCGCCGATCTGATCGGTGGCTATATCGGCGCCGGGCGCCGCGGCTGATCCCAGGCCGGCCGGGCCCAAACCCCAACCGCAAGGAACACCCTGAAGGAATAAAGATGTCCGAGACCACACCCGAGCAAACCTCAGACAGCGCGCCCGAGGATACGGCTGCCGCCGCCGACGCGGCCCAGCCCGAAGCCCCGGCGTCCGACGCCGCGCCGGAAGGCGAGCCGCCGATCCCGTCGATGACGGCGGACGCGGGCGAAGCCGACCCGGCCCAGCGCGTCGCCGCGCTGGAGGCCCAGCTTGCCGAAGCCAACGACCGCACGCTGCGCGCCTTGGCCGAGGCCGAAAACGTGCGCCGCCGGGCCGAACGCGACAAGCAGGACGCATCCAGGTACGCCATCGCAAACTTCGCCCGCGAAATTCTGACCGTGGGCGACAACCTGCGCAGGGCGCTCGACAGCGTCGATGCCGAGGCGCGCAAATCGTCGGAAGTGGTCGAAACCCTGATGACCGGGGTCGAGATGACGGAACGCGCCCTCTTGTCCGTGCTGGAACGCAGCGGGATCAAGCGCCTCGACCCGTTGGGCGAGCGCTTTGATTCCAACGCCCATGAGGCGCTGTTCGAAGTCCCCGACCCGACCCAGCCCCAGGGCACGGTGGCCCAGGTGATTGAAGCGGGTTATACGCTGAACGACCGCCTGCTGCGCCCGGCCAAGGTCGGCGTGACCAAGGGCGGTCCCAAGCCGGAACCCGTGGCCCCGGCCGCGGAAGAGGCGGCCCCGGCCGCCACTGAGGGCAAGGACGGCAGCAAGGCCTATGAGAAGGATGCCGGCGGTGCTGGCGGCCGGGTCGACGAGAAGCTGTAGAAAATGCCTGAAAAGCCCGGCGTTGCGGCGATTTTTTGCCGCACGGCCGGGTTGCGGGGCGGATCACTCCCGCTTATATAACCCCCGAACCGCAATGGGTTTAAAAGCGGTTTTGGCAGGAGCCTGTTAACCCTGGGCCTTATAGACTGGTGTCGAAGATTATCGGATGCGAACTTTTCATCCGGCCGGGCATGGGTTAAGCAGCACCTGAAACAACGATGGAAGCCGCAGACGGGCGCCGCAATCGGGCCCTGGGACGGTTGGCCTTAAGGAAAGGACTGAACACATGAGTAAGGTTATCGGTATCGACTTGGGCACCACGAACTCCTGCGTCGCCGTGATGGACGGCAAGGATGTGAAGGTGATCGAGAACGCGGAAGGGGTCCGCACCACACCCTCCATGGTCGCCTTCACGGACGCGGGCGAACGCCTGACGGGCCTGCCCGCCAAGCGCCAGGCGGTGACCAATCCGGAAAACACCCTGTTCGCCATCAAGCGCCTGATCGGGCGCCGTTACGACGACAAGATGGTGGCCAAGGACAAGAAGCTCGTCCCCTACAAGATTACCAAGGGCGACAACGGCGATGCCTGGGTCGAAATCGACGACTCGAAATACAGCCCCAGCCAGATTTCCGCCTTCATCCTGCAGAAGATGAAGGAAACGGCGGAAAGCTATCTGGGGGAGCCGGTTTCCCAGGCCGTCATCACCGTGCCCGCCTACTTCAACGATTCCCAGCGTCAGGCCACCAAGGACGCCGGCAAGATCGCCGGGCTCGAGGTGCTGCGCATCATCAACGAACCGACGGCGGCCGCCCTCGCCTATGGACTTGAGAAAAAGGAAAACGGCGTCATCGCGGTCTATGACCTTGGCGGCGGCACCTTCGACGTCTCGGTTCTGGAAATCGGCGATGGCGTGTTCGAGGTCAAGTCGACCAACGGCGACACCTTCCTGGGCGGTGAAGACTTCGATCACCGCATCGTCGACTACCTTGCCGACGAGTTCAAAAAGGAAAACGGCATCGACCTGCGCGAGGACCGTCTCGCCCTGCAGCGTCTGAAGGAAGCCGGCGAAAAGGCCAAGATCGAGCTGTCGTCGACGACCCAGACGGAAGTCAACCTGCCGTTCATCACCGCCGATGCGTCGGGGCCCAAGCACCTGAACATCAAGCTGACCCGCGCCAAGCTGGAAACCCTGGTCGAAGACCTGGTGGAACGCACCGTAGAGCCCTGCAAGAAGGCGCTCAAGGATGCCGGTCTCAAGGCGTCCGAGATCGACGAGGTCATTTTGGTCGGCGGCATGACGCGCATGCCCCTGGTCAACAAGATCGTGAAGGAATTCTTCGGCCGCGAACCCCATAAGGGCGTCAACCCGGACGAAGTGGTCGCCATCGGCGCCGCCATTCAGGGCGGCGTGCTGAAGGGTGACGTGAAGGACGTGCTGCTGCTCGACGTGACGCCGCTGTCGCTCGGCATCGAAACGCTGGGTGGCGTGTTCACGCGCCTGATCGACCGCAACACCACGATCCCGACCCGCAAAAGCCAGACCTTCTCGACCGCCGAGGACAACCAGGGGGCCGTGACCATCCGGGTGTTCCAGGGTGAACGCGAAATGGCCGCCGACAACAAGTTGCTCGGCCAGTTCGACCTGATGGGCATCCCGCCGGCCCCGCGTGGTCTGCCGCAGATCGAGGTCACCTTCGACATCGACGCCAACGGCATCGTCAACGTGTCGGCCAAGGACAAGGCGACCAACAAGGAACAGCAGATCCGCATCCAGGCCAGTGGCGGTCTTTCCGATGACGACATCGAACGCATGGTCCAGGAAGCCGAAGCCCATGCCGACGACGACAAGCAGCGCCGCGCCCTGGTCGAAGCCAAGAACACGGCCGACACCCTGATCCATTCGGCGGAAAAGAACCTCAAGGAATACGGCGACAAGATCGGCGCGGACGACAAGTCGGCCATCGAAGCCGCCGTCGAGGAACTGAAGGAAGCCAAGGAAGGCGACGACGCCGAGGCCATCAACGCCAAGTGCGAAGCGCTCAGCCAGGCTTCCATGAAACTGGGCGAAGCCATGTACAAGGCCGCCCAGGAAGAAAGCCCGGATGACGCGGCGGCAACCGACGGCGATGCCGGCGGCGACGCCAAGTCCGAAGACGCAACCGTGGTTGACGCCGACTTCGAGGAAGTCAATCCGGATGCCGACGACGCCCCCAAGGGCAAGAAGGGCGGCAAGGACGACTGATCCGGTGGGCCGGGGGCTTCGGCCCCCGGCACCATTTCGGATCGTCGCCCGTAACGTCCTGATGTCCGGGAGGGCTCTCGATCATGGCTGACAAGCGCGATTACTATGACATTCTCGGCGTCAAGAAGGGCGCCGATGACGGTGAGCTGAAATCGGCCTACCGCAAGCTCGCCATGCAGTTCCATCCGGACCGCAATCCCGACGACAAGGAAGCGGAAAAGAAGTTCAAGGAACTGAACGAGGCCTACGAAGTCCTCAAGGACGCGGAAAAGCGCGCCGCCTATGACCGCTTCGGTCATGCCGCCTTCGAGGCGGGCGGTGGTGGTGGCGGCGGATTTGATCCGGGCGGCCAGGGCTTTTCCGGCTTCGGCGACATCTTCGAGGAAATGTTCGGCGAATTCATGGGCGGCGGTCGCGGCGGGCGCGGCGGCCATGCGGGCGGCCACGGCGCCGATCTGCGCTACAACATGGAACTGTCCCTGGAAGACGCCTTCAGCGGCAAGAAGGCGGAAATTCGCGTGCCGACCTCCGTCGCCTGTGAACCCTGCAAGGGCACGGGTGCCGAGGACGCGGCGGCCCCCATCACCTGCACGACCTGCGGGGGGGGCGGGCGCGTGCGCTCGCAATCGGGTTTCTTCACGGTGGAACGCACCTGTCCGGCCTGTCAGGGCCGGGGTACGGTGATCAAGGACCCCTGCCGGACCTGCGGCGGCGCCGGGCGCGTGCACAAGGAAAAGACCCTTTCCGTCACCATCCCCGCCGGGGTCGAGGACGGCACCCGCATCCGCCTGGCCGGAGAGGGCGAGGCCGGCCTGCGCGGTGCGCCGCCGGGTGATCTTTATCTGTTTTTGGGCATCCGCCCGCACCGGTTCTTCCACCGCGACGGCGCCGACATCCATTGCCGGGTGCCCATCCCCATGACCACCGCGGCCTTGGGCGGTCAGGTCGAGGTGCCGACCATCGAAGGCAAGCGCGCGCGGGTGACGATCCCCGCCGGCACGCCGACGGGCCATCAATTGCGCCTCGCGGGCAAGGGCATGTCGGTCATGCGCACCAAGTCGCGCGGCGACATGTTCGTTCAGGTCACGGTGGAAACGCCGCAGAACCTGACGGAAAAGCAGAAAGAGCTTCTCAAGGAATTCGACGCCGCCGGCGACGCCAAGACCCAGAACCCGCAATCGACGGGCTTCTTCGACAAGGTCAAGGAAATCTGGGAAGATTTGAAGGACTGATCCTGTCCTGCTCTTTTCTCATCATCTCACTGTCGCAGTGGTTTTTAATTTTGAACCACAGGGACAGTGAGACGATGGGGAAGAAAAAAGGTTCCTTTTCAAATCCCTGATCCATAGAGTTCCCGCCGAGATCAATTCGGCGGGGGAAGGTTCCCATGAACATCGGAATTGTCGGTTGCGGCGGGCGCATGGGGCGGATGCTGATCGAGACCGTGATGGCGACGGAGGGCGCGGCGCTGGCCGGCGGCACCGAACAGCCGGGCAGCCCCTTCATCGGCCAGGATCTGGGCTTGCTGGTCGGCTCGAAGACCGTCGGTGCGGTGGTGGTCGACGACGCGCGGGCGCTGTTCGAGGGCGCGGACGTGGTCATCGACTTTTCCGTGCCGGCGGCGACGGCGGCCCATGCGGCGCTTGCGTTCGATACGCGGACGGCGATGGTCATCGGCACCACGGGGCTTTTGCCGGAACAGCAGTCGGCCGTGCAGGGGGCTTCGGAACAGGCGGCCATCGTGCAGGCGGGCAACATGTCCCTGGGCGTTAATCTGCTGGTCGGTTTGGCCCGGCAGGCGGCTGAACTGCTCGGCCCCGATTACGACATCGAAGTCGTCGAAATGCACCACAAGCATAAGATCGACGCGCCCTCGGGCACGGCGCTCATGTTGGGCAAGGCCGCTGCCGAAGGACGCGGCATCGACCACGATGCCAACGCGGTGCTGTCACGCGAAGGCCATACGGGTGCGCGCCCGGATCAGGCCATCGGCTACGCCACCTTGCGCGGCGGCGATGTGGTTGGGGACCATACGGTGATCTTCGCGGGACCGTCGGAACGGATCGAGCTGACCCACCGGGCGTCCTCCCGCGAGATTTTCGCCCGTGGCGCCGTGCGCGCCGCCATGTGGTGCGAAGGCAAGGCACCGGGCCTGTATTCCATGCGCGACGTGTTGGGCCTGGCCTGAATCCGGGTTAAGCCATCAACATCGACACGGCGGCGATCATCCAGCCGGGAACCAGGGCCGGATTGCGCAGATCGGCCAGCACCTGTTTCAGGCGGTTGGCGACGCCGGTTTTTTCCTCCAGCGTCAGAAACCGGCCGATGGCCAGCGAACGCCCGTGCGAGCGCAACAGCAGCCGCGCCCCCCGGCCCCGGGTTTCGTCGACCAGCACCTGCAGCCATTGCGGCTGGAAGGTCCAGCGATGATGGCGTCCCCAATGGGTGACGCGCTCGACGCTCAGCTCCCGCGCCGTGACGGCGATGGTCTCGACCTCGGTCCCGCGCCGGAGGTTCAGGCGCAACAGGGCATAGAGCAGGATCATCTCCACCCCCATGAAGGGGAACACCGGCCAGGCGCCGATCACCACGAACAGCACGGACAAGGGCACCCAGAACACGGCCAGCACCCACATGAACACATGCACGCCCTTCAGCGTGCTTGACCGATGGGGCCTCAGTTCCGTGCGGAACAGGCAGGCGTCGGGATCATGGGTGACATCGGGGGCGCTCATGCGGATCATGATCGCGTCCCCGCTTTACTTGGACAAGAAATTTCCTACTCTGGGCGGATCATGAAAAAAGCAGACGTCGAAGAATTCTACAGCCGGTTGCAGGCCCAGAACCCGGAACCCAAGGGCGAATTGGACTGGGTCAACCCGTTTACCCTGCTGGTCGCGGTGGTGCTGTCGGCCCAGGCCACGGACGTCGGCGTCAACAAGGCGACGGGACCGCTGTTCAAGGTCGCCGATACGCCGGAAAAGATGGCGGCCCTGGGTGAGGCGAAAATCCGCGACTATGTGAAGACCATCGGCCTGTACCGAAACAAGGCGGCCAACGTGTTCAAGCTGTCGAACATCCTGATCGAACGCCACGGCTCCGTCGTGCCCAACGACCAGGAGGCCCTGGAAGCCCTGCCGGGCGTCGGGCGCAAAACGGCCAACGTGGTGCGCAACATCGCCTTCGGCGAACCGACCATCGCCGTCGATACCCATATCTTCCGCATCGGCAACCGCACGGGCATCGCCCCGGGCAAGACACCGCTCGCGGTCGAAAAGAAATTGCTGAAGGTCACGCCCGCCCCCTACATGCGCCACGCCCATCATTGGCTGATCCTGCACGGGCGTTACGTGTGCAAGGCGCGTAAGCCGGACTGCGCGGTCTGCGTTGTCGCCGACCTGTGCCGGTTCAAGGGCAAGACAATCTAGGAAAGGACGGCCTATCCGCGCAGGCGTGGTGTGGCGTTGATGCAGGACTGGCGGTCCGTCGCCTTGCCGGCCTCGTCGCGGGCCTCGACATGGGCGACCCGGGCGGCGGCGTCCTTGGCGTCTTTGTACAGGAACACGTCGAGCACGCAGCCCTCACCCCGGAAACGCAGGATTTCCGCCCCCTTGTCGATGCGGCTGAAGGCGGGGGCGCCGAACGTGGCGACCAGGTCCGGGCGGGAATATCCGAGAACCGCCTGGGCGGCGATGGGTGGCAGGGGTGGTGGGCCGGCGGCTTCGGGCGCGGTTTCCGGTGCGGCGGCAGGTGTCGCCGTTTCCGGCGGGGCCATGCCGTCACCGGCGCAGCCGGCCAGCGCAAGGCCGAAGATCAGGGGAACAAGAAGGCGGCGGCGGCGCGGGGCAGACACCGGGTTCAGTCGCCCTCGTCGAGGGTCTGCATGTCGCCGGAAATCTCGCCGCCCTGTTCGATAACGATCCGGCCATAGCGGATCTTGCCTTGAACGCGGCCACCGGCGCGGACGATAAGACGCCCGCGGGCGATCAATTCGCCTTCGAAACGGCCGGAAATATCGGCTTCCTCGACGTCGGCGTTGCCTTTGAACACGCCCGTCGGCGCGACTTCGATCAGGCGCGCGGCGGGCAGGGTGACTTCGACCTGGCCTTCGACGACCAGGCGGTCGCAGGAAGTGATTTCACCGGTCAGGGAAATGTCGCGGCCGACGATCAGGCGCTTTTGGTCCGACGTTGTGTCGAGCGAGCGCGCACGGTCGATGCGCCGCGCCGTGGTCGATACCTCCGGCGGGCGGCGGTGCATCTCGGACGCCATGCCGGACGACGTGGGCGGCTTGGGCGCGTGGGAACCCTTGCGGGAAAATGGTTTCAAAGGCGGCGCAGAGAGATCCCCACCGTTGTCTTTTGTTTCGTCGCTCACGTCAGCTTCCTTCTGGGCGGCCGGTGCCGGTGCGGTCGGGCCGTCCTTTTTCTTCCCAAACATAACCAATTACTTACGCCTTGGGCCCTGATCCGTCCAGCACGGAATTGGCGCCCGGACGGGCCAGATGCGTGCCTTGCGAAGGGCCGGCCTGCGTTCCTCCCGATTGTCCCGGGGTCCCGCGCCGCCGCCATTTTTCGAACTGATGGACCATGGCCGCGGTGGCGATCACCGGGGTCAGGAGGTTGACCACGGGAATTGTCAAAAGAAAGGCGATGGCGACCCCGGTCAGGAACATCCGGCCGCCGTGAGCCTGGCGCAGACGGACCGTGCTCGCCAGGTCGATGCGCCGGGCGGCGACCATCTCGAAATACTCGCGGCCCAGAAGATAGCCGTTCACGCAATAAAACAGCACCGGATAGACCGGCCCCAACAGCATGGTCGGCAGGATCAGCAGGTTGAGGCTGACCATGACGCCGAGAAAGCGCAAGGCCGCCACCACCTGCTCGCCCACGGGCTGACCCTTGGCCGGGCCCAGGTCGGGATAATGCCGGGCCTCGACCGATTCGGCGATCTGGTCCAGGAACAGAGCGACCACGGCCGAAACCACGCCGGGAAACAGAACCCAGGTCAGCACCAGCACCAAGGCCCAGCCGAGCCCGTCTGCGATGGTCTCAAGCCAGCCGAGTTCGAAGATCGCCGTGTATCTGATCAGAGCACCCGAGCCCGTCCACAGCACGGCGAACACGCCCAAGGCCACGGCGATGGAAATCCACAGGGGTTTCTGGGTTTTCTTGTCGCCCAGTTGCTGGACGCCTTTGACGAGGGCATCGATCATGAGGAAGAGGTGTCCTGTTCTGCGTCTAAATCAAGCGCGAAGGCGGCGGTTCTCGGTTTTACGCCGCCCGGACCCGTGACCGCAAGGGCCGCCACCATACTTGAGGCTGGGGTGGACGTCGTGACCTCCATCGCTATACTCCGCGCCCAACCAACGCCCTGAACGACGCGGCGCCGAGCAGGCGGCATCGGGGCGGAATTAAGTTAAAGAGGCTTTCATGACCAATCCCCGTTTCGATGTCGCCGGCATCGGCAATGCCATCGTTGACGTTCTGACCCAGACCGATGACGCCTTCCTGGAACGCGAAGGCCTGGCCAAGGGCGCCATGACCCTGGTCGACGAAGCACAGGCCGCCACGGTCTATGACAAGGTCGGTCCGGCCATGGAATGTTCGGGCGGGTCCGCCGCCAACACCATCGCGGTGATGGCGCGCCTGGGCGCCAAATGCGCCTTCATGGGGAAGGTTAAGGACGATGCGTTCGGGCGCATCTTCGGCCATGACATCCGGTCGCTCGGCGTGCATTTCGATACCGCCGCCGCGACGGACGGCCCGGCCACGGCCAATTGCCTGGTTCTGGTCACGCCGGACGCCCAGCGCACCATGCTGACCTATCTGGGGGCCAGCATTCATCTGAAGCCCGCCGACGTGGACCTGGACGTCATCAAGGACGCCCGTGTGACCTATCTGGAAGGCTATCTGTGGGACCCGGAAGACGCCAAGCAGGCCTTCCGCACGGCCGCCGCCGCCGCGCGTGACGCCGGGCGCGAGGTCGCGCTGTCGCTCTCGGATCCGTTCTGCGTTGACCGTCACCGCGCCGATTTCCTCGATCTGATCGAAGGTCATGTCGACATCCTGTTCGCCAACGAGGCGGAAATCCTGTCCCTCTATCAGGTTGACGACTTCGACGCCGCCGTCGACAAGGTCAAGGGTCATTGCAAGATCGCGGCCTTGACCCGCTCGGAAAAGGGTTCGGTCGTGGTCAGTGGCGACGACGTAACGGCGGTCGCCGCCACCCCGGTCGATAAGGTGATCGACACCACCGGCGCCGGCGACGCCTATGCGGCCGGCTTCCTCTTCGGCTATACCCGGGACGAGGATCTGGCGATCTGCGCCC
This sequence comes from Rhodospirillales bacterium, assembly GCA_048263775.1. Taxonomy (GTDB): domain Bacteria; phylum Pseudomonadota; class Alphaproteobacteria; order Rhodospirillales; family Casp-alpha2; genus UBA1479. Next base: position 236,791 of record JBLXDU010000004.1, read on the forward strand.
GCATGGGCGGTATCGCCGCCGCCGAGGTCATCGCCCAGATCGGCGCCCGCCCGGAAACCGATATCAAGGCCGCCATGACGCTCAAGCTGCGGAACTGACGCGCGGCCGATTAAGACCGCAGTGCAGCATTTTCTGGCGTATTGAGCCCGCTGGCCTTATATAGCGGCCAACGCGACGCTGCGTATCCCTCTCCTTTATTTAGAAGCGACCTGATCTCATGACCCGGACCCTGCTCCGAAACATCGCCATCATCGCCCACGTCGACCATGGCAAAACCACCCTCGTCGACGGGCTTTTGCGCCAGTCCGGCGCCTTCCGCGCCAACCAGGCGGTGGCCGAACGCGCCCTTGATTCCGGCGATCTGGAACGGGAACGCGGCATCACCATTCTGGCGAAATGCACCTCCGTGGAATGGGAAGATTACCGCATCAACATCGTCGACACGCCCGGCCACGCCGATTTCGGCGGCGAGGTGGAGCGCATCCTCGGCATGGTCGACGGCGTGGTGCTGCTGGTCGACGCGGCCGAAGGCCCGATGCCGCAGACCAAGTTCGTGCTCGGCAAGGCGCTCAAGCTTGGCCTGCGCCCGATCGTCGTCATCAACAAGGTCGACCGTCCCGACGCCCGCATCGACGAAGTGCATGAAGAGGTCTTTGATCTGTTCGCCGCGCTGGAGGCCAATGACGCGCAGCTTGATTTCCCGCTGCTCTATGCCTCGGGCCGCAACGGTTGGGCCGGGCTCAGCCCCGATGCCCGCGACGACGGCCTGATGCCCCTGTTCAAGATGATCACCGACCATGTGCCCTCTCCCGACGTGGGCTCGGTCGATGCTCCCTTCACGATCCTGGCGACGACCCTGGAGGCCGATCCCTACCTGGGCCGCATCCTGACCGGGCGCATCCAGTCCGGCGTGATCGAAGCCAACATGCCGATCAAGGCGCTCAACCGTCACGGCAAGCTGGTCGAACAGGGCCGGGTGTCCAAGATCCTGGTGTTCCGCGACCTCAAGCGTCAGCCCGTGGACCGCGCCGAAGCGGGCGACATCGTCGCCATCGCCGGCCTGGCCAAGGCGACCGTCGCCGACACGCTGTGCGATCCGCAGGTGACGGAACCGCTGGCAGCGCAGCCGGTCGATCCGCCGACCCTGTCGGTCACGTTCTCGATCAACGATTCCCCGCTCGCCGGCAAGGACGGCGACAAGGTGCAGTCGCGGGTGATCCGTAACCGCCTGGACCGCGAGGCCGAAGGCAACGTCGCCATCCGCATCACCGAAACGCCCGACGACAACGCCTTCGACGTGGCCGGGCGCGGCGAACTGCAACTTGGCGTGCTGATCGAACAGATGCGCCGCGAAGGCTTCGAGTTGTCGATCTCGCGGCCGCGCGTGCTTTACCGCAACAACCCGGAAACGGGCCAGCGCGAAGAGCCGATCGAGGAAGTGGTCATCGACGTGGACGAGGAATATTCCGGCACCGTCGTGGAATCCTTAAGCCTGCGCAAGGGCGAGCTTCTGGCCATGCGGCCCTCTGGCGGCGGCAAGGTGCGCCTTGAATTCCATGTCCCGACCCGGGGCCTGATCGGGTATCACGGCGACTTCATGACGGAAACCCGCGGCACCGGCGTGATGAGCCGCCTGTTCCACGCCTACGGTCCCTTCCGCGGCAACGTGCCGGGCCGGCGCAGCGGCGTGCTGATCTCCAACGCCGGCGGGCAGAGCGTGGCCTTCGCCCTGGCCAACCTGGAAGAACGCGGTTTCATGTTCATCGGCGCCGGCGAAGCCGTCTACGAAGGCATGATCATCGGTGAAAACGCGCGGCCCAACGACCTTGAGGTCAACCCGATGAAAGCCAAGCAGTTGACCAACATGCGGGCCTCCGGCAAGGACGACGCGATCCGCCTGACGCCGCCCCGAAGGTTGACCTTGGAGCAAGCCATCAGCTACATCGACGATGACGAACGGGTCGAGGTGACGCCAAAGTCCATCCGCCTGCGCAAGGCGATCCTCGATCCCAACGAACGCAAGAAGGCGGAACGACGCCGCGAGGCTGAATCCGCCTAAGGGTAGCAAGGACCCCTTCGCAGATGACGACCGGCGTAGAAAAACTTCTCGATGGGTACCGCCGGTTTCGCACCGGCGCCTTTCAGGATTCCAAACCCCTGATCCAGGAACTGGTGGCCCAGGGCCAGCGGCCCCAGGTCGCGGTTATTGCGTGTTCGGATTCCCGGGTCGAACCCGCGACCCTGTTCCAGACCGATCCCGGCGATCTGTTCATGATCCGCAACGTCGCCAATCTGGTGCCGCCGTTGGAAGAAGACGGCAAGTTTCACGGCACCTCGGCGGCCCTTGAGTTCGCCGTGCTGGGCTTGAATGTGAAGCACGTCATCGTGCTGGGCCATGCCCATTGCGGCGGGGTCAAGGCGATGATGAACGCCGATACGGACGATGGGCAGTTCACCTTCGTCACCCATTGGGTCTCCATGCTGGCCGCCGCACATCGCCGCGTCCTGGCGACCATGGCCGGCGCCGACGAGGCGACCCGCACCCGGGTGTGCGAGCAGAACGCGGTGCTGGTCTCGCTCGAAAACCTGACGACCTTTCCCTGGGTCCGCGAACGGGTCGAGTCCGGCGACCTGCAGCTTCACGGTTGGTACATCGACATCGCCGAGGCGAAGCTGTCTGTCTACGACGGCGCCCAAGGCAAATTCGAACCCGTCGGCTGAGCGCCGCCGCGTGCGGGGCGGGGGAATAAGACCATGAACCGGGCCCTGCGCCCCGGCTGGGCCGATGCCCTTAGGGGTCATGTCCGCCGCCCGGCGCTGATCCAGCTGTTCCTGGGATTTTCCAGCGGCCTGCCCTATCTCCTGGTGTTCTCCACCCTGTCGGCTTGGCTTCGGGAATCGGGGCTCAGCGTCGCCGCCATCGGCTGGTTCGCGCTGGCCGGCTCCGCCTATGTGTTCAAGCCCGCATGGGCGCCCGTGGTCAACCAGACGCCGATCCCCTATCTCACCCGCCGCTTCGGGCAGCGCCGGTCCTGGCTGTTGCTGTCGCAAGGTGCGGTGGCGCTGGCGATCCTGTTCCTCGGCACCTCCGACCCGGCGGCCAACTTGGCCCTGACGGCATTCTGGGCCGTGGTTCTGGCCGGTGCGTCCGCGACACAGGACATCGTCGCCGATGCCTACCGCATCGACTCGCTCGACCGTGCGCTGGAAGGCCCCGGCACGGCCAACTTCGTCAACGGCTACCGGGTCGGCGTGCTGGCGTCGGGTGCGGGGGCGCTGTTGATCGCCGACCAATGGGGCTGGCAGGCGGCCTATTGCGTGATGGCGGCACTGATGGCCGTGGGTCTCACGGCAACGCTCACCAGCCCCGAGCCGAAGCGCCCGCCCGCGCGCACGGACCAACCCTTCCGCGCCGCCCTGGTCGAACCGTTTCTGGATTTCATGACCCGGCGCAACTGGGCCATGGTGCTGGTCTTCATCACCCTGTTCCAATACGGGGAGGGCTTGCTCGGTGTGATGGCCAATCCGTTCTATCTGGATATCGGCTTCACCAAGACCGAAATCGCCCTGGTGACCAAGGCCTGGGGCTTCGCCATGAGCATCGCCGGTGCGATCATCGGCGGCATCCTGGTCGCCCGCTTCGGGCTGTTGCGGGCCTTGTTCACCTGCGGTGTCATGCAGGCCGCGGCCAATCTGGCCTTTGCCTGGCTGGCCGGTCAGGGGCCGTCGATCCCGGCGCTGACCGTGACCATCGCACTGGAAAACCTGACCTCGGCCATGGCCACGGCGGCCTTCGTCGCCTATCTGTCCGGGTTCTGCGACCGCGCCTACAGCGCCACGCAATACGCCCTGTTGTCGGCCTTCGCGGCCTTGGGGCGGAAGATCTTCGTCGCGGGCGGCGGCGAGGCGGCGCAGGCCTTGGGTTGGAAACTCTATTTCGTCGGCACCACCATGGCGGCGATCCCGGCTCTCTTGGTTCTGCTCTGGCTCATGAACCGGGACCGGCATTTCCGCTAATTGATCATCCCGCGCGGGTCATTTTGTATACAAAGTGCGGGACTCTTTTCGCAAAAGCGGCCAAAATCCGGGGCAATCAAAAACGCCAACCCAACTCTATCCCGGAGGATCCATCTCTTGCGCGCCACCACCCAGCTTCGCCAGCTTCTCAAATCCAAGGAAACCCTGGTCGTTCCCGGCTGCTACGACGCCATGTCCGCGAAGGTCATGGAACTGGTCGGTTTTCCCGCCGTCTACATGACCGGCTACGGCACCTCCCTTGCCCTGCTCGGCATGCCCGACGCGGGCCTGGCGACGATGACGGAAATGCATCTCAACGCGCGCTACATGGCGAACGCGGTGAAGGTGCCGTTGATCGCCGATGCGGACAACGGCTATGGCAACGCCATCAATGTGATCCGCTGCGTGCGTGAATACATTCAGACGGGGGCGGCGGCGATCCATATCGAGGACCAGGCCATCCCCAAGCGCTGCGGCCATGTCGCCGGGCGGCGGGTGATTCCCATGGCGGAAGCGGTCGGCAAATACCGCGCGGCGGCCGATGTCCGGGACGAACTTGATCCCGATTTCGTGCTGATCGCGCGCACGGACGCCCGGGGCGCCCATGGCGGCGACCTGGACATCGCCATCGAACGCGCCAACGCCTACTTGGAAGCCGGCGCCGACATCGCCTTCGTCGAAGGCCCGACCACGCGGGAAGAGGTCGAACGCATCTGCAAGGAAGTGAACGGCCCGATCCTCTACAATCAGACCGGCGTGTCGCCGCGCTTTACCTCCGACGAGATGACGGCGCTCGGCATCGCCCTGACCATTCTGCCGGGGGCCGCCCACCGGGCGACCCTGAAGGCCCTCTATTCCTTCGCCGCCGACATGAAGGAACGGGGCCCCATGGTCGAGGCCGAACTGTTCGATTCCCTGAAAGGCCACCCGGTCGGCGACTTCCACACCTTCGCCGGCTTCGATCAGATCATAAAATGGGAAGAGGCCTATATGGACGAAGCGGAACTGGAGAAATACCAGGATTCCGTAGGCTTTCAGCCGGGCAGCAAAAACTGATCACCGGGCATCCGGCGCGAAAGTCGTTTTGCGTATAAACGCGATAATTAGTCCGCTGCGGCCGCGACCGTTTCGCCGCGCACCTTGGCGAGGGCGGCATCGATGGTCGTCTCGAAGGTGACCAGGGGCGGCGTGATCTCGTGATTGGTCAGGTCGCGGCGCACGCTTTCCGATACGCCGGACAGGATCACGGCGACGCCTTGGCGCTGCGCCTTCTTGGCCAAGCCGTCGATGGTGTTGGCCGCCGTCGAATCCAGGAACGGCACGGCGGCCAGATCGATGATCAGGGCCTTATGGGTGTCGGAAATGCGCTCCAGCACCGAGCCGATGGACGCCGCCGCCCCGAAGAAGAAGGCGCCGACGATGCGGTAGACGACGACGTCCGGGTCGGAAGCATCGTCCTCGTCGTAGGGTTTGCGGTCGCCGTTGGCGTCGTCGGCCTTGTCTTCGGCGACGAAGGGCTGGTGGGTCTCGACCGCCGTGGTCTTCGACATGCGATGGATGAACAGCACCGAGCCCAAGGCGAAGCCGACGACGATGGCTTCCGTGAGGTCGCGGAAGATGGTCAGACCCAGGGTCGCAAGCAGCACCAGGGCATCGCCGCGCGACGCGCGGATCAGGGTCGCGAAGGCGTGCTTTTCGATCATCTTCCAGGCGACGATGGCGAGCACCCCGGCCAGACTGGCAAGCGGGATATAGGCCGCGAGCGGCGCCGCCACCAGAATGAAGCCCAGCAGGAACAGGGAATGCATGATCCCGGCGATGGGGCCGTGGGCGCCGGCACGCACGTTGGTCGCCGTGCGCGCGATGGTGCCGGTGACACAGATGCCGCCGAACAGCCCGGAGCCGATATTGGCGATCCCCTGCGCCACCAGTTCGCAGTTGGAGCGGTGCCGCCGCCCGGTCATGCCGTCGGCGACCACGGCCGAGAGCAGGGATTCGATGGCGCCCAGCAGGGCGAAGGCCACCGCATTGGGAAGCACGGCCTGAACTTTGATCCAGGTCACGTCGGGAAGGGCCGGCAGCGGCACGCCCTGGGGGATGCCGCCGAAGCGGGTGCCGATGGTTTCGACCGGCAGGTTGAGAACGCCGGTTGCCAGGGCCGCCCCGGCGACCGCGATCAACATGCCGGGCCAGCGCGGCAGGAAGCGGGAGACGAAGGCGATCACCCCGACCGTGCCGGCGGACAGGGCGAGGGCCGCGCCGTTAAGGGTCGACAGCCCGCCCCACAACACGGGCAGCTTTTCCAAGAGGGGGCCCGGTTCAGGCACGGCCAGCGTCAGGCCCAGTAGGTCACGGACCTGGCTGGCGAAGATGATGACGGCGATCCCGGCCGTGAACCCCACGGTCACCGGATAGGGAATGAACTTGATATAGGTGCCGAGCCTGAGCGCCCCCACGCCGGTCAGGATCACGCCCGCCAGAAGGGTCGCCAGGATCAGGCCGTCCATGCCGTGCTGATGCACCGTGCCGGCGACCAGCACGATGAAGGCGCCGGCCGGGCCGCCGATCTGAAACCGGCTGCCGCCCAGCAGTGAGACGAAAAACCCGCCGATGATGGCGGTGTAAAGGCCCTGCGCCGGGGTCGCGCCCGAGGCGATGGCGATGGCCATGGACAGGGGCAGGGCGACGATGGCGACGGTCAGGCCGGCGACAGCGTCGGCGCGCAGATTGGCGAGGCTGTAACCTTCGCGCAGCACCGTCACCAGCTTGGGCGTGAACAGGTCGGCAGCGGATGCGGGGGCTGCGGACCCGGTGGTTTTCAGGGGCATGGAGGTACGGCAATCTTCTGTGCAAAGGTGGGAAAGCACAGTTTTTTGCAGTAAAATAGACGACGGGTCAAGAGGGCCTTAGAAATTACGCTTGCGTTGGTGTTGTAGAAGCTTTGGATCGCGGCCCTTCGGGGCGGTACGCGGACGGCAACCAGGGGTTTGCCTTTTGTTGCACTGCAACATATACTCCGGCCCCTCTTGAACGGCGCGACCTGGCCAAGGAAGGGCAACGCGATGAACATGGACAAAATCCCGGTCGGTGAAAACCCGCCCTACGACGTCAACGTCATCATCGAAATCCCCATGGGGGGCAATCCGGTGAAGTACGAGCTGGATAAGGAATCTGGGGCGATGTATGTCGACCGCTTCCTGCATACGGCCATGTACTATCCGTCCAATTACGGCTTTATCCCCCATACCCTGTCCGACGACGGCGATCCCACGGACGCCATGGTCCTGGGTCAGGTGCCGGTGCAGCCGGGGGTCATCATCCGCTCGCGGCCCATCGGTGTGCTGATGATGGAAGACGAAGGCGGGCTGGACGAAAAGATCCTCTGCGTGCCCGTCGACGACCTGCATCCCTATTACGGCAACGTCGGCAGCTACCGCGACCTGCGCCCGGTAATGCTCGATCAGATCGCCCATTTCTTTGAACACTACAAGGATCTGGAACGCGGCAAATGGGCTAAGATCAAGGGCTGGGGCGAAGCCGAACAGGCCATGGACCTGATCCGTGAAGCCATGGACCGGGCGAAGGCCAAGTCGTGATCTCCGCCGCCTCCCGGCGCACCTGACGAAAAAGAAGGCGGGCCCTTAAGAGCACCGCCTTCAAGGAAGAAGCCGCTGACAAAACCCAGCGGCGGGGGGTGTGGCGGCGTGACCGCACGCGTCTGATGTCGGAGGTTAGCCAGCGCCGACGACAGACCAATGACCGGCCCGTGACGCCTCCGTGACTCCTTTATGGAAAGCGGATCAGCCGACGTTGGCCTGATGCGCCGTCAGCACCGCCATGGTCGAGATGTCGGAGGCCGAGGCATCCATCTGCACCACCTGGGCGGGCTTGGCAAAGCCCAGCAGGATCGGCCCCAGCACCGTTGCCCCGCCGACCGCCGACAGCAGGCGCGCCGAAATGCGCGACGAATGCAGGCCCGGCATGACCAGCACGTTGGCCGGCCCGGACAGGCGGCAGAACGGATAGTTGGCCATCAGGTCCGGGTTCAGCGCCACCCCGGCGCTCATTTCCCCGTCGTATTCGAAAGCCACGTCGCGGCGGTCGAGCACGCCGATGGCGTCGCGCATGGTTTCCGCATGGGGCAGGTCCGGGTTGCCGAAGTTGGCGAAGGAGATCATGGCGACGCGCGGCTCATGCCCCATGGCCCGGGCGACCATCGCACCCCCTTCGGCGAAATCGGCGAGCAGGTCCGGCGAAGGCGCGACGTTGACCGCCGTATCGGTGATGAACAGCGCCCGCCCGTCCTTGGTCAGCACGATGGACACGCCGAACACCGGCTTGCCGCCGCCGACCTCGAGCACCCGCGAGATGTCCTTCAACGACACCATGTAATGGCGCGTCAGGCCGGTGACCATGCCGTCGGCGTCGCCGGCTTCGACCATGCAGGCGGCGAACACGTTGCGGTTGTTGTTGACCCGGCGCTGAGCGTCGCGACGCAATGCACCCCGGCGCTGCTCCTTGCGGTAGAGGGTTTCCGTATAGGCTTCGTTCTTGGCCGACAGTTTCGCGTTGGCGATCTCGATGCCGTCGGGGGCGGGCAGGCCCAGGTCGGCGATCTTGGCCTTGATGGCGTCCTCGCGGCCGACCAGGATCGGCGTGCCGTAGCCCTGGTTAAAGAACGAATAGGCGGCGCGGATGACTTTCTCTTCCTCGCCCTCGGCGAACACGATGCGTTTCGGCTTGGCGCGGACCTGATCGAAGATGGCCTGCAGGGACCCCGCCGTGGGGTCGAGCCGCGCCGCCAGTTCGCCCGCATAGGCGTCCATGTCGGCGATCGGCTTTTGCGCGACGCCTGAATCCATGGCCGCCTGGGCAACGGCCTTGGGCACGGCCCAGATCAGGCGCGGATCGAAGGGGGTCGGGATCAGATAGTCGCGGCCGTAACTGAGGCGCGATCCCGAATAGGCGGCATCGACCTCGTCCGGCACGTCCTGACGGGCCAGATCGGCCAGCGCCTTGGCGGCCGCGATCTTCATCTCTTCGTTGATGGTGCTGGCGCGCACGTCCAAGGCCCCCCGGAAGATATAGGGGAAGCCCAAAACGTTGTTGATCTGGTTCGGGTAATCGGACCGTCCCGTAGCGATGATCGCGTCGTCGCGGACTTCCCGCACCTCCTCGGGCCAGATTTCCGGCACCGGATTGGCCATGGCGAAAATCAGGGGATTGGGCGCCATGGCCGCGATCATTTCCTTCTTCACCGTGTCGGGGCCGGACAGGCCGACGAACACGTCGGCCCCCTTCAGGGCGTCGGCCAGGGTGCGGGCATCGGTCTTCACCGCATGTTTGGACTTCCACTGGTTCATGCCCTCGGTGCGGCCTTCGTAAATCACGCCCTTGGAATCACAGAGCGTCACCTGATTGGCCGGCAGACCCATGGATTGAAACAACTCAACGCAGGCGATGGAGGCCGCACCGGCGCCGTTGACCACCATGTGCACGTCCTTGATGTCGCGCCCGGTCAGGTGCAGGCCGTTGATCAGCCCCGCCGCCGTGATGATCGCCGTGCCGTGCTGGTCGTCGTGGAACACGGGAATGTCCAACAGTTCCTTCAGGCGCTCCTCGATGATGAAGCATTCGGGGGCCTTGATGTCTTCCAGGTTGATGCCGCCGAAGGCCTTGCCCAGATAGCGCACGCAGTTGACGAACTCGTCCACGTCTTCGGTGTTGAGCTCAAGATCGATGCCGTCAATGTCGGCGAAACGCTTGAACAGGACCGCCTTGCCCTCCATCACCGGGGTCGCCGCCGCCGCCCCGATATTGCCGAGCCCCAGCACCGCCGTGCCGTTGGAAATGATGGCGACCTTGTTGCCGCGTGCCGTGTATTCGTAGCCCTTGGTCTCGTCCTTTTGGATTTCCAGGCAGGGTGCCGCGACGCCCGGCGAATAGGCCAGGGTCAGGTCGCGCTGGGTGGTCAGCGGCTTGGTCGCCGATATCTCCATCTTGCCCGGGCGGCCCATGGCGTGCATGCGCAGCGCGTCCTGGTACATCATGTCGTCGGCTTGTTTTTTCATGGTGATGGTGTCTCTTCCCAATTGGTCGTGCCGCCGCGTTCATCCGGCGTGCGTCGGGCCCTGACGCCAGCCCGCGGGGACGGCGGCCGAGGGCCGGTTCGGTTTCGTTTGGACGGTGGCGGCGGCCCAAGTTCCGCCGCGGTTACCCAGAGTGCTCCTTGATCGTGTGGTCTTCGTTCGGTTTATACGAAACTAAATTACATTTGCAAGACGAAATTTGAAAGTATCGTATTTATTTGATCCTGCAAAGCCAAGATTACCCGGTCGGTTTTCGCCAGATTTCCACAAGCCGCCCCCTGCCTTCCCTTGCGTCCGCCGGTGCCAAATGTGGTAGGCTCCCCTCATCCTGGGCGCTGTAGTGAACATAATTAAATCAGGCGAGTTATGCCTCCCGACGACATCGCGCCCCTATCCGACGACGACGATCTGACATCTGCCGAAAGCGACACCGGCGGTCAGGGCGCGCCTGTGTCCGGGGATGTCGCCGTCACCCCGATGATGGCCCAGTTCCTGGAGATCAAGGCGGCCCATCCGGGGGCCTTGCTGTTCTACCGCATGGGCGATTTCTACGAGATGTTCTTCGACGACGCGGTCAAGGCGTCGCAGACCCTGGACATCGCCCTGACCAAGCGGGGTAAGCATCTGGGCGACGACATCCCCATGTGCGGCGTGCCCGTGCATTCCCACGAAAGCTATCTGACGCGCCTGATCCGGGCCGGCCACAAGGTCGCGATCTGCGAACAGATCGAAGACCCGGCCGAAGCCAAGAAGCGGGGGTCGAAATCCGTCGTCAAGCGGGCGGTGCAGCGCATCGTCACCCCCGGCACGATCACCGAGGACACGCTGCTCGACGCGCGGTCCCACAACTATCTTTGCGCCGTGGCGGCCGCCCAATCGGACCTCGGCTTGGCCTGGATCGATATGTCGACGGGCGATTTCCTGACCCAGCCCGTGTCCGCCGCCACCCTGGGGGCGGCGCTGGCGCGCATCGACGCGGGCGAACTGCTCTGCGCCGACCGGATCTTGGAAACGCCAGATCTGTTTGAGACCTTCGCCGATTGGAAAGAGCGCCTCACGCCCCTGCCCGCCGCCCGCTTCGACAGCGCCAACGGCGAAAAGCGCCTGAAGGACCTGTTCCATGTCGGCACTCTGGCGGGTTTCGGCAATTTTTCCCGGGCGGAACTTGCCGCCGCCGGGGCGCTTGTCGACTATGTGGAACTGACTCAGAAGGGCAAGGTGCCGCGCCTGGCCCCGCCGCGCCAATTGTCCGCGGGTGCTGTCATGGGCATCGACGCCGCGACCCGGCGCAATCTGGAACTGACCCGCACGATGACCGGCGAACGCCGGGGATCGCTGCTTGACGTCATCGACCGGACCATGACGGGGGCGGGGGCCAGGCTTCTGGCGGCCCGCCTGTCGGCCCCGCTGACCGATCCGGCCGCCATTGCCGAACGGCTCGACGCCGTCGAATTCTTCTTTGACGACGCGCGGCTTTCCGATGACCTGCGCGCCGCTTTGTCGCAGGTGCCGGATGTCGCCCGCGCCCTGTCGCGCATTTCGCTGGGCCGGGGTGGGCCGCGGGATCTTGCCGCCGTCCGGGACGGGCTGATCCAGGCCTCGGCCCTTCGGGGGTTGTTGCAGGGGGCCCGGGGTCTGGTGCCCAAGGCCGTGGCCGAGGCCATGACCGACCTGGGCGAACACGGGCAATTGACCGACCGGCTGGGCCGGGCCCTGGCCGACGATCTGCCGCTTCTGGCCCGCGACGGCGGATTCATCCGCCAGGGCTATGCCCCGGCCCTGGACGAACACCGTCAACTGCGCGACGACAGCCGCAAACTGATCGCAGGATTACAGGCCCGCTATGCCGAGGAAACGGGCATTGCGGCGCTCAAGATCAAGCACAACAACGTGCTGGGATATTTCATCGAGGTTGCGGCCAAGCAGGCCGACCGCATCAAGACCGGCAAGACGGAGGATGGCGACAGCCCCTTCATCCACCGCCAGAGCATGGCGAATGCGATGCGCTTTTCCACGGTCGAACTGGCCGATCTGGAATCGCGCATCGCCAAGGCCGCCGACCGGGCCCTGGCGCTGGAACTGGAACTGTTCACCGACTTGGTCAACGAGGTCACGGGCCGGGCCCGGGAAATCGCGCTGGCCGCCGATGCGCTGGCCCGTCTCGACGTTGCTTCGGCCTTGGGTGCCTTGGCGCTGGAGCGGCGTTATGTGCGGCCGCTGGTCGATGGCTCGAAAATCTTCCGCATCGAAGGCGGACGCCATCCGGTGGTCGAAGCGGCGCTGTCGCGTCAGGGCGACGGTGCTTTCGTCGCCAATGACTGTGACCTGACCCCGGCGGACGAGGCCGGCGGCGGGGACGGCCCCGGCGGGCGGCTTTGGGTTTTGACCGGCCCCAACATGGCCGGTAAATCGACCTTCCTGCGCCAGAACGCGCTGATTGCCGTGCTGGCGCAAATGGGCGCCTTCGTGCCGGCGGCCTCGGCGCATATCGGCGCGGTCGATCAATTGTTTTCCCGCGTGGGTGCGGCCGACGATCTGGCGCGCGGGCGGTCCACCTTCATGGTCGAGATGGTGGAGACGGCGGCCATCCTCAACCAGGCCGGGCCCAAGGCCCTGGTCATCCTGGATGAAATCGGGCGCGGTACGGCGACGTACGATGGCCTGTCCATTGCCTGGGCCGTGGTTGAACACCTGCACGACGTCAACGCCTGTCGGGGTCTGTTCGCGACCCACTATCACGAACTGACGCAGCTGTCCGGCCGCCTCGCCGAACTGGCGCCCCATTCCATGCGCGTGAAGGAATGGCAGGGCGACGTGGTGTTCCTGCACGAAGTCGCCCCCGGCACCGCCGACCGGTCCTACGGTATCCATGTCGGCCAGCTGGCGGGCCTGCCTGCCGCCGTTACGGCGCGCGCCGAACAGGTCCTGGCAAAGCTGGAAGCGGGTGACGGCAGCCCCCGCGCGGCGGACCTCGCCGATGACCTGCCGCTGTTTTCCGCGACGCCGCCGCGTGGGCCGGGCGGCAAGGGGGCGACACGCGGCCCATCGCCCGTGGACGACGCGGTCAGCACCCTGAATCCGGATGAAATGACGCCTAAACAGGCGCTCGACTTCCTGTATAATCTGAAAAATCTGGCGCCCGGCACCGACTGACGGCCGCCCGCATCCCCTGCAAACACCCCAACGGCGTGGGTGTTTCACCTTCCTGCGTGCTATGAAGGGCGCCATGAGCCGTACCACGATCAAAGACCCCCGCGCCATCATCGACCGCAAGGCGCTGACCAAGAAGCTGGACGATCTCGCCGGTTGGTCCGGCTATACGCCCAAAAGCCAGGGCGAGGTGCTGGCCATCTTCAAGGATGCCCATGCCCAGGGCTGGGAAGAGGTCAAACGCCGCTTCGAAGCCGGCAAGCTGACCGGCCCGGAAGCGACCCGCGCCCATGCCCATCTGATGGATCAGATTATCCGCACGGTCCACGACTTCGCCGACAAATGGGTCTATCCCTCGGCCAATCCGACCACGGGCGAGACGTTGACCATCATCGCCACGGGCGGCTACGGGCGGGGCGAACTAGCGCCGTTTTCCGATATCGATCTGATGTTCCTGCTGCCCTACAAGATGACGCCACGCACGGAACAGATTGTCGAATTCACGCTTTATATGTTGTGGGATCTGGGGCTCAAGGTCGGCCATGCCACGCGCTCTGTGGACGAGGCCGTGCGCCTGGCCAAAGAAGACCTGACCATCCGCACATCGTTGCTGGAGGCGCGCTGGCTGTGGGGTGACGAAACCCTGTTCGACAAATTCCGCCAGGCCTTCTGGGACGAGGTCGCCGAGGGTTCGGGCATGGCCTATGTCGAACAGAAGCTGGCCGAACGCGACAACCGCCACGACAAGATGGGCGACACGCGTTACGTGCTGGAGCCTAACATCAAGGAAGGCAAGGGCGGGCTGCGTGACCTGCAGACCTTGATCTGGATCGCCAAGTACCTGTACCGCGTCAACAACATGAACGATCTGGTCGGCGAGGGCGTGTTCACCAAGGACGATCTCAAGCTGTTTGAAAAAGCCGAGAACTTCCTGTGGACCGTGCGCTGCCATCTGCACTTCCTAGCGGGCCGGCCGGAAGAACGCCTGAGCTTCTCCGTGCAGAAGGAAATCGCTCAGCGCTTGGGCTACCGCGATCACGCCGGAACCAACGGCGTCGAGCGCTTCATGAAGCATTACTTCCTGATCGCCAAGGACGTGGGCGACATCACGCGCATCCTCTGCGCGGTTCTGGAACACCAGCACAAGAAGGCGGCCAAGCGGTTCCGCCTGCCGTTCTTCCGTTTTTCCGAACCGGACGTGCCGGGCTTCAAGATCGACGGCGGCCGCCTGACCGTGGAAAACAAGAAGGCCTTCGCCGACGACCCGATAAAGTTGGTCGGCTTGTTCCACGCGGCGCAGAAGCACGGCCTGGATGTCCACCCGGAAGCACTGCGTCTGGTCACCCAGAACCTGAAGCTGGTCGATGCCAAGCTGCGCCGCAACAAGGAGGCCAACCGCCTGTTCCTTGAAATGCTGACGGGGAAGGATCCGGTCACCACCCTGATGCGGTTCAACGAAGCGGGCGTGTTCGGGCGTTTCGTTCCCGACTTCGGGCGGGTCGTGGCGCAGATGCAGTATGACATGTATCACGTCTATACGGTCGACGAGCACACCATCCGCGCCATCGGCCTTCTGGAAGGGATCGAGACGGGACGGCTGAAGGAAGACCATCCGGTCAGCTGCGAGGTGATCTCGGAAATCCAATCGCGGGAAGCGCTCTACGTTTCGGTCCTGCTGCACGACATCGCCAAGGGCCGGGGCGGCGACCATTCGGAATTGGGGGCCGAGGTCGCGATGAAGCTCTGCCCCCGGTTCGGCCTCAACGCCTGGGAGACGGAGACCGTGTCCTGGCTGGTGCGCCACCATCTGCTGATGTCGGCGACCGCGTTCAAGCGCGACTTGGACGACCCCAAGACGATCCAGGATTTCTGCGACCTGGTGCAGTCGCCGGAACGCCTGCGCTTGCTCTTGTGCCTGACCGTGGTCGACATCCGCGCCGTCGGCCCCAACGTGTGGAACAACTGGAAGGCGGGCCTGCTGCGCGAACTGTATTGGCAGGCCAAGGCCGTCCTGACCGGTGACGCGCCGGGCGAACGGCGCAAGACCCGGGTCGCCCGGGCCAAGGCGGCGCTGGAACAGGCGCTTGCCAAATGGCCTGCGAAGGACCGGGAGGAGCACCTTGCCCGTGGCACGGATACATATTGGCTGGCCGCCGACACGGCGACCCAGGTGCGCCATGCCGAATTGGTGCGCAAGGCGGAAAAGGACAAGGCCGACCTGACCATCGCCATGGCCGTGGATAAGACCCGCGCCGCCAACGAGATCATCGTTTATACGGCCGACCATCCGGGCCTGTTCGCCAATATCGCGGGCGCCCTGTCGCTGGCCGGAGTGTCGGTGCTTGATGCCAAGATCGCGACCCTGACCAACGGCATGGCGCTGGATACCTTCTGGGTCCACGACGCGGCCGGCATGGCGATCGACGAGAAAGGCCAGATGGGCCGCATGACCCAGCGCATCGAGGATGCCTTGCGCGGCAAGCGCGACCCGGCCCGCGAATTGAAGAAGGAACCGGACGCGGTGTTCCCGGACAAGTCCCGCGCCTTCGCCATCTCGCCCCGCGTGATCATGGACAACCAGGCGTCCAACACCCATACGGTCATCGAAATCAACGGTCACGACCGGCCGGGTTTTCTTTACGACGTGACCTCGGTGCTGACCCAGGAAGGCCTGCAGATCGCCTCGGCCCAGATCACCACCTACGGCGAGCGGGTGGTCGACGTGTTCTATGTGAAGGACATCTTCGGTCTCAAGATCCGCCATGCGGACAAGCTGAAATCGATCGAAACGCGTCTGCTGGAACGCATCGGCGGCAAGAAAGCCGTGAAGGCGGCGGCCAAGACCGACAAGGCGAACAAGGCGGAAGCCCCGGCCAAGGGGTCGGCAAAAGCCTCTGCCAAGACGCCGTCCAAGCCCTCCGCCAAATCCGCCGCCAAGGGTGCGAAGGATGCCAAGCCCACCCCGGCGGTCAAGGCCAAGACGGCCGCGAAAGCCCCGGCCAAGACGCCGGCAAAGACTGCGACGAAGCCTGCCGCCAAAGCCTCCGCCAAGGACAAGCCCGCTGCGAAGACGAAGCCCGGCGGCAAGGCGTCCGGTAATTCGGTGGAAGCGGCAGAATAAGGGGCGGCCCGCCCGGTTCGCCTAAAGCCTTGTCATCGCCCCAATCCCGGCGTACCAGCGTGCCATGAACCTGTTGAAGGCCATCACGACCGTCGGCGGCTTCACGATGCTGAGCCGCGTATTCGGCTTCGTCCGCGACATGCTGATCGCCAATTTCCTGGGCGCCGGCATGGTCGCCGATGCCTTCGTCGTCGCCTTCCGCCTGCCCAACCTGTTCCGCCGCCTGTTCGCCGAAGGGGCCTTCGCCGCTGCTTTCGTGCCGCTGTTCGCGCGCGAGCTGGAGGCGGGCGACGGCGCCGGGGCCGAAGCGCGGGCGGCGGCCCAGGCCCGTGCCCGTGCCTTCGCCGACGAGGCCATGACCCTGCTGGCTCTGGTGCTGGTCGCCTTCGTCGCCGTGATGGAACTGATCATGCCCTGGGCCATGGTCGTGCTCGCGGGCGGGTTCGACGCCGTGCCCGGCAAGATGGAGATGGCGACGGAACTGTCGCGCATCGCCTTTCCCTATCTGCTGTTCATCTCTCTGGTGTCGCTGCAATCGGGGGTTCTCAATTCGCTTGGTCAATTCGCCGCCGCGGCTGCAGCACCCGTGCTGTTGAACCTTTGCCTGATCGCGGCTTTGCTGGGCCTGACGGGCCATGTGGAAACGCCGGGCCATGCGTTGGCCTGGGGCGTGTTCGCGGCCGGGGTGGCGCAGTTCGCCTGGCTCGCCTGGTTCTGCCGCCGCCAGGGATTTCCGCTCCGTCTGGTGCGGCCCCGCTGGACGGAAAAGGTCGCGTTGCTGATCAAGCGCATCCTGCCCGTGGTGTTCGGCGCCTCGCTTTATCAGGTCAATCTGCTGATCGGCACGGTCCTCGCGACCTATGTCTCCGACGGGGCCGTGTCCTACCTTTATTACGCGGACCGGGTGACGCAGTTGCCGCTCGGCGTGGTCGGCGTCGCCGTGGGCACGGCGCTGCTGCCGCTTCTGGCGCGTCAGTTGAAGGCCGGGGACGACGCGGCCGCCCAGAACAGCCAGAATCGGGGTCTGGAATTCGCGCTGCTGCTGACCCTGCCGGCCGCCGCCGCCTGCCTGGTTATTCCCGACGAGATCATCCGCGTGCTGTTCGAACGGGGGGCTTTCGGCGCCGAAGCCACGGCGGCGACGGCATCGGCGCTGTTCGCCTATGCCACGGGGCTGCCGGCCTATGTGCTGATCCGCGTGCTGGCCCCGGGGTTCTACGCGCGTGAAGATACGTCGACGCCCGTGCGCATCGCCATCGCGGCCATGGTCGTCAACATTGTGCTCATGCTGGTGCTGATGAAGCCGATGGGCCATGTCGGCATCGCGCTCGCGGCCTCGGCCTCGGCCTGGCTCAACACCCTGTTGCTCGCCATCGTGCTGGTGAAGCGGGGGCACTTCGCCCTCGACGCCCGTCTGCGGGGCCGCCTGCCCCGTATCCTGCTGGCGACGGCGGGCATGGTCGGGGTGCTTGAGATCGCGCGCCAGAATTTGGGCTTCCTGATGACCGGCGCCACGGCGCAACAGGTGCTGGGCCTGGTTCTGCTGGTCGCCCTGGGCCTGATCGCCTTTGCGGTCTTCGCGCTGGCGCTGCGGGCGGCGGGCCTGAAGGATGCCAAGTCCATGTTGCGGGCCCGGGACCTGTAACGCCCCGCCTCTCCAAAGCCCAAGGCTTGACCAATTCAGGCCCAACGGCGATAACCGGCGCGCGTTTTCGACCATTCATTTCAAGGACCGGCCAAATGCGGCGCATCTTTTCCGGCGTTCAGCCGACAGGGAACCTTCACCTGGGCAACTACCTGGGCGCCATCCGCAACTGGGTGCACCTGCAGCAGGATTACGAGGACTGCTTGTTCTGCGTCGTCGACCTGCACGCCATCACCGTGTGGCAGGACCCGGCGGAGCTTCGGGCTTCGACCCGCGAGGTCGCGGCCGCCATGATCGCCGCCGGCATCGACGCCGAGAAATCCGTGATCTTCAATCAGTCCCAGGTGCCCGCCCATGCGGAACTGGCCTGGATCTTCAATTGCGTGGCGCGCATGGGCTGGCTCAACCGCATGACCCAGTTCAAGGAAAAGGCCGGCAAGAACAAGGAAAACGCGTCGGTCGGCCTGTTCGCCTACCCCAATCTGATGGCCGCCGACATCCTGGCCTACAAAGGAACGCACGTGCCCGTCGGCGACGACCAGAAACAGCATCTGGAACTGGCCCGCGACATCGCCCAGAAATTCAACAACGACTTCGGCGTGGATTTCTTCCCCGTGGTCGAACCCCTGATCTTCGGCGAGGCGACGCGGGTCATGTCGCTGCGCGACGGGTCCAAGAAGATGAGCAAGTCCGACCCGTCGGATCAGTCGCGCATCACCCTGACCGACGACGCCGACGCGATCGCCAAAAAAGTGCGCAAGGCCAAGACCGACCCGGATGCCCTGCCGACGTCCAAGGACGGGTTCGAAGGCCGGCCCGAGGCGGCCAACCTGATGGGCATCTACGCCGCCCTATCCGGTCAGGACCTGGCCCAGGTCATTCAGGACCACGGCGGCCACCAGTTTTCCCAGTTCAAGCAGGACTTGGCCGACTTGATGGTCGAAAAGCTGCAGCCGATCACCGCGGAAATGCGCCGATTGGCCGACGATCCCGGCTATATCGACGGCGTGCTGAAGCGCGGCGCCGAAAAGGCGCGGGCCCTGTCCGAGCCGATCATGGCCGAAGTCCACGACATCGTCGGCTTCCTGCGTCCGTGAGCAATATCCCCTGATATACTTGACCCCGTTTGTCGGACTTGATTGCGGACGGCATCGGTCCCATGTTAGGGCCAAGCACCGCCGGAATATGTCCGGCAACGAATGACGGCCGTGCGGCCGATAACGCGGAGACCAAGACCCATGTTCATCCAAACGGAAACCACCCCGAATCCGGCGACCCTGAAGTTCCTGCCCGGCTGCACGGTGATGGCCGAAGGCACCGCCAACTTCGCCGAGCCCACGGCCACCGCCCGCTCGCCGCTGGCCCAGGCGCTGTTCGCGGTCGAGGGCGTGACCGGCGTGTTCTTCGGACATGACTTCATCACCGTGACCAAAGCCGACGACAAAGAATGGGATACCCTGAAGCCGCGCATTCTGGGCGGCATCATGGAACATTTCACCAAGGGTCTGCCGGTGATCGCCGAAGGGACCGAGACCGCGGCCGAATCGACCGCCGAAGACACGGAAATCGTAACCCAGATCAAGGAATTGCTGGAAACCCGGGTGCGCCCCGCGGTGGCCCAGGATGGCGGCGACATCATCTACCACGGGTTCGAGGACGGCATTGTCTATCTGCAGATGCAGGGCGCTTGCTCGGGCTGCCCGTCGTCGACGGCGACCCTGAAGCACGGCATCGAAAACATGCTGCGCTACTACGTGCCAGAGGTGAAGGAAGTCCAGGCCGTCATGTAAGGCCGGCCTTTCGGGGCCTCTGCAATGATAGTCCCGATCGGTGGATAAAAATTCCTTGCCGCGACTTATAACTTTAGTGATATAAGGCGCGCCGTTAACTATAATACGAGGAAGCGGTGTACAGCCCATCCCGGAGCAAACCGGCGCACTGACGACCGGACCGGGCTTTGTCGAATCCTTGAGGGAGAATTTGACAATCGGACCAGGGGCGGCCTTCGCAATCAGGTCTCCTTCTCTACCTTCAGAAACGTTCTTCCATCCAAGCACCCTGGGCATTGCTGTGAAATAGGTGCGGAAGACGGCCTTGGCCGATTCGAAGATCACATGAACACGTTTTTTGAACGCACGGTGATGACGGTTGTGCTTACGACCGCGGTCACCGCCGGCTACCTTGCCATTGAACGGGCCCCCCAGGCGTCCGTCCCGCCGACGACGGCGCCCGCCGTCGCGGCCGGTCAGGCCAGCGCCCATGCGCGTGCCGACGGATCGGAACAGGATACCGGCGCCGATCTTCAGATGATGGCGACGGGGGCGGGCGGCAATCTCGTGATTCCGCCCCGACGGCCCGAATTCAAGCGCCAGCCCAAGGATTCGGTGACGGCGCTGCATGACTGGTTCGCCGAACTGAACTACGACCTCGAACACATTCAAAACGGCAATGCCCATGTCCCGCCGGCCTTTCTGGCGTCACTGCCGCCAGATCTCGGCAATGTGCCGGAAACGGCCATGCGTAAGCGCCTGTTCTTTCAGGCCATGTTGCCGCTGATCCTGCGCGCCAACCAGGAAATCCTGACCGACCGCAAACGCCTGTGGCAGTTGCACGCCGATCAGCGCCTGGGCCGCCATATCGCCCCGTCCGACCGTTTGTGGCTGAAGGCCATGGCCGAACGCTACAAGGTGCCGGCGGACAATCTGCCTCTCTTGATCCGCCGCATCGACGTGATCCCGCCGTCCATGGCGCTCGCCCAGGCGGCCGAGGAAAGCGGCTGGGGCACCTCGCGCTTCGCCCGTCAGGGTAATGCCATCTTCGGCCAATGGACGACGGCCGATGGTCCCGGTCTGGTGCCGCTTGAGCGGGACGGCGACAAGGACCACAAGGTGCGGGCGTTCAACAAGCTGATCGATTCCGTGCGGGCTTACATGCTCAATCTGAACACCCACCGCGCCTACCGCGAATTGCGCCGTGCGCGCGCCGCGCTGCGCCGCTCGGGTGAGCCGCTCAACGGTCATACGCTGGCACGTTTCCTGTTCCGTTATTCGGAGCGCGGCGACGACTATGTGAGCGCCATCCGCGCGATGATCGATAGCAACGGTCTTGATCGTCTGGATGACGCCCGCTTGCTGAAGGTCCAGCGCCCGGAAGCCTGAGCCGCCGGTTCCCCCATTCCCCGGATGTCGCCTACTTCGTGATGAAGAATTGGCGGCCCAGCCAGTACCAGCGCCCGTCGGGCCCCGGCACGGTGCAGTTGATGCGCCCGCGGCCCGCCGGGAACGGCTGATTGACCCGCACCTCGACCCGCAGTTCGCCTAAGCGTTCAAGCCGTGCGCGCCCTTCGTGGGACGCGAAACAGGCCAGCCGGTCGATTCCCTTGGGGGCCGGCGGCACGATGGTAAAACCCATGGCCGGCGGGTTGCCGTCGGTGATCAATTGGTCCGCCGGCGTCAGGTCGGTGACCGGCATGGCCAGTGCGTTGACCGCCAGACGAAACCGGCCGATGCCGCCGAAGCTTTCGTTCATGGCGAAGCGCGGCAGATAGAAGTAGCCGAGCGAGGGATGGGCGACGCCCGAATGCTGGCCGAAGGCGGCCTCGAAACCCTGCTCGCGGGCCATGGTCTCCAACGCCTGTGATGCTTCGCCGTAGGGATAGGCGAAGATCTTGGGCACGCTGCCCAGTTCGGCTTTGAGCCGTTTGCTGGCTTCGGTGAACTCGGCCAGATTCTTGTCCCGTGCCGCCCCGGCCATATGCGCGTGGCTCACCGTATGATGGCCGATGGTCGCCCCCTGGTCCCTGATCTCGCGGATCTGGTCCCAGGTCATGATGCCGCCCAGTTTGCGGTCCACCGGGTCCGTCGCGACGAACAGGGTGAACGGCAGCCCGGCCTTCTTCAGGCGCGGCCAGGCATGTTCGTAGACCGAGGCATAGGCGTCGTCGACCGTGATGCCGACCGTGCGATCGGGCAGCGGTGTGCCGGCCTTCATGGCGGCGATGATGTCGGGCAGGGACATCACCGTGTATTTGCCGGATGTCAGTTCCGCCAGGTGTTCGTCGAACTGATCCAGGCGGATGTTGGTGGTCGGATAATCCTGCTCGTCGAACCGGTGATACATGATGATCACGGCCTGGTCGGCGGCGCGCGCCACGTCCGGCCAAAGTATGAGCAGTCCCAACATGGCAAGCGCCACCGCCCACGGCCATCGGCCCCGGCGGCGGTCACGGACCCCGGCGGGGCATGGCCCGCCGGTCATGATTGTTCGTCTTTCATTCACCTCACCCCATACTTATATGGTTGTCCCATATTATGACGTGATTTTTCCCTCTTCCGCGCTGCAGCACAAGTGTCCTAGGGTCGGACCCCCGCATTTCATTCCGCAATCGAACGAAAGGTCCCCTTTGATGCCGGACAAAATCGCCGAATCGGCCCTCGACCAATTGTTCCGCGACGCCCGGACGCACAACGGCTGGACCGGTGAGCCGGTGGGCGAAGATCTGCTGCGCCAGCTCTGGGATCTGGTCAAAATGGCGCCGACCAGCGCCAATTGCTCGCCCGCGCGGCTGGTCTTCGTGACCTCCGACGCGGCCAAGGAAAAGCTCAAGCCCTGTTTGATGGAGGGGAACGTTGCCAAGACCATGGCGGCCCCGGTCACGGTGATCATCGGTCAGGACATGGAATTCTATGAAAAGCTGCCCGAACTTTTCCCCCATACGGACGCCAAGGCATGGTTCGCCGGCAACGATGACCTGATCGCATCGACCGCCTTCCGCAACGCGACGCTGCAGGGCGGCTACCTGATCATGGCGGCGCGCGCACTCGGGCTCGACTGCGGGCCGATGTCCGGATTCGATCAGGCCAAGGTCGACGCGGCCTTTTTTGCGGGCACCAAGGTGACGGCCAATTTCCTGTGCAACATCGGTCACGGCACGACGGAGGATCTGTTTCCGCGCTCACCCCGCCTAGCCTTCGACGACGCCTGCCGCGTCGTCTGACGCGGCCTGCGGCCCGTCATGCCCGATATCGACCTCGCCACGCCGCCTGGCCAAGCCTCGGACGATCCGCCGCCGCGGCCGTCGCTCTCGGCATGGATCTATCTCGGCCTCTGTGCCGTCGCGATCCTGCAGGTCTTTTGGCAGCCTGACGGCTGGCAGATCGTTGCCGTGGTCCTGGGGGTCAGTTATCTGGCGCTGGAATTCACCCGCACCTCGGGCGTGCAGCGGCTGGTCGGTTACGGCCTGGCCTTCGGGGGCCTCGCACTCGGCCTGCGGGCGGGACAAGGGGGTGCTGTATTGCTCGACGGCATGGCGTCGGCGCTCAAGTTTCAGCTCGTGTTCTTCGCCGTTGCCTGGATGCAGATTCCGGCCAAGACCAGCCCGACCCTGATGGCGGCACGGCAGTTCGTGCTCGACCAGCCGGCCGGCCGCCGCTTTCTGATCCTGGCCTATGCGGCGCATTTCCTGGGTGCCTTCCTCAACCTGGCGGCGTTGACCCTGCTGTCGGACATGGTCGCCCGGCCCAAGGACCGCCAGTTGAAGGACCGCCTGGCCGTGGCGTTGATGGTCGGGTTCACCTCCGCGTCCTGTTGGTCGCCGTTCTATATCAGCGTCACCGTGGTGCTGGCGGCGCTGCCCGGGCTTAAATGGGTCGACATCGCCGTGCCCGGCCTGATCATGGGCATGTTGGTCGTCGCCGTGACGGCGTTGATCGACCGCGTGTTCGTGCGGGGCTCCCGCCCGCGCAGCGCCCCCGGACCCAAGGTCGAAGACGCCAATTGGCGCAAGCTGTCGCTGTTGCTGGGGGCGTTGATGATTTCGGTCGTGACCCTGGAATCGCAGCTCCATCTGTCGATTCCCGTGGTTCTGGCAATGCTCGCCCCGCCTTTCGCGGTGATCTGGCTGTTCATTTCCAAGGGTCGTCAGCACGAGGCGGCGGGCCTGCCGCGCCGCGTCGTCGCCTCCCTGCCGGGATTGCGTGGCGAAGCGCTGATCTTCATCGGCGCCAATCTGTTCGGCACCGGCGTTGCAAGGGTGCTCGACCCGGCGGCGGTGGCGGGCCTGCTCAACATCGGTGCTTGGCCGGACGTCGCCAAGCCTTTGGCGCTGGCCGCCTTCATCATCCTGGCCGGCGGCATCGGCCTGCATCCGGTGGTCTTGGTCATTCTGGTCGGCTCGGTCCTGCCGCCGGAAGTGTTCGGCATGCCGCCCATGGTCATGGCGCTGGTCATGCTGGGGACCTGGGGTCTGTCGACGACGTCGTCGCCGGTGTCCGGCACGACTTTGGTGATCGGGCGTCTGACCGGGGAAAGCAGCTTCCGCCTCGCCTGGCGGCGCGCCCCCTTGTATACCCTGTCGGGTGCTTTGGTCGTGGCGATGGTCGCCATGGCCTATTGGAAGCTGATCGACCCGCACTGAGGGGCCCGTATGTCATGAAGCTACTCGCCTTCGACACGGCGACGACCGGCTGTTCGGCGGCCCTGTTCCTGGACGGCCGCATGGCGGCCCATCGCGCTGCCGCCATGACGCGCGGTCAGTCGGAGGCCCTGATGCCGATGATCGCCGAGGTCCTGGCCGAGGGCGGCTGTGCTTATGGAGATCTGGACGCCCTGGCCGTGACGGTCGGCCCCGGCGCCTTCACGGGCCTGCGCATCGGCCTGTCGGCGGCGCGCGGCCTGGCGCTGGCGTTGGCCGTTCCCTGTGCCGGGGTGACGACGCTGGAGGCCGTGGCCCACGCGATTCCCGAAACGGTGCGGGCCGGTGGGCGGGTTCTGGTCGCCCTCGATTCCAAGCGTGCGGATTTATATGTCCAGATGTTCGATGGTGACCTGGCGCCGCTCACGGAACCGGCGGCCATGATGGCGGACGGGCTGGCGGACCTGGCGGCCGGCGGACCATTGATTGTCGCAGGCGACGCCGCCGCACGCGCCATCGAGGCCCTTGCCGATGCCGGCATCGCCGCCTGCGCGGCCGATGTGCCGGGCGTGCCGGATGCAATCATGGTCGGTGAAATTGCCCTGGCCCGCGCCTTGCCGTCCGCGGGCCCGGCCCCCGGCCCCATCTATCTGCGCCCGCCTGACGCGGTCCGGCCCAAGGACGGCGGCCGATTGCGCCCATAGATTTCAGGCGGCTTGTCAGGCGGTTTTGCGGATCACCAGCCGGTGGGGGGCGTCGGTATCCGGACGGGCCGGGTCTTCAGGCGCCAGGGACAGAATTTCATGGCCGTGGTCGCGCACGGAGCGCGGTACGTTGTTCAGCGGCTCCGGCCCCTTCAGGCGCACGTCAAGTACCGCACCGGCATCCAAGCGTTCCAGGAAAAGCTTGGTTTTAACGAACGTCATCGGACAAATGTCGTTCGAAATATCCAAAAAATGCGCAATTTCAGGTGAGTCGGCCATTTCTTCCGGTTTTCCCATCGTATACTCTTGTGTACAATACACGCCTACTTTATATAGGCGCCGCCGGGTCAAATAAAATGTTTTGACCGATGTTTTCTGATCAAGGCGTCAGGAAAACTTCCCAACATCTCGGCAGTGTTCCAGCATCGGGACTCTGTTCTGTCGATGGCGCCCAGCAGACACGCTTTTAAAGGACAAGGCGAACTAATGACTGAAAAACCGAATGCCTCCGACCTGATCGAGCTGACGACGGAAATCGTCGCGGCTCATGTCGGCAACAATACAATCGCGCCCAGCGATATTCCCGCCCTCATCAATGAGGTCTATACCGCCCTTTCCAACGTCGGCACGGTTCCGGCGCAGGCGCAGCGCCCCAAGCCCGCCGTGCCGCCGAAGAAATCCGTGTTCCCCGATTACATCGTCTGCCTGGAAGACGGCAAGAAGCTGAAGATGCTGAAACGGCATTTGAAGACGGCCTATAATCTGACGCCGGAAGAGTATCGCGAGCGCTGGGGCCTGCCTGTCGACTATCCGATGGTTGCGCCGAACTACGCCAAGCACCGCTCGAATCTGGCCAAGAAGATCGGCCTTGGGACGAAACCCCGGCGCAAACGCTAAAGCTTTCCCGCGGGTTGATCCTCAGGCTTTGGCACCTGCCCTGTTCGGGGTATAGTAATTAGGCGAATCCAGGTACCTGCTGGCAATCCGTGGGGAGATGATGTCGGAATCACGTATCGAGCAGCTTTGCATCGACAAAGGCATGAAAATGACGGACCAGCGCCGCATCATTGCGCGCGTGCTGTCCGAATCGGAAGATCATCCCGATGTCGAGGAAGTGCATCGCCGATCGTCCGAGATCGATAATCGCATTTCCATCGCCACGGTCTATCGGACCGTGCGCCTGTTCGAGGAAGCGGGCATTATCGAGCGTCATGATTTCGGCGACGGTCGTGCGCGTTACGAGGAAGTGACCGAGGAACACCACGATCACCTGATCAACGTGCAGTCGGGCGCGGTCATCGAATTCCAGAACACGGAAATCGAACGCCTGCAGGAAATCATCGCCCGTGACCACGGCATGCGTCTGGTCGGGCACAAGCTGGAATTGTATGGCGTGCCTCTGAAGAAAGGTGCGGGCAAATAGGAATGATCCGACCCGACATTTTCCTGAACCCCGTGTTCGGGGCCGGCGACAAGCGGGCGCGAGGTAACCGGTGACGGACGCGACGCCCAAAAAACTCCATATCAAGACCTATGGCTGCCAGATGAACGTCTACGATTCCGATCGTATGGCGGGGCTTCTGGCACCCCTGGGCTATGCCTTGACGGATGTGGTCGACGACGCCGACATGGTGTTGCTGAACACCTGCCATATCCGCGAAAAAGCGGCGGAGAAGGTGTATTCCGAGCTCGGTCGAATCAACAAGATGAAGCAGGCGCGTCAAGCCGACGGTGGGGCCATGATCCTCGGCGTCGCCGGCTGTGTCGCTCAGGCCGAGGGCGAAGAAGTTTTGAAGCGCGCCCCCTATGTCGACATGGTATTCGGTCCGCAGACCTATCATCGCCTGCCGGAAATGGTCGCCCGTCTGCACCGCGAGAAGGGGGCCCAGCTTGATACCGACTTCCCCGAGGAATCCAAGTTCGACCACCTGACGGCCCCGGCCCGGGTCGAAGGGCGCGCCGCCTTCCTGACCGTGCAGGAAGGTTGCGACAAGTTCTGCACCTTCTGTGTCGTGCCCTATACGCGGGGCGCGGAATTCTCGCGCCCGGTCGATCAGGTGCTGACCGAGGCCCGCCAGCTTGTCGCCCAGGGTGCCGTCGAGATTACGTTGCTTGGCCAGAATGTGAACGCCTATCACGGTGCCGACGCCGACGGGACAGAGCTTGGCCTGGGTGGGCTGATCCGCCGATTGGCCGAAATCGACGGGATCGCGCGCCTGCGCTACACCACGTCCTATCCGGCCGAGGTCGATGACGCGCTGATCGCCGCCCATCGTGACGTACCCGAACTGATGCCCTATCTGCATCTGCCCGTGCAGTCGGGATCGGACCGTGTGCTCAAGGCCATGAACCGCCGCCACGGCCGTGACTTCTACATCGATCTGGTCGCGCGCTTGCGCGCGGCGCGCCCCGACCTGGGCCTGTCGTCGGATTTCATCGTCGGCTTCCCCGGCGAAACCGACGCCGATTTTCAGGACACGCTGTCTCTCGTGCGCGAGGTCGGCTACGTCCAGGCCTATTCGTTCAAGTATTCGCCGCGACCCGGCACCCCGGCGGCCGCCATGGAACTGCAGGTGCCCGAAGACGTGAAGGATGCACGCTTGAAAGAGCTCCAGGATCTTCTCAACACGCAGCAGCTTGCCTTCAACCAAAGCTGTGTCGGGCGCACCTTGCCGGTGCTGCTTGATCGGCCCGGCCGCCATGCGGGCCAATTGCTGGGCCGCAGCCCCTACATGCAGGCGGTTCACGTCGAGGCCCCGGCCGATTGGCTGGGCCGCGTCGCCGATCTGAAGATCGTCTCGGCCGGGGGCAACAGCCTGGGGGCAGTCCTCGCGGACGCCCCGGAGCAGCCCGCCGCCAGGAGATCCGCATGAGCCGCGGGCGCTCCCGCCGGCAGACGCGCGGCGGCGCCGAGGCCGTGATCCCCATGGCCCCATCCACCGGGGGCGGCCCCGCCGCGGCCATGATGACGGAACAGATGACCTTCGCCAACAACGGGCTCGCGGCGGCGCTGTTCGGCTCCCACCACGCCCATCTGGCGCAGATCGAACAGGGCCTGGGCGTGACCATCCATGCCCGCGGCAACGAAGTCGCGATCACCGGCGACGGGTCCGCTGTGGATCGCACGGCGGCGATCCTGGCCGCCCTTTACGACCGTCTGAAGCATGGCCACAGCGTTGACGCGCCCGAAGTCGACGCCATGTTGCGTATGTCCAATGGTGCCCGCGGCGGTGCCAGCGATCCCAAGGAAGGGCTGAAGGATGCCGGCGTCGCGGTGCATACCCGCAACAAGGTGATCACCGCCCGGACCTCGACCCAGGCCGACTATCTGGGCGCCATCGACGAATGCCCCCTGGTGTTCGGCCAAGGTCCGGCCGGCACGGGCAAGACGTACCTTGCCGTGGCCAAGGCGGTCGAACGTCTGGTCCAGGGCCGGGTTGACCGCATCATCCTGTCGCGCCCGGCGGTCGAGGCCGGCGAGCAGCTTGGCTTCCTGCCTGGCGACATGCGCGAAAAGGTCGATCCCTACCTGCGCCCGCTGTACGACGCGCTGTACGACATGCTGCCGCAGCAGCAGGTGGAAAAGCGCCTGGAAAGCGGCGAGATCGAGGTCGCGCCGCTCGCCTTCATGCGCGGCCGCACGCTGTCCAACGCGTTTGTCATCCTGGATGAGGCGCAGAACACCACGCCCGTGCAGATGAAGATGTTCCTGACCCGGCTGGGTGAAAATTCCTGCATGGTGGTGACCGGCGATCTCAGCCAGGTCGATCTGCCGCGCGGCATCCGGTCGGGCCTGCGCGACGCCCAGGAAGTGCTGATCGGCACCAAGGGCATCCGCTTCGTTGAATTCACGGAACAGGATGTTGTCCGCCACCCCCTGGTGTCGCGCATCGTCCATGCCTATCAGAACGTGGAAACCTCGCGCCGCGCCGGCGCGCGATATGAGCATTATGAAAGCGAACGCGAACAGAGCGACGAATGACGGCGCGGGCGTGATGCCCGAACCGGCATTGGAAATCGAAGTCGACATCGCGTCCCCCGAATGGGCGGTGCTCGGCGATGCCGAGACGATTGCCGAACGCGCCCTGGCCGCCGCCTATGGGGCGCTGGACCACGGGACGGATGCCGGCCCGGCCGAGGTCTCATTGGTGCTGGCCGATGACGCCATGGTGGCGACGCTCAACCATGATTACCGAGGCAAGGACGGGCCGACCAACGTGCTGTCGTTTCCGCAACAGGACGGCGATGCCCCGCCCGCGGGGGGGCTGCCCGGCATGCCCGCGATGTTGGGCGATGTGGTCATCGCCTTCGGCGTCACGGCGGCCGAGGCGCGGGACCAGGGCATTCCCCTGGCTGACCACTTATCGCATCTCTGTGTCCATGGTATGCTGCACCTTCTGGGTTTCGACCATATCGACGCGGACGAAGCCGACAGGATGGAACGGCTGGAAACGGATATCCTTGGGGGCCTCGGCGTCCCCGATCCATATGGAAAGGAGCGGTGACCGCCCGTTCGCAAGGGCATCTATCCTGGTAACATGAACGATCAATCATCGAGTCCCCAGCCCCGGGAATCCGGGGCGACCCCGCATTCCTCAGCGCAGGAATCCCAGGCCCCGCAGGCAGAGGCGCGCGGCCCCTCCCTGTGGCAGCGCCTGACCCGCCGGCTCCGCGGCGGCGGGCAGAACGGATCCGTCCGCGAAGCGCTTGAGGAAATCATCGAAGAACGGGCCGAGCCCGCAGCCCCCATCGGCGACGATGAACGGGCACTTCTGTCCAACATCCTCAACCTGCGCGGCCTCACCGTCGAGGACGTCATGGTGCCGCGCGCCGACATCGTCGCGGTCGAGGCGGATACCCCGCTCAGCGAGATCGTGCGGATCATCGGCGAACAGGGCCATTCGCGCCTGCCGGTCTACCGGGGCACCTTGGATGACGTCATCGGCATGGCCCATATCAAGGACCTGTTCCTTTGGGAAGGCCATGAAAAGGACTTCAAGCTGTCCGAACACCTGCGCCGAATCCTGTTCGTGGCGCCCTCCATGGAGGTTCTTGAACTGCTGCTGGAAATGCGCGCGCGGCGATCGCACATGGCGTTGGTGGTCGATGAATACGGCGGCGTCGACGGCCTGGTGACCATTGAGGATCTGGTCGAGGAAATCATCGGCGAGATCGAGGACGAACACGACCGCACGTCCGAACCGGTGCTCAAGGAAAATCCCGACGGTTCCTACACCGCAGACGCCCGGGTCGAGATCGAGGCCCTGGAGGAAAAGGTCGGCGCCTTCGCCACGGACGAGGAGCGGGAATACATCGACACCCTGGGCGGGTTGGTCTTCGCCCTGGCCGGCCGCGTGCCGATCCGCAGCGAGCTGGTGGCCCATCCCTCGGGCTTCGAATTCGAAATTCTGCAGGCCGATCCCCGGCGGGTGCACCGCCTGCGGGTGCGCCGCCGCAACGCCGCCGATAAGGACGCGAAAACCGAATGACCGCGGCCCTGACGGGGGCACGGCGCCTGCATGACCTTGTCGTGGCCCTGACAGGTTGGCGGCGGCGGGGCCTCGCCGTGACGCTCGGCGTTCTGGCGGCGGGGGCGCTGCCACCGCTTCATCTGGTCTTCCTTCTGGTGCCCGCTTTCGTCGGCCTGATCTGGCTGGTCGCGTCGCGTCGGCGTCTCCGGGGGGCGCTCGCCGATGGCTGGTGGTTCGGCGCCGGCCACGCGGCGGCCGGCACGTTCTGGATTTCCCATTCCCTGACCATTGATCTCGCCCGCCATGGCTGGCTGATCCCCATCGCCGTGCTCGGCTTCGCGGCCGTGCTGGGGCTGTTTTCGGCCTTGGCGGCGGCGCTTCTACACCGGCTTCGCCGCACGGGTTCGGCCCCCGGCGGCGGCGACGCGCTGATTCTGGCCGGGGTCTGGACGGGCACGGAATGGCTGCGCGGCTGGCTGTTCACGGGCTTTCCCTGGAACCTCATGGGCACGGTCTGGACCTTCGCCGACGCGATGATTCAGCCGGCGTCGATGTTCGGCGTGTTCGGTCTCAGCCTGGTTACGGTCTGGGCCGCGGCGGCTCCGGCGTCCCTTGCCGGGGCGGGACGGCGGCCGTGGTTGGCCTCGGCCTTCGCGGCGGCTTTCCTTGCGGGCGTGTGGGGCGGCGGCCTGTGGCGTCTCGCCGGGGCGGAGACAGCGTTCGCCCCCGGCGTTCATCTGCGTCTGGTGCAGCCCAACATCGCCCAGGCGGACAAATGGCGGCCGGGCCTGCGGGCAGGCCATGTCACCCGGCAGATTGAATTGAGTCTTAACCCCAAGGGCTTGAACGGCGACCCGGCGGCGCTGCCGGACCGGGAACCGACACCCGAGCCCACCCATGTCATTTGGGCGGAAACGGCGGTGCCCTATGTGCTGGGGCGCGAACCGGTGCTGCTGCGCGCGTTGTCTCATGCCACACCAATCGCCGGCGCCTTGCTGACCGGCTCGTTGCGTATCGAGGACGCGCCCGGCGGCCCGCCCCGGGTCTACAACAGCCTTTATGTGGTCGAGGCGTCGGGCCGCGTCGCCCTGACCTATGACAAGCACCACCTTGTGCCGTTCGGCGAGTACGTGCCGTTTCAGGACTGGCTCGGCTTCCTTAAGATCACCCAGGGGCGCGGCAATTTTACGCCCGGCCCCGGCCCCAAAGTGCTCGAGGTCAAAGGCCTGCCGCCGTTTTCGCCGCTCATCTGTTACGAGGTGATCTTCCCCCATGCCGTGCTGCCGCCCGCCGGCGAAAACGTCGATGGTCCCCGCGCGCGCTGGTTGTTGAACATCACCAACGACGCCTGGTTCGGGGTCTCGCCCGGCCCTTATCAGCATCTCGCCGCCGCCCGCCTGCGCAGTGTCGAGGAAGGCGTGCCGCTGGTCCGCGTGGCCAACACGGGGATCTCGGCCGTGATCGATCCCTGGGGCCGCACGGTCGCCGCCCTGGGCCTTGGCCAAGCCGGTGCGATCGACGCCGGCCTGCCCGAGCCGATCGAAGCCAGAACTCTGTTTTCCCGGGTCGGAAACGTTCTGGTGCTGGTTCTGGCCGGTCTGTTCGTGGCCCTGGGATATCTGGCCCAACGCCGGGCTGAAACGGGTGAATCTCCCTCCGCAGCCTAGGGTTTCCGCCAATATCACCTTGACGCGGACCGGCAAGGCTGGCACAAACGGCGGCCCGGGCACACGCGGTCCGGGCGTGGCGTATTTGGACCGTTTGCCGCCACGAAAAACAACGCGCTAAGCGGACGAGCGTCGCCCCCGCACGTTTCGTCCTCATAGTCCTACATCTGTAAACGACGTTACCGGAGGCTACACCCGTGACTCTATCCAACTATCTGTTTACGTCCGAATCCGTTTCCGAAGGCCACCCGGACAAGGTGTCCGACCGCATTTCCGATGCGGTGCTCGACGAATTCATCCGCCGTGACCCCCTGAACTGCCGCCTCGGCTGCGAAACCTTCACCACTACCAACCGTATCATCGTCGGCGGCGAAGGCCGCTGCGGCGACGATGGGCGTGGTCCGATGTTCGACGCCAACGGCGACGCCGACGCCGCGCTGATCGAAAAGATCGCGCGCGACTGCGTGAAGGACATCGGCTACGAACAGGAAGGCTTCCACTGGGAGACCGCGAAGGTTCAGGTCTATCTGCACGGTCAGTCCGCCGACATCGCCCAGGGCGTCGATTCCGCCGGCAACAAGGACGAAGGTGCCGGCGACCAGGGCATCATGTTCGGCTTCGCCTGCACGGAAACCGAAGAACTGATGCCGGCGCCCATCCATTTCTCGCACCAGATCCTGAAGAAAATGGCCGACGCACGCCATGCCGGCAAGACGCCGGGTCTGCTGCCCGATTCCAAAAGCCAGGTCACCCTGCAGTACGAAAACGGCAAGCCCGTGCGCGCGACCTCGGTCGTCGTCTCGACCCAGCATACGGACAACCTGTCCACGGACGAGGTCCGCGAAATGGTCCGCCCCTTCGTGGAAAGCGTTCTGCCCGAGGGCTGGATGTGTG
This sequence comes from Rhodospirillales bacterium, assembly GCA_048263775.1. Lineage (GTDB taxonomy): Bacteria > Pseudomonadota > Alphaproteobacteria > Rhodospirillales > Casp-alpha2 > UBA1479. The sequence goes on from JBLXDU010000004.1 coordinate 269,961, forward strand.
ACGACGAGGAACTGTACGTCAACCCGACGGGCCGTTTCGTCATCGGCGGGCCCGACGGCGACGTCGGCCTGACCGGCCGCAAGATCATCGTTGATACCTACGGCGGGGCGGCGCCCCACGGTGGTGGCGCCTTCTCCGGCAAGGATCCCACGAAGGTCGACCGCTCGGCCGCCTACGGGGCGCGCTATCTGGCGAAGAACGTGGTCGCCGCCGGCCTGGCCGACAAATGCGTGATTCAGCTGGCCTACGCCATCGGCGTGTCCAAGCCGCTGTCGGTCTATGTCGACACGCAGGGGACGGGCCGCGTCGCCGAGGAGCAGATTTCCGCCAAACTGCAGGAAATGGTCAACCTCAGCCCGCGCGGCATCCGTGAGCATCTGGAGCTGAACAAGCCGATCTACGCCCGCACCTCGGCCTACGGCCACTTCGGCCGCAAGCCGGATGCCGACGGCGGCTTTTCCTGGGAAAAGACGGACCTTGTCGACGGCCTGAAGGCGGCCTTCGGGGCCTAAGTTCAGGGCGACTGCCGTCGCCGGGCACGACCTTTCGAGGGCGACGGGAATGGATCCTGAGGAACAACCACGGTTTTACGGCCGGCGGCGGGGCAAGCGCCTCCGCCCCGGCCGTAGCGCCCTGGTCGCCAATCTTCTGCCCACTCTGCGCGTGCCGCCCGGGGGCGGGCCGCTTGATCCGGCCGGCCTGTTCGACGGTGAAAAATCCGCCTATTGGATGGAAATCGGCTTCGGCGCCGGTGAACACCTGGCCGATCAGGCCCAGGCCCATCCCGACATCGGCTTCATCGGCTGTGAGCCTTTCGTCAACGGCGTGGCGACCCTCCTCGCCCAGATCACCGACCGGTCGTTGGATAATATCCGCCTGCATGACGACGACGCGCGCCAATTGCTGCCGCGTCTGATGCCGGGGTCGATCGACCGCGTTTATCTGCTTTATTCCGACCCCTGGCCAAAGAAACGCCATTGGAACCGTCGGTTCGTGCAGCGGGAAACCCTGGATCAGTTGGCCCGCATCCTGGCGCCCGGCGGCCTGTTCCGCTTCGCGACCGACCATATGGGCCATGCCCGCTGGGCCCTGGGTCTGGCGGCCAACCACCCGGAATTCGAATGGACGGCGCAAGGGCCCGAGGATTGGCGCACCCGCTGGGCCGACGGATATCCCACCCGCTACGAGGAAAAGGGCCTGGCCGGCCCGCACCGGGTCTATCTGGAGTTCCGCCGCCGGGGTGGGTAAGGCGCGGAAAATCACGGCGAGGCTTGTCTTGCGGACGATTTGGGACTATATAGGCCCCGCATTTCACGTTTAAGGAAATGCGCTTCGTTAAGTCCGATAACGGAATTGATGGGGCGGGCCGGTGGCCCGCCTTTTGTGTTTTTTGTACTAGGTGCTTCACGGCCGCCGACCGGGCCGCGGACGATAGGAACCCCGACCACGTGACCTTGGAACAGCGCATCGCCGAGATCATCCGCCCGGCCATCGAGGATTTGGGCTTCGAGCTTGTCCGCGTCCTGGTGTCCGGGCAGCGCAACAAGAAGCTGCAGGTCATGGCCGAACCCAAGGACGGATCGGCCATGAACGTCGATCATTGCGCGGTCATCTCGCGCACCGTGTCGGCGCTTTTGGATGTGGAAGACCCGATCGACGACGCCTATGTGCTTGAGGTCTCATCGCCCGGCATCGACCGGCCGCTGGTCAAGCTGGCCGATTTCGCCCGCTACGCCGGGTTCGATGCGCGCGTTGAAATGGACGTCCCCGTCGAAGGCCGGCGCCGGTTTTCCGGCCGCCTTCTCGGCGTCGACGGCACGGACGTGGTGATGGACGTGACGGAAGGCGAGGTTCGCCTGCCCTTCGCCGACATTCAGAAATCAAAACTGCTGATGACCGATGAATTGATCGCGGCCCATCAGCAGGCGGACGGATAGGCCGTCCCGCCGGAAACCGACTTTTTTGTGAGTTTGAAGGAACATCGGAAATGAGCGACGTCATGCAAAACGAAGCCGTCCACGCCCGCCCGGAACTGCTGGCCGCCGCCGATCAGGCCGCCCGTGACAAGGGCATCGAGCGGGACGAGGTCCTGGAAGCCATGGAACAGGCGATCCAGAAGGCCGGGCGCTCCAAATACGGGCATGAACACGACATCCGCGCGGTCATCGACCGCGTGTCGGGTGCGATCACCCTGGCCCGCTTCCTGGAAGTCGTCGAAAATGCCGAGGCCGTCGAGAACGAAATCACCCAGCTGACCCTGGAACAGGCCAAGCAGCGCAAGGCCGACGCGGTGGTCGGCGAATTCCTGATCGATCCCCTGCCGCCCATCGACTTCGGGCGCATCGCGGCCCAGACCGCCAAGCAGGTCATCGTCCAGAAGGTGCGCGAGGCCGAGCGCAAGCGCCAGTACGAGGAATACCAGGACCGCATCGGCGAGGTCGTCAACGGCCTGGTCAAGCGCATCGAATACGGCAACGTGATCGTCGACCTGGGCCGCGCCGAGGCGCTGTTGCGCCGGGATGAATCGATCCCGCGCGAGCATTTCTCCAACGGCGACCGGGTGCGCGCCTACATCATGGACGTGCGCGAGGAAACCCGCGGACCGCAGATCTTCCTGTCGCGCACGCATCCGCAGTTCATGGCGGCCCTGTTCAAGCAGGAAGTGCCGGAAATCTACGACGGCATCATCGAAATCAAATCCGTGGCCCGCGATCCGGGTTCGCGCGCCAAGATCGCCGTGCAGTCGCATGACAGCTCCATCGATCCCGTCGGCCCCTGCATCGGTATGCGCGGTTCGCGCGTGCAGGCCGTGGTCGGCGAATTGCAGGGTGAAAAGATCGACATCATCCAGTGGTCGCCGGACGAGGCCGCCTTCATCGTCAACGCCCTGGCCCCGGCCGAAGTATCCAAGGTCGTCATGGACCAGGACGCCCACCGCATCGAAGTCGTGGTGCCCGACGATCAGCTGTCGCTGGCCATCGGCCGGCGCGGCCAGAACGTGCGCCTGGCCTCGCAGTTGTCGGGCTGGGACATCGACATCTTCACCGAGGCCGAGGAATCGGAACGCCGCAACGAGGAATTCCGCGCCCGTTCCGCCCTGTTCGTGGAGGCCCTCGACGTCGACGACGTGATCGCCCACCTGTTGGTCACCGAAGGCTTTTCCAAGGTCGAGGAAGTGGCCTTCGTGCAGATCGAGGATCTGACCGACATCGAAGGTTTCGATGAGGACGTGGCCAGCGAACTGCAGACCCGCGCCCAGACCTATCTGGAAACCCGCGATGCCGAGTTCGATGCCAAGCGCCGTGAACTGGGCGTCGAGGACGATCTTGCCGAAATCGAAGGCATCACCAACGAACTGATGGTGGCGCTGGGCGAGAACGGCGTGAAAAGCCGCGACGATCTGGGCGACCTGGCCGGTGACGAGCTTCTGGAAATCGCCCCCCAGGGCACGATGACGCTTGATGCCGCCAACCAGATCATCATGGCCGCCCGCGCCCATTGGTTCGCCGACGAAGAGGCGGCTGAGGGCGACGCAGGTGCGGAAGCCGCTGCGGACGAAAGCGGCGACGCGCCGCAGGCGTCCTAAGGGCCGATTGCGGTGCACGGCGAGACGGCACGATGAGTTAGAACCGGAGACAGGCATGACCGGTGGACGGCAAACCCACGCGGAAGACGACATGGCCCCGGCGTCCGATGAGGACGGCGGGCCTGTCCGCCGGTGTGCCGTCACCGGGGAAAAAAAGCCTGTCTCGGAACTCATCCGTTTCGTCGTCGGCCCCGACGACTGCATCGTTCCGGACCTGGCCGGCAACCTGCCCGGGCGGGGAATATGGTTGAGTGCCCGCCGCGATGTGGTAAATACAGCCAGCGAAAAGAACCATTTCGCCAAGGCGGCCAAGCGCAAGGTCACTGTTCCGCCCCGGTTGGCGGACGATATCGAGGCGCAGATGGTCCGCCGCTGCATGGATGCGCTGGGTTTGGCGCGCCGGGCGGGCCGGGTTGTCGCCGGGTTTGAAAAGACCGACGCCTGGCTGAGGACAGCCAAACGCGGTCTGTTGGTTGCGGCCCGGGACGGCAGCGAGGACGGAAAGTCCAAGCTGCGGGCCCTGGCGCCGGGACTGACGCAATTCACGGTCCTGGACGCAGCCGAATTGGGCCGCGCGCTGGGCCGGGACCATGTGGTCCACGCGGCGGTTGCATCCGGTGGCTTGGCGGATCGCCTGGTCTTCGAACAAAACCGGCTTTTGGGGTTTCGCGAGGGCGCCCCGGCCGGAAAGACTTCTCCCTCGCAGGAATAGGCCGGGTTCATTGGGGCCCGAAAATCCGGGGCTCCGGACTGTGCCGATCGGAAGGTATTGATGGCTGAGACGACTGAAAAAGACAAGGCGGACAAGGGCGGCAGCGGCAAGCTGGGCCTGGGCGGCGGCGGCGGAAAGCTGACGCTGAACAAGACCGTGGAAAAGCGCCAGACGCGCCAGAACTTCTCCCACGGGCGGTCCAAGATGGTCACCGTCGAGGTCAAGAAGAGCCGCACCATCGCGACGGCCAAGGACGACGCGCGCCCGGCGGGCGCCGGCGACGCCCAGCACGATGACGACGGCGACGCGTCGGTCCGCGACCTTACGGATCAGGAACTCCAGGCCCGTCAGAAGGCCCTGGAAACAGCACAGCAGACCAAGGACGAGGCCCCCGAAGCCGCGCCGGCCCGTCCGCTCGGCCCGACGCCGGCCCTTCGCGCCGAACCGGAACCGGAACCGGAGCCGGTCGAAGAGCCCGCGGCCGAACCCGCCAAGTCCGCCGCCCCGGCACCGGCCCCCGCGCCGGCTGATGTGGCGCCGGCACCGGGTCCCGGCGAGGATGGGCGGCCCGCCCGCCCGCGCCCGGCGGCCCCCCGCCAAGAGGACGACGACGACGGCCCCCGCAGCAAGAGCCGCGGCAAGAAGGGCCCGGCCGAAGTCCGCCGCGCCGCACCCACGCGGGGCTACAACGAACGCCGCCGCGGCAAGCTGACGATCTCCGACGCGCTTGAGGGCGAGGAAGAGCGCCAGCGTTCCATCGCCTCGGTCCGGCGCGCCCGCGAACGTGAAAAACAAAAGCAGCGTGAGCTGCTGCAGGAAGGTGCCAAGGTCGTGCGTGAAGTCGTTGTTCCCGAAGCCATTACCGTTCAGGAACTGGCCAACCGCATGGCCGAACGAGGTGCCGACGTGGTCAAGGCGCTCATGAAGATGGGCGTCATGGCGACCATCACCCAGACGATCGACGCCGATACGGCGGAACTGGTGGTCGAGGAATTCGGTCACCGCATCCGCCGCGTCTCCGAGTCCGACGTGGAACAGGGTCTGCGCCGCGACCAGGACGATCCCAAGGATCTGACGTCCCGCGCCCCGGTGGTCACCGTCATGGGCCATGTCGATCATGGCAAGACCTCGTTGCTCGACGCGCTGCGCGCGACCGATGTGGCCGGCGGCGAAGCCGGCGGCATCACACAGCATATCGGCGCCTATCAGGTGACGACCCCGTCGGGGGCGAAAATCTCGTTCATCGACACCCCGGGTCACGCTGCCTTCACCGAAATGCGTGCGCGCGGTGCGCAGGTCACGGATATCGTGGTGCTTTGCGTTGCCGCCGATGACGGTGTCATGCCGCAGACTATCGAGGCCATCCACCACGCGAAGGCCGCCGGCGTGCCGATCATCGTCGCCATCAACAAGATCGATGTGGCCGGTGCGGACCCCAGCCGGGTGCGCACGGAACTGCTGCAGCATAACGTTCAGGTCGAGGAAATGGGCGGCGACGTGTTGTCCATCGAGGTCTCGGCCCTGAAGAAGACCAACCTGGACAAGCTGGAAGAGGCGATCGTCCTGCAGGCCGAACTGCTCGACCTCAAGGCCAACCCGAACCATGCCGCCGAAGGCGTGATCGTCGAGGCCCGCATGGAACAGGGCAAGGGCTCGGTCGCCACGGTGCTGATCCAGCGCGGCACGCTGCATGTCGGTGAAATCTTCATCGCCGGCTCCGAATGGGGCCGGGTGCGCGCCATGTCCAATGCCCACGGCGAACAGCTCGACGAAGCCGGACCTTCCGTGCCGGTCGAAATCCTGGGTCTCAACGGCACGCCGCAGGCGGGCGACGATTTCGTCGTCGTCGATTCCGAATCCCGCGCCCGCGAGGTCACGGAATTCCGTCAGCGCCAGGAACGCAACAAGCAGGCGGCGGCCGGTGGCCGTGGCACCCTCGAACAGATGTTCGAGAAAATTCAGGAAGGCGAAGCCCAGACCGTGCCGCTGGTCATCAAGGCGGACGTGCACGGTTCGGCCGAGGCCATCGTGGGTGCCCTGGAGAAGCTTTCGACCGACGAAGTTCGGGTGCAGGTCCTGCATTCGGGCGTCGGCGGCATCAACGAAAGCGACGTGACGCTGGCCCGTGCTTCCAACGCGGTGATCGTCGGCTTCAATGTGCGCGCCAACCCGCAGGCCCGTGATCTGGCCAAACGCGACGGGCTGGATATCCGCTACTATTCGGTGATCTACAACCTGACCGACGACATCAAGGCCCTGCTGTCGGGCCTGCTGGCGCCGACCATCCGCGAAAACTTCCTGGGCTACGCCGAAGTGCGCGAAGTCTTCAACGTGTCCAAGGTCGGCAAGGTCGCCGGCTGCATGATCACCGAAGGCACCGTCAAGCGCGGCGCCAAGGTGCGCCTGCTGCGCGACGACACGGTGATCCACGAGGGCGACCTGAGCCAGCTGAAGCGGTTCAAGGACGACGCCAAGGAGGTCCAGTCGGGGACGGAATGCGGCATGGCGCTGGCCAATTACCAGGATATCCAGGTCGGCGACGTCATCGAATGCTTCGAAACCGAGGAAGTGGCCCGGGAACTCTAGGGTTCCGGGCGCACGACCGCCGATCCGCCCGGACCCGGGCGGGGCCAGCGGGCCCCGCCGGCCGGCCAATGGTAGCGCATCGCCATGTCAGAAAAATCCCGTAAACGGCAGGCCGGGGCCAAGCCGCCCTCGCAGCGCCAGCTTCGCGTCGGCGAGGAACTGCGCCATGTTCTGGTGCGTATCCTGGAACGCCGCGATTTCCGCGACCCGCTTTTGGCCCAGGCCAATCTCACGGTGACCGGCGTCGACGCCAGCCCGGACCTGCGCCGGGCCACGGTGTTCGTGGTGCCGCTGGGCGGCAGCGTGATGAGCGACATCGACACGGATGCGGTCCTCAAGGCGCTCAACCACGCCACGCCCTATATCCGCCGTCAGGTCGCCCGCGAGGTCAGCCTCAAGTTTCTGCCACAGTTCTCCTTCCGCCTGGATCACAGCTTTGAACATGCGGGGCGCATCGGTGCCATTCTGCATGATCCCCGCGTGCGCCGCGACCTGGAAGCCCCGGGCGACCCGGCGGACGACGAGTAGGCCCGGCGCAGGATGGGCCGCCGCCGCAAGGGTCTCGCCATTCACGGCTGGATCAATCTCGACAAACCGTTGGGCGTGACCTCGACCCAGGCCGTGGGCCGGGTCAAGCGCCTGTTCAATGCGGCCAAGGTCGGCCATGGCGGGACTCTCGATCCGCTGGCCACGGGCATTCTGCCGATCGCGCTGGGTGAGGCGACCAAGACCGTGGCCTATGCCATGGACGGGGAAAAGGAATACGTCTTCACAATCCGTTTCGGAATCGAGACGGAGACCGGAGACGGCGAGGGCGCCGTGTCGGCGGAAAGCGATGAGCGGCCTTCGGATGCCGAGATCACGGCCGCCCTGCCGGCCTTCATCGGCGAGATCGACCAGGTGCCGCCGCGCTATTCGGCGATCAAGGTGGATGGCGCCAGGGCCTATGATCTGGCCCGCGGCGGCGAGGATTTCGAGATGAAATCGCGCCGTGTGACGGTCCTCGGCCTGACCCTCGACAGCCGCCCCGATGCCGACCATGCGGTGATCCGCTGCCGCTCGGGCAAGGGGGTTTATGTGCGCTCCCTGGCCCGCGATCTGGCGCGGGCTCTCGGCACCGTCGGGCATGTTTCCGTGCTGCGCCGGACGGCGGTCGGACCGTTCACGGAGAAGGGGTCGATTTCGCTAGATAATCTGGAGGCTCTGGGGCATAGTGCGCGCGATTCCGGGCACCTCCTGCCCGTCGAGACCGCGCTGGACGACATCCCGGCGCTGGCCCTGACGGAAGCCGAGGCCCGGCGGCTGGCCCAAGGACAGGCCATTGCGGCCCTTCCCGTCGCCAGCCGTTCGCCGTTCAAGAACATCCGCCAAGGCGACATGGTTTCGGCCATGCTCAACGATCGGCTGGTGGCTCTGGCGGAGATCAAGGGCGGTGAAATCCGTCCTGTGCGGGTTCTGAACCTGGATGGTTCCGAAACCTGATCTTCAACAATCAAGAACAGGAGTATGACGATGTCGATTACCGCTGAGCGGAAGCAGGAACTTATTGGTGAGTTCCAATCGGGCAACGGCGACACCGGATCGCCCGAAGTTCAGGTCGCCATTCTGACCGAACGGATCGCCAATCTCACCGAACACATGAAAACCCACAAGAAGGATTTCCATTCCCGGCGTGGTCTTCTCATGATGGTCGGTCAGCGCCGGCGCCTGTTGGACTATCTGAAAAAGAAGAACGACGGCCGCTACGACGCGCTGGTCAAGCGCCTGGGTATTCGGCGCTAATTTGCAGGAATGGGCGTGCATCCGTCATCTGACGGAATGTTCTCCGTGGGCGGCCAGGGTACGGATGCCGCCTTTTGCCCCGCCGTTTTCCGCGCCCCGGGCAGCAATGCCCGGGCGACGGCGACGGAAAACGCTTCGGGGTCGGGCCGCCGGCAGGGTGCCGGAGACCCAACGGGCAGGGGTCCGCGATTGGCGCGGGCTTCCGGTCCCACGTACGTTTGTAGGAAGAGTAGAAAATGATGTTTCAAGAGTTTCGTAAGGAAATTGACTGGGGTGGGCGCAAGCTGATCCTGGAGACCGGTAAGGTCGCGCGGCAAGCCGACGGCGCCGTGATTGCCACCTATGGCGACACCAAGGTGCTGTGCACCGTGGTCGCGGAAAAGACGCCCCGTCCGGGCATCGATTTTTTCCCGCTGGCCGTCCATTACGTCGAAAAGGCTTATGCCGCCGGTAAGATTCCGGGTGGCTTTTTCAAGCGTGAAGGCCGCCCCGGCGAAAAGGAAATTCTCACCTCGCGTCTGATCGACCGGCCCATCCGGCCGCTGTTCGCGCCGGGTTACAAGAACGAAGTGCAGGTCATCTGCACGGTCCTGACCCACGATCTGGAAAACGATCCGGACGTGCCGGCCATGATCGGCACCTCGGCTGCTCTCTGCATCTCGGGTGCCCCCTTCATGGGCCCGATCTCGGGCTGCCGCGTCGGCCTGATCGACGGTGCGTTCGTGCTCAACCCGACCTGTGACCAGATGGCCGAAACCAAGCTCGACCTGTTCGTCGCCGGCACCCAGGAAGGCGTGCTGATGGTCGAATCGGAAGCCCACGAATTGTCGGAAGACGACATGCTGGGCGCCGTGATGTTCGGCCACAAGGCCAACCAGGACGTCATCAAGGGCATCATCGAGCTGGCCTCGGCCTGCGCCAAGGACCCGGTCGATCTGCCGGCCGAACCGGAAGGCAAGAAAGCCCTGGCCGACAAGGTCAAGGCGCTCGCCGAAGACGGCCTGCGCGACGCCTACAAGGAAACCGTTAAGCAGCTGCGTCAGGAAAAGATCTCGGCCGTGAAGGCCAAGGTCGCGGAAGACCTGGCGGCAGACGACAGCATCGACCAGGATCTGGTCGGCGCGGCCCTCGGCGGCATCCTGAAGAAACTGGAAAGCGACATCGTGCGTCGCGACATCCTGGACACCGGCAAGCGCATCGACGGCCGTGACACCAAGACCGTGCGGCCGATCGCCGCGGAAGTCGGTGTTCTGCCCCGGACCCACGGGTCGTCCCTGTTCACCCGCGGGGAAACCCAGGCCCTGGTGGTTGCCACGCTCGGCACCGGTCAGGACGAACAGATCATCGACGATCTGGCCAACGATCACCGCCGTACCTTCATGCTGCACTATAACTTCCCGCCGTTCTCGGTTGGTGAAGCGGGCCGTTTCGGCTTTACCGGGCGGCGTGAAATCGGCCACGGCAAGCTGGCCTGGCGGGCGCTTAACCCGCTGATGCCGTCGAAGGACGAATTCCCCTACACGATCCGTGTGGTGTCGGAAATCACCGAATCCAATGGCTCGTCCTCGATGGCCACGGTCTGCGGCACCTCGCTGTCGCTGATGGATGCGGGCGTTCCGCTGCCGCGTCCGGTGGCGGGTATCGCCATGGGCCTGATCAAGGAAGGCGATGAATTCGCGGTCCTGTCGGACATCCTGGGTGACGAAGATCACCTGGGCGACATGGACTTCAAGGTCGCCGGCTCGTCCGAGGGTATCACCTCCCTGCAGATGGACATCAAGATCACCTCGATCACCGAGGAAATCATGAAGATCGCCCTGGGCCAGGCCAAGGAAGGCCGTCTGCACATCCTGGGCGAAATGTCCAAGGGCCTGACCTCGGCCCGTGAAGGGGTCGCGGATACCGCACCCCGGATCACCCAGTTCACCATCAACAAGGATAAGATCCGCGAAGTCATCGGCCCGGGTGGCAAGATGATCCGCGAAATCTGCGAGGTGACGGGCGCCAAGATCGACATCGAAGACGACGGCACCGTGCGTGTCGCCGCCGTTGATGCGGCCGCCGGCGAAGCCGCCATCGACTGGATCAAGTCGATCACGCAGGAACCGGAAATCGGCGCCATCTACAACGGCAAGGTCGTGAAGGTCGTCGATTTCGGCGCTTTCGTGAACTTCATGGGCGCCAAGGACGGTCTGGTCCACATCTCGGAGCTGGCCAATGAACGGGTCGGCCAGGTCACGGACGTCGTCAACGAAGGCGACCAGGTGAAGGTCAAGTTGATCGGCATCGATGACCGCGGCAAGGTCAAGCTCTCCATGCGGGTCGTCGACCAGGAAACCGGCGCGGACATCACCGACCAGGTCGGTGAACGGTCCGGCGGCGGTGGCCGGGGCGGCAAGCCGCGCGAGACGCAGGACGCCTAAGCGGCATCCGGTCTGCATACGAAGTGCCTCAGAGGGCGGTACCGGAAGCGGTGCCGCCCTTTGTCATCGGCCTGTTCGCCACGGTTGCCTTGGGGCGGATTCTCTGGCTATTGTGCGGCTGAGATCAAGGTCAAGAATCCGGTTCCAAGCGGCCCGGGAAAAACAGAAACGTAAAGCCGTGTTGCCGGGGAATGCCCGCATTCAAGACGGCTTGCCCAAGGGAGGCGGGCAGGAATGGCCGCAAGCGTGTGAGCAAGAAAAACGCCTATTCCTATGAAGATTTGATCGCCTGCGGGAAGGGCGAATTGTTTGGTTCCGGCAACGCGCAGCTGCCGCTGCCGCCGATGCTGATGTTCGACCGCATCACGGCGATTCATGCCGACGGCGGCGCCAACGGCAAGGGTTATGCCGAGGCGGAATTCGACATCAATCCGGACCTGTGGTTCTTCAAGTGCCATTTCCAGGGCGACCCGGTGATGCCCGGATGCCTGGGCCTCGACGCATTGTGGCAGCTGCTTGGCTTTTACCTGGGCTGGACGGGCGCACCCGGCCGCGGCCGCGCGCTGGGCGTCGGCTCGGTCAAGTTCACGGGTCAGGTTCAGCCGGATGCCAAATTGGTCCAATACCGCATTGATATCCGACGCGTCATGGCCCGCCAGATCACCCTCGGCATCGCCAACGGCGTGATGCTCGTGGACGGCAAGGTCGCCTACGAGACCGAGGATTTACGCGTAACCTTGTTTACCGACCCCGAAGGGTAGTAAGAGAAGCCCATGAGACGTGTGGTCGTTACCGGAATGGGAATCGTGTCACCGATCGGCAGCAACGTTGCCGAGGTGACGGACAGCCTGCGCGCAGGGCGCTCGGGCATCGTGTTTTGCCCGGAGTATGCGGAGCGCGGGTTCCGCTCGCACCTGCATGGTGCTCCGACGATCGATATGGACGACAAGATCGACCGCAAGCTGCGCCGCTTCATGGGCGACGGGGCGGCCTATGCCTATGTCGCCATGCAGGAAGCCATCGCCGACGCCGGGCTTTCCGAAGCCGACGTGTCCGACGAGCGCACGGGCCTCGTCATGGGCTCGGGCGGGCCGTCGACCTCGGCCCTGATCGATGCCGCCGACACGGCCCGCGATAAAGGCGCCAAGCGTATCGGCCCCTATGCGGTGCCCAAGGCCATGTGCTCCACCGTGTCGGCCAACATGGCCACGGCCTACCACATGCGCGGCCTCAGCTATTCCATCTCGTCGGCCTGTTCGACCTCGGCCCATTGCATCGGCAACGGCGCGGAACTGATCCAATGGGGCAAGCAGGACGTGGTGTTCGCCGGCGGCGGCGAGGAACTGCATTGGTCCCTGACCGTGCTGTTCGATGCCATGGGGGCGCTGTCCTCGAAATTCAACGACACGCCCGAGCGCGCGTCGCGTCCCTTCGACGCCGACCGCGACGGCTTCGTGATCGCCGGCGGCGCCGGCGTGGTGGTGCTTGAGGAGCTGGAGCGCGCCCAGGCCCGGGGTGCGAAGATCTACGGCGAAGTGGTCGGCTACGGTGCCACCTCCGACGGCGTCGACATGGTCGCCCCCTCGGGTGAAGGAGCCATGCGTTGCATGCGCTTGGCGACGGCGGGCCTCGGCAATACCAAGGTCGATTACATCAACGCGCACGGGACCTCGACCCCGGCCGGTGACATGACCGAGCTCAAGGCGATTCAAGAAGTGTTCGGCGCGCATAAGCCGAAGATTTCCTCGACCAAGTCGCTGACCGGTCATTCACAGGGGGCCACGGGCGCGCACGAGGCGATCTATTCCCTGATCATGCTGAACAACGATTTCATCGCCGCCTCCGCCAACGTGGAAAACCTCGACCCGGAAGCGGGCGATGCGGAAATCGTGACCAAGCGGATCGACGACGCGGGCCTGAACTGCGTGCTGTCCAATTCCTTCGGCTTTGGCGGGACCAACGCCACGCTGGCATTCAAGCGGCTTGAAGCTTAATCGACGGGCCATCGCCGGCCCCGCAGGAGAAGACCCATGAACGGCCCCGTTGACGGATCTGGCGTGCCCCCGCAGGACACACCCGATGCGCCCGTCCTGCGCTCCAACATCATGGCCGGCCGTCGGGGCCTGGTGCTGGGTGTCGCCAACGATCATTCCATCGCCTGGGGGATCGCCCGGACCCTGAGCCAGCACGGCGCTGACATCGCCTTTACCTATCAGAACGATGCCATCGCCAAGCGGGTGACTCCGTTGGCGGCGTCCCTTGGATCGACTCTGGTTCTGCCTTGCGAGGTCGAAGACCAGGCCTCCATCGACAGCGTGTTCCAGCGGCTAAAGGCGGAATGGGGCGGGCTCGACTTCGTGGTCCATGCCGTCGCCTATTCCGACAAGGAAGAGCTCAAGGGCAAATACCTGAACACGTCGCGCGACAACTTCCTGCGCACCATGGACGTCAGCTGCTATTCCTTTACGGCCCTGGCCCGTGCTGCCGCCGACATGATGGGCGAGGGCGGTTCGCTGATTACCCTGACCTATACAGGCTCGACCCGCGTGATGCCCAACTACAACGTCATGGGCGTGGCCAAAGCGGCGCTGGAAGCCAGCGTGCGTTATCTCGCCGCCAACCTGGGCCCCCAGGGTATCCGGGTCAACGCGATTTCGGCCGGTCCCATGCGGACGCTTGCCGGCAGCGCCATCGGCGGCGCGCGGCATGTCTACAAGTGGAATCAGCGCCACGCGCCGCTGAAGCGCACGGTGCGGCTGGAAGATGTCGGGGGGGCGGCGCTCTACCTGCTGTCCGATCTGTCGGCTGGGGTCACCGGCGAGGTTCACCACGTCGATTCCGGCTACAACATCATCGGCCTGCCCAATCCCGAGGACATGGTCGAGGACTGAATGCGGCCGCCCGGATTTTTCAGGCTGTTCGGGCTTAACAATTAAGCCTGGAATAAACCTTAGACATCTTTATATAATCATTCTAATTCTGAGAACGGCGCCTGGAGCGCCGCACAAAAGAGGTGCGCGACCGAATGATGAAGATGCACATCCCCCACGACACGCAGTCCCACGATGCCCGGCCCTTCAGCCAGATTTTGGATCGGCTGCGCGGCGCCGGCCTGCGTCCGACGCGTCAGCGCATGGCGCTCGCCAAGCTGTTGTTCGAGGGCGGCGACCGCCATCTGACGGCGGAAATGCTGCACGCGGACGCCCAGTCGGCCAACGTGCGGGTGTCGCTTGCCACCGTGTACAACACGCTGCACCAGTTCCATCGCGCCGGCCTGCTGCGCGAGATTGTCGTTGATTCCCAACGCACCTACTTCGACACCAACATGTCGGACCACCATCACTTCTATTTCGATCAGTCGGGCGAACTGGCCGACATTCCGGGCGACCAGGTCGAAGTCGCGGCCCTGCCGGCCGCGCCGGACGGCATGGAAGTGTCGCGCGTCGACGTCGTCGTGCGGGTGCGCCCCCAAGGCGCCTGACGAGGGCGCCTGCCGGCCGCGCAAAGCGCCCGGCCTTTACGACAACCTGATCTTCTGCGACGCGGCCCTTTTCAGGGCGTGCGGAAGTATGTCTTCATAAGATTATATTAATTCTAAACTTGACAGCAACCTACTGCCATCGCATAACCTTTATGTCTAAAATCTTGTCCACCAAACATACCTAGGGAGTCATGCAATGAGCCTCAAAGGCAGCCAGACCGAAGAAAACCTGAAAGCCGCGTTCGCCGGGGAATCCCAGGCCAACCGCCGCTATCTCTATTTCGCTCAGAAGGCCGACGTCGAGGGCTACAACGACGTCGCCGCCGTGTTCCGGTCGACGGCCGAAGGCGAAACCGGCCATGCCCACGGCCATCTGGAATTTCTCGAAGAAACCGGTGACCCGGCCACGGGCGAGCCGATCGGCCCGACGGGCGATAACCTGAAGGCCGCCATCGCCGGTGAAACTCACGAATACACCGACATGTATCCCGGGATGGCCAAGACGGCCCGTGACGAAGGCTTCGACGAAATCGCCGATTGGTTCGAAACCCTCGCCAAGGCTGAAAAGTCCCACGCCGGCCGCTTCCAGAAAGCGCTCGACAGTCTGGACTAATCCACCAGGATTAAATCCGCATGATCCGGTTGCGGCGCGGACGGTCATACCGTCCGCGCCGGCCGGATGAAAACCGCAATGCGCCGCACGGCCAGCGTGCGGTGCGTCTGCGGTAATTCGATAGCTTTATATCCGGTCAGACCGCTTTCGGGGGAGGAAGCGCGTCCCTGTCGATCCGCCGCCCGGGTCTCCCCGGCCGCATGAAAAGGACATGACATGAGCGAAGGCAGCCTGGAAGCCCCGATCCGCCACGTGATTCCCTGGCAGGACCCCGATTTCTACGATGAGGAAAAGCTCGACGCGGAGCTGCGCCGGGTGTTCGACATCTGTCACGGATGTCGGCGCTGCTTCAATTTGTGCGACAGCTTCCCCCGCCTGTTCGACCTGATCGACGAGTCGGAATCGGGCGAACTCGATACGGTCAACAGCGCGGATTTCAAGCCGGTCGTGGATGCCTGCACGCTCTGCGACATGTGCTTCCTGACCAAATGTCCTTACGTGCCGCCCCATGAATTCAACCTGGATTTCCCGCATCTGATGTTGCGCGCCCGCGCCATCGACCAGAAGAAGGGCAAGGTTCCCTTCGCCGCCCGGGAAATGACCAAGACGGACCGCAACGGCAAGCTGGCCTCCGCCGTCGCACCCGCCGTCAACTGGGCCTGCAAGTGCGACAACGGCCTGACCCGCCCGGCCATGGAAAGCCTGGCCGGTATCCACCGTGATGCCAAACTGCCGGAATTCCACGCCAAGACCTTCCAGGACCTGGCCAAGACGCCGCCCGCCGTCGATCCGGCCGGCCCCGCCCATGGCCGCAAGGCCGTGCTGTACGCCACCTGTTTCGCGAATTTCAACAACCCGGGCATCGGCACCTCGGCCCAGGCCGTGTTGGCCAAGAACGGGGTCGAGACGGAAGTGGTTTATCCCCGCTGCTGCGGCATGCCGCAGTTGGAACAGGGCGACATCGCCGCCGTTGCCGAGGCCGCGCGCGAGGTTTCGGCCGAGCTCTGCCAATGGATCGACAAGGGTTATGAGATCATCGGTCTGGTGCCGTCCTGCGCCCTGATGATGAAATTCGAATGGCCGCTGATCCTGCCCGACGACGAAAATGTGAAAAAGCTAGCGGCCCATACCTCGGACATTACCGAATACGTCGTTGCCATTGCCAAAAAGGAAGGCCTGGCCGACGGCATGATGCCCTTGGCCGGCGGCGTCACGGCGCATATCGCTTGTCACGCCCGGGCCCAGAACATGGGCCAGAAGGGGGCGGAAATGCTGCGTCTGGTGCCCGACACGGACGTCAAGGTGATCGAGCGTTGTTCCGGCCACGGCGGATCCTGGGGCGTGACCAAGGAATTCTTCGAGGTCGGCCTCAAGGTCGGGAAACCCGCCGCCCGTCAGGCGGCCAAGAACGAAACGCCCTTCGTGGTCTCCGAATGCCCGCTGGCCCGCGACCATATCATCCAGGGGATGGAGCGCCTCGATGCGGACGTCAGCGGCATCAACCATGCCCAACACCCCATCGAACTGATGGCCATCGCCTACGGCCTGAAAGATTAATTCCATGCCCAACAAGCACGAGATCACCACCGCCGATATCCTGCCGATGGACGTTTACGGCCGTGAACGCGCCGAGCGGCGCAAGCGGATGACCGAAATCAAGCGCAACCGCCGTGTCGCCGTCGGCCCCGACGCCACGTTCTATTTCGAAAGCTTCGACACCATGTTCCATCAGGTGCACGAAATGCTGTTCATCGAAAAGGGCGGTGCGGAACAGGTGCCCGACGAATTGGCCGCCTACAACCCCCTGATCCCGAAGGGCCGGGAACTTGTCGCCACCTTGATGTTCGAAATCGACGATCCCGTGCGCCGTGCGCAGTTCCTGGACGGCCTTGGCGGGGTCGAGGAAACGGTGACCTTCGAATTCGCCGGCGAAAGTGTCGCAGGTGTGCCTGAAGCCGACATCGACCGCACCACCGCCGACGGCAAGGCGTCCAGCGTACAGTTCCTGCACTTTCCCTTCACCGACGCCCAGGTCGCCAAGTTCAAGGACGCCGGCACCCAGGTGCAGTTGCAGATCGCCCATGAAAAATACGGCCATATCGCGATTCTGCCCGCCCCGGTGAAGGACGCCCTGGCCGGCGATTTCGATTAAGCGAACGTTCGAGGGTGAAGAGACGGCGCGGCGGGCCATGGGCCCGCCGTTTCGTTATTCGACCGCTTCGTCCTTGCGCACGCCCCACAGTTCGACCCGGCGAATCCAGCCTTCGAAACCGGCGGCGCGGACCCGGCACCAGCCGCTGTCCTTGGGGCAGACGGCGATACGGACGATGACGTCGGGCTCCAGCCGGGCAAGCGCCCGCGCGTCGCTGTTGGCCTCGGCGCGCAGGGTGCGCGTGCGGCCCAGTACGATGGCCGTGCGTTCGCCGTCCAACATGGTCTGATGAACCCAGCCCTGGGTGCCCTGGTGGTCACGCACCTTGCGCCAGGTCTGGAACTCGGCGATCACTTCGATGGGCAGGTGGCGGCGGCGGTAGACCCAATCGACGGGATACTGCACACCGGGGCCGGAACGCATGTTGACCTCACCGGCACGCAAGGACACGAAACGCGGCAGCGGCTGTCCTGAAGGGGTGTTGGATGTGGTTCCGGAAGCCTGCCCCGGCCCCTGCGCCCGGACGGCCTGAGGCAGCAGGGCGGCGGCCAGCATGATGACGGCCAGCGCCACAGCCCTGAACCAGATGGTGTTGGGGCGTGCGGTTTGGCTGCGGCGGGCGAATAGCCGGTTCATGCGGGTCCTCGGGTCCTGGGGCGCTGGGGGGAATCAGCGTATGCGCCCAAGCCGGTCCTTGGCGTCGGTCTTGAGGGACTTATCGCCATCACGGCGCGGGCCGTCAAGGCCCTTGCCCGGTGGGCCCGGATCACGGTCCCGGGCGTTTCATGATGCTATAGACAAGGGCTATGATAAGTTGCTATGGCCCCGATGAACGGAGACCGACCGACCATGTCCAATAAAAAGCCCCGCGTCGTCGTCACGCGCAAACTGCCCGACGCCATCGAAACCCGCATGATGGAACTGTTCGATGTGCAGTTGAACCTGGATGACAAGGCGATGACCAAGGCGCAGCTGATCGCCGCCGTCGCCAATGCGGACGTTCTGGTGCCGACGGTCACCGACCGCATCGACGCAGCCATCCTGGCCCAGGCCGGTGATCGCCTGCGCCTGATCGCCAATTACGGCACGGGTGTCGACCATATCGACCTGGCCACCGCGCGTCAGCGCGGCATCACCGTCACCAACACCCCCGACGTGTTGACCGAGGATACGGCCGACATGACCATGGCGCTGTTCCTAGCCGTGTCGCGGCGCATCGCCGAGGGCGAGCGCGTCATGCGCACGGGCGGCTGGCCGGGCTGGTCCCCGACCTGGATGCTTGGCCACCGCATCAACGGCAAACGTCTCGGCATCATCGGCATGGGCCGCATCGGCCGCGCCGTGGCGCGCCGTGCCCGCGGCTTCAACATGGCGGTCCACTATCACAACCGCAAACGCGTGCATGAATCCGTGGAGAACGAGCTGGAAGCCACCTATTGGGAAAGCCTGGATCAGATGCTGGCCCGGGTCGACCTAGTCTCCGTCAACTGCCCGCACACGCCGGCAACCTACCATCTTTTGTCGGCGCGGCGTCTGCAGCTGCTGCAGCCCCACTGCATCATCGTCAACACGGCGCGCGGCGAGGTGATCGACGAAAACGCCCTGACCCGCATGCTCGAAGCCGGCGACATCGCCGGCGCGGGTCTTGACGTGTTCGAACACGAACCCGCCGTGAATCCCAAATTGCTTGCCCTCGACAACACGGTCCTGCTGCCCCATTTGGGCAGTGCCACGGTCGAAGGCCGCGTCGACATGGGCGAAAAGGTGCTGATCAACATCAAGACCTTCGTCGACGGGCACAAGCCGCCGGACCGCGTGCTGGGCGACGCCTTCTGATCCCGCCCGGCCCGCCCTGGGCCGGAACGCAACAGGGAATGCGCCGCGCCGCGGCGCCGATACCGTCATGCATATCGCCCAACCCCTCCACGTGCAGCCGATCCCCTTCGTGGATCCCGTGGACGCCTTCGAGGCCTTCGCCGATGATCCCGTCGCGGCCCTGCTCGACAGCGCCGACGCGGTCGGCGGGCGGGGGCGCTATGCCTTCCTGGCAGGCGATCCCTATCACGTGCTGGAGGCCGGAGCCGAAGACGACCCCTTCGGCCAGTTGGCCCACGAACTGGCCCGTGTGCGCACGGAATCCGTGCCCGGCCTGCCGCCGTTTCAGACCGGGGCCGTCGGGGTGCTGGGTTACGAGTTGGGCAGCGCGCTGGAGCGCCTGCCGGAACGCAAACCGGGCGGCTTGAATTTCCCCGACATGGTCATGGGCTTCTACGACACGGTCGCCGTGTTCGACATGAAGCTGCGCAAGGCCTGGGTCCTGGCCAGTGACGTCACCCGCCGCACGGGCGGACCACGCCGCCCCGGCCGCGAGGCCAGGGCCAAGGCCATGGCGGCCCGGATCCGGGACGTGCAGCCGGTGGCTGAGCCGCCGGGCCTGGACCTGACCTGGCGCGCCGACCAAAGCCGGGCCGAGGTGGAAGCCCGCATCGCCCGCGCCATCGACTACATCCATCTGGGCGACATCTTCCAGGCCAATATCGCGCAGCGTTTCCTCACCGATCTGCCGGCGGAAACCCGGCCCTATGACGTCTACCGGCGGCTCCGGCGCATTTCCTCCGCCCCCTTCGCGGCGTTCCTGAACTGCGGCAAGGGCCGGGCGGTGATTTCCGCCTCGCCGGAACGGTTCCTGTCCCTCGGCCCCGGCGGGGTCATCGAAACCCGCCCCATCAAGGGCACGCGGCCGCGCGGCGTGACCACGGACGAGGACCGGGCCCTGGCCGCCGCCCTGATCGCCTCGGAAAAGGACCGGGCGGAAAACCTGATGATCGTCGACCTGTTGCGCAACGACCTGTCGCGGGTCGCGCGGATCGGCTCCGTGCGGGTGTCCAAATTGTTCGAACTGGAAACCTTCGCCCGCGTCCATCATTTGGTGTCGGAGGTTCAGGCCGACATTGCGGAAGGATTGGACGCGGTCGACCTTCTGCGCGCGACCTTCCCCGGCGGATCGATCACCGGGGCGCCCAAGATCCGCGCCATGGAAATCATCCACGAGCTGGAACCCGTGCCGCGCGGGCCTTACTGCGGGGCTGTGGCCTGGCTTGGGTTCGACGGGGCCATGGATTCCGCCATCGCCATCCGCACCATGACCTATGCGGACGGCATGGTCGCCGCTCAGGCCGGCGGCGGCATCGTCGCCGACAGCGACCCGGCGGATGAATTCGAGGAAAGCATGACCAAGATCAAACCGCTGCTGGCCGCCCTCGACGGCCGGGTGGCGCTGCCGTGACGGAGGCCCTTGCATGATGATTGACCTCAACGGTGACTTGGTCGTGGCGGCGGATGCGCGCCTTGATCCCTTCGACCGGGGCTTCACCCTGGGCGACGCCATTTTCGAAAGCCTGCGGGTGCGGGACGGCAAGCCGGAATACGCAGCGGAACATCTGGCCCGGTTGGCCCAGGCGTCCACCGTGACCGCCATTCCCCTGCCGTTCACCGAGGATCAGGCGTTGGACCGCATGGCGCGGTTGATCGACGCCAACAAGATGACAGACGCGGCGCTGCGCCTGACGGTCAGTCGGGGGGCCGCCGCCCGCGGTGTCGCAGCGCCCAAGGCCGAGGACTGCCGGCCCACGGTGGTGATCTCCGTCCACCCCCTGCCGCCGACGCGGGGTGCCGTGGTTGGCATGATCACGGCGACGGTGACCCGGCGTAACGAGCACTCGCCCTTTTCCCGTGTCAAGGCGACGCCCTATCTGGACAGCATCATCGCCCTGGACGAAGCCCGCGCCGCGGGGGCGCAGGACGCGGTGCTGCTGAATACGGCGGGCCGCGTGGCCTCGGCCTGTTACGCCAACCTGTTCGCCGTGATCGACGGCCGCCTGGTCACGCCGCCCTTGGCCGACGGGCCGCTGCCGGGGGTGACACGGGGCCGCGTGCTGGCGGCGCTGGGCGGGGCGGAACAAAGCCTGACGTCCGAAGACCTGGCCCGCGCAGATGAAATCTTCCTGACCAACAGCTTCGGCGTGCGCCCCGTGGGCGTGCTCGATGGCCGCCTGCTTGCCCCCATGCCGGGCGCGATGACCCAGAACGCACAAGCCCTCGTCGGCTGAAGCCCGCCAATCAAATAAACAGGATCGCGCCGTCTTTGGAGGCGTTTTGTCGCAAAACCCGAGCGCCCCATGGGGGCGTGACGGTTGTTTTGCGCATCGTTCAGATAAAAATGATGGCTCCATCTTTGGAGGCATCATTGAGAAAGGTCACCAGCCCGCCCGGCTGCACCGGCACGTCGCCGCGCAAGGGCATGGCTTCCAGCCCGCGGGCGCGCAGACCCATTTCGCAGATCATGAAGGTCACGCCCATCTCGACACAGGCGCTGAGCAGGACCTCAAACGTGGCGACGCCCTGGGCCTCATAGCGATCATCCAGGGTGCCGCCCGGTTGCACGTGGGATTGGCCGCCCAGGCCCTGGCCCACGGGTAGGTCGCGCCAGGCGTCGTCGGCGCCCAACGCCTTGCAGGCGTCCATGGTGAAAAACAACGTCACGGCCCGATTGACGGCGGCGGCGGCCGCGGCTGTCGCCAAGGCGTAATGGATCTTGTCGTACTCGCCCGCATAGACGATGACCGACAGCTTGTCAGGCGGTGGGGTGTCAGCCGGCGGCGCAGGTTCGGCCATCTGCGGCCCCCTCATGGCTGGAGAGATCGGTGATCGTCGGATTATCGCCGCACAACGGGCAGCCCGGATCGGCCTTGACCTTGATCTTGCGGAAATTGGCGGCAAGCCCTTCGTAGACCATCAGATGGCCCGACAGGCTGTCACCGATGCCAAGTAATTCCTTGAGGATTTCCGTCGCCTGCAATGATCCCATGGTGCCGCAGAGCGCGCCCAGCACCCCGGCCTCGGCGCAGGACGGAATCTGGCCCGGCGGCGGGGCTTCGCGGAAGATGCAGCGATAGCAGGGGCCGTGATGGCCGTCGCCGTCGGTTTCATGGGCCTTGAAGGTCGCCAATTGGCCGTCGAAACGCAGGATGGCGGCGGTGACCAGGGGCTTTTTCGCGAAATAGGCGGCGTCGTTGATCAGGAACCGGGTCTCGAAATTGTCGGAGCCGTCGGCGACAAGGTCGTATTGCGCCATCAGATCAAGGGCGTTGTCCGGCGTGATGCGTTCGAAATGGGGGACCAGGGTAACGTCCGGGTTGATGGCGGCCAGGGTCGCCTTGGCACTTTCCACCTTGGGTGTGCCGACCGACGCCGTCTGATGGACGATCTGGCGCTGCAGATTGGATAGGTCCACCGTATCGTCGTCGATCACACCGATGGTGCCGACCCCGGCGGCGGCAAGATACAGCAGCACGGGCGATCCCAGCCCCCCGGCACCGATGACCAGAACCCGGCTCGACAGCAGCTTGGCCTGGCCGATGCCGCCGACCTCTTTCAGCAGGATGTGCCGGGCGTAGCGGTTGACCTGGTCCTCGGAAAAGTCGGTGAAATCCATATGCTTGCCTATTCGCCCAGGCCTGCGAACAGATCGGTCGACAGGTA
This sequence comes from Rhodospirillales bacterium, assembly GCA_048263775.1. Classification (GTDB taxonomy): domain Bacteria; phylum Pseudomonadota; class Alphaproteobacteria; order Rhodospirillales; family Casp-alpha2; genus UBA1479. Next base: position 292,837 of record JBLXDU010000004.1, read on the forward strand.
GCGTTCGGCGAAGCTGGGCAGGATCACGACGATGCGGGCGTCGGTCAGATTGTCGCGGGCCGCCAGTTCCAGGGCCGCCGCCACGGCCGCACCCGACGAGATGCCGCAGGGCAGGCCTTCCAGCCTTGCGATCTTGCGCGCCGTCTCGATGGCGCGGTCGTTGCCGATCTGCAGCACTTCGTCGATTTCCTTGGTGTCCAGGTTGGCCGGCACGAACCCGGCGCCGATGCCCTGAATCTTGTGTGGCCCCGGCAGGCCGCCGGACAGGATGGCGCTGTCCTCGGGCTCGACCGCGACGACCTTGAGCTTCGGGTTGTATTTGCGCAGAACCTGGGCGCAGCCGGTCAGCGTGCCGCCTGTGCCGACGCCGGAGATCAGCACATCGACCTTGCCGTCGGCGTCCTTCCAGATTTCCTCGGCCGTGGTGTTGCGGTGGACTTCCGGATTGGCCGGGTTTTCGAACTGCTGCAGCATGATGGCACCCGGCGTGCTGTCGACGATTTCCTTGGCGCGTTCGATCGCACCCCGCATGCCGAGGGGCGCCGGGGTCAATTCCAGCTCCGCCCCCAGAAGGTAGAGCATCTTGCGCCGCTCCAGCGACATGCTTTCCGGCATGGTCAAGATCAGGCGGTAGCCCTTGGCGGCGGCGACGAAGGCGAGCGCGATGCCCGTGTTGCCCGAGGTCGGCTCGACCAGCGTGGCGCCGGCCTTGAGGCGCCCGTCCCGTTCGGCGGCTTCGATCATGTTCAGGCCGATGCGGTCCTTGACCGACGACAGGGGATTGAAGAATTCGCACTTGCCGACGATATCGGCGGTCACGCCGGCGTCCTCGGCCATGCGCTTCAGGCGGATCAGGGGCGTGGCGCCCACCGTGTCGATGATGCTGTCGTAGATGCGACCCCTGAATTCACCCTGCGCGCGGGCGCCCTTTGCCGTGTCCATGGAACTCGTCTCCTCCGAATGGGTTTCCTCTTAGATGAGGATGCTAGATCGTGAAATCCAGGTTGGGCCGGCCTTCGCTGTCGACCCCGGCCTGATGGGCCTTGAGGCACAATTCGTCGATCGACGTGGCATCCAGGCGGACCATGGCGGCTTCGCGCAGTTCCGCCCACAGGGGCCGCACGACCTTGAGCCCCAGGTCCGAACCGTCGGCGTCTTCCAGAATATCATCGGCACCGTCGGCGCCGGCGATCACGCGCACGATGTCGCCCACGGAAATGCGCCGCCGCTCGCGGGCCAGGCGGTAGCCGCCCTTGGGCCCCCGCACGCCGACCAGGATGTCCGCCTTCACCAATTGCTGCAGGGCCTGTTCCAGATAGCGCCGGGGAATGCCCTGGCGGCGCGTGATGTCGCGGCTCTGCACGGGCTGGGCGCCCATGTGATAGGCCACGTCCAACACCGCCTCGATGGCGTAAAGCGTCTTTTTCGATAGTCGCAGCATGTGGTCAGGTCCCCCCCGTACCGGTCGATCCGAAGCCGCCCGTGCCTCGGGTTGTGCTCTCCAGGTCCGCCCGCTCATCCCAGGCGATTTGCGTCACCGGTGCGATCACCATCTGGGCGATGCGCATGCCGGGTTCAATTTCAAAGGCTTCGGAACTTAGGTTCACCAAAATAACCTTGATCTCGCCGCGGTAGTCGGCGTCGATGGTGCCCGGGCTGTTGAGCACCGTAATCCCATGCTTGGCGGCCAGGCCGGAGCGCGGCCGCACCTGCGCCTCATACCCCTGCGGCAGGGCGATGGCGATGCCCGTGGGCACCAAGGCGCGGGCCATGGGGTCAAGCAACATTGATTGATCCAAAGCCGCCAAAAGGTCCAATCCCGCCGCATCCGCCGTGGCATAGGCCGGCAGGGGCAGGGCCGCGCCATGGGGCAGGCGCTGAACGGGAACGCTGAGGGCGGTCATTCGGCGTCCGCGCCCGTCGCGGCGGCGGCCGCCGTGACATGATCGGCGATGCGCTGGGCTAGCCGTTCGCCGACCTGGGTCTTGGTCTGGGGCGGCCAATCCTCGACCCCCGATCCGGTGACCAGATGCACCCGGTTCATGTCGCCGCCGAAGGTGCCCGTTTCCGGCGACACGTCGTTGGCGCAGATCCAGTCGCAGCCCTTGCGCGCCCGCTTGGCCACGGCATGGCCGACCACGTTTTCCGTCTCGGCGGCGAAGCCGACGACCAGGGTCGGGCGGTTCTTTCCGGGGGCCGACAGGGTCGCCAGGATGTCCGGGTTTTCGGCCAAGGCCAGGGCCGGCAGGCTTTTGCCGTCCTTCTTCATCTTTTCCGGGGCCTGGTCGGCGGTGCGCCAATCGGCCACGGCGGCGGCGCAGACGGCGATATCGGCGGGTAGGGCCTCGGCGCAGGCGGCCAGCATGTCGCGGGCCGTCTCCACATGCACGGTGGCGACGCCGACCGGATCCTTCAAGGTGACCGGCCCGGTGACCAGGGTCACCCGGGCGCCCAGGGCCGCCAGCGCCGATGCGATGGCATGGCCCTGCTTGCCGGATGACCGGTTGGCGATATAGCGCACGGGGTCGATGGGCTCATGGGTCGGCCCGCTGGTGACCAGGGCGTGCTTGCCCCGAAGGGGCTGGCCGCCGTGAAAGAAATCGATCAGGGCCTGGGCGATGTCCAAGGGCTCGGTCATGCGCCCGGGGCCGAACTCGCCGCAGGCCATGTCGCCGTCTTCCGGGCCGATCACGGTGACGCCCCGCGATGTCAGGGTGTCGATATTGGCCTGGGTCGCCGCGTGCTGCCACATGCGCACGTTCATGGCGGGGGCGACGATCACCGGCTTGTCCGTCGCCAGCAGCGCCGTGGTCGCCAGATCCGTGGCGAGCCCGCCCGCCATCTTGGCCAGCACGTCGGCCGAGGCCGGGGCGACCAGGATCACGTCCGCGTCGCGGGACAATTGAATATGGCCCATTTCCTGCTCGTCCGTCAGGTCGAACAGGTCCTGATAGACGGTGTCGCCGGTGACGGCCCCCAGGGCCAAGGGGGTCACGAACTGCGCCCCGCCGGCCGTCAGCACGCAGCGCACCTGGGCCCCCCGCTCCTTCAAGCGGCGGACCAGATCCGGCGTCTTATAGGCGGCGATCCCGCCCGTGACGATCAACAGGATGCGTTTTCCGGAAAGCATGTCTTTGGGCTGTCCCTTGCTGGCCGATCATTCCCGGCCCCTATAAATACGCAAAGAACAGTGTACTTAAAGTAAATATTACCCCCCGGCAAGATTAAGGGAAGGCATGGCCGATCCGGGGACAGTGGTTCCAGGCCGCGTGATCCCTAGGTGACGGGTATACCCAGTGGTTGTAATATTCCAGCCATGGTCAAGAAACCCGCGAAACCCAAATCCTTCCGCGACCCCGTCGAACCCGAGACACGGGCGGAACGGTTGCTCGCGGATTGCGTCGTGAGCGGCGAAATCGCAGACGTCTCCGGTTTTGAGGTCGATACTGAGAAGGAGGTGCGGGCGGTGTTCCTGCGCGGCCTCTGCCTGAATGCCGAAAATCTGAATGTTGACCCTCGGGGAATTTGGTTGAGGGGTGCCAAAGTAACGGGAATTTTGGACCTGTACGGGGCCATTCTGGACCGGTCGTTTTGGTTCGCCAATTGTATCTTCACGGACCGGCCAAGTTTGACCGACGCGAAGGGCAAGTCGCTTGGCTTTTCGGGATGCACTCTGCCGGCGATTGAGGCGGACCGGCTTGTCCTTGAGGGGAGTTTATCCTTCACGGGGGCAACGATGACTGGTGGCACGCGCCTTTTGAGTGCCAAGGTGGGCGGGCAGGTGAGATGCGCAGACGCGACGTTCGCCAACAAAGGCGGTGAAGCCTTTTCTGCAGACGGCCTTGAGGTTGGGAGAGACTTGTCATTTGATGGCGCGACGGTGATTGGCGAAACGCGCCTTTTGGGCGCCAAGGTAGGCGGAGATGTCAACATCATTGGAGCGGTCTTTACCAACGAAGGTGGTGAAGCTTTCAGTGCGGACGGCCTTGAAATAATGGGCCGGCTTTTTTTTCGGAATATGAGGGCGCCGGTCATTGGCGCAATCAGGCTTAACCACGCCTCCGTCGACAGTCTGATCGCAGATGGTAGCGGCTGGTCGGAGCCAGGTCTTCTGGACTTAGACGGGTTCCGCTACCGGACACTAGGCGTCTACCATCCCTGGACGACGCTCTTGGGATGGATCGAACGACAATCTCCGAAAGGATTCGCGCCGCAGCCTTATGAACAGGCGATGAAGGTGTATCGTGAGGCGGGGCATTTAGCCGATGCGCGCGAAATGGGCATCGCTAAGATGGAGGCGTATCGGAAGTACGGCGACCTCTCGCCTGCGGAACGGGTTTGGTTTTGGATCGCGGGGCCGCTGATCAAATACGGCTATAAGCCTTGGCGCGCGCTTTATGCGGCGCTCTTTGTCTTTGTTATTTCGGTATTTTTCTTTTCCTACGCCTTCGACGCTGGGCATATGGAGCCATCGAAGGAGCGGGTCTATCTGCACGACTGCTATCAATTTGAAAAACCGGCCCAGCCTTGCGCCGGATGGGAGCGCCCCGCCCGCTGGTGGGTCTTGGCGTCGCCCTATCGCCTGCCGGTCGATTACCCGGCCTTCAATCCCATCACCTATTCATTGGATACGATCATCCCCATCGTCGATCTGCACCAGGAATCCTATTGGCTGCCGCGCGACACCAGGCCCGGCGGCTGGGTCTTCCGCGCGTGGCATTGGCTGCACATCGGGCTTGGATGGATGCTGACGACCCTGTTCGTCACCGGACTGACAGGTATCGTGAAGAAAGATTAGCTTGGCCGGGGCCGCCGCCTAATTCATCGCATTATAGGCGAAGATCACCGCCAGGATGGCGACGATGATCCAGAGGAGGACCGGGGTGCGGGGTTTGTCCTCGCCATCGCGCAGCAGGCGCACGGTTTCCGGGTCCAGGGTCAGGCGGCCTTCGGCCAGTCGGCGGGCGCCGATTTCCAGGTCTTCCATGACGCGCGGCAGGCGTTCCGCGGCTTCGGCAAGGCCCTGGAAGGTGTCCATGATCTTGGCCTCGGGGCCCAGGTTGGCGCGCATCCAGTCCTCGATCAGCGGCCGCGCCAGCACCCACATGTTGGTGTCGGGGTAGAGTTTGCGGCTTACCCCCTCGGCGGTCAGCATGGTTTTCTGCAGCAGCAGCAATTGCGGCTGGGTTTCCATGGCGAAGGTTTCCGTGACCTGGAACAGTTGGCCCAGCAGGCGGCCGATGGAAATCTCGTGCTGGGGCTTGTCCAGGATCGGCTCGGCGATGGAGCGGCAGGCCTGGGTGAAGGCGTCGACGGATTTGTCGCGGGGCACCCATCCGGCCTCGAAATGCACTTCCGCCGCGCGGCGGTAATCGCGGGTCAAAAAGCCCAGAAGCATTTCACCTAGGTTGCGCCGGGTCTTCTTATCGACCCGGCCCATGATGCCGAAGTCGACGGCGCCGATGGCCCCGTCCGCCATCACGAACAGATTGCCCGGGTGCAGGTCGGCATGGAAGAAGCCGTCGCGGAACACCTGGTTGAAGAAGGCGCGGGCCGCGTTTTCGACCACCGTCTTGGGATCGATCCCGGCGGCGGCGATGGCGTCCACGTCGTTGATGGGAAAGCCGTCGATGCGTTCCGTCGTCAGCACCCGCGATCCCGTGCGCGCCCAATCGACGGCGGGGATGACGAAGGTGTCGTCGCCCTCGAAATTGTCGGCCATTTCGGCGGCGGCGGCGGCTTCGAACCGCAGGTCCATTTCCAGTTCCACCGACTGGGCGATGGTTTCCACCACCTCGCGGGGCTTGAGGCGCTTCAAGTCCGGGCGGGCGCGCTCCATGACGCGCGCGGCCCAGCGGAACAGGTCGAGGTCGCGGCGGAACCGGGCCTCGATCCCCGGGCGCAGGATCTTGACCGCGACCTTGTCGCCCTCCGTCGTCTCGGCGAAATGAACCTGGGCGATGGAGGCGGCGGCCACGGGCGCGTCGTCGAAGGAGGCGAACAGGGTTTCCACCGGCACCTGGAATTCCTGTTCGATGGTTTGGCGGGCCAGGTCGGTGGAAAACGGCGGCAGGTCGTCCTGCAACTGCGCCAGGTCCTGGGTGATCTCCTCGCCCAAAAGGTCCGGGCGGGTCGACAACGCCTGGCCCAGCTTGATGAAACTGGGCCCGGCTTCGGAAAGGGCATTGGCCAGGCGCTGGCCCGGCCGGCCCGGGACGGAGCGTTTGGACAGCAGCTTGGCCGCCTTGGCGACCGCCGGGGCGACGCCCAGGTCTTCGAGTGGGAACAGGGCGTCGTGGCGCGCCAGCAGGCGGGCGATGGCGAACAGGCGCCAGAGATTGGAGAGATGACCGCTCATGCGTTCTGGGTCCCGGGCCGGTCTCAGGTGCGCCAGGCGGAATGGATGGCCGCGATCCCGCCCGTCAGGTTGCGGTACTCGGCGCGGGCCAGGCCGGCGGCGCCGATCATGGCCTTGAACTCTTCCTGGGGCGGAAAGCGGCGGATGCTTTCCGCCAGGTATTGGTAGGAATCCCGGTCGCCGGCGATTTTCTCGCCCAGCACGGGCAGCACCTTGAAGGACCAGCGGTCGTAAATCTCGTCCAGCAGCGGCAGGGCGACCTTGGAAAATTCCAGGCAGAGGAACCGGCCGCCCGGCTTCAGCACGCGCTTGGCCTCGGCCAGGGCGTTTTCCGGATGGGTCACGTTGCGGATGCAGAAGGCGGTGGTATAGGCGTCGAAGGAATTGTCGGGAAAGGGCAGGTTTTCCGCGTCACCGGTGACCCAGTCGATACCGCCTTGGTCGCGGCCTTTCAGCATGCCTTTATCGATGGCCCGCGCCTTGCCGACCTTCAGCATCTCCGTGTTGATGTCGCAGACCGCGACCGGGCCGCCGCCGCGCTCAAGGAACCGGAAGGCGATGTCGCCCGTGCCGCCGCCGACGTCCAGCAGCGTCATGCCCGGGCGCGGCCGCAGCCAGTCCAGCATGGCCGCTTTCCACAAACGGTGGATGCCGAGCGACATCAGGTCGTTCATGAGATCGTATTTGGAGGCGACGCTATCGAACACGCCCCGCACCAGCCCGGCCTTTTCGTCCTCGGCGACCTGTCGGAAGCCGAAGTGAGTTGTGCCGGCGGCAGCGCCAGGGGACGCGGATGTGTCCGCGTTATCAGGGGTTTCGGGCGTCTCTTTGATCATGGCGATGGAACATAGCGTAACCGGCCGGGACAGGCTACGTTCCTTGGACCTTCCCCGTCGTTTCCTTGCCCGAAGACCCGCCATGCCCGAACTGCCTGAAGTCGAAACCGTCCGCCGGGGGCTGATGCCCGCCATGCAGGGCCAGCGCCTGGACGCGGTGATCCCGCGCTGGCCCAACCTGCGCTTTCCCCTGCCCGACGGTTTCGGCCAGCGGCTCACGGGGCGCACGGTGGTCGATATCCGCCGGCGGGCCAAGTTCCTGATGTTCGATCTGGACAGCCCGGACGTGCTGATCGCCCATCTCGGCATGTCGGGCAGCTTTCGCTTAGGTGCCCATGCCTTCCCGGAAGAAAAGCACGACCATGTGATCTTCAAGATGTCCGGCGGCGGCGAGGTCCATTACAACGACCCGCGCCGCTTCGGCTTCATGGATTTATGGGCCGCCGCCGACCTGGCGTCCTATCCCATGCTGGCCAAGCTGGGGCCGGAGCCCTTGGACGACGATGCCTTTTCGGGCGCTGTCCTGGCGGCGCGGCTCAAGGGCCGCAAGACGCCGATCAAGGCGGCGCTGCTGGATCAGGGCGTGGTCGCGGGCGTCGGCAATATCTATGCCTGCGAAGCGCTCTACCGGGCGGGCATCTCGCCCAAGCGTCTGGCCCATACGGTGCAGGGTGCCAGGGCTGAAAAACTGGCCCAGGCGGTCAAGGCCGTGCTGAAGGAGGCCATCGCGTCCGGGGGCTCGTCCTTGCGCGACCATATCCGTCCCGATGGCGAACTTGGCTATTTCCAGCATTCCTTTGATGTCTACGGGCGCACGGGCGAAGCCTGCGCCAACGCGGCCTGCGGCGCGCCGATCCTCCAGATCCCCCAGGCCGGGCGCTCGACTTTCTACTGTTCCCGCTGCCAGAGGTAGGGTATCACCGGGCCATGACCTTGATAGCCCGCCTGCGTCCCGGTTTCGTCGCCGCCCTTTTGTGGCTGGCGGCGGCGCTGCCCGCGGCCGCGCAGTTTGTCGGCGGCATCGACGACCTGCCGCTGATGCCGGGCCTGACCGACATCCCCGACGCCGGGGTGGTGTTCGAGACCCCGGCCGGGCGTATCGTCGAGGCCCAGGCCCTGACCGGCGGTCAGGACCAGGCCCAGGTGCGGGCGTTTTACGACGCCAGTTTGCCGCAGCTTGGCTGGGAAAAGATTAAAAGCGGCCAGTACCGCCGCGAAGGGGAAACCCTGCACTTGGAATTCCCGGACGGCCCCGTGCCGACCGTGCGGTTCCGCCTGGCGCCGGGTCCCTGACTGGCCCGCGCCGACGACATATCAAGACCACTCATATTAAGGAACGGAAGCGACCCCTCATGGCTTACGAAAACATCATCGTTGAAACCCGCGGTGCAGTCGGGCTGATCACCCTCAACCGGCCGAAGGCGCTGAATGCGCTGAACAAGGCCCTGGTCGCCGAGATGCGCGACGCCCTCGACGTGTTCGAGGCCGATGACGCGATCGGCGCCATCGTCGTCACCGGATCGGAAAAAGCCTTCGCCGCCGGCGCCGACATCAAGGAGATGCAGGGCCAAAGCTGGATGGACGCCTATAAAAGCGACTTCATCACCAAGGATTGGGAGCGGATCGCCTCCTGCCGCAAGCCGGTGATCGCCGCCGTGGCGGGTTATGCGCTCGGCGGCGGTTGCGAGGTCGCCATGATGTGCGATCTGATCATCGCCGGCGACAATGCGAAATTCGGGCAGCCGGAAATCACCATCGGCACCATTCCAGGCGCCGGCGGCACGCAGCGCCTGACCCGCGCCGTGGGCAAGGCCAAGGCCATGGAAATGTGCCTGACCGGGCGGATGATGGACGCGGAAGAGGCGGAACGGTCGGGGCTGGTCGCGCGCATCGTGCCCGCGGCTGATCTGGTCGAGGAGGCGGTCAAGACGGCGACCACTATCGCCGGCATGTCGCGGCCGCTTGCCATGCTGGCCAAGGAAGCCGTCAACCGAGCGTTCGAGACGACCCTGTCCGAAGGGGTGCGGTTCGAGCGACGCATGTTCCACGCGACCTTCGGGACCGAGGACCAGAAGGAAGGCATGGCCGCCTTCGCCGACAAACGGAAGCCGGAATTCAAGAACCGCTGAGCGGGTGGTACAGGGCCCCGCGAAACGGCGGAACGGGGCCTTGTTTTCCGGGCTTGACCTGGGTCCGGCCCGCCGATATAACCGCGCCTTCCGAATTCAGACCCAGAGTTAGAAAAGGGTGTCCAGATGGCACATCATGCCTCGGCCAAGAAACGCATTCGTCAAACGGCCCGCCGCACGCAGGTCAACCGCACGCGCCTGAGCGCCGTGCGCACCTCGATCCGCAAGGTCGAAATGGCCATCGCCGGCGGTGACGCCGCCGCCGCCCAGGAAGCCTTCAAGGCGGCGCAGCCGCTCGTCATGCGCGGTGCGCAGAAAGGCATCCTGCACGCCAACATGGCGTCGCGGAAGCTGTCGCGCCTGGTCAAGCAGATCAAGGGCCTGTCCGCCTAAGGACGGCTCCCGACCGCGATCAAATACCGAAAAGGCCGTGCCGAAAGCGCGGCCTTTTTCTTTGCCTGAACCTGCGCACAAACCATTGCTGGGACTCGGAAAAACACGCCCGCCGAGGCCCGCCGTGAAGGGGGCCGAGGGGACTCTCAGGGCCATTTTTGTCAAGGGAATTATTTTGCAAATTTGGGGGGCGTTCGCGATTCGTCTCATTGCCATCGACGGATCACGTCCGTAATATCCCCGTCGTCGTTGGGGGCTTCGCGCCCACCGACGGACTCACTAAGACGCCGTCCGGCCGACACAAGCTAATAAAGAGAAAGGAGACTTGAGAAAAAGAGAGCCCTTTTTTCTTTTTGGTTTTGCGCGACTTCAATAACCTTAAACAGAATTACTTATCGTTATTATAAGACCTGAATAATTTGTTATTTAATAATAGGCTAAAAAGCCAAACCTAAGGGGGGTGTGTCGCGGACAAAGTCTAATGTGTTCGCCGCTCATGCGGTGTCGTCTCTCGCGGCTCTAGAGAGGCGGCGGCGTGAAGGAGCCGTATTCAGGTTCCCGACACGGCGGCGGGCATAAATGAAAGACAAGCCGCGACAGCGCCGGCCGGTGGTTGTCCCCACCGGGCCTCATCGCCTCCCAACACCCAGGGAGGGGGAACCTTGGCCGTATGGCCGCCGGTCCCCCCTGATAATGAAAACAAGCACCGTCCGAATGGGCGGGACCGAATGTTGGTGGCAAAATGACGGAACAGCAGAGCCGAGATATAGAGCCCTGCCAGGATCTGCAGGAAACCTGGTCGGAAATTTGTGAATCCCTGCGCGCCGAGATCGGCGAAGCCTCCTACCAAAGCTGGATCAAGCCCATGCGGCTCATCGGAAAGAACGGCAGTGCCGTGCGCACCGGTGTCCCCACCCGTTTCATGCGCGAATGGATCCAGGCCCATTATCAGGACCGTTTGTCGGAACTGTTGGACGGCCGCGGTCTGTCCGGCGGGCTCGACGTGGTCATTCATCAGGAACATGCGGCGTCGGGCCGGGCCGAGACCAAGCCCGCCGAGGTGCGCAAGGAAGACGCGGCCCCGGCCGGACCGGTGAACGGCACCGGGATCGGCAACGGCCCCCATGCCGACGATATCGGCGCCCCCCTGGATCAGCGCTACACCTTCGACCGTTTCGTCGTCGGCAAACCGAACGAATTCGCCTATGCCGCCGCGCGCCGCGTGGCCGAGGCCGAGATCGTGCCCTTCAACCCCCTGTTCCTCTACGGCGGGGTCGGGCTCGGCAAGACCCACCTGATGCACGCCATTGCCTGGCATCTGCGCAAGACGCGGCCGGATCGCTCCGTCATCTATCTGTCGGCGGAAAAGTTCATGTACCGCTTCGTGCGGGCACTCCGCGAACACAACACCGTCGACTTCAAGGAGCAGTTCCGCTCCGTCGACGTGCTGATGGTCGATGACGTCCAGTTCATCTCGGGCAAGGAGTCGACCCAGGAAGAGTTCTTCCACACCTTCAACGCCCTGGTCGACCAGGGCCGTCAGATCGTGATTTCCGCCGACAAGTCGCCCAACGACCTGGAAGGCATGGAAGAACGCCTGATCTCGCGCCTTAACTGCGGGCTGGTCGCCGACATTCACGCGACCACCTATGAACTGCGGCTCGGCATCCTGCAGGCCAAGGGCGAGCAGATGGGCGTCGAAGTGCCGCTGAAGGTCATGGAATTCCTCGCTCATAAGATCACGTCGAACGTGCGCGAGCTCGAAGGGGCGCTCAACCGCGTCGTCGCCCACCATCAACTGGTCGGCCGCGACATCACCCTGGAAACCAGCCAGGACGTTCTGCACGACCTCCTCAAGGCGTCGGAACGGCGGGTTACCATCGAGGAAATCCAGAAACGCGTGTCGACCCATTTCAACATCCGCGTGTCGGACATGCATTCGGCCCGCCGGGCGCGCTCGGTCGCCCGCCCGCGTCAGGTCGCGATGTATCTCTCGAAGCAGCTGACGTCCCGTTCGCTCCCGGAAATCGGGCGCAAATTCGGTGGCCGCGACCACACCACGGTGATGCATGCGGTGAAGAAGGTGGAAGAACTGCGCGAGTTGGATTCCAGCTTCAACGAGGATGTTGAACTGCTGCGCCGGATGCTCGAGGGCTGATCCCTTCGAGGGTCCCGCCAGGGCCGCCCCAAAAGTCACGACCGTAACCCTGAAATTCGGGGAAAAGGCTTCGGAATCCAAGGGCCTCTGCTATAATGCAGCCTTGGTCAGAGGGCGCCCGTCCGGGTGTCTTCACGCTGCTCTCGGTGGGGGCTCCGGACCGGCATTTCAGCGCCCGGGGCGGAGGGTTCCAGCCCCGGTTTCGTTGCCGCCGGACCGGCCCGCAAATGGGTCGGTCGGAAGCCGGAACATCCCGTCGAAAGCATCATAACGGCATGTAATTTTGAACGGCGATAGACGGCACATATGAAACTGACAATCGAGCGGGCCGCCTTGCTGAAGTGCCTTGGGCACGTGCAAAGCGTTGTAGAGCGCCGCAATACCATCCCCATCCTTTCCAACGTGAAGATCGAAGCCGGTGACGGCAAGCTGGCGCTCAACGCCACGGACATGGATCTCGACATCGTCGAGGGCGTGGCCGCCGACGTGGCCGAAGCGGGTGCGACGACAGCCCCCGCCCATACCCTTTACGACATCGTCCGCAAGCTGCCCGAAGGGGCGCAGGTGGTGATGGAAAAGGAAAGCGGCGGGCAACTGGTGCTTAAAGCCGGGCGCTCCCGATTCGCGCTTTCCTGCCTGCCGACCGAGGATTTTCCCGTTCTCGGCTCGGGCGAATTGCCGCATCAGTTCAAGATGCCCGTGCATGATCTGAACACGCTGCTCGACCGCACCCGGTTCGCCATCTCGACCGAGGAAACGCGCTATTACCTGAACGGCATTTATCTGCATGTCGCCGAACGGGACGGCACCAAGGTGCTGCGCGCGGTCGCCACCGACGGCCACCGTCTGGCCTCGGCCGAAGTGCCCCTGCCCGACGGCGCCGACGGCATCCCCGGTGTGATCCTGCCGCGCAAGGTGGTGACGGAACTGGGCAAGCTGATCGACGAAAGCGTCGGCGAGGTCTTCGTCGGCCTGTCGGAAACCAAGGCGCGCTTCGCCGTCGACGAGATCGTCATCACGTCCAAGCTGATTGACGGCACGTTCCCCGATTACGAACGGGTCATTCCGCGCGACAACGACAAGATGCTCGACGTCGACCGCAAGCTTTTGGCCGATGCCGTCGACCGCGTGTCGGCCATTTCTTCCGAGAAATCCCGCGCCGTGAAGCTGACCTTGGGCGCCGGCGTGCTCAAGCTGTCGGCCTCCAGCCCCGAACACGGGCTGGCCGAGGAAGAGATCGAGGTCGATTACAACGGCGATGGTCTGGAGATCGGGTTCAACGCGGCCTATCTGCTCGACATCACCCGCCAGATCGAAGGCGACACGGCGTCGCTGGCCATGGCCGATGCGGCCTCGCCGACGGTGCTGCGCGAAACGGGCGACGAAAGTGCCTTGTTCGTGCTCATGCCCATGCGTGTTTGAACGGGTTTTTTAAGGAACGATCCTGTACGTCCAACCCACATTTACCGCCGATGGGGCATATCCGGAAACCGCCGCCGTTGCGGGATCTCTTGCGGTCCGCCGGCTGACGCTGAGCGACTTCCGCTGCTATGCCGCGCTGCGGCTTGACGTGCCCGAAGGGCCGGTCGTGCTGGCCGGGCCGAACGGCGCGGGCAAGACGAACATCCTCGAAGCCTTGTCGTTTCTGATCCCGGGTCGCGGGCTGCGCCGTGCCCGCCTGTCGGAAGCCGCCCGCCGCGACCCCGGCGAGGAAGCGGCCCCCCGCCCCCGGCCCTGGGCCGTGGCGGCGACGGTGGCCGGCCCAGACGGTGAAACGGATGTCGGCACGGGCCTTGCCGCCGGAGAAGCGGGCGACGCGGAAAAACGCCTGGTGCATGTCGATGGCGAGGCCCAGCGGGCCCAGGCCGTCCTGTCCGAACACGTTTCCCTGCAATGGCTGACGCCGCAGATGGACCGCCTGTTTCTCGATGGCGCTTCGGCCCGGCGGCGTTTTCTCGACCGTCTGGTTTATGGCCGGGACCCGGCCCATGCCGGCCGTGTCGGCGGGTATGAGCAGGCGATGCGCGAACGGCTGCGTCTGCTGACGGCCCGGGGCGGTTGCGACGATGCCTGGGTTTCCGCGCTGGAATCGACCATGGCGGAACGAGGTGTCGCCATCGCGGCGGCCCGGCTCGACATGGCCGGGCGCCTGGCGGGCCAGTTGGAGGCCGCCGGCGACGGCCCGTTCCCGGCCGCCGATCTGGCCGTCGAGGGCGAGGTCGAGGCTTGGCTTAACGGCGGCTCCGCCCTTGATGCCGAGGACCGGCTGAAGGCCGCATTGAAATCAGCCCGCGGGCGCGACGGCGACAGTGGCCGCACGGCCCACGGGCCGCATCGCTCCGACCTGCATGTCGAATACAAAAGCCGGGGCCGCCCGGCGGCGGACTGTTCCACGGGCGAACAGAAGGCATTGTTGATTTCCCTGGTCCTGGCGCAGGCGCGCCTGCAGGCGGTGGAACAGGGCCGGGCGCCGATCCTGCTGCTGGACGAGGTCGCCGCCCATCTTGATGCCGAGCGCCGCGCCGCCCTGTTCGCCGAGATCGAAACCCTGGGTCTGCAGGCCTGGATGACCGGCACGGACCTGGACCTGTTCGGCCCGCTTGCCGGGCGGGCTGCCTTCTTCCACGTCGCCGAGGCCAAGGTCCACCGTCAGGACCCATGACCGGACAACATTGAATTTTCCCGGGTGGCGCTTTTGCCGCCCCAATCTGAAGAGCGTGAACGACCATGACCGACGAACCCGAAACACCGAAAACCGATTCAGCCGCCCAGCGGCGCGCGGACAACAACGGCGAATATCTTGCGGATTCCATCAAGGTCCTGCGCGGCCTTGATGCCGTGCGCAAACGCCCGGGCATGTACATCGGCGATACGGACGATGGATCGGGCCTGCATCACATGGTCTACGAAGTCGTCGACAACGCCATCGACGAAGCGTTGGCGGGTTACTGCGATACGGTGCGGGTGACGCTCAACGGCGACAACTCGGTCACCGTTTCCGATAACGGCCGCGGCATTCCCGTCGACATCCATACGGAAGAGGGCGTATCGGCGGCCGAGGTCATCATGACCCAACTGCATGCCGGTGGTAAGTTCGACCAGAATTCCTACAAGGTCTCGGGCGGTCTGCACGGCGTCGGCGTGTCCGTGGTCAACGCGCTCTCGGAATGGCTGGAATTGCGCATCTGCCGCGACGGCAAGCAGCATTTCGTGCGGTTCCGCGACGGCGAGGTCGAGGCCCCCCTGAAAGTCATCGGCGACGCCCCCCTGGGCGAGGACGGTAAGCCGATCTCCGGCACCGAGGTCACGTTCCTGGCGTCGAAGGAAACCTTCACCCAGACCGATTACGATTATGCGACCCTGGAACACCGCCTGCGGGAACTGGCGTTCCTTAATTCCGGCGTGGGCCTGACCCTGACCGATGCGCGCGGGGTCGAGCCGCAGACCAAGGAACTGCGCTACGAAGGCGGGCTGCAGGAATTCGTCAAATACCTCGACCGGTCAAAGAACCCGGTGCTGGGCGAGTCGATCGCCGTTTCCGGCGAAAAGGACGGCATCACCGTGGAAATGGCGATGCAGTGGAACGACAGCTATCACGAGACCATGCTGTGCTTCACCAACAACATCCCGCAGAAAGACGGCGGCACGCACCTGGCCGGGTTCCGGGGTGCCTTGACGCGCATGATCAACAATTACGCGAACGCGTCGGGGATCGCCAAGAAGGCCAAAGTCGCGATCACCGGCGACGACGCGAGAGAGGGTCTCACTTGCGTGCTGTCGGTCAAGGTGCCCGATCCCAAGTTCTCGTCCCAGACCAAGGAAAAATTGGTGTCGTCCGAAGTCCGCCCGGCGGTGGAAAACCTGGTCGGCGAGGGCCTGGACCGCTGGTTCGAGGAACATCCCACGGAAGCGCGCAATGTGATCGGCAAGATCGTTGAGGCCGCCGCCGCCCGCGAGGCGGCGCGCAAGGCCCGTGAACTGACGCGGCGCAAGGGGGCCCTGGACATCTCGACCCTGCCCGGCAAGCTCGCCGATTGTTCCGAACGGGACCCGGCGCTGTCCGAATTGTTCATCGTCGAGGGTGATTCGGCCGGCGGTTCCGCCAAGCAGGCGCGCCACCGCGCCAATCAGGCGATCCTGCCGCTGCGCGGCAAGATCCTTAACGTCGAGCGCGCGCGTTTCGACAAGATGCTGTCATCGGCGGAAATCGGCACCCTGATCGCAGCGCTCGGCACCGGAATCGGGCGCGAGGATTTCAATGTTGAGAAATGCCGCTACCACAAGATCATCATCATGACGGACGCCGATGTCGACGGCAGCCACATCCGCACCCTGCTTCTGACCTTCTTCTTCCGCCAGATGCCGGAACTGGTGACGCGCGGCTACCTCTATATCGCGCAGCCGCCGCTGTACCGGGCGAAACGCGGCAATTCCGAGGTCTATCTCAAGGACGACGCGGCGATGGAAAAATACCTGTTCGCCAGCGCCATCGACGAAGGTGCCGTGATGCGGCCCTATGACGGCAGCCAAATCGCCGGCCCGGAACTGCACGCCGTGGTGCGCGAAGCCCGCGACGTCAAAGCCATGGTCGGCCGCCTGTCCCAGCATGTGCCCATGGCCTTGGTTGAACAGGCGGCGATCCTGGGGGCCTTCAACCTGGACATCCTGTCCGATCAGGAACTGGCGCAGGGTACTGCCGAATACATCGCAAAGCGCATGGACGCCCTGGTGCCCGAGGCCGAACGCGGTTGGACAGGCGCGGCGCTGCCCGGCGGCGGGTTCTCCATCGACCGCACCCTGCGCGGCGTTTCGGAAAGCCATGTCATCGACGGACAGGTGATCCGCTCTTCGGAAGCCCGTCGGCTCGACGGCATGGCGCCGGCCTTGCAGGCACGCTATGCGCGCCACGGCAGCCTGATCCTGAAGGAAAAGGAACACGTCATCACCGGCCCGGTGTCCCTGGTCGATGCGGTGATGGACGCCGGTAAAAAGGGCATCGGCGTGCAGCGCTATAAGGGTCTGGGGGAAATGAATCCGGACCAGCTTTGGGAAACCACCCTGGACCCCAACGCGCGCTCTCTGCTGCAGGTCCGCATCAACCATATCGATGACGCCGAAGAGGTGTTCTCCACCCTGATGGGCGATATTGTCGAACCGCGCCGCGAATTCATTCAGGAAAACGCGCTGAAGGTCGCCAACCTGGACATTTGATCGCCCCGGTCGGGGGCCGGCGGGCGGTTTACTCAGGCACAGCCTTCCGCCTATGATCGCCGCAACACCGGGCCAACCCGGGGGGGAAGGGCGGTCAGGCATTGAACTGAGTTCACTGGGGGGTTCCCAATGGCGGATACGAATACGTCGGTTGCGGCCTTGATCGAGGCCCACGAGACTTGGCTGCGCGACGGTGGCGATACCGGCAAGCGCGGCGACATGCTGCGCCTGAATATGCGGGACATGGATCTGCGGGGATCATCCCTCGCCAACGCCAACATCCGGGAATGCGATCTTACGGGATCGGACCTGTCGGGTGCCGACCTCAGGGGATCGTCCCTGGTCTCGTCGGTCATGGTCGGGGTCAATTTCACCAACGCGCTGCTCGACTTCACGGATATGACCGACACTGACCTGCGGGGGGCCAATTTCACGGGGGCGTCCCTCAACGGGGTCGATATGTGGCGGGCCAACCTGAAGGGGGCTGTGATCGATCCGATCACCCTGCACAAACTGCTCGACTGCCGTGAACCCGATGAAGCTTCCGCCTATTTTGCGTTAACCAAATACTGACGCCCGCCCGTCCATAAGGCGCACATGGCCAAATCACCGCGTCCCCGCCCCCGTCCGCGGGCGAAAAAACCCTCCGAACGTGCCCCCGCCGGGCCCCGCCGCAGCCGCCTCGCCACGATCCTGAAATGGGCCGGGGCGGCGGCCGTATGGATGGTGATCGCGGCCCTTGGCGCCGGGGTTTGGGTGTCCATCGGTCTGCCGGATCTGGACGAGGCGCTCAAGACCGAACGCCGCCCGACCGTGACGATCCAAGCCGCCGACGGCACGGAAATCTACCGCGCCGGGGACCTGGTCGGTGAAACGGTGAAACTCAAGGACCTGCCGCCGCATCTGATACAGGCTGTCCTGGCGACCGAGGACCGGCGGTTCTACAGTCATTTCGGAATCGATCCCATTGGCTTGGGCCGGGCCATGGTGCGTAATATTCGCGCCGGGCGGGTGGTCGAGGGCGGGTCGACCATCACCCAGCAACTGGCCAAGAACCTGTTTCTTACCCCGGCCCGCACGATCACGCGAAAGCTTCAGGAAATGATCGTGGCGCTATGGCTGGAGTGGGAGTTTTCCAAGGATCAGATCCTCACCCTCTACCTAAACCGGGTTTATCTGGGGGCGGGCACCTATGGCGTCGACGCGGCGGCTCATCGCTTCTTCCAAAAGCCCGCCGCCCGGGTCAATACCTACGAGGCGGCCGTGCTGGCTGGTCTGCTCAAGGCACCGTCGCGATACAACCCGGTGGCTTCGCCTGAACGGGCCCATGCCCGGGCCCGTACGGTGCTCGCCAACATGGTCGCCGCCGGTTATCTGACGGAAACCAAGGCGGCGGACGCGGCCCGCGGCATTCAGGTCGCCGTCGTCTCGGCGCCCACGGGCAACGCGCGGCATTTCGTCGACTGGGTGCTCGAAGCGGTTTCCGACTATGTCACCACCGGCGGCCGCGATCTGGTGGTCAAGACGACGCTCGACCTCGCCCTGCAGCGTCAGGCGGAAACGGCCATGGGCCGCGCCTTCATGGCGGCGGACCGGGCGCGGATGCAGGCGGGCGAAGGGGCGCTTATCGCGCTGACCCCGCAAGGTGCGGTGCGCGCCATGGTCGGCGGCCGGGATTACGGCAAAAGCCAGTTCAACCGCGCCGTCCAGGCGCAGCGTCAGCCGGGCTCCGCGTTCAAGCCCGTGGTCTATCTGGCGGCGCTGGAGGCCGGGATGACGCCCACGACCCCGGTGGTCGATAAGCCGGTTTCCTTGAGCGGCTGGCAGCCGTCCAATTTCTCAGGCAAGTACGAAGGGCGGATGACCCTGGAATACGCGCTCGCCAACTCCGTGAACACCATCGCCGTGCAGCTGGCGCAGCAGGTCGGCCCGGCGAAGATCATCGACACCGCGCGGGCCCTCGGCATTACCACGGACCTGCCCAGGGACGCGGGGCTGGCGCTCGGCACGGGTGAGGTTTCGTTGCTGGAACTGGCAACCGCCTATGCCGTGCTGGCGCGGGCGGGCATGGGGGTCTGGCCCTATGCGATCACGGAAATCATCGGTCCGGACGGCGCGCCGCTGTATCAACGTCAGGGGTCCGGCCCCGGCCGCGCCGTGCCCGCCGCCCCGGCCCGCGCCCTGACGGCCATGATGACCAAGGTGATCAACGGCGGCACGGGCAAGCACGCCGCCATCGGCCGGCCGGCGGCGGGCAAGACGGGCACCAGCCAGAATTACCGAGATGCCTGGTTCGTCGGCTTCACGCCGCAGCTGGTGACCGGTGTGTGGTTCGGTAACGACGACGGGTCGCCGATGAAACGGGTGACCGGCGGCGGCCTGCCGGCGCGCACTTGGGCGGTGTTCATGGGGGCAGCGCATCAAGGCCTGCCGGTTCTGTCTTTCGAGGACATCGGCGACGACGGCAAGCCTGGATCGGGATCGTTCTGGGGCCGGTTGAAAAACCTTGTCGGCTCCGGTTCCGAAACGGTTGAGCCGGTCGGCGAAAACCGCGCCGGGGATTAACCCTGACCGGCCAGCCGGGCGATGGTCGCCGTGGTGCTGTGGCCCGGCGCCAGGTCGGCGAGATGCACGCGCCCGCCGGCGGCCTCGACGGCCTCGCGGCCGACGACCTGGTCGACGCGGTAATCGGCCCCTTTGACCAGAACTTCGGGCAACAGCGCCTCAATCAGGGTCCGGGGCGTGTCTTCGGCGAACAGAACCACGGCGTCGACCCCGGTCAGCGACGCCAGCACGGCAGCCCGCGCGGCCTCGCCTTGCACCGGGCGGTCCTCGCCCTTCAGGCGCTTGACCGAGGCATCGGAATTCAGCCCGACGACCAGGCGGTCGCATTGGCCCTTGGCTTGGCGCAGCAACGATACATGCCCGGGATGCAATAGATCGAAACAGCCGTTGGTGAAGCCGACGGTGAGGCCTCGTCGGCGCCAGGCGGCGGCCTGGTCGAGAACCTGTTCGAGGGTCAGCACCTTGGCCTCGGCGTCGCTCAGGTCCTGATGATGCAGTTGAGCAATCAGGTCGCCCGCATAGGCGACGGCGGTGCCGACCTTGGCGACAACGATCCCGGCGGCAAGATTGGCGAGGGCCGCCGCCCGGCCCAGATCGGCCCCGGCCGCCAGGCAGGCAGCCAAGGTCGCGACAACCGTGTCGCCGGCGCCGGATACGTCGAACACTTCCTGGGCTTCCGCCGCCAGATGAACAATTGCGCCCTCGGCGGGCACCAGGGTCATGCCGTCGCGGGACCGGGTGACCAGCACGGCGGTCAGGCCCAAGCCGTCGACCAGCCCGCGGGCGGCGGCGATCACGGCATCGTCCGTGTCCACGGGTTTGCCCGTGGCGGCGGCCAATTCCTTCAGGTTGGGGGTCAGGATGCCGGCCCCCCGGTAGCGCCCGTAGTCGCTGCCCTTGGGGTCGACGATCACGGTCGCCCCGGCCTTGGCGGCGGCGGCGATCACACGGGCCAGGGTGCTATCGGCCAGAACCCCCTTGCCGTAATCGGACAACACCACGACCTTGTGGCTGCGCACGGCGGCTTCGGCATCGGCGGCCAGTTGATCCTGCAGGCCAGCGGCCGTGGGCCGGCTGGTTTCCCGGTCGGCGCGCAGCATCTGCTGCGTGCCGGCGACGAAACGGGTCTTGATCGTGGTCTGGCGCCCGGCGTCGGTCTTGAGATCGCCCGTCACGCCGGCCTCCCGGGCCAGAAGGGTCCGCACTTCGGCCCCGGCGTCGTCGTCGCCGATGACGGACAGGAACCGGGTCTTGGCGCCCAGCGCGGCCAAATTACGCACCACATTGCCGGCTCCGCCCAGCATGCGGGTCTCGCCGGTCACGCGCAGCACGGGGATCGGGGCTTCCGGAGAAATCCGCTCGACCTCGCCATGAACGAAGGTGTCGAGCATGACGTCGCCCAGACAGACAACCTTGGTATCCGCCAGCGCCTCGACCAGGGCGATCAGGTCCGTGCGTTCCGTCATCATCCCGCGTCCTGTGTTACAAGGCCCAATTCTATCTCAATCGCGCCGCACAGCATCTGACCAAGTGTAATATGCATTTCCTGGATACGCGCGGTGATGTCCGACGGCACGATCAGCAAAGGGTCGGCCAGGTTGGCCATTTTGCCGCCGCCACGGCCGCTCAGGCCGGCGGCGATCAACCCTCCCGCCCGCGCGGTGCGCAGGCCTTCCAGCACATTGGGGCTCTGACCCGAGGTGGAAATCCCGACGGCGACGTCGCCGGGCTTTCCGAGGGCCTGGATCTGGCGGGCGAAGACTTGATCGAATCCCAAGTCATTGGCGCCGGCGG
Organism: Rhodospirillales bacterium; assembly: GCA_048263775.1. Taxonomy (GTDB): domain Bacteria; phylum Pseudomonadota; class Alphaproteobacteria; order Rhodospirillales; family Casp-alpha2; genus UBA1479. The sequence continues at coordinate 314,281 of JBLXDU010000004.1, forward strand.
TCAGGGCCGAGGTGTCCGTGGTCAAGGCGACGGCGGCGATCGGCGCGCGGTCGGTCTTGTAGCGGACGGTCAATTCCGTCGCCAGATGCTGACAGTCGGCGGCGCTGCCGCCGTTCCCGAAGAAAAGCAATTTTCCGCCGGTTCTCAGGGACTTGACGGCGACAGTTACGAGCGCCTGGAAGGGGGCTGCCAAGGCCTCGCGGGTCGCTTTGGCGACAGCCGCGTGTTCTTCCATTTCGCTGTCAAAAAACGCCGCTAAATCCATGAGAAAAGCCTGTTTTCTGTGCGCCGAACTCGGCCCGTCACAGGACCCCTTTGAAATAGGCGATGGTTTTCTCGAGGCCGGCCTTCAACTGGATCGTCGGCTGCCAGCCCAGTTTGTCCTTGGCGAGCGAGATGTCGGGGCAGCGCTGCATGGGGTCGTCCTGGGGCAGCGGCATCTTGACGATCTTTGACTTTGCGCCGGTCATCTCGATGACCAGTTCGGCCAGCTCCAGGATCGTGAATTCGTTGGGATTCCCTAGGTTGACCGGCCCGGTTACGGCGTCGGGTGCGTTCATAAGCCGCATCAGCCCGTCGACCAGATCATCGACATAACAGAACGACCGGGTCTGCCCACCGTCGCCGTAAAGGGTCAAATCCTCGCCTTTCAGCGCCTGAACGATGAAGTTGGACACCACCCGTCCGTCCGACGGATGCATGTTGGGGCCGTAGGTGTTGAAGATGCGCGCGACCCGGATATTCAGGCTGTGTTGGCGGTAATAGTCGAAAAACAGAGTTTCGGCGCAGCGCTTGCCTTCGTCATAGCATCCGCGCGGCCCGATGGGATTGACCCGGCCGCGATAATCCTCGGTCTGCGGATGGACTTCCGGATCGCCGTAAACCTCGGAGGTCGAGGCCTGCAAAATTTTGGCGCCGGTCCGCTTGGCCAGGCCCAGCATGTTGATGGCGCCGTGCACGGAGGTCTTGGTCGTCTGCACGGGATCGTACTGGTAATGCACGGGCGAGGCCGGGCAGGCCAGATTGTAGATCTCGTCGACCTCGACATAGAGCGGGAAGGTCACGTCGTGGCGCATGACCTCGAAATGGGGGTGGTCCAGCAGGCCCAGGACGTTGTCCTTGGAGCCGGTATAGAAGTTGTCGGCGCAGATCACGCCGGCACCTGTCTCGAGCAGGCGTGCACAGAGATGCGAGCCGATAAAGCCCGCCCCGCCGGTAACGAGGATGGTCTTGCGTAGGGCCATGAATGGGTCACCCGTTCTGATTTTGCCGCATTTTGGGCAAAAAACCGCCAAATCCGCGATCTATAATGCCCGCCAAGTATTAAGAAACCGTCGCTTATGACCCTCAAGCGGGGTCGAGGTCAAGGTGCCTGACGCGGTGCGCAGCCATGGCCCGGGCGGTCGCGGCGGTAAATCCAAGTCGCCGAACCAAGCGTCGGAAATGAAATGACTTTTTTAACGATTTCACTTTAGCATTGGCGCAACTTGCCGATTACGGCGAAACCTCCGGGGCTGCGGGAAGGGTCCCCGGAATGACTGTCGACATCGGGGTTCCGCACACGCGGGGTCCGGGGGCGAACGGGAGCACCATGGCCGAGATTCCTTCACCGGATACGCTCGAGGAAAAACTTCTGCTGGACCGCCTCAACCGAATGGAGGCGGGGGCGCCCGGCTATTATGCCGTGCATCTGCATTTGTCGGAGCTGAAAAGCTCGAACCGCAAGCCGCATTTCATACGTCTGGCGGCGCGCAACTTCGACAATCTGACCAATCAGCACGAAGCGACCCTGTTCCAGATGAAGAACGCGGACCAGATCCTTCTGTGCCGCACGGTCCCCGTGCACGAGGCGGAAAATCCGGTCGAGAAGGTCCGCGCGCTGTTTTCCGAAGACCCGTTGACCCATATCGACGAGACGGGCCTGGGCGAAGACCGCCTGTCGACCTGGTATGACCTGTCGGAGAACGAGGATTTCCGTGCCTTTGTGCGGGTTGTCGGCTCCCTGGTGCTGGAGGCCGAGGAAACCGCCAAGCGCGAGGCCGCCGAAGCGGTGGCGCAACAGAAATCCGTGGGCCAGCCGCTGACGGCGCAGCACCTGACGGCGCTTAGCCAGGTTCTACCGCGCGTGCCCATCGACGACCTGATCCGCGAACAGCTGTGCCTGCACATCGGCGCCAACGGGCCCGAGGGCGTGATCTTCCGCGAACACTTCATTTCCATCGGCGACCTGAAGAAGCGGGTGGCCCCCGGGGTTAATCTGTTCTCGTCGATTTGGCTGTTCCAATATCTGACCGAGGGCCTGGACCGGGTCATCCTGGCCAACATGGCCGGGCGCAACTTCGAGAAGATGAGCGAGCCGATCTCGCTCAACCTGAACATCGGCACGGTGCTGTCGCGCGATTTTCAGAACTTCCACCGTGCCGTCGCCGGGCATGAGGACAACGTCATCATCGAAATGCAGGTGATCGACATCTTTTCCGACGTCGACGCCTTCACCATCGCCCGCAACATGCTGCAGCAGAACGGATACCGTGTGCTGGTCGACGGCATTTCGCCCGTGTCCATGCAGTTCTTCGACCCGGCGATCCTGGGTGCCGACTTCATCAAGGTCGGTTGGGGCACGGAATTCGAGAACGAGGAAGAAGACGACAGCAAGGTTGAAGACCTGCGCCGCATCATTCGCGACGCGGGCAAGGAATCGATCATCCTGTCCCGCGTCGATTCCGAACAGGCCATCCAATGGGGCCTGAACCTGGGCATCACCCGGTTCCAGGGCTTCCTCATGGACCGGCTGATTGACACCGTGCGTTCACAGGGACGGCGCGCGCGCATTAAGAAGGAACGGGCGGCGGCGACGGCGCGCTGAGGCGCGCGCACCGGCACCCGGCAACGAAACAGGAAACGGCGGAAACATGGCGACGGCGCCCGACGCACAGAAAGCAATCCCCAGCCAGGAAAACCTGCTGCTGGACTATGTGCGCCGCCTGGAAAAACACCGGGGCGGGCGTCAGGTCGTGCATGTCCATCTGTCGCAGTTGCGCCCGTTCAACCGGCGCGAACAGCATATCCGGGCCGCGACTTCCAGCTTCGATCCTCTGATCTCGACCACCATGGGCCAATTGTTCGCGCTGCGCAGCGCGGATCTGATCTTCGCCTTCAAGGCCGAAGCCCGGCCCCAGGTGGAAACCGTGGTCCAGAAGGTGCGGTTCCTGTTTTCCGACGATCCCCTGATCGCCGAGGCCTCGACCCACGAAAAGCCCTTTGCGACCTGGTACGACGCGGTCAACGATTACGACGAGATCCTGCGTCTGGCCCGCGAATTGGCCGAGGAAGAGGAAGTGCGCCTGACCAAGGTGCGCTCGCGCATGGATGCGCGCTCGTCGCTGCGCGCCAAGCAGGAACAGGGTGAGCCCCTGACGCCCGACATTCTGGCCCGGGTCGAAGATGCACTCGGCCGCGCCGATCTGTCGAACTACGTGCGCCGCCAGTTCGTCTGCAAGGTCGACAGCAAGCTGATTCCCGAACAGGAATTTTCCGAACTGTTCATCTCCATCAACGACCTGCGCGAAACCCTGATGCCGGGGGTCAACCTGACCTCCAACCGCTGGCTGTTCTATCACCTGACGGAAACCCTGGATAAGCGCATGCTGTCCATGTTGTCGAAGACCGACGCCATCACCATCACCGGCGAGATTTCCATCAACGCCAATGTGAAGACCCTGCTGTCGGATGAATTCCAGATCTTCGACGACAACGTCTCGGCGTCGCGCCGGGGGGCGATGGTGATCGAGCTGCAGAAGGAAGATATCTTCTCCGACCTGCCGGCCTTTCTGATCGCCCGCGAATATGTGCAGGAACGGGGGTATCGGGTGCTGCTCGACGGTCTGACCATGCAGACCATGTTCCTGGTCGACCGGGAAAAACTGGGCTGCGATCACGCCAAGCTGATCTGGACCCCGGCCCTCGCCGATTCCAGCGACGACGTCAAGGAGCGGCTGCGTCAGATCGCGGCCTCGGGCGGCGGCGGGCGGATGATCATGTGCCGCTGCGACACCCGCGAATCCGTCGAATTCGGCCGCTCCGTCGGCATCGACCGGTTCCAGGGCCGGTTTATCGAAGGCCTGATCGCCGAGGACGGCCGGCGCCGCGACCTGCTCAAGCTGAAGCACCGCATTCAGCGTGGCACGGCCGGTGACGACGAGGAGGAAATGATCGAATAGACGGGCGCGCCCCGGATCTATTCCCTGCCGCTGACGCCCGCACTTTCAAAGGTCGCCATGCCCCGATGACAGGCAAGGGCGGCCTGTACCAGGCCGACCGCCAAGACCGCTCCCGATGCTTCGCCAAGCCGCATGTTCAATTGCAGCAGCGGCGCCATGCCGAGTTTCGCGAGAAGGCGCGCGTGGCCCGGTTCCGCCGACAGATGCGCCGCCCGGCAATGGTCGAGGGCTCCCGGCCGCCGGACCTGAAGACAGGCCGCCGCCGCCCCTGCGACGAAACCGTCAAGCAGCACGGGCAGGCCCAGATGGCGGGCCTTGGCAACGGCACCGGCCATGGCCGCCAGTTCCCGCCCGCCCAAGGCGCGCAAAACCTCTAATCCATCCGTGGGAGCGATCCCGTTGACCGCGACGGCGCGCGTGATGGCGTCCGCCTTGGCCGACACGCCCGCCGAGGGCAGGCCGGTGCCCGGCCCGGCCCAATCCGCCCCCGCGCCGCCGAACAGACCTAAGCAGACGGCGGCGGCGGCGGTGGTATTGGCGATGCCCATTTCACCGATGCACAAAAGGTCTGCCCGGTCATCGACGGCCTCCGTCCCGGCCTGGAACGCGGCGGAGAATTCATCCGCCGACATGGCCGGGCCTTGCGTGATATCGCCGGTGGGGGTGTCCAGATCGAGGGGGATGACGGCAAGGTCCACGCCGAACGTGCGGCATAATTGATTAACGGCCGCTCCCCCGGCCTGGAAGTTGGCGACCATCTGGGCCGTGACCTCGGGCGGATAGGCGGACACGCCCTGGGCTGCGACGCCGTGATTACCGGCGAACACAAGGGCTTGGACCCGGTCGGCGCGGGGTTGGGCGTGCCCCTGCCATCCGGCCAGCCATTCGGTGATTTCCTCCAGCCGGCCCAGCGATCCGGCGGGCTTGGTCAGAACCGCGTCGCGTGCCCGCACGGCGGCCTGGGCATCGGTGTCCGGCCCGGGCAGGTCGGTCAAAAAGGTGGCGGGATCGGGTGGGGGGGCAATTTGCGGCACGAGGTCTTGTTTCCTTTTCCGGGGTCGGTCACATATAACCCAATCGGCCGCGCCGGTGACGGGAATTTCCCGAAACGGCCCTTTGCGCGGCACGTTGATCCGATAAGGAGTTGCCCCTTGGCGACGGACGATCCCGCATCCGATCCCGATCCGGCCTCCGCCGCCCCATGGCGGCCGTGGGACGACGCGCTGTTGGCCATCGCCTTTCTCTCGCGCCTTCCGGTGCCTGCCCGTCATGACGGCGGGGCGGGGGCCCTTGGCCGGGCCGCCTGGGCCTTTCCTTTGGCGGGGGTCGTGGTCGGCGGCTTCGGTGCCGGGATAATCCTGGTGACGGCGGGATCGGGCCTGCATCCCCTTGCCGCGGCCTTGCTGGCGCTTGCCGTCATGGCTGTCCTGACGGGGGCGTTGCACGAAGACGGCCTGGCCGATTTCGCCGACGGGCTCGGCGTCGCGGGCCGCGACCGGCGGCTCGACGTGATGCGCGATTCCCGCATCGGCACTTTCGGGGTTCTGGCCCTGGTGTTCGCGACCGGGCTGAAGGCGACGGCCCTGGCGTCCCTCGCGGGGCCGGGCGCGGCGGCTTTGGTGCTGGTCGCGGCGGGGGCTTTGTCCCGCGCGGCCCTGGTGCCGACGATGATTGTCCTGTCACCGGCGCGGGCCGACGGGCTGGCCAAGGATGCCGGCCGCCCGCCCAACTGGGCGGCGGGGCTGGCCCTGGTTTTGGGGTTTGCGGCCCTGGCCCCGCTCCTGCCCATCCTGGGCCCCGGGGTCGGCACCCTGGCGGCGGCGGGCCTGGCGGCGGGGCTGTTCGCTTGCTGGGCCATGCATGCGGCGGTCGGCGGCCATACCGGCGACACCTTGGGCGCGCAGCAACAGATTGTGGAAATCGCCGTCTATCTGGCGGCCGCGACCGTGGAGATCAGCCTGTGACCAAAAAACCCGATATTCCCGTGACCCGCTGGTGGTGGGTGCGCCACGCTCCCGTGCCTTCCGTGGTCGGCACCATTTACGGCGGCAACGACGTGCCTTGCGACGTGTCCGATCGGGACAGTTTCCGCCATTTGGCCGGCGCCCTGCCCGCCGATGCGGTCTGGCTGACCAGTCACCTCACGCGCACCCATAAGACGGCCCAGGCGATCCGCGAGGAAGGGCTGGAATTCCCCGCCCCTATCGCCGAGGAACATTTGGGCGAACAATCCTTCGGCGACTGGCAGGGATCGACCTGGGACGAGATGGAAGCCCGAGATCCGGAAACCTTCCGCCAGTTCTGGGAAACCCCGGCCCGCTCCCGCCCGCCCGGCGGCGAAAGCTTCGCCGATCAGATCGCCCGCGTGTCCGGGGTGATCGAGCGCTATACCGCCGACCACGCGGGCCGGGACATCGTCGCCGTGACCCATGGCGGGACCATCCGCGCCGCCATGGCCCATTCGCTCGGCCTGACGCCGGAAGGGGCCATGTCCTTTTCCATATCGACCCTGTCGGTGACCTGCCTGGAACATGTCCAGGGCGGCTTGCTGCGGGGGCGCGGCGGGGCCTGGCGGATCGTGCGGGTCAACGCCCCGCCCCATGCGGTCATGCCGCTCGTCAAAGGGGGCCACTGACATGGAAGGCGGCTTGCCTCCCGTCACCTTGATCTTGGGCGGCCAGCGTTCGGGCAAAAGCCGACTTGCCGAAACCCTGATCGAGGACGCGGCCGGCGGCGGGCTCTACCTGGCCACGGCCGAGGCCCGGGACGGCGAGATGACCGACCGCATCGCCGCCCATCGGGCGCGCCGGGGGGCCGATTGGGAAACCATCGAGGAGCCCTTGGATATTCTCGAACAGATTCGCGAGCATGCCGCCCCCGACCGCCCGGTGCTGGTCGATTGCGTAACGCTTTGGCTGTCCAATCTGATGGCCGCCGGGCGTGACCCCGCGGCCGAGGTCGATGTCCTCGCCCAGGGGCTCGACGGCCTGCCAGGGTCCGTGGTGTTCGTATCCAACGAGGTCGGTCTGGGCATCATACCGGCCAATGCCCTGGCCCGTGCTTTCGTCGATGCGGCGGGGCTGGCCAATCAGCGACTGGCCGCACGTGCCGACCGTGTGGTATTCACGGCGGCCGGCCTGCCGCTCGTGCTCAAGGGCCATCCTCTCTAATTCTGACAAGGGTTCCCGACTTCATGAAAATTCCCGCGACCGTGATCACCGGCTTCCTCGGCGCCGGCAAGACGACCCTGATCCGCCATCTGCTTCAGAACGCGGGCGGGCGGCGTATTGCCCTGGTGATCAACGAATTCGGGGATTTGGGCGTCGACCGCGAAGTCATCAACGGCTGCGCCATCGAGGGCTGCGCCGAAGACGACGTGGTTGAACTGGCCAACGGCTGCATCTGCTGCACCGTCGCCGACGATTTCCTGCCGACCATGGAAATGCTGCTCGACCGGCCGAACCCGCCAGACCATATCGTTATCGAAACATCCGGGCTGGCCCTGCCCAAACCCCTGGTCAAGGCCTTCACCTGGCCGGAAATCCGCGCCCGGGTCACCGTCGACGGGGTGATCGCCGTGGTTGATGCCCCCGCCGTGGCGGCGGGCCGCTTCGCCCATGATCCGGACGCCGTGGCGGCCCAGCGCGAAGACGACGACAATCTGGACCATCATTCACCTTTGGAAGAAGTGTTCGAGGACCAATTGTTGTCCGCCGACATGGTGCTGCTGAACAAGGCCGACCTGACCGATGCGGCGGGCCTTGCCGCCGCGCGGGCGGTGGTCGAGGCTGAACTGCCGCGTCAGGTGAAGATCGTCGAAACCCGCCACGGGAAGATCGACGCCAACGTGCTGCTGGGCATCAAGGCCGGGGCCGAGGACGATCTGGACGCCCGCCCGTCCCATCACGAGGGCGAGGACGACCACGATCACGACGATTTCGACAGCTTCGAAGTAAGGATCGCCGGCTCCGCCGATCCGGATGCCCTGAAATCCCGCATCGAGGCCGCCGCCCGCGACCACGGAATCCTGCGCGTGAAGGGCTTCGTTCATGTCGCGGGCAAGCCGCGCCGCCATGTCATCCAGGGCGTGGGATCGCGCGTCGACGGCTATTACGACCGTCCTTGGGCCGACGGCGAGTTGCCGGAAACCCGCCTGGTCGTCATCGGCCTGCAGGGCCTGGACCGCGCCGCCGTGACACGCGCCCTGCAGGGTTAGGCGCTCGGGGGTTAGGTCCCCGCCCGTCTTCTCCTATATATATGTCCGCCCCTTTCTGATCAGCGGAGCCCGCTTTGCATCTTCTTGCCGCCCAACCCGGTATCGTCGACGACGGAACGGAAGCCCTCGACCTGGGCCAGACGCCGGGCGACATCGTCGTGCTGTCCGCCGCAGACACGGAACTGGCGGCCCTGGCCGATGCCCAGGCGCGTCGGCTGAGCGGCAAGCCCGCGTCCCCCTCCCTGCGTCTCGCTAATGTCATGCATCTGACCCACAACATGAGTGTCGATCTTTACGTCGACGCCGTGGTCAGCCATGCGCGGTTGATCGTTGTGCGGCTTTTGGGCGGGCGGGCCTACTGGCCCTACGGTGTGGAACAGATCGCTCAGGCGGCTGCAGCGCAGGGTATCCCGCTGGCGGTTCTGCCCGGTGATGACGCGCCCGACGCGGAACTGGCAGACTGGTCGACCCTGCCGCGCGATGCCCAGCACCGCCTGTGGCAATACCTGGTACAGGGTGGGCCGGCCAACGCGGGGCGGTTTCTGGATTACGCCGCGTTCCTGATCGGTACCGGCGGGGACGATTGGCTGGAGCCGGAGCCGCTTTTGGCTTGTGGGCTTTATTGGCCCGGTAAGGCGGTGCCCGATCTGGAGGCCCTGCGCAGTCATTGGGTGGAAGATACGCCCGTGGCGGCCCTGGTGTTTTATCGCGCGCTCGTTCAGGCAGGGAATCTGGATGCTGTCGATGCTCTGGTCAAATCCTTGGCCCGGGCCGGGCTCAACGCGTTGCCGGTTTACGTGAAAAGTCTGAAGGACCCGGTCTCGGCGGCGACCCTGGAAGGGTTTTTCACCGACGCGCCCCCGGCCGTGGTCATCAACACGACGGGCTTCGCCGTGACCGCGCCCGGCACGGACAAGCTGGGCGGCGGCCGCGCGCCGGGGCCCTTGGACAAGCCGGGTGCCACCGTGCTGCAGGCCGTGTTCTCGGGCGGCAACCGGGAAGGCTGGCAATCGGGCACCTTCGGCCTGGGCCCCCGCGACATCGCCATGAACGTGGCCCTGCCGGAAGTGGACGGGCGCATCTTCACCCGTGCCGTGTCGTTCAAGGGCCGGGCCCGGCGTGACGAGGCGACGCAAACCGACATCGTGCGGTATGAGCCGGTTGCCGACCGGGTCGATTTCGTGGCCGATCTGGCCGCGGCCTGGGCGCGGCTTGCAAGGAAAACGCGGGAAGAGCGCCGCGTCGCCCTGGTGCTGGCCAACTACCCAAACCGGGACGGGCGCATCGGCAATGGCGTCGGGCTGGACACCCCGGCGGCGACGGTCAAGCTGCTGGGCGACATGGCGGCGGCGGGATACGCCCTGCGTGATGTTCCGGCCGATGGCGACGCATTGGTGCAACGGCTGCTGGCCGGGCCGACCAACGACCTTCGGGCGCTGGCGTCGCGCACCTGGGATGAGGTTCTTCCCTTCAACGAATACCAGATGTTCTTCGGCAACCTGCCCCGGGCCGTGCAGGACGCGGTGATCGATCGTTGGGGCCCGGCGGAAACCGATCCCTTCTTCCGCCCGGGGTCGCTCGACTGCGGGCATTTCGCCGTCGCGGCCTTTCGTTGCGGCAACGTGGCGGTCTGCCTGCAGCCGGCGCGGGGTTACAACATCGATCCCAAATCCAGCTATCACGACCCGGACCTGGTGCCGCCGCACAGCTATCTCGCCTTCCACGCCTGGCTGCGGGAAAATTTTCGCGCCGACGCCGTGGTCCACATGGGCAAGCACGGCAATCTGGAATGGCTGCCGGGCAAGTCGCTCGCCCTGTCGCAAGACTGTTTTCCCGAAGCGGCCTTGGGCCCGCTGCCCAACATCTATCCCTTCATCGTCAACGACCCCGGCGAAGGCACCCAGGCCAAGCGCCGGGGGGCCGCCGTCGTCGTCGACCATCTGACCCCGCCCCTGACCCGCGCCGAAAGCTACGGGCCCCTGAAGGACCTGGAAGCTCTGGTCGATGAATATTACGAGGCCGCCGGCGTCGACCGCCGGCGCATCAAGGTCCTGGAAAAGGACATCCTGACCCTCTGTCACGCCACGGGCATCGGCGCCGATTGCGGCATGGCGGCCGACGACGTGTCCGGCGACCAACTGGCCAAGCTCGACAATTATCTGTGCGAGCTGAAGGAAATGCAGATCCGCGATGGCCTGCATATTCTGGGCCTGTCGCCCACGGGACGGCTGCTGACGGACTTGCTGGTGGCGCTGGCCCGTGTACCGCGGGGGCCCGGGCCGGAAGACGCCTCCCTGCTGCGCGCCCTGGCGGCGGACCTGGAATTGGGACCGGACTTCGATCCCCTCGACTGCGATATGGCCGCCCCCTGGACCGGTGCCCGCCCGACCGCACTGGACAATACGGAGGCCCCCTGGCGCACGGCGGGCGATGTGGTGGAGCGGCTGGAAATTCTCGCGGCGGCTTTGGTCGCGGGCGACATCCCGGCCGACCCTGCCTGGACCATGACCGTCCCCGTGCTCGATTTCATCCAGGACCATCTGCGCCCGGCGGTCGAGGCCTCGGGTGCGGCGGAAATTCAGGGCGTCCTGACAGGCTTGGACGGGCGCTTCGTGCTGCCGGGGCCATCCGGCGCGCCCACGCGCGGGCGGCCCGACGTGCTGCCCACGGGGCGCAATTTCTATTCCGTGGATACCCGCACGGTGCCGACCCCGGCCGCCTGGCAACTGGGCTGGAAGGCGGCGAGCCTGTTGGTCGAACGCCACGCCCAGGACCACGGCGACTGGCCCAAGTCCATCGCGATCTCCGCCTGGGGGACCTCGAACATGCGCACGGGCGGCGACGACATCGCCCAGGCCCTAGCCTTGCTCGGCGTCAAGCCGCAATGGGACGGCCCGTCCCGCCGCGTTACCGGGTTCGAGGTTCTGCCCGTCTCCGTCCTCGGCCGGCCACGCATCGATGTGACGCTTCGCATTTCCGGCTTTTTCCGCGACGCTTTTCCGGGCCTGATCGACCTGTTCGATTCCGCCGTGCGCGCGGTCGCCGCCTTGGACGAAACGGAAGCCGATAATCCGCTGGCCGCTCGGGTGAAAGAGGACGCAGCGAAATTGGGCGGCGACGACGCGCTTCGGATGGCGACCCACCGGGTCTTCGGCTCCATGCCGGGGGCTTACGGGGCCGGGCTGCAGGCGTTGATCGACGAAAAAGGTTGGGAGACGGAGGACGACCTGGCCCGCGTCTATATCGCCTGGGGCGGTTATGCCTATGGTGCGGGGGCCGAGGGCCGGGCGGCGCACGGCCTGTTCGAAGCGCGCCTGCGCACCACCGACGCGGTGCTGCAGAACCAGGACAACCGCGAACACGACCTTTTGGATTCCGACGATTACTACCAGTTCCAGGGCGGCCTGACCGCCGCCGTGCGCAGCCTGAAGGGCAGCCAGCCGGCGGTTTATTTCGGCGACCATGCGCGCCCGGAAAGCCCGCGCGTGCGCACTTTGGATGAAGAAATCTCCCGCGTGGTTCGGGCCCGGGCGGCCAATCCGAAATGGATCCAGGGCGTCATGCGCCATGGCTACAAGGGGGCGTTCGAGATGGCGGCCACGGTCGACTATCTGTTCGCCTTCGCCGCCACGGCGCGCTGCGTCGCCGATCACCATTTCGATGCCGTCTTTCAGGCCTATCTGGATGATGCCGAGGTCCGGGACTTCCTCGCCGAGCACAACCCGGCGGCGCTGAAGGAGATGGCCGCCCGGTTCATGGAGGCCCAGGACCGGGGGCTGTGGAGCCCGCGCCTCAATTCGACGCGCCCGCTTCTGGAGCGTCTTGCCCGTGACGGTTGACGGCAGGGGCCGGAAGCCGGGATAAGTTACGATCAGCCGATAGATGAGGCGCGCCCCAATGGACAAAAAAACCAAAGACACGATGACCGAGGCGGAGCTGGACGCCCGCCATGCCGAGAAGATGCGCAAGAAGAAGGCGGCGCGGGACAAGATCCTGGCCACAAAGACCGAAGAGCGCGGCCTGCTGATCGTCCATACGGGCAAGGGCAAGGGCAAATCGACCGCCGCCATGGGCATGGCCATGCGCTGCGTCGGCCACGGCATGCGCGTCGCCATCGTGCAGTTCGTCAAGGGCGTGTGGGAAACGGGCGAACGCGACGTGCTGGCGAAATTCCCCGATCAGGTCACCATCAAGGCCATGGGCGAGGGTTTTTCCTGGGAGACCCAGGACCGCCAGCGCGACCTGGCCGCGGCACGCCAGGCTTGGGACGCGGCCAAGGAATTGATGGCCGACCCCAGCTACAAGATGATCATCCTGGACGAGCTGAACATCGTGCTGCGCTACGACAACCTGCCGTTGGACGAGGTGGTGGAAACCTTGCGCAACAAGCCCCGCGACCTGCATGTCGTGGTCACCGGGCGCAACGCCAAGGAGGCGCTGATCGAGGCGGCCGACCTGGTCACGGAAATGGAGATGATCAAGCATCCATTCCGCGCGGGCGTGAAGGCCCAGGCGGGGATCGAGTTTTGAACGGGCGGGGGGACAAGACGATGACCTCAGGTATGCGCGGGCTTTTGGTGCTGGCATTGACCTTCATGGTTCTGGTCGGCTGTACCCGCCTGGAATCGGAGCCGCCCGTGGCGGCCCGCCACATCATCGCGGCGGCGACGGCGACGGTCGAACGCTTCACCACGGTCAAGCAATTGGCCGAGGCGGCCAAGCACATCCCGACGGCGCGCGCCGTCGTGGTGTTCCCCGATCTGGTCAAGGCCGGGTTCATCGCCGGCGGCGAGGGCGGCAACGGCGTGCTTTTGGCGCGGGCACCCGACGGGTCCTGGTCGGCACCGGTGTTCCTGTCCCTCGGCGTCGCCAGCTTCGGGTTGCAGGCGGGCATCCAGCAGACCGAGGTCGTGCTGGCCATCCGTTCCGACGGCGCCTTGAAGGCGGTCCTGGAGAACCAGGGCACGGTCGGCGCCGATACGGGCATCACCATGGCCGTCTACGGGGCCGGGATCGAGGGTGCCGTGACGACCAACGCAGGGGCCGACATCATCGCCTTCGCCAATTCCAAGTCGGGGCTTTATGCCGGATTTTCCCTGGAAGGGGCCGTGTTCATCCGCCGCCGCGACCTCAACGAAGCCTTCTACGGCCCCGGCGCCACGCCGGACAGCATCCTGGCGGGCCGGCAGTCGAACCCTGCCGCTGATCCGTTGATCCAGGCCCTTGCCGCCCACAAATAGCATCCCTGCCCGTCCCGCCGGGCCCGCCAAGGCCCTGATGGTTCAGGGCACGGGATCGGACGTGGGAAAGTCGTTGATCGTCGCGGGCCTGTGCCGCCTGTTCGCGAACCGGGGCCTTCGTGTCCGCCCGTTCAAGCCGCAGAACATGTCCAACAACGCCGCCGTGACCGATGACGGCGGTGAGATCGGCCGCGCCCAGGCGTTGCAGGCCCAGGCCGCGCGCCAGCCGCTCAGTGTTCACATGAACCCGGTGCTGCTGAAACCGCAGACGGAGATCGGTGCCCAGGTCGTCGTTCAAGGCAAGGTCAGGGGCAATGCCAAGGCACGGGACTATCACGCCCTGAAACCGGAATTGCTGGCGGCGGTGCTGGACAGCTTCGCCGTCATGCGGGACGGCGCGGACCTTGTCATCGTCGAGGGGGCGGGCAGTCCGGCCGAAGTCAACCTGCGGGCCGGCGACATTGCCAACATGGGCTTTGCGTTGGCGGCTCGGGTGCCGGTGGTTCTGGTTGCCGACATCGACCGGGGCGGCGTGATCGCCAGTCTGGTCGGCACCTGGGACCTGATGACCGAGGACGAACGCGCCTGCGTGCGTGGCTACGTCATCAATAAATTTCGTGGCGACGTGACGTTGTTCGACGATGCGATCCAGATCATCAAGGACCGTACCGGCATGCGTTGTTTTGGCGTGGTTCCGCATTTTGGATCCGCCCGCTTGCTGCCGGCCGAGGATGCGGTGGCGTTGGGCGCGGGTACCAGCCAAAAACAAACCGCGCCGGACCGCATCCGCATCGCCGTTCCCCGTCTGCCGCGCATCGCCAATTTCGACGATCTGGATCCCTTGAACGCCGAAGACGGGGTCGAGGTCGTGATCGTCGAGGCGGGAGCGGTCATCCCGTCCGATGCCGATGTGATCCTGATCCCAGGCTCCAAGGCGACCCTTTCCGATCTTGCCGCCCTGCGGGCCGAAGGCTGGGACATCGACATCCTGGCCCATCATCGGCGGGGCGGCCTCGTCGTCGGGCTGTGCGGCGGCTATCAGATGTTGGGGCAAACCGTTGCCGACCCGGACGGGGTCGAGGGGGCGGCGGCGGCGGTGCCGGGCCTTGGGTTGCTCGAGGTCGACACGGTGATCGGCGCGGCCAAGACCCTGCGCCCGGCGGCGGGCCGCGACACGGTTTTCGATCAGGCCATCACCGGCTATGAGATGCATATGGGCGAGACCACGGGCGCTGGGTTGGCGCGGCCCTGGCTGACGCTGGCGGACGGAACCGATGGCGCGCTCTCCGCAGACGGGCGGGTCATGGGGGCCTATGTCCACGGCCTGTTCGCGGCGGACGGCTTTCGGCGGGCGTTTCTGGGCGCCGTTCGGGCGGGTGACTACGCGGCGGCGTCCCACGCGGCGCGGGTCGAGGCGACCCTTGATGCGCTCGCCAAGCATCTTGAAACGCACCTCGACATGGATGGCTTGGATACGGCTTTCGCCTAATCCTTCGGCGGTATGTCGTCCTTCGTTTCCTGCAGCAAAAATTCCCGCGCCTTGGTTTCGTGCTGCGGCTTCAAATGCGGGGCGAGCAATCGCCAGGCGCCGTAGAACACGGTCGCGTCATCCGTATACCCCAAGGCCGCGATGAAATCGGGGACCAGATCGAAGGGCAGGATGAAATAGGCGAGCGCGCTCATCACGGCGATCTTCACGCCCGTCGGCGTGGCCGGGTCGCGGGCCGCGTAAAAGGCGGCCACGGCGTCGCGGGTGAAGGGCACCTTGCCGATGGTCTGGCGCACCTTGCCGCCCAGGTCCCGGGTCACCAGGTCTTCGTCGCCGGGGTCGCGGTCATCCGGTCTGCGTGTCACGTTGTCGCCACACCCTTGCTTTGTTAGAAGTCATCCACCCTATCAGAACACTTCCAATGACGGAGGACATCCATGGACATTTCCGGTCACGCTGCCCTGGTCACCGGCGCCGCTTCGGGCCTGGGGGCCGCGACGGCCCGCGCACTCGCGGCCAAGGGCGCCAAGGTCGCCTGCCTTGATCTTAATTTGGCCGGTGCCGAGGAAGTTGCAAGCGCCATCGGCGGAACGGCGTTCCAGGTCGATGTGGCTGACGCGGCCTCGCTGGAAGCCGCCGTCGCCGCCGCCGCCGATGCCCATGGCCCGGCCCGCGTCGCCGTCAGCTGCGCCGGGATTGCCCCGCCCAAGCGCATCGTCGGCCGCGACGGGCCGCAGGCGCTCGACGTGTTCGCCCAAACCATTCAGATCAACCTGATCGGCACCTTTAACCTGATGCGCTTGGCGGCCCATGGCATGCAGGGGCTCGACCCGTTGGCGACGGGCGAACGCGGGGTGATCGTGAATACGGCGTCGGTCGCCGCCTTCGAAGGGCAGATCGGGCAGGCCGCCTATGCGGCGTCTAAGGGCGGAGTGGCGGCCTTGACCCTGCCGGCGGCCCGCGAATTCGCCAAGTGGGGCATCCGCGTGATGACCATAGCACCCGGCGTGTTCAAGACACCGATGGTGGCGGCCCTGTCCGACGAGGTTCAGGAGAGCCTGGCGGCGGGCGTGCCGTTCCCGCCGCGCCTGGGCGACCCGGCGGAATACGCGGACTTGGTGTTGGCGATCTGCGGCAACGTCATGCTCAACGGTGAAGTCATCCGCTTGGACGGCGCGCTGCGTATGCAGCCGGTCTGATGCTATCCAGCCGCCTTGTCCATGAACGCGGCAAGGTCGATGTCCTTTTGCGTTACGCCGCCGGCGTCGTGGGTCGCCAGGGTGACTTCGACCCGGTTGTAGATGTTGTACCATTCGGGGTGGTGGTCCATTTTTTCCGCCTTCAGGGCAGCGCGGCTCATGAAGCCGAAGGCGGCGTTGAAGTCCTTGAAGGTGAAGGTCTTGATGATGGCGTCGCGGCCCGGCACCTCGGCCCAGCCGTCCAGGCTCCGGATCGCGGATTCTCGTGCCACGCCAGTCAGTTTCTCGGTCATTTCAGATCTCCCTGTTTGCGTTTGCACCCGGATCGTTTGGCGCTAGCTTAACGCATGACCCTGACCGCACCCAGTCTTGACGATTTCGAGACCATGGCCGAAGAGGCCCTGACCCTGATTCCGGATCACCTGCGCCGGCTTGCCGCCGACGTCGTCATCCGCATCGAGGATTTCCCAGACGAGGAAACCGCGCGCGAGATGGACCTGGACAGCCCGTTCGATCTGCTGGGGCTCTACCGCGGCATCGCGCTGACGGACAAAAGCGTCGGCGACCCGGGAGGCATGCCGGACATGGTGTTCCTCTATCGCCGCCCGATTCTCGATTATTGGTGTGAGACCGGCGAGGACCTTGCCCACCTGATCCGCCATGTCCTGATCCATGAGATCGGTCATCACTTCGGCTTTTCCGACGCGGACATGGAGCATCTGGAGGCCCAGGCCGATGCCGCCGGCGAGGGCTGAGCGCGGCAACCGTTTCCGCTTACCACGCGGGTGATTTCGGGTATGGTTTTCCCCGTCCCGGTCGGGACGGAGGCAATGATCTTAAGGGGGCAGGCATGAACGACGTCGAAAAAACCTTGGAACAGAATGTCGAGCAGGTCGCCAAATGGGTCGACGTGCTGCTTCAGTTCGGTGTGTCTTACGGCTTCCAGATTCTGGGGGCGTTGCTGTTCCTGCTGGTCGGGCTCAAGGCCGGCGGCTGGATGTCGCGTCGAATTCAGGCGGTCTGCGAAGCCAAGGGCATCGACGTCACTCTGTCGCGCTTCATCGGCAATACGGTCAAGATTTTGATCCTGACGGTGCTCGCGATCATCACGCTGGGCAATTTCGGCATTTCCATCGCCCCCCTGATCGCCCTGGCCGGGGCGTCGGCCTTCGGCGCCACCATGGCATTGCAGGGGCCGCTGTCGAACTACGGGGCGGGACTGTCGATCATCCTGGCCCGCCCCTTCGTGGTCGGGAACACCATTACGGTCGGCGAGACCTCGGGCGTGGTCGACGAGGTCAAGATGGCCTACACCCGCCTGCTCGGCGAGGACGGTGAGCGCATCACCATTCCCAACAAGGACATCGTCGGCCGGGTCATCGTCAATTCGGAAACCCGGCGCGTGGTCCAGACCAAGATCGCGCTGGCCGCCGATGCCGACCTGGAGCGCGCGGCCGAGGCCGTGCAGAAAGCGGTCGTCAGTGCTTTGCCGAAGACCGATGCGGAGGCCGGCGGCGCCGAGCCCCAGGTCGGGCTGCACGATTTCACCTTCGGCGGGTTGGTGCTGGGGGTGCGGTTCTGGGTGCCGTCGAGCCGTTATTACGAACTGCGTTATGCGGTCAACCGGGCGATTCTGGAGGCCTTGCGCGGCGCCGGGGTGCCGATGTTGGCGGGCGTGCAGCCGGCGGTCATGGGCGACAGCCTGTCCGGCGACGGCGTGCAGGAAGGCCGGCGCGAAGACGGCTGAGGCGGGGCGAATGTCGGGAAAAGAGCGACCTTTAGGCAGGCTGCGCCTGGGCCTCGTCCTCGGCGGCCAACAGCGAGCCGACCACAGCCAACAATTCAAGGGCCGAGAACGGCTTGGACAGGGTTTTGCGCGCCCCCATCTTGGCGGCCATGCCAAGAGACGAGGTCTCGTTGGTGCGGGGGTCGGCTGATACGGCGACGATCGGCAGGTCCGGGGTGTCGGCCAGCAGCGAGCGGATCAGGTCGATGCCCTCGCCATCGGCCATCAGGATATCGGTAATCACCATTTGATGGTGGCTGGCCTTGAACTTCTCAAGCGCTTCGAAGCCGCCTGCGGCGGTTTCCACGCTGAAACCGACTTCCGTCAACGGATTGGCGATCAGGTTTCGCGCCAGTTCATTGTCATCGACAACCAGCACACTCGGCATGATGTTCTCCAATTATGCCGCGCGCCAATCCCCCCGGCACGTGGCAACCCAAGCTATTCATAGCTGTAAATGATATTGCATCCGCGAAACGCCCTCAATTAGGCCGAAAGTCAGGGGTCTAGGGAGAGTGTGACTGAGGCACCCGACCTTAGAACTTAAGCGCCAGGGAGACGTTGACGACGTTTTCGTCGAAATCGGATGTCGATAGGTTGGAATGGGCCTTGACGTATTTGTAGGCGGCTTTCACCTGGGCATGCTCGTGAACCGGTACGGATATCTCCGCCTTAATCGTGTGGCGTTGGTCCTCCCGCTCCCGGCCAATGGACGGGGTCTCGTTCGTATAGTCCCGCAGATAGTACTGATATCCGAAACGGATGGTGGCGGCGCCCGGCGATGCGCTCAAGGTCGATTTCAGACTGATGTCCAGGTAGTGCCCTGCGAAATCGAATTCGCTACTGGCCGCGTTCTCCAGCTCGAAGCGGTACCCGGCCTTGATGTAGGAACGGGTCTCGTCGAAGAAGAAAAAGTTGTCGAACGACAAGCCGTTGACCTGTGCATTTCTCGATTTGGCCGTATGGAAGGTCTTGTTCTGGTAGTTGTAGCCGGCCAGAACGTACCAGTTCGTGGTCAGGCCGTGCCCCAGGGTCGGTGAGATCGTGTGGAAGTTCAGGAAGGGATTGCCGCTCAGTTCCGTATGGGAAAATCCGTACAGGAACCCCGCGTCGAAAGCGGACAGTTTCTTGCGCGTCGATAAAAAGGCGGTATGCGATTGCAGATTGAACGCTTTCAGGTCCTGGTAGCTGGTCTTGGAAAACCCATATGATGCCTTAATGGGGAGGGCTGACTCCCCGAATAGGGAATAGCTCCCGCCCAGATTGAAGACACGGGCTTGGTCAGCCTGCCCCGACCGATTGTCGAGGGCGTCGATCGAGACGCTGTCGTCGTTCAGCATGCCGGCTTCCAGGGTGAGCGACCATGGCTTGTCGGGCTCGGTCGGCGCTTCCGCTGCCGCGGCATGGGTGTTCGGCAGGATAATTCCAGCCAGGCCGATGATCCAGGCGGCGGCCAAGCCATGGCGTTTGTGTTGCGCCGGCGACTGCCGTCGGTCGTGTTTCCAAAAGGGGCCCAGGGTCTTCATGTATTCTGTGTCACTGACTGCGTTGTATGAAACGTTGCGCCAACCTCCCACAAAGCGACAGACTTTTCAGCGAAAATCATAAGAGGCGCTTTCTGCGTTGATCTGCCGGTGCAGCCGGTAAGCGCACCATGTTTATTTTGAAATCATAAGGAATTCACGGCCGGCCCTTGAGGGAAACCTCATGTTATGGCGTAAGGCATATATAATTTCATTTCGATTACGATTATATTCAGCCTCATCGAATGACATCGATTCGGTTTCGACCGGCGCCGTACCTAAGGCCGGTTTCATCAGATCATCCCGTTGGCGCGCAGATTGTGCTGGGGAGTTGAGGGCGGCCCGAACAGGGCGCCGCTCGGCGACGATTATTGATCATGCGTGCAATTCAGTCAGGAACGTTGATGCAAACTATGCTCTCCCTCTTCAAGGTGTTCGGCCCTCGCGCGTCCCGCGCGATCCTGGGCGTCGGTTTGTCGGCACTGATCGGCCTTGCGTCCGTGGACGTGCAGGCGGCGGCCGTTGGAACGGTCTCCAAGGTTCAGTTGACGGCGTATGGGATGCCGCCGGAAGGCAGAAAGACGGAAAAGACGCTGGCCGATGGCGTCGTCATGCACGAGACGCTGGAAACCGTTTCCGATGGCGGATTGCAGGTCTCCCTGATAGATGACACGACCCTGACGCTGGGGGGGGCTGCCTCCCTTGTCGTCGATGAGATGGTGTACGACCCGGCGACGAAGAACGGGAATTCCGTCCTCAAACTTGCGACCGGCACATTCCTTTATGTCTCCGGTTCCATGAACAAGAAGGGGATCAAGATTGTAACGCCGTCGTCGACAATCGGCGTGCGCGGCACAAAACTTCTGATCAAGATCGCGGCGGACGGCGCGACATCGGTCGGCGTCATCGAAGGGGCCGCGGATGTCCAATCGTTGGTCGACGGCAGTGTTGTCTCGATCGAGCCCGGCGACAGCGCCGTGGCGCCCGCGGCGGGAGGCGTTGAAATGGCCTCTCTGGCTGCGATTGAGGTGCAGGACACTTTCGTCGCCGCCATCGCCGTTGCCGAAGCCCAAGAATCCATCACCCAGGTGCGGACAACGTTGAATGCCCAGATTAAGGGATTGGAACAGGACGCGGCGTCGGCGAGCGGGCCGGCCAAGGAAGCGATCGAGGCCGAACTGAACGCCTTGACCACGGAACTGAGCACCAGCCTGGAAGTGGCCGAAAGCGTCCTTGGCATCGTTGAGAAACAAGCTCTGGCCGTGACCGCGACCCTTCCGGCCCCGGCAGATCTCGTTGGCGCGGTCCTGACGCCGGCAATCGCAACACCTGCGGCAGCGACGGTCGCCAGCGAAGCGGCAACCGGTGCGGCACGAGAAGCGGCTTCAACCGCTGCGAACATTGCTGCGACCACTGCGGCCACTGAAGCCGCCGCTCAGGCTGCTGTCGAAGCAGCGGCCCGGGCCGCCGTCGAAGCTGCAGCGGACGCTGCAGCCCAGGCAGCTGCGGTTGCCGCTGCTGAAGCTGCGGGGGATGCCGCCGCTCAGGCCGCCGCCGCCGCTGCTGCCGATGCTGCTGCGCAGGCCGCCGCACAGGCTGCTGCTGATGCTGCTACCGCCGCGGCCGCACAGGCTGCTGCCGA
Source organism: Rhodospirillales bacterium (assembly GCA_048263775.1). GTDB lineage: Bacteria > Pseudomonadota > Alphaproteobacteria > Rhodospirillales > Casp-alpha2 > UBA1479. Next base: position 335,596 of record JBLXDU010000004.1, read on the forward strand.
TGCGGCTACCGCCGCGGCTGCACAGGCAGCTGCTGATGCCGCCGCGCAGGCCGCCGCCGATGCAGCCGCCGCTGCTGCTGCCGAAGCCGCCGCACAGGCCGCCGCCGACGCTGCCGCTGCCGCTGCTGCTGACGCTGCCGCGCAGGCCGCGGCCGATGCCGCTGCTGCTGCTGCTGCCGAAGCCGCGGCGCAGGCTGCTGCCGACGCTGCTGCTGCTGCCGCTGCTGAAGCCGCTGCGCAGGCCGCTGCCGACGCTGCTGCTGCTGCCGCCGCTGATGCCGCCGCGCAGGCTGCTGCTGACGCCGCTGCCGCCGCCGCCGCTGAAGCCGCTGCGCAGGCTGCGGCGGATGCCGCCGCCGCGGCCGCCATCCTTGCCGCCGCGGAGGCGGCCGCCCAGGCTGCGATTGAAGCCGCGGCAGCCGCGGCAGCCGCCGCAGCCGGACTACTTTAATAGGGAAGGGCGCCGATCCGGACCTCCGGGTCCGGAACTGTCACGCCAACCGTGAAGAGCCCGGGCGCCGTTTGTCGCCCGGGTTTTTCTTGCCTGGACGCAGCCTCCTCGGTGTCACGGGGGCGATGGGGCAGGGAAATCATGGTGACAGGGGAATCGGCCGTCGCGCGCCCGGTGCGCGCACGCCAAACAAGGCTCAGGGGGTTTTCGTGAAGGGGGGAAGTGGTGGAGCCGAGGGGAATCGAACCCCTGACCTCGTCATTGCGAACGACGCGCTCTCCCAACTGAGCTACGGCCCCATCAGAATCCCGGCCAAGCGGGCTTCCCGGGTGAGCCGCCGGCATCGGAAGACGATCCGGGCAGGCGGCCATTTTGGGAGGCCGGATAATGCTTCCGGCAATCCGCACTGTCAAGCCGCGGTTTCAGCCTAAAACCTTGCGGCGGCGGGCCCTTGCCCCTACGTTTGTGCGGCCTCGGCCCGCACATTCGGAGACCAACATGGACGTCATCACCGGCCCCGTCATTTCGATCCTTCTGATCGCCCTCAACCTTTACACATGGGTCGTCATCATCGGCGTGATCCTGAGCTGGCTGGTTGCCTTCAACGTGGTCAACACGTCGAATAAGTTCGTCTATATGGTCGGCGACTTCTGCTACCGGGCGACGGAACCCCTGCTCGGGCGGATTCGCAACTTTCTACCCAACCTGGGTGGGCTGGACATTTCGCCGGTGGTGCTGATCCTGGGGCTTGTGTTCCTCAAGGAATTCCTGATCCGCCTTGCCCACAAGATCGTCTGACGCTTCCGCGCCCGATGCAGCCCTACCGTTCCGGGCGGTGGCGGAGGGCGTGCGCGTGGCGCTCAAGGTCACGCCTAAGGCGGCGGCCAATCGGCTGACCGGCCTCGCCGCCGATGTCGAGGGCGGGCTGGTTCTCAAGGTTTCGGTCACGGCCCCGGCCGACAAGGGCAAGGCCAACGCCGCCGTGGTCAAACTTTTGGCCAAGGAATGGGGGTTCGCGAAATCAGATATGGAGGTCACCCAGGGGGCGGCGTCCAGAACCAAGACACTTTTGATCCGAGGCGACGAAACGGAATTGATGCGCCGCCTCACGGACTGGTGCCAAGACAAAGGACTGAAGAGACAATGACCATCGCTGCGATCATCGACGGCAAGGCCCATGCGGACCGATTGCGTGAAAACGTCACGGCCGTCGTGCGGCGCTTGAAGGACGGCCCGGGGATCGTCCCGGCGCTCGCCGTGGTGCTGGTCGGCGACGATCCGGCCAGCCAGGTCTATGTCGGCGCCAAGGGCAAGCAGACGGTCGCCGCCGGCATGCAGTCCATCGAACACCGTTTGCCGGTGACGACGCCGGAGGCCGAATTGCTCGCCCTCATCGACGATCTGAACAAGGACCCCGGCGTCCACGGCATCCTGGTGCAGCTGCCCCTGCCGGATCACATCGACGAAGGGGCGGTGATCACCGCCATCGATCCGGCCAAGGACGTCGACGGGTTCCATCCCGTCAATGTCGGCCGCCTGTGGTCGGGCGACGCGCGGGCCCTGGTGCCCTGCACGCCCTATGGCTGCCTGCTGATGCTGAAGGAAACCTTGGGCGACATGGCGGGCAAACGGGCCGTGGTGCTGGGCCGCTCCAACATTGTCGGCAAGCCGATGGCGGCACTGCTGTTGGGCGAAAGTTGTACGGTCACGGTCGCCCATTCACGCACCAAGGATCTTGCCGAACGCTGCCTGGAGGCCGACATCCTGGTCGCCGCCGTGGGCCGCCCGCGCATGGTGCCCGGCGACTGGATCAAGCCGGGGGCGACGGTCATCGACGTCGGTATCAACCGAATCCCGGCACCCGAAAAAGGCCCCGGTAAGACGCGCATTGTTGGTGACGTCGACTTCGATGCGGCGGTCAAGGTGGCCGGCGCCATCACGCCGGTGCCGGGCGGCGTCGGTCCCATGACCATCTGTTGTCTGCTGCGCAACACGGTGGTCGCCGCCTGCCGGCAGGCCGGGTTGGACGACCCGGGCCTTTAACCCCGGGCCCAAGGGCCCGACACGGCGATATCGGCCGCATGACTTGCCCTTACGGCCTCTGCGGGTTTCCGGTTGCGTTTCATCCATTACCGTATGATGATAATCACGGCATCGCTTGGGGAGTCCCGGATTTCGGGCGGCGAAGGGGGGTATCTTTCGTTGGGCCGAACCGGACCTGGGCGCGCCGGCCATGGTACATGGCACGGCCCCAAAAAGGCGAAGATCCTGGGGGTCTGTTACTCCACTCGACAAAGGAAGTTGATAAAAGATGCCTACTGGAACCGTGAAGTGGTTCAATGTGACCAAGGGATTTGGCTTCGTTACTCCCGATGAGGGCGGTAAGGACGCTTTCGTGCATATTTCCGCTGTTCGTGATTCGGGGATGGAAACCCTCGCCGAAGGACAGAAGCTGGAATATGAACTGGTGCCTGGACGTGATGGTCGTGAAGCGGCCGCAAATCTGAAAGCCATCGGATAAAGATCTCCTGACACCGCCCCGATAATTTCTTGGTCGGCCGGGCGGCGGCCGTTTCCGGACTTTGTCCGGCGACGGGCGGGAGACACATTGCAGAAGCGGACGCCGCGGAGACGCGGCGTCCGTCCCTGCGCTTTTCGTGCCGATTGATGTTTTATCTGGGAGTGTTTGGCCCATGGCCAGGGAACTCTATCCTGTGTCCTGCCCCCATTGCGGCGAGGCACAGAACGTCATGCCGGGTGGTTTCGACCCGGACCGTGACCCGTTCGGACCCGTGACCTGCATGGTCTGCGGCAATAATTTCACGCGCGATGATTATTTGACCGGCCTGGCCCAGGCCACGATCCGGCGCAAGCCGGGATCAAACGTGGTGCCGCTCAGACGCAACTGACGGCCTGCGGTCCGGCCATCCTATCCCATCGACAAAGACCGAATGCCTGCCCGCGCCTCTTCGGCGACGGCGGTGCGCAACGCCTGCGCCGCCGGGGCAAGGGAATTTCCCGCCACCAGGCGGAAGGCGACCCGGTCCGGGTCCAGATCGGGCAGGGGGGCTGACGGCGACGACAGCCCCGGCGCCAAAGACAGGGCCGTGCGCAAGGTGATGCCCAGGCCCGCCCGCACTGCCGCCAAAACCCCCGGCAGGGAGGGGCTGGTCATGGCGATTTCCCAAGGCACCCCCGCGTCGTCCAGGGCCTGCAGGGCGGCATTGCGGAACGGGCAGGGGGCGTCGATCACGGCCAGCGGCAGGGGACGGCCCGCCGGCGGGCGCCAACCGTCGCCGGCGATCCACATCAGCGGCGTCTCGATGTGGGGACCGTTCCGCCGGTCGCCCGGGCCGCTGGTGACGAAGGCCATGTCCTGGGCCCCCCGCGCGACCTCGGCCCGCAACTGGGCGCTGCCGGCGACGGCGACGGTGACCTTGACCTCGGGATGGGCCTGGGAAAACCGCCGCAACGCGCCGGGCAGAAACGTTTCCGCCAGGTCTTGTACGGTACCGAAACGAACCTCCCCAGCCAAGGGTCCGCGGCGCAGGGCGGCCAACGCGGCGGCATTCATGTCCAATATCCGCCGGGCATAGCCCAACAGGGTCTCCCCGGCCTCGGTCAGCTCCATGATCCGCCCGCGGCGGCGGAACAAGGCCACGCTTGCGCGATCCTCAAGACGGCGGACCTGCAGGCTGACCGCCGCTTGGGTGCGGTGTACGCGCTCGGCCGCGGCCCCAAAGCGGCCCGTGTCGGCAATGGCGATGAAGGTGCGCAGGAGATCGGGGTCGAGATCACTCATAGATAAATATTAATTATCATTTTATTTAAAACAATAAAATTTAATTGATCATTGGCGACTGCTACATCCCGGGTCATCCCATCCTTTCGAAAACAGGAGACTTCAAATGCCCTTCATCGCCATCAAGACCTCGGGATCCCCCCTCGCCGCCGACGCCGTTCAGGCCCTGCAACAAGAGACAACGGCCCTCATGGCCAAGATCATGGGCAAGAAGGCCGACGTCACGGCCGTGCTGGTGGAACATGCCCCGGCGTCTCACTGGTCGGTCGGCGGCCGGGCCCTTGCCGGCTCGGGCGGTATCACGGCCCATGTCGACATCAAGATCACCCAGGGCACCAACACGACCCAGCAGAAGGCGGCGATGATCGCGGCGACGCGGGACATGCTGACCCGTGTCCTGCCCGGTCTAAGCGAGGTCGCTTATGTGGTGATTGATGAAATCCCAGCCACGGATTGGGGCTACGGCGGGCTGACCCAGGCCGAACGCAAGCGCCGGGCGGACGCGGCCTAGCCGGTTATGGCTAGTTTCGGCGCACCATGGCCAGACCGGCGCCGGCGGCGATCAGCATGCCGCCGGTGATCCGGTTGCGGATGCGCTGGGCGCGCGCGCTCTTGACCGCCCCCAACAACCGCCCGCCGATCACCGCATAGCCGCTGTCGAACGCAACGGCGATCAAAAGGAACGCGCCGCACATGGCCCACAGCTGCGGGCCCGCGGGCAGGGCGGGATCGAGGAACTGGGGAAAGAACGCGGCATAGAAGGCGAGCAGCTTCGGATTTGTCCAGGCCACGAACGCCGCCTGCAGGAACATGCGCCCGGCCCGTGGGGCGGTGACGGCGGCGGGCGCCTCGGGCGGGACCGGCTTTTCGCGGAAAGCCTGCACACCCAGATAGACCAGATAGGCGACGCCCAGCCAGCGCAGGACTTCGAACCCGTCGGACAGGATCGCCATGGCCGAGGCCAGGCCCAGGGCCGTGATCGCCAGTTGCTGCGCCAGGGCGAAGGCCGTGCCGGCGACGGTGATCAGCCCGGCCTTGACGCCGAACCGCATGGACCGGGAAATCACCAGCATCACGTTGGGCCCGGGGATGATGATCAGCACCGCCGTGGCGGCGATGAAGGCGGAAAACAGCGTCCAGTTCATGGCGGGTCCGTCCTTGTCCGGAAGTCTTCGGTTTGATTAGCAAAGGCGGGGCATCGCGTAAATGCGATTCCCCTTTGCTACGGCCCGCCGCCGATGCTACATCACGCCCGCCATGACAACCGACCTCAGCCATATCCGCAACTTCGCGATCATCGCCCATATCGACCACGGAAAGTCGACGTTGGCCGACCGCCTGATTCAGATGACGGGCGGGCTGACCGACCGCGAGATGTCGGAACAGGTGCTCGACAGCATGGATATCGAGCGCGAGCGCGGCATCACCATCAAGGCGCAGACCGTGCGCCTGGACTACACCGCCAAGGACGGCGAGAAATACGTCCTCAACCTGATCGACACGCCGGGCCATGTCGACTTCACGTATGAAGTCTCACGCTCCCTCGCCGCCTGCGAAGGCTCGCTGCTGGTCGTCGACGCGACCCAGGGGGTCGAGGCGCAGACCCTGGCCAACGTCTATCTCGCCCTGGATGTCGACCACGAGATCATTCCCGTGCTTAACAAGATCGACCTTCCGGCGGCCGAAACGGAACGGGTCAAGGCGCAGATCGAGGACGTGATCGGCCTGGATACCTCGGACGCCCTGGAAATTTCCGCCAAGACCGGTATCGGCATCGACAGCGTGCTCGAAGCCGTGGTCACCCGCCTGCCGGCGCCCAAGGGCGACCCGTCGGCGCCGCTGTCGGCCCTTCTGGTCGACAGCTGGTATGACCCCTATCTCGGCGTGATGATCCTGGTCCGGGTCGTCGACGGCACCCTCAAGCGCGGTCAGCGCATCCGCATGATGGCGAACGACGCCGCCTATCAGGTCGATCAGGTCGGCTATCTCCGGCCCAAGCCGACCAAGGTCGACGAACTGGGCCCGGGCGAAGTCGGTTATTTCACCGCCGCCATCAAACGGGTTGCCGATACCAACGTGGGCGACACCATCACCGACGACCGCAAGCCGGCGGCCAAGCCGCTGGCGGGGTTCAAGCCCTCCGTGCCGGTGGTGTTCTGTGGCCTGTTCCCGACGGACGCCGGCGATTACGAAGACCTTCGTGATTCCCTGGAAAAGCTGCACCTGAACGACGCCAGCTTCCATTTCGAGGCCGAATCCTCGGCCGCCCTGGGCCTCGGCTTCCGCTGCGGGTTTTTGGGCCTTCTGCATCTTGAAATCGTCCAGGAACGGCTGGAGCGCGAATTCGATCTGGACCTCATCACCACCGCCCCCAGCGTGGTCTACAAGGTGTACCGGACCGACGGCGTGATGCGCGAACTGCACAACCCCGTCGACATGCCGGACCCGTCGGCCATCGATTACATCGAAGAGCCCTGGATCAAGGCCAGCATCATGGTGCCCGACGAATATCTGGGCGCCGTGCTGCAACTGTGCACGGACCGCCGCGGTGAACAGGAAAACCTGACCTATGTCGGCAACCGGGCGCTGGTCGTCTACCGCCTGCCGCTCAACGAAATCGTCTTTGATTTCTACGACCGGCTGAAATCCGTCAGCCGCGGCTATGCCAGCTTCGATTATGAACTGGAAGGCTACCGCGAGGGCGACCTGGCCAAGGTCTCGATCCTGGTCAATCTGGAGCCCGTGGACGCGCTCGCCTTCATCGTTCACAAATCCCATGCCGAAGCCCGGGGACGGCAGATCTGCGAAAAGCTGAAGGACCTGATCCCGCGCCAGCTGTTCAAGATCGCCATCCAGGCCGCCATCGGCGGCAAGGTCATCGCCCGCGAAACGCTCGGCGCCATGCGCAAGGACGTCACCTCCAAATGTTACGGCGGCGACATCACGCGTAAGAAGAAGCTTCTGGAAAAGCAGAAGAAGGGCAAGAAGCGCATGCGCCAGTTCGGCAACGTGGAAATCCCGCAGTCGGCCTTCCTGGCCGCGCTCAAGACCGGCGAATAACCGGGCGGGGGCGATCCTACATGCTGCCCAACCCTCAAGCCCCGATCCGCTCGTTCCTCACCGGCTGCCTGTTCCTGGCGGCTCTGGTCACGGGCGCCCTGATGATCTGGGTCCTGCGTCAGGAAGACGCCGGGCAATATTGCGTCGCGGACGGCGGGGATCTGTTCGGCCTGTGCCGCCCGACGGCGGATTTCCTGATCAACGGCCTGGTCTGGTACGCCCTGATTTTCGGCGCCCTGGCTCTGCCCATTGCCTCGGTGGTGGTGATGCGCTGGGCGGCCAAGCGGCGCGGCGGCGGCCCGGGAACTCCCGGCCGGCCCTAGCGGCCGGCGCCCGGCGGCGGCAGGCTGTCGACGTCGATATCGAAATCGGCTTCCGATTCCGCGTAAGTCAGCCCCGCTTCGTCCAAAAAATGCTGGGTTTCGTGGCTCGGGGCCATGTCGTCGCCGTCGCCATAGCCGTCCTGCATGGCCTGTTCGGCCAGTTCGTCGTACAGAAACATCGAATCCTCGCGCTCCTGCAGGTCCTGGACCTCGTCCGCCGTCAATTGCCGCCGGGGGCGGCAGAACCAGGTCAGCAGCCCGCCGGGCAGGCCGGTCAGCAACCACGCCGGCAGGTCGAGCAAGGGGCGGATCACGGCGGACCACAATTCAGGGGACAGACGCTCGACCCGGATCTGCGTGACCACCAGGTTACCGGGCCAGGCCGTGTACCAGATGTCATGGGCGGAGACCAAATGCAGGCCGCGCCCGGGCTCGGCCTTAACCAGGGCTTCGGCCGCGCCGGCGGCAAACGCCGCCAAAAGCAGGGCCCAACCCAGGTAGAACGCCACGCGCTTTATGGTCCAGCCGGTCATCATGACTTTGTTATGGGGCCGACACACAATCCGGGCAATGATTATCGAGACACAATGCCGTGCGCGGTTTGCGACCCTTGATGCCGCTTTAACCGTTGCATGCCACCCCGCCGCCCGCTATTTTCCGCCCCCTGTTCCCCGGGGGCCGCGACTGCCCCGGTGGTGGAACGCGCGGAGGGGTGGCCGAGTGGCTGAAGGCGCACGCTTGGAAAGCGTGTATAGGGGCAACTCTATCGGGGGTTCGAATCCCCCTCCCTCCGCCAAATTTCTTTCCTGAAAATTTGTCCGCACCCTCTTCCGGCCCTGGGCCGGGATTGCTAGGCTCTGCGCCTGCATTCCGTATCGCCCGCCCCCTTGTCCCAAGGGACCGGCCGGGCGGCCATCACTTGAGGACATCCCACATGACCCAGATCGCATTCATCGGCGTCGGCAACATGGGCAATCCCATGGCAGCCAATCTGATCAAGGCCGGGCATACGGTCGCGGCCTTTGACCTGTCGGCGGACTTGCTGGCCAAGGCGGCGAAAGCCGGGGCGCGGGCCGCCACCAGCGCCGCCGATGCGGCCCAGGGGGCCGAGGTCGTCATCACTATGCTGCCCGCCGGCAAGCATGTGAAAGAGGTCTGCCTGGGCGGCCTGTTCGACGCCCTGCCCGCCGGCACCCTGGTGATCGACTGTTCGACCATCGACGTCGATACCTCGCGCGAGGTCCATGCGGCGGCGGCGGCCAAGGGCTTCGCCATGGTCGACGCGCCCGTGTCCGGCGGCGTCGGCGGGGCCGAGGGCGCGACTTTGACCTTTATGGTCGGCGGTGCGGACGATGCCTTTGCCCGGGCCAAGCCGCTGTTGGAGAAAATGGGCAAGACCATCGTCCATTGCGGCGGCCCCGGAAACGGCCAGGCGGCCAAGATCTGCAACAACATGATGCTGGGCATTCAGATGGCGTCCGTGGCCGAGGCCTTCGTGCTGGCGGAAAAACTGGGCCTGGATGCGCAGCGCCTGTTCGACGTGTCGTCCACGGCGTCCGGCCAGTGCTGGTCGCTGACCACATATTGCCCGGTGCCGGGCCCGGTGCCGACCTCGCCCGCCAACCGGGACTATACCCCTGGCTTCGCGGCCGCCCTGATGCTGAAGGACATGGGCCTTGCCATCGCCGCCGCGAACAGCACCGGCGCCGACGTGTCGGTTGCCGAAAAGGCGGCCTCGCTCTATCAGGATTACGCCGACGCCGGTCAGGCCGGTAAGGATTTTTCCGGCATCATCAACCTGATCCGCGACCGCGCCAAATAACACCAAAAGCAACATCACCTAAGGAGCATCCATCCATGACCATCAAGACCGGCGACCGCGTGCCCTCTGCCACCATCTTCAAAATGGGCGACGACGGCGGACCCGAAGCGGTTTCCACCGACGATTATTTCAAGGGCCGCAAGGTCGTGGTGTTCGGCCTGCCGGGGGCCTTCACCCGCACCTGTTCGGCCAAGCATCTGCCGGGCTTCGTCACCCAGGCCGATGCCATCCTGGCCAAGGGCGTTGACGAAATCGCCTGCGTCTCCGTCAACGACGCCATGGTCATGACGGCCTGGGGCCTGTCCCACGAAGCGCCCGGCAAGGTGACCATGCTGTCCGACGGCAACTGCGCCCTGACCGAAGCCATGGGCCTGGCCTCCGACATGTCGGCCAAGGGTTACGGCAAGCGCTCCAAGCGCTATGCCATGATCGTCGAGGACGGCACGGTCACCCATTTCGCGCTGGAAACGGAACCGGGGCTCAACGTGTCCTCGGCGGAGCAGATTCTCGCGGCCCTCGGCTGATCCCGACAGGCAGGGAGAGACCGATGACCGACGGCGGCAACATGCGCCCGCTGCGCTTTACCCATTTCGGGGCGGCGGGCTGGAAAATCACGGACGGCGAGACGGTTATCCTGCTCGACCCCTATCTGTCGCGGGTGCGTTTTCAGGGCCGGCGTTACGGCCCCCATGACGCAACTGAAATTCCCGACGATCCGCGCCCGGTGGTGAAGATGACCGAGCCCGCCGGCCACGACACGGCGACCATCGACCGCCACGTGCCCGAGGCCGATTTCATCATCCTGTCCCATTCCCATTTCAACCACGCCATGGACGTGCCCTATATCGCCAACAAGACGGGTGCGGTGGTGATCGGCACGGAAAGCACCTGCAACATCGCCATCAACGGCGGCGTGCCGGACGAACAGATCCATGCCGTGCGGGGCGGCGAGGATTACCAGTACGAGACCTTCTCCATCCGCGTGATCCCGAGCCTGCATTCGGCCCTGTCCTGCAAGCTGTACAAGGACTTCGGCACCATCCCGGTGCAGGACGAACCGCTTTGCCTGGATGACTATGTCGAGGGCGGCACGCTCGCCTATCTGATCCGCATGGGCGGGCGCGAGATTTTGTTGTTCGGTTCCATGAACTTCATCGAGCGCGAGGTCGAGGGCCTGCGCCCGGACGTCGCCTGCATCGCCTCGGCGCCGCCGCGTCTCGACATTCACGACTACACGGCCCGCCTGATGCGCTGCCTGGGCAATCCTCCGCTCGTGGTCGCGACCCATTGGGACGACCAGGGCCTGCCCTTCGGCGCGCCCCAGGACAAGGCCCTGGCCCATACGGACGCCTTCATCCAGGAGGTCAAGGCGGCATCGCCCCGGACCGAGGTTTTCGTGCCGCGTCATTTCCAGACCCTGGCCCTCGATGCCCAGGGCCGGATGCGCGTGGCCGACTAGCGGCGCGCGCTGTTCCGGCCCTCCGCCCCGCGTGCTAGGGTCGGCAAAACTTTCTTGGGAGGATACCAACATGACCACCATCAACACCCTGCTGCCGACCTCGCTGGTCGGTTCCTACGCCCAGCCCAACTGGCTGCTCGACCGCGCCAAGCTGGCCGGGCGCTTCCCGCCGCGCACGCGGGCGAAAGAGCTGTGGCGGGTCGATCCGGAATATCTGGAAGAAGCCCAGAACGACGCCACCATCCTGGCCATCCGCGATCAGGAACGGGCCGGGCTCGACATCATCACCGACGGTGAGATGCGCCGCGAAAGTTATTCCAACCGTTTCGCCACGGCGCTGTCGGGGGTCGACATCGACAATCCGGGCGAAGCCCTCGACCGGTCCGGCCATCCCAACCCGGTGCCGCGCATCGTCGGCAAGATCACCCGCATGCATGCGGTCGAGGTCGAGGACGTGAAATTCCTGCGCGCCAATACGGACCGCAAGATCAAGATCACCGTGCCCGGCCCCTTCACCATGTCGCAGCAGGCGCAGAACGATTTCTATGCGTCCGAGGCGGATCTCGCCATGGACTACGCCGCCGCTGTGAACGAGGAAGTCCGCGACCTGTTCGCCGCCGGCGCCGACGTGGTGCAGCTGGATGAGCCCTACATGCAGGCCCGCCCGGAAAAGGCGGGCGAGTTCGGACTGGATGCGCTGAACCGCGCGCTCGACGGGATCGAGGGCGAGACCGCCGTGCACATCTGCTTCGGCTATGCCGCCATCATCCACGAACGGCCCGAGGGCTATTCCTTCCTGCCGCAGTTGGCGGCCTGTTCGGTCTGCGACATTTCCATCGAGACGGCGCAGTCGCATCTGGATTGCGCCGTGCTGGAGACGCTCCCGGAAAAGAACATCATCCTGGGCGTGCTCGATCTCTCGACCCATGACATCGAAACGCCGGAAACGGTGGCCGAACGCATCCGCAAGGGCCTTGCCCATCATCCGGCGGAAAAGATCATCGTGGCGCCGGATTGCGGGCTCAAGTATCTGCCTCGTGACGTCGCCTTCGGCAAGATGAAGGCCATGGCCGACGGTGCGGCCATCGTCCGCGCGGAAATCTCCAAATAAGAAAAGCCAAGAGAGCAAAAGAAAGCCGACCCATGACCGAGACCAATACCCGGGTGTTGTTCAACTCCACGCCCGAAGGCCTGCCCGTGCCGGGTAACTTCCGCCTCGACGAAGCCCCCCTGCCCGAACCGGGGGCGGGGCAGTTCCTGCTGCGCAATCTGTATCTCTCGCTCGATCCCTATCAGCGCATGCTGATGGGCGGCGGTTGGACCTACAGCCCCAACGTGCTGAAGCCGGGCGACCTGATGGTCGGGCGCGTGTTGGGCGAGGTGGTTGCGACGAATAACACCGACTTTCCCGTCGGCACCCATGTCGTCGGGCGGCTCGGCTGGCAGACCCATGTGGTATCGGACGGATCGGATTTGGATTTCGTCGTCACACCCAAACCGGGGGTGCCGCTCTCGGCCTATCTCGGCGTCTGCGGGTCGACCGGCGTCACCGCCTGGGTCGGGCTCAAGATCACGGGTCAACCCAAGGCGGGCGAGACGGTCGTCGTCTCCGCCGCCGCCGGATCGGTCGGCAGCTGCGTCGGCCAACTGGCCAAGGACATGGGCTGCCGCGCCGTCGGCATCGCCGGCGGGCCGGACAAATGCAAACTGGTGGTCGATGAATTCGGCTTCGACGCCTGCATCGACTACAAGGCCCCGGACCTGGCGGGACAGTTGAAGACGGCCGCACCCGACGGCGTCGACGTCTATTTCGACAACGTGGGCGGCGAAATTCTGGAAACCGTCATGGGCCAGTGCAACCGCCTGGCACGTATTCCCGTCTGCGGTGTGCTCGCGCGCTACAACGAAACGGGCGCGCCTTATGGCAACAAGAACATGCACCTGTTCTTCGACAAGTCGCTGAAGATGGAAGGCTTCGTGCTCAACGCTCATAAGGCCATCTGGCCCCAGGCGCGGGCCGAACTGGAAGCCATGGTGGCCGACGGCCGGATGAAGTATCGCGAGACAATCGCGGACGGAATCACCGCCGCGCCGGACGCCTTCATTGGCATGCTGCAGGGCAAGAACCTGGGCAAGCAGTTGGTCAAGCTGACCTGACGTTTCGCCCCCGGCTTACGCGCAGGTCGCCCCCCTGAGGTGCGCCTTGCCGTCCGTCCCGAAGACGCCCCGGGCGTTCCCTTCGCCGATTTGGGGATGGGTGAACAGGCCCAGGATCTCGGCGCCCGCGATCTCCTCGCCCGTCACATAGGCTTGGCCCTCGGCGGAATTTTCCAGACGGTCGTCCAGATCGATCGAGAACACGAAGGTGCGGCCCGGGGTGAAATTGCTGAAATGCAGGGTCAGTTCCTCCGCCCCGTCGGCAACCACGGGAGCCTGCATCAAGCCGACTTCGCCTTCGACGGATTCGAACTGCTGCGGCTCCGACGCGCCGGCGCCGCCGAAATCCGTGTCGAACACCACGCGCCCGGCGGAATTCGCCGCGTGGAATTCCAGGCTCAGCAGGGTCCAGGGCTCCAGGCTTTTGTTCTCGATGATGAACAGATCGGGGCTTGAATCGATAAAGCGAATGACGACCTCGGGCCCGCAGGCGCGCGCCGCGGGGCCCAAAACCAGGCCCAAGATCAATGCCGCCGTGCCGATGAACGCGCGCCGCATGATGCTGCCTCCCTTGGGGCCTCCATAGGCCGCCCCGTGTCTCAAAGCATGGCCGAAGTCTCAGGCAGCGGCAAGCAGATGGATGGAGAACAGGCTGTCCGCGTCGGTCCAATGCTGTTGCGCGCGCCAGCTGGCGCCGCCGGCGACGCGATGGAAATCCTCGACCGCGTATTTGTAGGAATTTTCCGTATGGATGGTCTCGCCTGCGCGGAAGTCGAAGGCATGGCCGTCGATGCGCACCGTCTGGTCGACCATGCTTTCCAGATGCATCTCGACCCGGCCCTCGCCGTCGTCGTAGCGCACGCGGTGGGCGAAGCGGGTGCGGTCGAAGCCGCCGCCCAGTTCGCGATTGATGCGGTCCAGAAGGTTCAGGTTGAAGTCGGCGGTGACGCCCCGGGCGTCGTCGTAGGCGGGCAGCAGCACGCCCAGGTCCTTCTTCAGATCGACGCCGACCACCATATGGGCGCCGTCGCCCAGCATGCGCCGGGCGCGGGCAAGAAAGCGGGCTGCCTGGGCGGGTTCGAAATTTCCGATGGTGGAGCCCGGGAAAAAACCGACCGTGGGCGCATTGTCGAGCGCGGGCGGCAGGGGAAGCTCGGCGGTGAAATCGCCGACCACGGGCACGACCTCCAGATGCGGCAGGCGTTCAGCCAGGGCGCCGGCGGCGGCTTCCAGGTAATCACCGGCGACGTCGATCGGCACGTAGCCGCAGGGCGCGTTCAGCGCGTTGAGGAACAGGTCCGACTTGCGGCTTGACCCCGATCCGAACTCGACCACCCAGGCCCGGGCCGGCAGGGCCGCCCCCAGGTCGTCCGCGATGTCGGCCAGCAGGGCAAGCTCGGTGCGGGTCGGATAGTATTCGTCGAGATGGGTGATTTCCTCGAACAAGGCCGAGCCGCGCACGTCGTAGAGCCACTTGCAGGGCAGGGTCTTGGTGGCGGCGGACAGCCCATCGATCACGTCGCGCAGGAAGGCTTCCCTGCCGTCGTCGTCCAATCCTGTGTCTTCAACATCGGCAAAGGCGTCCATCGTCGTCTTACCCATCCTCGGCAAGGCGCAGGCCGGTGAACTGCCAACGCTGATGCGGATAAAAGAAGTTGCGGTAGGTTGCGCGCGTATGGCCTTCCGGCGTAACGCAGGACCCGCCGCGCAACACGTTCTGTCCCGACATGAACTTGCCGTTGTATTCGCCGCCTGCCCCGTCCGTGGCCTGGAAGCCGGGATAGGGGGCATAGGCGCTGGCCGTCCATTCCCAGACGTCGCCGAACATCTGCTGCAAGCCGTCCCGGTCCTGTGCCGGGGCCGGGCGCAGGCGGCCCGAACCCGCGAAGTTGCCGGTAACCGGCATGTCTCCGGTCGCCGTCTCCCATTCGAATTCCGTCGGCAGGCGTTTGCCCGACCAGCGGGCGAAGGCGTCGGCCTCGAACAGGCTGATGTGAGTCACCGGGGCGTCCGGGTCGACGGGCTGCGGTCCCTTCAGGGTCATGGTCCACCAGTCGCCGTCGCGGTCTTCCCAATACAGGGGCGCCGACCAGCCTTCGGCCTGGACCGTGGCCCAGCCGTCGGAGAGCCACAACAGGGGGTCGGTGTAGCCGCCGTCGGCGATGAAGGCCATCCATTCGCCGTTGGTCGCCGGGCGCGAGGCCAGGCGGAACGGCCGCACCAGGGCGTCATGGCGCGGCGTTTCGCAGTCGAACGCGAAGTCGCCGCCCGAGGTGTCGGCGCCGACAGGCAGGATGCCGCCGTCAAAAGCGATCCAGCGCAGGTCCGGCGCCCCGCCGCCCGTAGCCAGCGGCTCCGCCGGGCGATAGGTGGGTTTCAAGGGGTTCTGCGCGAACAGGTGCAGGATGTCGGTCAGCAGAAGTTCCTGATGCTGCTGTTCGTGGTGCAGGCCCAATTCGATGATGTTCAGCAGGTCTTCGCCCGCGCCGCCCTTGTTCATAAGGTCGGCCAGGCCCGCATCCACATGATGCCGGTAAGCGATCACGTCGGCCAGCGGCGGGCGGGTCAACAGGCCGCGCTGGGGCCGCGGCTGGCGCGGGCCGACGCTGTCGTAATAGGAATTGAACAGATAGGCGAAGCGGTCGTCGAACAGCTGATAGCCGGGATGGCCGGGTTCCAGAACAAGGGCTTCGAAGAACCAGCTGGTATGGCCGAGATGCCATTTGGCGGGGCTGGCGTCGGCCATGGACTGGGCCGTGGCGTCGGCGTCGGACAGACCTTCGGCCAGGGCCAGGGTTTCGGCACGCATCGCCTGAAGCCGCCGCAGAAGGGCTTCTGATGCCTCGGCCGCCGATGTCTTGTTCAGTTCGGCGCGTCGGTTCTGAGATGCCATAAAACGCTGTTCGTGAATGCTTCCGCTGAATTCGGGTCCGCACGGCTGGTTCCGCGCGGCAGGGTTCCCGCAAACCTTAACGGACGGGTCCAGTCCTGTGTGGATTATTTATTCACAGTTGCGTTACGCCCCGATGACCAACCAATGCGGCGGCCCGGCAACGGCGGGGGCTTAAATCTGATCGTCGCGGAAATACTCGTCGTCGCGGCCGCCGCCCTGCTTGATAAGCTCGTAGTCGCGCCAGTATTCCTCGACGTCGTCGCCGGGCTGGGGGCCCGTACCGATGCCGTATTGTTCCCATTTTTCGCGGTCGCTCAGCTTGTCCATGTCCGGCTTTTTGGGCGAGGTCATTTTCAACAGCACGCCCGCAACGACCGTCGCGACAATCAGCACGACGCCGATGGGCAGCCAGCCCAGTTGTTTGATCAATTCCACCGTGACCTCCTTTGCGTGGTCCCCGCAGGCATTCCCCGTCTCCGCCCCTCAGTAGAGACGGCGCGCCGCGCCCGGGTCCCCGATTCCCGGAAAATCGTCACGCGAGCGGGAAAGCTTATACCGCGAAATGCTGACAGACAACTGACACATTAGAGAAAATTGATTGTTTCCAAGGGCTTCGCATATCGATCCCACTGGGGGGCTGCTGACCTTGCGACGCCCGCCCTCCGGCGCCTAAAAGGGATGCCAAGATGCGGCATTCTGGGCAATTATTCCGCCGGTGGACCGCGCAGGGCGCGGTCTTTCTCCTGCTGCTGTCGGTTGTCCTGGCAGCGGGCATGCCCGCGCCCGTTCACGCGGCCGAGGTGGTGGAAGTGACCGGCCTGCGTCTGGGCCGCCATGCCGGTTTCCTGCGACTGGTGTTCGATTTGACGGCGCACCCCGGTTATGACGCCCGGGCCACGGGCCGCCGGACCTTCGAGATCAGCCTGCCGCACGCGGCCTTGCCACCCGAAGGCCACGCGGCATTGGCGGGTGACCCGCTTGCCCCCGATCTGATCGTCCGCCCGGCCAAGGGAGACGGGCCGCTTCGCTTTCAGGTGATCAGCCGCTTCGATGCCTTTATCCGCCGCGCCTTCATTCTCGATCCGCCCAGGGGCGGCGCATCACCGGGCAACGGCCCCTGGCGACTGGTTCTCGACATCGTGCCGCGTCCGGGACAGCGAACCCCGGCCGAGGACGGCGGCCCGGTGCTGGCGGCGCTGCCGCCGCTTCACGGCATCGTCCCCGACGTAACCGGCCCGCCGCCGCGCCCGGCGCCGTTGGCCGAGGCCTCCACAGGCGTGCCCCCGGAAACACCTCCTGAAACGATGAATGCCTCCGGCCCGGCGCAGATCGAGGTTTCCTGGGCGCGGGCCAGCCGCATCCTGCGTGAACTGCAGGACCATCAGGCGCCCGAGGCGGATTTGCCGCCCGCGCCGCAACTGGTTTTGCCGCTCAAGTACCGCCGGCCGGTCGTGCCGCTTCGGTGATCCCGACGGCCGATGGACTCGCATTCTGCGTCGCAGATCGGCAATGCCGAATAATTTTGTCAGCTCGACCGTGTGCCGATTGATGCGGCCGGATGGTGCGCGGAAAGCCCGTCCGCACGGCGTAACGCGCGGAACGGTGCCGTTTATCGACCTTTCCGTCATCATGAATAAGTCAAGAAATTCAATAGCTTTGTAAGCTTCATGTCAGCTATGCGTCAGGCTGGTGTCAGGGCAGTCTGGCATAAGACATGCAACTTCGATTGCGCCGTTCAGGGAGCTTGGTGCTCTTGCCCCCGGGACGGTTTTCTTGATGGGAAGGTCTTGGGCCAACATCCGCATCAATGCATCGGTCGCACGGCGGGCTAAACACGCCGGTGATTGGGTGTCGCGGATTTCCTCGAAACGAAGACGACTTTGCGGAGTGAATTAGAATGACCATCAATATGAAAAAAGTAACTGTGCTCGGCGCCGTCATGGCCGCCGCGTTGTATGCGGGCCAGGCTCAGGCCGCCAATTCCGTTTCTGCCGGCGCCAGCGTTGAAATCGCGGCTCCGATCTCCATCTCGCAGACGACGGCGCTTGCCTTCGGGAACATCGGCCCGAGCGCCACGTCCGGCACGGTGGCGATCTCCCTCGCCGGCGCGCAAAGCGTGACGGGCGGCGTGACGGCCCTTGGCGGCACGGTTGCTGCCGGTGCTTTTTCCGTGACCGGCGCCAGTGGCGCTTCCTACAGCGTTACGGTTCCCGCGTCCGTCAGCCTGACCGGCACGGGCACGGCGATGACCGCGACCCTGACCAACGACGGCGGCGGTTCGCTCACGGGCGGCACCGATACCTTCAACGTTGGTGGCACGCTCACGGTCGGCGCCAACCAGGCTGCCGGCAGCTATTCGGGCACCTACACGGTTTCCGTCAACTATCAGTAATTCCGCAGCGCATGGCCCGGTCCCGGCGCCAATCCGGGGCCGGCCATGTGTGCGCGAATGCTGGTTCTCGTTGATCCCGTGCTAGGTTGAAGGTCATCATGACCACGCCACGCACCATTATAAGACGTTTGCACGCGGTCGCTCTTCTGGCAGCCGCGTTCATTCTGTCCGCTCCGCTGACCGATGGGTTGATGGCGCGGGTCGTTTCCGGCTGGGGACAGGCCCAGGCGCAATCCGTCAATATCACGGAACGGCGCACGATGCTGTTCGGCAAGGTCGCGACATCGAACACCCCTGGTACGGTCGTGATCACGCCGTCGGGTGGCAAATCAGTGACCGGCGGCGTCATCGACCTGGGCAAGAACCACCGTGAGGCTGAATTCCGGATCACCGGGCCGGATCATGCCCTGGTTATCGTGACTCTGCCGACCACGGCGACGCTCACCGGTGGCGGTGGCAGCGGCACGCTCAGCAATTTCACCATGAACCTGACCAATCCCATCGATCTTGGGCGGCGCGGTCGTGTGGACATTTCCGTCGGCGCGACCCTGAGCCTGGGCACCAATCTGCCGGGTGCGGATTACAGCGGTTCATTCACCGTCTACGTGGACCCACAGTGATGGATGGGCTCTCCGCCGGTGGCAAAGCAGGCGGCCCCCCCGCAGGGCCGATTATGCTATGCTGTGCCGACGCCATTCCCGGCCGAAGGTTCGATCGAAAAATGACGGCGCGACGCAATTTGAAATTTTCCGGCCTGCGACATACCGCGGCCGCCCTGCTGGCCGGGTTCGCCCTGACCGCCATGCCGGGTGTCGCGGGTTCCGCCGCCGCCGGTTCCAACATTTCGTCTCGTGTCACGGTCCAGATCGTCCGTCCCGCGGGCGTGATCGGGCTGCAGGAACTGTCGAACGCGCAGGGCTTTCTGGCGACGTCGGACTCGGGTGGCGCTGATCCCTTGACGCAGGCCGCCAGCCCCGCGCGGCGCGGGGCCGTTGCCCCGCCGTCATCGGGCGGCGCGCTGGCCGCGGCAATCGCCATTTCGGGTTTTCCCAATCAAAGCTTTTCACTGACCCTGACGGATTCCTTGGTGGTGGTGACCGATACCGGAGAACTGGTCGTCACCAATTTCGACCACAACGCGGGCAACAGCCCGACCATCGGCGGGGACGGCGCCGCACAAATCGCCATCGGCGCCAAGTCGCAAAGCGGATCGCCGGCAACTCTGCAGCAGCTAACGACCAACGCGGGAGGCCCGGCCCCCGGGGCAGACGGCACCGCTGATCCTAATCTCGTTGCCGTGACCGTGCAGACGGCCGAGGGCCCGCAGATCATCCAAATTCAACGTCCGGACAATTTCGGTCCGACCATCTTCGGTGAAAAGTTTTTCACCGTTATGGTTTCCTATAACTGAATGTTCGGATAAACCTTGAGCACACGCGACGCGTTATACAAAACAATGGTTTAGGGGAGTGTCGGTATGCGTCCAACCAGATTGATCCCGGGGATCGCCCTGGTGCTTATGATCGCCGGATTGGTGGGCTATGCCCGTCCTGTTGCGGCGCAGGGGTTCGGTGACCTGGTCGTATCGCCGACCCGTGTCGAACTTGAGGGCCGGAATCGGTCCGCCACCGTCACGCTGACCAACCGGGGATCGGAAACGGCGCTGTTTCGGATTTCCCTGATCGCCATGGAAATGGATGAAAAAGGCAGCCTGAAGGCCGTCGACCAGCCGCCGCCCGGGATGATGACGGCCGAGGAACTGGTTCGTTATGCACCGCGTCAGGTCGATATTCCGCCGGGCGGCACACAGACGGTGCGCCTGATCCTGCGCAAGCCCGCGGAGTTGGCGGCGGGCGAATACCGCTCGCACATGTTCTTCCGCGCTGTTCCGCCCGAGGATGCCGGCCGCGCCGTTGACGAAGCCGCCGGCCAGGGCGGGGTCTCCATCAAGCTGACGCCGATTTTCGGGATCACCATTCCGGTCATCGTCCGTCACGGGGATCTGGACCTGAAGGTCGCGATGTCGGATTTCACCGTGGTGCCTGACAAGGAAAAGAAGAAGCTGATCTTCAAGCTGTCGCGCCAAGGGACGAAATCAGCCTATGGCGACGTAAAGGTCGAATACCTGCCGGCCGGTGGCGGCGCGCCGGTCGTCGTGGGCGAGGTTACGCGCCTTGCGGTGTTCACGCCAAACACGGACAGAATGGTGGAGGTGCCGCTTGTCGTGCCTCCGGGAACCACCCTGGGCAAGGGAATGTTGAAGGTCCTCTATCGTCAAGTCGACGGAGACACGACACTGGCCTCGGGTGAAGTTACGCTACCATAATCAAGACGACGAGCCCCCGGTGGGGGCGGCGCCTGGTCCCGGAAGCGGGGCAGACCGGCATGACAGGAACGCCGGCGGAAATGTTCCGCTTGGCGCCGCCGTTATGAGGCGCCGTCTGCTGGTCGGACTCAAAGGGGGCTGGGCGGCGCTTGTTCTTGTCTGGGTAATGCTCGGCCTGTCGGCGGGGGCGGTCTGGGCGCAAAGCGGCGACAATCGACATCGCCTCAACCTGCGCGAACCCTTGATCTTGGAATTGCGTCTCGGCGACCTGCGTCTCAGCGACGGATTCCCGGCCTTTTTGTCCGGCTCATCCCTGGAACTGCCCCTAGGCGACCTTGCCCGGGCCCTCGATTTTCCCATTACCGCCGATGCCCAGGCGGGTATCGCCGGGGGCTGGTTCCTTGCGGAAAACCGGCTGTTCTCCCTATCCCTGGGCCGCCGGGAAGTGACCATCGAAGGCAGGTCACTGACCTTTGATCCGGCCCTGGTGCATGCCGCCGACGGAGACATCTACGTCGACGTGCGCCTGTTGTCGCAATGGTTCCCGGTCGATATTGCCTTCGATCTTCCGAACTTGACGGTGACCCTGACCTCGCGGGAACCGTTGCCCATCGAATCCCGGCTGGCCCGGGAGGACGCGCGCGAGCGCGCATTGCGCCAACGCGGCCCGGACCGTGACTATCCCAAGGAGGAGCAAACGCCGGGTCTGATCTCGGTCCCCCGCGCGGATGTTTATGTTCAGGGCCTGCGGGCGACCAATGGATCGCAGACCAAACGCTATTCCTATTCCTACAACATGACCGGCGCCGCCGATGTTGCCGGAACCAACGCCAGCGTGTTCGTGAGCGGCGAGAACGGTCAGGCCATATCCGACATCCGCACGACCTTCGAGCGCACGGATCTGGACGGCCGTCTGGGTGAAAGTCTGCTGGGTGATCTGGGGGCCACGCAGATCAGGGGCGGCGACATCTATACCCCCCAGTTCGCGTTGACCACGCGCAGCCAAGTCACCAACGGAGCGACGATCACCAACTTCCCGGTCGGCGGAACCCCCGATGAATTCGACCGCATCACCCTGACCGGCGACTTGCCCCTGGGTTGGGAAATGGAGGTCTACCGCAACGAAACCCTGATCGACTTCGCCGAGGCACGGTCTGACGGGCGTTATGAATTCACCGACGTGCCGCTTCTGTTCGGGGTCAACGTGGTGCGCCTGGTGTTCTACGGGCCGCAGGGCCAGGTGCGTGAGGAAACCCGCCAGATCCGCGTCGGCCTCGACCAGATCAAGCCGGGTGAGGTCAAGTACGAGATTTCGGCTGGTCTGCACGACGACCGTCTGATCGCCAACCAACGTGTATCGGGCACCGACAGCCGGCGCGACCAGGCGCGCATGATGGCGCGGGTGCAGACAGGGCTCAGCAAGAACCTGTCGCTGGGCGGCAGCATTGTCGCCATCCCCCGCGACGATGGCGGCCGCGACACCTACGTAGGCACGACGTTGGCGACCTCGTTCGGCAACTTGTTCGGCAAGGTCGACCTGGTTGATCAGCAAGACGGCGGCTGGGCGACGCGGATGATGGCGCAAACCTCCATCCTCGGGTTTTCGACGATCCTGGAACACAACATCACGAAGAATTTTCTTAGTGAACAGTTCACCGGCACGGGGGATTCCAAACTCAATTCCTCGACCACCTTGCGGGTCGACGGAGCGATTTCCGTGTTCGATCTGCCGCAGATGCCGGTCAGCCTGACCATTGACCACGACCGTTTCGTCAACGGCGACAAGACGACGACCCTGTCCAACCGCATGACCGTCCCCATCGGCCGCCTGTCGGTGACCCATACCTTGGATTATTCGCGGACCAAGACCTCGACGGGTGTGGACAAGTCGGCGTCGGGCACGTTTCTTTTGGGGGGTCGGGTCGGTGACGTGCGCCTGCGCGGCACGGTCGGCTACAAGGTGCTGCCGGAAACGGATTACGGCACCATGACCTTGACGGCGGACAAGCGCATTTCAAAGAATCTGGAAATCAGCCTGGGGCTTGAACGCTCGGCCCCGCCGGACATCGTCAATTCCGTGTCCTTGGGCATCAACAGGTTGACCGAATGGTCGGCCTGGGGCCTGGATCTGGAATATTCCGATGACGCCGTGTTCCAGGCCCGGGTCAACATGGCCATGTCCTTCGGTGTCAATCCGGCGACGGGCCGGCCGCAGGTCACCGCGGACCGCATCGCCACCCAGGGGGCGCTGATGAGCCGCGTGTTCCTGGATCACAACGGCAACGGCGTGTTCGATGACGGCGACGCGCCGATGGAAGGGGTGCGGTTGGAAATCGACCGCGGCATTCAACGCAACAAGACCGGCGCTGACGGCTTCGTTTATATCTCCTCGGTCACCCCCAACCGCAATCTGATGGTCAAGCTCGATGCCGACAGCCTGGGTGATCCATTCCTGGTGCCGTCGAAAAAGGGCGTGTCGATCGTCGCCTATCCGGGCAGTACGGCGCGGGTCGATTTTCCCGTGGTCACGACGGGCGAAATCGACGGCACCGTGTTCAAGGTCGATGGCACCAAGGTGTTTCCTGTGTCCGGCGCCGAGGTTCAGATGCTCGATGCCGAGGGCAATGTGGTGCGCGAACTGCGTTCCGCCTTCGACGGCTTCTACCTGATGGAATTCGTGCCTCCCGGTGCCTACAGCCTGCGCATCAATCCGGAGCAGCTGACCAAGCTGGGTCTCGTCACCGAGGGCGTGCGCCGGGCGACGATCGACGGTGACGGCACGGTGATCAGCGGCCAGGACTTCGTGCTGCGGACGCAGGGCGCGGATGCCCCGGCTGTTGCGCCGGCGCCGAACGCCGTTCCCGCACAGGCCCCTGACCCGGCGGACCTCCCGCCGCCGCCGCCGGCGGTGCCTGTGGTCCCCGTTACCCCAGCCCCGCCGCAATAGTCCGGCAGAAGAGGGTTGGCAGGCTAGGCCTGCTGGGTTTAAGTGGCGGGACGCGTCGTCCGTAACGGGCGGCCTTCAAAAAACGACTTAACGGGAGCCCATCCATGGCCATTCAACGCCACAACGTGACCTTTGACCGCCTGTCTGACGACGTGCTTGCCCAATGGCGCGCGATTCCCCCCGCCATCGTGTCCGACATGATGAACCGCACCCAATGCATGGCCGGGCGCATCAAACCGGTGAAAAACGGCATGACGGTCTGTGGCCAGGCGCGCACGGTGACCTGCATGGTCGGCGACAATTCGGCGGCGCATTATGCCATCGGCCTGCTCAACCCGGGTGAGATTCTGGTCATCGACGCCGGGGGCTATGCCGACGTGGCGGTCTGGGGCGGGATCATGACCCATGGTGCCGTCGCCAAGAAGGCGGGCGGCGTGGTTATCGACGGTGCCATGCGCGACGTCGCCGAAATCGCCGAAATGGGTCTGCCCGCGTTCTGCGCCGCCCATGTTCCTCAGGGCCCGCACAAGGGCTTCGGCGGTGTCATCGACGGTACCATTTCCTGCGGCGGGGCGGCGGTGTCGCCGGGTGACATCGTGATCGGCGACGATGACGGCGTGGCCGTGGTGCCACTGGCCCGCGCCACGGAACTGCTCGCCGCCTCGATCCAGAAGATCGCCGACGAGGACGCGACCATCGCCCGCATCAAGGCCGGTGAAACCACGGCCCAGATGATGGGCCTGCCGGAACCGGAATTGCTGCCCTAGATCCACAAGGACGCCTGCCGCCATGACCGCTCCCGCTTCGCCGTCCGTTGAAACCGTGCGGATCGGCAATGCCGATTTTCCGCGCCGCCGGCTGATTTCCGGCACACCGCCGCTGGAACGGCTGGCCAACCTGTCCGGTCATGGCGGCCGTGCTCCGATCCTGGTTAAGCGTGACGATCTGACCGGGCTGGGGTTGGGCGGCAACAAGGTGCGCAAGCTGGAATTCTATACGGGTCACGCCCTGGCCCAGGGCTGCGACACCTTGATCATCACCGGCGCCGTGCAATCCAATTACGTGCGGGTCACGGCGGCGGCGGGCTGCGCCGCCGGCCTGGGCTGTCACATCCAATTGGAAGACCGCGTCGCAGGCATGGACGCGGGTTACCGCACGGGCGGCAACGTGTTGCTCGACCGGATGTTCGGCGCCACTCTGCACCATCTGCCGGCGGAGGCGACGGAGGCCGACGCCGATACCGGCCTGGATGCCATCGCCGACGGCTTGCGGGCCAAGGGGCGCAATCCTTATGTGATCCATCTGGGGGCGGCGTTCGAGCCGCGCGGCGCGCTCGGCTACATCCTGGCGGCCCGGGAAATCCTCGATCAGATCGACCGGGCCGGGGTCACGGTGACCCAGGTCGTCACGGCCTCGGGCAGCGGCTTGACCCATTCCGGGCTGCTCACGGGTCTGCGGCTGGCGGGCTCCAAGCTGCCGGTGACCGGGATCTGCGTGCGCCGCGACGCGGTTCAGCAACGGGCCCGGATCACGGAAGTCTGCGCCAACCTGGGTAAACTGATCGGCCACCCGGACCTGGT
Organism: Rhodospirillales bacterium; assembly: GCA_048263775.1. Lineage (GTDB taxonomy): Bacteria > Pseudomonadota > Alphaproteobacteria > Rhodospirillales > Casp-alpha2 > UBA1479. Next base: position 360,808 of record JBLXDU010000004.1, read on the forward strand.
CGGGCCCGATGACGTGATTGTGACGGATCGCTTTCTCGCTCCCGGATACGGCAAGAATTCGCCGGAAACCTGGGCGGCGTTTCTTGCCGCCGCGCGCCAGGAAGGTCTGCTGCTCGATCCCGTCTATACCTCGAAATCGTTCGCCGGTGCCCTGGCCATGGCCGATGACCGTGACGCCATGGCGGGCGGCGCGGTACTCTATCTTCACACCGGCGGCCTACCAGCCCTGTTCGCCTACGAGGCCGCCATCGACGAGGCCCTCGCCGCCGCGGGCCAGCAACCGCAACCAGGACAATGACCCGTTAGGGAAAGACCATGATGGACTGTTTCGCCAAACCGGGGGCGGCCGCCGTCCCCGTTACCCCCGTCGCCGCCAAGGATTTCAAGGCCTGGCTTGCCAAGCAGGACGCCCCGACCCGCGCCTGGGTCACGGGCAACGGCTTCACGGCCGCGGCCGGGCGCCATCTCGTGATCCCCAACGCCAAGGGCGGCGTCGGCCGGGTCGTGCTGGGCCGGGGTGAGGCCGCCAGCATGTGGGATTTCGGTGATCTGCCCAAGAAGTTGCCGGCCGGGCGCTATGTGCTCGACGGCCTGAACGCCAAGAAGGACGCGGATGCGGCCACAGCGGCGGCGCTGGCCTGGGCCCTCGGCAGTTATCATTTCGGGCGCTACAAGGCGGGCGCCAAGATCGCGGCCAAGCTGGTCTGGCCGGCGGCCTGTGACCGCGCCCGTGTCGAACGCGAAGCCAAGGGCACGATCCTGTGCCGCGATCTCATCAACACGCCGACCAACGACATGGGGCCGGGTGATTTGGCCGACGCGGCCCGCGCCTTGGGGCGTGCCTTCAAGGCCCGGGTGCGGGTGATCGAGGGCGACCAGCTTCTCAAGAAAAATTTCCCGGCCATCCATGCGGTCGGGCGCGCGTCGGACCGCGCCCCCCGGCTGATCGACCTGACCTGGGGCCCGGCCAATGCGCCCAAGGTGACCCTGGTCGGCAAGGGGGTGTGTTTCGATACGGGCGGGCTCGACATCAAGACCGCCGCCGGCATGAAGTTCATGAAAAAGGACATGGGCGGGGCCGCCCATGTGCTGGGTATCGCCAATGTGCTGATGGCGGCGGGGGCCAAGATCAGGCTGCGTGTGCTGATCCCGGCGGTGGAAAATTCGATCTCGGGCAACGCGATGCGGCCGCTCGACATCGTCGCGACGCGGCGCGGCACGACGGTGGAAATCGGCAATACGGACGCCGAGGGGCGGGTCATCCTGGCCGACGCCCTGTGGGACGCGGTGGCCGAATCGCCGGACCTTTTGATTGATTTCGCGACCTTGACGGGTGCTGCGCGGGTGGCGCTTGGCACCGATCTGCCGGCCCTGTTCTGCAACGACGACAAATTGGCCGCCGAGATCACGGCCGCCGGTCAGGCGCTCGAAGACCCCCTATGGCGCCTGCCGTTGTGGGACGGCTACCGGTCCATGGTCGAGGGGGCGCAGGCGGATCTCACCAATTCGCCCGAGGGCGGTTACGCCGGGGCCATCACCGCAGCCCTGTTCCTGGAACACTTCGCGACGCCGGAAAAGGGCAAGCCGGTGCCCTGGGCCCATGTCGATCTGATGGCCTGGAACCTGAAGTCGCGGCCCGGCCGCCCCCAGGGCGGCGAGGCCATGGGGCTCCGTGCCATGGCGGCGATGATTCTGAAGAGGTTCGCCTAGGCGGCTTGTCAGGGGCGGACAAATGAATTAGAAGTTCCGACAGCGTAATGAATGTCGGCGGGCCGGGCCGGACGGCAACGGGTTGGCCCGGACAGGGGAATTAAGTTTATGGAATTAAACGAACTTCAGGCATTGGACATCTGGCGCCGGGCGATCGTTTCAAGCGTGCGCCTGGATGCCCCGGACCTGTCGGCGCGCCAGATGGCGTTGTTGCTGACGGTTTACCTGACGCCGCCGCCCCATACGGTGCGCGGCATGGCGGATATCCTCAAAGTCTCCAAGCCGGCGGTGACCCGTGCCGTCGACCGCCTGTCCGAATTGAATTTCGTGCGCCGCAAGGTCGATGAAAACGACCGCCGCAGCGTGCTGATTCAGCGCACGGTGCCGGGTTCCGTGTTCCTGCGCGAATTCGGCGAACTGATCACCGCCGCGGCCAAGCTGGGCCTGGCGACGGACGACACGGGGCTGCCCCCAGGGTACTAAGCCAGGGCGCCAGTCCCGGAAGGTCTGAAATTCGGCCCGCATCGGGATCAAACCGAAAACCCATCGAACCGCCATAAGATCGAACCGGCCCGGGATCGAATCGGGGGTTTTGCGCCGTTGCGGTCCCGCGAAGACGTCGCGGAATGAGGATGGGAATCAGGCGTTCTGCACGCCCTGCCAAGCATTGTTGCGGAACCGCATGAGATAGGTCGGCAGGATCGCCTCGGCAGCCCGGGGCACGATACCCAGATTTTTCAGGGTCTTGACCTTATCGCCGACGACATTGTCCCGGCGCAGCAACTGCACCTGATCCGACGTCAGCGGCGGCACCGGCAGCAGGCCCAGGACCGCCGCCTGAATTTCTGCCGCCCAATAGGGCAGCGGCAGCAGGCAGCGCTTGCGCCCGGTCTGAGCCATCACAAGCTGCATCAGCTCGCGGAAGGAATAGACCGTGGGGCCGCCCAGTTCGAACACTTGGCCGGGGGCCTTGGCGTCGTTCAGCGCCGCCATCACGGCGTCGGCCACGTCACCGACATAGACCGGCTGAAACTTCGGCCCGCCGTCCTTGGCCGAGGCGGCGCCGATTACCGGCAGAACCGGCGATAGCCGGGCTAGGGAGGCGAAGCGGTTGAAGAAATCGTCCTCGGGCCCGAACACGATGCTCGGGCGCAGGATCGTCGCCTTGGCGAAGGCGGCCTGCACGGCGGCCTCGCCGGCGGCTTTGCTGCGCGCGTATTTGGCGGGCGAGTTGGCGTCGGCGCCCAGGGCAGAGACATGAACCAGACGTTTCACCCCGGCGTCGGCGGCGGCTTTTGCCACGTTGCCCGCCCCTTCCTCATGGATTTTCTGGAAGGTCGCGCGGCCGCGCTCATACAGGATGCCGACAAGATTGACGACCACGTCGGCACCCTGGACGGCGCCGGCGACGGTGTCGGCCCGCGCGACGTCGGCGGGCCAGGGCACAACCTGGCCGACATCGCCCATGGGCTTCAGGAACAGGGCGGATTCGGGATCCCGGCCGGCAGCGCGGACACCGTAGCCGGCGGCGGCCAGGCGGCGCACCACATGGCGGCCAATAAACCCGGAAGCGCCGAAAACGGTGGCGATGCGTCGATCCATGGATTGTTCCTCCTAAGGGATGGCCTTCACGGAAGAAGGCCGGCCGGTTACGGCAGATGATTTTTCAGGGAAAACATAGCAACGCCAAACGGATGTGTCGATTGCCTAAGCGGCCAAAGGGGCCTGAATTCCGGTGTTGGGGGCGGGCCAGAGCCCGGTCCGCGCCGTTCCCCCGCGAGGCGATGCTTGACAAGTCACAGCCCTACCTTTAACGAAGGCCGCTCACGCCGGGGAATTGCTCCGGCGGGTCAAGTTCCAAGCCGTTTTTTCGGCGATCCCGCGCCCTCCCCGATCGTTCTTCGGGGCCGAAGGCCGGGGCCCGTGCCCAGGTGGCGGAATTGGTAGACGCGCTGGCTTCAGGTGCCAGTTGCCGCAAGGCAGTGGAAGTTCGAGTCTTCTCCTGGGCACCATCTTTACCCCCGCAACGGGGGCGGCTTAAGATTGATTGAACATAAGGGCGGCAGTGTCATGGACGCGCCAAGTCAATCCGGAACCCCCGTCATTCATCTTCATCAAGGCGATTTGCCCGACGGTGTGACCTTCACCGGGTCGGTCGCCGTCGATTCCGAAACCCAGGGCCTGGACCTCAGCCGTGATCGGCTTTGCGTGGTGCAGCTTTCGGGCGGCGACGGGGTCTGCCATCTGGTGCAGATCGCGGCCGGGCAGCAGACGGCGCCCAACCTGAAGGCGCTGATGGAAGACGATTCGGTGATCAAGATCTTCCATTACGCCCGGTTCGACATCGCGGCACTGAAGCGCTGGCTCGCCATCGACTGCACGCCCGTCTATTGCACCAAGATCGCGTCCAAGCTGGTGCGCACCTATACGGACGGCCACGGCCTCAAGGACGTGGTTCGTGAGCTGGTCGGCGTCGACCTGGACAAACAACAGCAATCCTCCGACTGGGCGCGCGCGACCCTCAGCCCGGCCCAGCAGGGCTACGCGGCCAATGACGTGCTCTATCTGCATCGGGTGAAGGCGGAACTCGACACCATGATCGCCCGTGAGGGCCGCCAGCATCTGCTTCAGGCCTGCCTTGATTTCCTGCCCACGCGGGTCGACCTCGACCTCGCGGGCTGGGGTGCGGTCGACGTCTTCCATCATTGACCTGCCCCCAATGTGCGGCGCCTCAGGTTGACGCTCGGAAATCGGCGGCGCATATTTAGACAACGTATTTTTTGCGATTCGCCAGTATATTAGACATATTGGCATGAAGATTGCTGGCGCCCGAGGTCCCGCCTCCGGCGTGGCCTCGGCTGAAACCGATCGGCAACGGACAAGAACGGGATCATGAGCGCAGATCAAGCCAACACCCATGCGACAGCCGCCATCGGCGAAGACCCGGCAGGTGCCGGTGACCTGTCCGTGGCGCGCCGCGTCCTGGCTGCCGAAAGCGACGGCCTGAAGGCCCTGTCGGCGAGCCTGGGCGACGTCTTCGTGCGCGCCGTCGCGATCATGGCTGCCGCCCAGGGCCGCATCGTCGTCACCGGCATGGGCAAAAGCGGCCATGTCGGACGCAAGATCGCGGCCACCCTGGCGTCCACGGGTACGCCGGCGATGTTCGTTCATCCGGCCGAGGCGTCGCACGGCGATCTCGGCATGATCACATCGGACGACGTCATCTTCGCGCTGTCCAATTCGGGCGAAACGGCGGAGCTTGCCGACCTGATCGCCTATGCCAAGCGCTTCGCCATTCCGCTCGTCGCGGTCACCGGCAAGGGGCAGAGCACGCTCGCCGACAATGCCGATGCGGCGCTGGTCTATCCCGATTCCCCTGAAGCCTGCCCCATGGGCTTGGCGCCGACGACCTCGACCACGGTAATGATGGGCCTGGGCGATGCGATCGCCATGGCGCTGCTGGAACGCAAGGGGTTCTCGTCCGGCGATTTCCACGCCCTGCATCCGGGCGGCAAGCTGGGCCGCCGCCTGATGAAGGTTTCCGACATCATGCACCAGGGGGACGAGCTGCCCCTGGTTGCCCCCGAGGTGCCGATGACAGAGGCCCTTTTGGTGATGACGGCCAAGCGGTTCGGCTGCCTGGGCGTGGTCGATGCAGGCGGGCGCCTGATGGGCGTCATCACCGATGGCGATTTGCGCCGTCACATGGCCGACAACGTCCTGGCGCGCAGCGCCGGCGACACCATGACGGCGGGCGGGGCCAGGATCGAGCCGGACCGTCTGGCGTCGGAGGCTCTCGGCATCATGAATGCCCGCGCGATCACCAACCTGTTCGTGGTCGAAAACGACCGTCCGGTCGGCATCCTGCATATCCATGACTGTCTTCGAGCGGGGATCGCGTGACCACGATGGCCATGGACTCCTATTCCGGGTTCGTCCAAGTCGCCAAGGTCATGTTGCCTATCGCGGCGGTCGGGTTGATCGCCCTGGTTGTTCTGTGGCCGCACCTGCGTACCGAGGACCTGCGGTTCCGCATCGGCTTCGCCGCCATCACTTCCAACGTCGACGGCGACCCCAATCTTCTCAATCCACGCTATGTCGGTACCGACAACGACAACCAGCCCTATGCGGTGACCGCCGACATCGCCAAGAAGCTCGACGGTGAAGGCATGGACATGCGCATTGGCCTGGAACTGCCGAAGGCGGACATCACGCTGAAGGATGGCACCTGGCTGGTGCTGACGGCGGAAAACGGTATCTATGCGCGGGGCGCCAAGACCCTCGATCTCGCCGGGTCGGTCAACCTGTTCCATGATTCCGGTTATGAATTCCGCACGGAAAAGGCGACCCTCGATCTGGCCGAGGGGCTGGCCCGGGGTGATGAGCCGGTCAAGGGCCAGGGCCCGTTCGGCACCCTGCAGGCGGAGGGCTTCCGGCTATTGAACAAGGGCCGTACGATTCTGTTCACGGGCAAGTCCAAGATGGTTCTGAAGCCCGGTCCCAAGGGGGCGAAATGACGGGCGCGCGCATGCTTGCCGCCGTTGTGGCCGCCTGGATGTTGGCGGGCCTGTCGGGTGCCGCCGTTGCCCAATCCCTCAACCTGGGGGCCGGCGACGAGACGCCGATCGAAATTTTCGCCGACAACGGCATCGAATGGCAGCAGGACAATCTGGTGTTCTTGGCCAAGGGCAACGCCAAGGCCGTGCGCGGCGACATCACGGTGCTGGCCGACCAGTTGACGGCGTTCTATACGGAGCGCTCCGGCGGCAACACGGAAATCTACCGCTTGGACGCCGACGGCTCGGTCAAGATCAAGTCGCCGAGCCAGACAGCCAGCGGCGAAAAGGCGGTTTACGACGTCGGCCGCGAGATTCTGGTGCTGTCCGGCGGCACGCCCAAGATGGTGACGTCCGACGCGGTGATCACGGCGCGCCAGCAGCTTGAATATTGGGAACAGCGTCAGATGGCGGTCGCCCGCGGCAAGGCCGAGGCGGTTAAGGACAACCGTCGGGTGCTCGCCGACGTGCTGGCGGCCTTTTTCCGCAAGACCAAGGAAGGCGAAAGCAAGGTCTACCGGGTCGATGCCTATGACAACGTATCCGTGCTGACCGAACGCGACCGTGCCTACGGCGACCGCGGGGTCTATAACGTGGAAACGGGTATCGTGACCTTGACGGGATCGGTTAGGATCGAACGCGGCAAGAACGAACTGAATGGCTGCAAGGCCGAGGTCAACCTGAACACCGGCATCAGCCGGCTGTTCAGCTGTCCCGGCGGTCGGACCAAGGGCACCCTGTTGCCCGGTTCCGGCGATAGAACGGGAAAATAAGAACAGCATGAGCGAACTCGACAACCGTCCCGAACGTTCCGCCGCCACGCCGCGTCTGATCGCGGACAACCAGGGTCTGATCGCCAACAACCTGGGCAAAAGTTTCAAGAAGCGGCCCGTGGTGCGCGGCGTCAGCGTCAGCATCCAGCGCGGCGAGGTGGTGGGCCTGCTTGGCCCCAACGGCGCCGGCAAGACGACCTGCTTCTACATGATCACCGGCCTGGTGCAGCCGGATTACGGCACCATCATTTTGGATGGACAGAACATCTCGGCGTTACCCATGTACCGGCGCGCACGCCTGGGCATCGGCTATCTGCCGCAGGAGGCGTCGATCTTCCGCGGCCTTACTGTGGAGCAGAATATCCGCGCCGCCCTTGAAGTGGTCGAATCCAACCGCGACCGCCGGGAGGCGATCCTGGATGCCCTGTTGGCCGAGTTTTCCATCACCCATCTGCGGCGCACGCCGGCCATCGCCCTTTCCGGGGGTGAGCGGCGGCGCGTCGAAATCGCCCGCGCGTTGGCGTCGAACCCGCATTTCGTCCTGCTGGACGAGCCCTTCGCCGGCATCGATCCGATCGCCGTCGGCGACATCCGCGATCTGGTCGCCCATCTGAAGGACCGCGGTATCGGGGTGCTGATCACCGACCATAACGTGCGCGAGACGCTCGATGTCATCGACCGCGCCTATATCATTCATGACGGCATGATGCTCATGGAGGGCCGGCCGTCGGACATCGTCGGCAACGAGGACGTGCGCCGTGTCTATCTGGGCGACCGATTCAGCCTTTAACTTGAATCCGCCGGCTCGCCTGCGGATGCGCGCGACGGTCGGGGAGGCCGCGTCATGGCGTTGACGCCGCGCCTTGATCAACGCCAGAGCCAGTCTCTGGTGATGACGCCGCAATTGCAGCAGGCGATCAAACTTCTGCAGCTGTCCAATATCGAACTGGCCGAGTTCGTCGAGCAGGAGCTTGAGCAAAATCCCATGCTGGAGCGGGACGATGCCGAGGACCGCACCGCCGAGGTGGATACGGCGGACGGCGGCGACGGGGCCCAGGCCGCTGAGGCGGGAATGGACGGCGCCGTGTCCGGCGACGGGCCGGACGATGCGGGGCCCGCCGATGACGGCCCCGATGACGGCCCCGATGACGGTATGTCCATGGATTTCGGCGATGACGGCGACGGCGGTCCGGCCGATGGTGACATGGATGTGGCGCTCGACGATCTGTACACCCAGGACGGCCAGCCGGATGCGGTTCAGGCCGCCCCCGACGCCGGGTATGAACCGACCCTGCCGACCTCCGCCGCCGGCGGCTATGACGACGACCTGCCGGGTCTGGACCAGACCCTGTCGTCCGACGTCACGCTGCGCGATCATCTGATGGAACAGCTCGGCATGGACGTCAGCGATGTGGTCGATCGCATGATCGGTGCCTATCTGATCGACAGCCTGGATGAGACCGGATATCTGACCATCGACCTCACGGCCGTTGCCGAGGCGCTGGATTGCGCGCCAGAGCGTGTCGAGGCCGTGCTCAAGCATCTGCAGCAATTCGACCCACCCGGCATCTTCGCGCGTGATCTGAAGGAGTGCCTGGCCCTGCAGTTGGCCGACCGCGACCGTCTGGACCCGGCCATGGCGGCCTTCGTCGACAATCTGGATCTGGTCGCCCGCCGCGAATTCAAGACGCTGGCCAAGGTCTGCGGCGTCGACGCGGAAGACATCGCCGACATGTTGGCGGAGCTCAAGTCGCTTGACCCCAAGCCGGCGCTGGCGTTCGGTGGTGAGCTTGCCCAACCGGTGATCCCAGATGTGCTGATGCGCGCCCGGCCGTCCGGTGGTTGGCATATCGAACTCAACCCCGACACCTTGCCCCGGGTCCTGGTCAACAACCAGTACTACGCCGAAATCAGCACCAAGAAGGCGTCCAAGATCGACCGCCAGTACATCACCGAACAGTATCAGTCGGCGAACTGGCTGGTGAAATCATTGCATCAGCGGGCGACGACGATCCTCAAGGTGGCCAAGGAGATCGTGCGTCAACAGGATGCATTCTTCCTGAAGGGCGTGCAGCATCTGCGGCCATTGGTGCTGCGCGACATCGCCGACATCATCGACATGCACGAAAGCACGGTCAGCCGGGTGACCGCGAACAAGTATATCGCGTCACCGCGCGGCATTTTTGAACTGAAGTATTTCTTCACTTCGTCGATTTCGCGGGCCGACGGCGGCGAGGCGTTTTCCGCCGAGGCCATCAAGGCCAGGATCCGCGCCATGATCGACGGTGAACCCCCGGCCCAGGTCCTGTCTGATGACAAGCTGGTCGAAATTCTGCGTGCCGACGGCGTCGATATCGCCCGCCGCACGGTGGCCAAATACCGCGAGGCCCTGGGCATTCCGTCGTCCGTGCAGCGACGCCGCCAGAAAAGCCTCAGTAATTAACGGCGGATCAATTCGCCCAGGCTCCCGGTTTCGGGCGATCTTGAGAGATTCAACATCTTAATGATTATTAACGGCGCTGGGCGATTTGCCCCTCCTGACCGAATGGGATGGTTGACAGCGGCGGGTGTCGGAACTAATTTCCGGGCCTTCGTCGAGGCGGACCGATGTCCATGACTGACCGGTCCCGTCAATGTCCTTTCGGCCACTTTGGGTGGCCGTACGCGAGCCCGAGAAAGGGCCCGTCCGGCAAGGCGCCTAAACGTGCATGTTTCGCCGGCCGGAAAGGCACTGATCGCACGGCTTAACCACTGGAAAGAAGAAACGGCTAAGACCGGGACATGAATATCACCATCAAGGGCAAGAACCTGGACGTGGGCGACGCGCTGCGGAGCCACGCCGAAGGCCAGATTGCGGACGCGGTCACCAAGTATTTCGACCGCGCGCTTGAGGCAAATGTCGTGCTGTCCAAATCGGGGCACACGTTTAATGCCGAAATTTCGGTGCATCCCATGGGCGGCGTCGTCGTCCATGGACGGGGCGCCAACGACGATCCCTACGCGGCCTTCGATCAGGCGGCGGAACGCATCGCCAAACAGCTTCGCCGCTACCACCGGCGTCTGACCAGCCATCACGAGAACAAGGCCGCCCAGGAAAGCTTCCGGGCCCAGCATTTCGTGGTGCAGGCGGAGCCGGAACACGAGGAACTGCCCGAAGAGGGGCAGCCGACAATCATCGCCGAATTGCCTACGGAAATTCCGACCCTGTCTGTCAGTGCCGCGGTTATGCGCATGGATCTGGCGGACGTTCGGGTGCAGATGTTCCGTGACAGCAAGTCGGGACGCCTGAACGTCGTCTACCGGCGCGATGACGGCAACATCGGCTGGATTGATCCGGTCGACGGCCGCTCCGCCGACGCGTAAGGGTGCTTTGGGCGCCCCCGGAAGGCGTCCGCGAAAGGCAAAGGACTGGTTATGGAAATCCGCGACCTCCTCACCTCCGACAGCGTGATCGCCAATCTGCGTGTGACCAGCAAGAAGCAGGCGCTTCAGGAACTGGCGGGTGCTGTTTCGCGCGTCACCGATCTGGATGAACGCGCCGTGTTCGACGTTCTGATGGAACGGGAAAAACTGGGCACCACCGGCGTGGGCAACGGCATCGCCATTCCTCACGGCAAGCTGCCCGGCCTGGACAAGCTCTACGGCATGTTCGCGCGCATGGAAAAGCCAATTGATTTCCAGGCCATCGACGAACAGCCGGTCGACCTGATTTTCCTGCTGCTGGCGCCGGAATCGGCGGGGGCGGACCATCTCAAGGCTCTGGCCCGGGTGTCCCGGCTGCTGCGTGACCGCGCGACCTGCGACAAGTTGCGCGGCACGGATAACGCGGAAGCGCTCTATGCCATCCTCAGCAACTCGGCCGACGTTCAGGCGGCCTGATTTTTCATGAATTGCGACGGCAGGCGCGGGGCCTTTTGGGCCCCGTCCGCACTTCCGCCGATGATCGTCGCTAGTGAAGCGTGGCGACCGCGAAGTCGTTCTTGAACGCCGTCGCTTCGGCCAACTCGAAGCTTTCCGCCCAGCCCAGTTCCTCGCCCGACGCCGAATAGACGCCATAGGCTTGGCTGCCTTCGGCCGCTACCGGCTTTACGAAGACGATCTTGTCCGATCCCAGGGCGAGAAAATCCGTCCCCGACATGCGGCGCAGCGCCATGGCCTTGAAATTGCCGGCGGGTTTGCTGTTCGCGTGAGTGTTGTCCGACATCAGTCGTTCTCCCGACTGGCGGTTCCCGTTTCCCCCGTATTCTCCGGGGCCCGTGATGGGCCTGACTGAAGCCCATTCTTGGGCCCGAGGGAAACCGCATCCATTCCCTATTCTCGGCAAAAACGGTTAACCGATCCTTTAACGGCGGACAAAACGGGCCTACCGGCGGGAATAACGGATACCGGACTTAGTGGACGGAAAACGGCTCCAGGTCGTTCTGGCGCACGGTCGCCTGGGCGACGTCGAAGGATTCCGCATAGCCGAGCGGCTGCCCGAAGGCGGAAAAGATGCCGTAGACGGGTTTGCCGTCAACCTCGATGGCCTTGACGAAGGCCGCGGTCTCGGCGCCCAGGGCCAGGAAATCCTCGGCCGACAGGTTGCCGGGGGCCGGGGGGACATGGTTGTCGGGGGCATTGGTGTTCATGGCTTGAAACTCCTTCTGTTGCCGCACCCCGTTTTCCGGGCACGCGGTTTTAGGATTTCTTCATGCGCCGCCTGAGAATTTCGGCGGCATCCGGGCAGCGAGGGCGGATGCCGGGACGTGTCGTAGGGCTATTCCTCGGGCGCCACGTCGATGGTGCGGCCCGGTTTGTTTTTTGCCCCGCCCTTTTCGATGGCGATGGTCTTGACTTCGGGTTCCGGCACATGGCGTTCAAGATCAATGTGCAGCAACCCGTTATCCAGATGTGCGCGCACGATCTCGATGCCCTCGGCCAGGACGAAGCTGCGCTGGAATTGACGCGCCGCGATGCCGCGGTGCAGGTAGATGCGCTCGGCTCCGTCGTCCTGCTGGCGGCCGCGGATGACCAATTGGTTCTCCTCGACCGTGACGGAAAGATCGTCGTCGGTGAACCCGGCGACGGCCAGCGTGATGCGCAGCAGGTTATCGCCCACCTGTTCGATGTTGTAGGGGGGATAGCCCTCACCGGAGACCTTGGCGGCCTGGTCGAGCATGCGTTCGAAATGTTCGAAACCCAAGAGCAGGGGGCTGTTGAAGGCGCCGAGCCGAGACATGGGCGTTCTCCTCTGATGTCATGAGCGAAAACGGCCGAAGAGCCCGCAGAACGGCAGCACCCTTCGTATCCCTTAATTTGGCAGGAAAAGCCCCCCTGTCAATGGCCGGAAGATGCCGGGATCAGCCGACGACGCGGGCCAGACGGACCGCCGTTGCCCCCCGGTTGAGGCGCCGCGACGGCATGATCAGCACGCAATCGTCGTGGGGCGTGACCACGGGATCGTCGCCGTCGTAGCCCAGCACCGTGCCCGCCTTGGCGATGGTCTCGAGCCCGCGGTAATCCTCGGCAAAACGAAAGCGGTCGGTGCGGATGGTGACCGGATGGGTGACCTCGACGATCTTCTGCTTCGGTGGCTGCGGCCCCAGGTGGGGGCCCGCGAAATCCATGTCCACGGCCCCCGTGTACAACAGAAAGCGCAGCGCCGTTTCCTTGGCCATGATCTCCGACGATTTTTCCCAATGTTGGCCGCATTCGACCAGAAGCGCGTCCTTGGGCGAGGCCTCGTTGCGGAAATCCGCGTAATCCCGCATGCGCCGCCCGGCGGCGTGGCCTTCGTCCATGACCACCAGTTCCGGCACGCCGACCCCTTCGGCCAGCCTGCGCCCCTTGTCGAGCGGCCCGGCCAGCATCAGGGCCCCGGTGGCATGCTGCATGGAATGAATGTCCAGCAGGCGGTCGACCGTGTCGATGAAGGGGCGAACTTCCCGGGCGCGCGTCAGTTCGACCGATTGGCGCGGGCCGTCCAGGGTCCGGGCATCCCACAAACGGTTGAAATCCTCTTCCACGAAACGCGACGCCAGGGGTTCCGCCGGATCGAAGCGAGTATAGGCGGCGACGTTCATGAACCCCAGTGACAGTCTGCCCCGCTTGGGCCGCACGCCCAGTTTCATCAGCCAGTCAAGGGCGATGGCGCCGCACAGCTCGTTGCCGTGCACGACCGCCGTGATCATCACATGGGGGCCCGGTTCGGCCGCCTCGAAGCTGGTGATGTAATCGATGCCTGTGTTGCCCGCTTTGTAGGGGCTGATGTCCGGGGCCTCAAGCTGCACGGGGTATTCGGCGTCGGCGGTCGTCATGGCGGTCCTTATCGGCGGAAAAAGGGTTCATATCGAACGATCAAAGCCTTCTCAGGTCAAGCCCCGAACACCACCCGGCGGCGGTGCTTGTCGGCGGCGCAGGTTTGATGCAACATGATTTCCAACACCGGGCGTAATGACCCGGATCATGCAGGGAGCCTAAACGAAATGTATTTCCGTAAATCAATGATCGCGGCGGCGGCGGGCCTGTGCCTGACCTTCGCCGCTGGCACGGCCGCGCAGGCCCAGGCCATCACCATCGGGCTCGGCACGGAGCCGACCTCGATCGACCCGCACTATCACAACCTGGGTCCCAACAACCAGATCGCCCAGCACATCTTTTCCCGCCTGATGGAACAGGACCACAAGCAGCGCCTGATGCCCGGTCTGGCCACGGAATGGAAGCCGGTCGACGACACGACCTGGGAATTCAAGCTGCGGAAGGGCGTGAAGTTCCACGACGGATCGGAATTCAACGTCGACGACGTGATTTTCTCCATGGAGCGCGCGGCCGCACACCCGAACGCCAAGTCCAGCTTCAAGGTCTTCAGCCACAGCGGCGGCAAGACCTATGAGCGGGTCGACGACTACACGCTGCGCGTCAAGACGCCGGAGCCCTATCCCCTGATGGCGGTCGACCTGTCCAACGTGCATATCGTTTCCGACAAGGCCAAGGGCCATTGGGAAGGCGACTTCAACAACGGCAGCCAGGCCGCCGGCACGGGTCCCTACAAGTTCGTCAAGTGGATCAAGGGCGAGGTTCTGGAGTTCGAACGCAACGAGGATTATTGGGGCAAGAAGCCCCATTGGAAGTCCGTCGTGATCAAACCGATCAAATCGGCGCCGTCGCGTCTGGCCGCCCTTCTGGCTGGCGACGTGGACTTCATCGACCAAGTGCCGACGATCGACGTGGCGGGGCTCAAGAAGAACCCCAAGATATCGCTCAGCCAGGGCATCTCCAACCGGGTGATCTATCTGCACCTGGACCAGTATCGGGATGTCACGCCCTTCGCCAAGGGCCCGAACGGCGAGGAGATCAAGAACCCGTTCAAGGACGTACGCGTGCGCAAGGCGATTTCCAAGGCCATCAACCGCGACCTGATCATCGAACGGGTCATGGAAGGCATCGCCGTGAAGGCGGGTCAGCTTCTGCCCGACGGTTTCTTCGGCGTGTCCGACAAGCTGAAGCCCGACAATTACGACCCCAAGGCCGCCAAGGCCCTGTTGGCGGAGGCGGGCTATCCCAACGGTTTCCAGACGACGCTGCACGGTCCCAACGACCGCTACATCAACGACGCCAAGATCGTCGAGGCGGTGGCCCAGATGCTGTCGCGCATCGGCATCATGACGACCCCGGATACCATGCCGAAAAGCGTGTTCTTCAAACGCGGCAAGAACGGCGGGCCGGCCAAGCCGCCCGAATTTTCGTTCCTGCTGGTCGGTTGGGGTTCGGGTACGGGCGAAGCCTCGTCGCCGCTGCGCTCATTGCTCACCACCTATGACAAGGAAAAGGGCAACGGATCGTCTAACCGCGGTCTTTATTCCAGCGCCAAGATGGAAGCCGTCCTGAACCAGGCCCTGGCCACGGTCGATGATACCAAGCGGGCGGCGTTGCTGGCCCAGGCCACGGAAATCGCCATCGGCGAAGACATGGGCCTGATCCCGCTGCACTACCAGGTCAACACCTGGGCCGCGAAGAAGGGTCTCAAGTACCTGGCGCGCACGGACGAGCGCACGGTCGCCTACGACATCCAGCCCGAGTAGGGGCACCGCCGGAACAAGGGGGCGGCCAGCGGCGCGCCGCCCCCACGTCCGGCCGGGGGGTAATCCATGACCGTTTTCATCATCCGCCGGATTATGCAGAGCCTTGCCGTCGTCATGGTGATGTCGTTCATCGTGTTCGGCGGGGTCAACATCGTCGGCGACCCGGTCGAGATGATGGTGTCCGACGAGGCGACGCAGGAGGAGCGGGAAAAAGTCATCCGCTCCATGGGCCTCGATAAACCCTGGTACGTGCAGTACGGGCGGTTCGTCGCCGGCGCGCTTGAGGGCAACCTGGGCAAGTCATTCGTCTATGGCGAGCCGGCCCTGGAAATCATCATCCACCGCATTCCCGCGACCTTCGAACTGGCGCTGGCGGCCCTGTTGCTGGCGATCGTCATCGGCATACCGCTCGGCGTCTATGCGGGCCTGAAACCGGATACCGTCGCATCCAAATCGATCATGGCGGGATCGATCCTGGGGTTCTCGCTGCCGACCTTCTGGGTCGGGTTGATGTTCATCATGGTGTTCGCGGTGATCCTCGGCTGGCTGCCTTCGACGGGGCGCGGCGATACGGTGCCCTTGCTCGGCATCGACGTCAGCTTCCTGACCCTGGACGGGCTGGCGCACCTGTTCCTGCCGGCGCTCAACCTGGCGCTGTTCAAGATATCCCTGGTCATCCGTCTGGCCCGCGCCGGCACCCGCGAAGTCGTTCACCAGGACTACATCAAGTTCGCGCGCGCCAAGGGGCTGCGCAACAGCCGCATCGTCCTGGTGCATTTGATGAAGAACATCATGATCCCCGTGGTCACTGTTCTGGGTCTTGAATTCGGCGGCCTGATCGCGTTTTCCGTGGTCACGGAAACGGTCTTCGCCTGGCCCGGCATGGGTAAGCTGATCATCGACTCGATCCAGTCGCTCGACCGTCCGGTGATCGTCGCCTACCTGATGATCATCGTGCTCATCTTCGTCATCATCAATCTGGTGGTTGATGTGCTGTATTCCATCCTGGATCCGCGGGTCCGCCTGTCGGAAATGAAATCATGAGTGAGACCGCCGCACCCCCGGCCCCCGCCGACGCGGGCAAGGTGGAAACGCCGTTCCGCCGTTTCTGCCGCGACTATGCGGACAGCCGCATCGCCACGGCGGCGCTGGCGGTGTTGGCGGCGATCATACTGCTTGCCTTGTTCGCCCCCTGGGTCGCGCCGACGGATCCTTACGATTTGGCCAGCGTCAGCATCCTCGATGGCAAGCTGAAGCCGGGCAGCCAGTCCATGGACGGGCTGACCTATTGGCTGGGCACCGACGGCGCCGGGCGTGATCTGGTTTCGGCGATTATCTACGGCCTGCGTATCTCGCTTGGCGTCGGCGTCATGTCGGGGGTGTTCGCGCTCTGCATCGGCACGGCGGTGGGTCTGGCGGCGGCCTATTTCGGCGGCCGCGTCGACGCCTTCATCATGCGCGTGGTCGATATACAATTGTCGTTCCCGGCGATCCTCATCGCGTTGATCCTGCTCGCCATTCTGGGCAAGGGCGTGGACAAGATCACCATCGCGCTGGTCATCGCACAATGGGCCTATTACGCGCGCACCGTGCGCGGCTCGGCCCTGGTTGAACGCAACAAGGAATACATCGAGGCGGCGCAGTGCCTTGCCCTCGGCCATAACCGGATCGTGTTCCGCCATCTGTTCCCCAATTGCCTGCCGCCGCTCATCGTGGTCGGCACGATCCAGACGGCGCATGCCATTTCGCTGGAGGCAACGCTCAGCTTCCTCGGCGTGGGCCTGCCGATTTCGGAGCCGTCCCTGGGCCTGCTGATCTCCAACGGGTTCGACTTCATGTTGTCGGGTCTGTACTGGATCAGCTTTTTCCCCGGGGTGGCGCTGCTTGTCACCATCGTCGCCATCAATCTGGTGGGGGACCAGCTGCGTGACGTGCTCAACCCGCGTTTGCAGAAATAAGGACGCGATAGCAGACCATGAACAACGGCGCGCCCACTCTGCAGGTCGACAACCTGGAAACCCATTTCTTCACCAAGGACGGCGTGGCCAAGGCCGTCGACGGCGTCAGCTTTTCGGTCAACCGGGGCGAGATCATGGGCCTGGTCGGCGAGTCCGGATCGGGCAAGTCGGTGACCGGGTTCTCGATCCTGGGCCTGGTCGATCCGCCGGGTCGGGTGATCGGCGGCCGGGTCCTGTTTCAGGGCACGGATCTGTTGACCCTGGATCCGGAAGGCCTGCGCCAGCTTCGCGGCAACCGCATCGCGATGATCTTCCAGGACCCGATGATGACGCTCAATCCGGTTCTGCGCGTCGACACGCAAATGATCGAAACCGTGCGCGCCCACGATTCCTCGGTCAGCGAGGACGCGGCCCGGGCCCGGGCCCGCGACGCCCTCGGCCAGGTCGGCATCCCCAGCCCGGACGAGCGTCTCAAGGCCTATCCCCACCAGTTTTCCGGCGGCATGCGCCAGCGCGTGGCGATCGCCATCGCGCTTTTGAACAAGCCGGACCTGATCATCGCCGACGAGCCGACCACGGCGCTCGACGTCACCATCCAGGGACAGATTTTGTACGAAGCGCAGAAGCTGTGCCGCGAAACCGGCACGGCGCTGATCTGGATCACCCACGACCTTGCGGTGATCGCGGGCCTGGCCGATCAGATCAGTGTCATGTACGCCGGGCGCATCGTCGAACAGGGAATGCTGGATGAGGTCCTCGACCGGCCCGCCCATCCCTACACGCGGGGGCTTCTGGGTTCCGTGCCCGGGCACAACACGCGGGGCAAGCGGCTGTACCAGATTCCCGGCATGACGCCGTCGCTGCTGAATCTGCCCCGGGGATGCGCCTTCAAGGACCGCTGCCCCCATGGCGACGAAGCCTGTGACGTGGCGCCGGAGATCACCCATCCGTTGCCGGGGCGGGCGTTGCGCTGCGCCCATCCGCAGTTGGATGCGGGGGGCAGGGCGCCATGACCGCGATCCTGGAATTGACGGACGTCACCAAGAACTTCGTGAAGCCGTTGGACGCGGCGGCCAAGCTGGCGCGTTATCTCGGCGCCAAGGTCACGGAAGAGGTCGTGCACGCCGTCGACGGTGTGTCCCTGAAGATCGCCAAGGGCGAGGTCGTCGGCCTGGTCGGTGAGTCGGGCTGCGGCAAGTCGACCCTCGGGCGCATGGTCGCCGGCATTCTGGAGCCGACGGCGGGGGCGATCCACTACAAGGGAAATCTGGTCTCCGCCATGGACAAGGATGCGGGGCACAAGACCGCGCTCGCCATCCAGATGATTTTTCAGGACCCCTTCGCCAGCCTCAATCCGCGGATGCGGGTGCAGGACATTATCGGTGAGGCCCCCGTGCGTCACGGCATCGTCACCAAGGCCGGGGCCGCCGATTACGTGGCCGAGGTCATGCGACGGGTCGGGCTCGACCCGGACTATCGCCGGCGTTATCCGCACCAATTCTCGGGCGGTCAGCGTCAGCGCATCGGCATCGCCCGGGCCCTTGCCGTGAATCCGGAATTCCTGGTTTGCGACGAAGCCATCGCGGCGCTGGACGTGTCCATCCAGGCCCAGGTCATCAATCTGTTCATGGACCTGCGCGAAGATTTGGATCTGACCTATCTGTTCATCAGTCATGATCTTTCGGTGGTCGAACACATTTCCGACCGGGTCGTCATCATGTACCTGGGCCGGGTCGTCGAGATGGCGTCGACGGAAGACATTTTCGCCAGCCCCAACCATCCCTATACCCAGGCGTTGTTGAACGAGGTCCCACGCCTCGACATCCGCGGGCTTGATTATCAGCCCATTTCAGGGGAAATCCCGTCGCCGCTCGACCCGCCCCCGGGCTGTCATTTCCATCCGCGCTGCCCGCATGCCACGGCGCGCTGCCGTGAAGAGCGGCCCGAACTCCGTGAAATCGCGCCCGGCCGCATCGCCGCCTGCCATTTGAACGACGGCCCATGACGGCGCTCCCCGATCTGGACGTTCCCGGTGTGTTGCGTCTGCACGCGGCGACGGAACCGGCGGTCCCCTTGGTTTTCGATTCTCCCCATAGCGGATCGATCTATCCCGAAGGCTTCCGCCCCGCCGTGGCGATCGCGGCTCTGCGCCCGGCCGAGGATGCTTTCGTCGATGATCTTTTCGCGGCGGCCCCGGGGAAGGGGGCGGCGCTTCTCGAAGCCTTGTTTCCACGGCTTTACGTCGATCCCAACCGCAACGAGACGGATATGGATCCGGTTCATGTCGACGGATCCTGGGACGGCCCGCCGTTGCAGCCGGGGCCGAAGGCCAAGCTGGGACAGGGGCTTGTCTGGATGCGCCGTCCACCGGGCCTGCCCGTCTATGACGGCAAGATCGCCGCCGCCGACCTGCGGGCGCGGATTGACGATTACCATAGGCCCTATCACGCGGCGCTTGGGCGCATGCTGGATTGGGCGGCGAGACGGTTCGGCGGTTACTATCACATCAATTGCCATTCCATGCCGGCCGTGGCGACGGCCATGTCGGCGGAACCGGAGGGCACGGCGCGCCCCGATTTCGTGCTCGGCACGCGTGACGGCACGACCACCGGGCCGGCCTTGATCGATTGCGTCCGCAATTATCTGTCCGCCCGTGGCTACGATGTGCGGGTCGATCATTGGTACAAGGGGGTGGAGATCGTCCGTCTGGCCGGCGATCCGGCCCGGGGACGCCACAGCCTGCAGATCGAAATCAACCGGCGCCTTTACATGGACGAACAGAAGATCGAGAAATCCGCCGGCTATGCCGACATGAAAACCATCATCACCGGCCTGATCGATGAACTGCGGCGGTTCGCGGCTGACCATCCTCCTGGACCAAAGTAAGCGATGAAAAATACCGGCAGGCCTGTAAAATCGGCGCGGACGACCTGGGAGCGCCCATGACACAGAACACCGCGAATCACCTCATGGCCATTGATATGGCGGCATGAAGGCCCCGACACGTCAATTTCTGACGGCGACGATCCTCGGGATTTCCTTGGGGGCGGTGTTGGTTTTCGCATCGCACACCGTTTATCAGCGCAACGTCGAGCAGGCCCGTGAAACCACGGCCCGCAAGTCTCAACAGGCGGCGTATCAGATCGAACTCCTGGTCAGTGCACGGCTCGGCGTCGGCCGGTATCTGCAGCAACTGTGGCTCGACGGCGGCATATCGACCGAACAGCAATTCCGGCGGCACGCCCGGGCCTTGCTCGGCACCTATTCAGGGATTCGCTTCATCTCGCGGCTTGACGCCGATGGGCGGTTCACCTGGATCGAGCCGGAAACCGTCGGCGCGGACCGCCTCGGCGGCTCCTTGCGCGATGATCCGGGGGCGCGCGAAACCTATGATCACGTCTCCAACAGCGATGCAGCGGCGTCCAGCCCGCCTTATGACTTTCCGGACGGTGCCAACGGGTTCGTGAACCTGACGCCGCTCATTTCAGCGGACCGACGGGTCGGCTACGTTAACGTAGCGTTCCATACGGCGCCGATCATCGACCGGGCCCTGGGCAGGGGCATCACGGACCGCTTCCGGGTCGAAGTCCGATACGGCGGGCGCCTGATTCACACCGCGGGCGTCGCCGCCGACAAGGCGGCGGCCAGTGTTTTCGCCGCCACGGACGTCCGTGTGCTGGGCCGGGAATGGACAGTGACCCTGCGGCCGGCGGTGACGGTGCTTGCGGTGCAGATCGGCAATACACATGTCGCGGTGCTGGCGGTCGGCCTGCCGGCGGTTCTTCTCATATCGCTGCTGGCGGGCATGTTCCTGTCGCGCCACGAGGCGCTGCGCGCCAGCGAGGCCATGGCGGCGGCCCTGATCGAAAACGTGCCGTCGTCCCTCAACATCAAGGACCTGTCCGGGCGTTATCTGCGGGTCAACCGGACGTTCTGCGAATGGGCCCAAAGATCGATGCCCGAGGTTATCGGTAAGACCGAAAACGAGGTTCATGGCGACCGTGGCGGCACATCGGATTTTGTCCGCGAACAGGATGCCGAGGTGATCGACCAGGGGATGCCGGTCTACCGGGAACGTTACGGCCCGTTCCGCGACGGTGTCATGCGTCATGTTCTGGTCGCCAAATTCCCGATCACCGATGGTGCCGGGCAGATGGTCGCGCTTGGTACGGCAGTCACCGATATCTCGAAGCAGAAAGAGGCCGAGGATGTTCTGCGTCGCTCCCACGAGGAGTTGGAAAAACTGATCGCAGACCGGACCCGTGAACTGCGCAGCGAGATCCGTGTGCGCGAAATCGCCGAAACCTCATGGCGGGAAAGCGAGGAGCGCCTGCGTGATATCGCGGAATCGGCTTCGGACTGGTTCTGGGAAATGGATCAGGACTTGCGCTTCACCTATGTCTCCGACCGCTTTTTCCAGATCACCGGCTTGGACCGCAGCGATCTTTTGGGCAAGACGCGCTGGGAGTTCGCCGGTGATTTGGATGACGATGAGCGCGCGCGCTTCGTGGATCATCGCGCCGATATGGAGGCCCATCGTCCGTTCCGAAACTTCGAATATGCTCTGTACAGCAAGTTGGGGGCGGAGATTTCCGTGCGTCTCAGCGGCCGCCCCGTGTTCGACGTGACGGGAGTCTTTATCGGCTATCGCGGCGCGGGCACCGACATCACGGCGACCCGCGCGGCCGAACGTGCCCTGGTGCGCGCCAAGGAGGACCTGGAACGCCGGGTCGACGAACGGACCAAGGAATTGCGCCAGGAAATCGCCGTCCGGCGCCGGGCTCAGGAATTGGCGGACCAGGCAAGCCGCGCGAAGACCGATTTCCTGGCCAACGTCAGCCATGAATTCCGCACACCGCTGAACGGCATCATCGGGTTTTCGGAAATTCTCGCGGCCGAGGTGTTCGGCCCGCTCGGCGCGCCCCGCTATCGGGAATACGCCGAGGACATCATCCGTTCGGGTCGCCACCTTCTGGCGCTGATCAATGACGTGCTCGACGTGTCGCGGATCGAGGCCGGGGCCATGTCTTTGCACGAGGAGCCGGTCGACCTGGCCCGCGCCGTCGAGGAATGCGCGGCCATGGTCGAACAGCGGGCCGAGGCCAAGGAGATCGCCTTGGTCAAGCAGGTGCAGCCGGGTCTGCCGGCGATGATGGCGGATGTCACGCGTATCAAGCAGATTTTGCTCAATCTGGTGACCAACGCCGTGAAGTTCACGGAACAGGGCGGCGACGTGCGGGTCGAGGCGACTTGGTCGGCGGACGCGGGCCATGCCCTCATCGTGAGCGATACTGGCATCGGCATCGATCCGAAGGACATTCCCAAGGTGCTGATGCCGTTCGGCCAGGCTCACCGTGCCTTCACCCGCGCCCACGAAGGCTTCGGGCTGGGCCTGTCGCTGGTTCATTCCCTGACCGAGGAACACGGCGGCAGCCTGGAGATCGACAGCGCCCCGGGCGAGGGCACCACGGTCACCGTGCGATTCCCCAAAAGCCGCACGGTCGGCGACGCCGACGCAGACGCCGGACAATAGCCCCTGCGTCAACTGTCCGCGCCACTGCGCCGCGGCTTACATATAGTGGTGAATGATCTTCTCGCCGAAGAACCGCGTGCCCTCCATGGGGGGCATGGGCTGGAACACGATGTGATTGACGCCGGCGTCGATCCATTGATCGATGCGGTCGCGGACCTGGGCGACGTCGCCGATCAGGTTCGATTCCATGACGTCGTCGACCGTGGGTGGAATGGGGAAGCGGTGTTTGCGCTCCTCAGCGTACATCTCGGCCCATTTGCGGGTTTCCTCGGGCCCCTTGTCGGCCAGACCGACAGCCGAGATCGCGACCTCGAACGGCCGCTCGGTCAGCTGCGCCTTCATGCCGTCGACCAGGCCCTTCACCACGGCGGGGGCCTTGGAATACATGAACCACACGTCGCCGTGCTTTTTCATCAGTTCCTGGGTCGGCGGCGAATCGCCGGCAATCCAGATCGGCGGATAAGGCTTCTGCGGCGGCTTGGGATGACAGAACGCATCCTTCAGCTGATAGAACCGGCCGTCGAAGGAAAACCCGTTCGCGTCCTCGCATTCGATCAGGCCGCGGTAGATGGCAAGGCATTCATCCAGCCGGGCGATGCGTTCCAGCCCGTCGTCGGACCATTCGTCGAAGCCGTAGGACTTGGCCTCGGCGGCGAACCAGCCGGACCCGGGGGCCAGGATCACGCGGCCGCCGGTAATATGGTCGAGGGTGCAGGCGATCTTGGTCGTCAAGCCCGGGTGGCGGAAGGTGTTGTTGATGGAATGGCCGCCCAGGCGCACGCGCTTGGTGAGCGCACCGATCGCGGTCATGACCGTCCAGTACTCCAGGATCGGTTTGGAGCGGTCGAGATGCGCGTTCTCCACATGATCGGGGATCCAGACGGAATCGAAGCCCAGATCCTCGGCCACGCGGGCCATCTCCAGCGCGTATTCGAAACCGGATGACGTCGCGCCCATTTCGCCCTGCACGGTCAGGCGCACGCCGAACTTTACCTTGTCGGTCATTGAAATCCTCCCAATCGGCTCGCCGTTACAGGTCCGGCCGGGTTTGGCTCCGGCCGGTTCGGCGATCCTAGATGCCGCCCCCCTTGAGGCACGACGATAGGGAGCATTCGCCGGGTAGGCAAGGCGCTGGGGGTAAGGGGGGCAGTCTGGCGGGATTGTGATGCGGCGTCGATTGCACGGTTCGGCCGGACACATTATGTCTTATGAATGTGGAGACGACTGCTTTTCGCCGGAATGACCGCGGCCGTGCTCGGCGCGCTGCCCGCCCGTGCGGAGCCCGTCGATGCCGCCATCGCCGTCGCCGCCCGGGCCTGGCAGCAGGCCATGGGCGACAAGGCGCCGTCGGCGACGTTCCCGTTCACGGACGATGAACGCTTCGACTGGGCCTATACGCCGGGATACCGCAAGGGGGTTCCGATCCGTGATATGACGCCGCCCCAGCGGGCCGCTGCCGGGGCCTTGTTGCGCAGCACACTGTCGGCGCCGGGCATGGCCAAGGCGGAGGCGATCATGGCGCTTGAGGCCGTGCTGGCCGAGGTCGAAGGCTCGTCCCTTAATTACCGCGATCCGGAAAAATATTTCGTCTCCGTGTTCGGCGTGCCGGGCCGCCACCCCTGGGGCTGGCGGCTGGAGGGGCATCACCTGTCGGTTAACGTCACCGTCGCAGCGCCGGGCACGGTTTCGCTGACGCCGGTTTTTCTCGGCACCAACCCGGCGGAGATTCCGGGCGGCCCCCGCAAGGGTGAGCGCGTACAACGCGACGAATACGTCCTGGCGCTGCGCTTCGCGGACAGCCTTGATGCGGGCCAGCGCGCCCGGGCCCTCTTGAGGGAGCGCTCCCTCGGCAACGTGGTCGCCGGCCCTGGCCGGGGCGATTCCCTGGCGACGCCTGAAGGCTTGCCCGTTGACGCCTTAAGTCAGCCGCAGCAGGCCCTGCTGATGGCATTGATCCGAACTTACGTGGGCCTCGCCCGCGACGAAATCGGCCGCCCCTACATGGAATTGGTGCAGGAGGGCTGGGCCGACACCCGCGTCGCCTGGGCCGGCCCCATGGCCGAGGGGGCGGCCTTCTACTACCGCATCCATGGCCCCCGCATCCTGATCGAATTCGACAATTCGCAGAACGCCGCCAACCACATCCACAGCCTGTGGCGCGATCCGGCCAACGATTTCGGCCGCGACGACCTGCATCATCACTACAAGGGGGCGCCGGAAGCCCACGGACACCGGCCTTAGGGGCGGCGTGGGCAAACAAAAACCCGCCGGTTCGCGGCGGGTCTTGGTCGATCTTCCTTGAGAAGAAGAATGGTGGAGCCGGACGGAATCGAACCGACGACCTCTACAATGCCATTGTAGCGCTCTCCCAACTGAGCTACGGCCCCACGGGGTCCCGCCAGCATGTGCCCTGGCGGGAAAATTTGGGAACGCCGGCGAACCGGGACCCGGAAAATACGTCTGCCGGGTGCCCCGGTCAACCGGGACGCGGAACATAAAGACGGTTGGGATCGGATGGCAAGGGGAAAATGACGCGGCGCCCGCTTTAAGGCGCTGACGGCGCCGCATCTTTATTCCTTGCTCTCCGCCCGGACGCGTTCCGGCCCTATTCCTTGACCGGGTCCTCCGTCTCGATATGTTCGCGGACCTCGTCCAGGTCGTCGTCGTCTTCACCCAGATCGGCCGTGTCTTCGATGAGGTCGTCGTCCTCGTCGTCGTCGAGCACGTCTTCCACGTCGTCATCGGCAAGATCGTCGTCGTCGTCGACATCGGGCAGGACCGCGTCCAAATCGTCATCATCCTCGTCGGGAACAACCTTCGCCTTGGGCTTGGCTTCCTTCTGAGGAACCGGTTTCGCCACAGCTCCCCGTTTCGGGCGGAACGCCTGAAGCGGGTCGTTGGTGGCACCGCACGACGGGCACGTCGCGGGCTCGCGTCTCATGTCGTAAAACTTATTGCTGCAACTGGCGCAGGTGACCTTGCGGCCCCATTCGGGTTTCGCCACGGGCTGCCTCCCGCTGTCTGGAGTTGTGCCTGATTCCCCCCAAGGGAATGCCGTTTCTTATTCGTTTCTTGCCGTGCCCAATGCCATGAACGCCGCGCCCTGTCAAAAGCAAAATGCCGCTGATTTCACATTCCGTGGGTGATTGGCGGCGAGCGGCCCGATATGCTAGAGACCTGCGGCGGCAAAGCGTCGCCCGCCGGCCTTCTTTTTCAAGGGGAGACCCCGTTTCCGTGAGTGATGCATACACCACCAAGACGCCGCTTCGGGCGGGCCCTTCGGGGCCCTTGTCGGGCGCCGTGCGGGTCCCCGGTGACAAGTCGATTTCCCACCGGGCATTGATGCTGGGGGCGCTTTGCGTCGGCGAGACCCGGGTCACCGGTCTGCTTGAGGGCGAAGACGTCCTGGCCACGGCGGCCGCGGTCAACGCCATGGGCGCGCGGGCGGAGCGATACGCCAGCGCACCCGACGGCAACACCTGGCGCGTCATCGGCTGCGGCGTCGGCGGCTTGTCCGAGCCCGAGAACGTGATCGACATGGGTAATGCCGGCACCGGCGTGCGCCTGATGATGGGTGTCGTCGCCGGTCACGACATGACGGCGACCTTCACGGGCGATGCCTCCCTGTGCCGCCGGCCCATGGGCCGGGTGACGGCGCCGCTGGAACGCATGGGCGCCAAGTTCACCGGCCGCGACGGCGGTCTGTTGCCGATGACCGTCAAGGGGGCGGCGGAACCGCTGCCCATCGAATACGCCCTGCCCGTGGCCTCGGCCCAGGTCAAGTCGGCGGTGCTGCTGGCGGGCCTCAACGCGCCCGGGGTGACCACGGTGGTGGAGCCACAGCCGACCCGCGACCATACGGAAAACATGCTGCGCTGGTTCGGCGCCGAGGTCACCGTGCAGGACACGGCGCGCGGGCGCCGGATTTCACTGATTGGGCGGCCCGAACTGGTTGCCCGCGACGTCGCCGTGCCGGCCGATATTTCGTCCGCCGCCTTTCCTCTGGTCGCGGCGCTGCTGGTGCCGGGTTCGGACGTTACGCTGAAGGACGTCGGCCTCAACCCGCTGCGCGCCGGTATCCTGACGACGCTGCGCGAGATGGGGGCTGAGATCGAGGTATTGGGTGCACGCGAGGAAGCGGGTGAGCCTGTCGCGGACCTGCGTGTCACGGCCGGGCCGCTCAAGGGCGTCACCGTTCCGGCGGACCGCGCTCCCTCGATGATCGACGAATACCCCATCCTTGCCGTCGCTGCGGCCCTGGCCGAAGGCGAAACCCGCATGGAGGGGCTTGAGGAACTGCGGGTCAAGGAAAGCGACCGTCTGGCCGCCATGGCGCGCGGGCTTGCCGCCGCCGGGGTCGAGGTCGAGGAAGGCCCCGATTATCTGGTGGTCACGGGATCGGGCGGCAAGCCGCTCCGGGGCGGCTGCACGGTGACGGTCGATCTTGACCACCGCATCGCCATGGCCTTTCTGGTTCTGGGACTGGTCACGGAACAGCCGGTCACCATCGATGACGGCGACGCCATGGCGACCAGCTTTCCGGGCTTCGCCGCCATGATGCGGGGCCTCGGCGCGGATATCGCGGATATTTAAGTAGGGAGTGGGGGCATGATCATCGCCATCGACGGGCCCGCCGCGGCGGGCAAGGGGACCCTGGCCCGGCGCATCGCCCGCGACCTGGGCTTTGCCTATCTGGATACGGGCCTGCTCTATCGGGCCACGGGCAAGCGGGTGCTGGAGGCCGGGGCCGACCCGGAAGACGCCGAGGCGGCCGAAGCAGAGGCCCTGGCGCTGGAGCCCCGGGATCTGGAACGCCCGGACCTGCGCACGGACGCGGTCGCCCAGGCGGGGGCCAAGGTCTCTGCCGTGCCCGGTGTGCGGGCGGGGGTGCT
>JBLXDU010000005.1:0-333027 GCA_048263775.1 Rhodospirillales bacterium
TCGCCAAGAACCTGGCCGACAGCGGCGAAATCGTCATCGCCACCGGCGACGAAGAAGGCGAACTGGTGTTCTAGGGCGCTAAAAAACAATGATGATGAAGGCAGAGATAGTGGGCGAGACCCCTTACAAGAAGTTCATGTTCGATACCGACTTCGACGAATTGGCGGAGCAGCGCGAGAAGGCTCGCGCCAAGGCTGCCGCCGAAGCCGCCATGCGCGACGCGGGCGAGCCGGAGCCGGAGCCCGAACCTGAGCCGGAGGCCCCCACCTATTCCGAGGACGATCTGGCCCGCGCCCGCGAGGAAGGTCTAGCCGAAGGTAAGCGGCTGGGCACCGAGGAAGCGTCGTCGACTGTCGACAAGCAGATCGCCGATACCCTGAATACAATTGCACAGCAGACCCAATCTCTGTTCGAGGCCCAGACCGAAGCGAACGAAGGTCTGACCCATCACGCCATATCCGTCGCGGCGGCGCTGGTCCGCAAGCTGTTCCCCACCTTGAACCATCAGACCGCCCAGGA
The DNA here is from genome assembly GCA_048263775.1 of Rhodospirillales bacterium. GTDB lineage: Bacteria > Pseudomonadota > Alphaproteobacteria > Rhodospirillales > Casp-alpha2 > UBA1479. The sequence continues at coordinate 520 of JBLXDU010000005.1, forward strand.
TCAGGTGCAGTCCATGCTCGAGACGGTACTCGCTCAGCTGTCCGGCGAGCCGGAAATCATCGTCCGCGTTCCCGCGGATCTTGCAGAATCCCTGCATGAACGCATCCAGGCCGTATCGGAACTATCCGGGTTTCGCGGCAATATCAAATTACTGGGCGACCCGGGCTTAACCGTCGGCGATTGCCGGCTGGAATGGTCTTCAGGCGGCGTGATGCGCAGCGCCAATGACCTGGCCCGCGAACTCGACGACATCGTCGCCCGCAACCTGAAGACCCCGGCGACGCCCGAGGCCGACCCGGAACCGGCGACGGACACCATGGACGCCCCGCAGGATTCGGCCTCTCCGGCCGCCGAATTGGAAAGCGCCCAACCCGTGGAAACGGTCGCCGACGCCTCCCCGGAACCTGTCGACGAAATGACCACCGACGCCGGCGCAGACAATGGTCAGGCCGCCGAGCCCGCGATCGAAGTTCCAGCGACACAATCTGAGACCGCTGAACCGACGGCGGCACCCATAGCAGCCGAGCCCGCGCCCTCCCCGGCCGAGGCGCCCGCCGACGGCCCGCCGCCGGTGCCGTCGGAAGAAATTATGGCGGAGATCGAGATTGCCGCACCCGCCGTGCCGGACAGCGAAGAAGGCACGCACGCCCCCGTGCCGTCGGAAGACTTGATCGCCGACGCGGCCCCCGAAGGCACGCAGGACGACATATCCTCATCAAGCGAAGAAGCCGCGCCGGAGCCGAAACGGATCGGCGGTGCGGATCTGGAACTCGAAGACGACCTGAAGGACTAGGAGAAAACCATGGCCGAAGACGATTTTGAACTGGGCGAATTCGTGTCCAACGGCGGTGACGGTGGTGAGGCCACCGGCTCCGCGCCGACGGCAAGCCCCTCGGGCCTGCCGGAAGTCACCGATCTGCCCAAAAGCGCCCGTGACCTGGAAGCGGTCTACGATATCCCAGTGACGGTTTCCGCCGTTCTCGGCAAGGCGACCATGCAGGTCAGCCAGCTTTTGCGCCTTGGCCGCGGCGCCGTCATCGAACTCGACCGAAAGGTCGGTGAAGCCATCGACATCTATGTCAACAACCGCCTGGTCGCGCGCGGCGAAGTGGTGGTGGTCGAAGACCGTCTGGGCGTGACCATGACGGAAATCATCAAGACCGACCGCTAACACGGATCGGCCAGGAAAGACGACTGAAGATGGCGGAAGCAACACCCAACGCCGGCGGCCCACTGCGCAACAGGACCACCGTGGACATCGCTACGGTACTCGGCCTTGCCGTGGGTTTCGGGCTGCTTGCCGCGGCAATCGTTCTGGGCGGATCACCGGGATCATTCATCAACATCCCGTCGATCCTGATCGTCATCGGCGGCACTTTCGCCATCACCACCGCGAGCTTTTCACTGAACGAAATGCTCCGCACCCTGCGGGTCGCGCTCAAAATCTTCATCCAGGTCAACCGCAATCCGACGCGCGCCGCGTTCCAGACCCTGCAACTGGCCGAACTGGCGCGCAAGCAAGGTGTCCTGGCGCTGCAGAACGTGATGGGCGCCATTCAGGCGGAACCGGTTCTGCACAAAGGCATCGGCATGGTCGTCGACGGCACGCCCGGCGAAGAGGTCGAAGCCATCCTGCGCCGCGACATGCAAGCCATGTTCCAACGCCATCAGAAAAGCATCAACGTGCTGCGCCGCATGGCCGAACTGGCACCAGCCATGGGCTTGATCGGAACCCTGATCGGCCTGGTTCAGATGCTGGGCAACCTGTCGGACCCGGGCACCATCGGCCCGAGCATGGCGGTGGCGCTGCTGACGACCTTTTACGGCGCAGTTCTGGCCAACATGGTGTTCACGCCGATGGCCAACAAACTGGAACGGAACTCCGCCGACGAAGCCATGGTGAACCAGGTCTATGTCCTGTCCACCGGTTCGATCGGCCGTCAGGAAAACCCCCGGCGCCTGGAAATGCTGCTGAACAGCATCCTGCCGCCGGAAAAGCGGGTTTCCTATTTCGACTAGGCCCGAAGATGGCCCAAAGATAAATGAACGACACGACATGAATGACATGCGGATCAAAGTAGGGACAGAACGGTCATGAGGTTATTGATTATCGGTACGCTCGGCGGGCAAATCGGCGCCGCAAGCCAGATCGCGATGCAGAAGGGAGCCAAGGTCCAGCAGGCCGAAACGGTCGACCGGGCCCTTGATCAATTGCGCTCGGGACAAGGTGCGGACCTGATCATGATCGACGTGCACGCCGACATCGCGCGCCTGGTGTCCTCGCTGGAAAGCGAACGCATCGCCCTTCCCGTCATCGCTTGCGGCGTCGGCAACGACAGCCAGGCCGCGGTCCGCGCCATCAAGGCCGGTGCCAAGGAATACATCCCCCTGCCGCCGGATGCGGAACTGATCGCCGCCGTCCTGCATGCCGTGTCGGAAGAACCCAGCACCATCGTCTACAACGATCCGGGCATGGCCGACGTCATCAAGATGGCCGACCAGATCGCCCCGTCGGAAGCCAGCGTCCTGATCACCGGCGCATCCGGCACCGGCAAGGAGATGATGGCCCGCCATCTTCATGCCAAAAGCCGCCGCAAGGACAAAACCTTCGTCGCCGTCAACTGCGCGGCAATCCCGGAGAACCTTCTGGAATCGGAACTGTTCGGGCACGAAAAAGGGGCCTTCACCGGCGCCGTGTCACGCCGCGTCGGCAAGTTCGAAGAAGCGGACGGTGGCACCCTGTTGCTCGACGAAGTCTCGGAAATGGACCCGCGCCTCCAGGCCAAGCTGCTGCGCGCCCTGCAGGAACGTGAAATCGACCGGGTCGGCGGCGCCAAGCCGGTAAAGGTCGACGTACGCATCATCGCCACATCCAACCGCAACCTGCAGGAAGAGGTCGCCAAGGGCACCTTCCGCGAGGATCTGTACTTTCGTCTCAACGTGGTCAATCTGGTTATGCCGTCGCTCGCCCGGCGGGAACAGGACATCCCTCTCTTGGCCCGGCATTTCGTGAAAAAGTATTCGGAAGCCAATCACATCGACGAGCGGCCGATTTCCGAAGGCGCCATGAGCAGGCTTATGGCCCACAGTTGGCCCGGAAACGTGCGCGAACTGGAAAACGCCATTCACCGTGCCGTGATTCTGGCAACCGGATCGGATATCGGGCCGGAGACCATCATGGTGTCGGGCACCCAAGGAGCACCGGCCACCGGTATTTCCGACGCGGACATGGAAACCGCGGCCCTGGTCGGGCGCACCGTCGCCGACGTGGAGCGCGATCTGATCATCGATACCCTGCATCACTGCCTGGGTAACCGCACCCATGCGGCCAATATTCTGGGCATTTCCATCCGCACGCTGCGCAACAAGCTGCGTCAGTACAGTCAGGAAGGCTTTGCCGTACCGCAACCGGGCGAAGCCGGCGCGGCGCCGGCCCCCTGATCCGGGACGCCAAACGGACCGACCAAGGCATCCGATGAACGACGACAAGAAAATGCCGAAACGAATGACGACGGGAACGAACGATATGACCGCGGGTAACGGCAATGGCTGAGGCGACGCAAAGCGCCACCGTGGCCGCCCGCACGGCCGCGCCGCGCGGCGCCCCGCAATCGGGGCCCGAGGAAGAGGGCGGCAACCCGTTCCAGGGCGTGATCGACCTTCTCAAGCGCGGCGACCTGATCTTCGCACTCGGCGTTATCGCTATCCTGGTGGTGCTGATACTGCCCATGCCGACCTGGCTCCTGGATATGAGCCTGGCCTTTTCCATCACTTTTTCGGTGCTGATCCTGATGACGGCACTGTTCATCGAAAAACCATTGCATTTTAACTCGTTCCCCACGGTTCTGCTGCTAGCGACCATGATCCGATTGGCGCTGAACCTGGCTTCAACCCGCCTGATTTTGGCCGATGGCCATACGGGAACCGACGCCGCGGGTCAGGTCATCGAGGCCTTCGGTGGCTTCGTCATGCAGGACAACTTCGTCATCGGGATCATCGTTTTCGCGATCCTGGTGCTCGTCAACTTCATCGTCATCACCAAGGGTTCCGGCCGTATCGCCGAAGTGGCGGCACGCTTCACCTTGGACGCCATGCCCGGCAAGCAGATGGCAATCGACGCCGATCTGTCGTCGGGTTTGATCGACGAAGACGATGCCCGCGCCCGACGCAAGGAACTGGAGGACGAAAGCACCTTCTTCGGCGCCATGGACGGTGCGTCCAAGTTCGTGCGCGGCGACGCCATCGCCGGCCTTCTGATCACCCTGATCAACGTCCTGGGTGGCATGGTCATCGGGGTCGCGCAGAAAGATCTGTCATTCGCTCAGGCCGCCGACATGTATACCCGCCTGACCGTCGGTGACGGTCTGGTCAGCCAAATCCCGGCACTGATCGTATCGACCGCGGCCGGTATGATGGTGACCAAGGCGGGCATCAGCGGCCCGACGGAAGCGACCCTGTTCCGCCAGCTCGGCGGTCAGCCGAAAACCCTCGGCATGTCCAGCTTCCTGCTGGTCGGCCTGGCAGCCATGCCCGGCATTCCGGCATTCCCCTTCCTGCTGCTGGCCTTCGCCACGGGCGCCATGGGCTTCATCGTGACGGCCCGCGACAAACGCAAAGCCGAAGAAGCAATTCAGGCGCTTGAGGATTCCACGCCGGAGCCGAGCAAGGCTGCGGAAGAACCCATCGCGACAGCGTTGCGCATCGATTATCTGCGCCTGGAACTGGGCTATGGCCTGCTGTCGTTGATCAATTCGCCGCCCGAGAACGGCCAGCGCCTGACCGACCAGATCAAGGCCTTGCGCCGCCAGTTGGCGTCGGAAATGGGCTTCGTCATGCCGTCCGTGCGCATCCAGGACAACATGCAGCTTCCCGCCAATACCTATGTGATCCGGGTCAAGGAGATCGAGACCGGGCGTGGCGACCTCCGGCCCAGCATGCTGCTGGTCATGGATCCGCGCGGCGAGGAAATCACCCTGGCCGGGGAAAAGACCATGGAACCGACCTTCGGTCTTCCGGCCATGTGGATCGAGGAAGCCAACCGCGAAGAAGCCCTGTTCCGTGGTTATACGGTGGTCGATCCGGCAACGGTGGTAACCACCCACCTGACCGAGATCATCAAGGACAACATGGACGACCTGTTGAGCTATGCGGAAACGCAGAAGCTTTTGGATGAGCTCGACAAGGAACAGCAGAAACTGGTCGAATCCATCATCCCCAGCACGATCTCCCTGGGCGGTCTGCAGCGGACCCTGCAAAACCTGCTGGCCGAACGGGTGTCGATTCGCGATCTGCCGACCATCCTGGAAGGCGTCGCCGAAGCCTGTGCCGGAACCCGCAACGTGATGATGATCACCGAACATGTGCGTGCCCGTCTGGCGCGGCAGATTTCCGATGCCAACGTGAACGACCAGGGCTTCATTCCGCTGGTTACCCTGTCGCCGCCGTGGGAACAGGCCTTCGCCGAATCAATCGTCGGCCCGGAAGACGACAAGCAGTTGTCCATGGCGCCCTCGAAGCTCCAGGAATTCATCGGCGCGTTGCGCACCAACTTCGAACGGCAGGCGATGATGGGCGAAAGCCCTGTCCTGCTGACCAGTCCGGCCATCCGGCCCTATGTGCGCTCCATCGTGGAGCGCTTCCGGCCGATGACCGTCGTGATGTCCCAGAACGAAATCCACCCCAAGGCCAAGATTAAGACCGTGGGGCAGGTGTAACGTACGGCAGAAAGCTACAGGAGAAACGATCATGCGGCTTCTCACATTCAAGGCGGCGAACCTGCGGCAGGCGATGACCCTCGTGCGGCGCGAACTGGGCGACGAGGCGACCATCGTATCGACGCAGACCAACCCGATCAGCGGCGAGGCGCGAATTGTCGCCGCCCGTCAGCAGGACGCCAGCGACCCCCGCCTGGGTCATGTTGCCATGGCGCCGGAACAGCGCTTCGACCAGGTTTTGGAAACCTTGCTGCTGCACGGTGTGCCGATGAACCTGGCCGACCGTCTGTCCCAGGCCGCAGCCGACATGGAACCGCGCACACCGATCGCGGCGCTGACCGGCACCCTGGCCCTCGATTTCAATTTCGTACCCGTTGACGTGACCGCCGACAACCAACGCCTGATTCTGGTCGGCCCGCCGGGGGCCGGCAAGACGCTGGCTCTGGTGAAACTGGCCGCGCGGGCACTGATGGCACGGCGGTCCGTGCAGCTTCTGACCACGGACCTGAAGCGTGCCGGCGCAGTCGAGCAGCTGACCGCCTTTGCCAAGGTCATGGGCCAGGAACTCTTCATCACAGAAACCGCCGAGGAACTGGCCCAGTTCATGGCCCGTATTCCCAAGCGGACCGTGGTGCTGATCGATTCACCGGGGGTCAATCATCGCTCGCACACGGAAATGGATAGCCTGTTCGATTTCGTCAACGCCGCCCCGGCCGAGCCGGTGCTGGTTCTGAACGCGGGTATGGACGCGCTGGAAGCCGCAGACGTGGCCATGGCGTTCGGATCGCTCGGCATCAAACGTATGCTGGTTACCCGCACGGACGCCACCGGGCGCATGGGGGCAATCCTGGCCGCCATGGAAAGCGCCGGACTGGCCCTGGCCGGAACCACGGGATCCGCCGATCCCATCGACGGTTTCTTCCCGACCGGCGCACCCGACCTGGCGGACCTTCTGTACGGTGAGGTTCTCAGCCTGAATGCGGAACTTCCCTTGCGCGACATCGAAGATGAAGACGTCGATCTGGAAGACTTGATCGACGACCACGAACGGATGATCAACGTCGCCCTTCCGGCCGAGGGCTGAGCCCTTCGGTCGCGGGCGGCAGCAGCACAATTTGGGGGTCGCACCAATGTCGGAAATTTCCGCACCGCCACCGCCCCCGCCGGTGACGCCGACGGTCACCACCCCCCTGCCGCCGCCGACCGCCATCACCCTGCCCCCGGCCCAAGCCCAAATTCCCGTGCCGCAGGCGATCCTTGATGCCGCCCAGGGGGCGCGCTTCGACTTGCAGGTCGCCAATGTCACGCCACAGGGGCTTGCGACCCTTGAAGGCGTGGTCGGCAAATTGCAATTGCAGTTGCAGGCCCTGTTGAATCTGAATCCCGGCGACAAGGTCACCCTGCAATTGAATGGGCGCGGACCGCAGCTTCAATTCATCATCGCCGCGATCAACGGCCAAAGCCCGGCCGCAGCACTGCGCGCCGCGGCCCAATCCCTCCAGGCCGGCGCCCAGGCCACGGTTGGGACGGCGGCGCTCAACCTACCGCCATTCGCCGAAGGCAACAGCCTGATCGCGACCCTGCTGCGTCCGGCATCCGGGATTCCTGCGCCCTTATTGCCCGCCATGCCACCCGGCATCTCCGTGCCCGGCGGGCCCGGGGGCACTGGATCCGCTCTTTTAGGCACGACGGGGACGGGCCCATTGGGCGGGCAACCCGCCCCCCCCGGCGGGCCTCTTTCCGGGACCACACCCGCCCCCCAGACTGCTGGCCCTTTCGGCCCGGGCCAGGCAGGGGCATCCCCTTCTTCCACGCTTTCTCCGCAGGCTAACCCACCCCAGACTCTGCCCGCCGGAACCCAGTTCACGGTTCAGATCACAACCCTACAGCCCGCCCCGCCGGGCGGGGCCGCCGCCCTGACTCAAACCCAAGGGCCGACACCGCCGCTTGCCGCCCTGGGGCAGACACTGACCGGAATCGTCAGCGGCACACAGACCGGTGGCCAGGCCATTGTCGACACGCCGCTGGGTCCGGTCGCCCTGGCCGGCGCGAATCCGCCGCCCGAGGGGGCCCGCGTGGTGTTGACCGTAACCAGCGCGCCGCTGCCTCCGGCGCAGCCGGAACCGCTTCTCGACAACGCCCAACTGACGCTTCGCCAGGCCCTGTTCCTCGACCGCCATTGGCCGGCCATGCACGATGTGGTCGAAACCCTGGCGCAAGCGGCGCCCAACACCGCACAGCATCTTCTGCATGCGGTCTTGCCACGCCCGGACGGAAACATGACGGCGAACATCATGTTCTTTCTGTCTGCCGTTCGTGGTGGCGATCTCCGTGCTTGGCTAGGCGACAATACCGTGCGGGTGTTGCAGCGGATCAACCCGGGATTGTTGGGCCGCATGCGCGAGGATATGGGGCAACTGTCACGCCTGGCAGATGAACAAACAACCGGAGACTGGCGCATTTTCATGATCCCTTTCATGAATGGCGAGCAATTGGATCAGATCCGCCTGTTCACCCGCGCCCAAGCCGAGGACGACGACGCGGAGCACGGCCCCGGCACCCGTTTCGTGATCGACGTCACCCTGTCGAAGCTGGGACACATTCAATTGGACGGTCTGGTAGACACGGCGCACCGGCGAATGGACATGGTGGTACGATCGGACGCGCATTTGCCGCCGGACATGCGCAATGATATCCGCCATCTTTACGAAATGTCAGGCGACATCACCGGGTTCCGGGGCGGCGTCGGATTTCAGGCGCAACCTGCTAATTTCATCGCGGTCGAACCCCCTGCCCCGGCCAAGGGCGGCGTTGGACTGGTCGTATAGGGAGAACGGAACCATGGATCTGTGGCAGCGGCGGGCCGTTCTGGCCCCGGCCCCCAATCCGGATCGTAATATCGATTTCGTGTCGAGCCTGAGCGGCCGGCTCAATGCCCTCGGCGGACCAATCGATGTCGCGCTGCGCTACGTACCTGACGCGTTGACCCTCTCGCCCGCCGCCTTCGCCGCCTACCTGCGGGCGTTGGAAGGCGGTGATTGGCCATCCCATGAGAATCTGGCGACAACAATCCTGCAGGATGTCAGTAATGAACTGGTGCCCCGCTGGGTCCAGAGTGTCACCCGCCGGGGTGCCGCGGATGGTGTGTCGGAGCATAAAATTTTGGTCGAAGACCGTCAGCCGCAATGGAACAACGCGGCCCTTCTGGCACATCTGCATTCGATCTGATCGAACATCGCGGTTTAGCCCGCCGTACTGGCTGCCTTGCGACGCGCCGATTGGCGGCGATAGAGTTGCAGACCCAGTTCATCCAATTCGCCCTGTTCCCGGCGTGCTTCTTCCAGTGCCGCTTCGCGCTTACGAATTTCGTCGGCGACCTGATATTTCTTCAATTCCATGAAGGCGCGACTGAGGATATCGCGGGCCTCCAGGATTTCCGCTTCCTTGGCACGAATCTTCTGATCTAGAAGGCCACGCCGATAGCGGAACAGGTTGTAGTAGGCACCAAAGGTGATGCCCATTTCGCTGGACCCGGCAAGCGCCTGTTCGCGCTTCAATTCGGTCTCCAGATCGCGAACCTGCTGATCCAGTTCATTCAGCCTGCGGATGTGCTGGCCAAGCTCGCGCCGCCTTTCATCGACGGTCCATTCATGCAGGCGGATCAGGTTCTTCAGACCGGCGGCCATGGGTTATTTATGTCTCCGTCAGGGCCTGGTCACGCCGCCGGGGCGGCGCCATCGGCAGGCGCCGCAGCCGCGTGTTGCGGCTCGGGTGCAGGCATATCAAGGGTTTCCGCCAGCAGGCGATAGCAGCTGTCGAGGTCCGTGACGTCACCGATTTCCTGGCTCAGGAATCCTTCAATGGCGTCATAGTATTTGATCGATTCGTCGACCTTGGGGTCCGAGCCGCGGCGATAGGCGCCGAGGCGGATCAGTTCCGCCATGTCTTCGTAGACCGACAACAGTTGCCGCGCGCGGACGACCAAGGCGTTCTGTTCCGGTGTGTTGCAGGCCGGCATGGTTCGGGACACGCTGCGCAGGATGTTGATGGCGGGATAGCGGCCCCGCTCGGCGATCGCACGGTCAAGCACGACGTGGCCGTCCAGGATGCCGCGCACGGCATCGGCCACGGGCTCGTTATGGTCATCGCCCTCGACCAGCACCGTGAACAATCCGGTCACGTCGCCCTGCCCCTGACGGCCGGGTCCGGCGCGTTCCAAAAGCCGCGGCAACAGCGCGAAGACGGAAGGAGTATAGCCCTTGGAGGCCGGCGGTTCGCCAACGGCCAGGCTGATTTCCCGTTGTGCCATGGCAACACGGGTGACGCTGTCCATCAGGCACAGCACGTTGGCGCCGCAGTCACGGAAAAATTCCGCCACCGCCATGGTCATAAAGGCCGCCTGTCGGCGTACCAGGGGCGGTTCATCCGAGGTTGCAACGACAACCACGGAGCGTTTCAGGCCTTCTTCGCCCAGATGATCCTCGATGAACTCACGGGCTTCGCGGCCGCGTTCGCCGACCAGGCCGATCACGCTGACCTCGGCGTCCGTGTTGCGCGCCATCATGGACAGCAACGTCGATTTGCCGACCCCAGACCCGGCGAAAATGCCGAGCCGCTGCCCGCGACAGCAGGTCAGGAAGGTGTTCATGGCACGCACGCCGAGATCGACCTTGCCGCCGATCCGTGACCGTTCATGGGCGGGCGGCGGTACCGTGTGGATCGGATAAGGGGCCGAGCCCGTGGGCAGCGGTCCCTTGCCGTCGATCGGTCGGCCGAAGGCGTCGATGACACGGCCCAGCCAAGCCTCAATCGGATAGATGACCGGCTCCGATGCACCGACCTCGACCTTGCAGCCCATGCCAATGCCGTCGACAGCGCCGAACGGCATGACCAGCGCCTTGCCGTCGCGGAACCCGACGACCTCACAGGGAATCTTGCTGCCGTTCTTGGTCGTGATGTCGCAATGGTCGGAAACGGAGACCGCGCCCTGCAGGCCCTCGACCTCGACCAACAGACCGACGATGTTTGCGACCCGGCCAAAGTAAACCTGCCCGGTGTGCCGGTCGACTTCATTCAGAATGTCATTGATGAACGTGTACAAGCGCTTTGACCGCGAATCCGAATACCGTTTTTATTGCCTGACCATACTATCACGGACAACGGTTGATGGAGTGTTAAGCCTCTGCTTAATAACGAAATATTCCTGGGGACAGTCCGTCAACTTGCGCCGATTCACCACGGAGGTTATGGTTAACAAAGGTTAATGCGTCCGATTAAGGAGGCCGTTCATGCGTGTGCTGCTCGTCGAAGACGATCCCTCGACCCAGAAAAGCGTCAAAATGATGCTTGAATCGGCCAACATGGTCGTCGATACGACCGACCTGGGCGAGGACGGGTTAGAGATCGGAAAGCTCTACGATTACGACATCATCGTGCTCGATATCATGCTGCCGGATATGGACGGGTTCGAAGTCCTGCGCCGGTTGCGCGATTCCCGGGTCAACACCCCGGTGCTGATCCTGTCGGGTCTGGGTGAGTCGGAAAGCAAGGTCAAGGGGCTCGGCCACGGCGCCGACGATTACCTGACCAAACCGTTCATCAAGGAAGAACTGATGGCCCGCATTCAGGCCATCGTCCGGCGTTCCCAAGGCCATGCCCAATCGGTTATCCAAACCGGCCGCTTGATGGTCAATCTGGATACCCGGACCGTCGAAGTCGACAGCCAGCCGATCCATCTGACCGGCAAGGAATACGGCATTCTCGAGCTTCTCAGCCTGCGCAAGGGCACGACCCTGACCAAGGAGATGTTTCTCAACCATCTTTACAACGGCATGGACGAGCCTGAATTGAAGATCATCGACGTATTTATCTGCAAGCTACGGAAGAAGCTGTCGACGGCGACCGGCGGCGAGAACTACATCGAAACGGTCTGGGGACGCGGCTACGTGCTGCGCGATCCGGAACCAACGCAAAAGGCGGTTGCCAACGGCTGACGCCCGTGCAGCATCCTTAAAGGTTCACCGAACAAGAGGCGGGACATTCCCGCCTCTTTATTTTTGGGATTTGATCAGAAAGTCTATTTGCCGGTCAGGGCGTAGATGCCGCGTTGGCCGGACACAGGGGCGAACTTGTCCGACACGCCGAGAACCGTTTCGGCCCCTCCCAGGAACAGCATGCCGTAATCGGGCATCAGGTCCGCCACGCCGGCCAGCACCTTGCTCTTGGTCGGCTGATCGAAATAGATCAGCACGTTGCGGCAAAATACCACGTCGAAATGGCCCAGCGGCGCCAAGTTTTCCAGCAAGTTATAGTACTTGTATTGAACCATGCTCCGGATTTCGGGTTTTAGCTGCCATTGATCATCGACCTTGTCGAAATACTTGACCAGCATGGTAATGGGCAGGCCACGCTGCACTTCGAACTGGGAATAGAGCCCGTTTTCCGCCTTCTTCAGAACCTGGCGTGAAATGTCGGTCCCGACGATCTCGACCCGCCAACCGGCAAGCTTGGCGCCCTCTTCCTTCAACAGCATGGCCAGCGAATAGGGTTCCTGCCCGTTCGACGCGGCAGCACACCAGATGCGCAGGGATTTCTTGGCCGCGCACTTTTCCAACATATGCGGCAGGACATGCTCACGGAACAGATCGAAGGGCTTGATATCGCGGAAGAAGAACGATTCGTTCGTGGTCATCGCTTCCATGACCTCGACGATCATCGCCTCGTTGTTGGACTTGCGAATTTCCGTGATCAGTTCCTCGACGCCCTTGATGTTATGGGCGCGGGCCACGGGCATCAGGCGGCTTTCCAGCAGATAGGCCTTGTCCTCGTTCAGGACCAAGCCCGAGCGCTGCTTCAGCATCGTCGACATGAACTGGAAATCATCCGGTTTCATGCGGCCCTCGTACGTAGCTTGTTCATGACATGCGGCCCCAAGTCATTGAGCGGCAGGACCGCCTCGCACAACCCGGCCGTGGCGACCGCTCCCGGCATGCCCCAAACGACGCTCGTCGCCTCATCCTGAGCCAGAACCGTCCCGCCAGCCTCGGCAACAACCTTGGCGCCATCACGACCGTCATGCCCCATGCCTGTGAGAATAACCGTCAGCACCGCACCACCGAATTCGGCTGCAATCGAACGAAGCATGGGATCGACGGAAGGCCGGCAGAAATTCTCAGGCGGATCCTGGTTGGTGCGGATCACCATGCCCGCCCCGGACCGTTCGACCGTCATGTGAAAATTGCCCGGCGCAATGTAGATATGTCCAGCCTCCAGCGGCACACCGTCGGCGGCCTCCATGCAAGGCCAGCCGGTGGATTTGGCGATATGCTCGGCCAGGATGGCGGTGAAGGTTGCCGGCATGTGCTGAGTCACCATTACCGGCATGTTGATGTCCGGCCGGATGTCCTTGAACAACTGGAACAAGGCCTGCGGCCCTCCGGTTGAACTGCCGACTGCCAAAATACGCGGGCGGGCCGTTCCGCCGCCCGGCCGTAATTGCACTTGTTGGTCGTAAAGCGGCTTGACCATCCGCGCCTTGGGCACAGGACTGGCCGTGGCGGCATCCGGTGTTGATGCCGCGCGCCTGCTGACCAGGCCGAGTTGACGGATCTTTTCCAGAAGTTCCTGCTTGAAGATATCGCTGCCGGAAATTTCGCGGGTCGCCGTCGGCTTCGGCACATAGTCCGTCGCCCCGGCCTGAAGGGCGCGCAGGCTGATCTCGGCGTTCTTTTCCGTCAGGGTCGACGCCATGATGATTTTGACGTCGGGTTTGATCTCCAAAAGTTTCGGGATCGCCGTCAGGCCGTCCATCACCGGCATTTCAATGTCCAGAATGATGACGTCGACGGGGTGCGCCTTCAGGCGGTCGACGGCCATCTGGCCGTTGCCGACCGACGCCGCGATGCGCAGACCCGGCTCGCCCTCGATCATGCGCGCGATCAGGCCGCGGATCACGGCGGAATCGTCGACCAACATGACGCGGACTTCGTCACTCGTCATCCGTAACCCCTTATCGCGTCGCGATAAACCACATCCGCCGCCCGTCGGTCGGCAGACAGTTAAAGAAGGCCGACCTGCGAGAACTTCGCTTGAATGATCTCGCTGTCGAATGGCTTCATGATGTATTCATTCGCACCAGCTTCGATCGCTTCCTGGATATGCTGGATGTCGTTTTCAGTGGTGCAGAATACGACGATCGGGCCGCCACCACCGGGCAGCGCGCGCAATTCCCGCAAAAACTCGATGCCGCTCATCACCGGCATGTTCCAATCTAGCAACACGGCGTCAGGCAGCTTTTGTTTGCATGCATCCAGGGCTTCCTGGCCATCAGCCGCCTCAATCGTCTCGAAACTGAGTTCTTCGAGGATCTTCCGCGCGACCATCCGGATTACTTTCGAGTCGTCAACGATCAGACAAGATTTCATTAGCCCACCCGCGTCAGTTCGTCTTCGGTTGCATACGGACCACCGTTATCTCGGCCGTCATCCGTAAGTTTCCCTGCATTCCCAGATGCCGACTGCACCAATCTGGATAACAGGACTTATGCTGATATCGCAATAACGATCCTTACGCCATGCGTTTCGACCGATCGGCTAAAACCCTAGCCAGCGCGGCCGGATGCCGCCCCTGCGACAGTCTGCGCCAAACTGGACACCAGGGCCTCACGGTCGAATTTCGCCACGTAGTCATTGAAACCCGCGTCTCGTCCGCGTTCGAAATCGGCACTCGTGGCACGGGCCGACAGCGCCACCATGGGCACCTTTTCCCACGCCCCGCCGCGGCGAACCTCGCTCGCGAACTCGAAACCATTCATGCCCGGCATTTCGATGTCGGAAATGATGACGTCGAAGGCCACTCCCTTATCGCGCATGGAAAGCGCCTCCTGGGCGCTTTGCAGCGCCGTGACCTGCCATCCCGCGACCGACAGCAGCGGTGCCAGAAGATTGCGGAAAAAAGGGCTGTCATCAATCAGAAGTGCGCGACGGCGCCCCCCCGAAGCACTTTCGATTTCCGCGCTATCCGCGGAACCGAACCAATCAGAGAACGCCTGGGTCAGGAAGTAACCTGCGTCAATCACGTCCGTCGCCTTGCCGGCGATGACGGCACTGCCGATCAAGCCCGGAATATCCGTGGTCAGTTCGATCTTCAACCGGTCGTCGACGATATCGACGATCTCGTCCACGACCAGGCCCATGGAGCGTTCGCGGTCGGTAAACACCAAGATCGGCTGGCGGCCCGTTTCCTTGAACTTATGAGTGGCGGCGAACGGAATCAGCGGCATCAACTGTTCGCGGTACTGCACCATGACCTGGCCATGCGAGGTTTCGGTCTCGGACATGTCGATCTCTTCAAGCCGCGCGACCAGGGCCAGCGGCACTGCCTTGAGCTCCGGTCCGCCGGCGCGGAACACCAGCAGGGACGTCGTTTCTTCGTCCGTCGACACGGCCTGGATATCGGCTTCCGAGCGATGTTCGGTATCCATTTCCCCGGCGGCCTCTGCAATGCCGTTGGGGTCCAGGATCATGATTACGCTGCCGTCGCCGAGGATCGTGTTGCCCGAATAGAAAGTAATGTCGCGCAGGATGGGGGCCACTGGCTTGACCACGATTTCCTCGGTATCGAACACGCGGTCGACGATGATGCCGAAGGTGTTGGAACCGACCTGGGTGACGACGATGAACACTTCCTCGTCGTCGGCGATCGCTTCCGCCACCAGGGCGTCGGTGGTTTTCGGCGCCGCGTCCTCGTCCTTGCCGGAACCGTTGCTCTTTTCGGCTTCGGGCGGGTCCTGCAGGCGCAGCAATTCACGCAGCGAAATCAACGGTAACAACCGGTCACGCAGGCGCAGCACGGCTGATTCATTGATCATCTCGATGGCGTTTTCCGACTGCGCGGAAGCACGCACCAGTTCCAGAACGCTGATCTGCGGCACGGCGAAGCGTTCGCCACAGCATTCGACGATCAAGGCCGAGACGATGGCCAGGGTCAGCGGAATCTTGATGGTGAAGGTCGAGCCCTTGCCCGGCGTCGTTTTCAGTTCGACGGTGCCGCCGATTTTCTCGATGTTGGTGCGCACCACGTCCATACCGACGCCGCGGCCAGACACGTTGGTGATCTTTTCCGCCGTCGAGAACCCGGCCTTGAAGATGAACATGCCGATCTGCTGATCGGTCATCTGCCCCAGGTCGGCTTCGGTCGTCAGGCCGTTTTCCAACGCCTTCTGTTTGATGCGGTCGATGTTCAGACCACGCCCGTCGTCGGCGATCTCGATGATGATGTGACCGCCTTCGTGGTAGGCGTTCAGGGTGATGGTTCCGGTGTCGGACTTACCGACGGCCTGGCGGCCCTCAACGTCTTCAAGTCCGTGGTCGGCCGAATTGCGGACCATATGGGTCAACGGATCCTTGATCAGTTCCAGAACCTGGCGGTCCAATTCCGTCTCGGCACCCAGCATGACCAGTTCGATCTTCTTGCCCGATTCAACGGCCAGGTCGCGCACGATGCGCGGCAACTTGGCCCAGGCATTGCCGATCGGCTGCATGCGCGTCTTCATGACGCCTTCCTGCAGGTCCGTGGTGATATGCGACAGGCGCTGCAACGGCACCGTGAATTCGCTATCGTCCAGGCCGCGCACCATCTGCAGCAACTGGTTGCGGGTCAGCACCAATTCGGAAACCAAGGTCATGAGATCTTCCAGAACGTCGACGTTGACGCGGATCGACGATGCGGCAACACCGCCCCCGGCTTTGCCCGTGTCCTTCTTTTCCGCATCCTTGGACGGAGCAGGTGCCGGCACGCCGGCTTTGGACGCCTTCTCGGCTTCACGCTCCCGTTCCATCTCGGCGCGCAGTTCCGCTTCCGTCGCAGCGCGAGCGCCGGCCACCTGGGCGGCCTCGACCTCGTCCAAAAGTTCCTGGGCCACGGGGGCACCGTGCTCGTTGACCGCGGGCGTGGCGGCCTTGGCGGCCTCTGCGGCGCGCTCAGCGGCCAGTTCGGCCTCCAGTTGCTCCTGAGACGCGGCTTTCACCCCCTGTGCCGTCGCGGCTTCGACCTCGGCCAGCAGTTCGGCCGCTACCGGGGCGCCGAATTCGTTGACCGCGGCCCCACCACCAGCGGCGGGGGCTGCGGCGGCAGGGGCTGCCGGCGCGGCCTTGGCGCCGCCACCTTCCGCATAGGCATTCAGATCGTCGATCAATTCCTGATCGTCGCCTTCGGGTTCGGCCCCCGTTTCCTCAAGCTTGCCCAACAGGTCACGGACACAGTCCAGACATTTGAGAATGAGCGTCACCGCCTCGGGCGTGACCTCCAACTCACCGTCGCGGAATTTTCCGAGCACGTTCTCACCGGCATGGGCCACCGATTCCAATCGCGGCAGCCCCAGGAACCCGCAGGTACCCTTGATGGTATGGACCAAACGGAAAATGTTCCCCAGGATTTCCTTGTTGTCGGGCTCTTGCTCGAACTTGACCAGTTCGACATCCAGTACGGCCAAGTTTTCCGAGGTTTCCGTAAGGAATTCAGTGAGAAGGTCGTCCATTTCTGCAACTCCTGGGAGCCGGCGGCCCCGCGTTTACATTATCGCATTACATTTGGCACACCATGCCCGGAGGCTAAATGCACGCCGTCTTCGTCGGTCTTGCATCAGGAAAACGCGCACATTCCGCCGCTAATTCAGCCGCACAGCGGCGCTTCCCGGATCAAAAATTTCTAAAGCCCGGAAATTAAAGCAAAACCGCCACAGGGCGGCAAATGAATTCACGGCGTTTCCACTATGACTGATGGCCTAGACGCGATTGCGGATTACGGTTGTGAGCATCACCAGCGCCTATCCCCGCCCGCCCCTATCTTGCGGAAACAGGGCCATGAAGCGGATTTCGCCGTCCCCTTCATCAGAGGTCTCGATTCGCCCGCCTTCGGCGCGGGCGAGCACCTGGGCGAAATAGGCATGCACAGTACGCGCGTTCACCGCGTCCTCGGCCGCATCCGGATCAAGAGCCGCCACCAGATCTGGCTTGAGCACCGCCCCAACACCCTGGGCGCTTACCGCAAGGCCCGCACCTTCGGGCAGGGCCGCCGTGTGAACCGTGACCGGCCCGCCTCGGGGCAGGCATTCGGACGCCAACAAGATCATAAGAAGCAGCACCTTGCCGACGCCTGCGGGCAGACTATCGGGGGCATGGCTGCTGTCCGGCCATTCCAGTTCAGTCTTGCCGCCCGCCAGCATTTCGCCCGCCAGTTCCCGTGCCTCGTTGAGGCTCAACGTACCGACGGCGGAGGCCTTGCCGCCGGCAGCGCCGAAGGCGATGCGGAAGAACGCCAGACGGCGCGTGATTTCGGCCGCGCTGGAGGTCACCAGATCCAGGGCATCACCGTCCAAATCGCCATCTTCAGCCAGTTCCAGGCCCGCGTTCACAGCACCCGCCGGGCCGACCAGATCATGGCACAGCCGCGAGCACAGCAACTGGGCAAGGTGGATGTCTGCAGTCATGTGCCTGAATGTCCTCGGTGGTCGTTCGTTCAGCCTCCGCAAGGCGGCGCTATGACTGACTATTGCCGACCCGCCCCCGGGGCACAAGGCCCAACCCGGGCCACCCGCCCGCAGGCCGGGAGCCTCTCCTCTGAACCGCCGCGCCGGCATCTCAAAGATGAGAAAAAGCGCCTTTTCACGGCTTCCCGAAGCGACCTGATCATGTTATAGAAAGACTGTGGTATACCAAATGCCAACATGAAAACCGGGGTTATTGCTCAGATTTCCAGAAAATTCGGTAATGGCCTGCGCTGTTTCGCGACATAATTCACCGCCGCCGGCGAAACGCCCGGCGCGGCAGCAAATGAGGCCCGCATCAAGCGGGCCCGAATAAGACCAAGGAGGAAGCCCGCATGTCCACTGCTACCGCTCAGAAAGGACGTCGCCGTGAGCGCGCCGCCTTCGGGAAAGGCCGCCAGGTCACCGATCAGGCCATCGCCGATGTGCAACACCTTCTGGGCGATCAGCCGCGACGCCGCGAATACCTGATCGAATACCTGCATCTAATCCAGGACGCCTTCGGCCATTTGTCAGATGCCCATATGGCGGCGCTGGCCGCCGAATTGCGGTTGGCCCAGACGGAAGTCTACGAAGTCGCGACCTTCTATCATCACTTCGACGTGGTGAAGCAAGGTGAGGATGCACCGCCGGCCCTGACCGTGCGGGTCTGTGATTCGATCACCTGCGAGATGAAGGGATCGGGCGCCCTGACGGCGCAGCTCAAGTCGATCCTGGGACCCGACGTGCGCATCATCCACGCGCCCTGCGTCGGCGCCTGCGACAAGGCGCCTGTCGCCGTGGTCAAGCAACGCCAAATTTTCCACGCCGATGCGGACAGTGTGAAGGCCGCCGTCGAGGCCGGCCAAGTCACCATGGACCCGCCCGCCTACAAAAACCTTGCGGCCTACCTATCGGACGGCGGCTACAAGGTTCTGGGCGATTGCCTGAAGGGCGAACGCGACCGGGACCAGGCCATTGAAATCATTAAGGAGTCTGGCCTGCGCGGACTGGGCGGCGCCGGTTTTCCGACGGCCACCAAATGGGGCTTCATGAAGAATGCGCCGAAGCCCCGGCTGGTCGCCATCAACGCCGACGAGGGCGAGCCCGGCACCTTCAAGGACCGCCATTGCTTCGAGACCGACCCCCACCGCGTCATTGAGGGTGCTTTGATCGCCGCCTGGTCGATCGAAGCGGCGGCGGTTTACATCTATCTGCGCGACGAATATCCCGCCTGCCGTGAAATTCTGTTGACCGAAATCAAAAAGGTCGAGGATGCCGGCCTAAACGGCGGCATTGAACTGCACGTGCGGCGTGGCGCCGGGGCCTATATCTGCGGCGAGGAATCCGGGATGCTGGAAAGCATTGAGGGCAAGCGCGGCCTGCCGCGCAACCGCCCGCCGTTCCCGGCCCAGGCAGGCCTGTGGGGCCGCCCGACCCTGATCAACAACGTGGAAACGGTTTACTGGCTGCCCAAGATCATCGAACACGGGCCCCAGTGGTATCAGGACCAGGGCCGGCCGCACTTCTTCTCGGTTTCCGGTCGGGTCAAGGAGCCGGGGGTTAAACTGGCCCCCGCCGGAACCACGGCGCGCCAATTGGTCGAGGATTATTGCGGCGGCATGGCCGATGGCCATACCTTCAAATCCTACCTACCGGGCGGTGCGTCCGGCGGCATTCTGCCGGAAAGTTTGGCCGATGAACCGCTGGATTTCGGCACCCTGGACAAGCACGGTTGTTTCATCGGCTCGTCCGCGGTCGTGATCTTTTCCGAACAGGACGACGTCAGGGAAATCTGCAAGAACCTGATCCGGTTCTTCGAAGATGAAAGCTGCGGCCAATGCACGCCCTGCCGTGTCGGCTGTGAAAAAATGCTGAAACTGATCGACAAGCCGCAATGGGATGCCGATCTGATTGATGAGCTGAGTCAGGCCATGCGCGATGCATCGATTTGCGGCCTTGGCCAGGCAGCGCCTAATCCGGTGCAGGCGGCGCTGCGCTTCTTCCGGGAGGACGTGCAATGAGCGACACCATCAAGTTCACCCTGAATGGCCAGCCGGCCGAAGCCAAGGCAGGCGAGACCATTTGGGACGTCGCCAAGCGCAACGGCAACACCATTCCCCACCTGTGCCACCGCCCGAAAAAAGGTTACCGGCCCGACGCCAACTGCCGTGCCTGCATGGTCGAGATCAAAGGCGAGCGCGTGTTGGCGCCCAGCTGCCGTCGCCAGCCGACGGAAGGCATGGAAGTCACGACCGACAATGAGCGCGCGACCAAGGCCCGCCGCATGGTGCTGGAACTTCTGCTGTCCGACCAACCGGAGCGCCGTGAGGCCCATGATCCCGACTCCCTGTTCTGGTACTGGGCCGACAAAGCCGGCATCGCCGACAGCCGTTTCGAGGCCCGCGCCGCCTGCCCGGCGCCAGACCGCTCACACAGCGCCATGGCCGTCAATCTGGACGCCTGTATTCAGTGTAACCTTTGCGTTCGCGCTTGCCGCGAGGTCCAGGTCAACGACGTCATCGGGATGGCGGGCCGAGGCCACAAATCGAAGATCGTGTTCGACATGGACGATCCTATGGGCGACAGCACCTGCGTCGCCTGCGGCGAATGCGTGCAGGCCTGCCCGACCGGGGCGCTGATGCCGGCAACCATGGTCGACGAGAAGCAAGTTCACATCGGCAAACCGGACCGCAAGGTCGACAGCCTGTGCCCCTATTGCGGCGTCGGCTGTCAGGCCACTTTCCATGTGAAGGACAACAAGATCGTCTATGTCGAAGGCAAGGACGGCTACGCCAACGAAAACCGCTTGTGCGTGAAAGGCCGCTTCGGGTTTGACTACGTCGCCCATCCGCATCGTCTGACGAAGCCGCTGATCCGCAAGGAAGGCGTTGAAAAGAACGGCGAAATGGCGCTCGACCCGGCCAACCCGCTGACCCATTTCCGGGAAGCGAGTTGGGACGAAGCGCTCGACTTCGCCGCCGCCGGCCTGAAGAAGGTGCTTGACCGTGATGGTCCCTCGGCCATGGCCGGGTTCGGGTCCGCCAAGGGATCGAACGAAGAAGCCTACATGGTCCAGAAGCTGGTCCGCCAAGGATTCCATACCAATAACGTCGATCACTGCACGCGGCTGTGTCATGCATCGTCGGTGGCGGCCTTGATGGAAGGCATGAATTCCGGGGCTGTCACGGCGTCATTCAACGACGCCAAGGATTCCGACGTCATCATCGTGATCGGCGCGCGCCCGACCCAGAACCACCCCGTCGCCGCGACTTTCCTGAAAAACGCCGCCAAGCAGGGGAAGCGGCTCTACATCATGGATCCGCGCCGCCAAGACCTGTCGCGCCATGCAACCCGCCACCTGCAGTTCAAGGCGGGCCAGGACGTGGCCCTTCTCAACGCGATGATCCATACAATCATCGACGAAGGCCTGACCGACGTTCAATACATCCAGGCCAATACGGAAGGCTTCGAAGCGCTGAAAGAGAACTCGAAGCAGTTCTCTCCCGAAACCATGGAGGCCGTGTGCGGCATCGAGGCTTCGGTCATCCGTGAGGTCGCCCGCGATTACGCGACCGCCGAACGCTCGTTGATCTTCTGGGGCATGGGCATCAGCCAGCACGTCCACGGCACCGACAATGCGCGTTGCCTGATTGCCCTGTCCATGATCACCGGCCAGATCGGCCGCCCCGGTACGGGCCTGCATCCGCTGCGCGGCCAGAACAACGTGCAGGGCGCATCCGATGCGGGCCTGATCCCCATGGTCTATCCCGATTACAAATCGGTCGAAGCCGACGATATCCGCCAGACATATGAAGACCTATGGGGGACCGAACTTCCTCGGCAGCGCGGCCTGACGGTGGTCGAGATCATCCACGCCATCCTGGCCGACGAAATCAAGGCCATGTACGTGATGGGTGAAAACCCGGCCATGTCAGATCCCGACGCCCGCCACGCCCGCGAGGCGCTGGCCAAGCTTGAGCATCTGGTGGTGCAGGACATCTTCTTTACCGAGACCTGCTTCCACGCCGATGTGGTGCTGCCGGCCTCGGCCTTCCCGGAAAAGGCGGGCACGTTCTCCAACACCAACCGCCAGGTTCAGATGGCGCGCCCCGTGGTCGACATGCCCGGCGACGTCAAACAGGATTGGTGGATCATTCAGGAAATCGCCAACCGCCTGGGCCTGAACTGGAATTATTCCGGCCCCATGGACGTGTTCAACGAGATGAAGAAGACCATGCGGTCGCTCGACAACATCACCTGGGAGCGCCTTGAGAACGAGGACAGCATCATCTATCCGTGCAAATCCGAGGATAGCTCCGGTGAAAACATCATCTTTGGTGACGGTTTCCCGACGGCATCGGGCCGCGCCAAACTGGTACCCGCGAACCTGATCCCGCCGGATGAACTGCCCGACGATGACTTCCCGCTGGTCCTGACCACGGGCCGCATGCTGGAACATTGGCACACAGGGGCGATGACCCGCCGCGCCACGGTTCTAAACCTGCTGGAGCCGGAACCGGTGGTCAGCATGAACCCCTACACCATGGGCGAAAAGGGACTGGCACCCGGCGACCGGGTAAAGGTTGCGACCCGCCGCGGTGAGATTGAATTGACGGTGCGTGCCGACCGCGACGTGGCAGACGGCATGATCTTCATCCCGTTCTGCTTCCACGAGGCGGCAGCCAACATCCTGACTAACCCGCAGTTGGACCCGGTCGGAAAAATCCCCGAGTTCAAGTTCTGCGCGGCGCGCGTTGAAAAGGTACCGGACGCCCAGGCTGCGGCGGAATAAAGCCGAAGGAAAAATGATTGCGTTGGGAAACGGGGGCTCAAGCCCCCGTTTTCATGCCTGCCCGCGCTTAACGATGTCCTCGGCGATGGCATGGACGGAAGGGCTGCCCTCCTCGACCCCGGAGATCACCGCCGTGCGGTCCTTGACCTCGGCTTTTACGTCGTCCAGCGTCACGCTGGACGACTTGAGCACGACCGCGAGGATCGACTCGATGGCCAGAATATGAGCCGCCAAGTTCTCGGATTCCTCCATACGCGCCTGGGTCACCTGCCCGAAGGATTGAAGCTCCTCGGCAATCTTCGTGAGATTGTTCTCCAGCTCCTTGATTTGATTGAAAAAGCCGGAGTCATCAAGATGCTTTACGAAGGCCTGCGAAGCGATCTGTGCGTCTCCGTCGCTATTGTCGGACATGGTACCCCCTTTAACGGCTATTCATTTGACCGAACCAGCATACCCCCTGGGCACACGCCTGTCATGCGCCAGCACTGTCCCCGCACCCTCGAACATTCCCTTTCCACAGCCTGGAAGCGTGAGTTGAATCGGCGTGGCAATCCACTAGAATAGTGCCATCTAAACCCGCCGGGCGAACAACCGCCGGCGGTTTGATAAGAAGGGGTGGAAACCATGCAATCATTCTGGACCGGTACCATTGCCGCCGTCATCATCGCCGTCGTCGCGGGCTTTGCCTTGAATGCCACGAACATGACCGCAGGCGAGAAGTATTCGACAAGCAACGTGCGCCTGAACTAAGGCCCTTCGACACCTTTCCTACTCGGCAGAACCGGCGGCGCACCGTACCCGCCGGTTTTGCTATTCCAGTTCAACAAGAAAAAAGGCGGCCCCTTTAAGGACCGCCTTTTGACGTTGGATGATCAGCGAAGGGTTATTCGGCAGGCTGTGTGCCGCCCACGTTGCCCTTGGCCATTTCCTCTTCAACCCAAAGCGAATGGTGCTCCTTCGCCCAGTTGAGGTCGACCTGACCGGAAGCGACGGCGTCGATCGCGCCTTCCATGCCCAGCGAGCCGATATAGATATGGCCGATGATGGCGCCGATCATGATCAGCCCCACCAGGGAATGCCACAGTACGGAAAGCTGCGTTTCCTGCAGGATCGACAGGTTGGTCGGCAGATCCGCGCCCAGCTTGTTCAGAATCGCGAAAGTGCCGGCCCAGGGCTGAATGTCGCCCGGGAACATCAGCGCCAGACCCGACAGGGTCAGGGACGCACCGCCCAGAATAACCAGCCAGAAAACGATCTTCTGACCGGCGTTAAAGCGCGGGGCTTCCGGATGCACGCCCTTGGAAAACAGACCGCCGCCGACAGCCAGCCATTTCAGGTCGCGCAGCGTCGGAATGTTATGACGAACCCACAGGAAGAACATCATCACGATGCCCAGAATGAAGGCGAAGGCGATGTAGTTGTGCGCCAACTTGCCGTAGTAGGTCAGCGCCCCGAAGGCATCCGGACCCAGAATGGGCTTCAGCACAAAGCGGCCATAGGACACGTTCAGGCCCGTCAGGCCCAGGACGATGAAGCTTGAAGCCGTCAACCAGTGCGTCGCGCGCTCCAACGCGTTGAAGCGTTCGATCGTAC
This sequence comes from Rhodospirillales bacterium, assembly GCA_048263775.1. GTDB lineage: Bacteria > Pseudomonadota > Alphaproteobacteria > Rhodospirillales > Casp-alpha2 > UBA1479. Next base: position 25,145 of record JBLXDU010000005.1, read on the forward strand.
GGCCCTGCGGGTCGCGGCCGTGATCGATGCGGATCTTGCCGCGGATCAGGAAGAAGGCGGCGATGGCAATAATGGACACCAGCAGGAAAATGCCGCCGAACTGACTGAGCGGGCCGTTCTTGGCAGCTCGCCAGACATCACCGTCCGACTGCACGAGCTGGCCCGCCTGCTTGTCGGGAATGGACACCGTGCCCGTGATGCCGCCGCGCACGGCGCGCCACATTTCCGATTGGGACAGGGCACCGCTTGCGCCCCCGGGAACTTGCCCGCCCGTCTGCGCCTGGGCCTGGGCCATGTCGAGCGCCGGCGAGCCGGTCAGGACCGCCGCGCCACCGTAGGCCACCACCAGGGCGAGAGCCAGCGCCCCCACCAGTTTACGAATGTTCGACCAGGTCATATTACGTTTCCCCGTCATATATCTTGCGAACCTGCTTAGACGCGCAGGCCTATTTCACGCCACCCTGCTTCTGGGTACGCTGGTTCAATTCGCCAGGCGGCCGCACATCAGGCTCCGACGCCTGGGGCGCCGCCCCGCCGGCGTAGCCGGACCCCGTCACCCCACCTTGATTGCGGGCGCGGTTGCGAAGTTCCTCAAGCCGAGACTCGCTCAACTGGGTATCGGGCTTGCCCTTGTAGACACCGGGCTCGTATCGGATCAGTCGGCCCTGTTCGTCCGCGCGGCAGGCCGTGAGCGCGATCGCGGCGATCGCGATCCCCCCCAATGTCCTGACCATGCGGGCGGTCGTCATGCGCTTTCCGGTCATATTGATTTCCTTGTCACACCCCGTTTGGTTCCAGTAGCCGGAAAGGGGCGCCCCTCTGCTGCTGCAGCGAGGCACCCCTCCCAGATTAAGCTACCGGATGGACCTACGAGCCCGCCTTCAACTGATAGGCGGTGCCCCAGCCCCAGGCGCCGGACCCGAAGCCACGGGCCACGACACGCTCGCGGTAGATGTTGGACACCATGTCGCCGTCGCCGCCCAAGAGAGCCTTGGTCGAACACATTTCGGCGCACAGCGGCAACTTGCCTTCCGCAAGGCGGTTACGGCCGTACTTCTGGAATTCGGCGGCGGAGTTGTCTTCCTCCGGACCACCGGCGCAGAAGGTGCACTTGTCCATCTTGCCACGGCTTCCGAAGTTGCCCGACTGCGGATACTGCGGCGCGCCGAACGGGCACGCGAAGAAGCAATAACCACAACCGATGCAGAGGTCCTTGGAGTGCAGGACCACGCCTTCTTCCGTCTGGTAGATGCAGTCCACGGGGCAGACCGCGATGCACGGCGCGTCGGAGCAGTGCATGCAGGCCACCGAAATGGACCGTTCGCCGGGCTGGCCGTCACGGATAGTGACGACGCGGCGGCGGTTGATGCCCCACGGTACCTCGTGCTCGTTCTTACACGCGGTAACGCACGCGTTGCATTCAATGCAGCGCTCGGCATCACAAAGGAACTTCATTCTTGCCATTGTTGCGTCTCCCTAACCTAGGCCGTTTCGATGCGGCACAAGGTGACCTTGGTCTCTTGCATGTGGGTCACGATGTCGTAACCGTAGGTACCGCACATGTTGGACGCTTCGCCCAACACATAAGGATCGGCCCCTTCCGGATACTTGTGGCGAAGGCTTTCGCCCTGCCAGTGACCACCGAAGTGGAACGGCATGAAGGCCACACCCGGTGCCACGCGTTCCGTGACCAGGGCCTTGACCTTCACCTTGCCGCCTTCCGGCGAGTACACCCACATCTGCTGACCGTCCTTGATGCCGGCATTGTTGGCATCGACCGGATTGACCTCGCAGAACATGTCCTGCTGAAGTTCCGCAAGCCACTTGTTCGCGCGGCTTTCTTCACCACCGCCTTCGTATTCAACAAGGCGGCCGGAGGTAAGGATGGTCGGGAACTTCTTGGAATGGTCCTGCTTCTGGATGGACTCGTACGCCGTCGGCAGACGGTAGTTCTTCGTATCCTTGTACGTTTCGTACTTGGGCAGAAGATCCCGCCGGGGCGTATAGAGCGGTTCGCGGTGCAACGGCACCGGATCCGGGAAGGTCCAGACGATCGCACGGGCCTTGGCGTTCCCGAAGGGCGCACAACCGTGCTTGATGGCGACGCGCTGGATACCGCCCGAAAGGTCGGTCTTCCAGTTGGTCTTGTCGCCGGCAACCCCTTCGATGACCTTCAGTTCCGCTTCGGTCAGGTCTTTGTCCCAACCCAGCTTCTTGAGAACCGCCATCGAGAACTCGGGATAACCGTCCTTGATTTCCGAACCGACGGAGTAGGAGCCTTCGGCAAGGAGGCTGACACCGTTGCGTTCCACACCGAAACGAGCGCGGAAGTTCAGGCCGCCTTCGGCGACCGGCTTGGAGGTGTCATACAAGATCGGCGTGCCCGGATGCTTCAGCTCCGGCGTGCCCCAGCAGGGCCACGGCAGACCGTAATAGTCGCCGGCGACAGCGCCGCCAACGGCCTTCAGCGAGGTCTTGTCGAAGGTCGCCTGGTTCTGCATGTGGGCCCGCAGGCGCTCCGGCGACTGGCCGGTGTAGCCGATGGTCCACATCCCCGTGTTGTATTCGCGGGTGGTGTCCTCGATCGAGGGCTCGTCATTCGTGACCTTGATGTTCTTGAACATCTCCTTCTCGAAGCCGAGCTTCTTGGCGAACTTGTACATGATGACGTGGTCGGGCAGCGATTCGAAAACCGGATCGACCACCTTTTCACGCCACTGCAGGGACCGGTTGGACGCGGTCACGGAACCATAGGTTTCGAACTGCGTCGACGCCGGCAGGACATAAACGCCGTCCTTGCGGTCCGGGATGACGGAAGCGAAGGTCGGGACCGGATCGATAACGACCATCAGATCCAGCTTTTCCATCGCCTTCTTCATTTCCGGAAGACGCGTCTGGGAGTTCACGGCGTGACCCCAGAGAACCATGGCCCGGAGGTTATCCGGCTGATCCATGTTCTTCTTGTCTTCGAGAACGCCATCGATCCAGCGCGACACCGGAATGCCCTTGGACTCCATCAGCTTCTTCGAGGCGAAGCGGCCGAGGATATAGTCGTAATCGACCTTCCAGACACGGGCCCAATGCTTCCACGACCCCGTCGCCAGACCGTAATAGCCGGGCAGCGAGTGCGACAGAATGCAGAAGTCGGTCGCCCCCTGAACGTTGTCGTGACCGCGGAAGATGTTGGCGCCACCACCGGCACGACCCATGTTGCCAAGGGCCAGCTGCAACACGCAGTAGGCGCGCGTATTGCTGTTGCCGTTGGTGTGCTGAGTCGACCCCATGCACCACACGATGGTGCCGGGACGGTTGTTAGCCAGTGTGCGGGCAACGCGCTTCAACTGCGCGCCGGGAACGCCCGTGACCCGTTCGGTCTCGGCCGGATCCCATTTCTTCACTTCGGCGCGGATTTCGTCCATGCCGTAGACGCGCTGCTTGATGAACGTCTTGTCTTCCCAGTTGTTTTCGAAGACGTGGTACAGAATGCCCCAGATCAGGGCGACGTCCGTGCCCGGGCGGAACCGCACGTATTCATCGGCGTGTGCTGCCGTGCGCGAGAAGCGCGGGTCGCAGACGATGAGTTCGGCGTTGTTCTGCTCTTTCGCCTTCAGGATATGCTGCATCGCGACCGGGTGCGCTTCGGCGGCGTTGGAGCCGATGAAGAACATGGCCTTCGAGTTGTGCATATCATTGTAGGAGTTCGTCATGGCGCCGTAGCCCCAGGTGTTGGCAACGCCCGCGACCGTGGTCGAGTGACAGATGCGCGCCTGATGGTCGCCGTTGTTGGAACCCCAGAAAGCGTAGAACTTCCGGAACAGGTAGGACTGTTCGTTGTTGAATTTGGCGGAACCGAGCCAGTACACGGAATCAGGGCCCGACGACTTGCGGATGTCGAGCATCTTGTCGCCGATTTCGTTGATCGCCGCGTCCCAGGAAAGCCGCTTCCATTTACCGCCTTCAAGCTTCATCGGATACTTCAACCGACGATCGCCGTGGGCGTGTTCACGGACCGACGCACCCTTGGCGCAATGCGAGCCCAGGTTCAGCGGGCTGTCGAATCCCGGTTCCTGACCAACCCACACGCCGTTGTCGACTTCCGCAATGACGGTGCAGCCGACGGAACAGTGCGTACAAACGGATTTGATTTGCTGCATGCCTTTCGCCGCCGCGGTCGCCGCCTTGGCCGGTTTGGCCAAGCCCAGCGGTGCAGCGGAAAGAAGCGCGGCGCCACCAGCAGTGATCCCTGAACGCTTCAGGAACGTACGGCGGTCCATGGACCCGCCGACCACGCCGGCCAGTGCCTGCTTCAAACGGGGGCCTATCGCCACCCCGTCGCTCTTTTTGGTGAGCATTTAAGTTATCTCCCAATGTTGATGGGTTAGAACCCGACTAGAACCTCGCGAGGTCGTAGTACGTTTTGACGTGTTCGGTTTCACGATACCCCGACGACTTCGGGCCATCGGAAACCACGGCTGCTTCCGCAGACCCCTGGGAAAGCGCAACCGCGGCAACACCCGCGGCGCCGCCGGTGACGGCTGCTTTCTTCAGGAATTCACGGCGGCCGAGCTTTTGCTTTTGTTCGCTCATCGCAGTCTCCTCAAAGATTGTGATCACAGTTACTTCCACTTGCTTGGTACCAAACGCCCGTTTCGGGTCTTGCTATTGACGTCGGAAAGCGGCCTGGGCCGCTGCCCGCAATTCCAACAACTCTGTCTTCCCATTCAGCCGCCCACCCGTTTTGGGGCGACCGAGCCGCGCCGCCTACTGGCCGAAGCCGAAGGCGTCGCGTTCGATCTCCATGAACAACTTGCCGATGGTCCCCAACGGCATGTACACGGCCGCCGACTTGGCCTTTTCCATATCGGCGAAGAAATGGCCGGCCCAAGGCGCCAGATGCTTTTCAAAAAATGTGCGCTGACGCTCCAGGCTCGCCGGCTGCCCGAAAGCCCCGGTGATCAGGCCGTGCATGACCTCGCAGACGAAGGCGATGTGATCTTCCGGGTCGCTGACGCCGTCGGCGCGTGCGATACCCAGCTCTCCAAGATCGCGGCGCAGGTCGGCCAGCGGCTTCTCGTAGATAAATCCTGTCAGGTATTGCGACCCGTAGGGCGCTAGCTCACCGCCGGCGCCAAATCCATAAAACAACACCGTAAACTCTTCCTCGGCGACCACCTGCGTCGTGCGCTTGGCCAGGGCAGACAGGGAATTGATCGCTTGGCCAAGGGGGCTTTCGTCGCCGCTCAGCTCGCGGACAAAGGCAATGGTGTCGTCATCCATCGGCTTGGCGAGCAGCCGCGACAACAGCGCATAAACACCGGCCCGCTGCATGTCCTCTTCGGGCACGGCGGTCTGACCGGTCTTTGTTTCGGTGTCGGAAAGCAGCCGTTCTCCCTTGGCATCGCTTCCCATGGTGGCGTTGGCCTCCACTTGGATAATCCTTGCTCTCCTTCCGTCGGCTTCGCCTGTTAATTCGGCGAATTCCGATGCCTTAAGAAGCGGGCTTGTTTTTACGCGGCAGCCCCCAAATCGGCCACACGCGGATACTTCTTCCCGCTAATATATCAAGTGAACGCCTTTTCGCCCCTCAAGTCAACGGACCGCCTATTCCGCCATGCGGAAAAACAGGCCTAAACCCCCAATTTTTTCATGGGCTTAACCCATCTTGACCGATGAAATCCAAGGTTCCCGGGAGCGCTGGGACGGGTCAGCCGAGATCGTCCTCGGCCTCACCCAGATCGTCGTCGTCACCCTCAACGGCCGCCTCCAAGCGTCTGGCCGGCTCTGGCAGGATTTCGGGCGCAGGGTTGCGCTGTCCGGGGGATTGATAATAGGGATTCGGCGTATAGGTCGGCAGGCGGACGCTCGATCCGCCCCGGTCCTGCACGCGGCGGGCCTTGTCGGAGACAGATTCTTCCGCTTCGGCAGCCTCAAACCCCTCATTTTCCAACGCTTCCGCCGTTTCGACACCGCCGTCCGCCGCGGCATCTTCGGGTGCGGCTGTTTCTTCCGGAACCTCTTCTTCCTTCGGCGTGTCACGCCAGGCGTAGCCGCCTTCGTTCGGGCGATAGGCAGAAGCCCCGGCGGCCAATTGCGCCATCATGGAATAGTCTTCCCCGTATTCATGCATGCCGTCGATCAGACTGAAGGCGGGATCGCTGAGCCACAACTTGCGCAGGGCTTGGCGGCGCAGGAAATCAGGCACCCGTTTATCCATGAAACCGGTGAAATCGCTGTCCGGGGTCAATTCATCAAGCGGCGGCAGAGTCTCCACATAGGCCGCTTCCTCGGCGGTCAACTCGCGGACATCGTCATCGGCAGCAGCACCCTCGTCCACCGTCGCCAACGGAGATTCCGCAGCAGCGGCCTGTGGCCTTCCCGCGACCGGCCCAGCGGCACCACGGCGGGCGACCTCTACAGGAGGCTCATCGACGGACTCGCCCTTGGCACGCGTGCGCTTCAGGCGGGACCAGCGGTTCAGGGGATTTTCGTCATCCGCACTCATTCATCCGTCTCCACCAGAGGCCGCGGGCGCATATCGCCCTTGCGTGGATCATAGGCCTTGTTGCGTTTGCGTTTGACGAATTGTTCTTCGACATGAAAGGTGTCGACGAAGGTGCCGATCCAGGCTGCCAGTTCCTCGGGCATGGGCACGCCTTCGACGATCATTTCCGAATCTTCCGTATAGCTTTCCGCCTCGTAGGGACAGGCGGTGACCAGTTTCGGCACGACCTCTTCGTCCTCGGCCTCTTCGCCCGGGGTCAGCACGACGTAGACGTGAGGTTGAAAGTTGCTGAGGTTGGCCTTGTATCCTCCCGTTTCGCCGGCAAACAGTTCCAATTCCAGGGTCGCGGCATGGAAGTGGGTCCAGCCCTCGCCCTCGCGGATCAGGCGCCAGCCTTCGCCCGCATCCAAGGCCGGCATGCCGGGAACCACGGCGACCGGATGATAGGAATAATCCTGCCAGGGGTTGTCGATCTTCCGGCGCTCGATGATGACGCCGAGCATGACCGTTTGGCGGCGGCTCATTGTACGGCCTCCGCGAACAGGGTCTCGGCCTCGGCCAGATTCTCCGGCTTGTTGATGTTGAAGAAGGGATCGAATGGGGCCGTCGGAAAGTCGACATGGACGATGCGGTACCGCGCGGTCCAGGCGTCGATCTTACGCATGTCTTCTTGCGTCATCGCGGCACGCAGATCGTCGGCCAGCGCCACGGGCCACAGGGCAAACACGGGATGGGTACGGTCAGCCGATTGGGCGCAGGCGATTTCCGCCCCCTGCGTATCGACCGCCCGGTGCAGGTCCTGGACCAGGGTTGCGGGAAAGAACGGCGCGTCGGTGGCGAAGGACGCCAGCCATTTGGCCCCGGGATGAGCCTTTCGTGCCCATTCCATGCCCGTCAGGACACCCGCCAGCGGCCCGGCATGGCCGTCGATCACATCCACCGCCGTCGGCAGGCCATAAGCCGCGAAGCGCGCCGGGTCGCCGTTGACGTTGAGCAACAGGTCCGCGACCTGTGGCCGGGCTCGCGCCACCACGTGATCCAGGATCGGCTTACCGCCGAGCGTGCGTAGCGGCTTGTCGCCGCCGCCCATGCGCCGCGCCAGGCCACCGGCCAACAACACGCCAACCGTATCGACGGGCGCCGTCATCGGCTGCCCTTACGGCGCAGTTCAAGGGGTTCGTCCGCCGCTTCGCCATGCTCGGCGTCGAATTCGATGCGGTCCTGGCCGGCCAGGGCGATGAAACGCCGGCCCTTGGCCCGGCCGATCAAAGTCAGGCCGACCTGGTTGGCCAGATCGACGCCCCAGGCCGTGAAGCCCGAGCGGGAGACCAGAATGGGGATTTCCATCTGCACCGTCTTGATGACCATTTCCGAGGTCAACCGACCCGTGGTGTAGAAGATCTTGTCGCGCCCCGACCAGCCGTGCAGAAACATGAAGCCGGCGATCTTGTCGACGGCGTTATGACGGCCGACGTCCTCCATGTACAGCAGCGGGCGGTCGTCCTTGCACAACACGCAGCCATGAATGGCCCCCGCTTCCAGGTACAGAGACGGCGCCGTGTTGATCTTCTTCATCAGCGTGAACAGCCAGGACGTCTTGATAGTCGCGCCCTCGGCCAGCTTCACGCTTTCGAACTTCTCCATGACGTCGCCGAACACCGTGCCCTGGGCACAACCGGAGGTCAGGGTCTTCTTCTTCAGCTTTTCCTCGAAATCCGTTTCGCGCTCCGTGCGCACGACGACGACCTCCAGGTCGTCGTCGAATTCCACCGCCGTCACCACGTCGTCGGGGCGCAGCATGTTCTGGTTCACCAGATAACCGACGGCGAGATATTCCGGATAATCGCAGATCGTCATCATGGTGACGATCTCGCGCCCGTTGAGGAACAGGGTCAGGGGGCGTTCCACGGTGACCGAGGCGATCACCGGTGAGCCGTCCTGGTCGATGCCGGGCACCTTTTCGGTCAGGCGCGGATCGTCCGGGTTCGGCTTGACGACAAGCTCGCCCACGCCATCCGCATAGACGGCCGTCAACGGGCTGCCGCCCGACGCACCGGAATCGTTGTCGCTTTGGCTCACGCCTTGTTCTCCCAAAACCGGCCACTACCGGAAGCAACCGGACAGCCCATAACCGCAGGCCCGCCCGCACCGCCGGTCTTGATCGCCGGGGTCACGGAATGCCCCAAAACATGGGGATCGCGAGTGTCGGCGGCAAGGGTCAAGAAATCAAGGGGCCGGACGTCTCGGCAATCTTGATGTTTCCTGCTATGAGAAATTCCATCTCAATCCCATCCCCGCTTCAGAGCCCGCCCATGCCTTTCCCCGACATCATCCTGATCCGCCACGGCCAGACCGAATTCAACCGCGAGGGCCGCATCCAGGGCCACGGTAATTCGGTCCTCACCGAATTGGGTCAGGCCCAGGCGGCGGCCTACGGCCGGCTGCTCGCCGAGCGGTTTGCCCCACTCACCCCCTTCGCCCTTTACCGCAGTCCCGCCGGGCGCTGCGAACAAACAACGGCCCTGGCCTGCGCCGCCGCGGGGCTCGATCCGCGTGCCTTCACCATCGATGAGCGACTAAAGGAAAAAGGCTATGGCCGCTGGGAAGGCATGACGCGCCCGGAAATTGCCACGGCCGGCGACGAGGAAGATCTGGGCGCCATGGACGCCGATCCCTGGGGCCACCGCCCGCCCGGCGGCGGCGAGACCTTGACCGAGGTCATGGAACGGGCCCACGGCTGGCTCCTGAACCTTGCCCCCGCGCAGCCTGTCATCGTGGTGTGTCACGGCGGCACGGGGCGCACTTTAATCCGCCGCTACCTGGGCCTGGACGCCCAGGAAACCATGGACATTTCCATGCGTCAGGACGTGGTGTTCCATCTGTCAGCACGCGGGCTCGATGTGATTGAGACCGGCGCGGACATGAGTAAACTGAATTTCGGTTAATTTATAAAAATCAGTCGACGCCCTCGACCACAAACAGCGTGCCCGCCGCCGAGGCCATGCGGATGGCCAACGGTTTGGCGTATTCGGGTGAGGCGTGCCAGGCCTTGGCCGCCGCCATGTCGGGAAAGCGCAGGACGACGGTTCGCGATGATGGGGCCGTGCCTTCAAGCGCAACCTGTTCGCCGCCGCGCACGATGTATTCACCGCCATACGCAGCGATCGTCGCGGGCACCAGGGCCTGGTATTCCTTGAAGGTTTCCGGATCGGTGATGTCGATCTGGGCAATCACGTAGGCGGCCATCGGTGGCGTCCTCCCTCTCCGTCGTCAATCGGTATGAACGGGAAGGCTACCCCAGATGGCCCTGCTTGACCCAGAGCAAACAGCCGTCATCCGTGCGCGGCGAATGAAAACTGCCGGGCGGCAGGCGGAACCAGGTGCCCTTGCCGTGAATGCCGTTCTCATCCTCGACACGGCCTTCGAGAACCAGGACCTCCTCGCCGCCGGGATGGCTGTGGGGTGCGGCGACGCAGCCCGCTCCCATCTTGGTCAGCCATACGCGCTCCGCCCCGTATTCATAGAGCGGCATGCGGAACAGACCCGGCATGTCACCGGCAACCCAATCCCCCGCCTTGGTGTCGATGGTCACCTGCTCCTGGTCGTCCGGGTCCATCTGGCGCAGTTTGACGAAGATGGTGCAGCCGGGTGCGGTCCGGGGCGCATGGCTTGAGCCGACGGGATTGCGTACGTAAGTCCCGGCAGGGAAATCGCCGTGCTCGTCGGAAAACACGCCTTCCAAAACCATGAACTCCTCACCGCCGCCGTGGCGGTGAGTGGGGAATTCGGATCCCGGGGCATAGCGAACGATCGAGGTTGCACGAGCGACCTCGTCGCCGTCACGCTCCAGCATGCGGCGCTCGACGCCGGGCGACGGCGATGGCACCCAATCAAGAGCGGTTGAATCGACAATGGCCGGCCGGGAAAGATCGGCGTGAAGCTTCATGGATCGGACCTCCGTCACATGCGCCAGGGATGATGTTCCGGTGATCCTGGCCGCTGCACCGATACCGGGCAAGCCACCCTATGGGACAAGCACCTTTTCCGGCGCAGCACTTGTTTTCGCCCGGGCGCTGCCTAGAGGATCAGTACACCAGCTTGCGAATATCGTCGGCGTTCGACGACCATTTGGACCAGTCGCGCACGCCCATGCCCCAATTGTTGACGGTCGCCTTGTCGATGCCCTGGTCGATCAGCCATTGGCAGGTCTTGGTCTGCCCGGCCGCCGCCGCGTACATCAGCGCCGAATTGCCGTGCGCGTCGATGGTGTCGACCTTCATGCCCGCATCCAGCGCCTGTTGCAGGCTGTCGCGGTCACCGCGCTGGGCGGCCAGCATGAAGTCATCGACGGAAAGTCCATTCTTGCCGGATGCGATAGGGTTTGCCATTGCGTGCCTTTTCCTCCCTTTCCGGGGCTTTTTATTGCGCCCGATGGTCCCCACATAGTTAGAGTCTGGGATTTGGAATGTAAACGGCCCAAACAGAAGGGGCGAATACCCCTACTCGCACACCGTTTTTATTCTCTGTAAAATAGCCTAAACAAAATACATGTTCGAACGCACGAGCGTCACCAGAAGGGCGCCGGATAGGGAAGCATCGGTCTTATGAAGCTCAATGAGAAGCACGTCCTCGTCTGCGACTGCGAAGGCACCATGGCGATCGACGGCAAGGCGCTGGCAAAGGCTTGCGGTCAGGGAACCGGCGACGGCGGCGACCTGAAGGTCGCGACCCATCTGTGTCGCCGCCAGGTCGAGGAATTCCAGCGCGTCGCCAGCATTGCCGGCCAGGCGGGGGAAACCCTGCTGGTCGCCTGCACCCAGGAAGCGCCGCTTTTCCTGGAAACCATCGACGAGATGGATACGCCCCCCACCATCGCGTTTACCAACATCCGCGAAAAGGCCGGCTGGTCTGATGCGGCCCAGGACAAGAAGGCCGCAACCAACCTGACGGCCAAGATGGCGGCTCTTTTGAACGAAGCCGCCATTGATCTGGCCGGCGCCCGGTCCGTTTCCATGAAGTCGGACGGCGTGACGTTGGTGCTGGGCAAAGGCGAGGACGCGGTCGCGGCCGCGCGCAAGCTGTCCGGGCGTCTGAACGTCACCCTGGTCCTGGAAGGGGCCAAGGAGGTGCCGCCCCCCGCCGTCATGGAATTTCCCGTGTTCGCAGGCAAAGTCACCGGCGCCGGCGGGCATCTGGGCGCGTTCAAGGTCGCCATCGCGGGCTTCATCCCGGCCAAGGCATCCTCGCGCGGGGTCCTGGAGTGGGAAGGCGAACCACAGGCCGGGACCTCGGAATGCGATCTGATCCTGGACCTGCGCGGCGGGCCCGCCCTGTTCCCCCATGCGGACAAGCGCGACGGCTATTACAACCCGGACCGCGGCAACCCGGCCCTGGTCGCCGAAGCCATCTTCGAGATGGTGGACATGGTCGGCGAATTCGAAAAGCCCCGATATGTCGATTACGACGACAAGATCTGCGCCCATTCCCGAAGCCGCATCACCGGCTGTTCGCGTTGCATCGACAACTGCCCTGCCGGCGCCATCACGCCGGATAACGAGCGGGTCAAAATCGACCCTTACCTGTGCGGCGGCTGCGGCGTCTGTGCCTCGGTCTGCCCGACGGGGGCGGCGACCTATGCCCTGCCCTTGGGCGATGAATTGTTCAAGCGCGCGCGCACGGTGCTGCGCACCTATGCCAAGGCCGGCGGCACCGATCCGGTGCTGCTGATCCACGACGCGGACCAGGGCGAGGAAGCCATCGGCCTGATATCGCGCATGGGCCGCGGCCTGCCCGCGAACTGTATTCCCTTCGCCGTCAACGAAGTGACGCAGGTCGGCCTTGACCTGATCCTTTCCGCCGCCGCTTATGGCGCGTCCCATTGTCTGATCCTGCTGCCGCCCAAACGGCGCGAGGAAGCCCAGGCTCAGGAAGGTGAGATCGCCATCGCCGAAACGGTGCTGGACGGGCTCGGCTACGGCACGGGCCGCGTCCGCCATCTGCATCTGGACGATCCTTCCGCGGTCGAAGACGCGCTCTGGTCCCTGAAAAAGCTTCCCGCCATGCCGCAGGGCGATTTCCTGCCGCTGGGCCGCAAGCGGACGATCATGCGCCTGGCCCTCGACACACTGCACGCCGGTGCGCCCAACAAGGTCGACGAGATCGCCATGCCCGCGGGCGCCCCCTTCGGCACGGTGACCGTGGACGCGTCGGGCTGCACGCTCTGCCTCAGCTGTGTCGGCGCCTGTCCGGCCCGGGCACTGCGCGACAATCCGGACAAGCCGCAGTTGTCGTTCGTCGAGGATGCCTGCGTTCAATGCGGGCTCTGCGCCAAGACCTGCCCGGAAAAGGTCATCACCCTGACCCCCCGCCTGTCGTTCAAGGACGAAGCCAAAAGCCCACGCGTGCAGAAGGAGGAAGATCCCTTCCACTGCATCCGCTGCGGCAAGCCCTATGGCACCCGCGCCACCATCAACCAGCTGACCAACAAGCTGAAGGGCCATTCCATGTTCCCGGGCGCGGCCCTGGACCGCATCAAGATGTGCGACGACTGTCGCGTGCTGGTGCAGTTCGAGGTCGCCAACCCGCTGGCCGGCGCGCCCAAGCCCATGACCCGCACGACCCAGGACTACCTACGCGAACGCGATGAAATGCGCGCGGCGGCAGAGGCCGACATGCGGGCAAAAGGGCTAACACCAGAGACGGACAAGGAGGGCTGAATGGGATTTCGCACCGCCGGCATCTTTCCATTCTGCGGAATTCCTCATGAAAATTTGAGGCGACAAGGGTGCCAGGCATTACTATCTTTATAGCGATATGACTAAACGGAATAACGGCGGCCGGGATGCGAACCACCTGGCAGCGGCCCGAAACCGGGCCATCACACGATCTTGAGGATGCAACTGGGCTGACCCCATGACCAGCATGATTGACCCCTTCGGACGGGCGGTAAGCTACCTCCGCGTTTCCGTCACGGATCGCTGCGATTTTCGCTGCGTGTACTGCATGGCGGAGGACATGACCTTTCTGCCCAAGGCGGAAATCCTGTCGCTAGAGGAACTCGACCGTCTGTGTTCCGCCTTCGTGCGCAAGGGCGTGAAGAAGCTGCGCCTGACCGGGGGCGAGCCCCTGGTCCGCCGCAACATCATGTCGCTGATCCGCTCCCTCGGCCGCCATCTGAAGACCGGCGATCTGGAAGAACTGACCCTGACCTCCAACGGCTCCCAGCTGGCGCGCTTTGCCGACGAACTGGTCGACGCCGGGGTCCGGCGCATCAATGTTTCGCTCGACACCCTCGATCCCGACCGGTTCGAGGCGATCACTCGTTGGGGCAAGCTGGACAAGGTGTTGGACGGCATCGACGCCGCCCGCAAGGCCGGCCTGCACGTGAAGATCAACACGGTGGCACTGAAGAATTTCAACGAGGACGAACTGGACCGCATGATCGAATATTGCGGTGAGAACGCCTTCGACATGACCCTGATCGAAACCATGCCCTTGGGCGAGATCGACCAGGACCGCACGGACCAGTACCTGCCCCTGTCCAAGGTGCGCGAACGCCTGGAACAGGCCTGGACCCTGACGGATATCCCGTTCAAGACCGGCGGCCCGGCGCGCTATACCCAGGTTGAGGAAACGGGCCAGAAGCTCGGCTTCATCACGCCCTTGACCCATAATTTCTGCGAAGGCTGCAACCGCGTGCGCCTGACCTGCACGGGCACGCTGTACATGTGCCTGGGCCAGGACGACGCCGCCGACCTGCGGGCACCCTTGCGCGCCTCCGAAGGCGATGAACTGCTGGAAACCGCCATCGACGAAGCCATCGGCCGCAAGCCCAAGGGCCACGATTTCGTCATCGAACGGCGTGGCGACGGCCCGGCCGTAAGCCGCCACATGAGCGTCACCGGCGGCTGATGCCCACTGCGGTTTCGGATGGATTGACCGCCCTTCCCTGCAAAGAATAGAGTTTCCGTCATGTCCAGATGGCAGGAATATGATTGGGACCTGATGGTCCGGCGCCGCGCCCCCGCCCCTTTGATCGCGGTGGCGCTGCTGCTGTCGTTGTGGCTGGCGACGGCGGAAAGCGGTTCCATCACCGCCGTCAAATGCAAGGCCGACCACGCAGAGTTGCTGGCCTCCATCGAAGACGCCCGCCAGCAGACCATCGACCAGATCAACCTTCAGCTTGCCGATACCGGCGACTATAAGCGCATCGAAGCACTGCTGGCCATGCGCGAGCGGGCCTGGGACGAGGAAGAAGCCCAGCGCGGCAACGCACAACACATTTTCTATGACTGCATAAGCGCCGCCAAGCGGCCCGGCTGATCCCGTGTCCCGGTAATCCCGGTCAGCCGGGGCCGGTCGTCAGGGCATCGGCGATCTCGTCGGCGCAGGCCTTCAGGGGGGCGACCATGGTGGCGACCGCTTCGGCCATGGGCAGGGCACTTTTCAGATAGAGCACGTTCATGGCCGCCATAGAGCGCCCGCCCACCAGGATCGGCACGCCGATGGTGGAAATGCGTCGGCCGTATTCCGTGCGCGAATATTCTTCGTGCATGGTGGCGTAGCCCTGGTCACGGATGCCGGCAAGATAGTCCTCCGCCTTGGTCCGGTCGCGGGCGATTTCGTTCCACACCGCGGGCATCGCCGTGACACGGTCGAGCACTTCCGCCCGTTCCTCGGCGCTGGCGAAGGCAAGATAGGCCAGACCCAGGCTGGTCCCCAGCATCGGCGCGCGGTATCCCGGCAACCGGTTGACCAGGATCGAGCCCGCATCGCGTGACGATTCAATCAGCACCATGGCGTCGTGGTCGAAGATGGCGACATCCGACGGCCAGCCGAAGCGGTTGCGGAACGCCGCGATGATGGGGCCGACGATCCGCCCAACGGCACGGTGGCGGTCGTATCCCGAACACAGCAGCAGGGTCTTGCCGGTCACTTCATAGGCCGTGTGGTGTTCGTCGCGCACGACGAAGCCCGCATGCATGAGAGTTTCCAGCATGCGCACGATGGTCGCTTTGTCGAGGCCCGTTTCCCGGTGCAGCTCGCCAATGGTCGCACGACCCTTCAGCTTGTTGACGGCCGCCAGCACGTCGAGGCCCCGAAGGGCAGCATTCACCGGCTTGTACGACCCCATCAATGGTTTCCTTTCGGCCCGGACCGGGCCCTGTCGGGCGGGATCCGAATACCGGCTCTTGCGAATGTTTCAACAGATGAAATGTGATTTCATTTACAAATAACCGGGCCTGGATCATTTTTCAAGCAATGGAAAACAACGCCCAAAGGGCGGAGCCTCATCCAAGGAAACCATAGACCATGACCATCCAGAAGAAACCCCTCGGCACGCTGGGCGTCGAGATCACCGGCGTTGACGTGGGCCGGGATCTGTCCGGCGGCAACGGCGACAACCTGTTCGGTGAAATCCGCCAGGCCTGGCAGGAAGCGGGCGGCCTCATGGTCATCCGCGACCAGACCATCGACCAGCAGCAGCATATCGACTTCTCCCGCCGCTTCGGCCCCCTGTTCCATGACGAAGGCCAGCCGCCCCTGCAGGACACGGTGTCGCGCTATCTGCATCCCGATTACCCGCAGATCTACCGGGTGTCCAACAAGGTCGATGAAAAGGGCGAACCGACGGGCCGCAAGGGGGCCGGCACTTACTGGCATTCCGACGTCTCGTTCCGCGACCGGCCGGCCCAGGCTTCGGTCCTTTACGCCATTCAGATTCCGCCTTACGGCGGCGACACCATCTTCGCCGACATGGCGGCTGCCTACGACGCCCTGTCCGACGGCATGAAGGCGATGCTGGGGCGCCTCAACGCCGTGCACGACTTCGCCGTCGCGGCGGCGACGCAATACGCCAAGCCCGTCGTCATCGACAAGGATTTCGACGGCGCCAACCAATGCGTCCACCCCATCGTGCGCACCCATGCGGACACGGGGCGCAAGTCGCTTTACGTCAACCCGGGCTTCACCTCGCATATCGAAGGCTTCACGGTGGAAGAAAGCCGCCCGATCCTGGATCATCTCTACAAGCATGCGACCCAACCCGAATTCCTCTACCGCCATGCCTGGCAGCCGCATGACATCCTGGTCTGGGACAATCGCACACTGATGCATTACGCCGTGTCGGATTATTCCGCCGACCGATACATGGAACGCACGACGGTAATCGGTGAGCGCCCTGTTTAAGTGCGCTTGTGCGGGGTGGGCCGTTTGCCTATAGCTGTGCAATGACCACGCCCGCCCCCGCCCTCCACAGCACGAAAAACCTCGTCATTCTCGCGATTTGCCAGGCGTTGTTTTTCTGTGGCCGCACGCTCACGTTCTTCGCCGCAACCCTGGTCGCGATTTCGATGCTGGGCGACAATCTTGCCCTGGCCACGGCCCCGATCACCATGATGCTGATCGGCACATCGCTCGGCACCCTGCCCGCCGCATTTCTGATGCGGGCTTGGGGACGGCGGTGGGGCTTCGCCTTTGGCTCGGCGGTGGGCTGTATCGGTGCGCTGATCGCCGCCCAGGCGATCGCCCTGGACAGCTTCCTCCTGTTCAATGTGGGCTTGCTGATCGCAGGGGTCTACACCGGCTTCGCGCAGCAATACCGCTTCGCCGCGGCCGAGGTTTCGCCGGATCACCTGAAGGAACGGAACGTCTCCATCGTCATCGCGATGAGCGTCATCGGCGCCTTCCTCGGCCCGGAAACGGCCCTTTACTCCAAGCATTGGATAACGGACGTACCGTTCCAGGGGGCCTTTCTGATGATGGCGGTGTTCACGGCGCTGTCCGGTGTCGTCATCCTGTTTGCGCAAATTCCCCGGCTGACCAAGCAGGAATACGCCGATACGGGCCGCCCGCTGTGGACCATCATGAAATCGCCGACCTTCATCGTCGCCTTGATCGCAGCCCTGTTCGGCTATGTGGTGATGAACTTCCTGATGGTCGTCACGCCGGTCACCATGGGCACGCTGAAGACCGTCGTCTTTAGCCATGAGAACATCAAACTGGTGATCCAGTGGCATGTGGTCGGGATGTTCCTGCCGGGATTCGTGACCGGGCACCTGATCAAGCGGTTCGGCGTTGTGCGCATCATCGCCACGGGGGCCGCCATTCTCCTCAGTTCCGTCCTTGTCGCGTTAAACGGGGTGTCCTTCATCCATTTCCTCACGGCGCTGATCCTGCTCGGCGTCGGCTGGAACTTCACCTTTACCGGCGGAACAATCCTGATCACCGAGGTCCATAGCCCGGCCGAACGCGCCAAGGTGCAAGGCATGAACGACTTCCTGCTGTTCACGGGCCTGGCCGTTTCCTCGCTGATGGCCGGCAGCGTCTACCACTACTTCGGCTGGGCTTGGGTCAACTACGCCATGCTGCCGGTGATCCTGGTGATCCTGCTCTCCGCGCTGTGGCTGCGCAGCGTCCGCCGCCGGGAACAGGCCCTGGCCAAGGCGGCGGAATAGGCTAGCCCCATAAGCCGCGCGTTTCGATAAGGCCTAAGGCCGCAACCCCATCAAATACCGGTTCAGTCCGGCCATGCAGTCATGGAACGGCGCCATGGACTGCGCCGATTTGGTCTGGCTGAACGCCCCCTGGATGGCGGCCACGATCAGGGTCGCGGCCTCGTCGGTGTCGGCCGTGGCGTTGACCTTGCCCGAATGCTGGCCGCGTGTGAGGGCGCGGGACAGGCGCCGGCGCCAGGCACGGTACAGTTCTTCCACCCGTTGCCGGAACCCGCCGTCGATGGGCGACATTTCCTGGGCCAGATTGTTCAAGGGGCAGCCCAGCAGGTGGATATCGGGCACGCGGTCGCTCATGTTGTCCTGGATCGTGCGGGCGATGGCGGCGAGCGGATCGTCGTCGCCCTCGGCATCCAGCGGAGTGAGCCACCAGTCCTCGAGGTAATCCTTCACCATTTCGTCCACGACGGCGTAGCCGAGCGCCATCTTGTTGGGGAAATGATGGTACATCGCCCCCTTGGTGACGCCTGTCAGGGCCAGGATGTCGGTCAGCCCCGCGGCCTGGAAGCCGTGGCGGTGGATGACCCCGTAGGCAGCTTCGAGAATCTGCCGCCGGGTTTCGTCGGGTTTATAGGCGCGGGACATACCGGAGAGTATGAATTTACCGCGAGGCTTCCGCAACCACACTTAAGCAGCTAAGTTGCGGAAAGTTCCCTGATTTTTCAAAGACCGCCATGACCGACGCCCGCCCCGTCTCAAGAATCGCCTTCGTCGCCGCGCAGCAGCCGGAGGCCCAGGAAGCGCTCAAGCACCTGGCCCATCGCTACGGCAACATACCGGCCGACGCGGCCGAGGTGATCGTGGCGCTCGGCGGTGACGGCTTCATGCTGGAAAGCCTGCACGGCGCCATCGGCAGCGGCACACCGATCTACGGCATGAACCGGGGCACGGTCGGCTTTCTGATGAACGAATACCTGACCGAGGGGCTGCCCGAGCGCATCGCCCGTGCTCAACCGGTCAGCCTGCGCCCCCTGAAAATGACGGCGACGGACGTGAACGGTAACACCACCACGGCACTTGCCATCAACGAGGTGTCGTTGCTTCGGGAATCGCGCATGGCGGCGAAAATCCGCATCTTCATCGACGGCGTCGCGCGCCTGGACGAGATGATCTGCGACGGCGTTCTGGTCGCCACGCCTGCGGGCTCCACCGCCTACAACCTGTCGGCCCATGGCCCGATCATCCCCATGGGGGCGGACCTTTTGGCGCTGACCCCCATTTCCGTGTTCCGGCCCCGGCGCTGGCGCGGCGCGCTGCTGCCGCGGAAGGCGGAGATCGCGTTTGAGATCCTCCAGCCCGAGTTAAGACCCGTCAGCGCCACCGCCGATTACACCGAAGTCCGCGACGTCAAACGGGTGGAAATCCATCAGGACCACAGCCACCGCCTTGAGCTGCTGTTCGATCCCGAACATAACCTGGAAGAACGCATCCTCAAGGAGCAGTTCGAACCGTGACCGCTGACGACAAAACCCCCGCACCCGCTTCAGACGACGCAGAGAACGACCCGGAAAGCACCGGCCCCGGCCCGGAGACGGAAGGCAATCCGAAGACCCGCCCCCTGCGCATGATGCTGACCCTGGCCCTGGGCGGCATCGGCGGCATCCTGTTCCATGAATTGCATATGCCGCTGCCCTGGATGATCGGGGCCTTGGTGTTCACCGTGATCGCCTCCCTGTCGGGCGCTCCCCTGGTGCGGCCGAAACGCCTGCGCCTTTACATGGTGCCGGTGCTGGGCGTGATGCTGGGGGCCGGGTTCACGCCGGAAGCGATCCGCCATGCCTCCGAATGGATCGCCTCGCTGTCGATGCTGCTGGTCTATGCCCTGGGTATCACGGCCATGGTGTCCTACTACCTGGTCCGGGTCGCCAAATGGGACGCGGCGACGTCCTATTTCTCGGCCTCGCCGGGCGGGTTCGGGGAAATGGCGCTGCTGGGTGAGGCCATGGGCGCCGACGACCGCAAGATCTCCCTCAACCACTCCGTCCGCATCATGCTGACGGTGCTGGTCATTCCCTTCTGGTTCAAATTCTTCGAGGGCTACCAGCCGGGCAACATGGGGGCCCTCGGCAACATGGCCGATATCCGCCTCAAGGACGCGGCGATTCTCATCGCCTGCGCCGTGGTCGGGTATTACGTGGCGCGGCGGCTGCGGTTTCCGGCGGCACAGCTTCTGGGGCCGACCCTGGTGTCGGCCATCGTCCACATGTCGGGCCTGACCGAGGCCCGCCCGCCCCAGGAAATCGTCGCCCTCGCCCAGGTCGTGATCGGTGCCTCGATCGGCTGCCGCTTCCTGGGCATTTCCCTGCGTGAAATGTTCGGCACCATGGTCCAGGCGGCGGGCATCACCACCTTCATGCTGGGCGCCGCCTATGCCGGGGCCTGGACCGTCAGTTATTTCACGGGCCTGCCGGTGAACACGCTATGGCTTGCTTTCGCGCCCGGGGGCCTTGCAGAAATGACCCTGATCAGCCTGTCGCTCGGCATCGACGTGGCCTTCGTGTCGGTCCATCACATGGTGCGGGTGATCTTCCTGGTGGCCATGGCGCCCATCGCCTTCAAGCTGTTGAAGGGGGTGCTTGAACGCGCCGAGGCGGCCAACAAGGGCTGATCCGGCTCAGCGGTGATCGGCGCCGACGGCGGCGGCGACGGACTTGAAGCCGTCGCGTTCCAGAAAGTCCGCCAATTCGGCGGCAATACGCGCCGCCAGATAGGGGCCCTCAAACACCAGCGCCGAATATATTTGAACCAGCGAGGCGCCCGCGCGGATGCGGGCATAGGCATCCGCCCCGGTGGCGATACCGCCGACCCCGACCAGGGGGATGTCGCGGCCGACAAGCTGGTACAGGTCGGAAATCACGCTCTTGGCCATGGCCTTCAAAGGTGCCCCGGACAGGCCGCCGATCTGCCCTTTCTGTGAATCGCGGAGGCCGGCCGGGCGGCTGATGGTCGTGTTGGTGGCGATGATGCCGTCGATGCCTACGTCTGCGGCGACGGCGGCGATGTCTTCCAGATCAGCGCTGGCAAGGTCCGGCGCGATCTTGACCAGCAGCGGCGGACGATTGGCCAACCCGTCGCGCGCCGCCTTGACCGCCGTCAGCAATGCCGTCAGCGGCCCCCGGTCCTGCAAGGTACGCAGCCCCGGCGTGTTGGGGGACGAGACGTTGACCACCAGATAGCTCGCCATCGCGCCCAGACGTTCGACGCCCAGGACATAATCCCTGACCTCGTCCTTGGAATCCTTATTACGGCCAAGATTGACGCCGGCAATACCCTGCCCCATCGGCCCGGCGCGGAACTTGCTCAGGCGCGCGGCCATGGCATCGTGACCGCCGTTGTTGAAGCCCATGCGATTGATCACCGCGCGGTCTTCTGTCAGGCGGAACAGGCGCGGCTTGGGGTTGCCCGGCTGCGGTTCGGGGGTGACGCTGCCGACTTCGGTGAACCCGAATCCCAGGCCGAGAACTGCCTGCGGCACCCGCGCGTCCTTGTCGAACCCGGCAGCCAAGCCCACGGGGTTGGCGAACTCCATGCCCCAGACACGGGTTTTCAGGATCGGCCGCGGTGCCGTCGCCACCGGCGGAGCCAAACCCATGGACAGCCCCATGAGGGCCAGGGAATGGGCGGTTTCGGGATCAAGGCAGCGAAGGGCCGGCATCAACCGGTCGGCGAGGGTCATCTATGGGGCTTCCTGCAGGTTCAGTTCGGCCGGAAATTGATGGCGGCCGGTGGCATCGAGCGGCAGATCATAGACCGCCATCACCGCCGATACGGGCAACGGCCCGTAAAGATGCGGAAACAATTGACCGCCCCGTGATTCTTCCCATTTGAGAGCATCACCCAGTTTTCGCGGATCGACACGCAAAAGGACAATCCCGGACTGACCGGCGCGGTGCTTGGCTGCACTTTGCACGACCTGATCGGCGCCGGAGAAATGAATGAAGCCGTCGGCGATGTCCTGGGACGACCCGCCATACGCCCCGGCCTGTTCGGCGGCGGACCATTCGTCCCGGCGACACATGTGATAAATGGCGGAATCGTTAGGTTTCATATCGGTTTCGGCTGTCATTTCGGGCATGTTTCCGGGCGGGAGATTAGAGCACATCGACGCCGGAGGGAACCGGGCAACGTGTGCGTCATCGCTCTATGACCGAAGTCCAGGGATTGTATGTCTGGCACGCCGCTTGCGTAGTCCGATCCGAATTCGTGCGAATTCAAAAACAAACAACCATGACGCAATAAAGAGAAAAAAATGGGTTCCAAGACCAACCGACTCTCGCCAAACCTGGAAATGGCGTTGGCCGAACTGGAAGAACAGGTCGATCTGGGCGTTAAATTCGTCCCCATGCAGCCGTCGCTTGCCATGATGCAAGCGGGCGCGCGCGCGGGCGGCATCGACGAGGCCTTGGCGGCCAAAATCTACCGTGCGATGCTGGAAGCAGATGCCATCGAAGACTCAGAAACCTTCCCTGGCATGCGGGCCAACTGACCCCCCCTTACCAAATGATCGGATCAGGTCCGTCGATGACCGGCCCGCCCGCAAGAAGGCGCAGTTCCCCGACGCTGCCGTCAGAGCGGCGGGGGCGTGGCGGTTCTGCGAATTCCGTAGTGTCGCTCCATCCATAACCGCCTTCGAACAGATCGCCGCCATGGCCCGAGGCAAAGGTGAACACACCATTTCCAGTCAGCCAATCCGTCACCGGCAGGGACGCCGGGGCGGACTTGTCCACGGAGACTGATTTCGGTTCAGCCAACGGGGTGGCAGCGGACGGCCGTGATTCTTGCGCCCGCGCACCGGGGGGCACCGCGCGGGCCTGACGCGTCAATTTCAGGCGGCCGCCTGATTGCCCGCGGGCCTCGACGGTCAGATCCACATCGAACGCCCCCTGCCCCTCCGGCACGATCAGGCTGAGATCCCGAAGATCGTCCATCGCCAAACGCCACGGACCGTCGCCATCAGGCGCACCGTCCCGAACGCCGCCGGTCAGGTGCACGCCCGCCGGTACCCCGTCCAATGTGAACGCCACATCGCCGACCATCTTGCCCATGCCACGGGCGAAGGAAATCGCGACGGGGAAACCGACACGCCCGCTTCCGTCCAGGACCACCGGTGCCTCGATGGAAAAGCGCAGCCCCGATTCCAACGCCGCCAAGCCCGGTTCCACCGTCAAGCTACCCGTGCGCACATGCCCGTCACTGGAGATCACCGTAACGGGAAAAGCATGCGGACCACTTGCCCCCGGGGGAAACCGCATGCGCAGACCGCCGGGAACGGTCAGGTCGTGTTCCAACAGGGTCGCCGTGCCGTCACCGTTATCGACGCCCGCGTTCAGAGTCACCCCCTTGCCCAGGCCGCCGACGATCAGCACCGACATGTCGCGGGGATTCAATCCCGGCACCGCCGTCATCAGGTCAAGCGGCAGACCCGTCTTGGCATCCTCGACCTGGGCCTGACGGTCGTCGTTCGATTCAGGGGTGTCGGCCATGTTCCTGTCCTTCGTATGCAGCTTCGACGTTGATGCGGCGGGCGATTGCCGCCATTTTCAGTAATGATCGGGGGCATCGCCAGAACTTTGACTTCCCGGGCACTGATTAGGATCAATCCGTTGCCCCTGCTTACCCGCCAGACAGCGGGCCACGGGACGACGGAAGCAAAAACAGGGGGAATCCGCGCATGTCGGACCGGGAAGCGATTCTGTTCGCCAACGACACCTTTTACGCTGCCTTCGCCGGCGGCAGCATCGAACAGATGCGCGCCGCCTGGGCCGACGACCGGGACATCACCTGCATCCATCCGGGATGGCGCCCCCTGAGCGGCCAGCAGGAGGTGATGGACAGCTGGACGACGATTTTGTCTACGGGCGAGACGGCGGATATCCGCTGCGTCGGCGCACAGGCATACCCCCTGGGTGACACGGCCTATGTCATCGGGTTCGAACGCATGCCGGGAACACTGTTGACCGCAACCAACGTATTTGTGCGGATGGGGCCTCTATGGCGCATGGTCCACCATCAGGCCGGCCCCTGCCAGGACCGCGCCGCCGCCGATCAAGAGGATAACGATCCGACCCTGCAATAGGGGGTTCGGTACATTCAACGAATGCGCTAAAAAGTCTGTGGGGAGCAGACGCTGGATTTCAGAGGAGGAGGCCTCGTTTGATCATGAAAACAATTAAGATGACCATTGGAACCGTGACCCTGAACGTCAACCTGCGCGACACACCGACTGCCGCCGCGATCTGGGAAGCCGCGCCCTTTACGTCCTTGGCCAGCACCTGGGGCGACGAAGTTTATTTTTCGACCCCTTTGTCCCTGGACCGCGAGGCCGATGCCCGCGCCGTGGTCCAACCCGGCGAGATTGCGTTCTGGCCCGACGGCGACAGCATCGCCATCGGGTTCGGCCCCACCCCCATTTCCCAGGGTGACGAATGTCGCCTGGCCTCGCCCTGCAATATCTGGGCGGACGCCGTCGAGGACGTGAAGACCCTGGCCGCCGTTCCGGCGGGCGCATCGATATCCGTCGAACGCGGCGAATAGCACTCCAAGCCTCAAGGAGGCACGACCCGTGACCAAAGCGACAACCGGCCTCGACCCGGCCCTTTACGACTACATCCTGAAAACGACACTGCGCGAGCCTGAAATCCTGGCCCGTCTGCGCCGCGAGACGGACAGTCATCCCCGTGCGGGAATGCAGATCTCACCGGACCAAGGGCAGCTTCTGGCCCTGCTGGTTGAACTACTGGGCGCCCGACGGGTCATCGAGGTCGGTACCTTCACCGGTTATAGCTCACTGGCCATGGCGCTGGCCCTGCCCGACGGCGGCGAGATGGTGTGCTGCGATGTATCTGAAGAATATACATCCGTCGCCCGCCGCTATTGGGCAGAGGCCGGGTTGGAGGAACGTATCATCCTGCGTCTGGCCCCTGCGCTCGAAACCCTAGACGCATTGATAACCGAAGGCCGCACCGGGGCCTTTGACATGGCGTTCATCGACGCTGACAAGGAAAACTATCAAAACTATTTCGAGCGCTGCCTGACTTTGATCCGCCCGAGCGGCCTGATCGTCATCGACAACGTGTTGTGGAACGGGCGGGTCCTCGATCCCACGGACAATAGCGTTGATACGCAGGCGATCCGCGCCTTCAACGCGGGCTTGAAAGACGATGATCGGGTCACGGTCTCGCTGCTGTCCGTGGCCGACGGCCTGACCCTCGCCCGGAAGCGCTGAACCCCGGTTACATGCCGCCGAAATAAGGCACGGCGGCACGAAATGGTCCCATTTACTGCCAACAAAGGCCCTGATTGCGGGCGATATCTCCTGTCATCGGATCAACCCGGTAAAGGAGACAGACCATGCCCAGCCACGCTTACTCTCCCCGGCCCGCCGCGGGCCTGATCGCCACCGGTCTGGTCGCCGCCAGTCTGACTGCCGCGGGCCTGTTCGCAACAGCCCTGCTTGCCGCGGGTGTCGCCCGCGCGACCGAACCTTATGACGCTGCCTGCAACGCGGCTCCCGAATACGGCCAATCCGTTCCCTTGATCGTCACCGGGTTCAAGACCGGCAGCGCTGCCGTTCCCGATGACCAGGAAGTCGATATCCGCGCCTTCGCCGCGACCCTGCCATCGGGCACGACCATCTGTGTCGTTGGCCAAGCCGACAAACGCGGTCCGGTGGACTTGAACGACCAACTTGCCATGAACCGCGCGCGCGCCGTCGCCGCGCGCCTGATCGGCGCCGGTGTGGCACCGCAGAACCTCAGCGTTTCGTCACGGGCGGAAGCTTTCGGTGACACGGCGCCCAGCTGGTTCTGGTTTGACGGCAGCCGCCGGGTCGAGGTCGTCGCCCTGGACTGACAGGGGCAATGCTTCAGGTCAGGTCCCTCAGAATGCGGGCAAACCGGCCGACCGCCGCCTCAAGCGGCCCATCATTGGGAAAATCAATAACGTCCGGGCCTTCCACGCGGAAGGCCCGGGCGCGCTCCAGCCGGTGGGCGATCTGCGCGTCGGTTTCCCGGGCACGAGCCCCCAAACGCGCGCGTAGCGTCTCTTCATCAGCCGTCACCGAAACGACATGCAGGTGCCGAAACCGGCCCCGTGCCTCTTCAATCACGGAACGGGACGTATTGACCACCACGGTGCGCCCGCTCAGAAGGTGGTCCACGGTTTCCGTCGGGATGCCGTACCACAGGCCATGGGCCCCCCAAGACAGAAGATAGCCACCCAGTTCACGGCGAGCATGGAACTGGCTTTCCGTGACCGCGACATGGTCCTCGGACCCGGCATCCGCCGGGCGGGTGATATCGCGGCGGGGGAACACCACGTCGGCGCCACCGGCAAAGGCGCGCCGGGCGCCGTCGATCAGGCTGTCTTTGCCCGCCCCGGACGGACCGACGACCAGGACCATGGTTCCGGGTAACGTGTCCTGGGTCACGGCGCGGACGGGGATGCGGGGAACTGCGAACATGGCCCCGGTAGGTACAGGGCCTGAATGACCCCGGCATGAACGCCGGGTGACGGTTCGGTTAAGTCCATGGCCAAATGCCTAAAGGACAGGATGCCGGCGCGCGATCGGCGGCGGGCCGTCGAAAAAGCGCGCGGGCCGGGCCGGCTGCAGGACCGGCGGCGGACCGTCGGAAAGGTGCCCGGGCCGAGCCGGTAGCGGCAGTGGCGCAGGGCGCACCGACAAGGCATTCAGCAATTCGCGAAACCGAACCTTGGCTTCCGCCACGTGACGGCCCCGGGGATAGGTCAGCAGATAGACCTTCACTTTTTCCGGATCATTGGAGGCATCGGCCTGTCGCCAAAACGCCGTATCCGCGTCGGTCACCGCCATGACAACCGGCACTTTTGGATCGGCGGGGACTGCCGGTGCCAACAATTCCTGTGCCTCGACCTCGGCAACAGGCTGGGCTGTCACTTCGGGACCGTTCTGATCAGCGGGGGCAGGTAAAATAAATTCCGCCCCGCCCTCGCCGGTCACGGCTGCCGCCGCCGTCGGCAGGGGCATCAGCCCCAGGGAAAACGCCAAGGCGGCAGGTAGCCATACTCGACCGTGACAGAGGCTTAATATCGGCTTTGGCGTCTGCATGATCTTACCCTTCCGTTCGGGGAACCGGTAGCAGCGGCATCTTCTGTGTTCTCATTTAAATATAAAATTACATATAAAACAATACATAAATACCAGCACTCAGTCCCGGCTATCCTGCAGCGGCGCGGGTGATTTTCTTGATCGCTGCCTGCAACTGAGACACCAGTTCACGCCCCGTAGTACCGCCGTCACCTGAAATGTTGTTGCGCAGGATAACGGTCAGGGAATCGATGTGCACCTTGACCAGTTCGATGCTGGAGGCGCTGTTCGGCAGGCCACCGCCCGTAAACCGCATCAACGAATTGCCGACCATGGAAACTAGGGGATAGCCGAAAGTCTCACCCTGCAAGCCCAATTGCTTGGCCAGCCCGTGAATACGTTGGAAGTGCTCTGATTTATCTGGTGCCGCGCCCGCTTCGGCCATGATCCGCTGCAAGCTGTCCACATAATCGAGGGCCGACCCCACATATTCTTCCTTCGACCGCTCCAATTCCTTCTGCGCCTTGAACACCGCCCCCTGGGTGAACAGGGCGTCGCCATCGTCGTCGCCACCGCCGGCTTTGCGCTTCAGATGGTTGGGCGGGCGGAAGATACGGATCACGCTATCGTTGGGAAAACGTTCCAGCGCGGTCGCCAGCGGCGAGCGATCAACACGGACGTCCGAACGGTCCAGGTCACGACGTTCCCTGGGCACCGGCTTGAGACTGCCGCGGCGATCGGGTCCGAAATAAGCGGTGTTGTAAACAAATGGCCGAGGCCGGTTGACCACGGTCAAGATGCGATCAACCAGGGCGTCCACCGTCACCGGTTTGAGCAGGAACTGAGTCGCCCCGAAGCCACGGGCCTCGGCAACGGTCTTCGGGTCAAACGCCTTGGCCATCAGGATGACCGGCAAGAAGCGGTTCGGCGAATCCTTGTTCATGCGAATCCAGCGCACCATGTCGATGCCGTTCAACATCTCCTCGAACATATCGCAGATCATGAAATCGACGGTGTCGACCCGTTCGGTGACGCTTTTCTTCGATAGCCGTTTCAGTAGATTCAGCGCATCGTCATTGCTGTTGGCGGTCAAAATTTCGCCGACACCCAACGCTTGCAGAAGATTGTGCATCATCCAACGATGCGCGTCGTCCTGATCGACGATCAGGACGGTAAAAGAACGCAAATTTATGGTGGCCAAGTTGGGCCTCACGAGCGGTCTGCGTTCCGTGTTCGGCACGGAAACGTTTTTTTGTGGTGGGAATCCCACCCTCTGCTTGCACAAAGTGAAGTGCATGCACCGGCCCGGGTCAACCCTGCCTAAAGTTAGCCTCGGAAATTCGCGCGCTGACCCGTTCCCAAACTCCGAAAACCGTGAAAAAGTGTCGCCGGACAAGGGGAAACACCCGGCCAGACGGAGGAAACACTATGACCACCATGTTCGACCTGACAGGCAAGGTCGCCTTGATCACCGGTTCAAGCCGGGGAATCGGCAAGGCCATCGCCGAAGCCTATGCCCGCCAGGGCGCCAAGGTCATCATCACCTCACGCAAGCTGGACGCCTGCGAAGCTGTCGCCGCCCAGATCAACGAGGAAAACTACGACGCACCCGGCGAGGCCATGGCCATCGCCTGCAACGTGTCCGACGTGGGGCAGCTCACATCCCTGGTTGATCGGGTCAAGGAGGAATGGGGGCGCATCGACGTGTTGGTCTGCAATGCGGCCGTAAACCCCTATCACGGACCGATGTCCGGGATCGATGACGGGGCCTGGGAAAAGATCCTGCAGGTCAACGTCACCAACGTTCTGAAGCTGTGCAATATGGTCTTGCCGGACATGGCGGCGCGACGCGACGGCGCGGTGATCCTGATTTCGTCCGTCGGCGGGCTCAAGGGGTCCATAAACCTGGGTGCCTATGCGGTGTCAAAGGCCGCCGACATGCAGTTGGCACGCAACCTGGCCGTCGAATGGGGCCCGCACAACGTCCGCGCCAACGCCATCGCACCCGGCCTGATCAAGACAGATTTCGCCCGCGCTCTCTGGGAAAACCCGGAAGCCCGCGCCCGGGCTGAGGCCGCCTATCCCCTAGGCAGACTGGGGGAGCCGGAGGACATCGCCGGCACGGCGATCCTGCTGGCATCGGATGCCGGCAGCTTCATTACCGGTCAAACCTTCGTCGTCGACGGCGGCGGGGTCGCCGCCGGCAACCGTTACAGCTGATATCGGGAAAGGACCACCGACATGTGCCGCTGGCTCGCCTACGCGGGACCGCCCATCTACCTGGACACTCTTCTACTGCGCCCGGAAAACTCTCTTGCCCGACAAAGCCTGTCGGCCAGTCAAAGTGCACATGTGGTCAATGCCGACGGCTTCGGCATCGGATGGTACGGCGAAAAGGACCGCCCCGGCCTGTACAAGGACATCCTGCCGGCATGGAACGACGTCAACCTGTTGAACATTTCCGAACAGGTGAAATCGCATCTGTTCTTCGGCCATGTGCGGGCGACCACGGGGACATCGGTAAACCGCACCAACTGTCACCCCTTCCGTCACGGCAAGTGGCTGTTCATGCACAACGGCGAAATCGGCGGCTGGTCCCGAGTGCGCCGCGCCCTTGCCATGGCCGTGTCACCGGAACTGTTTCCCAACATCCAAGGCACCACGGACAGTGAAATCTTTTTTCATCTTCTGCTGACCTTCGGCCTGGACGAAGACCCGGAAGCCGCCATCCGTCAGGCGATCCAAACGATCGAGAAGGCGCAAACGGACAGCGGCGTGACAGAGCCCTTCAACATGACCATTGCGCTGACGGACGGGCAGACCATCTGGGCCCTCCGCCATGCGTCGTCGGGCAGGGTCCCGACATTGTATGTGGGTGTGGGTGCCAAGCCCCATGATGCCGCGGATGAGGTGACCGTAGCCACGGGCACGGCGATCATCATCCTGTCCGAACCTCTGGACGACGATCTCAAACAATGGACGGCGATTGAACCCGATCATCTGGTGATCGCCGGAGACGGCGGCCTGGCCGTCTCACCGTTTGCTCTCTGACCGTCGATGAGTAGATTTCTATCGGCTCTGCTTATCCTGGCCATTTGGCCTCTTCCGGCGCAGGCCTGGAAGAACGGGCCACCGGACAACAAGATCACCAACAGCACAGCCGACTGTATGGCACCGCCCTATTCGACCCATGACTGGATCGCCGACCATGCCCGGGCGTTACTGCCGGCGACGGCCCGCGCCTGGTTGGACCCGCACCGCGTTCTCATGCTGATCGGCACCGAGGCCCCCGACTATGCCAATATCCCGATGGACTGCGGCGTCCCCAACCGGGGATACAATGACACGGGCAAGGGCCGCCATGACCTGCGGTTCAATACGGGCGGCGGCGTGACCCGCGACCTGCCCGCCCAGCGGGCACAGGAAGAATACGACAAGGCCGTCCAGGCCTACCGTGCCGGCAGACCGGATCATGCCGCCTATTTCCTGGGCGCAGCAATGCATTACATCGGCGACCTGGCGCAGTACGGGCACACCATCAAAGGTGAAACCCATCATGCGGATTTTGAGGATTGGGTCGGTACCTTGACGCCGTCGTTCGACGGCGGTGGCGTGTTCGAGAATTTTATCGTGGCGGACGGGCTGGAGCCACGCCGGGCCGACGATGCCGTTCTGCGCACGGGACGGTTAACCTGGAGCGGCACTGCACCGGTGCTGCCGCCTGCCGAAATGGACGCCCGGTTCGGCCCCGGCGCCATGGCCGATACCGCCTTCATCGCCAGCATCGGTCATTGCCTGAACACCGCCGTCAACGAAGCCGCAGACATGCTTTACGGTTTTTACAAAGCGGAAATCCGGTCCGCCGCACACTAGGTGAGGCGGACCGGACCCGTTTGTTTGCTGGCGTTAAGCCGCCATACCGCGGTTGCCGCCCTGGGCACCACGGCGATTACGACCGCCGCCACGTTTGCCACCGCCGCCGCCCGGACCGCCGCGGTTTGGGCCGCCCCGGTTCTGGCCGCTTCGGTTCTGACCGCCTCGGCCTTGGCCGTTGCGTCCGCCATTGCCGCCGTTGTTCTTGCGCACATCGGGACCACTGTCATTGGCCGCTGAATTGGCGATATCCGCGGCATGATAGGGATGGCCATCGAACACCGGCACCGGCTGGCGGATGCATTTCTCGATATCGCGCAGGCAGCCGCGTTCGTCATGAGCGCAGAAGGAAATGGCGATGCCCGAAGCCCCCGCCCGTGCCGTACGGCCGATGCGGTGGACATAGCTTTCCGCATCGTTCGGCAGATCGAAATTGATGACGTGGGTAACGCCGTCGACATCGATGCCGCGGGCGGCGATGTCCGTCGCCACCAGGGCGCGGATGTCGCCGTCACGGAAGCCCTTGAGGGCTCGTTGGCGGGCGTTCTGGGCCTTGTTGCCGTGGATCGCGTCGGACTTCACGCCGTTGTCGTGCAGATGACGGGCGACCCGGTCGGCGCCGTGCTTGGTGCGCGTGAAGATGAGAACCCGCTCGATGCGCGGATCGTTCATCAACTCGCCCAGCAGGGCCCGCTTGTCGTCCTTGGCGACGAACAGCAAGCGCTGTTCGATCTTTTCCACCGTCGTCGCGGCGGGCGTCACTTCGACCTTCACCGGATCGTTCAGAAGCTCGTTCGCCAGGCCTTCGACGGTTTTCGGCATCGTCGCTGAAAACAACACGGTCTGACGCTCGTGCGGCAGCACCTTGGCGATCCGTTTGACGTCACCGATGAAGCCCATGTCAAGCATGCGGTCGGCTTCGTCGAGGACGAAAACGTCGACGCTGTCCAGGTTGACATGGCGCTGCTTCATGAGATCCATGAGACGGCCCGGGGTGGCGACCAGAATATGAACGCCGCGCTGCATGGCGACGATCTGGTTGCGCATGGAGGTGCCGCCGAACACGGTCTGAATCCGCAGGGGCATCTGACGGCCGTAGGTCCGCAGGCTTTCGGCGATCTGGGTCACCAGTTCGCGGGTCGGCGCCAGGATCAGCACGAACGGGCGGTTAGGCACGGCCTTGCGAGAATTTTCCGCGAAGGACTGCAAAATCGGCAGTGCGAAGGACGCGGTCTTGCCGGTGCCTGTCTGCGCCACGCCTAGAAGGTCGCGGCCCTCAAGCAGCGGCGGAATGGATTTTTCCTGAATGGGGGTGGGGGTGGTGTAGCCCTCGTCGCTCAGCGCACGAAGGATGGGTTGGGCCAGGTTAAGGCCCGCAAAATCGGTCATGTGATATGTATACTCTCTCGATCAATTGGTCTTCGCCCGCGCGCCCCAAGCGATCGTGTCGGGGGCGGCAGGTTCGCCGGCATCATGCAAGCTTTCTCGGCCGGAACCGCATTCACACGGATATCCGCCTCACGAAACGCCCTTAGATGTCGGTATCAAAGAAGACCGGATCGACAGGGTCGGGTCCGGCAAGCGATCGAAATTCGACCTGAATGGGAGTGTCGCTGGCGCTACATGACGCCGGGGCTTCCGGGAAGTCAAGGGAATTCGCGGTAGCGCTCTCCCTTGCTTCCGGTGGTCGGCGGGGTTCTGTCAGGCGGCGAGAATCTCAGGATCGCCCTGACTTGCCAGGCATGTCTCGGCAAAGTTCCAGTCGGCCAGATGGTCGAAGAAGGCTTCGAGAAACGCCTGCCGGGCATTCTGATAATCCAGGTAATAGGCGTGTTCCCACAGATCGCAAGTCAACAGCGGCTTCAACCCCGCGGTCTGCGGCAGATCGGCATTGGCCGTGCTGACCACATCGAGCGCGCCGTCCGCTCCTTCGACCAGCCACACCCAGCCGGACCCAAAGCGGGCCATGCCGTCGGCGATGAAACGGGTGCGCAGCTGCGGCAAGGATCCGAATGTTTCCGAAATCTTGGTCGCAAGAGGCCCCGTCGGTTCCACCGCGCGGTCCGGTGACATGCAATGCCAGAAGAACCCATGGTTCCAGGCCTGCGCCGCGTTGTTGAACACTCCAGTATCGCCCTTTTCATGGGCGTGGCGGGCAACGTCGATCAGCGCCATACCGTCATAGTCGGTGCCCTTGACGGCGTCGTTCAGCTTGTCGACGTAGCCCTTGTGGTGCTTGCCGTGATGGAAGCTGAGGGTCCGTTCCGACATATGCGGCGACAGGGCGTCCTTGGCATAGGGAAGATCGGGAAGCTTGAAAGTCATTGTCGATTCCTTCGTGGTCATGGGAGGGAAAAGTGCGCCGGTCGGCGGTGGGACCAGCCGGCGGACGCCGCAGCGCCCGCCGGCAAGCGCCTGCGTTAGGACTTCTGCTTATCGGTCACCATAGCGCGGAATTCCTCGATCTTGTCGCCGAGCGCCTCCAGGCCTTCCTTGGTGGCCTCCTTGGCATCCGTCCATTCACCCTTGGCCGACTTTTTCAGGTCGGCGATCTGTTGATTGAGCGCATCGCGCTGGCGGTCAATGGCCGCGCGGGCTTCGCGCCATTCCTCCTTGACCTCGTCGGCGGCATTGGCGCCTGCCTGCTTGGCATCTGATGCCGCTTCATCGAGCTTGCTGTCCAATGCCTTGGCCTGCTTTTGCGCCCAGTTGACGAAGTCATCAACGGCATCCCCTGCCGTGGCTTCCTGAGGGGCGGCCTTGTCACCGGCGGCCTGGGCAGCGCCCGGCGCGGCAGACAGGCCCGCGGCAACTGCCGCAGCGGCCAGAATGGCGATGGGGATACGGGTATTCGGGGTTCGAATATGAGTTCGATAGGTCATGTGATCTTCTTCCTCTTTTCGAAGCAATGCATGAAAGGATTTGCGCAAACCGCATTGCCGGCTGTACGCGCCATTGACGTCTGGCGGCTTTCCCCTGATCGCAAGGATGCATTCCGCAACACGGGACGCATTTCCATTTGATGAAACGATTGTGGCGTTTTCCCGGCTGGAACCGGGCGCCTTCAGGCCGCGCGGGCCAACACGCGACGGGCCCGCGACAGGCCGCTTTTCACCGTACCGACGGCGATATTCAATTCACGCGCGACGTCGTGATAGCGTTTTCCCTCAATCACCACGAGATGAAGAATCCACCGATCCCTGGGCTTCAAGGCCGCCAGGGCGCGGTCCAGATCCTTGAGTCGCAGGCGATCAATCTGGTTGGGCGGCTGGTGGAAATCGACAAGCCAATCTTCGACGGGAACGTGAAACCCCCGTCGTTGCCGTCGGCGCGCGCGGTCGATGAACAGGTTGTGCATGATGGTGAACAGCCAAGTCCGTAAGTCCGTACCGGACTGAAACCGGTTAAGGCGCGACACGCCCCGCTCCAGGCAATCCTGCAACAGATCGTCGGCGCGGTCCGGAGTGGCTTCGAGGAACCGTGCATACCGGTACAGGTCGGGAATCTGATCCTCGATCGCCTGCATGATCCGCCTCTCGGTCATGGCAGAGATCATAACATATTTTCCTGATGTAAACCGGTGCAGGCAGAGAAAAATCATGGCCGCGCTGGAACTTTTGCGTTCCGCAACCGTTCATTCATGGATTGGACGTGAGAACAAACGGAGGGAGCACGCCATGGATACAAACCCCACAAACCCCGAAGGTCATACCGACACCGAAGGCCGGGCAAAGCCCAAATCGATGCGCGATTTGGTCATTTTTGGGGTGATGATCGTGATCGGTATCGCCGTAGTCGCCGCGCTGGTCACGAAATAACAAGCCCGCGGGACCGGCCGCGTCAGACGCCTAACACCCGGCGTTTCATCTCGGCCACGGCAGCATGGGGGCTGGTCAGCACGGGCAGGCCCGTATCGGCACCGATTTCCGCCGCCAACGGCGCCATGGAAAACTGCGCCAGCACGATGCAGCCGCAATCGCTCAGCCGGGGTGCGGCCGCGACCACGGCGCGATCATGGGCGTCGCGCCGCCCCGCCCCCAGGTCGGCCCAGGCCCCTTCGACAAGCAGCGGCACCACGGTCATGTCGATATTCCGGGCCGCCGCCAGGTTTTCCATGTCTGCCGTCATGTCCGGCAGGGTCTGGGGATGGGTCGCCAACAACCCGACTCGCCCGCCCCGGGCCAGCGCAGCGTCGAGGATTGCCTCGTTCGGCTTCATTACCGGCACATCATACTGTGCCGCAATCTGGTCGATGATCGCGCCGAACGCGGAACAGGTGAACAGAATACCGTCGGGCCGCCGGACCTTGGCATAAGCCGCCAAATTCAGAAACCGTTCGGTCAACGCCGGGGTCAGCTTGCCGCCGGCAGCCGCCAGGTCCATGGTCAGGCTTTCGTCCAGCAGGGTCCAGTACTCGGCCTCGGGCCAAAGATCTTTGAACGCGGTCTCAACCGGCAGGATAGCTTCGCGGGTGGCGTGGATCAGGGCGATTTGATTCATCATGGCTCGTGTATAAAGCGGAAAACCATAAGTCCTGGCAATCATTTCCGCACACAGTTACGGATCAACTCCCGGCGACATCATCCCTATACCCATACCTTTGAATCGATCCGCTAGCCGGAAGCTATATATGTGATCTGCCGCGACTTATGGCACCTTCAACCTGGATTATTAGCGTCTGAGAAATTCGCGCCAACGTGGCCTGGGTCACAGTTTGGCGTGACGTTCTTGCGCTACCATCTCGTTGTGGCCGTCTACGTGCTCCGAGACAGACAGACGAACCTACGCAACAGTCCAACGATCGATAGACGTTCAGAAAATAGAAACGCTTACCGGACAATCGGGAATGCAGTTCTCTCTTCAAAACCTGGCAGGTTTCTTTGCGATTCACATCGACCCGGCCGTGGTCCTGCCGGCGTCATATGACCCCGTGTTGGTCCTGCTGTCGTTCTTCATCGCGACGTTGGCCGGGTTTAGCTTCATTCATCTGCTCCACCGCATCGCGGAACACGAGCATTCCGCCAAACGCCATCTGTGGATGGCTGGCGGGGCCATGATCATGGGGTTGGGCATTTGGGCCATGCATTTCGTCGGGATGCTCGCCTACCAATTACCGATCCGGATGGCCTATGACCCGCTCGTCACCCTGGGATCGGCCGTGCCGGCCGTACTCGCGAGTGCGTGGAACTTGCAGATCGTCGCCCATGCCCGAGTTACCAGGCTCCGCCTTTTCCTCGGCGGCATCGTTCTGGGCGGCGGCATCGGGCTTATGCATTACACCGGGATGGCGGCAGTCGATTTCGACGCCTTCATCCGCTACGATCCCTTGCTGTTCGCCTTGTCCCTGCTTGTCGCCGTGGCGTTGGCCATCTGCGCCCTTTGGGTCGCCTTCCGGATGTCCCGTCGTGACACCGTCCGAACCCTCGCGGGGGAAATCCTGTCGGCGCTGTTTATCGGGATGGCCGTCGCCGGTATGCACTATACGGCCATGAGTTCGACCATCTGTTTCGCGCGCTCAGGGGGATTGAATCCGATCCAGCATATCGGGGCTGATGTCCTGGCCGGCGCCACGGCCATCGTCGCCTCATTAATCCTGGTCGCGGGGATTGCCGCCGTCGTGTTCGACCGTCGCCTAGCATCGGAAGTTTTCCACCGTAATGAGGCGACCCAACGCGCCCACCAGACCGGTCAACGCCTGCAACTGATCATGGACAACGTGGCCGATGCGGTGCTGACGCTGGATGGGCACGGAATAATCGAAACATGTAACGCGGCCGCTGTCCGAATATTCGGATACCCGCCAAACGAGCTCGTCGGGCTCAATATCGCCCAATTGCTTTCAAACCTCAGAACAAACGAGGACCGCGCGCCGATGATGCGCTACTTCTCCGATCCCTCGACGCGATCACCGGAAGGAAACGGATTCTCCATCATCGGCCGTCAAAAGGACGGAACCCACGTGTATCTCGAGGCTGCATTAACGGAAGGCCGGCAGGCCGATCGCTCCGTGATCGTCGCGGCCCTGCGCGACATGACGGAACGAAACGTCGTCGCCGCTGCGCTCGCCCGTGCCAAGGAAGCCGCGGAAAAAGCCAGCCAAGCCAAGTCGGAATTCATTTCCCACATGAGCCATGAGCTCCGCACCCCCTTGAATGCCGTGATTGGCATGGCCGATCTTTTGCTCGAGACTCCGCAGTTGCGACAAGATCCGGACACCGTCCAATCCTATCTGGGCGATATCCGTGAAAGCGGCAGGCATCTATTGAGCCTCGTCAACGAGATTTTGGACGTATCTGTTATCGAGTCCGGTGGCAGAGCGCTTGAATTCGAAACCTTCGATGCCGTTGCTGAAATCGAAAACCTGATCCGTCCGCTGAAAACGACTGAGGCGGCGACGGCCGTGCTTTCCTTCCTCAAGGAAGAGGTTCCGGTCTTGATCACCGCCGACAAGCAATCCTTTCGTCAGACGATCCTCAATCTCACCACCAATTCAATCAGCCACGGCGGCGTGGGCGTGGAAATCAAGATCAGCGTCGACACCGATATGCCGAACGGCTTCACCAAAGTCGTGGTGTCGGACAATGGCCCTGGCATTCCGAATGACATGCTTACGGCCATTGGCCAGCCGTTCCTGAAATCGAAAGCCGCATACCGCTATACAGAACAAGAACGGACGTCCAACGGCGCCGGCATGGGGCTTTACATCGTCAAACGCCTGCTGGTTCTGAACGGTGGGAAGTTGGAGCTGACGAGCGCGCCCAACACCGGCACCACCGCGACGACCTACTGGCCGCGCAACGCAAACGCCGCGTGATCCATCGTCCGCCGTTATTTCGTCAGCAAATCTCGAACAGCCCCGCCGCGCCCATGCCGCCGCCGATGCACATGGTGACGACCACGTTCCTGGCCCCCCGGCGTTTGCCTTCGATCAGGGCATGGCCGGTCAGGCGCGCCCCCGTCATGCCGAAAGGATGGCCCACGGAAATGCCGCCGCCGTTTACGTTCAGGATTTCCTGGGGAATGCCCAGCTTGTCGCGGCAGTAAAGTACCTGCGAGGCGAAAGCCTCGTTCAGTTCCCACAGGTCGATGTCATCCATCTTCAGACCCTGGCGTTCCAGCAGGCGCGGGATGGCGAACACCGGGCCGATGCCCATTTCATCGGGCTCACAGCCCGCCGTGGCCAGGCCCTTGAAAATGCCGAGCGGCTGCAGGCCACGGCGTTCGGCCTCTTTCTCCGTCATGATGACGCAGGCCGACGCCCCGTCGGAAAGCTGCGAGGCATTGCCCGCCGTGACGAACTTGCCCGGCCCCATGACCGGCTCCAGCTTGGCCAGGGCCTCGAGTGTCGTGGTCGGGCGGTTGCCTTCGTCCTTGTCCAAGGTCACTTCCTGTTCCGTGACCTCGCCCGTTTCCCGGTTCTTGACCAGCATCATGGTGGTCAGCGGCACGATCTCGTCATCGAATTTGCCCGCCTGCTGCGCCGCCGCGGTGCGCATCTGACTTTCCAGGGAATATTCGTCCTGGGCCGCGCGGGTAACACCATAACGTTCCGCCACAAGGTCGGCCGTGTCGATCATGGGGATCCACATTTCCGGCTTGTGTTCCATCAGCCAGTCTTCCTTGACCTCGTTCTTCATGGCGTTATCGCGGACCAGGCTGATGCTTTCCAGACCGCCGGCGACTGCCACGGGCAGGCCGTCCATGACGACCCGGTTGGCGGCCACGGCGATGGCCTGCAGGCCAGAGGCGCAGAGCCGGTTGATGGTCGTACCGCCGGTCGTGACCGGCAGGCCCGCGCGGATCACCGACATGCGGGCGATGTTCTTGCCTGTCGCGCCTTCGGGCATACCGCAGCCAAGCACCACGTCTTCGACCTCGGCCGGAGCGATCCCGGCGCGGGCGACCGCATGCTGGATGACGTGCCCGCCCAGGGTCGCGCCATGGGTGTTGTTGAACGCACCCCGGCCGGCCTTGCCGATGGGGGTGCGGGCGGTGGAAACGATGACGGCGCGTTGCATATTCTTGTTCCTTCTTGGTCTCTATAGATCGGCGAATGTGCCACCCGTGCGGGCAAGCTTTTCCAGAAGCGGCGCGGGCTCAAGCGCCGGCGAGGCGGCCTTCGCCCAATGGGCCAGACGTTCGTAAACATGCTTGGCGCCGACCTGATCGGCGTGGAACATGGGCCCGCCCTTGGCGATGGGGAAGCCGTAACCGTTGGTCCAGATGATGTCGATGTCCGACGCGCGCTGGGCCATGCCCTCGTCGAGGATCTTGGCCCCCTCGTTGATCAGGGCATAGAAGCAGCGCTCGTGGATTTCCTGATCCGTGATATCGCGGCGCTCGATCCCCAGCTCGGCCGAGGCCGCCTCGATGATCTTCTGCACCTCGGGATCCGGTAGCGGCTTGCGCGATCCTTCCTCATAGCGGTACCAGCCTGCATTGGTCTTCTGGCCCTTGCGGCCGGCCTCGACCACCCGGTCGGCGGCCACGGGCCAGCGTTCGCCCGGCTTGATGAATTGCTTCTGCCGTTTGCGCACCAGATAGCTGACGTCGAGCCCCGCCAGATCGCCCACGGCCAGGGGCCCCATGGCGAAGCCGAAATCCAGAAACACCTTGTCAATCTGCTGCGGCAGGGCGCCTTCCTCGATCAGGAAATAAGCCTGGCGGGTATAGCGGTGGTACATGCGGTTGCCGACAAAACCGTCGCAGTTGCCGACCAGCACGGGAATTTTCTCGATCTTTTTGCCGAGCGTCATGACCGTCGCGATGACGTCCTTGGCCGTTTCCTCACCGCGCACGTTTTCCATCAGCTTCATGACGTTGGCCGGGCTGAAGAAATGGGTGCCGATGACATCCGCCGGCCGCTTGGTCGCGGCAGCGATCTCGTCGATATCCAGGGTCGAGGTATTGGTCGCCAGCACCGCCCCCGGCTTCATCACTTTATCAAGTTCGCCGAAAATGGTTTTCTTCAGGTCCATGTCCTCGAACACGGCCTCGATCACGATGTCGGACGAACCCAGATCGGCGTACTTGGTGGTGCCGGTAATCAAGCCCATGCGGGTGTCCATCGCGGCCTGGGAAAGGCGGCCCTTGGACACGGTCGCGGCATAGTTCTTTTCGATTTTGGCGAAACCCGCCTTGAGCGCTTCCTCGGTGGTTTCCAGCACGGTCACCGGTATCCCGACATTGGCCAGGCACATGGCGATACCGCCACCCATGGTGCCGCAGCCGACGACGGCGGCTGTCTTGATGGGCCGCTTGGCCGTATCACGCGGCACGTCCTTGACCTTGGCAGCTTCGCGTTCGGCGAAGAACAGATGCCGCTGGGCCTTGGACTGTTCGGAATCGCGGCAGGTCACGAATATCTCGCGCTCCCGCTGCATGCCCTCGTCAAACGGCTTGGTCGCGGCGATCTCCACGCAGTCGATACAGGCAAGCGGCGCCAGAAGCCCGCGCGAGCGCTTTTCCCAGGTCTTGCGCGCCTCGGCAAACACCTCGGCGTCCGCATCGGCGACGGTGAGGTCGCGAACCTTACGCAGGGGCGCGCCATCAGCCACCAACTTGGCGGCATAGGCCACGGCGGCATCGGTCAGGTCGCCGTCAACGATCGCATCCAGCACACCAAGGTCGCGCGCCTCGGCCGCGGAGAACGGATCGCCGGACAGGATGACCTTCAAGGCCCGCTTGGCGCCGATGATGCGCGGCAGACGTTGCGTGCCACCGGAACCGGGAACGATGCCAAGTTTGACCTCAGGCAAGGCGACCTGGGCCGAGGCATCGGCGATACGGTAATGGCAGGAAAGCGGCAGTTCCAAACCGCCGCCGAAGGCCGTTGAATGCAGGGCCGCGACGACGATCTTCGGAAAGTCCTCAACCCGGGCGCAAACCTGACGCAGGGTCGGTTCCGCCGGGGGCGTGCCGAATTCGCGGATGTCGGCACCACCGGAAAAGCACCGCCCACCGCCCCGGATCACCACGGCGTCTATGCCGTCATCGGTCTCGGCCTTGTTCAGGGCCGCCATGACGCCGCTGCGCACCGCATGGCCCAAGGCGTTCACAGGCGGGCTGTCGATGGTGACGACGGCGATGCGCTCCTTGATATCCAGGGTCACGGGCGTTGCGGGATCGGATGCGGGCATGATGGGCTTCCTTTTGGTCTTGCGGGGTCAGGCCTTGGCGGCCTTGCCCGGTTTCAGGCTGGTCAGGTTGGTATAGGCACTGATGTGTTCAAGCGACGCCGCGACGTCGATGACCACGGGGCCCTCATGGGCCAGGGCTTCGGCAAGCATGTCGTCCGCCTGTTCGGCCCTGTCGATACGCAGGCCTTTGGCACCGAAGCTTTCCGCCCATTTTGCGAAGTCCGGGTTGACCAGATTGGTGCCCTCGATGCGGCCGGGAAAGGATTTTTCCTGATGCAGTCGGATGGTGCCGTAGCTTTTGTTGTTGGACACGAAGATGCGCACCTTCGCACCATACTGCACGGCGGTCGCCAGTTCGTTACCCGTCATCAGCGTGCCCCCATCGCCGCAGACGGTGACAACCTGACGGTCCGGATGGCGCAGGGCGGCCGCCACGGCGGACGGGACGCCCAGGCCCATGGCCCCGGACACGGCCCCCAGCAAAATCTGCGTCGGCTTGAACGGGAAATAGCGATGGACCCAGGAATTGAAGTTGCCCGCGTCCATTGTGATGACCGCATCGTCCTTCAGCTGCGCCCGGAAGGCCGCGATGACATGGCCGAAGTTGACCCCGTCGGGCGCCGACCAGGGCTTCCATTCCGCCATCTTACGGTTGGCGTCGCGTAGGCGCTTCAGCCAATCGTTCCGCCCTTCCGGCGCCTTCGGCGGCGTCACCGCCGTAAGCCGTTCAATGAAGTCCTCGGCGTCGGCACAAATGGACTGCGCCGTTTCGAACACATGGTCCAGATGATCGCCGTCGGGATAGACATGGATCAACGGCTGCTTGGGCTGGGGGGCCTCCGGTAGCAGATAGCCCTGGGTCGTGACGTCGCCCAGGCGCGTGCCGACGGCAACGATCAGGTCCGCGTCCTGCAAGGTTTCGCGGATCGACGCCGGCACGCCGTACCCCAAGTGGGCCGCGAAATGGTCGTGCTCGTTGGGGAAAATGTCCTGGTTCTTGAAGCTGGCGGCGACCGGCAGCGACCAGGCCTCGGAACAGGCCAGCAATGCCGCCCGCGCCGAAGGCGCGCGCAGCATACCGCCCGCGATCAGGACCGGCCGCTTGGCGCGGCCGATGGCTGCCGCGACTGCCTTGACCTGGGCGTCCGTCGCCTTGGGCTTTTCCAGGGTGATCGGACTGACGCCCGTATCTTCCGCCGGGTCGAGCAACATATCCTCGGGCAGGACCACGACGACCGGGCCCGGCGTGCCTTCCTGGGCAATCTGGAACGCCTGAGCCACGACTTTGGCCAGATTCTTGGGCTCATGCACTTCGTCCACATGCTTGGCCATGTCACCGAAGGTGATTTTGTAGTCGACCTCTTGGAAGGCGCCGCGGCCCAGGTCGGCGCGCGGCACCTGGCCGATGAACAGGACCATCGGCACCGCGTCCTGTTCCGCCGTATGCACGGCGATGGCGGCGTTACAGGCACCCGGCCCGCGGCTGACCAAGGCAACGCCGGGGGCCCCCGTCAGCTTGGCATCGGCGACGGCCATGAACCCGGCTCCGCCTTCGTGGCGGCAGGATACGACCTGGATGTCATCGCAATCATGCAAGGAATCCAGTACCGCAAGGTAGCTTTCTCCCGGCACACAGAACACACGGTCGACACCGTGCAGCACCAGTGTATCCACCAAGGCGTCGGCGGCGCGTTTCATTTTATTGTCTCCTCCCGGATTGAATCTTTCCGGAACTTTAGCATGGCGTGATCAGGTGAAAATGGTGTGCTGTTTCATTCCGCGACGCCGGCAGTCTCGGGCCAGCGATAGTCGGCGAAGTGCTCACGCAGATCCTTCTTGGAAATCTTGCCCGTCGCCGTATGGGGGATTTCCTCGACGAACACGATGTCGTCGGGCAGCCACCATTTGGCGACGTGTTCGGCCAACACGGCGCGGATACTGTCGGGCGTGACAGCCGCACCCTGGCGCGGGACGATAACCAGCAGAGGCCGTTCCTCCCACTTCGGGTGTTTAACGGCGATCGCCGCCGCCTCCACCACGTCGGGATGTGTAAGAGCATAATTCTCCAGGTCGATGGAACTGATCCATTCGCCGCCCGATTTGATCAGGTCCTTGGAACGGTCGGAAACACGGACCAGTCCGTCGAGCGAGATCGAAGCCATGTCGCCGGTGCCGAACCAACCCTCGGCATCGAAGGCGGCTTCCGTCGCTGTGTCATCCTCGAAATACGCGGCGGCGACCCAGGGTCCGCGGACGAACATCTGGCCCACGGCCTTGCCGTCATGGGGCAGCCGGGTGCCGTCAAGATCGACGATCTTGACCTCAAACCCGAACAGCGGCCGACCCTGGGTCTGCTGAACCTTATAGCGTTCGTCCGCTGGCAGGTCCTGATGGCGCTGGCGCAGGCGCCCGGTGGTGCCGGCGGCGCTCAATTCCGTCATGCCCCAGGCATGGACCACGGCGACGCCGTAGTCTTCCTCGAACGCCTTGATCATGGACAGCGACGGCGCCGAGCCGCCGATGTTGCAGATCTTCAGGTGGGGCAGCTTGGCGCCCGTCTTCTTGAGGTGCTCGAGCACGCCGATCCAGATCGTCGGCACCCCGGCGGTGACGGTGACCTTTTCCTCTTCCAACAGGCGGCAGATGTTA
This sequence comes from Rhodospirillales bacterium, assembly GCA_048263775.1. Classification (GTDB taxonomy): domain Bacteria; phylum Pseudomonadota; class Alphaproteobacteria; order Rhodospirillales; family Casp-alpha2; genus UBA1479. The sequence goes on from JBLXDU010000005.1 coordinate 68,885, forward strand.
TCCCCGTGCATATGCGGTCCGGGCAGCACCAGTTTGGTGCCGGAAATGGGCGCGGCATAAGGCACCATCCAGCCGTGCACATGGAACATGCTGACCGCCGGCAACAGGATGGTGCGGGAATCGATGCAAAGCGGATGGTCGCTGGACGTTCCGGCAATCGCATGCAGCACCATGGCACGGTGGGTATACAGCACGCCCTTGGGATTGCCCGTGGTGCCCGACGTATAGCAAAGCGCCACCGCCGTTTTCTCATCGAACTCCGGCCAGTCGAAGGTGTCGTCCTCGGCGGCCAAAAGGTCTTCGTAACAGACCGCGTTCCGAAGCGACGTCTTCGGCATCTTGCCGCTGTCACACAGGATGATGAACTTCTCGATGGTCGGGCATTGATCCTGCAAGCCTTCCATCATCTCGACCCAGGTGGTGTCGATGAACATCACCCGGTCCTTGGCGTGATTGATGATGTAGACAATCTGATCGGGGAACAGGCGCGGATTGATCGTGTGGATCACCGCCCCCGACCCGCCGATGCCGTAATACAACTCGAAATGCCGGTAGGTGGTCCAGGCCATGGTGCCGACACGGTCACCTTGCTGAATACCCAGGCGCGTCAGGGCATTGGCAAGGCGGCACATGCGCTTGTAGGCGTCGGCGTAGGTATAGCGGTGCATGTCGCCTTCGACCCGATGGGTCACGATCTCGACATCGCCGTGCCAGGCGGCCGCATGCTTGACGATCATCGACGTCAGCAACGGCACGTCCATTATTAATCCCTGCACGGATGTTCCTCCTTCGTGCGTATTGGTCTTTTCCCCGTGCCTTGCGCCCGGGTTTTCCGGACTATGGCGGCACGCTGCGGGCGAGATCAAGCATCCATGAAAGCATGGTTCGCAGTGCGGAACGGGTGCCGGGCGGGCCTTGTATTCGTCGGGCGATGCGCTAACACTTCTCACGCTTTCCACCAGACCATCGAAAAGACCTGAGGACACGGCCATGGACTTCACCCCTTCCCCCCGCACCGTTGAATTGGCGGACAGACTCGCGGCCTTCATGGAGGCCGAGGTTTATCCCAACGAAGCGCTTTATCAGGAACAGCTTTCGGCCGGGGACACGCGGTGGAAGGTCGTGCCCATTGTCGAGGACCTGAAGGCCAAGGCCAAGGCGGCCGGCCTGTGGAACCTGTTCCTGCCGGAAAGCGAACTGGGTGCGGGGCTGACCAATCTGGAATATGCACCCTTGTGCGAGATCATGGGCCGCGTGCCCTGGGCGCCCGAGGTCTTCAACTGTTCCGCCCCCGACACGGGCAACATGGAAACCCTGGTCCGCTACGGCGATGCGGCGCAGAAGGAACAATGGCTGAAACCCTTGCTGAACGGGGATATCCGATCCGCCTTCGCCATGACCGAACCGGATGTGGCGTCGTCGGACGCGACCAACATCAAGACCAGCATCCGCCTGGACGGCGACCACTACGTCATCAACGGGCGCAAGTGGTGGACCTCGGGCATCGGATCGCCCCACTGCAAGGTCATGATCGTCATGGGCAAGAACGATCCCAATGCCGAAACCTACCGTCAGCAGTCCATGATCCTGGTTCCGGTCGAAACACCCGGTGTCACGGTCCTGCGCATGCTCGACGTCATGGGTTTCGACGATGCGCCCCACGGCCACGGGGAAGTCGTGTTCGATAATGTCCGGGTTCCCGCCGGCAACATGCTGCTGGGCGAAGGACGCGGGTTCGAGATCGCTCAGGGACGCCTCGGCCCCGGGCGCATCCACCATTGCATGCGCATCATCGGCATCGCCGAGCGGGCCTTGGAAATGATGTGTAAACGCGCGACCGAACGGGAAACCTGGGGCAAGGCCCTGGCCGACCGTGGCGTGACCCAGGAACGGATCGCCCAAAGCCGCATCGAGATCGAGATGTGCCGCCTTTTGGTCCTCAAGGCCGCCTGGATGATGGACGAAGTCGGCAACAAGGCCGCCCGTCAGGAAATCGCCATGATCAAAGTCGCCGCGCCCAACATGGCGCTGGCGGTCGTCGACCGTGCGATCCAGGCCTTCGGCGGCGCCGGCATGTGCCAGGACACGCCGCTCGCCTATTACTGGGCGCGCATGCGGGCCCTCAAATTCGCCGATGGCCCCGACGAGGTTCACCGCCGCCAGATCGCGCGCACGGAACTGCGCCGGCAGATGAATTGGCCGCCCAGGGAATAGGCACGGCTCCTGAATTGAAAAATAACAAAGCAAACAATCGCAAAATTTTATTTATCTGGTCGGGCCCTCGCAAATATTCATGAAATCGACTGTAGGCCGTTGTTAAAAACTGTCCTTTTCGGAATTTTTTGATTTTTTTCAAGGCCATCGACGGCATTGCGACGATGACACGGGAACCCAGACCATTGACTTTTGGGCCTTTTCACCCCCATATGGCTCATACGTGTTACATTTGTTATGTCGATCTTAGATACCGGTTCGCCGGGTAGCTTCGTTATCCCCTGACAATGTGAACGTTAAAACGCCGCGCCGCGCATGGTGCGGGGCGCATTTGCTTCACCCATTGAACGAGGAAAACGACAATGGCTACTGGTACCGTAAAATGGTTCAACCCGAACAAGGGTTTCGGCTTCATTCAGCCCGACGACGGCTCCAAGGATGCATTCGTGCATATCTCCGCCGTCGAACGCGCCGGCATTCATTCCCTGCGCGAAGGCCAGAAGGTCACCTATGACCTCCAGGCCGGGCAGAACGGCAAGTCCTCTGCTGAGAACTTGACGATCGCCGACTAACGTCTGAGATCCCGCCCCCTGCTTTTGGGCCGGGGGCGGGCTCAATCGTTCGCGGGCTGTGTGCATTTCCATGCCGCCTCCACCTTCGTTACAGTAAAGGAGAGCTCCCGTGACGACATCTACCCGCCAACGCACGACCGCCCGTTCACGGGCAGAGGACGAGTTTCTCGCCACTCAGAAAAAGAACAAGAAAGTGCTCGAAGAAAAAGAGCGCGAGCGCGATGAGAAATCTCAGCACGTGGCCAAACTGAAGGCGCAGCGTCTGGCCAAGGAGGCCGTTGAGCGCGAAGAAGCCGAACGGGAAGCCGCCGCCAAACCGGCAAAACCCGTCAAGGCTACGAAGGCCGCGAAGACCGTGAAGCCGATCAAGGCGGGCAAGAAGAAGCCAGCCGGCAGCCTGCCTCAATTTCATCGCTTCTAGGGGCCGCACGGCCCGTTGAATGCGGCATCTGTACGAAGACATTGAACGAAGAGAAGACCCGTGACCGACGCCATCGATACCAAGGATTATGAAACGGACGCCGACGGCGGCCAGGTTTCCTCCGACCGGCCCAAGACGCGGACCTGTCTTCGGTGCGAGACCCGGTTCATGAGTGCTTGGTCCGGCGAACGAATCTGCCCGCGCTGCAAGGGGTCGAGCGCTTGGCGCAACGACGCCCCCCTTCCCCAGCGATCCGGTTCAACCGTCAGCTGACCCTCCGGCAAGGCCGGCTTGCCTTGCCCTTCTCCGCCCCATGAATTATTCCACCGCGACGGTTGCCACAACCGTGAAGCGCCCGTTGCCGTCGCGTCGCAAGATGACGATCTCGCCGGGCCGCAATGCGACACCCGCAAGGCCCGAAATCAAAGTGTAATGCGTGACCAGAATGGTCGGCCGATCCAACGGCTGTTCGGCAAGCCATGCGCGAATCCCCGCAAGCCGACTGTCCTTCTGATTGGGTTCCCGTTGATAGGAATTCAGCGCCGGTAATTCCACGGCCGTGCCAAGCGCCATGCCTGCCGCCGTGTCTCGGCAACGGCACCATTGGCTGGTAAACACCCGCGCCTGCGTAATTCCGCCGGCCCGGAACGCGTCTCCGATACGTAGCGCCTGCGCGCGTCCCACATCGTTCAAATTGCGCTGCGTCGAACAGTCACCCAACGTGAATTCTTTCGGGTCTCCGCCACCCGGGGCCAGGGCATGACGCACCATGGCGAAATGCCCGCCTTCGGACAGCACCGACAAAGGTGACCGCGTATCCGCATCAAGCGGCCGGGCAACCAGGACCAAAAGGCAAACCAACACGGCAAGCCTGCCGCACATCATTTTCCCCATCTGCCCCAGCCTGCCATCTGCCCTAATCTGAACGTCGCCGGTCAGCCTTTGGATATATATGCGTGCGCGCCATCAGCGGATATAATGTCTTAGATTTCAGAAACTTGCCATCTACGCGGATATAACTTCTTGAAACATCGGCTCGTCCCGATCATCGCGCTTGCGTCAGGTGTTTTTGCCACGCTGGTTTTTGTCGGCGTCAGCGCCTTCAATGCGACGCTTGATCGGATTGTGATTGAGCAGGCGGAACGCACTTCGATCGCCTGGGCCGGCTATATCGGCAACCGCATGAACCGGATTGAGGACATTGCCAAGGGCGCCCCGCTCAGCGAAGAGGAACAGCATTTTCTCAACGGCGTTCGGGGATTCGGCGACATTTTCCGGTTCAAGCTGTTCGACACTCAGGGCCGCATTCGGCTGATCTCCGACGACCTGCATACGGACCTCGCCAACAACCCCACCGTGGGTGAAGACAATTGGAAAGCTCTTTCCGTGGTTGAGACGGGTGAGCCTTATTCCGAGTTGGAGGACGGCCGGCTCAAGCCCGACCGGCCGGACGTCTACGCAGAAACCTATGTGCCTGTATGGCGCAATGATCGCATGGTCGCGGTTGCCGAAGTGTACATGGACCGTACAGCCGAAACGGCGGCGCTGCGCGCCGACTTCCTGACGTTCGGGTGGCGCGCCACAGGGCTGATCATTCTGGCGCTCAGCCTTCCTGCCGGGCTGGCCGTCTGGGCGGCCCTGCAACTGCGCCGCCAGAACCATGTTCTCAACATCGAACGCAACCGCGCACGTGAGGCGGAACGGACCAAGGGCCGGTTCCTCGCGCATATGAGCCACGAATTCCGCACGCCTTTGAATTCGATCCAGGGATTGACCCAGGTTCTGCTGCGCGGCGATCTCGGCCCATTGGAAAACCCCAAGCATCGGGAATACGTGCAGGACATATACGATAGCGGTGATCACCTGCTGTCCCTGGTCAACGATGTGCTCGATCTGTCCAAGATCGACTTCGGCAAGTACGACCTGACGGAAAGTGAATTCAACATCGGTAAATGCGTCAATGCAGCACTCCAGGTCGTCAAGGGATGGGAGGCCTCGGGCCCGCTGGTTTTTGAGGCCCATAACCTTGAAACGGGCCTGTTCATTCGCGCGGACCGGCGGGCGATCTATCAATCGACCCTCAACCTGCTGTCCAATGCCGTGAAGTTCACGCGGCCCGGCGGCCGTATTGATCTATCCGTCACCCTCGACGAAGCCGGGGAATGCGTGATTACCGTGGAAGATACCGGCATCGGAATCGCCGAACGCGATCTTGCCCGGATATTCGAGCCGTTCGCGCAACGTGGAAACCATGACTATGTCGCGTCCCACCGTGGATCGGGACTCGGTTTGACTCTGGTGAAATCGCTGATCGAACTGCACGGCGGCCGGGTATCCCTGGACAGTACCCCCGGTACGGGCACGACAGTCCGCATCCATCTGCCAAAGGCGCGCGTCGTCAATCCGCAGGCGGTCGGCGTGATCAAGGCCGTGAACTCATAAATGGCCTAGGCCCGGCCCGCTTTCTCAATCAAGGCCCAGGCGATCTGCGACAGATTGCGGCAGACGTCACGCCGCTGCAGCGCCGCCGACGATGTGGCATTGCCGTCAAGCCCGCGTTTGTAGACCCCCTGGGCGATCGCCCCCAGGCGGAACAGGGACAGCACCAGATAGAAAATCCAGTCGCCCGTGCCGGTACGGCCCGTACGCCGGGCATAGGCAGCAAGGTAGTCTGCTTCCGCCGGTATGCCCGTTTGCGCCGGATCATTCGCCCGCAGGTCGCCGCGCCGCGCATCCGGCATGTGCCAGGGCAGGCAGTTGTAGGCAAGATCAGCGAGCGGATCGCCCAAGGTCGATAGCTCCCAGTCGACAACGGCCAGCACGCGCGGCTCGGTCGGATGAAAGATCATGTTCTCCAGCCGGAAGTCGCCATGGGCGATTGTCGTCTCGGCATGTTCGGGAAGATTTTCCGGCAGCCAATCGATCAGCCGGTTCATGGCGGCTAGATCATCCGTGGCCGAGGCCTGGTACTGCGCAGTCCAACGCTTGACTTGGCGCGCCGCATAGCCCCCCTCGCGCCCGAAGTCCGCCAGCCCCGCCGCCCGCCAGTCAACGCGATGCAGCCGGGCCAGCGTATCGTTCATGGCATCGTAGATCGCAGCCCGTTCCGCCGCTGCCATGCCCGGCAGTTCCAGTTCCCGAAACACCCGCCCATCGACATGGGCCATGATATAGAACGCCTGCCCGATCACGGCATCGTCCATGCACAGGATCAGGGGATCTGCGACCGGTACGTCGCCGCCCTTCAGCGCCGACATGATGCGGAATTCCCGGTCTACTGCATGGGCCGAGGGCAACAGGTCGCCGGGCGGTTTCTTGCGCAGCACAAAGCGCCGCCCGGCCGTGTCCGTCAATTCGAACGTGGGGTTCGACATGCCGCCGGCAAACTGACGGGCGGTCAGCGGCGGCGTCACCCCGTCGAGGTGTGCCGCCATATGGTCGGCAAGCGCCGTCAGGTCAAGCGGATGTGCCGGTTCTTCGGTCATACCGCCTTGTCCGCCTTGAGTGCGGCGATGTCGTCCGCCGAAAACCCGAGTTCGCCCAGCAGGTCATCCGTGTCCTGACCCAAAAGCGGCGGCGGCGTGTTGGTCGCCACGGGGGCGCGGTCGATCTTGATCCCGGCCCGCGCCACCTGCACGTCGCGGCCGACGCCGGGCACGTTTTCGAAGGTCGCGATCAGGCCACGGTCGGCGATCTGCGGATGGGCCAAAATTTGCGGCACGGTCAGGACCTCACCCGCCGGCACCCCGGCGGCATTCAACGCCGCGCGCCAATGGCTGGCGGTGTTCGTGGCCATGGCCTCCTCTAGAAGCGCCGTCAGTTCCTGCCGATTGTCGAGGCGCGCCTGGCGTTCGGCGAAACGGGGGTCGGTCTTCAGCTCCGGGCGGCCGACCACGTCGCAGACGGCCTCGAACTGTTCCTGCTTGTTGGCGGCGATGTTGATCGGCCCGTCGCCGGTGCGGAAGGTGCCGGACGGGCTGGCCGTGAAATTGTCGTTGCCCATGGGCTTCTGCTCCATGCCCAACTGCAGAAAATTGGACACCACCCAGCCCATGGTCGAAAGGACCGCTTCCAGCATGGCGACATCGATGAAGCAGCCCCGGTTGTTCGGATCCTTGTTTCCCAGGGCCGACGCCACGGCGAAAGCCGCCGTCATCCCGCCGATGGTGTCGGCCATGGGATAGCCGACGCGCAGCGGCGCGGTTTCCGGCGTTCCGGTCACGGACATCACGCCCGCCATGCCCTGGATGATCTGATCATAAGCGGGGGCCGACTTCAGCGGACCGTCCTGCCCGAATCCCGAGATGGCGCAGTAAATCAGATTCGGGTGTTCCTTTTTCAACACCTCGTAACCGACGCCCAGGCGGTCCATGACGCCGGGCCGGAAGTTTTCCACCAGAACGTCGGAGGTGGCGACGAGGCGGTGAAACACCTCTTTTCCCTTGTCCGATTTCATGTTGATCGTGATGGACCGTTTGCCGGTGTTCTGGGCCAGGAACGAGGTTCCCATGCCTTTCCGATTCAAATCCGGATCGGCGCCCAATTGCCGGGCCAAGTCCCCCGATCCCGGAACCTCGACCTTGATAACGTCGGCGCCCATATGGGCCAGTTGGTGGCAGCAGAAGGGCCCTGCCAGGACGTTGGTCAGGTCGAGAATGCGGATGCCGGCTAAGGGGGTCAAGGTAGGTCTCCTGAGGTCGTTTATTCTGGTTATGAGTAGTCGCGCGCCAGATTAGCGCGCCGGCCCCCTGCGGCAAGCCTTCGTTTTTCTATGGCACCGCTGTAGTTTTTTTCCGATCCCCCACCCTGCGGGAGACAATGCGGCTTGCCTACACCGCGGCGTGAAGCCTATCCTTTTGTATACAAAAGGGGCTGGGTTCAATAGTCCAACAGAGAGGAAATGTCACATGTCTCAATCAACGCAAAGCCGTCCTGATGGTGAAGGCCCGCCCGTCAAGGTCTACTGGCAGCCCGGCTGCTCCAGTTGCCTGAAAACAAAAGAATTCCTGCTCGAGCACGGAATCCCCTTCGTCTCGGTCAACGTGATCGAGGACGAGGAAGGCTTCAAGGAACTGGAAGCGCTCGGCGTGCGCCTGGTGCCGATCGTCGCCAAGGGCGATAAATGGGCCAACGGTGCCGTGTTCCGCGATGTCGCCAAGGTCGCCGGGTTCGACTACGACGGCCACAAGATGCTCAGTCCAGAGGACATGAAGGACAAGGTCCTGCAGAACCTGGATGCCGCCGGGCGCTACCTTGCGCAGATTCCCGAAGATCGCCTGGACGAACTTCTGCCGGGCCGCCCGCGCTCCTACCGGCAGTTGGTCTATCACGTCTTCAACATCGCCGACGTGTTCCTGAACCGGGTCGAGAACGATACGCCCTATACTTACGACGCCCTGAAATCCATCCTGCCCGGAACCATGAAAAGCAAACAGGACCTGCTGGATTACGGCGCGAATACCCGGACCCGCTTTGCCGCCTGGTGGGACCGCGACGGCAAGACCACGGACTTCAAACAGCCGGGCAAGGTCTACTACGGCGAGGTGACGCTCCATGAGGTTCTGGAACGCACGGGCTGGCATACGGGCCAGCACACCCGCCAGATCATCCTGATGCTGCGGGAAAAACTGGGGATCGAACCCAACGGCCCCCTGACCGACGCCGATTTTGCGGGCTTGCCGATCCCTAAGAACGTGTGGGACAACGAACGGTCGTTCGACGAAGCCTCCTTCGCCGGACCGGCGGAAACCCGCGCGGCCGAATAGGGCCCGACGAAAACCAAAAGAGAGGACATCCAATTGACCGATTTCACGCCGGAGGACCTGGCGGTCCTGACCCAATGGGACACGCCGACCATCTGCAACGCCTTGGAAGAGATCGTCCCGGAACGGCGGGGCCACGGCTATACCACCGAGCCGCTGGTGCCGCTTGACCCTGACCTTAAGCCGATCTGCGGCTATGCCCGCACGGCGACCATCCGCGCCGCCGAGCCGCCCAACGAAACGCCGGCGGAAATGGCGGCCAAACGCGAAGCCTATTACGAATACATCGCCCAGGGCCCCAAGCCGACCGTGGTGGTGATCCAGGACATCGACCCCCGGCCCGGCTACGGCGCGTTCTGGGGTGAGGTTCAGACCACCGTGCACAAGGGGCTGGGTGCGGTCGGCGGCGTGACCAACGGATCGTTCCGCGATCTGAAGGACAGTGCCCGCGGCTTCAACCTGATCGGCGGCGAAGTCGGCCCGTCCCATGCCTGGGTCCATGTCGTCGACATCGATTGTCAGGTGACCATCCACGGCATGACCGTGGTCACCAACAACATCATCCACGCCGACCATCATGGCGCGGTGATGATCCCCGACGAAGCGGTCAAGCAGATCCCCGAGGTCGTGGCCCGGATTACCCGCCGCGAAGCGGTGATCCTGACCGCCGCCAAGGCGCCGGACTTCGACATCGACAAGTTGAAGGCCGCCATGAAGGGCGCGAAGGAGATTCACTAATCCCCTTCGGTTCCGTTCGATTGCGTTTCAGGAAAGGCCCGCCGCACCCCGGCGGGCCTTTTCTTATTTGATGCAGGCGGTCAGGGCATCGGTCACCAGGGCCGCCGTGGCGACGGTCGCCGTCGACATGGAAAAGCCCGAGCCGCCGCCGGTCTTGTCGGCGACGAAGGTGGTGAGGGCCGCCGGCGGCACGGTCTGCGCCAGGCGCTTCAGCGCGCAGGTGCAGGCCGTTTCCGTGCTGCCGCCCTTGCCCGTGCACCAGTCCATGAACTGACCGCTCAGATCGCTGGGATAGGCATCAAGCGCGCGGGCACTCTGTCCCGCGACAACGGTCAGCAGCAGGGTGGCGGCAATCAGGCGAAGGGTTTTCATGGCCAAAGGCTCCTTTGGATCGGGAGAAATCAGGAAATCACACTACGGGAAATCAGATAGCGGTCGAACAGCTTTCCATCGGCGTTGAAGCCCAGGCCCGGACGGTCGGCGGAGAGCGTCATCTTAGGGTCGAACGGGTCGATCAGGTCGTGGGGGTTTTCTTCGTATTCGATGAAGGCCGTTTCCAACCATTCGGGTTCGGGCTGCGCGGCGATGATATGGGCCGTCGCCACGTAACCGGGCCCCCAGTAGAAGCTGTGCGGCACGACGCGCAGGCCCGCCGCCCGGCCCATGGGAAAGACCTCTTTCATCGTCGACAGGCCGCCCATCTTGGCGACCGAAGGCTGGATGATGTCGAAGGCGCCCGACTGGATGGCGCGGGCGAATTCGGTCAGGGAGGCGACGTTCTCGCCGCCGGAAATCCCCGTCCCCTCACGGCGCACACGGGCCAGCCCGTCGAAATCCTCTGGCGGCCAGACCGGTTCTTCCAGCCACAGAAAGCCGCCTTTTACATGTTCCCGTTCCTTCAGTTCACGGGCCACGCCGCAGGCTTCCTCGACGGTCCAGGGGCAGTTGACGTCAAGCGTGATGGCAACCCCTTCGGGCGCCGCTTCACGCGCGGCCATGAAGGCGGGCATGTCCCGTTCGTGCAGCTTGACCATGGGAAAGCCCAGGCCGGCGGCGCGGTCCGTATTGCGGGCGACGGCGTCCGTATCGCCGCCATACCGCATCAGTGAGGCATAACGGATGACCGTGGCGTCGCCGGCCGGCCCGCCCAGCAACTGATACAGCGGCTTGCCGGCCTGCTTGGCCCGCAGATCCCACAGCGCGGTATCGAGGGCCGACAGCGCGTACATGCAGGGCCCATGACGGCCGAAGCCGAAGAACGACTTATGGGCACCGTCCATCAGGGCCTCCAAATCCGTCTCGTCGCGGCCGATGAACCAAGGGGCGATCAGGTCCTTGAGCATGGCTTCCGTACCGGGGTTGGAGAAATGGCCGAAGCCCTCGCCCCAGCCATCAAGCCCGTCCGCCGTCTCGATACGGACCATCAGGGATTCGTTGACGACCCAGGGGTTGGTGTTCAGGCCGGGACGCATGCCCTGGCGCGGGCCGCCCGTATCGAAGGGAACACCGACGCGGAGGATTTCAATGGATGTGATGGTCATGGATCAGGCTCTTGGTCTTGGGGGATGGAATAACAGAGGGCGAAAATGGAACCGGCCCCGAAGGGCCGGTTCGACGTAATGGTGTCAGCAATCCTGCAGATCAGTGGTGCTTTTCGCCCAGCAGGTGCAGGGCTTCGTGGAGTGCCTTCAGGCTTTCGCCATGCTTGCCGGCTTTGTGCATCGCGTCACCTTCGGCCATCAGGGCTTGGGCCTTGGCCTTGTTTTCCGCCGAGGCGGAGGATTTGGCGAGCGCTTCCTTGACGTGCTTGACGTCCTTCGGGCAATGGCCGGCGTAAGCAGGTGACGCGGCGAGCAACAATGCGGCCGCGGCGGACAGGATCAACTTGTTCATGGTGTCAGCCTCCCAGACTGGTGGATAAGGCCCAAGTATCTCATGGAACGGGAAGCTGGGAAATCCGCATTATCTGATATTCGCGATCTCGTGATCGTGGCGCCGGGCCAGCAAGAGCTGCGCCAGGATCGCGCCGATCAAGGCCATGAACATGTCCCACTGGCTGTCCCACACGTCGCCCTGGGTACCCAGGAATTCCATCGCCCCCTGCCCCAGAAGGACCGCCGCCCACCATTCGATCAACTCGTAAAATGCGCTGAACGCCAGGCAGATGCAGACGACGACGAAGAACAACATGCGTCCCCGCGCCATGAACCCCTGTCGGATCAAAATCTCCCTGGCCAGGATGGCGGGAACGAAACCCTGGAAGAAATGCCCGATGCGATCATACGGATTACGCGCCAAATCAAAAATATCCTGAAACCAGAACCCCAGCGGCACATGAGCATAGGTGTAATGGCCGCCCAGGATCAGCGCCAGGCCGTGCAGGAAGGCCAGGCGGTAAAGCAGCGGCGTCAGGGGGAAGCCGCGCTGGGTCGCCGCCATCAGGACCAGGGCGACCATCACCGGCAGGACTTCCATGAACCAGATCAGGTGGTCCGCCGGGCCGATGGCGGAGGCCCCCAGCGCCACCAGCCACAGCAGGCCGAGAACGGCGGGTTCGCGGACCCCGGCGGGGCTCATGCCATGTCCGCCAGGCGGTCCAGGTGATGGGCCCGGTCGCCGAAACTGTGGTCGATCAGGGTCAGGCGCTTGAAGTAATGGCCCACGGGCATCTCATCCGTCACGCCCATGCCGCCGTGCAGTTGCACCGCTTCCTGGCCGATCAGGCGCCCCGCCTGCCCGGCCTTGGCCTTGGCCTGCGAGGCCGCGCGGCGGGCGGCCACACGGTCGTCGCCATCCTGGCGCACGGCGGCCATATAGGCGAGCGAGCGGGTCAGTTCCGTATCCATGTACATCTCCGTGGCGCGATGCTGCAGGGCCTGAAAATCGCCCAAGGGGCGACCGAACTGTTTGCGCTCCTTCAGGAACGCGACTGTATCACGGGTGAGCGCCGCCATCAGCCCCGCAGCCTCCGCCGACACCAGGGCGGCCGCCCGGTCGATTGCCGTCTCGGCCAAGGCCAGGCCGCTATCCACCGCGCCCAACACGGCCTCGGCACCGACCCGCACGCCGTCCAACGCGACATCCCCGGCACGCAGGCCGTCGACCGTGGGATAATCCGTGACCGTCAGGCCGGGGGCATCGGCATCGATCAGGAACAGCGTGATCCCGCCGTCATCCCGCTCCCCGCCCGAGGTGCGGGCCGTCACCGCGATCTTGTCCGCCGTCCCGGCATGGAGGGCGACGGTCTTCACGCCGTCCAGAACAAAGCCGCTTCCGTCCGCCTTGGCGCGAGTCCGCACATCGTTCAGGTCATAGCGCGATTGCGCTTCCGAATAGGCGAAGGACAGATGCAGTTCCCCTGCCGCCAGACGCGGCAGCAGGTCCGCCTGAACGTCTTCTGAAGCCCCGTCGCGAACCAGCGTGCCCCCCAGCACCACGGTCGCCAGGAACGGCTCAACCGCCAAGCCGCCGCCCATGGCTTCCATCAGGATCGCCATGTCGACCGTGCCGCCGCCGATGCCGCCCAGGTCTTCGGAAATGCCGAGCGCCAGCCAACCCATATCGGCGAAGCGTGCCCAGGTATCCCGGCAAAAACCACCCGGCAGGGCCTGATGCTTGCGACGGGCCTCCAGGCCATAATCGTCGCGAAAGAAGCGTTCCGCCATGTCACGGATCAGGATTTGTTCGTCGGAGAAGGTGAAGTTCATGGTCTTGGAGTATCCGTCAAAGGCCGAGGATCGCCTTGGCAATGATGCTGCGTTGGATTTCGTTGCTGCCGCCGTAGATCGAGGCCTTGCGCCAGTTGAAGTAATGGCTGGCCACGGTCGCCGCATGTTCCGGCACGGGCGGGCCATCATTGTCGGCCCCGGGCCACTCGTCGTCCAGGATGCCCGGATCGAAGGGATGGGCCCGGTTGCCGACGGCTTCCAGCAGCAATTCGGTAATACCCTGCTGCACCTGGGTGCCTTTCAGTTTGAGGATCGAGGCCTCGGGTCCCGGCTTGCGCCCGGCCGCTTCCTCGGATAACAGGCGCAGCTCAGTCATCTCAAGCGCCGTCAGTTCGATCTCGACCTCGGCCATGCGTTCGCGGAACCGGGCGTCCTCGATCAGCGGACAGCCGCGCTTCATTTCCTTGGCCGCGATGTCGCGCACGCGTTCCATCTGCTTCTTGGAGCGCGCGACGCCGGCAATGCCGAACCGTTCATGGCTCAACAGGAACTTGGCGATCGTCCAGCCGTCGTTTTCCTTGCCCACCAGGTTTTCCACGGGCACGCGGACGTTTTCCAGGAACACGTCATTGATTTCCTGGCCACCGTCCAACGTTTTGATCGGGCGCACGGTGACGCCCGGCGTTGTCATGTCGATCAGCAGGAAGGAAATACCTTGCTGCTTCTTGCCTTCATTGGACGTACGCACCAGGCAGAATATCCAGTCCGCGTATTGCGCCAGGGTGGTCCAAGTCTTCTGGCCGTTGACGACATAATGGTCGCCATCCCGTTCGGCCCGGGTCGTCAGCGACGCCAGGTCGGAGCCCGCCCCCGGTTCGGAGAAGCCCTGACACCACCAATCTTCACTGGCGAGGATGCGCGGCAGGAACCGCGCTTTTTGTTCGTCCGTGCCGAATTCGATCAGCACCGGGCCCAGCATCTTGAGCCCAAAGGTGATGAGTCGCGGGCTCGATGCCGCCGCCAGTTCTTCTTCGTACAGAAAGCGCTGCACGGGCGACCAGCCGGGGCCGCCGTATTCCTTGGGCCAGCTGGGGGCGATCCATCCCTGCCCGTGCAGAATACGCTGCCAGACGACGTAATCGTCCTTCACCAGCTTCAGGCCCAGATCGACCTTGCGCTTGATCGCGGGCGGAATGTTGGCGCGCAGGAAGCCGCGCACGTGGTCTTGAAACGCCCGTTCCTCGGCTGTCAGATTCAGATCCAATGCACGTCTCCCCTAATGCTGGCTGATGCCTACCAGGATCCCTGGGCGGCAAATCCGCTTTGCATTTCCTTTTCGATGGTGCGCGCCACGTTGACCAGACGTGGCCCCCATTCCGCTTCCAGCTTTTCCGGCTTGTGCAAAAAGGCCGGGCCGCCGCAGTTGAGCGCCATCACCGTGGCCCCGTCCATGGACCGCAGCGGCACGCCGACCGCGTTGACGTCCTGCTGCCATTCACCGAAGGACGTACAGAATCCCGTCTCGGCAACCTGACGCAGGGCGCGCTCCACCCCCTTGGCCATGGACGGCCAGGCGGCGCCGGCGCGCTCGGCCATGGCCGACATCAGGTAAGCCCGCTCGTTCTCAGGAATGGCGGCCAGAAAGGCCCGGCCCATGGCCGTGGTGGCGATGGGAATGTGCGAGCCGATGTCCAGGCGCAGCGTCACCGAACCGGCGTCCCGGGCATGTTCCAGATAAACCATGTTCAGACGGTCGCGGGAGCCGAGCGCCAGCGACAGTCCGGATGCGTTGGCCAGTTCCTGCATGTAGGGCCGCGCGATCTTGCGGATGTCCATATTGGCCAGCAACGAATAGCCCAGCGACAAAACCCCCGGCCCCAGCCGGTATTTGCCCAGGCGTTCCGCATGCGCCAGGTAACCCAAGCGGGTCAATGTGTGGGTCAGGCGCGATACCGTGGGTTTGGGCAGGCCCGTGCGCTCGGCGATGTCGCCGTTGCCAAGAACGCCGTCGCCGGGCTGAAACGCGCGCAATACACTTAGTCCCCGCGCCAACGCGGTGACGAACTGGCGGTCTTCGCCATCGGTCGCTTCGGGATAATCGCCCAGGGGCAAGACGCTGCGGTCGGCACGGCCAGCCATGGTTATTTTGTCCAGCGCGGGTGCGCGCCGTCTCCCTGATCAGGCCCGGGAGAAGGCCATCCCCACCCGAGCGGACGGCACTTTGTCATGACGGAATAATATGGTCAATTTTCGGAATTTAGTTTCGCATTGCGAAATTATAGCCTGTTATACGGCACCGTTCCGCGAATCCTTAGGCTTGTTTTTCCCGCCGTGCGGCAAGCGCCGCCAGCTTGGACCAGTAGATTTCAATCACCACGGCCCCGGTGACAACGATGATCGCCACGGCCTGCAGCACCGACAGCTGGTCCCCCAGGAAGACCATTGCCAGAGCCGCCGCAATGATGGGTTTGAGAAAGAACAGATAACTTGCCCGCGTCATATCCGCCGCGGCTGCCAAGCCGCCGAACCACAGGAACTGGGTGATCGTCGTGTTCCACAAAGCCAGGGTCAGGATCCAGCCCCAGTTGGACATCGGCCGATCGAACAACATGAGCGGATTGACCCAGATCGAAAACCCGAAACCGACCCCGACCCAAAGGCCAAGGCCGCCGATCATCATGGACAGGGCCGTCACGTTCAGCGCCCCGTACTGGGCGATGACCGGCTTGACCCGAACGGCATAGAACGCACCGATCGTCGCGCAGGCCAGCGCCAGCAACACGCCCCAGATCGAATCCTGTCCGCCCACCAACTTGTCGAGAACACCATCCGTGATCAGCAGCACCAACCCGGCGACCGCGCACAGCCCAGTGACGATCTTGACGGCGGTCAGCGCCTGACCGCCGATCACCCTGTTGGCCAGCCCGACGAAAATGGGAACCGTCGTCACCACGGTCGCCACCTGAATCACGGTCGCGAAGTCCAATGCCCAATGGAACGCCAGGTAACCGAAGGAAACCCCGACGATCGACAGCCACAGCATCTCCCAGGCATGGGTGCGCAGGGGCAGGAACAGCTTTCGCGGTCCCGTGATCAACAGCGCAAGGACCATCAATCCCGCCCCGCCGAAAAGATAGCGCCAGACGGACAATTCCGGCCCCGCGATCCCCGATCCCACCGCAACGAATTCAGAAGACGCATGTCCGAGAACGCCCACGAACACCGCCAAATAGGCGAACCGCACCGGGATGTTCACTGGCCTTCCCCTTCGATCGCGGCGCCGAAACGCGCCAGGCTTTCGGCAAGCCGGTCCGGCCGTTCCAGCGGCAGCAAATGCCCGGCATCCGGCCAATCCTCGCGCTGTGCGTCGGGCAGGCGTTTGTACAAGCGGTCCACGACCTCCGCATCAAGGAACACCCGGTCCTGATGACCGGTGATCACCAGAGTCGGCAAGGTCAGGTCCTCATAGGTGATGTCCCAATCCGTGGCCCTGGCATTGCGCATGAGGTTCATATGCCCATGGGCCGGATCCATGGGCGCATAGTCGCCTTTAAGGAAATTCGCCCGCGATTGCGCCGCGAATTCCGGGTTCACCAGCAGCGGGAACAGGGCGTCCATGAACAGCGGCACACCGCCGGCGCCGACGATGACCTCCATGGCGTCATTGACCCAGGCGATGCGCGGGCCGATTTCGCGCAGGGTGTTCAGCAATACCAGCCCCCGGACGGGAACGACCTTCCGCAGGACGGCCTGAGCGGCGAACAGGCCGCCGATGGACAGACCGGCGAGCACGGTGTTGCTGGGCGCGCAGGCCTTGAGCAAGGCGCATAGGTCGTCGACGATCAACGCCGGCGTCAGTTCGGTCCCAGTTGCGAAGGGCGCCCCTTCCTGACCCCTGAAATTATAGCTGAGCGTGCCGAAGCCGCCGTCCCGCAGGCGGGGTGCCACCACGGCTTCCCAAGCCACGGTGCTGCCCGTCAGGGCATTGACGAACACGAAGGTCGGAGCGCCGTCGCGCGCCGGTTCGTGGTGGTCATAAGGCAGGGCGTCGTCGGGCCCCAGGGTCAGGCGCTTCATGTGATGGGAGAGTCCTTCGTCAGGCTGGCCTCGGCGGTGGTCGCCGCGGCCTGGGTGTGATGGGTGGACAGGCGTTCGGCCTCGGGTGCATTGCCGGCCAGCACCGCCGCCAGGATGGCGCGATGCTGCACCCACGGCTCCGGCCGCCCGCCGGGATGGGTCAGCACGGCCTGCATGGAGCGGCGGAAATGAACCCAATGGGGCCGCGTCACATCCTCGATCAGCGGATTGCCGGACAGCCGGTAGAGGCCGACGTGAAACTGCATGTCGGCGTTGATCCGCCGGGCCAAATCGCGGGGTTTCTCGACGATTCCGGGGCCAAGGTCTTGATACCGATCGGCCAGGTCTTGCAGGCGCGCCACCTCACCGGGCGCGGCCTCTCCCCGCGCCACGCGGCCCGCGGCCAAACGCGCGGCCAGACCATCCAGGGGTCCGCGAATTTGATAAAGCTGCACGACCAGGGCCGGGTCCATGGGCGCCACCGTCAGGCCCTTGCGCCCAAGGGTGACCAGGACCCCCTGCTCCTTCAGCACGTTCAGGGCATGGCTGACCGGCTGACGCGACACGCCCAGTTCTTCCGCCAGCTTTTCCTGCGCCAAACGCTCGCCAGCCCGGTACATGCCCTGCAGGATGGAATCGACGATGGCGTCACGCACGCGTTCCGCCAGGGCAGGCATCGGGTCAAGTCGGGGCATCGCATCACGCCATTTCTGAATTCCGTATTCAGAATTCAATAATTTAATTAACGAGACCTGTCAAAACCCGGCTGCCGAAGGTCCGGATTTCATCATGGGAAAGTCCGTTTTGGCCTTGTCCGCGCGTCCGGAGAGCCGTAAAATTTTCCTTATGTTGCAATGCAGCATTATGTGTTTTCGCCACACAGCCTGATTTCTCCATAGAAGGAGCCTTTCTTGCAGAAATTTCGATGCGGCGCCCCGGCGATGCCCCGACCCGGGCGCATCAATCCCGCCCCGCCTGAAGCCAAACAGCCGAACGCGGGCGGGGCCTGATGGACGCAACGAAAATCGACATCGTCTGGGTTCTGACCGCGTCGGCCTTGGTCTTCATGATGCAGGCCGGGTTCTGCTGCCTGGAAAGCGGCTCCGTCCGTTCCAAGAACTCGATCAACGTGGCGGCCAAGAACTTCGCCGACTTCTGCATCTCCGCCGGCGTGTTTTGGTTCGTCGGCTTCGGCCTGATGTTCGGCGCCAGCTACAACGGCCTGATCGGGACGGAAAACTTCCTGTTCTCCCTGACCGACCCCAAATCGGCGACCTTCTTCGTCTTCCAGCTCATGTTCTGCGGCACGGCGACAACCATCGTGTCCGGCGCCATCGCCGAGAGGGCGCGCTACTCGGGATACCTCCTGATCAGCCTTGTCGTCGCCCTGCTGATCTATCCGGTCTTCGGCCATTGGGCCTGGGGCGGTGCCTTCGGCGGCGATCCCGGGTGGCTCGTGTCCCTGGGTTTCGTCGACTTCGCCGGCGGCACGGTGGTCCATTCCATTGCCGGCTGGGTCAGTCTGGCGGCCGTGATCATTATCGGCCCCCGCACCGGGCGGTTCGACGGATCGGGCGCCCCCTTTCGCAGCCACTCGCTACCGCTGGCAGCACTCGGCGTGTTCATCATCTGGGTCGGTTGGATCGGGTTCAACGGCGGCAGCACCCTGGCGGCCACGGACAAAGTGCCGCATATCATTCTCAACACCGTCATTGCCGGCGCCTTCGGCGGCCTGGGAGCGATGTTGTTAGGCCCCATCATGATGAAGCGGCTTGACGTTCCGACCATGCTCAACGGTGCGCTCGCCGGTTTGGTCGCGATCACGCCGGCGGCCCATTGCGTATCGACCGTCGGGGCGGTGATCCTGGGCGCCGTCGGCGGCGGGCTTTGCGTGCTGACCTCGCTGCTGCTCGACCGCTGGAAGTTCGACGACGTGGTCTATGCCTTTCCCGTGCACGGTGTTGCTGGCGTGTGGGGCACCATGGCCGTTGCCCTCCTGGGCGACCTGGAAACGCTCGGCACCGGCCTCGACCGATGGGGACAGTTCCTGGCCCAGGGCACCGGTGTTCTGACCGCCGCCGTCTGGGCCTTCGGCATCAGCTACCTCCTGCTGTCACTCATCAACAAGTTCGTGCCGCTGCGCGTGTCACCGGAGGCCGAACGCATCGGCCTGAACGTCAGCGAACACAACCAGTCGACGGAACAACTCGACATTCTGCGGTCCATGGAAGTGCAGCGCCTGACCGGCGATTTCTCCCGGCCCATTCCGGTCGAGCCCAATTCCGATATCGGCGACATCGCGCGCCAGTACAACTTGGTGCTGGAAAACCTGTATTCGGCGAAAATGGAGGCCGAACAGGCCAGCAAAGCGAAATCCAACTTTCTCGCCTCCATGAGCCATGAATTGCGCACGCCGCTGAACGCCATCATCGGGTTTTCGGAAATGATCAACCGGCAGTATTTCGGCCCCCTGGGATCGGAGAAATACCACGAGTATGCCGGCGACATCATGCACTCCAGCCGCCATTTGCTGTCCCTGGTCGACGACATCCTCGACTTGTCGAAGATCGAGGCCGGGCGCAACATCCTCAACCGGTCCCTCATCGACATCGCCGCCCTGTTCGACGATTGCCTGCGCGTGGTCACCGGGGCCATCGACTGCAATCAGATCTATTTCGACATCAAGGTGCCGGAGACGGTCTCGCAGCTTTTCGCGGACGAGCGCGCGATCAAGCAGGTGGTTCTCAACCTGTTGTTCAACGCCGTGAAGTTCACGCCGCCGGGCGGACTGGTGACCTTGAGCGCCCGAGAAGAGCCGGGCCGCCATATCCTTGAGGTCTCCGATACCGGTAAAGGCATTCCCGACGAAAAGCTGGAACGCGTGATCGAGCCGTTCCAGCAACTGCATTCCGACCCGCACATCGCCCAACTGGGCACGGGGCTTGGCCTGTCCATCGCCAAGGCCCTGACCGAAGCCCACGACGGCGAACTTCAGATCGACAGCCGTGTCGGGCGCGGCACCACCGTGCGGGTGCTTCTGCCGATCCGCACAGCGGTCGACGCGAAGTAGCAGGCCCAAGCGGATGATCGAGCAGCGGCTTTATTCCTTCGACCGCGAGCGCCCCAAAACGATGGCCGGGATCAGGGTCAGCGCGAAGATCAGGGCGACTTGGCGGAACGAATCGTGGAATGCGAAGGTATTCGCCTGGGCGTAAAGAACGCGGCCCAGGAAATCCAATGCCATGGCGCCGTCGGCGGGGGCCGGCACACCGCCCGCGTTCAACAGGTCGCGCACCTTGTCCAGCATCTCCGCCGTCGGCCCCTTGGCATTTGTCTGGGTCGCGGTCAGGAAATCGGCGTGATAGGCGGTGCGCATTTCGATCGTCACGGCCGTCAGGTTGACGCCGAAAGCCCCGCCCATCTGACGGAAGAAATTGAAGGTACCCGCCCCTTGCGCGATCTTGTCCGCCGGCACGGCGGACAGCGCCGCCTTGCCCATGTTGGGGGAAATCAGGCTCATGGAGCCGCGCGTCCACATGGCCAGCAGTGCCACCGTCACAAAGCCCGTGTTGACGTCGATGGTCGCCAGCGCCATGGCCGCCACGGCGAAGGTGCTGCAGCCGACGATGATCGGCCAATGGGGCGGAACCGCATCGGCGAGCCGTCCCGAGGCCTGCATCATCATGACCAGCAACAGCCCCGCCGGCACCAGGACCAAACCGGCCTTGGTCGCCGTGTACCCCTGGATGGTCTGGGTGAACAGCGGGATCGAATAGTTGGTCGCGAAATTACCCAGCCCGAAGGCAAAGGCCACGGCCACGGCCGAGGCGAAGCGCGCATCGAGAAACAGCTTGGGATCGAGAAGCGGGCTTTTGGAGCGCAGCTGAGTCGCCACGAACAGGACCGCAGAAAGAATGCCGATCAGCATGAACGACAGGAATTTGGCTGATTCCCAGCCCCAACGTTGGGCATTTCCGATCCCCGCCATCAGCGTAATCAGCGCCACGCACAGCAGGATGAACCCGGGCCAATCGAAGCTCGGCTTCTTTTCCAGGGGATTGCGCGCGGGCATGAAGGTCAGCGCCATGATGGCCGACAAGGCGACCAACGGCAGCGGCACGATGAAGACATGGCGCCAGGTCACCAGGTCGATGGTCACGCCGCCGACCAGCGGCCCGAAGGTCGGCGCCAGCGCGATCCCCATGCCGACGGTCCCGACAGCCAGGCCCCGGCGTTCCGGCGGAAACACGGCGACCGCCGTGGCCAGTGCCAGGGGCTGCACCAGGCCGGCGCTGAAGCCCTGCATGATACGCCCCAGGATCAGCACTTCGATGGACGGGCTGACCGCCGCCAGCACGGCGCCTGCGGCGAACACGCCAAGCGCCATCAGGCAGGTGTTCCGTGGCCCGATGAAGCGTGAAGTCCAGGAATTGAGCAACTGGCTCGCGACCATGGTCGTCAGAAAGGCCGTCGAGGCCCATTGCGCCAAGTCCTGGCCGATGCCGAAGGCCCCCATGATCGACGGGATCGAGACGTTGACGATGGTCGACGACAGCACCATCGTCATCGATGCCAGCATGCCGCAGGCCGTCGCCCACCAGCGATAGGACGGACCGAACCGTTCGAACTGTCTGGCGATGGCGGGGTTGTCGGTCTGCACGCTGGCGTTATCCGGTTACGAGGGCATGCCGGAAAAGCCTCGGGACGGTTATACGCCCGCCCCTGCCTGCCTCCCAGCGTTTGGGATTGTATACAAATCGCAGGCGTGCGGGATGAAAAAAAGCAGGCCGTTAGGCCTGCCTTTCCTGTCGCGATCCGCCCCTACGGCGGCGGGCGGTTTTTTACGCCTTGGCGATCGACTTGATCGGCGCGCGGGCCTGGCCCGAACGCTCGGCGATGTCGTTGTCCTGCTGTTCGATGGCGGCGCGCACCAGATCTTCCAGGGCATCGCCATAGGACTGGTCGAGCAGATCCGTCGACACCCGGCGGTTCGAGGTCACTGTCCCGTCGCCGTAGGTTACGTTGAACATGAGGAACTGAGGGCTCTTGCCCTTGGATTTCTTGCCGGCCATGTGGAGGCCTCCGTTGGACAGGTTTAAGGACGGGCCGAATTCGGCCACCCCAGGGTTATCTGTCGGAAATTAAGCGTCGGAAATAAGAGACATCGTGCTCTTGGCGCAGGGCATATCGTTTTTTTGTCGAAAATGCAAATTCAATCAAATGAAAAGCCCCGCAACCGGTTCGGGTCGTGGGGCTTGGGAATTGGTAGCGGAGGAGGGACTCGAACCCCCGACACGCGGATTATGATTCCGCTGCTCTAACCAGCTGAGCTACTCCGCCCCCGTGTTGGGGCCGGCCGCGGGTCAGAGACCCGTTGAACGGCGTGGAGGGATTTAAGGCCCTGTCGCGCAGGTGTCAAGAAAGACCTGCCCGCCTCGGGAACCTCTCTATCGAACAATAACAGTGCATCCGGCGGCACGCCGGACGAAATGGCTTAGAAGGGGCCGTTTCCGGCGTCCGGCTTAGCTGGAACTCCAGCGCCAATCGCGGCCGTTCAGCGGGCCGCAGGCGTTGCGTGCCCCCTTCATCATGCGGGCCTTGGCGGCGGACGGGGCCTTTTTCGCCTTGTCCGCTGCGGCGCCACCAACCATTTCGTTCTGCAAACGCTGCAGTTCGGTCTGCTTGATGGTCGGTTTTCGGGTCTTGTCCTGGTCCACCGCACCTCTCCGTCAACATGTCAGGCTTTTGTCAGGTTGTGGAAAGCGACTCGTAGCAAATACCACCGAAAGAGTCATGTGATATGCATCACAAGCGTCCAAAAAGCTGTGGAATATTCGCAAAAGCGAATGGCCGCCCCTCCAGGAGCGGCGGGCGGCCATTCAGCGCAAGGATCAGATGCTGGTATTAACGAAAGGGCGGCGCGTCCGCGTCTGCTGAGCCAGTCAGGCTGTTCAGCTTGTCCTGCGAATCCTGCCGGATCGACCGGCTGAGGTGTTCATGGGCCTGGCGCAGCAGGGCCTGGGTGGCGACCGGCGAGGCTTCGCGGGCGACGGGCTCCTGATAGCCGGGGGCCAGCCACGGCCGGTCCGCCAAGTCGCCCTTGGGCATGGCGCGGACCACCGGTTCCGGATCCTTGACCCAGGCGTTGACCATGGGTGGCGCCTGATACTGGGCCGGGGCCGGCTTAGGCGGGGCATCAAAGCGCGACGGATGCTTGCCGTAATAGTTGACCAGCCGCCGATCCTCGCCGGCGATAGGCTCACGGTAGCATTCCACGCTGCCGCCCAGCGCCGCATAGCAATAGGTCGGCTCAAAATCTGCAACGCCTTCTTCGTACTTGTCCACGTACCCGCACGCGGTCAGCACGGCCGAAAAGGCAATGGCTGCGATGATCTTTCTCATGGGCGTTCTATCCCATCCTGCGTCAAAAACTCGTCCGACTTCAGAATGCCACCCGATGGTTAGCAATTGGTTAATTCGGCCGGCGCAAGCAGCCCGTCACCCCCGCCGGAAGAGCTTGACGAATTCCGGCAGCGGCGGCGCGCTGGTGGCGAAGTCGAAAGTCCCGGCATCGAGCATTTCCCGGGCATCCGCCATGGCTTTACCGTAAGCCGAGCGGAACAGCGAGCCGCCGACGCTGATGCGTTTGACCCCCAGTTCCGCCATTTCCTGAAAGTTCAGCGTCATGCCGGAAATACCGCCCAGAACGTTGACCGGCCGGTCGACGGAGGAAATTACGGCCCGCACCTCGTCCGCCGTCTTGAGCCCCGGCGCGTACAGAACGTCGGCACCGGCGTCCTGATAGGCCTGGAGGCGCTTGATGGTGTCATCCAGATCAGGATTGCCGCGGATCAGGTTCTCCGCCCGGGCGGTCAACACGAAGGGCGGGTTGACCGAGCGCGCGGCCTCGACGGCGGCCGTCAGCCGGTCGACCGCCTCGGCCATGTCGTAGATGGCCTCGCCGTCGTAGTCCTCGAGCGAGCCGCCGGCGAGCCCGGTGCCCGCCGCAAGCCGGATATTTCCGGCGACGCCCTCGGCGGTGTCGGCGTAGGCGTTCTCGAAGTCCGCATTGATCGGTACATCGACGCCGGCGCAAAGCTCCCGGAAATGGGCGAAATGATCCTCGACCGTCGCATCGCCGTCGACCTGCCCCCGGGACAGATTATATCCCGCACTGGTCGTCGCCAGCGCCTTGAAGCCCATGGCTTCCAACATGCGGGCGGATCCCAGGTCCCAGGGATTGGGAATGATGAAACACCCGGGGTCGGCATGCAGTTTTTGAAATGCCGCTACCTTGGCCGCTTGGTCCATGCCCACCCTCCCGGCCTAAGATCAGGAATTGACGTCGATCACCGTGCGCCCGCGCAGCTGGCCCTTGAGGATCTTGCCGGCCAGGTCCGGCAGGTCACTCAAACCTGCCGTCTCGGTCAGCGCGTCCAGCTTGTCGAGCGGCAGGTCCTTGGCGATGCGGTTCCAGGCGGCGACACGCCGGCCGGTGGGGCAGGTGGCACTGTCGATGCCGCACAGGTTGATGCCGCGCAGCAGGAACGGCAGCACCGTGGTTTCCAGCTTGAACGACCCGGCATTGCCGACCGAGGCGCAGGTGCCCCAGTACTTGAGGGTCGCCAGGACCGTATGCAGGGTCGGCCCGCCGACGTTGTCGATGGCGCCGGACCAGCGTTCGCGGGCAAGCGGCCCCTTGGGCGCTTCTTCCAGTTCGGCCCGGTCGACGATGGTGGTCGCCCCCAGATCCTTCAGATAGGCGTGGGACTCCGGGCTGCCGGTGGAGGCCGCGACCCGGTAGCCCAGATTGGCCAGGATCGAGGTGGCGACGGAACCGACACCACCCGATCCACCGGTGACCAGCACTTCGCCGTCGTTTTCCGGGGTCAAGCCGTGGTCTTCCAGGGTCATGATCGCCAGCATGGCCGTAAAGCCCGCCGTACCGACGGCCATGGCGCGTTTGAGGTCCAGTCCCTTGGGCATCGGCACCAGCCAGTCGCCCTTGACCCGCGCCTTCTGGGCATGGCCGCCCCAATGAACCTCGCCCACGCGCCAGCCGGTCAGGATGACCTCGTCGCCGGGCTTATAGTTCGGATTGTCGGAGGCTTCGACGACGCCGGAAAAATCGATGCCGGAGACATGGGGATAATCCCGCACCAAGCGGCCCAGGCCGTTGATGACCATGCCGTCCTTGTAGTTGACCGTGGAATATTTGACAGCGACGGTGACGTCGCCCTCGGGCAGGCGGGCCTCGTCGATGTCCTGAATGGACGACGAAACCTTGCCGTCGGTTTCTTCGAGCAAAAGTCCTTTGAACGTGGACATGAACGTGCCTCCCGGGATCGGTGGTTCGGTGTGGATGGGTTGTTAATGGGTGTAGAGAACCGCTGCCCCGGGGTCAACGGGGGACCGAGATCAGCCCGCCAGCCGCCAGGCAAGCGTCTCCCCGCCACGGAAGGAAACCAAGCGATCTCCGCCCGGCAGGTCCACGGCTTCGGGCTGCTCCCAAGGCTGGCGCTCCAGGGTAATCATCGCCTCGTTCACGGGCAGGCTGTAGAACGCGGGGCCGTTCAGCGAGGCGAAGGCTTCCAGCTTGTCCAGCGCACCGGCCTTATCGAACACCTCGGCATAGACCTCGATCGCCGCCGGGGCCGAGAATATCCCGGCGCAGCCGCAGGCCGTTTCCTTGGCATGGGCCGCGTGGGGGGCCGTGTCGGTGCCCAGGAAGAACTTGGCATTGCCCGAGGTCGCGGCCTTGACCAAGGCCTGGCGGTGGACCTCACGTTTTGCAATGGGCAGGCAATAAAGGTGCGGTCGGATGCCGCCCCGGAAGATGTCCGTGCGGTTGATGACCAGATGATGGGCCGTCACCGTGGCCCCGACCGTGGGCCCCGCCCCTTCGACGAAGGCCACGGCGTCGGCCGTGGTGATATGTTCCAACACGATCTTGAGGCCCGGCAGGCGTGCGACCAGGGGGGCCAGGGTGCGTTCGATGAACACGGCCTCGCGGTCGAACACATCGACATCCGCATCCGTGACCTCGCCATGCACCAGAAGCGGCATGCCGATATCGGCCATGCGTTCCAGCACGGGCGTGACTTTGTCGATGGCAGTGACGCCGGAATCCGAATTGGTCGTGGCCCCAGCAGGATAGTACTTCACCGCCGTCAACACGCCATCGCGGAACCCGGCGGCGAGATCGTCCGGGTCCGTCTTATCGGTCAGGTAAGCCGTCATCAGGGGCGTGAAATCGACGCCGTCCGGCACGGCAGTCAAAATGCGGTCCCGGTATGCCGATGCCAGCGCCGCCGTGGTCACCGGCGGCACCAGATTGGGCATGACGATGGCGCGGGCCATCTGGCGCGCCGTGAAGGGCACGACGGCGGCCATCATGGCACCGTCACGGAAATGCACGTGCCAGTCGTCGGGCCGGCGGATGGTCAGGGTCTGTTGGTTAGTCACGGATTAGACGGCCTCTCCCAAGACTTCGAGGACGCCGCCCTTGGGCACTCCGCCCAGGATGTGGTGTTGGTGCCAGACGGCATAGAACAGAAGTGTCCAGGCGGCCTGCATTTCGCGCTTTCCGGCATTTCGGAACAGGCTGGTGACCGCGTCCGGACGGCATATCTCGGCAATCCCCGGCTGGGCCGCGACAAGCGGACCCAGGCGCTGGCCCTCGGCCACGATCCATTCGCCCACGGGCACGGTGAATCCACGCTTGGCGGCGAACGGCCGGGCCATCGGCACGACCTTTTCCAACCATTTGCGAAGCAGCCATTTACCACGCCCACGCCGCACCTTCAGCCCGTCCGGCAGGCCGAAGCCGAAAGCCGCCAGCTTGGTGTCCAGAAACGGCACCCGGCCCTCGACCCCATGGGCCATCAGGCAGCGATCAAGCTTGGTCAGCAGGTCGTTGGGCAACCAGTCAGCCATATCCACGGCTTGGACCCGCTGCAGGGGCGTCCAGCCTTTACCCTGGGCCTCTTCCCCGGCCATCTCGATACCGCCTCGCCAGGCGCGGGATTCCTCACGCAGGACGCCCAGGCCTTCCAGCGCACCCCGTTCGCGCATGGGGCGGCCGCCCAACAGGCGCCATCGCGTGGCCCGGCGATAGCGCCCGTAACCGGCGAACACCTCGTCCCCGCCCTCACCGGACAGAATTACCTTGATCCCGGCCGCGCGGGCCGTCTGGGCCAGCTTGTAGCTGGGCAGCACGGCATAATCGGCCGCCGGGTCATCGACGGCGGCAGCGATCTCCGGCAACAGGCCCCAGAAATCCGTGGCACCGAATTCGACCTCGTGATGGTCGGCGCCCATATGGGCCGCGATCTCGCGGGCCAGGGCGCGTTCATCATGGACCTGGGTGCCGGAAAATCCGGCGGTGAAGGCCGTGACCGGCCGTTCGTTCAGGCGCGACATCATCGCCAACAGGACCGTGGAATCTATGCCCCCGGAAAAGAACATACCGTAGGGCACGTCCGAGCGCTGATGCACCCCGACCGCGTCATCCAGCAGATCATCAAGCCGCATCAAGGCATCCGACCGGCCCAGGCCCTTGGGCGGGCCTTCAGGCAGGGCCGACATCCGGTTGCGCCCGATCACCCGGCCCTTCTCGACGATCAGGGTTTCCCCCGGCAGCACCCGCTCAATCCCCGCGAAAGGCGTTTCCCGGCCGGAGGAGAACTGCATCTGCAGCATCTCGTCCCGCGCCATGGGATTGAGGCGCGCCGTCGCCAGCCCGGCGCGGATCAGCGCCTGCGGTTCGGACGCAAAGGCGAAAGCCGATCCCGACTGGGTAAAGTACAACGGCTTGATCCCGAACGGATCGCGGGTCAGCACCAGGCGGCCGCGCGCACGGTCGTGAATGGCGATGGCGTACATGCCGCGCAGATGGTCGGTGAAACCCAGTTCCTCGCGCAGGTAAAGCTGCAGCGGCACCTCGCAGTCGGACCGCGTCTTGAACGGCACCCGGCCCAGGTCCAATTTGACCTCGACGTAATTGTAGATTTCGCCGTTGGCGACCAGGACCGCCTCGTTGCCGTCGGGCCCCTTGGCGGCGATCGGTTGGTCGCCCGTTTCCAGGTCGATGATCGCCAACCGCGTCTGGACCAGGCCTACGTCGCCGTCGACATGACGGCCGTGGCCGTCAGGCCCGCGATGAGCCAGGGCAACAGCCAGCGCGTCGAGAACCCCCGCCGGCGGGGCGGAGCCGTCTCGTGTCATGATGCCTGCGATACCGCACATGGGATGATCTTACGTCAGTTTTCCCGATTGGTAACAATCGATTGAAAAAAGTCCAGATAACGCTGCACGACTTGGCCTTCCGTGAATCTCTGTTCATAAACCTCGCGGCCGCGCCGGGCGATATGGTCCGCCAATTCGTAATCGTCGATCACCGCACGCACGGCGCGGGCCAGGGCGTCTGAATCATCGACCGGCACCAGAATGCCGGAATCCATATGATCGATCAGGGTGCCCGGGCCCATGCTGTCGGCGGCGATCACGGGAACCCCCTGGGCCCAGGCCTCCAGCACCACATTGCCCAGCGGTTCGTGCCGTGACGGGCAGACGAACAGGTCACAGGCGGCGAACAGTTCCGCCGTGTCTTCGCGCCAGCCGAGGAAACGAACCCTGGGCTTGATACCCAGGTCTTCCGCCTGCTTTTCCAGACTTTCACGCAAGGGGCCGTCACCGGCCAGCCACAGATAGGTGTTGGGCACCCGCGCCATGGCGCGCAGCAGCACGTCGAAGCCCTTGTTTTCGTGCAGCCGGCCGAGGGCCAGGATCAGGACGGCATTTTCAGGCGTGTAGAGGGACCGGCGGCTGAGCGGCTCGGCCTGATCCTCGGACACGAAATTGGGCAGGTAATGGGCCCGGCTTTTGTCCCACCCCTGGCCGACGATATGGTTGACGATGTCTTCCGTATTGCCGATCAGGTGGTCACAGGTGCGGTAGTACTTCAGGTCGTAATAGCCGCCCAACCGGCCGACCTGGACGAAATCACCCTTGGGGCACATCTTGCTGGCCCGGTTCATCCAGGTCATGACGATCTGCGGCTGGAACGTCTTGATCTCGTGTTTGAAGGCGCGCGGTGTACGACGGTCGAGCATGCCGCCGAACGGCAGTTCCAAGGGCTCGATCCCGGCGTCGCGCAGGGAATTCGCGCGGGCCTTGTTCTCGCGGATCAGCACGCGCTGCTCCAGCCCGGCGCGGTTCAGGGCGCGAACAAGACGCACGAAGAACGCTTCGGCACCGCCGAATTCCGCCCCCGCCATGGCCTGCATCACCTTCACGGCAGCAACCTTTCCCAGGCCTCGGCAGCCTCGGGCCAACGCCAGGACCGTTGCTTTTGAAGTGCCGCCGCCTGTTGCGCCGACCACAGGGCATCGTCGCTCAGCAGTTTCACGGCGGCATCGGCGAAAGCCTGATCGTCGCGGGCGACGAAGCCCGTTTCGCCGTCGATCACCCGTTCGCGCATGGAGCCCAGGTCTGTCACCACGGCGGGCATTCCCATGGCCTGGGCCTCGCCCACGGCCATGCAAAAGGTCTCGTTGATGTCACCACGATAAAGCATGCATCTGGCCTGTCGGAATTCGTCGATGAGGCGTTGCTTGGGCACCGGGCCCGGCAATCGGACCCCTTTTTCTTCCAACGATTTAGCCTTGTCGAGAACTTTCGCCATGGGGTCTGCCTTGGCCGCGCCGGCGCTGCCGTATACGGCAGCGCCCGTGAACAGCACCAATTCCGCCCCCGGCACGCGAGGCTGGATGTCCTGGGCCCAGCGGTCAAGCAGCCAATCAAGCCCGCGCAGCGGGTTGGAGGAAAATACCGCACGAGGTCCCGGCGGGGCCGAGGCCGGCTGAGTATTGCAGAAATCGTCGGGCAAACCGTAAGGAATGACCACGCGATTTTTGATCGGGCACCAACCGGGATAGGTCGTCGCGTGATAGTCGCCGATGAACACGATGGCGTCGGCGTATTTCCAGAGCTTCGACAGGTAGCGCCACTTGACCATGTAAGTCGCCGGGTTATGGGTCCAAAATACGGTGCGCCCCGCCCGCGGCATAAGCGGCAGGACCTTGTCCCCCCGATTGGCGATGAACAGGTCCGCCTTGTCGGGCATTCCCGCTTTCAAGGGAGCCCAGGTAACGCCCTTATGCACCAGGGGGGCCTGACAGTTATTATGGACCGAAACCTCATGCCCGCGCGCCGCCAACGTTTCCATCAGGAACACGAGGGAGCTTTCCGCCCCACCGAGCGGGCCTTCCTCGGGCGTGCGGCCGTCGAATTCGATGCCGTCGTCAGCCAGGACGATGCGCGCCATTCAGGCCTCCCCGCTTTTGGGGTTCCCGGCCTCGTCCTCAAGCCGCGCCTTTAGGTGCGAGATCAGCGGATAGAGCCCGGCGCAAAGCGCGATCAGAAACCCGTAGCCGCCTTCACGGTAGCCCTTGCGGCGCACATAGCATTTGAAGAAGCGGGTGAAGAAGCGGCGCAGGTTGTTGGCGAAGCCGCCGGCTTGGCCCGTGTCCCGCAGGTCTGCCGCCCGCGCCGTGGTATAGCTGTCGAGACGCTTCAACATATCGGACACGTTACGGTCCACGTAATGATCAAGGCGGTTGGTCAGCATGGGCCCCTTGACGCCGCTCCAGGTCAGGGCGGGATGAACCCGCTGCGGGCCCCAGCGTTTGACACCCTTACGGAACAGGCCCGGATATGCGGCCTTGCCGAAGCTCGCCCCCCAGCCCCAGCGCACGAGCCGATCGCCGATGTAATTGTCGACCAGGATTTCGTGCCAGTCGTGGGATGTCGTGGCGATGACGGCGCGGATTTCCCGTGCCAGGGCGTCCGGCACCCGTTCATCGGCATCGACTTCCAGCACCCAATCGCCGTTGCAGGCGTCGATGGCGGCGTTGCGGCGGGTTCCTTCCGGGTCCCAGGCGCCCTCGATCACGCGGTCCGTGAAGCGGCGGGCGATCTCGGCCGTTGCGTCCGTGCATTTGTCGGCCAGCACGACCAGTTCATCCCCGAAGCCAAGGGTCGCCAGACAGTCCGCCAGATGCGCCGCCTCGTTATGGGCGCAAACGACGATGGATAGCCGGGGGCCGGTCACGACGCCGCCTCCTTGCAGTCGATCCACAGATCGCTGGCTGCGTTTGCGACGGCATCGACGCTAAGTGTGTCCATCAGCGACGGTGAGTTTTCCCAGTCATAGTCACGGGGGAAAATATCCGGAAAAGCGACGGCACGCACGACGCGGCAATGCCCCCCCCAGGGGCCGTACAACTGATCCTGCGTGGGACCGAACAGCCCCAGGGTCGGCACGCCCGCCGCTGCCGCCAGATGCATCAACCCGGAATCGTTGCCGACATAAAGCGATGCCCGTTCCAGGCAGGCATAGGCTTCGAGAAGGGAAATCCGCCCGACCAGATCAATGCGCCGATCTTCCGGGATGCTGTTCAGAAAATCCTGCACGGAGTCCCGTTCCGTCTCATGGCCGAATACGGCAACGGCCGCACCCGGCAGAATGCCCTGATCACCGGTCAACCGCGCCACCAAATCCGCAAAGCGGTCCTGGGGCCAGGTCTTACCCTGCCAATTGGCCGTGGGGCCGATGGCCAAAATCACACGTTCCTTGGGCATCAGGCGATCCGCCGTGGCGCGGTGCGTATCGGTGATCCAGATCGTCGGCGCCGGCACCTCGTCGGTGATCCCCATGACCTGGGCATAACGTTCAAGCCGGTGGCCCGCCCCCTTGCGCCCCATGCGGAATTTCCGGGCGGCCGGTATCAGGTAGGTCAGGGGCGCGTTGCGCAGGTCGACCAGGATCGACCACCACCGTCCGACGCATTCCGCCCACAAACCCAGCCAATGCAGGGAATAGGGCTTTTTATCCAGGATAATGACCCGTTCCAGGCCCGGCACGGCGTCAAACAAGGGGGCCGCCACCCGCCCGCAGGCGACTGTCACGCGGGCCCCCGGGTTATCCCGGACCAAGCGGCCCAGAATCCCCATGGATAGGACCGCGTCACCGATCCGCGTCGCCGTGACGAACAGGATGTTTTTTGCCATGACTTAATCGTTTCTCGGACCGTTCCCGCCGGGCGATTTCTTGGGCAGATTTTCGGCCACCCCCTATTCGCAGCCGATTTTACACGTTCCCCGTCTTATAGGGCCACCATCCCCTGTTGCCTAGGCCGCTAGGTGCTCCCATATTCAGGGCACCGGTACCCATCCATTTTCGGGATCAGAACATGACTGAACAGACCTACGTCGTCCTTGAAGACCGCGGTGTCCTCGCCCTTACCGGCGACGATGCGCGAACTTTCCTTCAGGGGCTGATTTCCAACGATATCAACAAGGTCACCCCCACGCATGCCATACATGCGGCGCTGCTGACGCCCCAGGGCAAGTACTTGCATGATTTCTTCATCGCCGAAACGGCCGACGGCACCTTGTTATTGGACGGTGAACGCGCGCGCCTGGACGATCTGGCCAAGCGCCTGAAGCTGTACAAATTACGCGCCAAGGTCACGATCGAGGACCAAAGCGCGCAATGGCGTGTCGCCGCCCTGCCCAGCGGAGCGGGCACCGCGACACTCGCCCCCGACGCCGGCGCGGCGCAGGCCAAGGACGGCGGCGTGCTGTTCGTCGACCCGCGCCTGACGGCCCTGGGCGCGCGGGCCATCCTGCCCACCGCCGGCGCGGAAGCGACGCTGAGCGGGCTCGGCCTCCGTGCCGGGGACCGCGCGGCCTACGACATCCTCCGCCTGAGCCTGGGCGTGCCCGACGGCAGCCGCGACATGATCGTCGATAAATCCATTCTTCTGGAAAGCGGCTTTGACGAACTGAACGGCATCGACTGGAAAAAGGGCTGCTACATGGGCCAGGAACTGACGGCCCGCACCAAATATCGCGGCCTGGTCCGAAAACGCCTGCTGCCCGTGGAGATCGAGGGCACCCTGCCCGAGACGGGTACGCCGGTCACCCTGGACGGCAAGGAAGTGGGCGAGGTCCGCTCCACCGTTGCCGATGGCACGGGTGGTCGGGGGCTTGCCATGATTCGTCTGGAACATCTGGAGACGGGCGGTCCGTTCGAGGCTGCGGGAGCCAAGATCACGCCGCACAAGCCGGATTGGGTTGTGTTCCAGACGGAATCGTAAAGAAACTGGTTCCGCCACGGCCCGGGGCCTAATGTCGGCCCATGACTTTGTTCTTCTTCCAAAAGGCCGCACGCCTGCTGAAACCCGTGGCGCGAAGCTATGAACGCCGGCTGGCCGAACTGGGCCCCGACGCCCGCGCCGTGTTCTGGAAAAGCGAAGACCATCAGCTCGTCCGGTTTGAAACGCTCTATCAGGTCATCGACGATGCCGACGCGCGGGCGGGCGGAAACACCATCGCTGACTTCGGCTGCGGTTATGGCGCTTTGTTCGATTTTCTCAAGGATACGCCGGCCCTCAGGGGCGGGCGGTACGTCGGCTATGACATGTCGAAAAAAATGGTCGAGGCTGCCCGGGCCCGCATCCGCGACCCCCGCGCCCGCTTCCTGCAGCAGATCACCGTGACGGAGCCCGCCGATTACGTCTTTGCCTGCGGCACTTACAATATGCACATCAACGCCGACGCTGCGGAATGGGGCGACTATGTGAAGGACAGCCTGCGCGAGCTTTGGGCCAAGACCAACAAGACCCTTGCCTTCAACCTGCTGCGCGCCGACGCAGTCGAACAGTACCAGGGCTTGTTCTATGTCGACGGTGGGGAGTTCCTGAATTTTTGCCGGACGGAGCTTTCACCCCGCGCAACCGTCACCAACGACGCCCCCCTGCCCGATTACACCTTTATCGTTAGGCGCTGACGCCTAGGCGTTGTTGAACAACAGGGCGGCCACGGCCAGCACGCGGCGGTCGGCGCCGCGCCGGGCGATCACCTGCACGCCGATCGGCAGGCCATTGGACCGTGTCACGGGTACGGTCATTGCCGGCTGCCCCCCCAGAGTCCACAAGCGCTGCGGTTCGCGCGGGCCGGTGCCCTCAACCAGCAAGGGAGCGACATCGACCGTCGCCGGCATCAGGACCACGCCGTCGCCGATCCAGTCATCCAATACCGCGGCGATCTTGTCGCGCCCGGTCAGGGCCGCCGCGTAATCCGCCGCCGTCATCATGCGCCCACGGGTAATGTAATCCCGCACCCGGTCGCTCATCATCTCGCCATGGGCGTCGAAATCGCCGCCGTGATGCTTCGCCATATCATAGGCCAGCAGGACGTCGATCAACCCCGCCTCCTGAGCGGCGACACCATCGGGCAACACCCCGTCATCGACCTCAATGTCTTTGGCACGCAGGTGATCGGCGACCCCATCAAGCGCGGCCATAACCGCCGGAGCCGCACCTTCGGGATACCACGGCCGCAGCACGGTCGCCGTAACCGGCAGGCCCACGGGCTCTCCCGCCACCACCGGCATCAGTACATCCATCAGCGCCGCCGCCACCTTTGGATCAGCGGCCAGAAAACCGACGTGGTCAAGCATGCCGGACAGCGGCATGGACCCGCCGAGGTCGATCACCCCCCAGGTCGGCTTGAACCCGACGCAGCCGCAATAGGAAGCCGGGCGGATGATCGAGCCGATGGTCTGCGACCCCAACGCGGCCGGCACCAGACCGGCACCGACGGCAGCGGCCGATCCCTGTGACGAGGCCCCCGGGGTGCGCGCCGGATCGAACGGATTGGTCGTCGGGCCCGTCCGGGAAAGGGCGTATTCCGAGGACACGGTGATGCCCGCCACCAACGCTCCCGCTGCACGCAGGCGCGCCACGGCGCGGGCATCCGTCGCCGGACGGCGGCCGTCGTGAATCGGCGTGCCCCATCCGCAAACGTAGCCGCCGACATCAAACACTTCCTTGACCGCCAACAGCATGCCATGAAGCGGCCCACGCCGCATTTCCGGCAGGGCGTCGAGGGCCGCCGCATCGGTGCGCAAACGGTCTGCGTCGATGCTGCGGAACGCGCGCAGGGTGGGCTCGATCTCCGCGGCGCGGGCGAGGAACTGTTCGGCGGCGGCGGCGGCAATCCCCATCGTGTCGTTGGCCGGGTGGGGCGTGGCCTCAGTCATGAAAGGTCCCTCCCCCGCCTTCAAGCTTGAAGGACTTGGCCAGTTCCTCGTCGAGTTGGTCGTAGATCAGCTTTTCCAGGCGGCGGAATTCCTCGCCCGAGAAATCGCGCGGATGGGGCAGGTCGATCTTCTGGTCCAGTTTCACCCGCCCCGGGCGGGCCGTCATGACGATAACCCGCGACGCCAGATAGACCGCTTCCTGCACCGAATGGGTGACGAAGACGACGGTCTTGCGGTTACGCTGCCAGATTTCCAACAACTGGTGCTGCAGGAACCTTCGGGTCAGGGCATCCAACGCGCCGAAGGGCTCGTCCATCAGGATGATCGAGGGGTCCGTGGCGAACACGCGGGCGATGGCGACACGTTGTTTCATGCCGCCGGACAGCTCGGTCACGCGCTTGTCCGCGAAATCCTTGAGGCCGACCATATCCAGATAATCGCGCGCCTTGGCATGGCGTTCGGCCAGGCCCTTGCCCTGACGTTCCAGCCCGAAGGCGACGTTGTCGATGACGTTGAGCCAAGGAAACAGGGCGTAGTCCTGGAACACCATGCCGTGATCGATATCGGGCTTGGTGATTGTCTCGCCGCCGACCAAGGCCTGGCCGGCAGATGGTTTGATGAAACCGGCCAGCACGTTCAACAACGTCGACTTGCCGCAGCCGGACGGGCCGACAAGGGCGATGAACTCGCCCGGCTCGAACTCCAGGCTGGTCGGGCGCAGGGCCTCGACCGGCTCGGAGTCTTCGGACTGAAAGGTGACCGCAAGCTCGGAGATGGAAATCCCCTTGGTGCCGCGATTCTGTGTCGTTTTGTCTGGCATCCTACGTCCCCCAGGAGAAGCGGTCGTTGACGGTGCGGAACACGGCGTCGATCAGCACCCCCAGGATGCCGATGGCAACCATGCCGACCAGGACCAGGTCGGAACGCAGAACCTCCATCCCGTCGGCGATCAGGTAGCCCAGGCCGACCTGGGCAGCGACCAGTTCAGCGGCGATGATCGCGGCCCAGCCGGTGCCGAAGGAAATGCGCAGGCCGACGACGATGGTTGGCATCGCGGCAGGCAGGATGACTTTTCGGAACAGGGCCCGGTCATTGTCGCAGCCGAGCACCTGGCCCGCGCGGATCAATACCGGATCAACCCCCTTCACCCCCGAAACGGTATTCAACAGGATGGGGAAGAAGGTGGCGATGAAAATGATGAAAATCTTGCCGGTCTCGCCGATGCCGAACCACAGGATGGCCAAGGGAATCCAGGCCAGGGGCGAAATCGGGCGGAACAGTTCGATCACCGGATCGACCAGATGTTCGAAACGCCGCCAACGGCCCATGGCAAGGCCCAGTGGGATGGCGATCGCGGCCGACAACAACCAGGCCGACACCACGCGACCCAGGCTGGCGCCGGCATGGACGAACAGCTGACCGTTGGCCACCAACTCGGCGAATGTCTTGGCCGCCAGCAACGGCGGCGGCAGCAGCGCGACATGCGCCTGGGTGAAGACGACCACCATCTGCCACACGAAGACGATGAAAATAGCCGCCCATAGGTAGGGCAGGACGGACGCAGCGGTCTTGACCGATGTTTTCACGGGACATCCTTGAAAAAGCGGAGACAGAAGGCGCAACGGCATCGGCGGCAGGTGCCAAAGGCGCCCGCCGCCGAACGCCTGGCTGCGTTATTGCTTGATCATTTCCAGTGCCTTCTTGGCGAAGCTGGGATCGAACTTCGGATTGTCATCGGGTTTGAGGATTTCCGCGTCCTTGAGAAACTTGGTATAGGCGTCGATGGTCGAGGCCTCGGGCGCCACGTCCAGGTTATAGACGGAGATGCCTTCCTTCAGCGCGTAGCGGATGACCTTTTCCGGGAACTTGATCTGTTCGGTCCACATCTTGATCGCCTCATCCTCGTTCTTGAGGATGAAGTCGATGGCCTTGACGATGGAGGTGATCAGGTCCTGAACCAATTCGGGGCGGGCAGCGATGAAATCCTCGCGGGCATAGACGCCGTTGCCGATGTAATGACCGGCCTTGATCGGCAAAATCTTCTCAGCCTTGATCAGAACCTTGGAATGGCCTGCCGCCAGCGCGTTGGAAACGTGCGGATCCCAGGTAATCCCTGCGTCGACGCTTTTGTTCGCCAGCAGGGTCGGCACGTCCGACCCCTTGGTCTTGAACAGTTCCACGTCGCCGACCTTCAAACCGGCATCGGCCAGCGCCTTGACCAGCAGCGGATACTGCTGCGATCCCTTGCCCGGAAAGGCGACGCGCTTGCCCTTCAATTCCTTCACGGACGTGATCGGTGAATCGATGGGCACCATCAGGGCGGTCTGCTCAAGGATCGAAATGGCCAGCAGCTTCGCAGGCAGCCGCGCGGAGGCGACGATGGCCGGGCCCATGCCGGCCGACGCGATCTGAAGCTCGCCGGCGGCAAGTGCCTGGTTTTCCGGCGCTCCGTAGGAGAACACCTTGAACTCGATCTTGACGTCGTGCTTCTTCTCGATTTCCGCCAGCAGCCCCATCGCCTTGGCGATATAGATCGGCATGGTCGCGGGCTGGGTGCCGAAATTGATGGTGTCGGTGGCGTTGGCAGGGCCACTGAAGGGCCCCGTGATGGCCGCGGCGGCGAATAGCCCGCCACTGACGGCCATGGTCTTAAGGAATTTCTGCAGCATTCTCGCTCTCCCTGTGAGGCGTTGGGTGAACGACCGCTGCCGGTGCATTTTTTTAGATGTCTTTTTGCCGGCTCGGCCGATTTTCGACATCCGTCCTTGGATGACCAGTGCTGTCAGGATTCCTTGGGGGGGACATAAGTGTCAACGAAAAACGTGACCTATTGTCACGATTTTTTATCTCCCTCGAACAACGACAAGCCGATGCGCCCGGCCGCTTCGCGGAATGTGTCGATATGTTCGATGGCCTTGGCGATGGGAAAACGGGGTTCCGGCGCGTGCACGGCAAGGCCGGCGATGACCTCTCCCTGAGGGTCGCGCACGGGCACAGCCAGGGCGACCAAACCGATGGCGTCTTCCTGGTTGTTGATGGAATACCCCTGGGCGGCGATTTGATCGAGGCTGGCTTCCAGCTGATCCGGGTCGGTGATCGTGTATTTTGTGAACTTGCGCAGCGGCGCCGTTCGCAGGATGCGGTCGCGGGCATCCTTGGGTTGATAGGCCAACAACAGCTTACCGATGGCGGTGCAATGGGCCGGAACGTGGCTGCCCGCCTTCAATTGCACGCGCAGCGGCCAATCGCATTCCACGCGGTCGATATAGATGATTTCGTGCCCGTCCAGCATGCCGACGTTGCAGGTCTCCTTGACCACGTCGACCAGGCCTTGAAGGATCGCGTGGCTGGCGCGAGTCGAATGGGACGATGAAATGGTGTTAAGCGCGAGGGCGCGCAGCCGCGCACCCGTGGTATAGCGATCCGTCCCCGGATCCTTGCGCAAAAGGCTGAGTTCTTCCAACTGACGGATCACCCGATGCACGGTCTGGCGCGGCAGACCAAGATCACGTGAAATATCGACAATCCCAAGCGGGCGGATTTCCTGGGTCACCATTTCAAGGATGGACAGCGCCTTTTGGATCGCCGAATTGGTTTCCGGTTTGTCTGCCACGGGTTGTCCTTATGTGCTGGGTACGGGCCTTCATATGACCAAAAATTGTGACACTGTGTCACGCAAAATGTTGACGACTTTGCGGCCTTGAATGACCGCCTTAATTCCCCCGCCCGCCCCGTATCCGCGCTACCATGACACACCGAAGACCGCCCGAGGAGACCGCCATGACCATGAAACAGCTTGCCGCCCTCTGTGTCCTGCTGACCGGGATCGCGGCATTCAGTCCGCCCGCCGGCGCCCAAAGCTTCTTCGATAAAGGCAAAGATCTGCTCAAGGGGCTCGGCGGGTCTTCCGCGCCCTCGACCGATGCCCTCAGCGTCACCGACATCGCGGCTGGGCTCAAGGAAGCGCTCCGCGTCGGTTCGGAACGGGTGGTCGGCACGCTCGGCGCGGCCGATGGCTTCAACAAATCACCTGATGTTCATATTCCGCTGCCCGGCACCTTGCAGAAGGTGCAATCGGCACTGTCCAAGATCGGCATGTCGTCGCTGGCCGACGATGTGGAACTCAGGCTGAACCGGGCTGCGGAGGCCGCCGTGCCCAAAGCCCAGTCCCTGTTCGTCGATGCCATTTCCGAAATGACGGTCGATGACGCCAAGGGCATCTTGAACGGGCCTAAGGATTCGGCGACCCAGTATTTTCGATCCAAGATGTCAGCACCGCTTGCCGCCGACATGAAACCAATCGTCGACACGCAGTTGTCGGAAGTCGGCGCCATCGCCGCCTATGACAAGATGATGGGCCAGTACAAATCCATGCCCTTCGTGCCCAACGTGAAGGCCGATTTGACTGATCACGTCCTGACCAAGGCGATCGACGGCGTATTTCTGTACCTGGGGCGCGAGGAAGCGGCGATCCGCGAAAACCCCGCCAAGCGCACGACCGAACTGCTGCAGAAGGTATTCGCGAAATAGCGCAGGGGCTTAGAGCTCGACCTGGTCGAGGTAGTCCGGCACCGTCGCTTCCCAATGCAGATGGTCTTCGATCTTCATGCGCAGTGAGGACGCCGCCTCGGGCTCCCCATGCGTAATGAAGGTGCGCCGGGGCGGCTTTCGGAAATGGCCGAGCCAGCCGAGGATTTCTTTGTAGTCCGCATGGGCCGACATGTTGTGCAGGATGTCGACCTCGGCGCGCACGGGCCACAGGCGGCCGTGGATCTTGATCTCGTCCTCGCCATGGACCAGCCGCGCGCCCCGGGTCCCCGCAGCCTGGAACCCGGTGAACAGGACCGTGTTGCGGGCATCGCCGATAAAATGCTTCAGGTGGTGCAGAATCCGCCCACCCGTCGCCATGCCGCTGGCAGAGATGATGATCTGCGGCACAGCCAACCCTTCGTCCAGGGCCCGCGATTCATCGGCCGTGTTGACGTAATGGGCGATGTGGCAGACCTCGGCGCAAAGCGACCCAGATAGGCGATGGTCGGCGCGGTGGTGGTTGAGAAGGCGCGTCGCGTTGATGGCCATGGGGCTGTCAAGGAACACCGGGATGTCCGGAATGGCCCCCGCCTGTTTCAACTGGTGTATGTGATATAGGACGGTTTGCGTCCGCCCGACGGCGAAGGCGGGAATGAGAATCGTGCCCCCGCGCCCGGCCGTCTCGCGGATGATGGCGCCCAGTTTCGCCTCCGCGTCGCTGTCCCGGTGCAGACGGTCGCCGTAGGTCGATTCCACCACCAGATAATCCGCATCGTGGATTTCCGCGGGCGGCACCATGACCGGATCGTCGGCCCGGCCCAAATCGCCCGAGAAAACCAAGGACGTCCCGCCGTCATCAATCCGCACGAAGGCGGACCCCAGGATATGCCCGGACCGCGACAGGCTGACCGTCAGGCCGTCGCCGAGCGCCTGCGCGACGCCAAAGGGAATGGCCTTGAACTGATCCAGCGAGCGATGGGCATCGGCCTGGGTATATAGCGGCAGGGCCGGCTTGTGTTTGGAATAGTTATGCCGGTTGGCGCGCTCGGCATCCGCTTCCTGAAGGTAGCCGCTGTCGGGCAGCAGGATGGCGCAAAGATCCTGCGTCGCCTCGGAACAATAGATCGGCCCCTTGAAACCGTTGCGTACGAGCAGGGGAATGTAGCCGCTGTGGTCGAGATGGGCGTGGGTCAGGATCACCGCGTCGATTTCAGTGGGATCGACCGGCAGCGGCGCCCAGTTGCGCAGGCGCAATTCCTTCAGGCCCTGGAACAGGCCGCAATCGACGAGAATTTTGCGGCCACCCGCCTCGACCAGGTACTTGGACCCGGTCACCGTGCCCGTGGCGCCCATGAATGTCAGTTTCACTGCCGGATGCTCCCTGCCTGTTAGACAGTGAGCTTAACATTTTTCCACGGCGGCAGGAGCACGATAGGCGTCGCGGCCGACCCTGTCAGGCCGCAACGCCTACTTCGGCACAGTAATGGTCTTCATACTGCAGAAGTTTTCCGACTGCAGTTTCAGTTCGGTCGGATGCGGCCCCGTCTGACACGACCCGCCGCCAGGCAGACAATGGACCACGGCGTTGACTTTGTAGGTGCCGTTCAGGCGGCAGGCCTTGTTGGCATCAAGATGGATCTTAATCCTCTGCCGACACTTGCTGCCGGGCGCCATTTGAGGCGGGCAGGATTTTGTGTAGTCGGTCGCATCCTCGATCTTCAACAGCTTGATGTTGCGCGGCGTCTCGACATTCGTGACCTGGACACGCACGGGGTGCACCACAAGATAGGTCAATTCGACCATGGAATCGATCATGTCTGAGTTGCTCGCATTGACCGAATTTATCTGTGCCGTGATGGCCGATTTGATGTTGTTGCCAGCCGCCTGGACCTGCGGGGCCGCTGCCAAGGCAAGGGCGGCAAAAGCGAAAAGCCCAAAAATGAAACGGGGCATTGATCTCCTCCTCCGGTGATCGTTGTGCATCACATGAGGGGAAAATAGAGAAATCCATAAAAACAAACAATTAAAGCGAGTTATTTGATCGGGAATACTACTATGCGAAACGGCCCCACCGGTTGCCCGGTGAGGCCGTTCCAGATCAGAGATCCTTCATTCCCCCCGAAGGGGGCCCCTGGGAAAACTGACCGGGTTCTAGGCCTGGGGGTGAACCTTGCGGACCACCCTTGTCCCCGAACCCATGTGAAGGATAGGGCCGGGCCCCACGCGCGGGCAACGGCGATTCGATCCACACCCCTGTGGAACATGGGGAAAATCTAATGTTAAGCCAACCCGAGACGCCGCACCTTCGACCGCAAGCGCAGCAAACGAGGTTCCCCCATGCAGTTAAAATTTGTAATGTTCGCCCCCACGTTGCTGCCCGCAAAGGCCCGTAATGCTTAACCGTATTGTTCTGACCGTCGCCCGCCGCCTATTGCCAAACCTTGCCTATGCCGGTGCCGAAGATTGGTGCGGACATGGAGCGCGTGACCGCCGGGTCGTCGTCTGTGACTTTCAACCTGGGAATACGCGGAGGATTTCCGCTGCCCCAAAGGTATTCACCACTGATCGTGCCGTGCCTCAAGGGGTGAGGAATTGATGGATCAACGTCCGTACAGCTATTCAATCGTCACCGCAGCGGACAGCAATTACTTCAGTCTCTTGGAAGGCATGATTTCCTCAATTCGCGCCCTGCCGGAGCCCCAAGCCGCCCAGGCGGCGATCACGATCCTCGACCTCGGTCTGACAGTGGACCAGATCAAGACTTTAACTCCACGGGTCACCGACATTGTCAAACCGGGTTGGGATTACGATTTCCCTGGGCGAAACCAAAAACCCGATGCTTACAAAGCCTTCACCGCGAGGCCACACCTACCCAAACACGTGCCGGGCTACGATGTATATCTTTGGATAGATGCCGATGCGTGGGTGCAGGACTGGTCCGTGGTCGAGCTTTACCTGGACGTTGCCTGGAAGGGCAAACTGGCCGTCGCGCTTGAAGTCGACCGCTGTTATCAAACGAGCTTCAAATGGCAGCGTCCGCGCTGGAACACCCTGACCTTTCGTCAATATCGGCTGGGATATGGCTGGCGGGTGGCCAACAAGCTAGGCCGCAATCCCTTCGTAAATTCAGGGGTCTTTGCCATGCGCGCGGATGCACCGCATTGGAAACTTTGGCAGGACGCGCTGGGACGCGCTCTGCGGCGCGTACAAGACGGCTTGGTGGAGCAGACCGCGTTGAATTACGTGATCTATCATCACAAGCCGCCGACGGGCCTGCTGCCGGCTTGGTGCAACTGGATGTGTATCACCGCGCCGCCCATGATTGATGCGGAAACAAAGCTTCTGGTGGAACCGCAACCGCCGCACCGGCCACTTGGCATCGTCCATTTGCTGGGACCGATCAAGGACAGGGTGTTTTCGCTGGAAACATCGGATGGGAAATGGATTAAGCGGACACTGCGATACCAGCCAAGAGCATAGGGACTCGAAGCCTGGGGCTTAACCAGGGAACGAGGGAATTGGTTTCTCTGGTTATTGGCCTGCCCGTAGTATTCGGCTTTCCCGCCGTCGCGTGGTTTTCATTGAAGGAACGGTTCGAATGACCGGTGTCACCTACATCGTGACGGTTTACAACAAGCGGCCATATTTGCCGCACATGCTGGCGTCACTCAAAAATCAGGCTGGCGACATCCCCTGCCAGTACGTTTTCGTCGATGACGGGTCAACCGACGGCTCCTCGGATTTCATCGAAGAACAGACAGCCGGTTGGGGTGATGTCCAAATCGTGCGACAGGCGAACCAGGGCCCGGCTATTGCGCTGAACACTGGCATCGACGCGGCCCGGCAACCATACAT
Source organism: Rhodospirillales bacterium (assembly GCA_048263775.1). GTDB lineage: Bacteria > Pseudomonadota > Alphaproteobacteria > Rhodospirillales > Casp-alpha2 > UBA1479. The sequence goes on from JBLXDU010000005.1 coordinate 112,831, forward strand.
TCTGCTCGTCGACGGCGATGATGTTCTATCGCCACACGCGACCCGCCTTTTGACCGATTGGGCGGACAGGCTCGGGTGCGGCGTCATCCATGGTGACGGCACTTGGTGCGATGATTTCCAGAGGCTTGAGTTCGGCGCCTACCCGGACGATTCACAAATCAACCCGCGCGTCATCAACCTTCGGCACACCGTGAAATTTTCTCATTGCGGCAGCACCGGCGTGCTTCTTCGCACGGACGCCGTTCGCCGGGCGGGCGCATGTGATGACCGAGTCTTTATCCAAGAGCATTCCCTCTTTCTGCGCATGGCCAATACCACGCAAATCGTGCGCATCAATCCTCTTCTGTCCTTTGCTCCCCGGCATGTCACCGGGCGGATCATGGACAATACCGATGCCGGAAACCCGACTTTGCCGGTCCAGACCCTGCACGACCGGATGCTCGCCCTTGCCTTTTTCATCGGTGACAATCCTGGGCTTGCCCCCGTATATCGCAGCATTGCGTTCAAGAATTGCGCGACCGATTTCTGGAAGTGGTTGTGCAGATACGATGCCCAGTCGCCTACCCTGGTCCCTTTGGGTATGCTCTGGGCGGCGCGTCTGCGTTACGGTTTGAAGAATTTTGACATGCCCGGCCTGAATGAATCCGGACTGATCGGAAGGATGGCGGCAACTATGCGGCAGCTGACCCCCATCCGCCTGACCGACAGGGGGCGCGAAATTCTCTCGGCCCCTGCACTCGGCACCCCGGCCTGACCCCGCCTCCCCGGAATGCTGTTCAACTCCTACACCTTTGTCCTAGCCTTCATGCCGGCCGTCCTGATCGGCTTCTACCTCCTGTCCAGGCGGGACAGGCGGCAAGGCATGGTCATTCTGTTGGTCGTGGCGTCTCTGGCCTTCTACGGTTGGTGGACACCTAAGTACCTGATCCTGATCACTGCTTCGATCCTTGTGAACTTCACTATCGCCAAAATGATGGCACGCGGCGCGCGTGCCGCATGGATGTGGGCGGGTATCGCCTTCAACCTGGGGCTCCTGGGATATTTCAAGTACGCAATATTTTTCACCGGGGCCCTGGCGCAGGCCCTTGATGCGGACTGGCACTTGCCCGCGATCGTCCTGCCCCTGGCCATTTCTTTCTTCACGTTTCAGCAGATCACCTATCTGGTCGACAGCCGACACAACCGGGTCGAATCACACGGCTTCCTCGAATACTGCCTGTTCGTGACGTTCTTCCCGCAACTGATCGCCGGCCCGATCGTCCACCACAAGGAAATGATGCCGCAGTTCGCCGACCCCAAGCGGTTCCGTTTCTCCTGGCCGGACGTTAGCCTCGGTCTGTCTATCTTCTTCACGGGTCTGTTTAAAAAAGTCGTCATTGCCGACACCATGGCCCGCTATGCGACGCCCGTGTTCCAGGCGGCCGAGACAGGAACCCCTATTGGCTTGGTCGATGGATGGGGGGGCGCACTCGCCTATACCTTCCAACTCTATTTCGATTTTTCAGGCTACACGGATATGGCCGTCGGCCTGGCGTTGATGTTCGGCATCCGACTGCCGGTCAACTTTTTCTCACCCTACAAAGCGACCAGCATTATCGATTTCTGGCGGCGCTGGCACATGACCCTATCCCGTTTCCTCAAGGATTATCTTTACATCCCGCTTGGCGGCAACCGATGCGGCCCAACGCGCCGCTACGGCAATCTTCTAACCACGATGGTGCTAGGAGGATTATGGCACGGCGCTGGATGGACCTTCATCGCCTGGGGTGCGCTGCACGGAGTCTATCTGATCATAAACAACCTATGGCGCGCTTGGCGGGGGCCGTTGGGTCCGGTAGGCGGTCCCTACGCGGCCTGGACGAGCCGCATCCTGACCTTTCTTGCGGTGGTGGCCGCCTGGGTCGTCTTTCGCGCTGACAGCCTGGGCGGAGCTGTAAATATCCTAAACGGCATGGCCGGATTGCACGGAACCACGATACCGCCGGCCCTTGCGGAAATCAGGTGGCATGAGGCCTATTACTACGTCGTCGCATTACTGGCCCTGGTATGGCTGGCTCCCAACACCGTGCAGATATTTCGCACCCTGCCCGAGACGCAGGATGATCGGAACCTCGAGGACCAGACCCCCAGTTGGCTTATGGTCAAGTGGCAGGCAAATCGGTGGTGGGCATACTCCCTGGCGTTTCTTGCCGTGGCATCCCTGGCCAACATGACCGAAATCAGCGAATTCCTCTATTTCCGGTTCTGACATGACCTACGTTCGACATCTCCTGACCGGTATCGCCCTGCTATCCCTATTTTTGGGTGGCCTGAACCTGTTCATTGATCCGTTCGACATCTTTGGCATTCCCCATATCAAGGGCTTTAACACAAACAAATCCATCGGCATCGAACGGCTGTCCAAGCCTTTACAGGCAACGGCAAGACGCCCGGAAACCATCATTCTGGGTACGTCTCGCTGCATGTCCGGCGTCGACCCCCGCGACATCGATGGTGATCGCGCCTACAACCTGTCGGTAGCAGGCGCCTTGGCAGGCGAAATGATCATGTTGGCTCGACACGCGGCTGAGACGACACCCATGCGACGATTGATATTGTGTTTCGATTTCGTCGCTTTCAACGATACCCGGTCCGTTCGCAACGGTTTTTATTCTGATGTCCTTGGCCGCTATGCATGGATCAAATCCTTGCCGCGCACATTGTTTTCTTATGCGGCGCTAAAGCGCTCTCGCAATACATTGCGCGACTCCCTTCGGGGCAAACACACGGTGTATCGCTCAGACGGCTTTCGGACGTTTCAAATCAATCCCCGGCAAACGCGTGAAAGCATCCTCATCGCACCGCTTGACGCATTCCTATCCCCTGGCGGTGCATACAGAGACTATCCTTCGTTCAGAGAGAAACTTGCGGCATTCGGCCCTCTGATACATGACTTGCGAAGCCAAGGCATTTCGGTCGACATCCTCATTCCGCCTGTTCACGCAACAATGCTTGAAGCCATCGGGCATGCGGGGTTGTGGCAGATGTTCGAGGATTGGAAGCGCGGAATTGCCGCGCTCTGCGCGGATGCATCACTGAAGTGCTGGGACTTCGCCGACTACAACGAGGTCACGACGACTGCCCTGAACCAAACGGACGGCATCTATTCGGACGTTAGCCACTTCACACCCGAAATTGGCCGCCGGATGTTGAACAGCATAGCAGGCTTGGATGCCGACCAAGGGTTCGGCACCCTCTTAACGCCAGAGCGTATTAAGCAGCATCTTGCCGATATTCGTACCGCGCGAAGCGCCTATCTGCGCAATCACGCCGACGACGCGGAAATCGTCCGCGCCGCGGCGGCGCGATACGGCCTTCGGTAACCGCAAGAGCTAAGACATGGCCGACGCCGCCGACTTACTTATCAGCGAGCGCCGCCTGAGCGGCGGCAAGGCGCGCGATCGGCACCCGGTAGGGTGAGCATGACACATAGGTCAGCCCGACCCGGTGACAGAAGGCGACGGAGGCCGGATCGCCGCCGTGCTCGCCACAGATGCCGAGCTTGATGTCCGGGCGGGTCTTGCGCCCACGCTCCACACCGATCTGCACCAGTTCACCCACGCCTTCCTGGTCGATGGACACGAAGGGGTCCTGTTCCAGCACGCCCTGGCGCTGATAGATGTCGAGGAACGTGCCCGCATCGTCGCGCGAAAAGCCGTAGGCGGTCTGCGTCAGATCGTTGGTCCCGAAAGAGAAGAATTCCGCCTGTTCGGCGATCTGATCGGCGATCAGGCAGGCGCGTGGCAACTCGATCATGGTGCCGACCATGTAAGGCAATTCGATGCCCTGTTCGGCCATGACTTCCTTGGCGATGCGGTCGATGATCGCCTTCTGCATCTCGAACTCCTTCTTGACGGAGACGAGGGGCACCATGACCTCGGGATAGGCCTTCTTGCCTTCCTTCATGATCTCGGCCTGGGCCTCGAAGATGGCACGGGCCTGCATTTCACAAATTTCCGGATAGGCGATGGCCAAGCGGCAGCCGCGATGGCCCAGCATGGGGTTGCTTTCGTCCAGTTCCGCCCGGCGCACGCGCACGTCTTCCGTGGTCACGCCGGCGGCCTTGGCGACCTCGGCCATTTCCTCATCCGTGTGCGGCAGGAATTCGTTCAAGGGCGGATCCAGCAGGCGGATGGTGATCGGCAGGCCGTCCATGATGTGGAACAGCTCCAGGAAATCCTGACGCTGATGCGGCAACAGATTGTCCAGCGCCTTGCGCCGCTCGGCCTCGTCACGGGCCAAAATCATCTGGCGCATGTGAACGATGCGGTGCGGGTCGAAGAACATGTGCTCCGTGCGCGACAGGCCGATGCCCTCGGCGCCGAACTTCTTGGCGGTCAGGGCATCCAGCGGCGTTTCCGCGTTGGCGCGCACGCCGATCACCTTGATCTCGTCGACCCAGGCCATCAGTTCACCGAAATCGCCGGACACCTCGGGCTGGATCATGGCGACTTCGCCCAGCATGATTTCGCCGGTCGAGCCGTCCAGGGTGATGATGTCGCCTTCGTTCAGGGTCTGGCCGAGGGCGTGCAGGGTCTTCTTGCTGTAGTCGACGCGCAGTTCACCCGCCCCGGACACGCAGGGCGTGCCCATGCCGCGGGCGACAACGGCGGCGTGGCTGGTCATGCCGCCCCGGGTCGTCAGGATGCCTTCGGAGACATGCATCCCGGTGATGTCCTCGGGCGAGGTTTCCGTGCGGCACAGGATGACCTTCTCGCCCTTGTCGACCCAGGCTTCCGCGTCTTCGGCCGAGAACACGATGCGCCCCGTGGCCGCCCCCGGCGAGGCCGGCAGGCCGCGGCCGATGACGGTCTTTTCCGCCTTGGCGTCCAGGGTCGGGTGGAGAAGCTGATCCAGCTGCGCCGGATCGATGCGCGCGACGGCCTCATCCTTGGTGATCAGACCTTCGGCCACCATATCGACGGCGATCTTCAGCGCGGCCTTGGCCGTGCGCTTGCCGGAGCGGGTCTGCAGCATCCACAGCTTGCCCCGCTCGATGGTGAACTCCATGTCCTGCATGTCCTTGTAATGGCGCTCCAGCTTGTCGCGCACGGCGACCAGCTCACCGAACACGGGCGGCATGGCGGTTTCAAGGGACTGCAGATTGGATTCCTGCTGATCGCGTTCGAACTCGGTCAGCGGCTGCGGCGTACGGATACCGGCAACCACGTCCTCGCCCTGGGCGTTGATCAGGAATTCACCGTAAAAATGATCGTCACCCGTGGACGGGTTGCGCGTGAAGCACACACCGGTGGCGCAATCGTCGCCCATGTTGCCGAATACCATGGCCTGCACGTTGACGGCCGTGCCCCAGGCGGCGGGGATATCGTTAAGGCGCCGGTAGGTGATGGCGCGGGTGTTCATCCAGCTGCCGAACACGGCGCCGATGGCTCCCCACAGCTGCGCCTGCGGGTCCTGGGGGAAGCCTTCGCCGCGCTCATCCTGCACCAGCTTCTTGAAATCCTTGACCACGGCCTTCCAGTCGTCGCCGGTCAGCTCGGTGTCCAGGCTCTTGCCCAGGCGGTCCTTGTGCTCTTCCAGGACATCTTCGAAATTGTGGTGTTCAACGCCCAGCACGACGTCGGAAAACATCTGGATGAAGCGCCGGTAGCTGTCATAGGCGAAGCGTGCGTCGCCGCTTTCCTTGGCCAGGGCCTCGACCGTCTGGTCGTTGAGGCCCAGGTTCAGAATGGTGTCCATCATCCCCGGCATGGAGGCACGGGCACCGGAGCGGACGGAAACCAGAAGCGGTTTGTCCGTGGAGCCGAAGGTTCGCCCGAGGCCCTTTTCGACCTTGGCCAGGGCCGCCGCGACGGCATCCTTCAGGTCGCCGGGATAAGTCTTTTCATGATCGTAGTAATAGGTGCAGACCTCGGTCGTGATGGTGAACCCGGGAGGTACCGGCAGGCCCAGGCCCGCCATTTCGGCCAGGTTGGCACCCTTGCCGCCCAGAAGTTCCTTCATCCCCGCATCGCCGTCCGCGGTGCCGTTCCCGAAGTTGTAGACCCATTGTGTCATCGAATACCTATCCTTCGATCTTGGAAAAGTCGGCGACGCCTTCCAGCGCCGTCCGGATCATGGAGAGCAGTTTCAAACGGTTCTCGCGAACCTTGGCGTCGTCCGTATTGACGGTGACCTTGTCGAAGAAGGCGTCGACTGGCACGCGCAGACCGGCCAGCGCCGCCATGGCGCCGGTGAAGTCTTCGGCCGCGACCTTTTCCGCGATCGCCGGGGCCGCGTCTTCGAGCGCGCTGTAGAGCGCCCGTTCCGCGTCGTCCTTCAATAGCGTGTCGTCGGGCTGCGCCGCGTAGGACGTTGCGTCCTTCTTTTCTTCGATCTTCAGGATATTGGCCGCGCGCCGATAGGCGGTCAGCAGGTTGCCGCCGTCTTCCGTGGCCAGGAAGTCGGACAGCGCCGACACCTTGGCCAGCAGGCGGACCAGGTCGTCCTCGCTGCCGCCGTCCTTGTTCTTGATCGCGAACACGGCGTCGATATGGTCGTGCTTCACGCCCTGTTCGCGCAGATGAACCTTCAGGCGATCGGCGAAGAAATCCAGGAGCTCAAATTTCACATAGTCACGAGGGTTCGCGCTACCGCCGAAATGCTCTAGCTCGTTGATTGCAGCGGCAGCTTTTTCAACAGATTGAGCTGATGGTTGAAGCGCCTTCGGATACAGGTCAACACCATCCTGAAACACCCTCTTCAGCGGCAGGCGCAGCTTGTTCTCGAGGATCAGGCGGATCACGCCCAATGCCGCGCGGCGCAGGGCGTAGGGGTCTTTCGAGCCCGTCGGCTTTTCGTCGATGGTCCAGAACCCGACCAGGCTGTCGATCTTGTCGGCCAGCGCCACGCACACGCTTTCCGGCTTCGACGGACAGGCGTCGGAGGGCCCAAGCGGCGAATAATGCTCGGCGATGGCGGCGGCCACGGCCTCGCTCTCGCCGTCGTGGCGGGCGTAATAGGCGCCCATGACGCCCTGCAGATCCGGGAATTCACCGACCATTCCGGTCGACAAGTCCGCCTTGGCGAGGCGCGCGGCGGAGCGCACCTTGTCGCGGTCCGCCTTGGGCACATAGTCGCAGAGGGCTGCGGCCAGAGCCTGCATGCGGTCGACCTTTTCGTCGAGCGTGCCCAGCTTGGCGTGGAACACCCGGTCCTTCAGCTGCGGCGCCTTGGACGCCAGGGTCGTCTTGCGATCCTGGTCCCAGAAGAACTTGGCATCGGCCAGGCGCGCGCGTAGGACGCGTTCGTTCCCGGCGATGACCTGACGGCCGCCGTCGGCGGTTTCCCGGTTGGCGACGAGCACGAACTTGGCCGCCAGATTGCCCTTGGCGTCTTCGGTCGCGAAATATTTCTGATGCTTGCGCATGGAGGTGATGAGAACCTCCGGCGGCACGTCCATGAATTCGGCGTCGATTCCCCCCATCAGCACGACCGGCCATTCGACCAGCCCCGCGACCTCGTCCAACAAAGCCGGGTCGTCCTTCAGGGTCACGCCGGCGCCCTTGCACATGCGCGCGGCATCGGCGGCGATGGTCTGCTTGCGGGCGTCCGGGTCGATCACGACCTTGGCCGCCTTCATCGCCTTTTCGTAATCGGCGAAATCGGACACCGAAATACCGGCGGGTGCCATGAAGGCATGTCCCCGGGTGGTGACCCCGGCCTGAATGCCGGCGAATTCCAATTCCAGGCCTTCCTGATCGTAAACCGCGAGGATCGAATGCAGCGGCCGCACCCAGCGCGCCTTACCGCGGCCCCAACGCATGGACTTGGGCCAGGGCAGGGCCTGCAGGGCGGCCTGGATGATGTCCGGCAGGATCAGGCGTGTCTTGCCGCCCGCCTGTTCGACCTGGGCGAACAGAAAGGTGCCCTTTTCCGTTTCCCGTTCCGTGACCTTGGTGTCCTTGGGCAGGGATTTCATGAAGCCCTGCTTGGCCTGTTCCGGCGCGTCGGCGCGGGGGCCGCGGCGTTCCTCGGAAATGTCAGCCTGCTTGGCCGGCAGGCCGTGGACGACCAGGGTCAGGCGGCGCGGGGTAACGTAGGTCTGCGCATTGGTGAAGGACAGCCCCGCACCCTTCAGACCGTCGCCAACCAAGCGTTTCAGGTCATCGGCGGCCCGCGCCTGCATGCGGGCGGGGATTTCCTCGGACAGAAGTTCCAGAAGAAGCTCGGGCATCACGCGACCTCAACCCCTTGGGATTTCATCCAGGCCCTGGCCGATCCCTTGGCCAGATCGCGCACGCGCAGGATGAACGCCTGGCGTTCGGTGACGCTGATGACGCCCCGCGCATCCAGCAGATTGAACAGGTGCGACGCCTTCAGACAGTAGTCATAGGCAGGCAGCGCCAGGTCCTTGGACAGCAGGTGCGCGCATTCCTTTTCCGCGTCTTCGAAATGGCGGCGCAGCATGTCGGTCGAGGCATGTTCGAAGTTATGGGCGGAATATTCCCGTTCGGCCTGCAGGAACACGTCGCCGTAGGTCTTGCCGCCCTTGTCCTTAGGCTGGCCGTCCCAATCCAGGTCATAGACGTTTTCGACGCCCTGCACGTACATGGCCAAGCGTTCCAGCCCGTAGGTGATTTCCACCGGCACCGGATCGCATTCATAGCCACCGACCTGTTGGAAATAGGTGAACTGCGTCACTTCCATGCCGTCACACCAGACTTCCCAGCCCAGACCCCAGGCGCCCAGGGTCGGGCTTTCCCAGTCGTCCTCGACGAAGCGGATATCGTGGGTGTCCTTGTCGATGCCGATGGCATAGAGGCTTTCCAGATAGGTCTGCTGCACGTCGGCCGGGCTCGGCTTCATGAGCACCTGAAACTGGTAATAATGCTGCAGGCGGTTTGGATTCTCGCCGTAACGACCGTCGGTCGGGCGGCGCGACGGCTGCACATAGGCGCATTTCCACACGTCATCCGGCTTGCCCAGCGAACGCAGGGTGGTCGCCGGGTGGAAAGTCCCAGCACCCACTTCCATGTCGTAGGGCTGCAGGATCACGCAGCCCTGGTCGGCCCAGAACTGCTGAAGCGTGAGGATGAGCGACTGAAAGCTCGGCTTGTCGCCGGAGGTATTCGCCATGGCGGCGGGTTCCAAAGGATTTGCGGTTAAGAAATCGCGTTATGTTGCGGTGCCAGAAAATAGGGGGCGGGGTCCGGACGGTCAAGGAAGGAACCGCACCTTCGTTACTCCGGATAGGGACAGTCGGTTTTACCGCAATGGCGCATGCCCTGAGCGGCGACGAACGCACCACAGGTGGTGCATTCAACCATGTCCTCGACCTCGGGCATCTTGGCCTTGGCGGGCCCGGATTCCTTCATCCGGCGGGCTTCCTGGCGGTCGAGCGTGCGTTTCTGGGCCTGCATGCGGCCCAGCCACTTGAACGCGTACCACACGGCGGCGATGGCCAAGCCCGTGAACAACAGTTTTTGGATGGAAAATCCGAACATGGGGCCTTTTAGGGGTTGGGCGGCAGAGCGGTCAAGGAATCCCGTGGCTTCTTATAGCCAGATTATAGCCCGAAACGGTTCCAGATCATCCGTTCCTCGATGGCCGCCACGGCTTGACCCGCCCAATCGGGGCCAGCGGGGGCATCGGACAGAGCGCCGAACCGCAGGCGGCCGAAAAGTCCCCGCCGCTCACCGACCAGCCGCAGCTTCACCTTGTCGCCGTAGCGCGCGCGCATGACCGCCCGCAGATCACCAAGGCCGTCGATCAGGCCCAGGTCCAATGCCCGGGTCCCGGTCCAGAAGGCGCCGGAGAACAGATCCTTTTCCGCACCCTTGAGGCGATCGCCCCGGCGGGCACGCACCATGTCCTTGAAGGCTTCGTGAATGTCACCCTGGATGTCCTTCAGGTGTTTCACCTCGGCCGGTTTTTCCGGCTGGAACGGGTCGAGCATGGCTTTCTTGTCGCCGGACGTGTGCAAGCGGCGTTCCACCCCCAGCTTTTCGATCAGGCCCTGCAGGCCGAATCCGCCCGACACCACACCGATGGAGCCGATGATGGAGGACGCATCCGCATAGATTTCATCAGCGGCGCAGGCCAGCCAGTAGCCGCCAGACGCAGCGACATCTTCGGCAAAGGCGATGACGGGGATCTGCTTTTCATCAGCCAATTGCCGGATGCGGCCGGCGATCAGGGCCGATTGCACGGGTGAGCCGCCCGGCGAATTGACGGCCAGCGCCACGGCCTTGAGATTACGCAGCTTGAACGCGCGCTGAAGAACGCCCGCCTGGCTGCCCAGGCTGAGCCCCCGGCGAAATCCGCCCATGGCCCCGATGACGCCGGACAGCCGAACCACGGCCACCGTGGGCGGCGGATCAAGCAAGGCGCCGATGACGGGAAGTGCGCCGAGACCGCGGGATTCCGGCTGGGTGTCTGACATGCCTTATTGTGCGGCCTTGCGCCCCACGCTGTCCACCGCGAAGGCGGAGGCCAGATCCGGTTCGTCGAAATCGGCCCCCTGCCGGTTCGGCTTCGCCGCCATGGCCTGTTGCAGGGCCGACAGTTTGCGAAGCTTTTCATCAAGGATGTTGAGATCCGCGCGGACCTGCGACTTGAGCGCCGCCATTTCACCATCGACAAGGTCGAACTTGGCATCTGACACACTGGCAACGTCGCGGGTGATCCACTTCTGGCGCTGGACCATTTCCTTTTCGACGTGATCCTTCAGACGATCCAGCTCGTAGGCCAAATCGTCCTTCATCTGAATTTTGATCTGATAGACGTTCTTGGCCAGGGTGCTGACGTAGAACAACACACCCAGAACGCCCAATGCGATGAATGCGCCAATAACGGCGATAACCGCTGCGTTACCCACTATTTCACCGGCCCCCGAAGACCGTCCCTGAATTTTTGATATTTGGCGTCGTTTCGCGCCGTATATTATGTAAGCATTCTGTAAGGAATATCCCAGGTAGAGACCGGCCTGACAAGTGACGAGACGCACAGATTTGGCCACTTTCTCGACCTCAGGGGCGATTTATCGCGATATCCGCATACCCCCGTAGGATTCGATCCACAGGGGCCGAAAAATCACCTCCCGGTTCGTGCAAAACCAAGGGCGTTAGCCTGCGGCGATTCGCCGCCGCGTCCTTGATTCCCTGCGCGATCATTCGCCCCGGACGGCCCTCTCCCGGCTTGCCTTGAACAGGCTGCAGGGTGACCGCGCCGAGGGATGCCGACATAAGATCCGCCAGCTCATCCCCCCGTCCGCCATGATGGATGAAGGTGACTGTGCCGCCGCCCCGCACCAGCCGGGCGGCCGTCCGCACCCAATCGGCCAGTTGGGCCCGCCCCTCCACCGTCGCCATTGCCTTCACCGGATCAGGCGAAGGGCGAGAGGTGCCGGCCTTTTGAAAGGGCGGATTGGCCATGACATGATCGAACGCCCCGGCCCCGATGCCGTCCGGCGGAGTCAGCAGGTCCCCCGCCATGAATTGGACCGCATCCGCCATGCCGTTGGCCGTGACACTTTCGCGGGCCAAGGCGATCAACGGTTCCTGAATATCCAGGCCGGTGACCGCCACCCCGGCCACGCGATGGGCCAGACACAACGCCGCCGCCCCGGCACCGCATCCCAAGTCCAGCACGCGGTCGCCGGGCCGGGCCGGAACGGCCGCCTGCATCAGGATCGGGTCGATGGCGGAACGGTAGCCGCGCCGGGGCTGATAACAGACGACCCGGCCGTCCAACAGGCGGGTCTCCTCGGCGTCGATGGCGACAGAAGTCATGGCGCGCCTCAATCCAGGGGGTCGCGTTCACCGCGGGCGATTTCCTCGGCCTCGACGATGACACGCTTGGCACGGGTAAGGTCGTCCTCGTCCACCATGATACGGCGCTGGATGGCCAGGACGTTGCCGTCCATGAAACTGGCGTGCATGTCGAACACCTGGGCCGGCACGTCGAGCGCGGCCAGCCGCGCCTGCATCCAAGACAGCAGCACGGGATCGTTGGTGCGGAACAATTCGACCATGGCGCGCCCCTTCCCCGCCCCGTCCGTCGCAGTTGACCATGGGGCCTGACGGTCCCTATGCTCACGGCTCCTGGAACAACCGTCAAGCGACGAACAATCGGATATAAGGGGAAGCGCCGTGGCCCTTGTGGTCGACCTTGAAGGCGAACGCCAAAAGAAACCCAACCTGGACAAGCTTCAGGCCCTGGTCGCCGACGACCTGAAAGCCGTGAACGAGGTCATCGTCCAGCGCATGGAAAGCCCGGTCGCGCTGATTCCGCAGCTGGCGGGGCATCTGGTCGCGTCCGGCGGCAAGCGTCTGCGCCCCATCCTGACTCTCGCCTCGGCCCGTATGTGCGGCTACCAAGGCAACCGACACATCCCGCTGGCCGCCTGTGTCGAATTCATCCATACGGCGACCCTTCTGCACGATGACGTGGTCGATGAAAGCGAACTGCGCCGGGGCCAGGCATCGGCCAACGCGGTCTGGGGCAACCAGGCCAGTGTGCTGGTCGGCGATTTCCTGTTTTCCCGTGCGTTCCAGGTGATGGTCGCCGACGGCGCGATCAAGGTGTTGAAAATTCTGTCCGACGCCTCGGCGGTGATCGCCGAGGGCGAGGTCATGCAACTGATGACCACCGGCGACACGGCAACAGGCGAAGCCAACTATCTGGAAGTCATCACCGCCAAGACGGCGGAACTGTTCGCTGCCGCCTGCCGCATCGGCGCCGTGGTCGCCGAACGCCCCAAGGCGGAAGAAGACGCCCTGCTGTCCTACGGCACCAATCTGGGCATCGCGTTTCAACTGATCGACGACGTGCTGGACTATTCAGCCAAGCAGGCCGAACTGGGCAAGACCGTGGGCGACGATTTCCGCGAGGGTAAGATTTCGCTGCCGACGATCCTGGCGTTCAACCGGGGCAACGAGGCCGAACGCACGTTCTGGCGCCGCACGCTTGAGGACATGGACCAGACCGACGACGATTTGGCCCATGCCATCACCCTGATGACCAAGCATCATGCCCTGTCCGACACGGTCGACCGGGCGCGGCATTACGGCGCCGTGGCGCGTGATGCACTCGGCATCTTCCCCGACAATGCACAGAAACAGGCACTGCTGGAACTGGTCGATTTCTGTATTGAGCGGGCGTACTGACCTAAATTCTGCGTCCGGCGCCGACCGGCCGCGATTCCCGGTTCAGTCCTTGGACTTCTTGCCGCGCGGTTTCAACTTCGCGCTGTCCTTGCCGTCGAAATCGCCGACGCCGCTTTCGATGGCATAGCAGGCCAGCCGGACGGACAGCGGGATTTCCACCGTCTTTCCGTCGCGCTCACCCTTTTCATAGTACTGGATGATGCGGGGCTTCAGGCCCAGCGCCTTTGCCGCGTCCTTCTGCGACAACTTGTGGCGCTTGCGCCAATGCCGGAATGCGTCGCCGTCCATGCTCATGGTTTGCATCTCATGTGTCATGGCAATTTAGTTCGTCTCGACAAAGGTGATCAATGGGGACCAATCCGCCTGAGCATCCAGGGATCGCCGATCACCCTTGTCGAACACGCTGACGCCCGAATAAGCCCCATCCGTATAAAGCGCCCGGTCGGCGATGATCGTCCCCACCGGATGGTCCAGGGTTTCGATGAATGTGTCCAATTCCTGGGCCGAGCGCGTGCGCGCCCGCACCCGGTTACCGACCAGGATTACCGGCTTTTTGTGGCTGCGGATCGGCTTCAGATCGTCGATTTTCTTCAGAAACCGCTGCGTCGCCGCCTGATCGAATGCCGAAGGCAGGATCGGCAGGATGATGACCTCGGCCATCTTCAGCAATTCGCGGAACCGCGCCAGACCAAGCGCAGCCGGCGCATCGATGACCAGACGCTGCACCTTCTTGGGCGGCGCCTTGAACGTCTTGGTCCAATCCAGCCCGGTGATGTCCGGAAGGTCCGCGGGGCGACGCTTGAGCCAGGACAAACTGCTTTTCTGGCTGTCGACATCGGCCAGCGCCGTGTTCAGCCCCCCCTGGGCGAAGGCCGCAGCCAGGTTCGTCGCGATGGTCGTCTTGCCGCAACCGCCTTTGGAATTTGCGATCAGAATCGCGCGCGCCATATCCGTCGTCCCTCTGCCAACTTGCCGGTGGCTATTTGCCCTTGCGCCAGAACGGCGGGGCGCTGGTGAACGTGTCCCAATCGGTCAGCAGGCGCGGTTCACTATCGTAGAGCCCCCGCGCGTGCCAGCCCATGATGGCGGCCGAAGCCTTGTCGATCGCCGCTGCCTTGCCGCCCCGTCCGCCCGGATGGTCGGCGGCCAGATCGGCCAGCAGGGTTTCCGCCACGGCGACGTCGTTGAGATGACCGAAATCGTCCTGCAAGCGTTCCAGCGCGCGCAGATATTTCTTCTTGGCGGGCGAGTCATACAGCGCCTGCAGAAAATCCGTGTTGTAGCGCAGCTTCTTGAGCCGGATGCGCAACAGATGCCGCGCCGGCACATCCAGTTTCGCCAGGCCGTCGCCGGCGCGCAGCGCCTTCTTATGGGCACGGTTGAGGATCGAGGCCGCCCAATCCATGATCGGCTGGGCCAGCGGGTGATCCGGCGGACAGGGCTGCGGTGCCCAGCCCTGGGTTTCCGTGAAGGCCGACAGGCGCAGCACCAGCCCGGCATAGCGCGGCGATTTCAGGGCTTCGCGCACCAGGGCATAGGCGTCGAGCCTGCGATCCTCGGCTGCGGCGGCCAATTCGATCATGGCCGCCGGCTCGACCCCCGCCTTTTGCGGCGGGCCGAGAATTTCGGCGACGAACACGTCCCAGTCGCGGGCCGGGCCGAACTGGTCGGCAATCCATTTCAATTCCGCCTTCAACCAGTCCACCCGGGCCGGATCGAGCAACTTGGAAAACACCGACAGCATGGAACGCATGCGCCGGACGGCAACGCGGAACTGATGCACGCCTTCCGGATCCGTGCCCTCGATGGCCGGCTCTTCGTTGGCCAACATGTGGCGGGCTCCCGCGCGCAAAATCTCGGCGATGGCCGCGTTGACCGATTGATCGGGGCGCAGAGTCGTGCGTCCGGCGCGCACGGGAACAACCTTGGGCGGCGTCAGCAGCCGGTAGCCGCGCGCCGCCTTGGTTTCCTGAATAATCGTTAGGCCCGCCGTCTGCTGTAGCTCCAGCGCCACCTCGAACAGGTCGCGGGGATCGCCCTGCAACAGTTCCAGTTCGCATTCCTGAATCTTCTCGCGCAGCTTGGCGCGGGCGCCCTTTACCGGGATGCCCGCGGCGTTGCGATTCACGGCGACGACCTCACCATTGTCGATGGCGATTTCGATGCGGCTTTCCGGGCCCATGGCGCCACGGCGGGTAACCACCGCCCGCTCGCGGGTAAAGTGGGTACGGAAGGTTTCCTGCAACTCGCCGGGCAAGACAAGCCCCATGACCTCAACCGCCGCCTCGGGCAAAAGGTCCAGACGCGGGGTCAGGCTGTCGACGTCCTGTTCCCACTCACCGCGCGCAAACAGGGCGCCGGTGCCGTCGTTTTGCGATTTCACGTTCTGGATGAACCGGCCCTTCTTGCGGCGCACGCGCAAGGTCGCCCCCCGCCGGCCAAGCCGCATGTCCGGGGTGTCGTAATAGACGCTTTCCAGATCGTCGGTAACCCAGGTGAGGCGGTTGCCGGACAGGCCTTGGGCCACCTTCCGGACGGCGCGCAGTTGGGCAGCCGTGCCGCCCAGCTTGCATTCGTATTCCCGGTCGCCTGTTCCATCGGCTTGGGGTGCCGTTGACGTCAATGACACGCCTCCCCGACCACGCTGCATGCTGTCCGTCAAAATGCCCCCCCGCCAGACCAATGAAGTCCCGCGTTTGATCCCTGTTTACGCGTCCGTGGCTTGCCGCATATCGCATAAAACCGCACAAAGTGCGTATTTTCAGACTACATCCCGCCCCCACCGCGATCAATCAAGAAATTCACCCATGGCGGCGGCCCGCGCGCGCGGGTTTACGGCCCCGCCGGACGGCGGAAAAGCGACGCGTGACGACGGCGCGTTCAGGCGCTTGCTCTGGCCCTCAAGCACCGCTATAACGGGCGCCCGTCGCGGCCCGGCAGCAAGGGACCTCAAGTTCCTTCCGGCTTTTTCCGCGGCGTCCATGCCGGAGTGTAGCTCAGCCTGGTAGAGCACCGTCTTCGGGAGGCGGGGGTCGGAGGTTCGAATCCTCTCACTCCGACCATTCCGGGCGAAAGCCCGATATGTCGAAACGGAAACGGCCCCTGGGGATTTTATCCCCCAGGGGCCGTTTTTCCGTTCCGGGCACCGGTCTCTCGCCAGCGGCCGGCGCTCTTTTCAGCGGCAGGTGCTAACCCGCGCCAAGCGGAACGTGTCTGATCTGCTTGCCGCTATTCGGCGGCGACCAGGCTACGGGCCTGGTTCAGCGTGGCGGCGGCGTCGCGGAAGTTGCCGTCGGCACATTCCGTGCGGGCCCGCTCGACCAACTGGTTGAACATCAGTTCGGCGGCTTCGCCGACGACGGGGTTTTCGTCCTTCGACTTCAGCGTATCAGTGATGACCTGTTCACAAACCGGCAGGGTGGCGATGTCCTGCGCGGAGACGGCCGTGGCGAACGGCACGAAAGAAAGAAAGCCAAGAACGGCGACAGTCTTTTTGGCGCTCGAAAGCGACATGGAAGTACTCCATCAAAGGCGCTCCCCGGTTCCATCCAGGGGCGCTGAGAGTGACGCATTAAGGGCTGAACAAGCAGCATGTGGCGCCTGACACCGCAACCCCATCCGGTTTTCCGGAAGGCCGCGCGAGCGGCGCGTCCAATTCCTTTGCAGGGACGCGCGCGACAGGTCTTCAATCCCAGAGTCCTCAATTGCGGATAATACGCCTTTCCTGGGCCGAACCCCAGGAAATCCGGGGCCCAAGTCCCCGCAAGAACATCATGACAGCAATCTCTAAAATGCATTTGACGGCCCGCCGGGCCGGGACCTGGCGCTTTCGCTCCCGCGTTTAATTGGCTAGGTTAGGCGGCCGAAGGGGAGGAGCACTGCTCCTTGCAGATTCAAGAACCACACGCCGGGGCCGTGCCATGACTTCTTTGACCGAAACGCCGCACAGCACCACCAGGGCCCGCCGTTTCGCGGCCGCACCGGCGCTGGCCGCCCTCTTACTACTCGGCGGGTGTGAGACGGCCAACAATGCCCTCTCGACCGTTGCCGACAAATCCGCGGAATTGTGGAACACCATGTCGTCGCCGTTTAACCGCGGCGAGGACAAGGAATTCAGCCGTGATCCCACCCGCGAACGCCGCGCCGACGTGGAGAAATGGGAACGCATCCGCGGGTCCGATGATCCGACCGTGTTCCAGACCTTCATCGAGACCTACCCGGACAGCGCCCTGACCCATCTGGCGCGCCGTCGGCTGGCGACCCTGCAGCCGACCCAAGGCACGCATGTTCCCTCGACCTTTGCAACGGAACAGCCGCGGCCGCCTGCTGTTCGCCACGCTGCCGGGCAGATGCCGCCGCCCGCCCCGCCGGGCCAATTCCCCGTACCCTGGGTTCTGGGCCGTTGGGCCATCGATTGTTCGCGCAAGGAAGGCGGCAACGGCGTCACCTATAATCAAGTCGACGCCGGCAAGATCCGGGTCATCCGTGATGACGGCAGCGCCGCCGTCTACACCGTGCGCCGTGAGGACGACATCCTGGTGCTGGAGGCCGACGGCCTGATCTATCAGGACAAGATCGTCAGTGCGACGGAGCTTCGGTCCTACGCCGTCAAGTACAACAACCAATGGCACGAGGTAGACCTCGTCTACCGCAAGTGCGACTGACCGTCGCCTACACTCCACCCGATTCGCCACCAAACGCAAAACCCCGGCCCGCGCGAACGCGGACCGGGGCCGTGGGTTTGCCAATCCTTGGGGTCGGATCGGGCATAATGCCCAAATGAATTCGAACCCGCCTAGCGGGGATTATTGGTGCGATTAACGCCGTAGGCAGCAGCCGCCATGAACGCGAGAGCAGCGGCGATGCAAACACCAAGAAAAATCATGCTTCCTGTCGTCATCTTTCGAAATTCCCGTGGTTTCAATGACGCAACTTTAGGGTGCCGGAATAGGCTTCGGCATTGATCTAGATCAATAATCCGGGAGGGGCGGCACGGAGTGCTCCCGACATATCCACAGATTGTGAATAACCCCGCGGCCTAAGGACTCCGAGCCCCGGATCACTTCAGGTACACTTGCGCGCCCGTCGAGGGCCGCCCAAGGGAGGGTGGAACGGAAAGGTCATCATCATGCGCAATGCCGTCATCGGCATCGTCGTGGGATTGGTTGTCGGCGTTGTCCTGGGGGTTTCCATCATCGCCCCCCGCCTGAACGCATCGCTGCCCGAAACCGCCGCCCAGGCCGTGGCAGAACTCACCCCCGAGCCAGGCACGCCGAAAGAACCCTCCCCAGCATCGACCGCAGAGATATCTGCCCTGCCCGCCACTGCGGAAAGCCTGCTGGCCCCCGCCATCACCCCCGACCCCATCGTGCGCTGGCGCATGGAAAGCGCCTTTGCCAGCGCCCTGCCGCAGTTGGGTGCCCAGGCCAAACGAATCGAAACGGAAATCTGGCGCGTGTCCGCCGGCGGGATGGAGATCGCTTTCAACGAACCGGGGACCCTGATTCAAGGCAAGGATATGGTTAGCGCGGTCAAGGACGGCACCGTCGACGCAGCCTTCGTCGCCCCCGAAAGCTGGCCGGCGACCATCCCCGCCTTGCAACTGTTCGGCGCCGTGCCGTTCGGCCCACGGGCCGAGGAATACCTGGCCTGGCTCTATTTCGGCGGCGGCGAAAAGCTGTTGAACAGCCTGGCCGAAGGCCTGGGCGTGCGGATCGTGGTCTGCGGGCTGGTGTCGCCCGAAGGGGCCGGTTGGTACCGACGGCCGTTGACCACGGTCGAAGACCTGAAAGGCCTGCGGGTACGCATGACCGGTCTTGGCGCGCGCGTGATGAACCGCCTGGGTGCGAAGACCGTGGCCCTGAACGAAGGGGAAATCTTCCACGCTCTGGAAACCGGGGCCATCGACGCCGCCGAATATTCCATGCCCGCCATCGATGTGCAGCTCGGCCTGCACCGCATGGCGCGGAATTACTATTTCCCCGGCTGGCATCAGCCGGCGACGCTGCTGGCGCTGGTCATCAACAACGACCGCTGGGCCAACCTCAAGCCGGTGCAGCGCTCACAACTGCGCGCCGTGTGCGGCGACAATGTGCGTCATGGCCTGGCCGAGGGCGAGGCCTCACAGTACCGGGCCCTTCTGAACCTGACCAAGGAAGGCGTGACCGTGCGCCGCTGGCCGCGGGAAATTCTCGGTAAACTGTCCAAGGCCTGGGACGAGGTCGCGCGCGACACGGCGAAGCAGGACAAGGATTTCGCCAAGGTGTGGAAATCGCTCGATCGGTTTCGCAAGGATTACGCCGTCTGGCGCGACGCGGGCGGCAGATAAGCTCCACTCCGCTCATTCTTCCTGATCGGCTTGCTTACCGGCCCGCGCCGACCACGGCATCCGGCCCGTCATCCCCCAGCACATCGGCGGGCAATTCATCCATCTTGGTCAGCAGATATTCCAGGTCCGAGGACTCGAACTCGACGCCCAGATCGTCGTACTGGGTCATGATCCGCTCGATCATGCGCCGGGCATAACGTTCGCGGTCATTCTCGCCGCCGTCCATCTGCGTTTCCCGGCTGACATCCAGCGCCGCGCGCACGGCCATGAACTGGGCCGGCGGCAGCTTGGCCTTGTCGAACACGGCGCGCAGCCCCAGAGGGCCGCGGTCGTGGATCAGGCGCCGCGCGTTATCCAGCGTGACCCCCGCCCGTGTCGCCATCGCGCACTCGAAGAACGTGATGTCGCCCATGCAGAGTGCCCGCAGGGTGATCGACGGCGTCAGGCGGCCGTTGTCGTTTAACTGGCGGGCCAGGATCATCACGTCATCGACACTGGAATCGGAGGACAGGCTGATGGTTGCCCGTTCACGCGATTGCAGGATGATGTCCGTGGTCATCGCCGCCGGCAGTTCGTGGCGCTTGACCAACTCGTCACGCAGGTTTTCCGACACCAAGGTCACCAAGCGTTCGGCCACCGTCACCGGCAAAGAGGCCCGGTTGACCATGGCTGACTGCACCCCGGCGCGGTCGCCGAAATCGTCGACCACCTTCTGGAACGTGCTTTCGGAAATCGCCGCTCCCTCGTTAGCGACCAGACGGGTCACCGCCGCCTCGTTGCCGGAACTGACCAGAGCATCGGACAATGCCTCCGACACGGTGGCGCGCCCGGCGACGGCTTCCTGCTTGGCGGGGTCTTGCGACCCGATGATGGCGATCAGGTCATCATCGTTGAGAACCTGGGAAAATTCGATCATCGGCAACGCCACCTGGTCGATGTCGTTGGCCAGTGCCACCGCCACGTCATGCGGCACGTTGCCGTTCTGCTTCAGGTTTTCCGTCAACGCCTGACGTACGCGGACTTCCGCGTCCTTGACCATCAGGCGAAAAATTTCTTCTGCCAGGGCCCGCTCGGTGGGGCTTAGCTTGCCGGGATCGAAGGCCACGGCGACCTTGGCCGCGGTTGCCGCGCGGTTGTCCGGCGTGGGGTCGGACAAAAGCTTGGCGACATCCGCTTTGCTTAGATTATCTGCTGGCATGAGTCTGCAACGCTCCTTTCACAGTCCGGGGAATCCCCCATGACTGCGCCCACGACTTCCATGATGCACAGTATAATGCGGATCGGCGGGCGAATGAAATCATCTCCGCCGGCCAGGGTTGCCGATTGCGCATTCCCGGCGTGATGCAGATAATGCGAGCCCACCTGTAAGGGTGCGCCCAAGATTACCAACCAAAACACGACGAAGGGTTTTGTCTCATGAAACATGCTTCCTTGATGGCCGCCGCGGTCGCCGGCTTCGCGGCATCGATGATGGTCGCCGCGGCGCCCGTTCAGGCCGACGCCGCCAAGGCGTTCAAGAAAAACCGCTGCGCCCAATGTCATACGGTGTCGGGCAAACACACCATCGGCCCGTCCCTCAATGGCATCATCGGCCGCAAGGCCGGCACGGCCGAAGGCTTCAAGACGTCACGCTATTCCAGTTCCATGGTCGCCGCCGGTGAAAAGGGCCTGGTCTGGGACGCCAAGTCACTCGACGGCTATCTCGCCGACCCCAAGCAGTTCCTGCGGGACTACCTGAGCGACCCCAAGGCATCGACCAAGATGGCCTATCCGGGCCTGAAGAAGGCAGACGAGCGCGCCCTGGTCATCGAATACCTGACCAACGCGAAGTGACCGGATCGCCGCGGCCGCCCAGCGGCCGCGGCGCCTTCACTTAATCAGTCCCGCCTCCCGAAAGTACCGCGCGGCCCCCGCGTGCAGAGGGGCGGTCAGGGAATCTCGCACCATTTCCTCTTTCCGCAGATTGGCCAGGGCCGGGTGCATATCGCGGAAGACATCAAAATTATCGAACACGGCCTTCACGATCGTATAAATGACTTCGGGCTTGGTCTTGGTCGAACTGACCAGCGTTGCGCCGACACCGAATGTCTTTATGTCTTTCGGGTTGCCCCGATACATGCCGCCCGGAATCACCGCCCAGCGATAGAAAGGGCTGGTCTTGACCAGCGCCTGGATGCCCGGGCCGTCGATCGGCACCAGCACCGCGGCGCAGGCGTTCGCCGTTTCGCGGGTCGCGGCGGATGGATGGCCGACCAGCGCGAAGAAGGCATCAACCTTGTTGTCGCACAGGGCCTCCCCCTGCTGGTTGGCCTTGAACTCGGCCGCCAATCCCAGATCGCGACGGGTCCAACCAAGCGCCTGTTCGATCACCTGCCAGGTTGCCAGCGTCCCTGAACCGGGATTGCCGATGTTCATGCGCCGGCCCTTGACGTCGTTGATGTGCTTGATGCCCGAATCCGCCCGCGCCATAAGGGTCACCGGCTCAGCATGCAGCGAGAACACGGAGCGCAACTCGCTATAAGGGCCGCGTTTCTCGAACGGCCCTTCGCCGCGCAAAGCGCTGTACTGGGTATCGGACTGGGCCAACCCCAGGTCCAGATCGCCGGAGCGGATCGCGTTGATGTTGAACACCGACCCAAAGGTCGATTCAGCCGAACAGCGCACGCCATGGTCCTTGCGGCCCTTGTTGACCAGCCGACAAATGGCCCCGCCGGCGGGGAAATAGACCCCCGTAACCCCGCCCGTGCCGACCGAAATGAATTCGGCTGCCCGCGCTGCCCCCGGCCCCACCGCCGTCCAGACGATGGACAGCACCATGATCAAAGCACCCGGTCTAACCCACATTCGTCTGCTCCCTGGTGGATGCCTGCTGCCTATGTTCCGTGCGAAGGACACCATCGGCCCCACGCGCTCGGATGATAGCCGTTCCCATAGCGTTTGATGAGGCCTGATATATACGGAAATGCCTGGGGCCGAATGCCGCCGGTCAGTGGCGGACGATCAGGACTGATTGCTTGGCCTGATGGGCGACCTTATCCGCATTATGGCCGAGCATGTCGGCGTCGGTGCGCCGGTCACAGAGGATGATCAAGTCGCAATCGGTTTCCTTCGCGCCGCGGAGGATTTCCTCATAGACCCGGCCGTGGCCGACGATGTGCTGTTTCTTGATCCCGCTCGGGATGTTCGCCTTGGTCCAGGTATGCAGGCGGGCGGCCGCTTCTTCCATGGTTTTCTTTTCATAGCCTTTGGGAAAGAAATTGGCGACCAGGGAGGACCCGAAGGTCGGGATGACGACCATCACATGGAGCGTCGCCCCGAACTTTTCAGCAAGTTCGATGGCGATCGGCGCGGAGGCCGTCCAGGACGATTTGTCGTCAATGTCGATGGCAAGGAGGATGTCCTTATACATGTCTTACGGGCTCCTCGGTCAGGCCGCCTGGGCCGATGTTTTGCGGATACGTGCTTTCTGCGCCAGGACGACCAGACACAGAATCAGCAACGCGGGAAGATAGACCCAATACTTGTTCAGCTGATCGGCCGGTTGCAGGACATGGGTGATTTCCTGATCCCAATCCAGGCCCGCCTTCTTGGCTTCGGAACCGAAGGCGACGTCATCGATCAGAACTTTACCATCCTCCTGGCGGACCGTGATGCCGGCGGCCTTGATGCGCTCGTCCCCGCTTGCCGCCGGCCCCATGGGCAGCACGACCATCCATTCGCGGGGATTTCCGATATCGTCCTTGCCGGAGATCATCAGACGGATTTTTTCACCTTCCGGCGTCTTTTCGAAGGCCGTCGCCATTTCCGCCGGCTTGTGGTCGATGTAGGGTGCCGAAACCATGTCCATCCAGAACCCGGGCCGGAAGAACGAGAACGCCAACAACAGCAGCAGCGCCGTCTCCCATATCTTGCTTTTGGTCAGGAAGTAGCCCTGGGTCGCCGCCGCGAACAATAGCATCGCCAATGTCGCCGTGAGGAATATGAACACGCCGTGCAGGGCGTCCACGTCGATCAGCAGCAGATCCGTGTTGAAGATGAACAGGAACGGCAGCGCCGCCGTGCGTAGCGAATAGAAGAACGCGACGAAGCCGGTGCGGATCGGATCACCGCCGGATACGGCGGCGGCGGCAAAGGACGCCAACCCCACGGGCGGCGTCACATCGGCCATGATCCCGAAATAGAACACGAACAGATGCACCGCGATCAGCGGCACGATCAGGCCGTTCTGCTGCCCCAGGGTCACGATGACAGGGGCCAGCAACGCCGACACCACGATGTAGTTCGCCGTGGTCGGCAGGCCCATGCCCAGGATCAGCGACAGGAAAGCGGTCAGGAACAGGATCGCCATCAAGTTGCCGCCGGACAGAACCTCGACCACGTCGGCCAGGGCCGAGCCCACGCCGGTCTGGCTGACCACGCCGACGATGATCCCGGCGGTCGCCGTGGCGATACCGATACCGATCATGTTGCGGGCCCCGGTGACCAGGCCGTCGAGCAATTCGTGCCAGCCGCGTTTGATTTGGGCGTTGAAATCCGTCTGGTTGCGGAAATAGGCGTATATCGGGCGCTGGGTCAGCAGGATGAAGATCATCAGCACCGAACCCCAGAACGCCGACAGGCCGGGCGACAGCTGTTCGACCATCAGGCACCACACCAGGACGATGACCGGCAGCAGGAAATGCAGGCCCGACTTGATGGTCGGTGCCGGTTCGGGAAGGCTGAGCACCGGCTGGTTCGGGTCATCCATCTTGAGGTCCGGGTACTGGGCGGCAAAGCGCACCAGCAGGACATAGACGACGGCAATACCAAAGGCGACGACGAGCGACGCATAGCCGCCCAGGATCGGCTTCATCCAGCCAAGCCCGTAATAGACCGCCAGCGACAGGCCGGACACCATGGCGATGCCGAAGGCCAGACCAACCAGGCGCTGCACCCAAGGCTTGGGCTCGACCGCGCGCGGCAGGCCTTCCATACCCAGCTTCATGGCTTCCAGGTGTACGATGTAGACTAGGGCGATGTAGCTGATCAGGGCCGGAACGAAGGCGTGCTTGACCACGTCGAAATAGGGGATACCCACGTATTCGACCATGAGGAATGCCGCAGCGCCCATGACGGGTGGCATGATCTGACCGTTGACCGAGGACGCGACCTCGACAGCCCCCGCCTTCTCGCTGGAAAACCCGACCCGCTTCATAAGCGGAATGGTGAAGGTGCCGGTGGTCACGACGTTGGCGATGGAGGAGCCGGAGATCAGACCGGTCATGGCAGAGGCGACGACGGCGGCCTTGGCCGGGCCGCCCTTCATATGGCCCATCAGCGAGAACGCAACCTGAATGAAGTAGTTGCCCGCCCCGGCCTTGTCCAACAAGGCGCCGAACAGCACGAACAGGAACACGAAACTGGTGGAAACACCGAGCGCGATGCCGAACACGCCTTCGGTGGTGATCCAGTGGTGGTTGACCACTTCGGCCAGGGAATTGCCCTTATGGGCGATGATCCCGGGCATGTAGGGGCCCAGGAAGGTATAGAGCAGAAATACGGAGGCAACGATGGCAAGTGCCGGGCCCAGCGCCCGGCGGGTCGCTTCCAGCAGAAGCAGTACCCCGATCACGGCGACCACGAAGTCCTGTTCGATCGGCGCGCCAACACGGTCGGCGATGTCGCGGTAGAACACAAACAGATAGGACGCGCTGATGGCGCCGACAAAGGCGAAGACGATGTCCAAGATGGGAATGTAATTGCGGGGCGAGCGGCTAAATGCCGGATAGGCCAGGAATGCGAGGAAGATCGCGAAGGCCAGATGGATCGAGCGGGCCTCGGTATCGTTAAACACGCCGATGTGCAGCGCGAAGGGCAGCGGTGACGCGAACCAAAGCTGGAACAAGGACCAAGCCAGGGCCGTGGAGAACAGGACCGCCGTCCAGACCTTGCCGGGTTGACGCCCACCGGTATCAGTCGATGCTACGAGGTCGGCCAACTCGTCGGTGCTGGCACCGGTTTCTTTGGTCTGTTCGCTCATTGTCGTCTCGCTTTTTTCTCAGGCCCCCAAAGGCATCGCCGCGAAGGCGGTCGATGTGCCGTCCAGTGCCGGTCTCTCCCGTCCCGGCGATCGGCGGACGAAATGCTTCCCCGCCGGTGGCCCGGCGGGGAAGCCTTCGCTGATTACTTCAACCAGCCTTTTTCCTTGTAGTACTTGGCCGCGCCGCTATGCAGCGGGGCCGAGTTGCCGGCGGCGATCATGTCCGTTTCCTTCAGATGTTCGAAGGCCGGGTGCAGCTTCTTGAAGCGCCCGAAGTTGTCGAACACGGCCTTGACGACCTGATAGACCACGTCGTCCGGCACCTTGGCCGAAGACACGAAGGTCGCCTTCACGCCGAAGGTCTTCACGTCGTCCGGGTTGCCCCGATACATGCCGCCCGGAACGGTGGCATGGGCGTAATAGGGATTGTCGGAAACCAGCTTGTCGATGGCCGGGCCGACCACGGGGATCAGGAGCGCGTCGGTCGTCGTCGTTGCTTCCTGGATCGAGCCGTTCGGATGACCCGCCGTGAACACGATGGCGTCGACCTTGTTATCGCCAAGCGCCGCCGCCTGTTCCGAGGACTTCAATTCGGACGCCAGGGAAAACGCGGACTCATCCCAACCGAGAGCTTCAAGCACGACGCTCATGGTCGCGCGCTGGCCGGAACCGGGGTTGCCGACATTGACGCGCTTGCCCTTCAGGTCATCAAACTTGGTGGCGCCGGAATCCTTGCGGGCAACCACGGTGAACGGCTCACCATGAACCGAGAACACCGACCGCAGGTCCTTGAAGGCACCGTCGTCCTTGAACTTCGAGGTGCCGTGATAGGCATGATACTGCCAGTCGGACTGGGCCACGCCCATATCCTGGTTGCCTGCCTTGATGGCATTGATGTTGGCGATGGAACCACCGGTCGACGGCGCCGTGCACTTGATGCCGTGCTTCGACGTGTTGCGGTTGACCAGTTTGCAGATCGACTGGCCGACGACGAAGTACACGCCGGTCTGCCCGCCGGTGCCGATGGTGATGAATTTCTCATCTGCTGCCTGGGCGCCGCCGAAGGTCGCCGCCATCGCGGCGACGGCGACGGTCGCGGCCAGAGTTTTTCTCAGGAACATTTCCATTCCTCCTTGGATTTTATCGGGTTGGGTAATGAATGAACGCCGAGACGCGGCACAAGCCGCGCCGTTCGGCTTGGGGAGTCCCAGGATCCGCGTTCACCCCGATACGGGGCCGATGCGGACGTCCGGGTGATCCGCCGGGGACAAACCCGGCGTATCGGCGCGCAAGAACCTGGGGCCGCAGCCCCCGAAGCTGTCCCGCGGGACCGAATTTCGCTGAATGAATGGATAGGTTTCCGCCGCGCCGAGCCAGCGAACGGCCTGGTATACCAAGGAATAGGGCCGACTGCCGGCACCGGTGCACAAACTTTCACCGTTGGCGTCTTATTCAGACTGCCCCCTGAAAATGCCATGTGATTCCCTGATCCATGTCGTTGCCGCGAAGTGTAACACATCGCCGGGAAAGGCCAACGGCGAAGATTAACCTTGTCTCATGCTGTGCGGAATTGTTCGGAAGAAAAACGAAAACACATGACCTCAAGGCAGACGCCCGACCTCCCGCAAATATTGCGCCGCCCCCGGATGATGAGGCGCGGTGATACCCTTGCGTGCCATTTCCAGCGGATACAGGCGGTAGAATGCCGGATGCTTTGACGTGATGAAATGCAGGTTCTCGAACACCGCTTTGGTCACTTGATAAGCCGTCGCGGCATCCAGTTGCGCCCCGGCCATGACCGTCGCGACAAGACCGACCGTCGGGACATCCGCCGTCAGGCCGCTATAGGCTTCCTTTGGGATCAGCGCGTGCACGTAATAGGGGTTGGATGAAATCAGCCGGTCCGCGGCGGCGCCCGATACGGGAATGAAACCGATACCGCAAAGCTTGATCAGCTTGTTCAAGATGCCGTTGGGGTGCCCTGCAAGAAAGGTCGTAAGGTCGACCTTACGTCCGCAGATTGCGTTGTATTGCTCCGTCGCCTTGAGGGTCGCGACCAGAGGAAAACTGTTGAGCGGCAAACCCATAGCATCGAACAAAAGCCGCATTGTCGCGTTGGTGCCCGATGTCACCTTGCCGATATTGACCCGCTTGCCTGCGATATCGCTCAGCCCATTGATCCCACTGTCCTTCCTGGCCATGACGGCCAGTGATTCCGGATGAGCGGAAAACAGGCTGTAGATTCCCTTGACCGCACCGATGTTGGCGAAGGTGCCTGTTCCTTTGACCGCATGGTATTGGACATCCGACTGGACGATGCCCAGATCGTAGGTGCCCTTCTTGATACCGATGATGTTGTCGATGGAGCCCTTACTAGTCACGGCCTCGCATCGCGTGCCGCGCATTTCCCGCCGCACGACATCACAAATCGCCTTGCCAAGCTGGATATAGACGCCGCCGTTGCTGCCGGTGCCGATGGTCAGGGATTTCGCCTGGGCCGGAAAGACAAGTCCTGCCCCCAAGAGCAAGGCAACCCCTGCTATGAACATGACTACAGCCGGCGCCCCCCTGAACCGGTGTCCGCCCAGGCCATCTTGCTCGATCATGTTTCAAGTGCCCCTTCTTTTATTTATCCGGTCTCCCCCCGGATCACGTGATCCCCGCCTCCTTCAATGTCGCGTCGATTGCATCGCCCAACAACTGGACCAGGTCCCCGACCTGGGCTTCGTCGATAATGAAGGGCGGCGCCAGCAGGATATGGTCGCCACGAACGCCGTCCGCCGTGCCGCCGGCGGGATAACAGATCAGCCCGCGCTGGAACGCCGCCTTCTTCACCCGCGCGTGGATTTTCAGGGTCGGGTCGAGGGGTTCCTTGGTCATCCGGTCGGCGACCAACTCAATCCCCTGGAACAATCCGCGCCCCCGGATGTCGCCGACATGGGGGTGGTTGCCCAGGCGGTCGTGCAGCCGATCGACCAGCACGGCCCCCATGCGCTGAACATTGTTCAACAAGCCCGCGTCCCGCACCTTGTGCTGAACCGCGAGCGCCGCCGCGCAGGCCATGGGATGGCCCATGTAGGTATGGCCATGCTGAAAGGCGCCCGAACCGTCCTTGAAGGCACGGTAGACCGCACCAGATACCAGGGTCGCGCCGATCGGCTGATAGCCGGCCCCCAGGCCCTTGGCGATGCAGATGATGTCCGGCGCCACCCCGTCCTGTTCGCAGGCGAACAGGGTGCCCGTGCGGCCCATGCCGCACATCACCTCGTCCAGGATCATCAGCACGCCGTACTTGTCGCAGATCTCGCGAATGCGCTTGAAATATCCCGGTACGGGGGCCAGCACGCCCGCCGTCGCCCCGCCCACGGTCTCGGCAATAAAGGCGGCCACGTTGCGCGGCCCCAGTCGCAGGATTTCGGCTTCCAATTCGTCGGCGACACGCAGGCCGTATTCTTCTTCGCTCTCACCGTCCCGCATGTCGCGGTAGGGATAGCAAGGTGCGATGTGGGACGCCGGCATCAACATCTCTTTATAGGGCTCGCGCCGCCACAGGTTGCCGCCGACGGAAAGGGCCCCCAGGGTATTGCCGTGATAGCTCTGCCGCCGGGCGATGAACTTCGTGCGCTCGGGTGCACCCGTTTCCAGGAAATACTGGCGCGCCATCTTGAGCGCCGCCTCCACGGCCTCCGACCCACCGGACAGGAAATAGACCATCGAAATGCCGTCCGGCGCCGCGCTGACCAGAAATTCGGCCAGGTCCTCCGCCGGCTGGGTGGTGAAGAAACCCGTATGGGCGAAGGCGACCTTGTCGACCTGATCCTTAATGGCTTGGATGACGTCGACGTCACTATGGCCCAGGCAGGACACGGCGGCCCCGCCTGAAGCATCCAGGTAACGCTTACCAGTTGCATCAATCAGGTAGATGCCCTCGCCTTTCACGGCGACCGGCATGTCGGATTTAAGTTCGCGATAGAAGACGTTGGTCATCAGGCTATCCGATCCGCAACCTACCTGGCCATAGGACGCGATTGCATAGCCGCGCGTCAATCCAATAGGATGCGCCGGACATTCACACGGATAGATTTTTCCCAGGGGGGGCATATGGACCTGAAAGACCACATCCGGGGGATTCCCGATTTTCCCATTCCCGGCATTCTGTTTTACGACATTTCAACTCTGCTGCGGCACCCCGACGCCTGGCAGGTGGCCTTGGGCCGCCTCGCCAAGATCGTCTCCGGGTTTCGGCCGGACCTTCTCGTCGGCATCGAATCGCGCGGTTTCCTGACGGCTGCCCCCCTGGCCTCCAGGCTGGGCTGCGGTTTCATCATGGTGCGCAAGAAGGGCAAGCTGCCCGGCGAAACCATCGCCCATGAATATTCTTTGGAATATGGCACCGACACCCTCGAAATCCAGAAAGACGCCATCGAACCTGGCCAGCGCGTGGTGGTCATGGACGACCTGCTGGCGACCGGCGGCACCATGGCCGCGTCCATCGACCTGCTGCGCGGTGCCGGGGCCGAGGTCGTCGGCGCCACCTGTCTGATCGAGCTGACCTTCCTGAAGGGCCGCGACAAGCTGGACGTGCCGTTCAGCGCGCTGATGGCCTACGACGACTGACCCGTCGGCAGGCGACCCGATGGACATCCGCGAGGACGACCTGACGGGCGACGCGGTGCGCGGCGTGATCCGAGCGCATCTCGACCAGATGTTCAGCCAGACACCGGCGGGAAGCGTCCATGCCCTGGACCTGTCCGGCCTGACCGCGCCCGAAGTGACCTTCTGGTCGGTCTGGGACGAGGGCGAGATCGTCGGCTGCGGGGCGCTCAAGGAAATCGACCCCCGCCACGGCGAGATCAAATCCATGCACACCCTGGCGCGGTTCCGAGGCAAGGGATACGGCCGGGCCATGCTGACCCATATCCTGGCCGAGGCGCGGCGCCGGGGCTACCAGAGACTTAGCCTGGAAACCGGCAATTCCCAGACCTTCAGCGTGGCGCGCAGGCTTTATGCCGAAGCCGGTTTCATCGAATGCGGCCCGATCCCCGGCTACAATCCGGACCCCCACAGCTATTTCATGACA
Organism: Rhodospirillales bacterium; assembly: GCA_048263775.1. Lineage (GTDB taxonomy): Bacteria > Pseudomonadota > Alphaproteobacteria > Rhodospirillales > Casp-alpha2 > UBA1479. Next base: position 143,406 of record JBLXDU010000005.1, read on the forward strand.
TTTGTAGTAGCGCCAACCTGACGCGGGGCACCACCAGCCTTGCCCAATTACCGCTTTACCGTCCCAACTCCCCTGCTTACGGTTTTGTCCAACGTGGCCTGGAACTGGGATCTACCACAACAGATTTGGGCTCGATCAGGCTGTAGAAGGCCGCACGCCCAGGCAAGGAAGACCGTCGTTTGTCCCGCATTAACGCCGAGATTAAACCTATCCGCGAAGTAGATTTGCCTGCGGTTTGTGCGTTCCTGCATCGGATCGACCCGAACCGCAGCCCGGAAAACTGGCGCAAGGTGCTGACCCCCGACTGGCTCGACGCCGGAGACGACTTCGGGCAGATGATCGTCGCCGATGACGCGGTCAAAGGGGCCATCTGCACGCTGCGGTCTCGCCGCCGCTATGGTGAGGACATCCGCGACAGCCGCAACCTGACGAGTTGGTACGTGGACCTGGACGAAGGAAGAGGGCTCGGTGTCCAGCTTCTCCGAACGGCGGTGAGTGACAGCGACGCGGTTTATGCCACCCATTCACCGGAGCCGCGGACGATCAAGGTCTTTTTGCGGATTGGTTTCCAATCCATCGACACGACAGAATGGATCATCCCTAATCTGCCGCGGTGGCGACGCAGCACGTTCAGTGAAACCGAAGACATCGGCAAGCACCTGTCCGGTGACGCGCTCGAAAATTATCGCGCACATTCAGACATGCCGAGCGTCGGACATGTGGGATTGCTGGGACCGGACAATGCGTTCTGCCATATCGCTTTTATACGCAGCCGCTGGCATAGGATCCCGGTCGCACGCATCGTCTATGCAAGCGACTACACCCTGTTGAAACGATGCCTCCCGGCGTTCTCCCACCTTGCCCTGAGACGTTTCGGGTTTCCCCTCTCGGCAGTTGAAAAACGCCGCTATGCCGAACGGCCGCCCTTGACGATTGCGGAACGGCGGAAGGAGCCCATCCTGTATCGCGGGACCGGCATTGTTCCCGGCCAGATCGACGGACTGTTTACCGAGGTCGTCACCTTCGCCCCCAATCTCCGGTGACATGACGATGGCTCCCGCAATTGCTCTCTTGACCAGTTCATCCCGATCGACGAAATGGGAGTTGGCCGTTCAGGCTGCTCTTGAAACAGCGGGCCGAACCGTCGTGGTCCGGCCCGCAGACGGTGAAGATCAGATGTCGCCTGCGCAATGGGCGGATGTTGAATTGCTTGTCGATCTATCGGAACGCGGCGTGGGCATTAATTTGGCGGAACGGCTCGGTGTTCCGGCTTGGTTACTTTGTCACGGACCAAAATGCCGCTTTGATTTATGCAACAGCATCAAATCGGGGTTCGTTGCCCACGAACCCTTTATCGAGGTTCGCCTTGTGGCATGGCAGACTGGCGACGGATCCGCCAGGGCACTCTGCCGTCATCGTTTGCGGCGCCGCAGGACACCCGATCGCTCCATTGCCGCCGTCAAGGACGCAGCCGCGGACTGGTTCAGTGATGCCCTTCTGGGGCCCCGCATTCAGCCTGACGCCGATGATCAGAGAGTGACCCTGACAAGCGGCACCGCACCGCCCCCTTGGCAGTTGAAGGTCGCCACCTTGTCCAACGTGATGGCCATGGCAACCGACCTTTTTACGGCCGAAGAATGGAACGTCGGCACCATGACGGGTGATCCGGCACAAGTATTCGATCGCGACTTCATGAGCCGCGTGAACTGGCTGCCGCGAAATCGAACACTTTGTTTTCGTGCCGACCCCTTCGGCTGGCGTACCGCACAGGGTGAGACCGTCCTGCTTTACGAAAAGTTCGATTATCGGGAGGGCAAAGGCCGCATTGTCAGAAACGTCAATGGAACGGAAGAAGTCATCGGCGACTTTCCCTATCACGCGTCCTATCCATACCTGATTGAAAAAGACGGTCAGCATTATGCCGTACCGGAATTATCCGAGATGGCCTGTCCCACGGCATTCCCGGTAGATAAAGATTCACCAAAATGGGCCGATAAGGGCCTACAACTCAAGGGGCTGGAGGACATTCCCATGTCCGATGGCACGATCTTCTTTCACGACGGCCGCTACTGGCTTTTCGGAATGAAGGCGGACCAGGAATCGAACGCCGTATTGCATGCCTGGCATGCGCCGGCCTGCTTCGGGCCATGGACGCCACATGAACGAAATCCGATCAAAATCGACATCACGTCAAGCCGGCCTGGCGGCGCACCGTTCTCTTGGCAGGGTCAACTCATTCGACCGACCCAGGACTGCTCAACGACCTATGGCGCTGCCATCGTGCTGAACCGGATCGACAGCCTGACGCCGACCGAATTCAGGGAAACCCCCATCGCCCGGATCGAACCCGATCCAACCTCCTATTATCGGCACGGCGCTCATACATTGAATGTCATCGAGGGAATGATCATCGTCGACGCCAAGCGTCATGCCCGTCATTTACTTGCGCCGTTCTACAGGTGGCTCCGGGTCTACCGCAGCAAACGCCGCGCGATCGTACCGTCCTAGACCGACCGTCCTTCATCGGACGCCCACCCCGAAGCAGTGGTCACCACCTTTTTCATCAAGGTCGGCAGGGCCTGGGTGCCGAAATCACGAGGCTGCACCCAAATACCGTCGGCGATTTCTCCACCGGGCACCGTCCCGCAAACCACCGCGAGGCGCAGATGGAAGTGGGTGAAGGTATGACGGACCTCGCCCGCCCCTTCCCAGGATGCCGCCGGAAGCGGGGCATGGTCCGCCGCCTCATCCTTATCCCAGGGATCATCCCGCCAATCCGTTGATGGCACTTCCATCATGCCGCCCAGAAGTCCCCGCTCCGCCCGCCGGCGCAGCAGCACCCGGCCCTTCGCGTCCTGGATCCAGAACACGACACCGTGGCGCGTCGGCTTAGCCTTTTTCGGCGCGCGGGCGGGCAGATCCGCTGCAATGCCCGCGGCGCGCGCGGCGCATGGGTCATGCCAGGGGCAGAGATCGCATTTCGGTGCCCGCGGCGTACAGACCATGGCCCCCAGATCCATCATCGCCTGGGCGAAATCGCCGGGCCGCCGGCTGGGGGTCAGATCCCGCGCTGCCGCCTGGATCGCCGTTTTCCCACCGGGCAATGGCTCGGTGATACAGCGCAGACGTGCGGTGACCCGTTCGATGTTACCGTCCACCGGCGACGCCGGCACGTCGAAGGCGATCGCCGCGATGGCGGCCGCCGTATAGGGGCCGATGCCGGGCAGGGACAAAAGCCCTGATTCCGTGTCAGGAAACCGGCCGCCGTGGTCCCCGGCGACGGCCTGCGCGCATTTGTGCAGGTTGCGCGCACGGGCGTAATATCCCAGCCCCTGCCAAGCGTGCAGGACATCATCCAATTCGGCCACCGCCAAGTCCTCCACCCGGGGCCAGCGCGCCACAAAGTCGTCAAAATAGCTTTTTACGGTCGCCACGGTGGTCTGCTGCAACATGATTTCGGACAGCCAGACGTGGTAAGGGTCCGCCCGCCGGCCCGCGGGTGCCCGCCACGGCAATACCCGCCGGTGGCGGTCATACCAGCCCAGCAACGCCCCGGTCAGGGCATCATTGGCGGACGAAAGGCTCATGACAGGCTCCCGGTTCCGGCAATATCCGTGTTATCCCCCGGCTTCCACCGGCAGGCCCTTGCGGGGCCCTGGGTCGGCACTCTTAAATACATCCCCCGTTAATGCCACGCCGCCGAAACGCGGGAAAGGGCGGCGACGGCCCGAAAGGAACACCATGGCTCAGGACGACGAAGCGACCAAGCCGCCCCGCCGCCGCAAAGGCGGAGTCCGCGCCGTCGGTCAGGCGCTGAGCAAGGTGACCGCCGCCGCCTATGGCAAGCGCGGCTTCGCCCAGGGGGACATCCTGCGCCATTGGCCGGAAATCGCCGGTGAACTGCTGGCCCGCCATACCCTGCCCGACCGCATCATCTTTCCCCGCGGACAGCGCACGGGCGGACTTTTGCACCTGCAGGCCGGCAATTCCGCCGTGGCGACCGAGGTCCAGCACCTGGAGCCCCTGATCGTGGAAAAGGTGAACACCTATTTCGGCTATGGCGCCGTCAGGGGCATCCACATTTTCCAGCGCCCCTTGCCGCCGCGCGAGGACACCACCCCGACCCCGCCCCGAACGCTGAGCCCGGCCGAACGGGCGGCCCTGGAGCGCGACCTGAAGGCCGTGACAGACCCGGACCTGCGCCGCGCCCTCGAAGGACTGGGACAGGCCGTCCGGCGGCGTCGCGGGGACGGTGGATAAATTGCGGATCGGCGGCCCATATCAACGATTTAGCAAAAGGAGTCGACTCCGTCTCGGGGCCGATTCTATAGTCATCAACATCTTGTGTATCAGGAGGTTAATTTGCTGCGATTAGCACAAGGTCTTGCGCTCGCAATGACACTGATTTTGGCCCTTTCCGGCCCCTTCGCGGGCCCGGCACAGGCGCAGAGCGCTCAGGACATGTTGGCGGAAAAGGTGCTCGGCAAGGCCGACGCGCCGGTGACGATGATCGAGTATGCCTCGCTGAGCTGCCCCCATTGCCGCGAATTTCATGAAAAGACCCTGCCCGCGATCAAGGAAAAGTACATCGACACGGGCAAGGTGAAGCTGATCTTCCGCGACTTCCCCCTGGGTCAGCGCGCCCTGGCCGCGCATATGGTCGCCAGCTGCGCCGGCCCCGTGCGCTATTTCGCCATGATCAGCATCCTGTTCCGCGACCAGGCGATCTGGGCACAGGCACCGGATGGCCTTGCCGCCATCCAGACCTCGGCCAAGAAAGGCGGCATGTCGCCGGCCCAGGTCGATTCCTGCCTGCGCAACGAAGACCTTTTACAAGGCATCCAGAAGACCGCCGAAGCGGGCAACAAGGAGCACGGCGTCGATTCCACGCCGTTCTTCATCGTCGCCGGGGAAAAGGTTTCGGGCGCGCAGGACTTCAAGGTGTTCGAGGAAATCATCGAACGCGCCCTGAAGAAATAATCGGCGCAAACAGGCAACCAGGATCGGCGAGGCGACTTGCTTAATTTCAAGAAAATCCGCGTTCTGGGGTTCAAATCCTTCGTTGACCCCACGGAGCTGTTCATCGAACCGGGCCTGACGGGCGTGGTCGGTCCGAACGGCTGCGGCAAGTCGAACGTGGTCGAATCCTTGAAATGGGTGATGGGCGAGACCTCGGCCAAGCAGATGCGCGGCACGGAGATGGAAGACGTCATCTTCTCCGGAACGCAAGACCGGCCGTCGCGCAACATCGCCGAAGTGACGCTAACCCTCGACAATACCGAACGCAAAGCCCCGGCCCAGTTCAACGATGCGGACGAGTTGGAAGTCACCCGCCGCATCGAACGCGAAAAGGGATCGAACTACCGCATCAACGGCAAGGAAGTCCGCGCCCGCGACGTGCAGTTGCTGTTCGCCGATCAGGCGACGGGGGCGCGCTCGACCGCCCTGGTCAGCCAGGGCCGCATCGGCACCGTGATCAACGCCAAGCCGGCGCAGCGTCGCCTTCTACTGGAAGAAGCCGCCGGCATCACCGGCCTTCATTCCCGCCGCCACGAAGCGGAACTGCGCCTGAAGGGCGCCGAAGCCAACATGGAGCGTCTGGACGACATCCTGGTCACCCTGGACGCCCAGATGAACAACCTGAAGAAACAGGCCCGCCAGGCGACCCGCTACCGCAATCTGTCGGACCATATCCGCAAGGCCGAGGCGACCCTGTTCCATATCCTGTGGTCCAACGCGGAAACCGCCCGCGACACCGCCCGCGCGCAGTTGAAGGAAGCCGAACACGCGGTCACCGAGTTGACCCAGCGCGCCGCCCAGGCAACCACCCGCCAAGCCCAGGCCGCCGAGGGCCTGCCCGAACTGCGCCAGGGCGAAGCCCAGGTTGCTGCGGAGCTGCAGCGCCTGACCCTGGCCCGCGAAGGCCTGGACGAAGAAGAAGCCCGCATCACCCAGACCATGGCTGAAACCCGGGGCCGTCTGGAACAGACCGCCCGCGACCGCGAGCGGGAACAGGGCCTGATGACCGACGCGGCCGAGGCCATCCAGCGTCTGGCCGCCGAAAAGCAGGACATCGAAACCGCCCAGACGCAGGAAGCCGACGACCTGACGGCCGCCGCCGAGGCCCGCGCCGCCGCCGACGTCGCCGTCGCCGAGATGGACCGCGAAGTCGACCGCGACACCAACGATCTGGCCGCCGCCGAAGCCCGCCGCAATGCCCTGAATCAACGCCTGGCCGAACTGGAAAACCGCCTGAACCGGCTGGCCCAGCGCGCCGCCGACGCCGAGGCACAGAGGGCCGAACTGGAATCCCGGTCCGCCGATCTGGTCGACCTGGCCCAGGCCGATGCCACCGTCGAAACCACGCGCACCGCCGCCGACACCGCCCGCGAGACCCTGACCAAGACGGAAGCCGCCCGCGCCGAAGCCGATCAGGCGTCGGAACAGGCAGCCCAGGCCGCGCGGGAAAAAGCGAACGAACAGACCGCCCTGGAAACCGAAATCCGCACCCTGGAGCGCGTCCTCGCCGCCGGGCCGGAAACGGACCTGCCGCCGATGCTCGACCAGATCAGCGTCGACAAGGGGTTCGAGGATGCACTGGGCGCCGCCCTGGGCGAAGACCTCTCGGCCCCGGCCATGGGAGACGACGACGGCGCCGTCATCGGTTGGCGCGCCTTGGGCCCCATGGCGACGGCCCCGGCCCTGCCCGCCGGCGTGCGCGCCCTGTCGGAGGTCGTGAAGGCCCCCGCCGCCCTCGACCGCCGCCTGTCGCAGATCGGTATCGTCGAGGATGCCGCCGAAGGCACCCGCCTGCAGGCCGGCCTGGCCCCCGGCCAACGCCTGGTCAGCCGCGCCGGCGGCCTGTGGCGCTGGGACGGCTTCCGCGTCGCCGAAGGGGCGGAAACCGCCGCCGCCCAGCGCCTGGCCCAGCGCAACCGCCTGAACGAGGTCGCGGCCCAGGCCGAGGCTGCGCGCGAAACCCTGGACGCCCTGCGGGCCACCGCCGAAGCCGCCAAGGCCAAGGCCGAGGCCCTGCGCACCCAGGAACGCGACGCCCGCCAAGCCCTTAACGAGGCCGACCGAGCCTTCAACGCCGCCCGCGACCGCCTGGCCGAGGTCAAGGACCGCGCCGCCGCCGTACAGAACAAGCTGGCCGCCCTGGCCGAAACCCAGGCGTCCATCGCCGCCGACCAGGAAGAATCCGGAGCCCAGAAAGCGGCGCTTGAAACCGAACGCAGTGAACTCCCGGACCTGGAGGCCGCGCGCACGGCCCTGGCCGACAAGCGCACCGCCCTGGCCGAGAAGCGCACCCACCAGATGGAATGCCGGTCGCGCCACGATCAGCTGTTCCAGGCGTCGGAAGCCCGCAAACAACGCTTGCTCGCCGTCGCCTCCGAATCCCAGATGTGGGTGACCCGCCGGTCGCGGTCGGAAAGCCAGCTCGGCGAACTGGCGGAACGCGCCACCGCCCTGCAAGCGGACCTGGACGCCCTGCAGCAGAAACCGGCCGAGATCGCGGCCAAGCGCGACGAACTGTTGACCGCCATTCAGGGGGCCGAGGCGCGCCGCAACACCGCAGCCGACCATCTGGCCCAGGCGGAAGCCACTCTGGCCGAAGCCGACCGCGACATGCGCCAGGCCGAACACGACCTGTCCTTCGCCCGCGAAACCCGGGTCCGTGCCGAAGGCGCGGTGGAACAGGCCGAACAGGGCTGCCGCGGCCTGATCGAGCGCATCAACGACCGCCTGCACGTCACCCCGGACAAGCTGGCCGAACTGGCGGAAGTGGAAGACGGCAAGGATCTGCCCGAATTGGAAAACGCGGAAAGCCGGGTCGACCGCCTGCTGCGTGAACGCGACACCATGGGCCCGGTCAACCTGCGCGCCGAACAGGAAATGACCGAGTTGTCGGAACAGATCAGCGGCCTGGAAACGGAAAAGACCGACCTTCTTGCCGCCATCGACAAGCTGCGCCAGGGCATCAGCGAGTTGAACCGCGAGGGCCGGGCCCGCCTGCTGGCCTCGTTCGAAGAGGTCAACGGCCACTTCCAGGTTCTGTTCCAGCGCCTGTTCGGCGGCGGCAAGGCGCATCTGGAATTGGTGGAATCGGACGATCCGCTCGAAGCCGGCCTGGAAATCTTCGCCAGCCCGCCGGGCAAGCGCCTGCAGGTGCTGTCGCTTTTGTCGGGCGGTGAACAGGCGCTGACGGCCCTGGCCCTTCTGTTCGGGGTATTCCAGACCAATCCGGCCCCGATTTGCGTGCTCGACGAGGTGGACGCGCCGCTCGATGACGCCAACGTCGACCGATTCTGCTCCATGCTCGACGAAATGGCCGCCACGGGCCAGACCCGCTTCATCGTCATCACCCACCACCGCATGACCATGGCCCGCATGCACCGCCTGTTCGGCGTGACCATGCAGGAACGCGGCGTGTCGCAGCTTGTCTCCGTCGACCTGCAGCAGGCGGAAAGCTTCCGCGAGAGCGCCTGACAACCATCCTCGCGGATGCTATTGTTCCCGCCTGAGCCCTAACCCCCTTCATGCCTAGGTATTTTACATGACCGACGAACGGCCCCATTCGGACCTGGACGGCCTGCAAAAGCGCATCGACGGCGCCCTGGACAAGGGCGGGTTTTCGCAAGCGCAGAAAAATCGCGACAAGGAGCCGCCAAATAGCGCTCTTAGCCTTGCATTTCGTGTCGGCATTGAGTTAGTTTCCGCCGTCGCCGTTGGGCTGGGTATCGGTTGGCTGCTTGATAAGTGGCTCGATACCAAGCCTTGGCTCATGTTGGTGTTCATAATCCTAGGGGGATGCGCCGGCATTCTGAACGTCTATCGGATGGCCCGTGGCTACGGTTACGCTGCGGGGTATCAACAGGATGAAAATCCGACCGACGATGCAGATCGCCGATAAAATCGCACCCGCTTAAACGCGCTATAGACAGACGGGAAACCGAGCCTTGGCCGAGAAGCACAGCCCGCTCGCTCAGTTCGAGATCAAAACACTTGTGCCGCTAGATTTCGGCGGCATTGACGCATCCTTCACCAATTCGGCACTTATGATGGTGGCGACGGTGGTCGTGGTCAGCGCCTTCCTGATCCTGGGAATGCGCCGCAACGCCCTGGTTCCCGGGCGCTGGCAGTCGATTGCGGAACTCTCCTATGTGTTCATCGCCAATCTGGTGAAGGACACGGTCGGATCCGAGGGCCGCAACTACTTCCCCTTCATCTTCACGGTGTTCATGTTCGTGCTGTTCGGCAATCTGCTGGGCATGGTCCCCTACAGCTTCACCTTCACGTCGCACATCGTGGTGACCTTCACCATGGCGGCGGTGATCTTCGTCGGCGTGACGCTGATTGCGCTGGCCAAGCACAAAATGCACTTCTTCTCGTTCTTCATGCCGCCGGGCGTGCCGATTCTCATGGCGCCGCTGCTGATCCCGATCGAGATCATTTCCTATCTGTCACGTCCCATCTCCCTCAGCGTTCGTCTGTTCGCCAACATGCTGGCCGGACACACGCTGTTGAAGGTGTTCGCCGGGTTCATCATTTCGCTCGGTGTGTTCGGCGTGGCGCCCTGGCTGTTCGTGGTCGCGCTGACGGGCCTGGAAATCGTCATCGCCTTCCTGCAGGCCTTCGTGTTCACCATTCTGACCTGCCTGTACCTGAACGACGCTCTGCACCTTCACTAGGGCATAGCAAATCAGCCACAAGCAACGAAACAACCCCATTCACCAGTCAACTCAAACACTCAAGATCTAGCATCAAGAAAGGATCAACCCCATGGAAGTTCAAGCTGCGAAGCTGCTCGGTGCCGGCCTGGCCGTTATCGGCGTGATTGGTTCCGGTATCGGCATCGGTACCATCTTTGCCTCGTTCATTCAGGCCGTGGGCCGCAACCCCTCCGCTCAGGGCGCCGTGTTCCCCATGACCATGCTGGGCTTCGCCCTCGTGGAAGCCATCGCGCTGTTCGCGCTGGTTATCGCCCTGGTCATTCTGTTCGGCTGATCTTTCGGTCTTGCGCGGGCCAGGGGCGGATTCCGTCCCGGCCACGGCATTCCGTCTTCGGACGGCTGACCCAAGGATCAACGGCTTTCGGATAAAGAGGTCTTTCCATGCCTCAATTGGACTTCACAACCTACGTGCCCCAGATTATCTGGCTGGTGATTTCCTTCACCGCCATGTTCCTGGTCATGTGGAAGGTCTGCGTGCCCCGGATCGGCGGCGCCCTCGAGGCGCGGCAGAAGAAGATCGAGCAGAACCTGGAGCGCGCGGCGGAACTGAAGGCCGAGGCCGAAGCCGCCATCGAAGCCTATGAAAAGGCCCTGACCGAAGCGCGCGCCACGGCGCACGAGGAAATCGTCAAGGTGCAGGCCGACCTGAAGGCCAAGCAGGACGCGGAGGAAGCCAAGCTTTCCCAAACCCTGCAAGCCCGCATCAAGGAAGGCGAAGCGGCCATCGACAAGGCCCTGCAGGATGCCCTGGCGGGTCTTGACGCCATGGCGACCGAGGTCGCGACGGCTGCCTGCGAACGCCTGACCGGCGAAGCACCCGACGCCAAGGCCCTGCAAAAGGCCGTCGCCGGCGCCGCCAAAGCGCGTCAGGCCTAGGAAGGAACCCGATCATGGACCACATGTTGCAGGATCCCACGTTCTGGGTCGCCACCGCCTTCGCCGCCTTCATCGGCGTTCTGGTCTACCTCAAGGTGCCGGGCCTGATCGGTGGCGCCCTTGACGAACGGGCGGCCAAGATCAAGGCCGACATCGAAGAGGCGGAAAAGCTCCGCGAGGAAGCTCAGAAGCTGCTGGCCGACTACCAGAAGAAGCAGCGCGACGCCCAGAAAGAAGCCGAGAAGATCGTTGTCGCCGCCAAGGAAGAGGCCGAACGCATCGCCAAGCAGGGTGAACAGCGTTTGAAGGATTCCCTGGCCCGCCGCGAAAAGCAGGCGATGGACCGCCTGTCCCAGGCCGAAGCCGCCGCCCTGGATCACCTCAAGGCCCATACGGTCGAGGTCGCCATGGCCGCCACGCGCCAGGTTCTGGCCGACAGCATCAAGGGCAAGAAGGCCGATCAGTTGATCGACGACGCCATCGGTGCCCTGCCCGGCAAGCTGCACTAAGCTTTCGGGGAAACACCAAGAACAACGAAAGGGGCTCCTCGGGAGCCCCTTTTATTTTGTCCGCATGCAAACAACGCCACGCCGCAGCGTCAGGCTGCCTTGGGCAGCCCGTCCGCGAATCGATAGGCGAGGATCTTGTATGCCAGCTTGGCGGCCAGGAAGTTGCAGGAATGCAGGCCTTCGATCGGGGCCAATTCGTTGATGTCCGCCCCCACGACCTTACCCGCGACCTTGTTGGCGGCGCGGATAATGCGCACGGCGTCATCCCAGAACACACCGCCCGGTTCCGGCGTGCCCGTGGCCTGCATCAGGCTGGAATCGAAGCCGTCGAGATCGAAGGTGATGTAGACCGTCTTGCCCGCAAGGTGGGAGACGATCCGGTCCACGTCCCAATCCCGCCGGTCCTTGCCCCAATAGATGTGGATGCGGTCCCGGTTGGCGTCCAGGAACGGGATTTCCCCGGCCGAGATGTTGCGGATGCCGACCGAAACGATCGACACGCCGGGATGATCCAGGCAGCGGCGCATGGCGGCGGCGTGGGAGAAATGTTCGCCCTCATAGCCGTCGCGCAGGTCCGCATGGGCGTCGAACTGCAGCAGGCACAGGTCCGGATAGCGTTCGACAAAGGGGCGAATCGCCCCGGGCGTAATCGAATGTTCGCCGCCGAAGGTGAGCGGAAAACGCCCCTCGTCGAGAATCCCGCCGACGACGCCCGCCAACTGGTCGAGGGCGGCCGGAATATCCGTGGGGATATCGAACGGGGCCAGGGTGTTCAGATGGAAATCCCGGCAGGGCTCGCGCCATAGTTCCTCGTCAAACAGTTCGACCTGCTGCGAAGCATCAATCATCGCCTGCGGCCCGGCCGCCGTGCCACCACCGTAGCTGACGGAGGCTTCCAGGCCATAGGGGACGATCGTCACGCCGGGCTTCTCAGCCGCGTCGGCAACGTCGTCCCCACTCAGGCCGAGGAAGCCTTCATCAGGAGGCAGAATTTTCACTGTGACGTCCTAAGTTCAGTCGAACAGCTTGGCGTGGCGGCGCTTGGGCCGGTCTTTCCAATGGCCGCGGTGATAGGCGTCGCTGCACAGCAGGGGGATGACGCTGCCGGCTTCGGCATAGACCATCTGTTCCAGGGCCGTGTCGACCTTGCCCCAGGACGACGCTTCCTTGAGGGTCGAGCTGGAACAGGCCCCGTCACGCACGTCGGCGACCGTGATCTGCACGGCGTATTTGTGCATGTCGACCTCGTGGCCGAGGATTTCCGCGCAGACCACCGTATCCTGCACGAAGTTCTTGGGCACGCCGCCGCCGACCATCAGCAGACCCGAGGTCCCGGATTTGATCTTGATGTCCGTCAGTTCGCGGAAATCGGCGATCGAATCGATGGTCATGTGGTTGCCCGGATTGCGCACCTGATGCAGGACCAGGCCGAACCCGGCGCTGGAATCCGTGAACGCCGGGCAGAACACGGGCACATCGTGCTCGTAAGCCAACTGAACCAGGGAATCCTTCTTCCGCGCCTTGCCTTCGGACAAGTAGCGGCCCATTTCGCGGATGAATTCCCGCGACGAATAGGCGCGCGGTTCCAGCCCGTCGGCGATTTCGCCGATGGCATGGTCACAGGCCTGCAGTTCTTCCTCGTCGATGTAGGTGTCGTAGATGCGGTCAATGTACTGCGAACGCAGATAATTGTCGTCGATGTCCGGCGAGCCCTGATAATGGCGGAAGCCGAGCGCTTCGAAGAAGTCCATGTCGACGATACTGGCACCGGTCGAGACGATGGCATCGACCATGTTGTAGCGGATCAGGTCGGCATAGACCTTCATGCAGCCGCCGGCCGAGGTCGAGCCCGCCAGCGTCAGGAAGATCGTGCAGTCCTTGTCGGCCAGCATGTCGTTATAAATGCCGGTCGCCCGCGCCAGATCGCGCGAGGTGAACGACATCTTCGACATGCTGTCGATGATCGGCCGGGCGTCGATCTTGGTGATGTCGACGTGTTCGACGGTCTTGCTCAGCAGGGCCGCTTTGTCGTCGGCCATCTTCTGTTCCGAGGTTTTCATTTCATCTGCTCCAGCAGCACGGCCGAGCCGGGAAGACCGGTGGTCGTGTCATTTTGCGCGGCGATACGGTCGCCATAGGCCGTCAACATGGGTTCATCCTGGACCACAACGGTATCATCGGAATGAAAACCGTTGAACTTGGTCCGCATGGCGCAGCCGTAGGCGCCGGTCTGGCCGATTTCGATATAGTCGCCTTCCCGCATGTCGGCGGGCAGGTAGAACGGCCCCTTCATGTGGTCCAGGCTGTCGCAGGTCGGGCCGTAGAAAGCATAACCGATCAGCGGCTTCTGGAACCGGCCTTCGGTGCGGATCGGGCGCACCGGGTAGATGAAGTTCAACGACCCGGCGTCAAACAGGCTGCCGTAGGTGCCGTCGTTGATATACAGGTTGTCGCCCCGGCGCATTTCGACGCGGACCAGGGTGGACCCGCCTTCGGCAACCAGCGCGCGACCGGGTTCGGCCCAGATTTCGCAAGCTTCCGAAATCGGCAGCTTGTCGACGGCGGCCGTGATTTCACGCATGTAATCGGTCAGCGGCGGCGGCGTCATGTAGGGATAGACCGACGGAAAGCCGCCCCCGACATCGACGATGTCGAGGATGATCCCGGACTTCAGGATCAGGTCACGAACCATGTGCAACGCCGTGCCCCAGGCCGACGGCTGCATGCATTGCGAGCCGACGTGGAAGGCGACGCCCAGGCGGCTGGCGACCTGACGGGCCGCGATCAGCAGATCGGGGGCCGCATCGGGCTGCACGCCGTACTTGGACGACAGTTCCAGTTCCGAATGGTGGTTGGGAACGGCCAGGCGAACGAGAAGGCTGAGGTCCTGGGCATGGCCCGTCGCCTCGACGATCTTCTTCAACTCCTCCTCGGAATCGAGCACGAAGTGACGCACCCTGAATTCCTCGTAGGCGCGGCGGATCACGTCCCGGTTCTTCACCGGGTTCATGAAGGCCATTCTGGCGTCGGGGTATCGCCCGGCGATCAGCTCGATCTCCGCCAACGAGGCGACATCGAAATTCCGGACCCCAGCGTCATAGACTTCATCCAGGACTTCCGGCCTGGGGTTGGTCTTGACGGCGTAGAGAATCTCGCCAGGGAACTCGTTAAGGAAAAAGTGAACCGCGCGTCGGACCGCATGCGGCCGGAGACACGTTACCGGATTGATAGGCGCTAGTGAACGAGCCAGCGCACGTGCAGAGGGGAACTTTTCCATCGCATGGGAAACTCCCAAAACAGCCTCACCAATCGGCCTCACGGGGAGCCCGAACCCGGCGATTTAAAGTCGAACGACCCCGCTGTAAAGAACTAATTCTCAAAACGGATCACATCTTTTTGCATTGCACCGATGCGCGGACCACCCGCAGCACCCCCCTCAACAAACCCGTTGTTTCGGACCCCGGGTAATAAATTGAACCAAAACAATATTATCCGGATTTTTCAGGCTGCTTTTCGGGCCGTTCCACGCGCGCGCCAGGCGCACTTTTTGCACCTTTGTCCGGGGCAAAAAATTTTTATGACAGAGCCCGTTTGAGGGGCTTGGGACGTTAGTCCGCACCTCTTGCGTGGTTCCCGAACAGCGCCGCTGATAGACTCGGGGCGCCATGAAAACCGATGCGACGATCCGCTGGATGACCGCCGACCGCGCCGAGGCCGACGCGCCCCGTCTGCGCACCTTGATGGACGGCCTGGCGGCCTTCGAGGGCTGGCCGGAGCTGCTGTCCATCACGGCGGCGGAGATCGCCCGCCGCGCCCAAGCCACCCCGCCTGCCCTCCAGGCCGTACTGGCGGAAGCCCCGGGCGGAGACCTGATCGGCTTCGCCACCGTATTCGCAATTCCCTATGCCTATGCCGCGAAACCGTCCCTGGAGCTGGAAATGCTCTACGTGACCGAGCCCTGGCGCGCCCGGGGTGTCGGCCGTGCCCTCATGGATGCGGTCCTGGACCATGCCCGGGCGGGCGGGTTTGAGCGGGTGGAATGGAACGTGTTGGCCAAGAACGCGCGGGCGAAGGCGTTCTACGAAAGTCTCGGCGGGGCGGAAAAGGACGGCTGGCGGCGGTGGGGCGTGACGCTCTAGGTTCGGCCGACCAGCGTCAGCCACTCGTCCTCGGTCAGCACCGTGACGCCCAGGTCTTCCGCCTTCTTCAGCTTGGAGCCCGCCCCCGGCCCGGCGACGAGGTAGTCGGTCTTGGCGGAGATGCTGCCCGACACCTTGGCGCCCAGGCTTTCGGCCTTCGCCTTGGCTTCGGATCGGCCCATGGTTTCCAGCGTGCCCGTGAAGACCACCGTCTTGCCGGCAACAGGTGAATTGGACGTATCGGCGGCGACCATGTCCTGGATGTCCAGCGCGGCCTCCAGCGCCGCCAGGACTTCCTGGTTGTGATCCTCGGCGAAGAAGCCCAGCAGGTCGTCGGCCACGGCCGGGCCGATCTGGTCGATGTCGATCAGTTCCGCGTAAGCCTCCCCATCCCGGTCCTGGGCGGCGGCCATGGCGGCCTTCAGGCCCTGATAAGACCCGTAAGTGCGGGCCAGGAGCCGGGCCGTCGCCTGCCCGACCTGGCGGATGCCCAGCGCATAGATGAAGCGGTCGAGGCCGATTTTGCGCCGTTCCTCGATCGCCTTGCGCAGGTTGTCGATGGATTTTTCCTTCCATCCCTCGCGGCCGTCGAGCTTCGCCGTCAGACCGTCGACATCGAAGATGTCGGCGGGGGATGTCAGCCAGCCCTCGCCCCAGAAAGCCTCGATGTTCTTGGCGCCCAGGCCTTCGATGTCGAAGGCGTCACGGGACACGAAGTGCTTGAGCCGCTCGACCGCCTGGGCCGGGCAGATCAGGCCGCCCGTGCAGCGTTTTGCCGCTGCCCCTTCCTCGCGGATCGCCAAGCTGCCGCATTCGGGGCAGGTGTCCGGCATCACGAAGGGGGCCGCTCCCGCCGGACGCTTTTCGGGGACGACCTCGACAACCTGGGGAATCACGTCGCCGGCCCGCTGGATGACCACCGTGTCGCCCTCGCGGATGTCCTTTTCCGCGATGTAGTCCTCGTTATGCAGGGTCGCGCGGCCAACCACCACGCCGCCGACGGTGACCGGGGTCAGGTTGGCGACCGGCGTCAGCACGCCCGTACGCCCGACCTGGATGGTGATCTTTTCCAGCACCGTGGTCGCCTTTTCGGCGGCGAACTTATGCGCCGTCGCCCAACGCGGTGCGCGGGACACCTGGCCCAGGCGTTCCTGCCAATCGAGGCGGTTGACCTTGTAGACCATGCCGTCGATGTCGTAGTCGAGCCCGGCGCGATCGGCCTCCGTCCGCGCGTATTCCGCCATGATCTCGTCGAGGGAACGGCAGACCCTGGCCCGGGGGTTGGCCTGAAAGCCCCAATCCACCAGCCGGTCATTGAATTCCGCCTGGGTTTTCCAGGTCACGTCCGAAACTTCCCCCCAGGAATAGAAGAACACGCGAAGCGGCCGGGCCCGCGTGACGGCCGGGTCCTTTTGGCGCAGGGATCCCGCGGCGGCATTGCGCGGGTTGGCGAAGACCTTGGCCCCGGCGGCTTCCTGGCGTTCGTTGAGGGCCAGGAAATCGGATTTGGCCATATAGACCTCGCCCCGCACCTCCAGCACTTCGGGCACGCCAGCACCCAACAAGTCCTTGGCTGTGATGCGGTCGGGCAGGTCCTGCAAAGTGCGCAGGTTTTCCGTGATGTTCTCCCCTTCCCGGCCGTCACCCCGGGTTGCCGCCATGACGAAGCGGCCCTTTTCGTAGCGCGCGGTGACCGACAGGCCGTCGATCTTGGGCTCGGCCATGACCTCGACCGCTTCGTCGGCGGGCAGGTTGAGGAACCGCCGCACGCGGTCGAGGAAGTCCGCCACGTCGTCTTGGCTGAAGGCATTGGCGAGCGACAGCATGGGTACGGAATGGACGACCTTGGCGAAGCCCTCCGCCGGGGCGGCGCCGACTCGTTTGGACGGGCTGTCGGCGCGGATCAGTTTGGGGTATTTCGCCTCAATGGCCTCGTTGCGCTGCCTCAGGGCATCGTAGGCGGCGTCGCTGACGCTGGGATCGTCGTTCCGGTAATAGGCCTCGTCATGGGCGGCGATTTCCGCCGCCAGGCGTTCCAGTTCGATCGCCGCGTCCTCGGGCCGCAGGCGGTCGACGGGAATGTCACGCAGGCCGTCCGATACCGACATTACGACGCCCGGCGGTCCAACAGGGAAATCGCCGCCGCGCGGGCTTCCTCGGTCACTTCCGTGCCGGCCAGCATGCGGGCGATTTCTTCGCGCCGGGCATCGGCGTCCAGCACTGCGACGGTGGTCGCCGCACTGTCGTCTTGGGAGGCCTTGCGGACCTTCAGGTGGCTTGCTCCCTGGGCCGCGACCTGGGGCGAATGGGTGACGACCAGAACCTGTACGGCCCGACCCAGCTTGGCCAGCCGCTCACCCACGGCCGCCGCCGTGGCGCCGCCGATCCCGGCGTCCACTTCGTCGAAAATCAGGGTCGGCACCGGGTCGGCGTCCGCCAGCACGACCTTCAGGGCCAGCATGAAGCGCGCCAACTCGCCCCCCGATGCGATCTTGTTCAGGGGCCCCGGTTCCGCCCCCGGGTTGGTCGCGATCAGGAACTGTGCCTTCTCTGTCCCCGCCGGGCCCCAGGCATCCTCGTCCAGGGCCGTCAGCCGGGTTTCGAACCGCGCCCCCTTCAGGTGCAGGGGCTCCAGTTCCTTGAGGATCGCCGCATCAAGCTTCGCCGCCGCCGTCTTGCGCCCCTGGCTCAGGTCCCCGGCGGCGCGGATGTAGCCCTTGCGGGCTTCGGCCTCTGCCTGCTCCAGGCGTTGCAGATCGCCGGACCCGGTGTCCAGAGCGGCAAGCTGTGCCTCCATCCCCGCCAGCAGATCAGCCAGCCCGTCGACCGGGACATTGTGCTTGCGGCCCTGGGCGCGCAACGCGAACAGGCGTTCTTCCGTCTGCTCCAGCTTCCGGGGGTCCAGGTCCACGGATTGAAAAGCGCGGTCCAGCAGGGTTTCGGCCTCCGCCGTCTCGTCCAGGGCCCGGCCAAGGGCGGCGATGGGCCCTTCCAGCGCCCCTGCCGCCTTTTCGGCGACGCCTTCCAGATCGCGGAGGGCCGACTGCAGGGCGCTTTCGACGCCCTTGCCGCTGCTCAGGCTCGCCTTGGCCCGGTTCATGGCCTCGACGACCTTTTCCCCGTGCATCATCATGGAGCGTTCCTTGGCCAGTTCGCTCTCTTCACCGGCCTGCGGCGCCAGGGCCGACAGTTCGCCCACGGCGTGGCGCAGAAATTCCTCGTCCCGACGGGCGGCTTCCAGGGCCTCGGCCGCCTGGGCGCGGGCCTGGGCGGCGTCCTGCCAGACGGTCCAGGCTTTGCGGCAGGTTTCTCCGGCCTTGGCCAGGCCGCCGAAGGCATCCAGCAATGCCCGGTGCTGAACCGGGTTCAGCAGACGCTGATTGTCGAACTGTCCATGAATTTCGACCAGATCCTCGCCGACCCGCTTCAATAGGCCGACGCTGACCGGCGCATCATTGATGAAAGCGCGCGAGCGCCCATCCACTCCCAACGTGCGGCGCAGAATGATGAGGCCGCCGCCATCGCCGCTGTCGTCCAAGGGGGGAATGCCATGTTCCTCAAGCTCGGCCAGGACCGGCGCCCCCGCGGCGACCTGAAAGGCCGCCGTGACGGTTGCGGGGCCGGCACCGGCGCGCACGAGGCGGGCCTCGGCCCGTCCCCCGAGCGCCAGACCCAAGGCATCCAGAAGGATCGATTTTCCGGCCCCCGTTTCGCCGGTCAGCACACAGAGCCCGGCCGGAAAATCCAGCACCAGGCGATCAATGAGCACGACATCCCTGACGGTCAGGTGCGTCAGCATGGGCCGGTTACCAGAACTTCAGACGGTCGTACCAGGCCTTCTCTTCCGCCGCCTGGGGCCGGACCTGCTCACCCGTGAGCATTTCATAGGAATCCATGTACCACTCACTGCCCGGGAAGTTATGGCCCAGAACCGAAGCGGTCTTGCGCGCTTCGTCCTTGAGGCCGAGGGCAAGATAAGCCTCGGTCAAACGATGCAGGGCCTCGGGCACGTGGGTCGTCGTCTGATACTTGTCGACGACGGCGCGGAAGCGGTTGATGGCGGCCAGATATTGATGCTGGTTGTGGTAGTAGCGCCCGATCTCCATCTCCTTGCCGGCCAGATGGTCATAGGTCAATTCCATCTTGAACTTGGCGTCGCGGGCGAACTTCGAGTCGGGAAAGCGATTGACGACTTCCTTCAGGCTTTGCAGCGCCAGGTTCGTCATCTGCTGATCACGGGTGACGTCGGAGATCTGTTCGTAATAGGCCAGCCCCTTCAGATAGTAGGCATAGCCCACATCCTCATGGGTCGGGTGCAGCTGAATGAAGCGGTCGAGTGCGGCGACCGCTTCCTGATAGTTGTTCGATTTGTAATAGCCATACGCCGCCATGATCTGTGCCTTTGTGGCCCAGACCGAATAGGGGTGCTGGCGCTCGACCTCTTCGAAGGTCAGGGCCGCATCGGCGAACTTGCGGCTGCCCATCTGATCGACGCCGCGGTTGTACAGCTCGTCCACGGGCTTTTCCACGTAGACGGGCTTGTCATCCTCGAAGATCGAGCAAGCGGAAACCGCCAGCGACACTGCCAGGACGGGAATGAGGATTCTAATCCGGTCGGATATGCGCATCGGCGGCTGATCTGCTGTGTCAGGTCTCAAGGTCGGGCGGCCCTATCCAATCGGAGCTGGGCACGCCGGGAGCGGCGAATATATCACGCGGGGAAACCAATTGAAAAAGCCCAATATCCCCTTTTCCATGGGATTTGGCCCGGTTTCGCGGGATTGCAAGGCAGCGGGCCGGAGAAAATGAAAGCGGCGCCCCAAGGCGCCGCCGCAATCCGCATCATTTCCGGTCTGTTAGGTGATCGCGGCTTCCGCCTTGATACCGCCGTCCATGGCGGTCTTCGATTCGTCGCCACGCAGAACATCGTAGCACCAGGCGTCCGGATCGGCGAACAGCTTGTGCAGCAGCGCGTTGTTGATGGCATGGCCCGCCCGTTCGGCCCGGTAGGCGCCGATGATCTGGCCGCCGGCCAAATACAGGTCGCCGACCGCGTCCAAGGCCTTGTGGCGCACGAATTCGTCGTCGTGGCGCAGGCCGCCGTCGTTCAGAACCTTGTCGCCGTCGATCACGATGGCATTGTCGAGGGAGCCGCCACGGGCCAGACCGGCCTTCTGCATGGCTTCGACCTCGTGCATGAAGCCGAAAGTCCGCGCATTGGCCAGTTCCTTGCAAAACGCGCCATTGACGACGCCGAGCCGCAGATGCTGGCGGCGGATGGCCTGGCTTTTGAATTCAATCTCAAAATCGACCGAGAACACCGGCGACGGGGTCAATTCGGCGCGGCCGTGGTCGGTTTCCACGGAAACCGGCTTGAGAACGCGGATCACGCGGCGGTCGGCGTCAAGCGCAACCACACCGGCGGTGCGGATGATATCGACGAAATGCTGGGAACTGCCGTCCATGACGGGCACTTCCGGGCCGTCCAATTCGATCCGCACGTTGTCGATGCCGCAGCCGGCCAGGGCCGCCATCAGGTGCTCAACGGTACCCACGGAAACACCCTTGTCGTTGGACAGGGCCGAACACATGCGGGTGTCGGAGACGCAGTCCCAGCGCGCGGCGATGGTGCCGTTCTCGGACATATCGGTGCGGTGGAAATGAATACCGTGATCGGCGGGGGCGGGATGCAGGGTCAGGGTAACCGGCGCGCCGGAATGCAGACCGATCCCGGTCAGGGACACCGCTTCCTTCAAGGTCCGCTGACGAACGGCTTCCTTGACCGCAACTGCCTTAGGCGTTGCTTTGGCTTGCAGGTCTTTCTGGCCGACGGTGATCAAACCCATAAGGTTCCCCGTTTCTTTCGTTTTTTTTCGAGACTATTGCCCGGAACGTCCGGCGCAGGCCCCCAAAATCGCAATTTTCTGCCGCATCCCCGATCGCGCGATTCCCGTTCGACACGGTGCGGCAGAATTGAAGAAATCCCAGGCTCTTGAATAAACAGAACCTGGGATCCCCTCAAATCACTAATTGTTTCCGAATGTTACGGTGTTCCACCGTCCCTTCAGTTGGCCTGACGGCGGAGGAAGGCCGGGATGTCCAAAAGGTCATCTTCCGTTTCCGCCGAGGGCAACCGATCGGCCGGATCAACCCCGCCCAAGGGCGCCTTGACGGGGGCCGGCTGAACCGGGGCCGCCTGCACCGGGGCCGCCTGCACCGGGGCCGGCGCCTGAACGGGCGTCGGGGCCGGGTTTTCCGCCATTTGCGGGGTCGCCGTGCGGGACCGGATCAGGGCGTCGATGGTGCCCCGCTCGGACGCCGCGGCCGGTTGAGCCGCCGGAGCAGGCTCGGAAACGGCGGTTTCCTCGGATTTTTTGGCCCGTCCGGTGCCCGTGACCCGTTCGAACAGCGACAGACCGCCGCCTTCCTTCTTGGGCCGGCGAAGCAACCCACCCATCCTGGAAGTCTCGTCATCAGCGTTGGAGCCGTTGACCATGGCCGCCACTTCAAAGGGATCGGCACCGCTCGCCGGGCCGTCCATGGCATCGTCGTCTTCAACCTCGACGGCGCGCTGCGGAATGAAGGATTCCACATTGCCCGCCCCCGGCATGGCCGCCGGAACCCGGGGCTGCAGTTCCGCCGGGGCCGCTTCGGCGGCTTCCGGCGCGCTGTCCAGGACCGCGATGGGATCGGCATCGTCCTCGGCAACCGCATCCATGGCTTCGGAATCGAACGAATCGGCGGCCGATTCGGCGACGTCGTCGGTGATTTCCGGCGCCGGCTCGGGGGCCGGAACGGGCTCGTCCCGCATGGTGACGATCGACGGGGTTGCGGCCTTCGGCTCTTCTTCCGGCCGGGGCACGCGGACCGGCGCGATGCGCTGGGCTTGGTTCAGAATATGCAGGTGCGACGGCTGTTCACCTTCGGCAGCTTCCAGACCGGTGGCCACGACGGACACCCGCATGCTGCCTTCCATGGACTGATCGAAGGCGGAGCCGATGATGATATAGGCGTCCTCGTCAACTTCGGCGCGGACTCGGTTGGCGGCTTCATCGACCTCGAACAGCGTAATGTCCTCGCCGCCCGTGATGTTGATCAGCACACCGCGCGCGCCCCGCATGGAGGCGTCGTCCAGAAGCGGGTTGGAAATGGCCGCTTCCGCCGCGTCGAGCGCCCGGCGTTCGCCGGCCGCCTCACCCGTGCCCATCATGGCCCGGCCCATGCCCTGCATGACCGACTCCACGTCGGCGAAATCCAGGTTGATAAGACCCGGCATCACCATCAGGTCGGTGATCGAGCGCACGCCCGAGTAAAGCACGTCGTCCGCCATCTTGAAGGCGTCGGCGAAGGTCGTCTTCTCGTTGGCGACGCGGAACAGGTTCTGGTTGGGGATGATGATCAGGGTATCGACATAACCCGCCAGTTCATCCAGGCCTTGTTCGGCCAGGCGCATGCGGTGGCTGCCTTCGAACTGGAAAGGCTTGGTCACCACGCCGACCGTCAGAATGCCGTGCTCGCGCGCGGCCTTGGCGATCACCGGCGCTGCCCCGGTGCCGGTCCCACCGCCCATGCCGGCGGCGATGAACACCATGTTGGACTGATGCAACTCGTCAAGAATTTCGCTGATCGATTCCTCGGCGGCGGCCTTGCCGACTTCGGGCTTGGACCCGGCGCCCAAACCCTTGGTCACGCCCGTACCCAGTTGGATACGGCGATCAGCCTTGGAGCCCTTGATGGCCTGGGCGTCCGTGTTGGCGACAATGAAGTCGCAACCTTCGAGATTGGCCGCGATCATGTTGTTGATGGCGTTGCCACCGGCCCCGCCGACACCAATCACGCTGATCCGAGGTTTCAATTCGGGCGCGTCGTGATCTTCCGGTACTGTAATTTTAATGGTCATTTCTCTGCCTCCGATGATTACTTGCCGCCTGAATAAATGCAACTACGACCGGACCCGCCGTGGATACATTCAGGGGATTGGTTGAAAACATGTTGTTCGTTGCTCATTCAGAAATTCTCCCGCAGCCATTGGCCGAACCGCCCGAAGGCACCACTGCGTTCCTTGATCGGCTGAAAATCGCCCCCAGCCACTTCCAAGGGGTTTTCCACGGCATAGCGGATCAACCCGACCGAGGTTGCGAACCCCGGCCCCGAAACCGCTTCCGATAGCCCCTCGACCCCGCGCGGCCGGGCCAGGCGAACCTGACGGCCGAGCACGTCTCCGGCGAGTTCCGCCAATCCGGACAGCTGGCTCGCCCCACCGGTCAGCACCACGCGCTGGCCGATGGCCTTGTCGAACCCGCTGGCCGCCAGACGGTCGCGCACCAGTTCCATGATTTCCTCGGCCCGTGGCCGGACAATGCCGACCAGAACCGATCGCGGCACTTGTGTCTGAGCCGCTTCCTTGTCTTCGCCGATCAACGGCACGGTGATCATTTCCGCGTCGTCGGACGGCGACGGAATGACGCAGCCGAACAGCGTCTTCATGCGCTCGGCGCTTTCCAGGGGCGTCGACAGACCGCGCGCGATGTCGTTGGTCATATGGCCGCCGCCCAGGGGGATGACGTCCGTATGGACCAGTTCGCCGTCGCAGAAGATGGCCAGCGACGTGACACCGCCGCCGATGTCGATACAGGTGGTGCCGAGTTGCCGCTCGTCATCGACAAGGCACGCCAGGGCGGAGGCGAAGGGCGTCGCCACCATGGCCTCGATCTCCAACTGGCAGCGGTCGATCACCGTGCGCAGGTTCTTGACCGGGCCCCGTTGCGCCGTCACCAGATGCACATTGGCGCCCAGGCGCGAGCCATACATACCGCGCGGGTCCCGCACACCTCGATTATCGTCAACCGAATAGCCGACGGGGATGGAATGGATCATCTCCCGGTCGGCCGGAGTGCCGGCGGTCACCTGTTCCGCCGTCAGCACGCGGTACAGGTCCGCCTCCTCGATCTCACGACCACCGATCTCCGCCTCATGGGCGACCAGCTTCGACTTGGGCTTGCCGCAGGACAGGTTGACGAAGACCTTGTGGATGTTCTCGCCGACCATGGACTCGGCGACCTCGACCGTAGCCCGGATGGTCGCCTCGGCGGCGTCCAGGTCGATCACGCTGCCCGATTTCAGGCCGTGGGATTTCTGATGGCCGATGCCGACGACCCGCGCCGTCACCTGGTTGCTCGACACACCCGTGGTCAGGCGCGCGATCACACAGGAAACCTTGGACGAACCCAGGTCCAAGGCGGCGATCAGTCCGCTGCGCGGTTTTGCATTTCCCAATGGTTTGTTCATGGCCGTCGTCTCATATGGTCCTTGGTTATTCTCACGTTTCTTGGCCTTTGGGCTTTCGGGGCGGGCGCGGTTTGGCGGCCTTGCGCACGATCAGGCGGTCCGGCAGGCGCAGGTCGAGAACCTCCACATCGCGGTCCAGGACCTTGTGCAGACGCTCGTATTCCGCCAGCCGCAGCCAGGCGCCGCCAGGGTCGTCCTCGGGCAGTTGCACGTCGATGCCGTTATCCAGGGTCAGGGTCCAGCGCCGCCCGGAAACCCACACGGCCGCCCGCACCTGGTTCATCAAATCCGGCTCGGCCTGGAGCGTTTCCAAAAGCGCCTTGGCGTGCTGGGGCGCTTCGGGGCCGACCACGATGGGCAGGTCGGAGAACCGCTCCAAACCCTTGTTGAGGATCACCACGCCTTCATCGTCGATCAGATGGAACACACCCTTGTTCTGCCAAAGGGCAAGCGGCGAACGTTCCTCGATATGCAGCATCACCGTGCCCGGCAGCATGCGTTCGACCACCGCACGCTTGACCCAGGGAAGTTTCTCAACCCGCTCGCGGGCTTCGTCCGGATCAAAGCCGAAGATCGGTGCCCCCCGGGTCAGCTTGAGCGCGGCCAGCAGGTCATCGCGCGTGGTCTGCGAACGCCCGGTCACGAAGATATCGTCGATGCGCAGGCCGACCTCGGCTGTCTGATCGACCGTCCAGGTCTGAGCCTTGGCGTACAATTGCGGCACGATATCGTTGGACCACACCCACCATCCGCCGCCGCCCGCTCCGGCCAGCAAGGCGACCAGGGCGCCCATGCCGACGGCGCGGCTCACCTGCCCGCGCAGGACCCGTTTTCTGGGCGCGCCCGGCTTGCGGGAACGGCGGCTGCCCGCCGCCTGGGTATCGTTCGCTTCAGTCTTTTTCTCAGCCATCAATCGCACTCCGCCTGTTCAACCATCCAGACGACCAGATCCTGGAAGGACAGGCCCGTATGGGCGGCCTGTTCCGGCACCAGCGACGTGGGCGTCATGCCTGGTTGGGTATTGATTTCCAGCATGTAGAGGTCCTTGCCGTCGTAGCGGAAATCGGTCCGCGCCACGCCACGGCAGCCGATCGCATTGAACGCGCGTTCGGACAATTCCATCGCTTCGTCGTAGACGCTCTTGTCGACCTCGGCCGGGATCACATGGATCGACCCGCCGTTGACGTATTTGGCGTCGTAATCGTAGAACCCCCGCCCGGTGGTGATTTCCGTGACCGCCAGGGCCTTGCCACCCATGACCGAGACGGTCAGTTCGCGGCCCGGGATATAGCGCTCAATCATCACCAACTCGCCATAGCTCCAGCCCGAACCTTCGAATGGCGGCTCGTTATCGCCTTCGCGCACGATATGCACGCCGACGCTGGACCCTTCGTTCATGGGCTTGGCGACATAGGGCCGGGCCATGGGCTCCTTGGCGCGGGCGGCTTCGATGGTGGTGACGACATGATCGGCGACGGGAATGCCTTCGGCCTGGAACAGGCGCTTTGCCATGGGCTTATCCATGGCGACGGCTGAGGCCAGCACGCCCGAGTGGGTATAGGGAATGCCCAGAATGTCGAGCAGGCCCTGGATGCAGCCGTCCTCGCCGAAGCGGCCGTGCAGCGCGTTGAACACGGCGTCCGGGCGCGGATAAAGACGCGTGATTAGCGCACCCACGTCGCGCTGCACGTCGATGGTGGTGACCTGATACCCGGCGTCCTGCAGGGCCTTGGCGCAGGCGGCACCCGACACCAAGGAAACTTCGCGTTCGGCGGACCAACCGCCCATCAGCACGGCGACATGACCGGTCATGGCGTGACCTCCCGCGCCTTGGGCAGGGACGGCACGCCGATGCGGCGGATTTCCCAATGCAGTTCAACACCGGTTTTCTCAAGCACCCGACGCCGGACTTCCTCGCCCAAGCCTTCCAGGTCCGCCGCCGTGGCGTTGCCCGTGTTGATCAGGAAGTTGCAATGCTGGGGCGATACCTGAGCCCCGCCCCGCGTCAGACCACGGCAGCCGGCTTCGTCGATCAGCTCCCAGGCCTTGTGGCCATCCGGATTGGCGAAGGTTGATCCACCCGTGCGCGATTTCACGGGTTGGGTTTCGCCCCGCGCCTTCTGGATGTCGGCCATGCGTTGTGAAATGGCATCGACGTCGCCGGGCGTGCCCCGGAACGCCGCCCGGGTAAAGATCACGTCGTCCGGCTGACCGCAGTGGCGATAGGCAAAAGCCATGTCGGCCGGGGAGAGGTCCGCAGCCTCTCCCCTGCCGGTCACTGCCCATGCGGCCGCGAAAATATCGGAAACTTCAGCGCCGTAGGCTCCGGCATTCATGCGCAGCGCACCGCCCACCGTGCCCGGAATGCCAATCAGGAATTCAAGACCCGCAAGACCAGCGTCGCGAGCAGCACGGGCGACATTGACGTCCATGGCCCCGGCCCCGGCGGTGACCGTGTCGCCATCGACGGAAATATCAGCGAAAGCCTTGCCCAGACGAATCACCACCCCGCCGACACCGCCGTCTCGGACCAGAAGGTTTGACGCCACGCCGATCACCGTGACCGGCACGTCGGTGGGCAGGTTAGCCATGAACATCGCAAGGTCGTCCGCGTCCGCGGGTTCAAACAGAACCTCGGCCGGGCCGCCGACGCGGAACCAGGAAAAACCCGCCAAGCCAGCATTCGCCGTCAGCCGACCGCGCACGGGCGCAAGCCGGTCGAGCAGCGTCGTATCGTAGCGGACCGCCATCATGCGCTGACCTCCCCGCCTTTACCGTTGCCGCCGGGAATTTCACGCAGCCCGCCGCCCAGTTCCTGCAACTGTTCCGGCAGGGCGTTGGCCCATTGGGTAATCGTGCCCGCGCCCAGGCAAACGACGAAGTCGCCGCTTTTGGCGAGGTCAAGGGTGATACGGGCCAAATCCTCGGGGGCCTCCAGGGCGACCACCTTGCGGTGACCATGGACCTTCAACCCCTCGATCAGGGAATCTCGGTCGATCCCATCGATCGGCGTCTCGCCCGCTGCATAGACGGGGGCGACGACCACGGCATCGGCGTCGTTGAAGCAGGTGCAGAAATCCTCGAACAGGTCGCGCAGGCGAGTGTAGCGGTGCGGTTGCACCACGGCGATGACCTTGCCGTTGGTGGCGTCGCGGGCAGCGGCCAGGACGGCGGAAATTTCCACCGGATGGTGGCCGTAGTCATCGATCACGGTAATGCCGCCGACCGTGCCCGTGCGGGTGAACCGCCGCTTGACCCCGCCGAACTTGGCCAAGGCCCGCGCCACGTCGGCGTCGGACAGCATCATTTCATTGGCGATGGCAATGGCCGCCAGGGCGTTCTGCACGTTGTGCTGGCCGTACATGGGCAGGTGCAGGTCGGCGATCTCGCGTGTCTCGCCGGTCTTGCGGTCGCGGATCACGGCGTCGAAGGCGATGCCGTCCAGGCCCGGCGTCATATTGACGGCGCGCACGTCGGCCTGGGGGCTGAAGCCATAAGTGACAACGCGGCGGTCGGACACGCGGGGGATTAGGTTCTGGACCTCGGCATGGTCGATGCACAAGACCGCGAAGCCGTAGAAGGGAATGTTTTCGACGAACTGCACGAAGGCCCGCTTCAGGGTGTCGAAGTCGCCGTAGTGCTCCATATGTTCCGGGTCGATGTTGGTGACCACGGCGATGGTCGACGGCAGTTTCAGGAAGGTGCCGTCACTTTCATCGGCCTCGGCCACCAGCCAGTCGCCGGTGCCCAGGCGCGCGTTGGTGCCGTAAGCATTGATGATACCGCCGTTGATGACCGTGGGGTCGAGCCCGGCACCGTCCAGCACGGCGGACACCAGGGACGTGGTCGTCGTCTTGCCGTGGGTGCCGCCCACCGCGATGGACCATTTCAGGCGCATCAGCTCGCCCAGCATTTCGGCGCGGCGCACGACGGGAATCAGGTTCTGGCGCGCGGCCACGACCTCAGGGTTATCGGGCTTCACGGCCGAGGACACGACGACGACCTGGGCCGATCCCAAGTTGGCGGCGTCATGGCCGACATGGACGTCGATGCCCATGGCGCGCAGGCGTTTCACGTTGGCGCTGTCGGCGATGTCCGAACCTTGAACCGAATAGCCGAGCGAATGCAGCACCTCGGCGATGCCGCTCATGCCGATACCGCCGATGCCGACGAAATGGATGGTTCCGATGTCGAGGGGAAGCGCTCTCATGCCGCCTGCCTCCCTTCACCGGAATGTCCGTTGGGCATCATGCCCGCCACCATGTCGGCCAGGGCATGGGCCGCATCGGGTCGCCCAATGCGGCGCGACGCGCGGGCCGCATGGACCAGATGGCGCGGGCTTTCAAACAGACTGGCCAGCCGCCCGGCCAGACGTTCGGCGGTGAACACGTCCTCGGCCATCAACCAACCGGCACCGGCCTCGTCCACGGCCTGGGCATTGGCGAACTGATGGTTGTCGATGGCATGGGGATAGGGCACCAGGATCGCCGGGCGGCCGATGGCCGTCATCTCGGCGACGGTGGAGGCCCCGGCCCGCGCGATCAGCAAATGCGCCGCCGCAAGACGACGAGGAACGTCGTCGAAGAAGCTGTTCAGATCGGCTTTGATCCCGGCCTCGGCATAGACGGCGCCGACACGTTCCAGATCCTCGACCCGGCATTGCTGTGTCACGTTCAAACGCTTCTTCAGGGCATCAGACAACGACGCCAGGGCCGCCGGTACCACATCGGACAACACCCGCGCCCCTTGCGAGCCGCCGGTGACCAGCAGGTTAAGCGGTCCGCGATCGGTGATCTCGTCATAAGCCGTATCGCGTGCCGCCAGTACCGCCGGGCGCACGGGCATGCCGGTCAGGTGGATCTTCGACTTGGCCGCCTCCGGCACCATCTGCGTGCCGTCTATGGATGTTGCGATGCGCCTCACCCTGGTCGCCAGCAGGCGATTGGCGCGGCCCAGCACCGCGTTCTGTTCGTGGATCGCCGTAGCCAGCCCCGCCCAGGTCGCAGCCATCATGGTCGGCACCGAGGCATAGCCACCAAAGCCGATGACCGCATCGGGCTTCAGTTTCGCCAGAAGCTTGCGAGCCTGCAGCATGCCGAGGCCCAGTTCGAACACGCTTTCCAACCGCGCCGTGAAGCGCTTGCCGGCGATGCCGCCGGCGCGAATGTGATGGGTTTCCAGGTCGGCCAGGGCGCCGCCGAAACCACCGCCCCGGCGGTCGGTGATCAGCGCCAGGCGGTAGCCCCGCGCGTTCAGTTCAGCCGCCAGGGCTTCCGCCGGGAACACATGCCCGCCGGTGCCGCCGGCGGCGAGAACGGCCAGATGTCCGGTCATTTTATCCGTCATCGCGTGCCCCCCTCACCCGGGCGCAGGCGGGTCAGCGCCAGCATCATGCCGAAACCAAGCGCGATGGCCACTGTGGAAGACCCCCCGTAGGACACGAACGGCAGGGTCATGCCCTTGGGCGGGATCAGGTGCAGGGTCGAGGCCAGATTGATCATGGCCTGGACCGCGAATTGGACCAGCAGACCGGCCGAGGCCAGCAGCACGAACAGGTTGTCGTCCTTGTAAGCGCGCGACAGACCACGGATGACCACGAAGGCGAACAGGCCGACGATGGCGACACAGACCAGCATGCCGAATTCCTCGCCGGCGACGGCGAAGATGAAATCCGTATGGGCGTCGGGCAGCACTTCCTTGACCCGGCCCTCGCCTGGGCCGCGCCCGGTCAGGCCACCGTTGTGGAAAGCGTCGAGCGAGCGCATGACCTGATAGCCCTCGCCCGCCGAGGGATCGAAGAAGCGGTCGACCCGCGCGCGCACGTGGCCAAAAGTGAAGTAGGCGCCGACGCTGGCCATCAGGAAGGCCAGACCGATGCCCATGACCATGACGATAGGCAAGCCCGCCAGGAAGAACTGCACGGCCCAGACGGCGGCGACCACCATGGTCATGCCTACGTCCGGTTGCATCAGCAATAAGGCGGCGACCATCAGGAACAGGCCCGTGGCGACCAAGTTTCCGGGGTATCCTTCCTGCAGCCGGGCCTGGGCGAAGAACCAGGCGGCGGTCACGGCAAGGGCCGGCTTGACGAATTCCGACGGCTGTAGGGACACGGCACCGAAGCTGAGCCAGCGTGTCGCCCCCTTGATTTCCGGCCCCACGGCCAGCACCGCCACCATCAGCACCATGGACCCGGCCAAGACCGCCATGGCAAGACGCCGCACGCCCTTGGGCGACAGCAGCGACGCGCAAACAACGACGAACAGGCCGATCCCCAGATACAGCACCTGACGGCTTGCGAAGTAGTAGGTATCGAGCCCCAGGCGCAATGCCACCGGCGGTGAGGCCGCCAGGGCCAGAACCGCGCCGGTCATGGCCAGCACGGCGACGGCGGCAAGATTCCAACGGTCCACGGTCCACCACCAGCGGGCCAGGATCGAATTGTCGGTGCGGGCAAGGGTGCTCATCTAGACAGCCTCCCCCGCGATGTCGGCCCTGAACGCCTCGGGCGCTTCGGTCGGGTCGAGATGCTTGCCGGGCAGCGCCTCGACCGCATCCTTGAAGGCGTCGCCCCGGTCCTCGAAGCTGGCGAACTGATCGAACGACGCGCAGGCCGGCGACAGCAGGACCACGGGTTTCTCCGCCTTGTCCTTTTTGGCCTGGGCAAAAGCCTGATCAACCGCCTTCTTGACCTCGCCGGAAATGGTGAAAGGCACCTTGCCATCCAGCGTCTGACCAAAGCCCAGCGCCGCCTCGCCGACCAGATAGGCGTGTTTGATACGCGGGAAATACTCGGCAAGCCCCGTAATACCGCCTTCCTTGGGGCGGCCGCCGGCGATCCAATAGATCGTGTCGTAGCAGACAAGCGCCTTGGCGGCGGCGGCGGCATTGGTCGCCTTGGAATCGTTGATGAAAGCAACGCCGTCGACGACCTCGACCGGTTCCTGGCGGTGGACCAGACCGGGGAAGCTTTGCAGGCAGGCCATGATGACCCGGCCTTCGACCCCGGCGCGCCGGCAAGCGGCATAGGCCGCCGCCGCGTTCTGCCAATTGTGCGGGCCCTGCAGGGCGGGAATATCCTTGAGGTCCGTAACCGGCACTTCCTGGCCGTCCATGTCGTCGACCAGAATGCCGTTGACCACATAGACACCGCCATGGATCCGCCGCTCGCCCGAGATCGGCACCACGACCTGCTCGCCCGCATCGGCCAAGTCTTCGTAGATCGCTTCGCAGTATTTGTCGTCGACACCAATGATCGCCGACTTGGGTTCGGTCTGGCGATGGAAGATCTGGCGCTTGGCCGCGACATAACCGTCCATGTCACCGTGCCGGTCCAGATGGTCGGGGCTGATGTTCAGCAGCACCGCGATGTCCCAGGTGATGGAGACCGTCAGATCAAGCTGATAAGACGACATTTCAAGGATGTAAGTACCGCCCTCGCCCATTGTCTCAAGCGACAGGGCTGGCGGCCCAAGATTGCCGCCGATATCGGCTTCGCGGCCAGCCAGTTGCATGATGTGCCCAATCAGCGACGTGGTGGTCGACTTGCCATTGGTCCCGGTGATGCCAATGTAAGCCGCGTCGCGCTGGGCACGGGCCAGAAGTTCGATATCGCTGACAACCTCGCAACCGGCGGCCTTGGCCAGATTCACCACCGGGTGCGGTTCGGGATAGTGGAACGGGATGCCGGGGCTGAGCACCAGGGTCGTTAACTCCTGCCAGTTGCAGGTGTAGAGATCGACCAGGGGGATATCCATCTCACGGGCGCGCTGGCGGCTGTCCTCATTGTCGTCCCAGGCCCAAACCTCGGCGTCGCTGTCGATCAGCGCCTTGCAGGTTGCCAGGCCCGAACGGCCAAGGCCGAGGACCGCGACCGGCATTTTGTAGAAATAGAAGACGTCGATCATCGCCCCCTCACCGCAGCTTCAAAGTGGCTAGGCCTGCGAGGGCCAGGATGGTCGCGATGATCCAGAAGCGGATAACAATGGTGGCCTCGGCCCATCCCTTCTGTTCGAAATGATGGTGCAGGGGCGCCATGCGGAACACGCGGCGGCCGGTCAGCTTGAACGAAATCACCTGCACGATGACGGACACGGTCTCCAGCACGAACAGGCCGCCGACGATGGCCAGCACCAGTTCGTGTTTGGTGATGACCGCAACGGCGCCGAGAGCCCCCCCCAACGCCAAGGATCCCGTATCGCCCATGAAGACCTTGGCCGGCGGCGCGTTGTACCAAAGGAAGCCAAGCGCAGCGCCCACCAGCGAGCCCATGAACACGGCCAATTCGCCGGACCCGGGCACATAGTGGAGTTGCAGATAGTTGGCGAACACGGTGTTGCCGACCAGATAGGCGATCAGCGCGAACACCCCGGCGGCGATCATCACCGGCACGATGGCAAGCCCGTCCAGGCCGTCGGTCAGGTTCACGGAATTGCTGGAGCCGACCATGACGAAACAGGCGAACACGATGAACATCCAGCCCAGATCGACCAGCACGTTCTTGAAGAACGGCAGGGCCAGGGTGGTCGCCAGGGGATCCGGCAGATGTGCCGAGACCCAGAACGCGGCAACCCCCGCGATGGAAATCTGCAGGATCAGCTTCAGCTTGCCCGGCAGACCCTTGGAATTACGCTTGCTCACCTTCAGATAGTCGTCGAGGAAGCCGATCACCCCGTAACCGACGGTCACGCCCAATGCCGTCCACACAAACCCGCTTTCCAGGTCCATCCACAACAAGGTCGCCACGACCGAGGCGACCAGGATCAAAAGCCCGCCCATGGTCGGCGTGCCCTGCTTGGTGATCAGATGGCTCTCCGGACCGTCGTCGCGGATCGGCTGACCGCCCTTCTGCTTCGCCTTCAGCACCTCGATCAGCACCGGG
Organism: Rhodospirillales bacterium; assembly: GCA_048263775.1. Taxonomy (GTDB): domain Bacteria; phylum Pseudomonadota; class Alphaproteobacteria; order Rhodospirillales; family Casp-alpha2; genus UBA1479. The sequence goes on from JBLXDU010000005.1 coordinate 176,833, forward strand.
CCGACCATGAAACTGATGATCAGGGCCGTGATGACGGCGCCGCCCGTGCGGAAGGTCAGGTAGCGGAACACGTTGAGCACCGCGAACTCACCGGCCATGGGGAACAGGATTTCATACAGCATCGTCTGCCTCCTATTCCCCGTTGACGGCGCGGCCGCGACCGCCATTGCCGTGTTCATGATCCGAATGGGTGTCGGCCAATGCCGTCAGCGCATCGACCACGGCCCCCATGCGCGACCCGAATGATCCCTTGACCAGGATCACGTCGCCGGGCCGCACGGCCGAGGCAACCAGAGGCGCCAACTTGTCGGAGGTTTCCGCATGGCCACCGCGCATCTCACGGGGCAATTCGTCGAACAGATTGCCCATGCCGGGACCGGCGGTGAACACCGCGTCGATGTGACGCTGGGCCAGGGGGCCCGCCAGCGCGCGGTGCATATCGTCGGACGCGTCACCCAGTTCCAGCATGTCGCCCAGGACAGCGATGCGCCGCCCGCCCTTGGCTGGCTCGCTCATGCCCAGAACTTCAATGGCTGCGGTCACGGCGACGGGGCTGGCGTTGTAGCTTTCGTCGATCAGGGTCAATTCCCCTCCTGCAAATGGAATGGCCAGGCGATTGCCCCGGCCCTTGGGCGGCGCCAGACGCGCCAGCATGGCGGCGGCCACGACCGGCTCCGCCCCCATGGCCTTGGCAGCGGCGAGGACACCCAGCGTGTTGAGAACCCAATGGCGGCCCGGCACACCGACGCGGTAGCGCAACGCCGTCCCGGCAACATCCGCCAGCACGTCGGTGCCCAGCGCGTCGGGGCGGGTTTCCGTGGCCCGAACGTCGGCCGCATCGTGCAGGCCGAAGGATATGATCTGCCCTACCCCGGCATTGCGGGCGGCGGCAGACAGGCGGCCGAACATGGGATTGTCGCGGTTGAGCACGGCCGTGCCGCCCGCGACCAGGCCGTCGAAGATTTCCGCCTTGGCGTCGGCGATTTCCTCCACCGACCGGAAGTATTCGCTGTGAACCAGCTCGACCGTGGTGATCAGGGCGACATGGGGGCGCGCCATCTGCGACAGCGGGCGGATTTCACCCGGATGATTCATGCCCATTTCGAACACGGCGGAGGTCGCCTCGATCGGCATGCGGGCCAGGCTGAGGGGCAAGCCCCAATGGTTATTCAGATTGCCCTTCGAGGCATGAACCTCGCCCCGGCGTTCCAGGATCATGGCCAGGGCGTCCTTGCTGCCGGTCTTACCGACGCTGCCGGTGACGGCGCAGATCTTGGCCCGCGACCGGTCCCGGGCAGCACGACCCAGGCCTTCCAGGGCCTGTGTGGTATCGTCGACCCGCACGCCGGGGGCATCGGCGGGAATACCCGTGAACCCGCGACGCACGACCACGCCGGCGGCCCCCTTTTCCAGAGCTGCCCGGACATGGTCATGGCCGTCGGAGGCGACACCCTTGATGGCGACGAACAGGTCGCCGGGATTGAGGCTGCGGGTATCGATGGACACGCCAGTGGCCTGCCATTCGCCGATGGCATCGCCTTCCGTCGCGGCGGCGGCGGCACCGGCGTTCCACAGCACGTAGGGGGCTTTCGTCATGCCCATGGCCTCAACCCTCCCCCGCCAAGGCGGCGCGGGCCGCATCACGGTCATCGAAGGGCAGGATGTGTGATCCCACGATTTGGCCCCGCTCGTGCCCCTTGCCGGCGATGACCAGAACCTCGCCCGCCGACAGGTCGGCGACGGCGGTTGTGATCGCCTCACCCCGGTCGGCAATTTCCGAGGCGCCGGGGGCGGCGGCCAGAATTTCGGCGCGGATTTGATCGGGGTCTTCACTGCGCGGATTGTCGTCGGTGACGATGACGCGGTCAGCCAGGTCGCTGGCGATACGGCCCATTTCCGGCCGTTTTCCCTTGTCCCGGTCGCCGCCGCATCCGAACACCACGGCAAGGGCACCCGCCGCATGGGGGCGCAGCGCCGTTAGCACGTTTTCCAGGGCGTCCGGGGTATGGGCGTAATCCACATAGACGGCGCCGCCCGCGGGCTTTTCGCCGATCCATTCCATGCGTCCCGGCGCACCCGACAGGCTTTCCAGCGCCGCCAGGGCCGTTTCCACGGAAACCCCGGTGACCCGGGCCAGGCCCAAGGCGCAAAGCGCATTCATGGCCTGGAAGCGCCCAGCCAGGGGCAGGAACAAGTCGCGCTCAAGCCCCTCGACCATCAGGCTGAGGTGCTGGCCACGGGCTTCGGGCCGAGAGGACAGAAACTTGAAGTCGACACCGCGTTCGCCATAGGTGCGGACCCGCAAATGACGGGCCTGGGCGGCGGCGATCACGGCGGCGCCATGGGTGTCGTCGGCGTTGATGACGGCGGCGCCACCATCCATGACCAAGGCATCGAACAGGCGGCGCTTGGCCTTGAAATAGGCGTCGGTGCTGCCGTGATAATCCAGGTGGTCGCGGGTCAGGTTGGTGAAGGCACCGGCGGCGATGCGCACACCGTCAAGCCGGCACTGATCGAGCCCGTGGCTCGACGCCTCAAGCGCCAAATGATCGACACCGAGGTCCGCCAGATGCGACAGGTCCGCGTGCAGGTCCGCCGGGTCGGGCGTGGTCAGCCCCTCGTCCCGGGAAAATACGTCCGACTGAATGCCCAGGGTCCCGGCGCTGGCGGCCTTAAGGCCCGCCTGTTTCCATATCTGACGCAGGAAACTTGCGACCGAGGTCTTGCCGTTGGTGCCGGTGACGGCGGCGACGGTTTCCGGCTGATGCGGATAGAACCGCGCCGCCAGCAGGGCATAGCGGCGGCGTGGGTTGTCCGTATCAAGGAGCGGCGTGGTCTCGTATCCATCGGGCAACCGGGTGCCGGGCGGCGCCAGGATCGCCGCCGCCCCCCGCGCCAGGGCGTCGGGAATGTAATCGCGGCCGTCGTTGGCGGTGCCGGGAATGGCGGCGAACAGGAATCCGGGCGCGACGCGGCGCGAATCACAGGTCACGCCCGTGATCTCCGGGGCCCCCGCCCCGGCCGTCTGGCCGCTGTTCATATCGTCCACCCACATGTCACTCAGCCGCACGCACCTGCTCCGGTTGACGGGAAACGTTTTCAACGTCGCGAAGGGCCGCCGGTTTCAGGGCGGCCGTGATTTCATTCGCATCAGCCGGCAACTCCCGGGTCGCGGCCAGATGCGGCATGCCGAATTCCGGCGAAATGCCCATGATCCCGGCCGTGCGCTGCACGATGCGGCCGACCGCCGGTGCGGCGACCCAGCCGCCCGTGGCATAGCCGAAGGATTCCTTGGTGCCCTTGGGCTCGTCCACGACGACGCAGACCACATAACGCGGTGCGTGGATCGGGAACGCGCCGACGAAGGACGCGATGTTGGCCTTGTCGGAATAACCGCCACCGGCCTTGATCTTTTCCGCCGTGCCGGTCTTGCCGCCGATCAGGTAGCCGTCGGCTTCCTTCTCCGCGTTCTTGCCGGTGCCGCGGCTAACGACCAGGCGCATCAGGCCGCGCATCTTGGCCGAGGTATCGGGCGAAAACACGCGGGCCCCCGGAATGCCTTCGGGTGCCTGCTGCTTGATCAACGTGGTCGGCCGGCGGATCCCGCCGTTAACCGTCGTCGCGATGGCATTGGCAAGCTGCACCGGCGAAACCGACAGACCATGACCGTAGGAAACGGTCACGGTGCTGATTTCGCGCCAGGGCGACGGGACAAGAGGATGACCTACCTCAGGCAACTCAACGGGGGACGGACGCAGGAGGCCGAGCCGCCCGAGGTAGGTCTGTTGGGCTTTGGTGCCCACATCGAGAGCCATTTTGGCTGCCCCGATATTCGATGAATAAATGAGAATTTCCGGCACGCTGAGCCAGCGGTTCTTGGCGTGATAATCGGTGATCGAGAAGCGCGCCACGCGCATCGGCTTGGACGCGTCGTAGCCGCCGGAAATAGCGACCACGCCGGAATCCAGCGCCATGGCGGCGGTCAACAGCTTGAAGGTCGAGCCCATTTCGTAGACGCCCTTGGTGGCGCGGTTGAAACCGGCCTCGCCCAGCATTTCCACCGGGCGGTTGGGGTCGAAATCGGGCAGCGACACCATGGCCACCAGTTCTGACGTATTGGCGTCCATCACAATGGCCGTGCCGCCGAGGGCGGAAAATTCCTGCACCGTGTTGCTCAGGACTTCGTGAGCGATGGCCTGGATGCGCAGGTCGATGGACAGTTGCAGCGGCGCGCCCCCGCCCGTCAGCTTGCTTTCGAAATGGCGCTCAATCCCGGCCGTGCCACGACCGTCGATATCGGTGACGCCCAGGACATGGGCCAGCAGGCGGCCCTGGGGATAGACACGGCGTTCGCCGCGTTCGAACTGAATGCCCGGCAGCCCCAGGCGATTGACCGCGTAATGCTGTTCCGGCGTCAGGTTGCGTTTCAGGTAGACGAACCGCCCACGCGACGCGAGGCGTTTTTCCAGCTTGTCACGGTCCAGGTCGGGCAGCACGCGGATCAGCTTGTCCGCTGTCTCCTGCACGTCCATCACGTGCTTCGGATCAACATAGAGTGATACGGCCGGCAGCGAGGTCGCGACGACGATGCCGTTGCGGTCGACGATGTCAGCCCGTTCCTGAACGGGAGCCAGGGGATTGACGCTGCGCGCCAGGCGCGGTTCCGCCCGGTCGGCGAACAAGGTCAGGTCAACCACCCGCCAGCCCAGCGCCATGAAGGCCATGGAGATGACCAGCCCGGTAACGACAAGGCGCGAGCGCCCGGTTTCAAGGGCTTCTGCCGTGCGCCCCGTGGGGCCGCCCCGGTAGCGCGCGAAATCGAACAGGTCACCTTGCATGAGGGATGCGATCATCGCCCGCCCTCCCTGATCGGCGTCGGTGTCAGGCCCAGGGCCCGGCGGATCGCCGGCAAGGCGTCCTCGACCGCTTTGTCATGGGGGGAGGAAACTGCGGGCGCGGCCTCGGCCACCGGTTCAACCTTGCGGTCGGCGACCTCGACGGTGGGCCGCCAGGGAATCTCCTCGACCGTGCCGAGTTGCCGGGTCGCGATGGGCTCCAGCCCCAGGTAGCGTTCCGCCAACAGGCGCAGGCGCTGCGGGTCATTCAAATGCGCCCATTCCGCCTGCAGCACATGGACGGCGCGGTTGTCGCGGGCGATGTCTCGGTTGAGGGCGTCAAGCTGGTCCTCCAGGTCCTGGACCTGGTAGCTGACCATGAACAGACCCAGGGACATGACAGCGGCAAGAACAAGGGCGAGGAAGGTCGTGCGTTTGCTCATCTGCGATCCCTCCTCATGCCGCCGCCCGGGTGGGCGTGTCCGTGCGCACGGCCCAGCGCAGGCGGGCCGATCGGGCGCGCGGGTTGGACCGGGTTTCGGCCTGACCCGGCTTGACCGTGCCGCGGGTGATCAGGGTGAAGGTCGGCTTGTGCGTGCTGACCGGCAGGTCCGGCAGATGGCGCGACGGGCGCGGCCCGGCGCCGGACCGTTCGCGGAGAAACTCTTTCACCGCCCGGTCTTCAAGTGAATGGAAGGACACGACGGCCAATCGGCCGCCCGGCGCCAGCAGCGCCTCGGCCCCGGCAAGGCCGCGGACCAGTTCACCCAGTTCGTCATTGACGAAGATGCGCAGCGCCTGGAACGTGCGGGTTGCCGGATCAATGCCGTCCTTGGATTTCCGGACGACGCTGCGGATCAGATCGGCCAGTTCCTCCGTACGGGTGATCGGCGCTTTTTCGCGCAGTTCCACGATGGCCCGCGCGACGCGGCGCGATGCCCGCTCCTCGCCATACTTATAGATAAGGTCGGCCAGTTCCTGTTCGGCCATGGAATTGACCACGTCGGCGGCGGTCGCCATGTCGTGGCCGAAGCGGCTGTCCGCGTCCATGCGCATGTCGAGCGGCCCATCGGCACGGAAGGAAAATCCGCGCGCCGGGTCGTCCAACTGCATGGAGGACACGCCGAGATCAAGGGCTACGCCGTCGACCCGCTCCACCCCGACGGAGGACAGCAGTTCATGCATATCGCCGAACCGCCCGGCCAGGACCGTCAGGCGGCCCGGAAATTCCTGGCCCAGTTCGGCGCCGATGCTTTGCGCCAGGGGATCGCGGTCGATGCCCCAGACCGTGCAGTCGGCGGCTTCCAGCAATCCGCGGGAATAGCCGCCGGCCCCGAAGGTGGCATCCACATAGACGCCGCCGTCCCGGGGTTCCAGGGCGCTCAGAACTTCGGCAAGCATGACCGGGGAGTGACGGGATTTATCAGCCATCACCGTCCTCCCCGGCCGATGCGCCTGGCCGTTTCGGTAATTTCAATGTCATGCCGCGCGATTTGGCACGCTCGAAGGCGCCGCCGCGCTGGGCTTCGTAGGCGGCGGGCTCCCACATCATCATGCGCTGACCGCGGCCGACGAACAGAACCTCGCCCTTGATGTTGGCGTAATCGCGCAGGTCGTCGGTCAGGACGATGCGCCCCTCCGGATCCATCGGCAGCTCGCGGGCGTTTTCCAGGATCACGGCGGCCAGGTCGTCCTGGTCGTCGGAGAACACGTCGAGGTCTTCGAGCCCTTCGGCGAGGCGCATCATGAAGGCCTCGTCGCAGGCTTCGAGCGCCGGATACTTGAAGGACGGAAAGGCATACAGGCCGGAGAACGCGTCGGCATCCGCGTCGGCGCGGCCGCGTGACAGGGCCGCGCGGAAGGGCTTGGGTACGCTGACCCGTCCCTTCCTGTCGATCCTGTTGACGTGCCGTCCAACCAGCAGCGCCACCGTTACCCCCTTAGGGTTTCCACCCGATTCCCGCTCGGCGGGGATGATCGCGCCCAACTTCGGACGTCGTCCCCGCACCCGCCGCGCCCGGTCCCCCGGACCGGAAAGAACTCCGTGATTCCCTCCCGGAATTCTTCTGTGGCGCCGCCCCCGGCCCCGATAACCGCCCCGCCCGTAAGGACAAGGTGCGGCCCGGCATCCGGAAACACTGCGCCATTCACGCACTTTGGGCATGTTTGGGATATCATGGGATATCATGGGCGTCAATGGAATTGGCCTGGGAAACCGTGGGCCTCGGCGGGTCCCGGGCCGGCCGTTAACGAAGGCATAACCATGATTTTTCCCGCGTCCCGGCCCGGCGCGCCCCCCCGCCACAGGCCGCCGACACCTTGGGCCAATCAGAAAAGTTCCGACCTGGGACGATTAAAGCCCCCGAAGCGGGCCTAATTTTGCGGGGACGGGGGCATTTTTGGGGCGGATTGCCGAATCCGGGCAGTTGGGAAATTTAGGACCAGACGGCCTGTAAGCCGGGTTCTGTCCCCGGGCGCCTCGCGGCGCACCGATGGACGGCCATTCATCTGGGACAGGCGTCGCCGCCTGCCTCGCGCAACCTACCCGAAGGACGATGCGGAAACGCATCCATGGCCCGAAGCCATCGGCCCTTCCTATTCGGTTTTGCTCCCGGTGGGGTTTACCGTGCCGTCCTTGTTGCCAAGGACGCGGTGCGCTCTTACCGCACCCTTTCACCCTTACCCGGCTCGAAAGCCGGGCGGTTTGCTTTCTGTGGCACTTTCCCTAGGCTCGCGCCCGCCGGGGGTTACCCGGCACCGTGTTTCCGTGGAGCCCGGACTTTCCTCCCCTTGCAGCTTTCGCCGTAGCAAGAGGCAGCCGTCCAGCCGTCTGGTCCGCGGCGGTTATAGCCTATTTGGGATCAGGAAACAGCGTCCTCGTCCCGGCGCAGGATCTCGACCAGCCCCAGTGCCCGGCGCGCCGTCTCGGCGTCGATGCGGCCGGTCACGCGGTCCGGGCGGAAGTGGCGCTGGAAAGCCTTGAGGGCCGCGTTGAAGTCGGTGACGTCGTAGCCGATTTCCCGAAGCGCATCCGCCAGCACGGGCTGGTCCATGATCAGGTTGTCCGCTTCGCCCGGCCATAGGCCGATGCCCTTGCCGGCCAGCCGCGCCCAGGGGAACAGTTCGCCCGGATCGGTCTTGCGCGTGGGCGCCACGTCGGAATGGCCGACCACGTTGCGGGCCGGGATAGGGTGGCGGGTGAGCACACCGAAGCACACGGCCTCAAGCTCGCGGAGCTGCGCCTCGGGGAATTCGCGGTAACCCCATTCATGGCCCGGGTTGACCAACTCGATCCCGATGGACCGGGCGTTGATGTCCGTGCGCCCCCGCCAATGGGCGACGCCCGCGTGCCAGGCGCGCATCTTTTCGTCCACCAGGCGGTGGACCGTGCCGTCCTCGTCGATCAGATAATGGGCCGAGACCTCGGCCTTGGGGTCCTTGAGGCGGTCCAGCGCCGCCGCCGCCGTTTCCATGCCGGTGTAGTGCAGCACCAGCATGTCCACGGTGAAACCGGAGCCGCGGTCATCGCAATTCGGGCTGGGGTCGATGACGATCTCGGGCATTGGCGTTCCCCCATTGCTCGGGATTTGCGTTAGAGCTTGCGCTCTTTCTTGACCTGATCATAGGCGGCGTTGATGGCCGCCATCTTGTCGTTGGCGAGGTCGATGAATTCCTGGGGCATGCCGTCGGCCATCAGTTTGTCCGGATGATTTTCGCGGATCAATTGGCGATAGGCCTTTTTGATGTCGGCATCCGAATCCGTGCGCTTCACGCCCAGGATTTCGTAGGGATCGGCTTTCTTGGGCTCGTCCAGATGCATGGCCTTCAGACGCTCGAACCCCTGGGGGGTGAACCCGAAGATCAGGGCCGTGCGGCGCAGGAACTCCATCTCGCCGGGATGCACGGCGCCGTCGGCCTTGGCGATATGGAACAGGGCTGCAAGTAATTCTTCCAGCACCGCCGGCTCGCGGGTGAACATCATGGCGATCTGTTCGGCATAGGGCTCGTAGCCGGTCGCGTCCTTGCGCGCCTCGTTGAACAGCTTGCCGACGGCGGCTTCGTCCTCGGGCGGGACATGGAACATGCGGCGAAAGGCGAGAATTTCGTCCTTCGACACCGCGCCGTCGGATTTCGCCATCTTGGCGGCCAGCACGATGACGGCCTGGGTGAAGGCGACCTGACGGGCTTCGTTCTGGGCATCCGACCCTTCGGCGCCGGACAACAAGGCCTCGTCCCCCGCCTTCTTCTGGTCGTACATATGGCCCGCGATGCCGCCGATGAGCGCACCCAGCGGCCCGCCCATGGCGAAGCCGGCAACCCCGCCGACGACTTTACCCCAAATGCTCATGGTTGATTGACTTCCCCCGCCCGTGGCGGCTTGTTGACGGCGCCGGCGGCGCATTTCCTCGGGCCGCAATTTAGGACGGTCCCAGCCGTCCCGCCAAGGGCAGTTTGATGGCAAGGTCTTTTGGGTCGATCCCGAAAGTCAGGCCCAGGATGTTGACCTCAACCCCCTCCTCGACCCCGGCCATGACGCCCAGCAGCCCGAACAGGGAGACCTGATAGCCGGTGCCGCTCGGCGTTTTGGCGGCGAAGCCGCCTTCGGGCAGGTAATCCTTGCCGATGGCCGTGGGCGGCAAGTCCAGGTTCAATTCCGGCACGGCGCGGGCAACATGGGCGGTGAAGGTGTTGGAATTGGGCCCGGGCCAGACGGTGTAGGTCCTGGCATGGGGATAGGCGCGGGCGGCGGCGTCGATGCGCTTGATCATGTCATCGACACCGGCCCCCCGCTTGTCGGCGATGATTTCCGGCTCCGCCCCGAACCAGCGCTGGTCCGGCTCTTTCTCGGTAATGACCAGGGCCGATCCGCCATGGCGCGCGCGCCAGCCGATGATCTCGTAGACCGTGAAGGCGTCGGCGGCGGTCGGCTTGGCCGCGATCCAGGTGTGGACGCCGAAAATGCCGCGCCAGGAAAACGCCCTGGCCGCATAGACCTGAACGACCGCTTCCTTGGTAACGGCCGGGTCGGGCGCGATGCCCGTGGGCTCCCGGCTGGCCGTGCGCCAATCCGCCATGACGGTGTGTTTTCCGATGCTGACGGCCGCGCCGATGACCAGAAGCACAAACAGCCCCTTCACCACGGTCCGCAATGTTTTGGTTTTCAACATGATGATCCAGATAAATCCAACGCCTTACTTAGGCAGGCAACAGCCGTTTCGCCAGTTGCCGCCACACCGCGGGCATCAGATAGATGGGGAACTGGCCGACCACGAAGTACAGCATGGTATCCGGATCGATGGCCGGCAGCAAAACCGCGATCAGGATCGCAAGGTTGCGATTGCCCGAGGCAAAGGACGCCGACAGCACCTTGACCCTCCCCCAATCGCGGCCCATGGCCCGCCCCACCACGGCGAAGGCCCCCGCCCCGGCCAACTGCAGGCCCGCGTAAACCGCGAAGCTGAGGATCGTCACGAAGATCACGTGGTCCGGGTTTTCCCGAAATGCCTGCGGCACGCCCGCCATCAGCCCAGCGGCAAAGCCAACCAGCAGGATTACCGACACGCCGTGCAGAGGCTGGCGCCAGGCATCGACCCGCGCCCGGCCAAGGATTCGTTGCGCAATCACGGCGGCGGCGAAGGTCGAGACGACGAGGGCTGCCAGTCGCCCCATGAGGTCGAGCGTCGACAGGGGAATATCCACCAGGGCCGACGACACCACGGGCAACGTCAGCGGCACCAGGAAGGTTTCAGCGATCAGCACCAGCAAAAGGAACGCCCCGTCGAGCCCGATGACCATGCCGACGGCGGGTGTCGACATCAGTGGGCAGCTGGCCGCCGTCAGCACCACGGCGACGATCAAGCCCGGCGACAGGCCCGTGTCCTTGACCAGCAGCCAAGTGAGAACCGGTGTCGCCGCCAGCATCCAGACCAGCGTGATGCCCAATAGGAACGGCCGGCGGATGTGGCCCATCACATCGGCCCAGTCGATATGGACCATGGACACGAACATCAGAACCCAGACCATTTCCGTCAGCCAGGGCTGCAGATGCACCGTCACGCCGGGGAAGGTGAGGCCGGAAAACACCCCCACGGCCATCATGGTGGTGGCGTGACGGCCCAGAAAGGCGAGACCGGAGACGATCAGAGCGACAGGGTTCATTGCGGCGGTCCTGCGGTGGAACGGATGACATCCGGGCACTTGCGCGAAAATCGATTATGGGGCAAACCCAGATGTATACAATCCGATCAAGAAATCCCAATCCCCAAGGAGCATCCATGGCCGAACAGGTTGATACGGTAGTCATCGGCGCGGGCGTCGTGGGCCTTGCCTGCGCGCGCACCCTGGCCCAGGCCGGGCGCGACGTCATCCTGCTGGAAAAGGCCGACGATATCGGCACCGGCACCAGTTCCCGCAATTCCGAAGTCATCCACGGCGGCATCTACTATGCCAAGGATTCGCTGAAGGCACTGTGCTGCGTCGAGGGCAAGGAGATGCTCTACGAATACTGCGCAAGCCACGGGATCGAGCATAACCGCATCGGCAAGATTATCGTCGCCATCACCGAAGACGAGGTGGTGAAGCTGGAGGAACTGAAGGCCAAGGGCGAAGGCAACGGCGTTCACGACCTGACCTGGCTGGATGCCAAGCAGATGAAGGAGATGGAGCCCAACGTAACGGCGGCGGCGGGCCTCCTTTCACCCTCCACCGGGATCATCGAAAGTCACGGCTACATGCTGTCCCTGCAGGGTGAATTGGAAGACCGTGGCGGCATGATCGCCTTCAACACCCCTGTGGAGGGCGGCGAGGTCCTGGCCGACGGACGCATCCGCATCCGCGCCGGCGGCGACGCCCCCATGGAATTGGACTGTTCCCTGGTGATCAACGCGGGCGGGCTGTATGCCCAGCACATCGCCCGCGCCATCGACGGCATCCCGGCGGACAGCATCCCCGGCAGCTTTTACGCCAAGGGCCATTACTTCACGATCGCAGGCAAAAGCCCCTTCAACCACCTGATCTATCCGGCCCCCGTGCCGGGCGGGCTCGGCACCCATTCGACGCTCGATCTCGGCGGCGGCACCAAGTTCGGCCCCGACGTGGAATGGCTCGACGTCACCCATCCGGACCAGATCGACTACAAGGTCGACGAAAGCCGGGTCGACAGCTTCTATGGCGCGATCCGCCGTTACTGGCCGGGATTGGCCGACGGCGCCCTGTCGCCGGGCTATACGGGTGTGCGGCCCAAGCTGACCAACAGCAACGACAAATATGCCGCCGATTTCGTCATCCAAGGTTCGGACGTGCACGGGCTCGCCAATTACGTCGGCCTGTACGGCATCGAAAGCCCGGGGCTGACCTCGTCCCTGGCGATCGCCAAGCGGGTCACTGCCCTGGCCCAGGCCTAACCGCCAACAGGCGCGTCGCGGTTACTCCGCGGCGACGCTCTGACCGAAGATCTGCGCAAACCGTTCGGTGTAGCGATCCCAGACGTCCGGGTTCTTCAGGCGGGGCGGCTTTTCGCCCCGCAGGATCGTAACCCATTGCTCGGCCGCCACCTTGGCCATGTTGTAATTGCATTCATAGGTCACGCCCGCGTTGTGGGGTGACAGCAGCACATTGTCGAACTCGACGAATCGGTTGTCCGCATTGCCCGTGGGTTCGATCTCGAACACGTCAAGCCCGGCCCCCTGGATGCGTTTCTCGCGCAGCGCCGCGACCAGCGCGTCTTCATCGGCGATGCCGCCGCGCGCCGTGGTGATGAAATAAGCCGTGGGCTTCATGTAACCGAAGGCGCGGGCATCGACCATGCCACGGGTTTCAGCGTTCAGCGGGCAGTTGACGGAGACGATGTCCGCTTCCCGGCACAGGGTTTCGAAATCGACCTTTTCCGCCCCGCGTTCGGCGAAATCTGCGTCGCTGATATAGGGGTCATAGGCGATGGCCTTGGCGCCGAACACCTTCACATAGCCGGCAACCAGACGGCCGATATTGCCCAGGCCGATAATACCGACCGTCTTGCCGGTCAGCTCCGAGCCGATGAAGTTCTGGCGGTCGATCCGCGGGTTGGCGCGGATGGCCTTGTCGGTCTGCGCGATCTGCTTGCTGAGCGTCAGCGCCAGGCCCAGCACATGCTGCGCCACGGATACCGAATTGGCGCCCGAATTGTTGACCACCATAATCCCCAGATCGTTGCAGGCGTCGACGTCGATCATGTCATAGCCCGCCCCGGTCGAGGACACGGCCAGAAGATTGGGGCAGCGTTCCAGGAATTCCCGGTTCGGATACCAGGCTTTCGGGGTTTCGTTGGTCGGCATGAACTGAATGCCGTGAACCTGGGCCAGCAGGTTCCAATTGTGGTCGGCGTCGTCTTCGAAGGCGATGCGCTGGGGCGTGATCTCCGGCGCGGCGGCCAGAATGTCCATGGCGATGGGATCGACGAACTTGTTGAAATAGGCAAGAGTGCGCGACATGGGGCAGGATGTCCTCTGGGCTTGTGTTTTTGCTTGTGAGGCTGTTCTATCCGGTCTCTCATAAAGCCGACAAGAAAAACCGGGGCCTTCGGGGGCTTGAGAGGACCGGCGACCGACCAAATGGCGGATCAAATACAAAAATCGGGCTGGCACGTCTGGATCGACCGGGGCGGCACCTTCACGGACCTGGTCGCGCAGGCGCCGGACGGACGGCTGGTTACCCATAAGCTGCTGTCGGAAAACCCGGACCAGTATGCGGACGCGGCCCTGCAGGGCATCCGTGACATTTTGGGCGTGGCTTCCGGTCAGGCGATCCCCGAGGGGGCCGTCAGCGTCGTCAAAATGGGCACCACCGTGGCCACCAACGCGCTGCTGGAGCGCAAGGGCGACCGCACGGTGCTGGTCATCACGGACGGCTTCGGCGATGCGCTGCGCATCGGATACCAGGCCCGACCCAATATTTTCGCCCGCCATATTGAACTGCCGGAAATGCTGTACGAGCAGGTGATCGAAACGCCTGAGCGCGTGAACGCCAAGGGCGAGGTTCTGACGCCGCTCGACGAAGGCCGCCTCCGCGCCGGATTGCAGGACGCCTTCGACGGCGGCATCCGCGCCGCCGCCATCGTATTCATGCACGGCTACCGTTATCCTGACCATGAACGCCGGGCCGCGCGGATCGCCCGCGATATCGGCTTCACCCAGGTCTCCACCAGCCATCAGGTCAGCCCCCTGATGAAATTGGTCAGCCGGGGCGACACCACCGTGGTCGATGCCTATCTATCGCCGATCCTGCGCCGCTATGTCGACCGGGTCGCGGGCGACCTTGGCGATACGCCGCTGCAGTTCATGCAGTCCAACGGCGGGCTGACCGACGCGCGCCTGTTCCAGGGCAAGGATTCGATCCTGTCCGGTCCCGCCGGCGGCGTCGTCGGCATGGTCGAAACCGCGCGCATGGCGGGCTTCGCCAAGGTCATCGGCTTCGACATGGGCGGGACGTCCACGGACGTTTCCCACTATGACGGAGAGTATGAGCGCACCTTCGAAACCCAGGTTGCCGGCATTCGCATGCGCGCGCCCATGATGAACATCCACACGGTCGCCGCCGGCGGCGGTTCGATCCTGCATTTCGATGGGGCGCGCTATCGGGTCGGCCCCGACAGCGCCGGTGCTGATCCGGGCCCCGCCTGTTACCGCCGGGGCGGGCCGCTGACCGTTACCGACTGCAACGTCATGCTGGGCAAGGTGCAGCCTCAATACTTCCCTGCCGTATTCGGCCCCAACGCGGACCAGCCCCTGGACGACCGCGCCGTGCGCCGCAAGTTCGAGGACATGGCCAGGACCATCCACGAAGAAACCGGCGACGACCGCACGCCGGAAGAGGTCGCCGAGGGGTTCCTGAAAATCGCCGTCGAAAACATGGCCAACGCCATCAAGAAAATCTCCGTTCAACGCGGCCATGACGTGACGGAATACGTGCTCAACGGCTTCGGCGGCGCGGCGGGACAGCACGCCTGCCTGGTCGCCGACGCGCTCGGCATGAACACCGTGTTCCTGCATCCTTTCGCGGGCGTGCTCTCGGCCTACGGCATGGGCTTGGCCGACGTGCGGGCGATCCGCGAAAAAGCGGTCGAGGCACCGCTGGCCGCCGGTCTGACCGCCCCCCTGATGGAGATCATCGAAGGCCTGGAAAAGGACGCCCGGGCAGAGATCGACGGCCAGGGCATCGCAAAGGAAAACATCGAAATCTTCCGCCGTGCCCATCTTCGCTACAAGGGCACGGACACGGCCCTGATCGTGCCGTTCGGCGACCGCAACAAGATGATCGACGAGTTCGAGGTTCTGCACCGCCAGCGCTACGGCTTCACCGCCCCCGGCCGCGGCCATATCATCGAGGCCGTGTCCGTGGAAGTCGTCGGCCGCGCCGGCATGGCCGAAGATCCCGATATCGAAGACATCCCCGGCGTCGCAGCCCTGCGCCCCATGACCCTGGTGCCCATGACGTCGGGCGGCAAAACATATGAAACACCCGTCTACCGCACGGAAGCGCTGCTGCCCGGCGACCGCCTTGCCGGTCCCACGATCCTGGTCGAGAACACCTCGACCATCGTGGTCGAGCCGGGCTGGGCCGCCGAGATGACCCGCAAGGGCCACCTGATCCTGACCCGGGCGGAGCCGCGCCCGGAAGTCCACGCCATCGGCACACAGGCCGACCCGGTGATGCTGGAAATCTTCAACAACCTGTTCATGTCGATCGCCGAACAGATGGGCACGACGCTGGCCAACACCAGCTATTCCGTGAACATCAAGGAACGGCTCGATTTCTCCTGCGCCGTGTTCGACCGCAAGGGCGAGCTGATCGCCAACGCGCCGCATATCCCGGTCCACCTGGGTTCCATGGGTGAAAGTATCCGCGCCGTGATGCGCGACAATGCCGGAAAGATCAAACCCGGCAACGTCTATGCCCTGAACGCGCCCTATAACGGCGGCACCCACCTGCCGGACGTCACGGTCATCACACCCGTGTTCGACGACAAGGGCCAGGACATCCTGTTCTACGTCGGATCGCGTGGCCATCACGCGGATATCGGCGGCATCACCCCCGGGTCCATGCCCCCCGACAGTAAAACGGTCGAGGAAGAAGGCGTGCTGATCGACAATTTCCTTCTGGTCGATCAAGGCAACCTGCGCGAGGACGCCCTGCGCGAGCTTCTCTGCGGCGGCACCTATCCCGTGCGCAATTTCGACCAGAACCTGGCCGATCTGGCCGCCCAGATCGCGGCCAACGAAAAGGGTGCCCAGGAACTACGCAAGATGGTCGACCACTTCGGCCTGGAGACGGTCTGGGCCTATATGGATCATGTCCAGGACAACGCCGAGGAAAGCGTGCGCCGGGTGCTCGACGTGCTGACCGACGGGCAGTTCACCTGCGAGATGGACAACGGTGCGGTGATCGATGTGAAGATCACGGTCAATCACAAGAAGCGCGAGGCGACCTTGGATTTCTCCGGCTCGTCGGCGCAACTGGACAGCAACTTCAACGCCCCCACGGCCGTCTGCCATGCCGCGGTGCTCTATACCTTCCGCACGCTGATCGACGACGATATCCCCTTGAACGCCGGCTGCCTCAAGCCGCTCAAGCTGGTGATCCCCGAGAAATCCATGCTGTCGCCCGTCTATCCCGCCGCCGTGGTCGCCGGTAACGTGGAAACCAGCATGATCGTGACCGACGCACTGTTCGGCGCGCTGGGGGCCCTGGCTTCCAGCCAGGGAAGCTGCAACAACTTCACCTTCGGCAATGACCGCCACCAGTACTACGAAACGATCTGCGGCGGGT
Organism: Rhodospirillales bacterium; assembly: GCA_048263775.1. GTDB lineage: Bacteria > Pseudomonadota > Alphaproteobacteria > Rhodospirillales > Casp-alpha2 > UBA1479. The sequence goes on from JBLXDU010000005.1 coordinate 193,470, forward strand.
CGGGTGCGGGACCGGACTTCGACGGCACGGATGCCGTTCACACCCATATGACCAACACCCGGTTGACCGATCCGGAAGTCTTGGAATGGCGTTTCCCGGTGATGGTCGAACGTTTCGCCATCCGCCACGGTTCGGGCGGGCCGGGGGCGCACCCGGGCGGCAACGGCGTGATCCGGCGTATTCGTTTCCTCGAAGACATGACGGCGGCGATCCTGTCCAGCCACCGCCGCGTACCGCCCCATGGCATTGATGGCGGCGGCCCCGGCATGATCGGGCGCAACGCCGTCGAGCGGGCCGACGGCACGGTCGAGGAATTGACCGGCACGGACCGCCGCGAGCTTAAGCCCGGCGACGTCTTCATCATCGAAACGCCGGGCGGCGGTGGCTTTGGCGCGGCTTGATTTCCCCTTAACCGGTGCTTAACCAAGGTTTTCTATAAGATTCCCAGGATTCCGGGTGCGATTCGGAGGCGTTTGACCACCGGGCCGCCGGGGCATAGACTCGCCCCGCAGTTCGGCGCGCCGACCGAATCCTAAAGGACTTGAGGGAGTTTCACCGCGTGCGCAGACGGCCGATTGCCGGAACGACGATTGCTGGGTGGTTGCTGGCGGCCGCGCTTTGCGCCCCCCAGACCGTTCGCGCGGCCCCGCTGGAGATAGAACTCGCCCGCCTGATCACCAATCACCCCAATATCCTGGCCGCCGAGAACACCCTGGAAAGCAACCGACAGGGCATCGACGTCGCCAAGGCTCGGCGCCTGCCGACCTTGAGCATGACCGGCGACGCGGGGCGCGAATTCATCGACAGCCCGTCGACCCGGTCGTCCGGCGCCAAAAGCATCGAGAACAAAAACGTCGCCACCTTTACCCTGTCGCAGAACCTGTTTGACGGCTACGCGACGCGGACGGCCATCCATATCGCCGAATTGAACGAGCATCTGGCCCGCATCTCGCTGGAGGGCACCCGCCAGAATACCCTGTTCCAGGGTGTTCGCGCCTATATCACCGTGCTGCGGCAGATGCGCCTGCTCGGCATCACCATCGAAAGTGAAGGTCGCATTCAGCGGCAGTTGAACCTGGAAGATGAACGGGTCCGTCGCGGATCGGGGATCGCCGTCGACGTGCTGCAAGCCAAATCGCGCCTTCAGGTCGCCAAGGAACGGCGCGTCGGCTTCGAAGGTCAATTACGTGACGCCATGTCGCGCTACCAGCAGGTGTTCGGCTTTCCCCCCAATTTGGAAGACATGTACGACCCGCGCCCGCCGGTCAACGCCGTGCCGAGCGAGCTGGATCGCGCACTTGCCATCGCGCTGGTCGAAAACCCTGCCGTGCGCGAAGCGGGCACCAGTATCGACATCACCCGCCAGCGCGAGGTCGAGGCCAAATCCGGGCTCTACCCGACCATCGATCTGGAAGGCGAGTTCAACATGGAACAGAACAACGGCGGCGTGCTTGGCACCCGGCGTGATTACACCATCGGCTTCCAGGCCGATTGGGAGCTGTTTTCCGGCTTTTCAACCCGGTCTTCGACCCTGCGCGCCGCCTATGACACGGCCGCCAACCGCAACAAGCTGCAGGCCGCCGCCCGCACGGTGGAGGAACAGGTTCGCCTGGCTTGGCAGGCCCTGGAAACTGCCCGTGAGCGCGTGGTCCTTCTGGAAAACGCGGTCAACATCGCATCGGAAGTGGCGCAAAGCCGTCGCAAACTGCGCGCCGCCGGTAAGGAAACGGTGATCAACGTGCTGGACGCCGAGAACGAGGTCAACAACGCGCAGATCAATTTCACCACCGCGTCCTATGACGAAAAGACCGCCGCTTATCAGCTTCTCCTCGCCCTCGGCCGCCTTGATCCCTTGAGCCTGAACCTCGTGGTGCAGTAAACCTATGTGCGGGCCAACCCGGCCCGGCACAACGGAGTTGCCCCGCCATGGAAGGTTCCCTGTTTTCCCGTGACCGGCTGGTCACGCTTGATGCCGTCCGCGCCGCCCGCGTCAACATGCCCCATGCCATCCGCCGCACGCCCATCGTGCCCGTGGCCCGGGATTCGGCAGAGGTCGGCCGGGAAACCCTGTTCCTGAAGTGCGAGAATTTGCAGGTCACGGGTGCGTTCAAGGTGCGCGCCGTGTTCAACGTGATGCACTACCTGACGGCGGAACAAAAGGCCAAGGGCGTGGTTCTGGCATCATCCGGCAATTTTGCCCAGGGCTTCGCCTTCGCCGGCAAGACGCTGGGCGTTCCCATCACCGTCGTCATGCTGGACGCGACCAGCCCCTACAAAATCCAGGGCACGGAAGGTTATGGCGCCGAGGTTTATCTCTGCGGCACGGATGCCCTCGCCCGTCAGCCCACGGTGGAGCGCCTGGCGGTGGAGCGCGGCATGACCGCCATCGACACCTGGGAAGACCCGCCGATCATCGCCGGCCACGGCACCATCGGTTTCGAGATCATGGAACAATGCCCCGACGCCCAGCAGGTCCTGGTCCCCGTATCGTCGGGCGGGGTCGCCGGCGGCATTGCGGCGGCGGTCAAGCTGATCAATCCGAACGTGAAGGTCGTCGGCATCCAGCCGGAACGTGCCAACGCGGCCTATGTCTCGCGCCAGACAGGCACGCCCACGGCCATCGACTATTGGGACAGCATCGCCGACGGGCTGAGTGCCCGACGCCCCGGCGAATACCCGTTCATGCATTTGGAGGCGTTTCTCGACGACATCGTTCTGGTCAGCGAACAGGACATCGCCCGCGCCTTCAAGACCATCCTGACCCGCACCAAGATGCTGGGCGAGCCGGCCGGCGTCACCGCGGCGGCCGGGTTCCTGTCGGGCAAGGTCGATACTTCGTTGAAGACGGTCGCGGCTCTTACCGGCGGCAATCTGACCCAGGAAACGGTGCTGAAGCTGCTGGACATGGCCGCCGACTAGGACGGGCAAGGTCGCTAGGTCTTTTCTCCGGCAACCGGCGGCTGATCGACACCGGGGCCGTCCTTGCGATCTCCGCCCGGCGGGTTCTTTCGTCGAATAATGATATCGCCGTTGGGCAGGACCTCGGGCATTTCATACTGCGGGATGGTCAGGATGAACAGCTCGAAGGCGCGCAGGATTTTCTTCGTCCCTTCCTCCAGCAGCACGTCCGGATCAGGTGAATTCGATTGCGCCTGGGCGGTGGCGACGGGAACCGCCGCCAGCATCAGGGCAAAAATCGCGGCAGCACTGCGGCGAAGGGTTGGTGGTGTAACGGATGGCATGGTTGCTCTCCTGTGGTGGCCCCTGCGGTCCCCCAAAATCTGACGGGCTTAGGCACCCCTGGCCAGAAAGACCGACGATGCCGCAAAGGCATCCAGTTCGTCGTCCCGCGCACCCTCCAGGGCGTCCAGACGGTCCAATTCCTGGCAGATGGCATCACGCTTTTCGATCAGCGCCTTGAAATGCAGATCGCAACCGGCGACCTGCGGCGGATAATCGCGGAGTTCCTGGAAGATCGGCCGTTTGACCGCCTGTAGACGGTCACGCAATTCCTGCCAACGTCGGCTCTGCATGGCTGCGTCTTCGTTGCGATGGGCCATTTTGAGGTTGCTCATGGGCGGACTCTCCGCTGGCGGTGGTCCTTCACATATGGCCGGCAACCACCATGGCCGCAAGACCGGCGAACGATTTATCCCGGCCCCTGGGCGATGTCTTCGAGCCCATCACGGGACAGGATTTCGACCGCCCCGCCATGTTCGGCGCCGATCACGCCGGCGTTGCGCAGCTTGGTGAACGAGCGGCTGACCGTTTCCACGGTCAGCCCCAGGTAATCCGCAATATCAGCACGACGCATATTCAGGCGCAGCGCCCCATCGTCGTTGACGCAATCGGGCGCCTTGTCCAGCAGGGTCAACAAGAAGACCGCAATGCGTTCCTCGGCCGTCAGCCGGCCAAGCGACAGCATTTGTCCCTGAGCGGTGGTGATTTCGCGCTGCAGCTTCAGGATCACCGCCTTGGCCAATGACGGATACTGCCCAACCAGTTCCGTGATGCGGGCGCGCGGGAAACTGCACACAGTCACCGGCGTTATTGCTTCGGCCGTGACGGGATAGTCGGGCCCATCGGGCAGGCCGATCAGATCCCCCATAAAATAGAACCCGGTGACCTGGCAACGCCCGTCGGCAAGAAGCTTGTATTGCTTGAACACGCCGGAGGTGACGGTGAATACATTATCGGCGGGGTCGGATTCCTGAAATAACGTCTGGCCGGCCGCCAACTTGCGGCGGTTCACGTGCTCGGCCAAATGAGACAGTTCATCCGTGCTCAGTCCCGAGCAGGCGGCCAGATGACGTGCAACGCAACTGGCGCATTCCTGCGGCAGATGATCCCGTTCCCGGGCCGCATCACATAGGCCGATCACTCTGGCGGTGACAGATGCCATCAATTCCTACCCAAGGCTGCATCCGGCGGTGGCAAACCCATTTCCCACCGCCGGAATGTATTATAGAGCAGCCCGGGTCCGGCGCAATTCCGGATCGTAATCAGGCGAAGGCTTCGCGCCTATTCGGCGGCCTGTCCGGCATTCTGAACGACGACGCCCGCGTGCTGGGTAACCATCACCTTGTTCAGCAGCTTAACGCAGGAATAGACCGCAAACGTGTGCGGACAGGGTGTTTCCGTCAGCTTGGCCAATTCCAGCACGGCACCGATCAAGGCTTCGGTCTCAAGCGACCGGCCTGCCTCGACATCCTGCAGCATGGAGGTCTTGTGCGCGCCGACGCTTTCGGCACCATCGATGCGTTTTTCGATGGTGTGACGGAAGGTGATGCCCAGCTTTTCCGCGACGATCTGGGCTTCTTCCATCATCTTCTGGGCTAGATGCCGGGTTTCCGGAAACTGGCAGATGTCGACCAGGGTCGCATGGGTCAGCGCGCTGATCGGATTGAAGCTGAGGTTGCCCCAGGCCTTGAGCCAGATTTCCGAGCGGATGTCCTCGAGCACGCGAGACCGGAACCCGGCTCCCTCGAGAAGTTCCTTCAGGCTTTCCACCCGCGGGCTGATCGATCCGTCCAGTTCGCCGATGGGGAAGCGGTCGCCCTCGACATGCTTGATAACGCCCGGTTCCGTCACGGCGGCGGCCGGGTAAACGACGCAGCCGATGATGCGGTCGCCGTCGATGTACTTGGTCAGCACGCCATCCGGGTCCAGGCTTTCAAGCTGCTTGCCGTCGTGCGGACCGCCGTGGTTGTGGAAATACCACCACGGAATGCCGTTCTGCACGGTCATGATCATGGTGTTGGGCCCCATCAGCGCGCCCAGGTCCTTGGCGACCAGTTCCAGGTAGTGAGCCTTAAGGCCCAGGATGACAAGGTCCTGTTCGCCCGCGTCGGCGCATTTTTCGAACGCCTTCACCTGCGCGACATGTTCCGAGCCGTCTTCCCAGATCAGTTTCAACCCGTTCTGGCGGATCGCCTGAAGGTGCGGTCCCATATCGATGACGCTAACGTCGTTTCCGGCCAAGGCCAGTTTGGCGCCCATAAGGCCGCCGATGGCGCCGGCACCAATCACGCATACTCGCATGATGTTCTCCCTACTTTTCTCTGTTTCCCTGCGGCGGGCATATCACATGCCCGCACGGTGTTCCCTGCGTCAGACCCGATTGCGAGGCGGATCCGTCTAGTTATCAAAAGTGTTGCTTAGCGTGCCGATTCCATCAATGACAATCTCCACCGTGTTGGACGGCTCCTTCATGCTGCCGACTCCGACATTGGTGCCGCAGGCAATGACGTCGCCCGGTTCCAGCGTCACATCGTGGGAGATTTCACTGATCAATTTGGCCGGCGTGCGAAGCATGTCCGAAACCGGATAATTCTGACGTTCCACGCCGTTGAGGATCGTCTGCACGGTCAGCTTCATGGGATCCAGGCCCGTGGCGATGACCGGGCCCAGCGGACCGAAGGTGTCGAAACTTTTGCAACGGGTCCATTGGGCGAAGGTTTCATCGCGCTTCAGGATATCGGCCGCGGTCACGTCATTGACGCAGGTATAGCCGAACACATAGCCGAGCGCGTCGGCTTCCGACACGTTCTTGCACCGCTTGCCGATAACGATGCCCAGTTCGCCTTCATAGACGATCTTGCCGTCGTAACTGGCGGGCCGTTCGATGGCGGCACCCGTACCGATGACCGAATTGTTGGTCTTGATGAACCACAGCGGTTCTTCCGGGCGCACGCCGTTCATTTTCTCGCGCATGGTGTTGTAGTTGTTCCAAAGGGCAACGATCTTGCCCGGCCTCACCGGAGCCAGAACCGTGACGTCCGCCAGATTGACGGTCTCGCCGGTTGCCTTCGGACCTTGGAACATGTCCCCGGAATGCACGCTGATGACATCGCCGTCGAGCGTGCCGAAACCTTCGGCGCCCTGGCGCGCGTACCTGATCCACAAAGTCATTCTTCTGTTTCCCCACGAATTGCTGTTTATGGCGCGGCCTGGACCGCCCCCGATTGTTGACGGATTGTATACGTTTCAACGGGGGGCGACATTAAACAGGCCGCGCCGCGCATGGCAACAGAACGCGATGACGCAGTGCAGCGAAAGCGGTGTTTTTTCCGGGTCGTGGAAATGGTGGAGGAAAATCCCACCAAATGCAGGGCTTAGTGGTGGAAGAGAACCGGTATTTCGGCCTTCTCGACCACGTATTGGGTGACCCCGCCGATTTTGAAGTCGTGGCGCCGGGCGTGGGCATAACCGCCCATCAGCAACAGGTCGATACCGTTGTCGGCGCAAGCCTTCAACAGCGTCTGGCCGACCTCCTGCGGATCGCAATCGAGCATCTGAATTTCGCTTTGCTGGCCGTGCCAACGCAGGTATTCAGCAAGGTCGGATGCCGGCAGTTCATCACCATGAGTTTCCGGCGCAGACAGGATCAGTAACTTGGCCGCGGCTTCGACGATCGGCCGTGACGACGTGACGGCGGCCGAAATCTCGGCGCTGCCGTTCCAGGCGATGGCGATCTTGTTGCCAATCTCCTTGATGTCCCGGGGCGGCACGCAGACAACGGGCTTGCCGGTTTCCATGAGGGCCGCTTCGAAGGTATTGACACCCAATTGTCCGTCGGGCTGGGCAACGAAGATGATATCGGTCAGCCGGCCGCGGCGGGCGACGACATTGGCCTGGCGGCCCTTTTCCTCGTGCCACGAGGCGGACACCCCCTTCTCGCCATTGCGCGGTTCGGTGATATTGGCGATGCCATGGCGCTGGCAATAATCCAGATACAATTTCTTGACCCGGGCCTCTTCGTCGGCGGCATGGGTCTCGGCGATCTCGTTCACCACGTCACGCACCCCAGCCAGGGTCGCACCGTAGGCCAGCATGTCCTGAGAGCCCATTCGGGCATGGACGACGTCGATATGGGCATCAAATTTCTTCGCAAGCGCCACCGCGGCGTTCAGGACCAATTCGCCCTTCCCGTCACCGCGCACAGGAACAAGGATATTTCGGATGCTCATGGTCGTCCTCCCGTTATATCAGGACCGCCCCGGCCGAAATGGCCGGGGCTGCCGGAATTGGTCAGATTACTCTAGCGTCTAGAACAGACCTTCGATTTGACCTTCGTCATTCAGATAGATGTTGTTCGCGGACGGCACCTTGGGCAGGCCCGGCATCGTCATGATGGCGCCGGTCACGGCGACGATGAATTCCGCCCCTGCCGACAGCCGCAGTTCGCGGATCGGCACGGTAAAGCCCGTCGGTGCGCCCTTGGCGTCCGGATCGGTCGAGAAGCTGTACTGCGTCTTCGCCATACAGACCGGGAAGTGTCCGTAATCTTTCTGCAATTCCGCGAAACGCTTTTCGATGGCGCCGTCGCAGGAAATGCCGTCACCACCGTAGATCTTCTTGACGATGGTTTCGACCTTGTCACGCAGCGGCATGTCGTCCGGATAGAGCGGCTTGAAGTCGGCCACGCCGGAATCAGCCAGTTCGACCACATGCTTGGCCAGTTCTTCCGTGCCAGCACTGCCGTCCGCCCAATGGGTGGCGATAAAGGCCTTCACTCCTTCGGCTTCGGCCGCGGCCTTCACGGCCTGCAGTTCGGCGTCCGTGTCGGTGATGAAGTTGTTGATGCAAACGGTCACCGGCACACCGAATTGCTTGGTGTTGCGGATGTGGCGCACCAGGTTGTCGCAACCCTTGGTGACCGCGTCCACGTTTTCCGTTCCCAGGTCGGCCTTGCCCACACCGCCATGCATCTTGAGCGCGCGCACGGTGGCAACGATGACCGCCGCCGCCGGCTTGAGACCCGCCTTACGGCACTTGATGTCGAAGAACTTCTCGGCCCCCAGATCGGCGCCGAAACCGGCTTCGGTCACGACATAGTCGGCAAGCTTGAGCGCCGACTTGGTCGCGATGACCGAGTTACAGCCATGCGCGATGTTGGCGAACGGGCCGCCATGGATGAAGGCCGGGTTGTTTTCCAACGTCTGCACCAGGTTGGGCGCGATGGCTTCCTTGAGCAGCACGGACATCGGGCCCGGGCCTTTGACGTCGCGGGCGTAGATGGGTTCGCGGTTGCGGTTGTGGCCGATCACGATGTTGCCGATCCGCTCCGTCAGGTCCTGCAGGCTGGTCGCCAGACAGAAGATCGCCATGATTTCCGACGCCACGACGATGTCGAAACCGTCTTCGCGGGGGAAGCCGTTGGCGACGCCACCCAGCGAATTGGTGATCTGGCGCAGCGCACGGTCGTTCATGTCGACGACGCGCTTGAATGCGACGCGGCGGCTGTCGATCGCCGGTTCCAGGCCCCAATAGATGTGGTTGTCGATCAGCGCCGCCAGCAGGTTGTGGGCGATGCCGATGGCATGGAAGTCACCGGTGAAATGCAGGTTGATGTCTTCCATCGGCACGACCTGGGCGTAACCGCCGCCGGCGGCGCCACCCTTCATGCCGAAGCAGGGGCCGAGGGAAGGTTCGCGGACGCAGATCATGGCCTTCTTGCCGATCTTGTTCAGACCGTCGCCCAGGCCCACGGTGGTGGTGGTCTTACCTTCACCGGCGGGGGTCGGGGTCACGGCGGTGACCAGGATCAGCTTGCCGTCGGGATTGCCCTCCAACGACTTCAGGTAGTTCATGTCGACCTTGGCTTTATGCGGGCCGTACTGCAGCAGCGCGTCGCCGGGAATGCCCAGCTTCTCGGCGCCGACATCAGCGATCGGCTTCATGGTAGCTTCGCGGGCGATTTCGATATCACTTTTGGGCATGGTTTCCTCTCGCGTCCCTCTTTCGGGATCTCTGGAGCCTGGGTTGTTTCCTCTGGGTCGATGGCGGCCGCCGGTCAGGCGCCCAGCACCTTCCCCTTCTGCAGGCCGACTTTGGCCACGTATTCGGCTGCGGTGATCTTCTTGTCGTCGTGGGGGCGCAGACGCATCACCTTGACGGCGCCGCCGGGGGCGGCGACCAGGATGTGATCGTCTTCGATGCCGACGACCTCGCCCGGCTTGCCGCCGGTGTCGCCATCCACTTTGCGGGAATCAAAGATCGACAGTTCGTTGCCATCGATGGTGGTCCAGGCACCCGGCTGCGGGTTGCAGCCGCGAATCTGGTTGTAGACCTCGGCCACGGGCTTCGACCAATCGATCTGCATATCCTTCTTGCGGCACCAGGATTCGTAGGTGGCTTCGTCCTCGTTCTGGGGAATTTTCGGCGGGTTGCCTGCCTTCACCATGTCGATGGCTTCGAGCATCATCGCCACGCCGCGGTCGAAGATCTTGCCGAAATAGATGTCACCCAGCGTGTCGTCGGGACCGATGGCGACCTTGTCTTGATGCAGGATGAAGCCTTCATCCAGGCCGTCGTCGGGCCAGAAGATGGTGATCCCGGTTTCCGTGGCGCCGCCGATGATCGGCCAGTTGATGGACGACGGGCCGCGGTGCTTGGGCAGCAGGGACGGATGGAAACAGATTGACCCGTGGGTCGGAATGTCGCGGGCTTCTTCCGGCACGAAGATGATCATATAGGCCATGACCATCAGGTCGGCGTTCAGGGACCGCATATGGTCGAGAACTTCCTGATCCGTATAGTTGGGCGGCTGGAACAGGGGCAGGCCCTTTTCCAGGGCGAATTCCTTCACCGGATCGACGGGCTTGCCTTCCTTGTCGGGCGCGCAGAACACGCCGACGATTTCGTCCGCACCCTTCTCCAGAATCGCTTCCAACGTGGCCTTGCCGAAGGCCTGCTGGCCGTTAAGGATCAAACGCATGAGGGTCCTCCCTTGGGGATCTTTGTGTTTCGTGGCGAACGGGGGGCGGTCAGACCGCGCCGCCCGTTTTCGCGGCTTCGATTTCGTCCGAACTCAGGCCGATTTCCGCCAGGATTTCGTCCGTATGCTCACCCAGAAGCGGCGAGCGCTTCACGTCGGCCGGGCAATCGGACAGCTTGATCGGGTTGCCGACCGTGAGATAGGCGCCGCGTTCCGGATGGTCGACCTCGACCACAGTGCCGGTTTCGCGCAGGCTCGGCTCCTCGGCGATTTCCTTCATCGACAGGATCGGACCGACGGGGATATCTAGCGGATTGCAGATTTCCATGACCTCGAACTTGGTTTTGGTCATGGTCCAATCTTCGATCGCACCGAAGATCTGGTTGAGATGCGGCAGGCGCGCCTTCGGGGTGGCGAAATCCTCGTCCGTCTTCCATTCGGGCTTGCCGATGACGTCGCAGATTTTCTCCCACACCGCGGCCTGGGTGATGAAGTAGGTATAGGCGTTGGGGTCCGTTTCCCAGCCCTTGCACTTCAGAATTCGGCCCGGCTGGCCGCCGCCGGAATCGTTACCCGCGCGCGGCGTGGCGTCACCGAAGGGAATGCCTTCGCCGTACTGGGAATATTCGGTCAGCGGGCCGGCCTTCAGGCGCTGCTGGTCGCGCAGCTTGACCCGGCACAGGTTCAGGACACTGTCCTGCATGGCGCATTCGACGCGCTGACCCTTGCCGGAATGGGTGCGCTGGTACAGCGCCGTGACGATGCCAAGCGCCAGATGCAGGCCCGTGCCGCTGTCGCCGATCTGGGCCCCCGTGACCATGGGAACATCGCCCAGCATGCCGGTGGTCGAGGCCGAGCCGCCGGCGCATTGCGCGACGTTCTCGTAGACCTTGCATTCCTGGTACGGGCCCGGGCCGAACCCCTTGACCGAGGCGTAGATCATGCGCGGGTTGATTTCCTGGATCTTCTCCCAGGAAAAGCCCATGCGGTCGAGCGCACCGGGGGCAAAGTTCTCGACCATCACATCACAATGCTGGATCAGCTTGGTGAAGATCGCCTTGCCCTCGTCGGACTTGGTGTTCAGCGTCACCGAGCGCTTGTTGTGGTTCAACATGGTGAAGTAGAGCGAGTCGGCGCCGGGCACATCGACCAGCTGCTTGCGGGTTGCGTCACCAACGCCCGGACGTTCCACCTTGATCACGTCGGCCCCGAACCAGGCCAGAAGCTGGGTGCAGGTGGGACCCGACTGCACGTGGGTCATGTCGAGAATTTTGACGCCTTCGAGAGCTTTCATTGTTCGTTCCCGTTATTCAGTTTTGATCGAATAGAGCTGCGTTACTTCTTCGCAACGACGCTCTGCGGGTTCAGGTTGCCGATGCGGCCACTTTCCGTGCCGGCGTTTTCATCAATGACCGCGTTGACCAGGGCCGGCCGGCCGGCCTTGATGGCCTCGGTCACCGCTTGGTTCAGTTCGTCCGGGGACGTCGCGTAGAAGCCGAGACCGCCGAAGGCCTCCATCATCTTGTCGTAGCGCGCATCCTTGACGAACACGGTCGGCGCCACGTCGGAACCACCGGTCGGGTTCTTGTCGGTGCCGCGGTAGATACCGCCGTTGTTAAACACCACCACGCAAACAGGCAGGTTGTAACGACAGATGGTTTCGATCTCCATGCCGGAGAAACCGAACGCGCTGTCGCCCTCGATGCAGAGCACTTGTTCCCCGGTTTCGACCGCGGCCGCAATGGCCTGGCCCATGCCGATGCCCATGACGCCCCAGGTGCCGACATCCAAACGCTTGCGCGGCTTGAACATGTCGATGATGGAGCGCGCGAAATCGAGGGTATTGGCCCCTTCGTTGACCAGGACCATGTCCGGGTTGTCGGCGACGATACGCTTGAGCACACCAAGGGCGCCGTGGAAGTCCATAGGCACGTTGTTGTTCTGCAGACGCGGCGCCATCTTTTCGACGTTGGCGTCACGCTTGGCCTTGACCGCGTTGATCCAGTCGGACGGCGGGGTTTTCCAGTCACCGCCCATGCCGTCGAGCAGCAAGCCAACGCAGGACGCGATGTCACCGACCATCGGGGCCGCGATTTCGACGTTGGAGTCCATTTCCTTGGGATCGATGTCGATATGCACGAACTTCTTCGGCGCGTCGCCCCACTGCTTGCCCTTGCCGTGGCTGAGCAGCCAGTTGAGCCGGGCGCCGATCAACATGACCGTGTCCGATTCCTTCAGAACCAGGGAGCGCGCGGCGCCAGCGTAAAGATCATGATCGTCCGGCAGCAGGCCCTTCGCCATGCTCATGGCGATGTAGGGGATGCCGGATTTTTCGACAAGTTCGCGGATCTTGTCATCGGCCTGGGAATAGGCGGCCCCCTTGCCCAGGATGATCAACGGCTTCTTGGCCGACTTCAGGACGTCGAGCGCACGGGTGACCGCTTCCGGTGCCGGCAGCTGCGCCGGGGCCGGGTCGATGACCTTGACCAGCGACTGCTGGCCCTTCAGCGCATCCATGGTCTGGCCCAGAAGGGCGGCCGGCAGGTCGAGATAAACCCCGCCCGGGCGGCCCGACACGGCGGCGCGGATGGCGCGGGCGACGGCGATGCCGATGTCTTCCGCATGCAGCACGCGATAGGCGGCCTTGCACAGGGGCTTGGCGATGGCGAGCTGATCCATTTCCTCGTAGTCGCCCTGCATCAGGTCGACGATTTCCCGTTCGGACGAGCCGGAAATCAGGATCATCGGGTAGCAGTTGGTCGTGGCATGGGCCAACGATGTCAGGCCGTTGAGGAAGCCCGGCGCCGACACGGTCAGGCAGACACCCGGCTTCTGGGTCAGATAGCCCGCGATGGCGGCCGCATAGCCGGCATGCTGTTCATGGCGGAACGACAGAACGCGCATGCCCTCGGCCTGCATGAAGCGGCCCAGGTCGGTGATCGGAATCCCCGGCACGTTATAAATGTTGGTGATACCGTTCAGCTTCAGCGCGTCGATGACGAGGTGAAAACCGTCCGTAAGCGTGCCGGCCTCGGGGGCCTCCTGCGCCTGGGTATCGGTTGCCGTATTTGCCATTTCTTTGTTCTCCCTTGCGGTCTCTGCTGGACCGAAGTCAGGCTCCCGTCTGCCGACGGCGGACCGGATGCCCGACGGATTGTTCCTAGTCCAAATAATCCACGTGTTGTTCGATATGCCGGGCCAGATTCATGGAATGCTCCCGGACCAGCCTTTCAGCCAGTTCGGCGTCCCGTTGTTCGAGCGCCTCAATGATATGCATATGGTCGATGACCGATCGCTTGGCACGATCGCCCTCGGAAATGGTGCGGGCGCGGATCGAACGCATATGGATAAACAGGTTGTCGGACATATCCTGGATCAGCTTGCAGCCGCCGAGCTTCAGGATCGCCTGATGGAAACGGATGTTCTTGGATGAATATTCATCGATGGCGGCCTTGGCCTCTTCGCTTTCGACGTCCGCGAACATGGTCCGCAGCTCGGCGATGTCTTCATCGGACGCGACCTCGGTCGCCAGCCGTGCAGCCATACTTTCCAGCGCCGCCCAGACAGTGATCAATTCTAGGACTTCGCGCTTGGTCTTGCGTACGATGAATACGCCCTTACGCGGAACGATATGCACCAAGCCTTCCTGTTCCAAACGGGCCAGGGCTTCGCGGATCGGCGTGCGGCTTATCTCAAGCTGTTCGGAAAGCTTTCGTTCGTCGAGGCGAAGTTCGGCGTCCTCGGCATAGATGTTCATGGAGGTGATCGCCCGCCGCAAGGAATCGTAGATCCGGTCCTTGAGCGAGAAGTTCGCGTCGATCGGCTGAACGACCAGTCCGGACGCCCCAGTCGCTTCCGTATCGGCGATGCTTTCGGCTTCTCTTTCCATGGTTATGTCCCGGGGAGTCCCCTAAGTTGATCGTGTTGCCGGCGGGTTCCCACTTGACCTCCGCCAGCTTGGCCGAGGGTATAGCCGCTTTCGCTGTGGTATACAATACACCAGAAACCAGAAGCCAGCACTTTCCGCCCTTAACGTCACCTCCCGTACCGTTCGGCGGAACCGCTCCGCGGCCCCGCCGTTACGGCTGTAATTTATCCCGCCATCGGCTTCTTGCCGCGGATGCGACGCCAAACGACCTGGAATGCCGGCATGAACAACAAAATCAGCGCGATGATCATGATCGGACCGGAGATCGGCCGATTGAAGAACACCATGACGTCGCCGCTGGAAATCAGCAGGGACTGGCGCAATGCCGGTTCCGCGATGGGGCCAAGCACGATGGCCAGCACCGCCGGCGCCACCGGATAATCCAACTTGCGCATCAGGTAACCGCCGACACCCAGGATCAGCATCAGCCAGACGTCAAACATGCGTTCCGTGGAGGCGAACCCACCGACCATGGACAGCACGAAGATCAGAGGCGCAAGGATGGTGAAGGGCGTACGCAGGAACCACAGGAACAGCGGGATGAACGCGATGTTGATGATAACCGCGAACAAGTTCGCCGCGTAGAGAGAGGCGATCAGGCCCCACACGAAATCCGTTTCCGTGACGAACAGGCGCGGGCCGGGCTGCAGACCCCAAATCACCATGCCGCCAAGCAGCACGGCCGTGGTCGGCGACCCGGGAATGCCGAGCGTCAGCATGGGCAGCATGGAGCCCGTGGAGGCCGCATTGTTGGCGGCTTCCGGCGCGACCACGCCTTCGACCGCCCCTTTGCCGAACTTGTGCGGTTCGCGCGACGTCATCTTGGCGACGCCATAAGCCATGAGGGAACCCGGCGTGGCACCGGCCGCCGGCAGAATGCCGACAAAGAAGCCCAGAACCGAGCCCATGAACCAAGCCTTCCACGTGCCCCAGATGATTTTCAGATTGCCCATCACGCGCTCGACGGAGACGGTCACCTTCGACATCATGGTTTCGCCGCGGCTGACCTCGATGGTCCACATCATTTCGCCGATGCCGTAGATGCCGATGGCAAGCACCAGGAAGTTGATCTTGGACTGGAAGCCGATCAGGTCGAACAGCACCAGGCGCGGTTCACCCGAAATGATGTCGAAGCCGATCGCCGACATCACCATGCCGATACAGATCGAAAAGACCGTCTTGGCGATGTCGTCGCCCGATAGGCCGACGAAGGTGGCGAAGGCCAGGATCATCAGCGCGAAGATTTCCGGATCACCGAAGTCGAGAGCGACCGAGGCCAAGGGCGGCGCGAACAGGGTGAACAGGACGATCGAGATCGTGCCGCCGGCGAAGGACGCCAGCGCGGCGGCGATCAGGGCCTTGTCGGCCTCGCCCTGCATGGCCAACGGGCGGCCGTCGAAGGTCGTGGCCACGGCCGTTGAGGCGCCGGGAATACCGAGGGTGATGGACGAAATCGCGCCGCCGTACATGGCACCGTAGTAAAGCGCGGCCAGGAACATGATGGCCGACGCGGGCGGCACCAGAAAGGTCATGGGCAGCAGGATGGCGACGCCGTTGACGGAGCCCAGTCCGGGCATGGCGCCCACGAACAGGCCGACAACAACGCCGAGCACGATCAGGCCGAGGTTAAGCGGCTCGAAGGCGACCAGAAAACCGTCTGACAGAAGACCGATAAGTTCCATTGTTCTTTACTTTGTTTCCCCGGACGGCGCCGATCTTTGCCGGATATGGCCGTCATGTTTCGTGGTTCCTGGTCTTTTGTAGACCAGAGATTTTTCCGCTCGTGTTCCGTTAGGCCGGGACCTCCCGTCCGACAGGCCTAGAGGAAGAAGTCGTAGAGCGGGATGTAGAGGGGGTCCATGAACCCCGTGGGCAGGAATTTGCGCAAGGCGATGTCGAAAAACAGGAACGTCACGACCGGCGTGGGCAAGGCAACGCCCAGGGTGACCTTCCACGAATGCCCACCCAGAAAGCGGATGTAGTAGATCAGGAACACCGCCGCCGCCAGATGCATGCCGATGATGTCGACAAGGGCGATCATGCCCGTGATTCCACCGCCGACGAGAAGAAACATCTTCATACCGTAGGCGTCGAGATAGGGCTCTTCCGACTGAGAGGGCGGGCTCGTCCGGCGGAACCAGTTGACGATCACCCAGATAATGGAGCCGAGCATGAACGCGGCCAGCCAGAAGGGCCAGAAGCCGCCACCGGGCCCCTCGCCGGGGATCCAGCCGATGGGCAGCTCGGCGCTCTTGACCATGAGATATATGGAGAGGCCCGCCATCAAGAGAGCAGTGATAATTTCAGCACGACGCATGACGACGGAACCTCCCCTTATATCGTTTCTTTAGAATTCAGACAGACTTAGCCTTTGATGGCGCCCATCTTGACGAGCATCTTGCGATGCACTTCGTTTTCACGCTTCCAATAGGAGGCAAGCGCATCGCCCTGGAGCAGTTCGCCCTGCAGGCTCTTCTTCTTGATGTAGGTCTGCCACTCCGTGGTTTCGTACACCTTCTTGAACACGCCCTGATAGAAGGCCAGCGCGTCCTTGCTCATGCCCGGCGCACCGACGACGGAACGCTGCATGTAGTAGACGAAGTCCTGACCCAGTTCCTTGAAGGTCGGCGTGTCCTTGAACATCGGCAGACGCTCATCCGTGAACGACGCCAGCGGCACGACCGTGCCGGCTTCATAGAAGCCGAGGGCTTCCGACGGGTTGTTGACCGTGGAATTGGCGTGCTTGCCGGCCAGCTGCTTGGCAACCTTGCCGCCGCCCTTGTAGGGGACGTACTTCATGTTCAGGCCATAGGCCGCGTTCAGGAAGTCGGCGAGCAGGTTGTCTTCGGACGCCTTACCGGTACCGGCCATGATCCACTGGTTGCCGGCAGCCTTGGCGGCCTTGACGTATTCGTCGACGGTCTTGATGCCGGCGTCCTTGTGAACCCACAGAACGAAGGTATCTTCGGCCATCCGCGCGATCGGCGCGAAGGTCATCGGGTCGACGCCCAGCTTCGGCTGGCGCATAGGCGTGGTGTAGAAGCTGTTCAGGGTGACCATGATGGCATGGTCGGGGTCCTTGTGGTTCTTCATGTACACAAGGGCTTCCGCACCGGAACCGCCGGGCTTGTTGATCGGCGTAACGGGCTTCGGCGACAGCTTATGCTTTTCGATGATCGACTGGATCAGGCGCGCCAGCTTGTCGGCGCCCCCGCCTTTGCCGGCCATCACGACGAACTGAATCGGCTTAACCGGCTCCCAGGCCAGGGCAGTTTTGCCCGCGATGGCCGTGAAACCGGAAACCAGGCCGACAGTGATGCCGACGCCCAGCAGTTTCTTGACAAAAGTCTTCATGGGTGTCCTCCCAGTTGTTGATAGCGCCATAGCGCACTCGGCCACAGTATAAGCCGAAGTCGAATGGCGATTAAATGTCTTCCCCTTGCGCCTGTATTGTTTTTATCCGGCGGTCGGATCAGACGGTCCTGTCAATTCACTTGGTCGATGTCTTCCCAAACATTGCAATACACCTTGCTTTGACTCTTTTGAGCTCTTTGGCATCTGGTATACCACAGGGAAAATAAGATCATTCCCACCAGGAAAGATCAATGATTTTTTTTGAGACTCATTTGAATAATTTCACGCCGACAACCGCCAAAAGCCCCTTGTGAAGACCTTGAACCAGGTGGGTCAAAACGGGCTAATTATCTGAAAATAAATTACGTTTTCACGATATAGAGGTCGTTCTGCCGACCCGTATCAGCGCACGGAAAAAAGATAGCGGCGGACGGTTTCGAAAGGGGCGCCGGGGACCGGCTCGCGGAACAGGGCGATGCCGCCCACGGCAAGCGGAGCGACCAAGGCTTCCGCGAACAAGCTCTCCAGCAACGGCCGATAGCGCGCCGCCGCCGCGTCCGTGAGACGTCCGGTCAAGGTCAGATGAAAGCGGAATTCCTCCAGAACGAAGGGATAGCCCCAAGTTTCCAGCAGAGCATCCTGCCGGGGCGTAAGCCCCCGCGCCCGCCGCCGAGACAGATTCTCCGTGTCCAAAGGGCGCCGGAACGGCTCAAACGTCCGCAGGCAGTCGGCGGCCAGAACCTCCAGGTCAATCGCCGGCGCCGAGGGGCAGAGGGCGAGAAAGCCGCCAAGGCATGTGACCGACAACGTTGCCGTTTGAAAGGCCGCACGCCCGGCGGCGAACCGCGCCAGAGCCATGTCCAGATCCGCGAGATCACGACCCTCGGCCAGATGGAAGGGCGGCTTCAGGGTCGCATGGAAGCCATAGCGCCGGGGTTCGGCCGTCACCGCTGCCCAATCCGCCTCGGCAATGCCGGCCGCGGCCACTTGCGGCGGCGGCAGAAGCGCATCGCCCACGGTTCCATCCGGATTCCGGCCGAGCCAACGACAGCCCGTCTGCCAAAGCGCCGTATCCTGGCCTGGCACGAAATAGACGGCGTAGCGTTCCGAGGGCTGGGTCACGCGATCTCCGGCACCGGGCACCTAACCCGCCGCCCCGGCGGGGGCCAGGTCGAGAACGCGGGTCGCCACGGCGTCCCGCATCTGGGCGTCATGGAAAATGCCGACAACCGCAGCACCACGTGCCGCCGCCTGCCGGATCACGTTGATCACCACGTCGCGGTTGGCCTTGTCGAGGGAAGCCGTCGGCTCGTCGAGCAGCAAAATCGGGTAATCGACGATGAAACCGCGGGCCAGATTGACGCGCTGTTGCTCGCCGCCGGAAAACGTCGCCGGCGCCAAATGCCATAGGCGTTCGGGGATGTTGAAGCGGGTCAGCATCTCGCCCGCCGCCCGCTCCGCCGCCGCCGCGTCGACCCCTTGGGCGCGCAGCGGCTCGGCCACCACCTGCAGGGCAGGCACGCGGGGAATGACGCGGAGAAACTGGCTGACGTAGCCCATGGTACGGCGGCGCAGGTCGAGAATTTCATGCGGCAGAGCGCGGGCGACATCGGTGATCCGCCCGTCGTGGCGGACCAAGATACGTCCCTGAGGACAAAGATAATTGCCGTAGATCAGTCGGATCAGCGAACTTTTCCCCGTGCCCGACGGCCCGTGAAAGGCCAGGCATTCACCGGCGAAAACCTCCAGGTCGATGTCCCGGAACACGGGCAACTCAACCCCGCCCTGGTTGTGCAGAACGAAGGACTTGGACAGGCCCTCAATGCGGATCACCGGCGCGCTCATGTCTGCAGCACCGAGGAAACTAAAAGCTGGGTATAGGCGTGCTGCGGATCATCCAGAACCTGATCGGTCAGTCCCTGCTCCACCACCTCGCCCCGGCGCATGACCATCAGGCGGTGCGACAGCAGACGAGCCACGGCGAGATCGTGGGTGACGATCACGGCGGACAAGCCCAGATCGTTGGTCAAACCACGCAGCAGGTCGAGCAGACGCGCCTGCACCGATACGTCGAGCCCCCCCGTGGGTTCGTCCATGAACACCAGACGCGGCCCCGACACCAGATTGCGCGCGATCTGCACGCGCTGTTGCATCCCGCCGGAAAACTGCGACGGCAGATCGTCGATGCGGGCCAAGTCCATTTCCACCCGGCCGAGCCAATCCGTGACCTGGTCACGAATGGCACCGTAATGGCGCGCGCCCACCGCCATCAGGCGTTCGCCCACGTTGGCCCCGGCGCTGACCCCCATGCGCAAACCGTCGCGCGGGTTCTGATGCACGAAGCCCCAGTCCGTGCGCATAAGCATGCGGCGCTCGGCCTCGGTCAGGGTATAGACATCCGCCTGATCCCCCGTACGTAGGCGGTATGTCAGGTTGCCCGACGACGGCATTACCTGCGCCGACAGACAGTTCAGCAAGGTCGTCTTGCCGGACCCGCTTTCACCGACCACGCCCAAGACCTCGCCCGGCCACAGATCGAAATCAATATCGCGGCAACCGATACGCGCCCCATAGGAATGGGTGATCCCCCGCGCACTGAGCAGCGGGGCGTCCTGAGGGGTAGCGCCGGCCATCATTCGCCGTCTCCTCTGTGGCCGTCGGCGACACGGCGACCGCAGTGGTCCGTATCGGAACAGACGAACATGGACCCGCCGTGGTCGTCGGTGATGATCTCGTCGAGGAAGCTGTCCTCGGCGCCGCAGATGGCGCAGCGAGCCGCCCATTTTTGGACCTCGAAGGGATGATCCTCGAAATCCAGGCTTTCAACCCGGGTATATGGCGGGATGGCATAGATGCGCTTTTCCCGCCCGGCACCGAACAACTGCAGGGCAGTCATTTCGTGCATCTTGGGATTGTCGAACTTGGGGATCGGCGATGGCGCCGTCAGGTAACGGCCGTTGACCAGAACCGGATAGTCGTAGGACGTCTCGATATGGCCATAAGTGGCGATGTCCTCGTATAGCTTCACATGCATGACACCGTAATCGGCAAGGCCATGCATCTTGCGGGTTTCGGCTTCGCGCGGCTCAAGCCAGCGCAAGGGTTCCGGGATCGGCACCTGATAGACGATGATCTGGTCGTCCTTAAGCACCGTTTCGGGGATGCGGTGGCGAGTCTGAATGATCGTCGCCGCTTCCGTCGCCTCGGTCGTGGCGACCCCGGCGGTGCGCGCGAAGAAGCGGCGGATGGACACCGCGTTGGTCGTATCGTCCGCCCCCTGGTCGATCACCTTCAGCACATCCGCAAGGCCGATGATCGAGGCCGTGACCTGGATGCCGCCGGTCCCCCAGCCGTAGGGCAGTGGCATTTCCCGCGACCCGAACGGCACCTGATGGCCCGGAATCGCGACGGCCTTGAGGATCGCCCGGCGGATCATGCGTTTGGTCTGTTCGTCCAGATAGGCGAAGTTGTAACCGCCGTCCGTCATTCCCGATCCCTGGTCCGATGTCTGGGTCATTTGGCGGCCTCGCTTCGCCGGGCGGCCGCCTCGCGCCTGAGGGCGCGGACCAGAACGAGCTCGCTCTGGAAATCCACGTAATGGGGTAATTTCAGGTGCTGCACGAAGCCCTGAGCCTCGACGTTGTCGGAATGGTAGAGCACGAATTCCTCGTCCTGGGCCGGGGCCTCGATCTCCTCGCCCAATTCACGGGCGCGCAGGCTGCGGTCGACCAGGGCCATGGACATGGCCTTGCGTTCCGAACGCCCGAACACCAAGCCATAGCCCCGGGTGAACTGGGGTGGCTCCGTCGCCGAGCCCGCGAACTGGTTGATCATCTGACATTCGGTGACGGTGATGTCGCCGATCTCGATGGCAAAGCCCAGTTCCTCGGGCACGATCTCGACGGCGACCTCGCCCATGCGGATTTCCCCGGCGAAGGGATGGCTGCGGCCGTAGCCGCGCTGCGTTGAATAACCCAGCGCCAGCAAAAAGCCCTCGTCGGCGCGGGCCAGGTTCTGCAGGCGCAGGTCACGCCCGGCGGGAAAGGACAGCGGCTCACGGGTCAGGTCCGCGACCTTGCCCTCCGCATCCGCATCGCCCGCTTCCGGCTCGATCAGGTCCTGATGGGCCAGAATATCCGTGACCCGGGGCATGGCATCGGCCATCACCGCCGGATCGCCTTCAGGCGCGGGCGATACCGGCGCTCCCGCCTCCAGGGCGAAATCGAGCAAACGGTGAGTGTAATCGTAGGTCGGGCCCAACACCTGTCCGCCCGGCAGATCCTTGAACGTCGCCGAGATGCGCCGACGGATCGTCATCGCCGCCGTGTCGACGGGCGTGGAGACGGCCAAGCGCGGCAAGGTCGTGCGGAAGGCGCGCAGCAGGAACACGGCCTCGACCAGATCGCCCTGAGCCTGCTTGATGGCCAGTGCGGCCAAGTCGGGATCGTAGAGCGAGCCCTCGCCCATCACTCGATCAACGGCGAGCGACATCTGTTGCTTGATCTGATCGAGCGTCAGCTCCGGCACACCGGCATCGCCACGCCGTTCCTCGGCCAACAGCGCATGGGCATTGTCGATGGCCTTTTCCCCGCCCTTGACCGCGACGTACATCGTGTCAGCCCTCCACCCGCGTCGTACGCGGCAAGGCGGCGATGCGCCGGCCGGCGCAAAGAATCAGGTCAATGCCGCAGGGAAAGCGGTCCGCGTTGCGCGCAAGGTCATCGACGATCCCATCTGGTAAGCCCGCGACATGGAGCCCCACGGCACCGTCGATGCCCGGGCCGCTCAGCCGCCAGGCGCCCGCAGCATCGGTGGACGCCACTGCCAGATCCCCGACCTGCACGATCAGGGTCGCCGAGCCTTCGGGGGCTTCATCCGTGCCTTGCCGGAACGCACCAAAGGCAGGCAAGGCCCTGCCGTCGGTGATCAGGACGAAATCGGCCTGGGCCGATCCCGTCGCGCGAGGGGCGCCCGTGTGAAAGGTCAGGAATGCCGCCGCCCCGTCCGCATCACGGCCGCCACCGTCAATCCACAATGGCGTTTCGAAATCCAGAAGGGCAAGGCAGACCGCCGCCCCGGCTATGTTCAACGGAGCCGGCGGATCGATTTGGACCGCCGTTTCCCGCACCTCGCCCGGCCGTGACATCGCGCGCAGAACGTCGCGGAACACGCCCTGCGCGTCATGCACCGGGTCATGGAACCCCGCGGCCAGACCGCCCGCCATTGAACCCGTCGAAGTGGTCATTCGGAATCCGCCGATTGTTCACGGACCAGGGTGAAGAACTCAACCTTGGTTGCCGCTGTCTTGGCGGCAGCCCGCGCCCGCGCCATGGCGCGCGATGCCCGCAGCGGCGCGATGACACACGCCATCACCCGGTCCGCCCAGGTGTCGGTCTGCAACAGAGCGTCGAACAGGGCCGCCAGTTCCGCGTGGCGCGCTGAGCGGCCGGCGACATAACCGTGCCCGATGGTTCCGTCCGCCAGCCCCACGGAGCAGCGGGTGACCGTCATTTCACCCAGGTTGAAGGCCTGACCATCACCGCCGGCGCGTCCCCGCACCATCGCCAGGCCCTGTTGCGGCGCACGTAAGACGTCGTATGCCATGGCCGACTGATCCGAGGCCGACAGCGCCTGCCAAGCGGCCTCCAGCTCGGCTTCGGATGCACGCGCCAGCAGGCCCATCCATTCCGCGCGGCCATCGGAACCGGTCGCCCCACCGGGGGCTTGGGAGCAGGAAGAACGAGGCATTTTCGCTTGGATCTCCGCCAGTCTTAAATCCACCGCAAGGTCCCACGCTGGCCCTTGCGCTATGAATAGACAAACCAACTATTTGTCTAGACGTCTATTTCTTTCGTGATAATATGACCTGACGTACCCGGCAAGTAAATCGACAAGTCATGACGATTCAATGACACCCCGGGGACGGATCATCATGGGATGGAATGAGGCCTAGTCATGGACCCAACGAGAGTGAAACGCGGATCGGGTGTATCCCTGTGGCGCCAAATCGAGGAACAGATTTCCGACGACATCGCCAGTGGTATGATCGCGCCTGGATCCCGCCTGCCGACGGAACACGACCTGGCCGAACGCTTCAACGTCAACCGCCATACCGTGCGCCGCGCCATGAAGGCGCTGGAGCAGGAAGGGCTGATCCGCATCGAACAAGGCCGCGGCACCTTCGTCCATGAACATGTCATTGACTACCCCGTGCGCCGCCGCACCCGGTTCACGGAAAACATCATGGCCCAACGCCGCCAACCCGGCGGCTGGGTTCTGTTGAGTGAACGGGTCAAGGCCTCGGGCGACGTCGCCGAAGCTCTTGATCTTGCGGAAGGGGCCTTGGTTTCCCTGATCCGCACAATCGGCGAGGCCGACGGACGGCCGATCAGCGTCGCCGACCATTACTTCTGCGCCGCACGCTTCCCAAGCATGATCGAGGCGTTCGAGGAATCACGGTCGATCTCCAAGGCTCTTGCTCAGTTCGGTGTCGCCGACTTCTTCCGCAAGATCACCCGCGTCACCACCCGCATGCCCGATGCCGATGAAGTCCAGCTTCTCAGTCAGCCGCCCAACCGGCCGGTGCTGGTCGCCGAAAGCATCAACGTGGATACGGACGGCAAGCCCATCGAATACGGCCTGACCCGGTTCGCAGGCGACCGCGTACAGTTGTTGTTCGAACCCTCAACCTGATCCCCCCCTTCGGGGTAGTGCTGTCATCCATACGTCATCCCAGGGTCACCGTCTGGACATGCCCGACCTCTAAGAGGGTTGGAACGATACCGGCGGGCTGCCCCCAATGCCGCCGATGAACAGAGGTGCGCGGGATGATGAACATCGTGGTAAATAGTCGTTCAATGGTTTCGGAACTGATTTTCACCAACGCCACGGTGGTTACCCGCGAACGCGCCTTCACCGGCACCCTTCGTGTCGCCGACGGCATGATCCGCGACGTCGATGACGGACGCAGCGGCCTGCCCCATGCCATTGATTGTGAGGGCGACTTTCTGATCCCCGGCCTGGTCGACATCCACACGGACAATCTGGAAAAGCACCTGGAACCGCGTCCCGGCGTGAAATGGCCGGGCCTGGCGGCGTTTCAGGTTCACGACCGCATGCTGGCCACTGCCGGCGTCACGACTGTCTTCGATTCCCTGGTCGTCGGCGATATGCATCTTGGCAAACCGGGCCGCCAAGGCGCTTTGGACCTGGCCAAGGACGTCCTCACGGCCTCGATCGACGACGACCTGATGAAGGCCGATCACCGCCTGCACATTCGTGCCGAGGTCGCGTCCGACACGGTGATGAACGAACTGGCCAATATCATCGACCATCCCTTGGTCGCCCTGGTGTCGGTCATGGATCACACCCCGGGCCAGCGCCAATGGCGCGACTTGGACAAGTGGAAGAAGGTATACAGCCGCGTCTACACCGCGGCGGAACTGGACGCCCAGATCGACGGCCTGATCGAACGGCAGAAGAACTACAGCGCCCAAAACCGCCAGGCAGTCATCGAGGAAGCGCGCAAGCGCGGCATTCCACTGGCCAGCCACGACGACACCACGGCCGAACACGTGGCCCAGGGGCACCAGGAAGGCATCCTGATTTCAGAATTTCCGACCACCCTGGACGCCGCCCGCGCCGCCCATGCCCACGGCATGAAAACGATCATGGGCAGCCCCAATATCGTGAAGGGCGGATCGCACTCGGGCAACGTCGCCGCCGCCGCCTTGGCCGAGGCTGGCCTGCTGGACGGTCTGGCGTCCGACTACGTGCCGATTTCCATGATCCATTCGGCCTTCATCCTGGCCGACAAGCACGGGATCGCCCTGCCCGATGCCGTCGCAATGGTGACGGCCGAACCTGCCGCCATGGCAGGCCTGACCGACCGCGGCGAGATCGCCCCCGGCAAGTCCGCCGATCTGGTCCGTGTGAAGTCCTACCAGGATCTGCCGGCGATCATGGGCGTGTGGCGGCGCGGCCGCCAGGTTGCCTAAGCCGACACCCCGGCAAGGAACAGCCGATGCCACCCGCCCGGTTTCGGGCAAGTGGACATCAAGCAACCGATAATCCGCTTTAAAGGAGACTGGCCAGATGGTCGACGCGGCGGCGAAGGTTTTCCAGAACCTCGCCGACTTCGGCGGTCGCCCGCGCGGTCTGCGCCGACAGGTTCTTGACCTCGCCTGCGACGACGGCAAAGCCCTTACCGGCATCACCGGCACGGGCGGCCTCGATGGTCGCATTCAGGGCCAGGAGGTTGGTCTGCTTGGCGATCGCATCGATCTGTTCGGCGACCTTCCCGACCTGGGCGATTTCCGTCTGAAGGCTGGAGATTTCATCGCGAATTTCCGCGTTGCGGTCATCGCCAATCACGGCCGTCCCAGCGGCGGTGGCAACTTCGGTGCTCATACCTGCGTCCTACGCATTGTTGTTGTGTCCTCAATCGAATGTCCGCGCGGCCCGAAGCCGCGCAGCAGCCCCCCCAAGAGGCCCAGACAGGAACCGTAGCCGATTCGCACAAATCGGCCAAGCGGGTAATAAAGGAACGCTCACAAGGCGGTCTCCCGGTATGAAAAGTCAGGTAAAGCGTTGACGCAGGATCTGGGAAACGATGTCGAGCAGGGTCACCGTGCCGATGATGATGAGCATCACCGCCGCGGTCTCCGCATAATAAAACCCGCGAATGAATTCCCACAACACCATGCCGATACCACCCGCACCGACAATACCGATCACCGTTGCCGAGCGCAGGTTGCTTTCGAACCGGTAAAGTGAAAAGGAAATCCAAAGCGGCAGAACCTGCGGGATGACACCGAAGATGACCTCGTGAATGGCATCGGCGCCTGTGGCGCGGATACCTTCGACCGGGTTGGGATCAATGGCTTCGACCGCTTCGGAAAACAGCTTGGCCAGGACGCCCGTGGTATGGATCCATAAGGCCAGGACGCCCGCGAAGGGTCCCAGGCCGACGGCGACCACGAACAGCATGGCGAACACGAATTCGTTGATGGCGCGGGCCGCGTCCATCAGCCGGCGTGTCGGCTGGTAAACCCACCAGGGCACCAAATTCTGGGACGACAGAATGCCCAAAGGCACCGAGCAAACAACTGCGAGCACCGTGCCCCAAATGGCGACCTGCACGGTGATCATCATCTCGCGCAGCATGGTCGGCCATTCATAGAAGTTCGGCGGAAAGAACCCGGAGGCGAATTCGGCCATGTTATCGGCGTATTCCACCAGGGCCAGGGGGTTCATCTCCGCCCCTTCCCAGGCCCAAGCCAGAATCGCCAGGACCACCACCCAGCCCAGCATGTTCACGGTCGACCGCTTGACGTCCCTAGCAGGTAACGTCAGCGGCTGGGCGGCGGCGCCGGTGTTGTCGATCACGGTCATGAAGCTTCCGTTCTTGGAGAGTTCGGGGAATAAGCGGACGCCGCGCCCAAAGCGGGCGCGGCGCCTTGAAAAGGCCGGGCCTAACGCAGAGCCAACTGGTTTTCGCTGAGAACTTTCAGCACGTCGAGCTTGCGATCGATTTCGGCAATCTTCTTGGCCTTATCGGCCGCGTCCATGCGTTCGTCACCGGCCAGCTTGCGTTTGTCCTTGAACAACTGGAGCTGGCGGATCGGATAAAGCTGCGCGTTGGAAGAATCCTCGAAAGGCGCCCAGCCCGAGCTGACGCCGGACAGGATCTTACGTTCCTTTTCGGCGTTCGGCCCGAGACGGCCGTAGGACAGGAAGAAGCCCTTGATGATGCTCTTGGCGCCCTTGTCCAGGTCCGAGCGCCACACGATCGGATCGTTGGGGATCAGGGGCGATTTCCAGATCGCTTTGATCTTGGCATAGGCATCCGGGTGATTTTTCTGCAGGCGCGACAGGGATTCCGTGTTGTTGGTGGCGAAATCCACCTGGCCGTTGGCCACGGACAGCGCATTGGTTTCGTGGCTGGCGTTGCGCACCGACTTGTAGCACTTCTTGGGGTCGACATCGTTCTTGGCGAACACATAGAAGCTGGGCACCAGGAACCCAGATGTGGAGTTCGGGTCACCATTACCGAAAGTCAGCGACTTGTCGCAGTTCAGGACGTCTTCAAGCTTGTTCAGCTTGTCGTTGTCCTTCTGTGTCAGCAGCAGCGACCAATAACCTGGGTTGCCGGTGACGTCGACCGTCTGCACGAAGACCTCACCGCCGGCGCGGTCGACGGCCTCCATGGCCGACTTGTTGCCGAACCAGGCAACATCGACCTTCTTAAAACGCATGGCTTCAATCACCCCGGCGTAATCGGACGCGAAGAACGCCTTTACCTCGACGCCGAGTTGCTTGCCCATATCTTCCAGGAACGGGGTGAAGCTTTTCTTCAGGCCTTGGGACGATTCCGTGGAAATGATGCCGAAGGTCAACGGGTTCGGCATGTCGGCCCGGGCTGCGCCGATGGACGCAACGTGAACCGTAGCAAAGGCCGCCAGCGCGATGCCGGCGATCATGGCCCTTTTAAACATTTTCGACTTCCTCCTAAGTTTAAGTGGACATGTGAAATGCGGGACGGGACAAACCAATAGGGCGGCCGCTTACGCGGACGCCGGGCGCAACTGGCGCGCTGCAGCAGCCCGCCGGGGACCTGCCGCGATAGGACCCGGCAGGATCAATTCCTCTCCGGCGGCGCCGTAAAGCTCGCGCAGGAAATCGTGAGTCAGGGCTTCGCTGGGCCCGTCATAGACGACCACGCCGTCGCGCAGCGCAACCGTGCGCGGGCAATAGCGGGTCGCGAAATCGACCTGATGCAGGGACACGACGACGGTGATGCCGTCCTCTCGGTTGATGCGGGCCAAATTCTCCATCACGCGGCGCGCCGATTCCGGATCAAGGGACGCGATGGGCTCATCCGCCAATACGATCTCCGCCCGCTGAACCAGGGCGCGGGCGATGGCGGCGCGCTGCTGCTGGCCGCCGGACAAGGTCGACGCCCGCTGCGTTGCGTATTGATTAATGCCGACACGCCGGAGCGCTTCCAGGGCGCGCAGCTTTTCCTCGCGGGTGAACAGCCCGAACCATCCACGCCAAGCCGGAATTTGGCCGAGCACGCCAAGCACGACATTCGTCAAAAGCGACAGCCGATCAACCAGATTGAACTGTTGAAAGATAACCCCGACACGGCCCCGCACGGCGCGCACCCCGCGCGCCAGATGGCCGTTTTCCTGAACCGGATACCCCAGAACTTCGATCATGCCGTCGCCGGCACGGTCGGCGAGCATGAGGCCGGAGATATGACGCATCAGCGTCGACTTTCCCGAGCCCGAGGCGCCGATCAGGGCGACCATCTCGCCAGCGCCGATGGTCAGGCTGACGTTATCCAGCGCCCGGGTAGTCTGGAAGCCCTTGCGGAAGGTTTTCGATAGATTGTGAACGCGGATCGCGGGCGTGATGTCAGACGTCATGGTCATCCCTGTCTTTGCGACTGTGATCTGCAACTGCCAATACCGGCCTGAAACGGGCCATACTGCCGAACGGCGACAATGCGGACGCGCGCACCGCAAGTGGTGTGTATCTAAGGGATCGCCGGTGACCCAATTCTTGCGATTTTGTGACGGTTTGGTGACCACCACTGCGGGCAGCCACTCTTCCGCCGACGATGACGGCGTTTGTGATCTTCAACCAATTCGTGCCAAAATGTTGCAAGCCATCGCAGAAGCGGCGGCTGGCCGAAGGGAGAAGGTTCAGAGGCCGCTAAAATGTCGATCCAGACCAAGATAATTACTGTTCTGGTGGTGGTGCTGGGCGGATTGTTGCTCGGCGACCTGATCGTGCTCGACCGCGTCGTTCTTGAAGGTTTCCGCAAACTTGAGAACCAGGAAACCCGGCGTGAGATCGGGCGCACCATGGCGATCGTCGATGACGAAGTAAAAAGCTTGGACCCGGTCGCCTCGAACTGGGCGCAGTGGGACGACCTTGCCGAGTTTGCTCAGACCGGCGACCCCGTCTTTGCCAAACAGAAGCTGTCAAATACCGTTCTCGACACCCTCGCCCTCGACATGGTGATCGTCGTCAACCGCTACGGCCGGGTGGTGTTGAAGCGTTTTCGCAACCGCCAGACGGGCGGCGCCATCCATGTCGATAACCTGGAACACGACGATTTCCCCGAAGACCATCCGCTGCTCGCCCATAATCGGGGCGTCGGCCATATCCGCGGCACCATCGCCACGGACAACGGCCCGATTTTGACGACCGCCGCTCCTCTGTTAGGCAAACGAGGTGTTCCGCCCGCGGCGGGCACGGTGATCATCGGACGTCTGATGGACAAGGCCGCGGTGTCACGCATTTCTGGACAAATGAACAACGCCCTGGAAATGACGCCGATCACCCTGGGTCTGTCTTCCGGTCAACGCGAGACGGTCAACCATATCCTCGCCCTGGATGAACCGGTCATCGAGCGATCGGCCGACGGGTCATGGACCGCGCTTCTGGTGCAGCGTGATTTATTCGGATATCCGGCGGCGCTCTATTCCATCACCGCATGGTCAACGATCCACGGACTGGGTGCCGATACGGTTCGCACCGCAAGCATCATGGCAATTCTGGCATCATTGACCGTCATCGCCGTGATCCTTTTCTTGATGCGCCGCCTGATCGTGCATCCTTTTGCGAACCTGAAACGTGAACTTCTGGACATTCGCGCGTCCGGCGACCTGACCAAGACGATCCCAACCAGCGGCAAGGACGAATTCGCACTGGTCAGCCGCGAGATCAACGATCTTCTGACCGAGCGTGCCGCATTTGAGCAGGCCCTGGAGCGTCACCAGTCAGAGCTTGAGCAGCGGGTCGAGGAACGAACTTACGAGCTGCAACGGGAAATCGCCGACAAGGAAGCGGCGCAGGAAACCCTGAAGTTCACGGAATTCTCGCTGTCCCATTCAGGCGAGTCCCTGTTCTGGCTGCGCCGCGACCAACGTATTCTGTATGTCAACGACGCCACCTGCAGGCATCTGGGCTATACCCAGAAGGAACTGCTGCGCATGTCGTTTCCCGATTTCAGCGACGGCCCGCCGCCAGACAAGGATTGGGACACCTTCTGGGAAGAACTCAAACGCGGCGGCCAGATCCGCTTTGATACCCGCCACCGACGCAAGGACGGTTCCGCCGTACCGGTCGAGGTACGGGCGACGGTCATGGAGTACGCCGGTGAGGAATTCCTGTTCGCCTTTGCTCAGGACATTTCCCGCCGCCTTGCCCGCGAACAGGCGCTGATCGAAAGCGAACGCCGGTTCCGCACCCTGACCGAAGAGGCCAACCAGGGGATCGTCGTTCACCGCGGGTTCTATCCGCTTTACGTCAACCCCGCGTTCCTGCACATCTTCGGCTTCGAAAGCCATAACGAATTTCTGCAACAGGGCAGCCTGGAAATCACCCTGGCGCCCGAGGAAGTCGCCCGCATCCGCGGTTACGACCTAGCCCGTATGCAGGGCCAGAACGCGCCGAGCGACTATATCTACCGAGGCATCCGCAAGGATGGAACCGAGGTCTGGCTGAACAACCGGTCGTTCCTGATCGACTGGGGTGACGGACCGGCGGTCTGCACCGTGCTGTTCGACGTGACCAAAAGCCGCAATGCGATGCAGCAACTCTATCTTCTGGAATCGGCGATGCAGGAGGCCAACGACCCCTTCTTTGCCGTCGACCCGGACGGGCGGTTCATCTATGTCAACGATGCATCCTGCCGTGCGCTCGGCTACCGCCGCGAAGAGCTGTTGAACATGGCCGTGTCCGATATCAATCCGGCCCGCGCCGGCGGCAAATGGAAGGAACGGTGGGACTACCTGAAAGTCCACGGTCACCGCGTATCGTTTGGTGAACACCGCCGTAAAGACGGCACGGTCTTCCCCGTCGAAACCACCTCGACCTTCATCGACCACGAAGGGCACGAATACATCTTCGCCTACTCCCGCGACATCAGCGAACGGCTGCGGACGGAGAACGCCCTGCGTCAGGCCCGTGACGACCTTGAAAAGCGGGTCGAGGAACGCACCCAGGAACTGACTCGCGAGGTCGAGGAACGCCGACGCGCCGAACTTGCCGTGCAGGAAAGCGAAACCAGACTGCGCGGCGCCCTGGAAAGCCTGCAGGAAGGGTTCGCCCTTTTCGACGCCGACGACCGCCTTGTCCTGATGAACTCGCGCTACGCCGACACCCATCCCCGGGCGGAGGAAATCCTAGAACAAGGAGGGACGTTCGAAGATGTCCTTCGCGCCAGTCTGCCACGCATCGCCGACGCCCGGGGACGCGTCGAGGAATTTGTTGCCCAGCGCATATCCGAACATCGCAACCCGGGCCCGCCGATCATCCGCGAGTTCACGGACGGCCGCTGGTTCCTGTTGCGCGAGAGCCGCACGTCCGACGGTGGGATCACCGTTACCGCGACGGACATTACCGAACTGAAAACCATCGAAGCCGACCTGAAACAAAAGACCGAACTGTTCGACACTGCCGTGCGCGCCATGAACAACGGGATTGTCGTGTTGGATGCCGATCTGCGGTTCGTCGCCTACAACGACCACTACATCAACCTGTTCGATTTCCCTTCGGACTTGGTGCAAGAGGGCACCAACCTACAGACTGCCTTGCGCTTCCTCGCGGAGCGCGGTGATTACGGAGACCAAGGCACGCCGGACGAGATCGTGGAGCAGCATATCGCCGGCATTCGCAAACCGGGCAACCTCATCATTCGCCGGCGTCTCAAGAATGGACGCACGGTCGAAACCCGACGCGGATGGCTGCCGGACGGCGGCATCGTCGGCATCCACGTGGATATCACCGAAAGCGTGCAGTTCGAGGAACGCCTGCGCGAGGCCCGCGACACGGCGGAAAGCGCCAACAAGGCAAAATCCATCTTCCTCGCCAACATGAGCCATGAAATCCGCACCCCCATGAACGGCATCATGGGCGTCGCGGAAATGCTGCACGATACGGCCCTCAGCAGCACCCAGCGCGGCATGCTCACCATCATTCAGGATTCATGCCGCACGCTGATGGGCATCATCGACGACATCTTGGATTTCTCGAAAATCGAAGCCGGCCGCTTGGAACTGGACCTCAACCCCTTCAGGCTCAGTGACCTAGTCGAAGGCGTCGCTGATCTTTTGGCCCCCCGGGCCGAGGAAAAACGCAATCGTCTCGGCGTGTTCATTGACCCCACCATACCGGACGAGTTGATCGGCGATCCGACCCGGCTACGCCAGATTCTTCTCAATCTTGTCGGCAATGCGGTCAAATTCACGGACAACGGGCGCATCGACATCGACGTGCGTGCGGAAACAGCATCGGATGACGGTTCCTGGTTCGTGTTCCGCATCCACGACACGGGCATCGGCATCTCCGAAGAGAACAAGCGTAAATTATTCCAGCCCTTCGAACAGGGCGACAGTTCGACCGTGCGGCGCTTCGGTGGAACGGGGCTTGGCCTGTCAATTTGCCAGGCGCTGGTCGACATGCTGGGCGGCGAAATCGGCGCCGACAGCCGCAAGGGACGCGGCGCCACCTTCTGGTTCCGCATTCCCATGCTGCCGAGCCGCGATCCGACCGCCGTCATCGGCCGTCCATTCGCCGGACACCATATCGGCATCCTTGCCGGCGACCCGGGCACTGCCGAATGCATCGGTACCTACCTGCGCCACCTGGGTGCGCATACCGACATCATTCCCAGCCTGCGCGCGTTGAACCGCCTGGCATCCGGCGACAATATGTTGGGTGATCAGTTCGACCTTCTGATTGTCGATCATGACCGTGGCGCCGAAGGCGTCAGCCGGTTCGTCGCCGCGCGGGAAAAGGCAGGCGACCCGATATCGCCGCGAACGATCATCCTCATGCCGCGAGGCGACATCCTGTCCATCGACCCGGATCGCCTTGCCGGACAGTACATGTTCGTGCCGAAACCCGTTCAGCGCGCGATGATTTGGAATGCGGCGGCGATGGCCTTGGGGCTCAACCTCCCCGGGATCGGCACCCCGGTACGCCGGATCGCGGACACCGCGGCGCTACCACTTTACGTCACACCGGATACAGAGATTGCCCGTGCCGAGGGGGCCCTTGTCCTGTTCGCCGAGGACAACCCGGTCAACTGCAAGGTCATCTGCATGATGCTGGAGCGTCTGGGAATCGCGGTCGAAACGGTGAACAATGGCAACGACGCCTGGACCCGCATCCGCCGTCAACCCTACGGCATGCTGATCACCGATTGCCACATGCCGGAAATGGATGGTTACGAGCTTGCGGAAAAGGTCCGCACGCTGGAACGCGCCAACGAGCGGCCGCATATGCCGATCATCGCCCTGACCGCCGATGCCCTGATCGGCACCAAGGAGAGATGCCGTGCCGCCGGGATGGATGATTACCTGCCCAAGCCCGTGGACCGCGCCACTTTGAACGAAATGATCCAACGCTGGTTGCCCAAGGCGGTGCAACTACGCCGGCCAGCCATGACCGATGATCACACTGCCCCGCGCAACGGACCTTTCGGCGATGACGCGATCCTGGACCTGCGCTATATCCACGATGCCGTCGGCGGTGACGAGACGATGGTCGCCCCCTTGCTTGAAGATTACATCCGCAATGCGCGCCGGCTGGTCGATGACATGCTTGATGCTTTTGAAGATAGAGATTTCGTCCGCGCCCGCGAAGCCGCGCACGCGGCCAAGGGCACGTCACGCCTTGCCGGGGCGGTGCGCTTCGCTAATTTATGCGAACAGATCGAACTGTTCCTATGCGCCGGCGACACCTCGCGTGCGGCGGAATATTCACGGCGCATCGAGCCCGAACTTGCCGTCGTCTCCCAGGCGGTCGCCGGGCACGATCGTCGTTCCATTTCCTGATCCACTGCTCTCTGATTTGCGGATTTTTGATCCGGGACACCAGCAATCGCTGTTCCGCAGAACGAAACGCCATTGCCACAATCAGCAGCCGTGTTACCATTAAAGAGAGTATAAAATTTATACCCGTTTCATTTGGCCGCACCGGCGCGGACACGCTCAGCAAGAGAGACGTAACCGCGGCGAAGACATACGGAGGCATAAGGTCTTGAGCGACACATCTTTCGCCGACATGACCGCGTTGATCATCGACGATCAGGAATTCGTGGTGAACATCGTCCGCAAGATGATGGAACAGATCGGCTTTGGTCAGATCGAAACCGCCGCCGACGGCCAGGCCGGCCTGCATGCGATGACCGACGTTCGGCCTCATGTCGTGCTCTGCGACATCGAAATGCGGCCCATGGACGGCCTGACGTTCCTCAAGGAACTGCGTGACAGCACGGACAGGGCCATCCGCGACACACCGGTGATCTTCCTGACCAGCCATGGCCGCCACGAACTGGTAGCCAAGGCCCGTGCCCTCGGCGCCGACGGCTTTGTGACCAAGCCCGCCACGGTCAACCTGTTGCGCGAACGGATCGAACAGTCAATCCAAAGCCGCGCGGCCTGACGCCGCGCTCAGGGCCACGGCCTCGCGGCCGGACGCCGCACCCACCACATCGCTTGCCTTACGCCCGCGCCACCATGTGGCCTGGCGACACCTCGTCGAAAGCAACCAATTCCGGACTGTAGTCCATCGGCTTTACCGGACTGGGGATCTCGTCGACCATCAACTTGCGTTCCTTGCGGCGCAACCTGGGGTCGGCCACCGGCACGGCGGACAGCAGCTTTTTCGTATAGGGGTGCCGGGGGTCTTCAAAAATGTCCTCGCGGCTGCCGATTTCCACGATCTGCCCCAGATACATGACGGCGACCCTGTGACTGATCCGTTCCACCACGGCCATGTCGTGGCTGATGAACAGATATGACAAACCCAGTTCGCTTTGCAGATCCATCAACAGGTTGATGACCTGAGCCTTGATGGTGACGTCCAGGGCCGACACGGCTTCGTCGCAGATGATCAGTTTGGGATCCATCGCCAAGGCACGGGCGATGGATATGCGCTGGCGCTGGCCGCCGGAAAATTCATGGGGATAGCGTGACGCATAATCGGCGGGCAGGTTGACCTTGCGCAGCAGGTCGGCAACCCGCGCATCGATGCCCGACCGCGGCACGAGATTATGAACGCTGAGCGGCTCGGCCAGGATGTCGCGTACGGACATGCGCGGGTTGAGCGACGAATAAGGGTCCTGAAAGATCATCTGGACCTTGGTGTGGAAATCCCTCCGGTCGCCGCCCCGGTGTGACGCCATGGACTGGCCCTGAAAGATGACGTCGCCCGAGGTTGCCGTTTCCAAACCGATGATGGTGCGGCCCGTGGTGGTCTTGCCGCAGCCACTTTCGCCGACGATGCTCAAGGTCTCCCCTGCCCTGACTTTGAAGGACACGCCCTCGACCGCATGGACGCGGGCAATGGGCCGCCGCATGAGCCCTTCCTTGATGTCGAAATAGGTCGTCAGGTTATCGACTTCCAAAAGGAAGTCAGGATTAGAAATCTCGTTCATGTTGTCTGCACCCAATCGCTTATAGATTTTCTTGGAACCGGGCCGGGATCAGCCGGCGATGGCGGGGAATTTTTCCGGCGCGGGTTTGCCGGTCATGCTGCCGATGCGGGGCACCGCATTGATCAGCTTACGCGTATAGGGGTGCTGTGGAGCGTGGAAGATCTGGTCCACCGGTCCCTGCTCGACCACTTGGCCCTGATACATGACGACCACCCGATCGGCCATTTCCGCGATCACCGCCATGTCGTGGGTGATGAACATGACGGACATGCCGAACTCTTCCTGGATGTCCTTGATCAGGTCCAGGATCTGCGCCTGTATCGTCACGTCCAAGGCCGTCGTCGGCTCGTCTGCGATCAGCAACGCCGGCTCACAGGCCAGGGCCATGGCGATCATCACGCGCTGGCGCATGCCGCCGGAAAGATGGTGCGGGTACTGCGCCAACTTGCCCAGGGGGTCGGGAATGCGCACCCGGGAAAGAAGCCGAACGATCTTTTCCTCGGCCTCGGCCGGGCCCAAGTTCTGGTGCTGGAACAAGGGTTCCGTCAGTTGCGTGCGCAGGCTAAGTACCGGATTCAGGCAGGTCATGGGCTCCTGAAAGATCATGGAGATTTCCTTGCCGCGGATGCCCCGCACCACATCGTCTGCCGCCTGGGCCAAATCGATGCGGCCGTGGTCGCGGCTGTTGAAGTGGATACGGCCCTTGGGCACGTAGGCGCCGATCATCTCGTTCAGACGCAACAGCGACATGGCGGTGACCGACTTGCCCGATCCGGACTCACCAACCACGCCCACGGTCTCACCGGGCATAATGGTGTAGGAAACGCCGCGCACGGCCTCCACAGGCTTGCCGCTTGTGGGGAAGGTCACATGCAGATCGTCGAATTCAACCAATGGCGTGTCGGCCATGTTTTGCCTCTTTTTCAGTATGGGATGGGGTTGGTTAGTGCAGGGTCCGGTTCGACCGTCTGGCGGCCCACAGGACGCCCGGGGGCGCCAGGCGCGTGCCGGTCGGAATGACCGAACCGGGACCGTCGCGACGGGGCCGCGGCCCCAGGAAATGGGCATGCACCCACTTACTGGGCTGGAATTCGATGCCCAGGTCGTCAAGCACCTCGGACACTTCGGTCAACAGCGCGCGGCCATGGGCGATCTGGGTATCGGGGAACCACCAAGCCAGCAGTTCGTGGACCGTGCGGTGATTGCCCTTGCGCCATTCGGCAAGGGCGTAAATGGCCTGCAGTTCGAACAGGGTCAGGCCGTTGTTGGCGATCGGGTTGAAACGGACGATGAAGGGATCGTTGCGCCACAATGTGTCAAGAAAGGCACCGACGGCGTCGGCAAGGGCAGAGGGAACATTTTGGGCCTCGGCCCTTGCCGAGCCGTCCCGGCCCGGCCCTTCGGAACGCGTGCTTTCCGGGGTGCACCCCCGCCACGCCCGGATTGCCAGAAGGACAAGTCCCTCACCGGCGTTCAACAGGTTCCTCTTGGGTGTCAGGTCGGTCATGAGTGCATCTCCTCATTGACCTAAATAATGAGAATGAGAGTCATTCTCAATACTTTTTATTGCACCTACCCAAACTTTCTTTCATGGCCTGCCGATGTTCCTCTATTCCCGCGCGGCGCGGACCAATCCACGGTACAGCGCCTGGTGGCGGCGGCGGAACACTAGGAACTCCGGATGCCACTGCACGCCCATCAGGAAACCGGCCGCCGGATGTTCAAGCGCCTGCACGACCCGATGGGCATCCCGCGCCGCCACCCGAAGCCCCCTGCCAAGTCGATTAATCGCCTGATGGTGCAGACTGTTGACGGCGACCCGCCCCCCGCCCATCAGCCGCGCCAGGCGGCTTTCCGGCGCCAGGGTGATTCGCTTTCGCGCCAGGGGCGTGCGCAGGCGCGGCAACCCCCGGTAGGCGGTATACATGTCCTGGTGCAGCGTTCCGCCTAGGTGGATGTTGATCATCTGAGCACCCCGGCACACCCCCAGAACCGGCACATCCGCATGCAGCGCCCAATCCAATGCCCGCCGCTCCATCCGGTCGCGGTCCGGATCAATGCGCAGGTCGAGCGTCACCTCGCCCCCGTACATCTCGGCTCCGATGTCGTCGCCGCCGCCGATCACCACCCCGTCGAGACCCGTCGTATCCGTCCGGCCACCCGCCGACAGACGCACAGGGCGTCCTCCGGCGCGCCGGACCGCCAACCAATGGGCAAGCCAAGTCAACGTCGCGCCACGGTCGGAGACCGTGACGCCGATGCGGGGCCGTACCGTCATCCCTGAATCCAGCTTTGCAGTTCGTCCAACCAACGTTCGGCCGCCGGACGCCGAAGGTTATCGTGCAGGGCCGCGCCCAATCGCGCCAGATGGTCCGGATCTGCGGCCAGTTGTTCGACCCGGACCCAGCGGTTCCATTCGACGACGGGGGACCAGGACGGATCGCCCAGGGCGCAATCGGGCAGCCTGTAATGAAACGTGGGACGCGCCTTGATCAGGTCACTGTCCAGCCGCGTGATGACCGCGTCCTCGTCCAGGTGGCGAAACAAAGGCAGCATGTCCAGTTCGCGGTTTCGCGTGGGATTATGATCCAGGTAGTCGGCGATCAGCTTGTCCAGGTTCGGGGCATATTCCGCGTCCAGCAGCAGCAGGACGTAGTCCCTGGGGAACGGGTCCGCATGGGGCATCAGGCGGCGTGTCAGGTCGGTCGCAACCCGTTCGCGCAGCCAATCGGCCAAAATGACATAGGCCTTGAGATGGCAAAGGATTGTACCGGCGTCGGTCGCAGGAAGTTCCGGGTTGAGATGCAGGCCGAAGGCGTACAGCAGGCTGTCGTCCGTGCCCTTGGCGCCGGCCCGGCGCAGGTCATCCGTGACCGCCGCAAGGCGATCCAGATCGGACCACGGGATCGGCGGCGTGACGATTTCGACCGGAACGATTCCGGTCACCGCCTTGCCCAACGCCTCGCGGGCGGCGGCATCCAATTCCTCGGGCAGAAGCGATTTGTCCGCCCCTTCCTCGGCCGCCGCGTCCTTGTGAACGACCTGGGCATCCAGTTCGATGACGAAATCACCGAATTCGGTTTCCCCGACGATCAGGCGATGGGGGCCTTCCCGGGATACGTCGCCGCCGAACCGGTCCCGCACAAGGTTCGCTGCGGCCGGCACATCCAAGCCGGCGAACTCGATCTCGACGCCGACACGGCGGGGGTTTCCGTCTTCCGTCTCCGTCACCGGGGGCTCGACCGGAACCTGATGCCGCCGGGCGGCATTATCGGGGAATATGTCGGGGGGAATATCAGCCATGATTCAACGGCCTTCCGCCGGCGCCGACGGGCGCGACCTTGGGCCTTAAGCATTGACATAGGGATTGCGCGGCCGGATTTCAACCCGGGCGGGGCCATGACCCCGCCAGCCCGCTTAAGGAAAGGGTGGACCGGGTGCGACAAATCTGCGAACTGATCGGCCTGCCCATCAGAATCGCAAGGACGACGACATGACCCAGACCCTGATCATTGCCAAGCAGGACGGCATCACCGACATCACCCTGAACCGGACCGATAAGGCGAACGCCCTGGGCCCCGATCTGGTCGAAGACCTGCTTGCGGCCATGGCGACGGCGGCCAGCGACGGCACGCGGTTGGTCATCCTGCGCGGAGAGGGTAAAAGCTTCTGCTCCGGCTTTGACTTGTCGGATCTGGACAGCGTCACGGACGGCGATCTGGTTCATCGCCTGCTCCGCATCGAAACCTTGTTGCAGGCCGTCTATCACGCGCCCTTTCCGACCCTGGCCCTGGCCCATGGCCGGGTGTTCGGCGCGGGCGCCGACCTGTTCTGCGCCTGCAGCCGGCGCATCGCCGCACCGAAGACCTCGTTCCGCATGCCGGGGCTCGGCTTCGGCATCGTGCTCGGCACCCGGCGGCTCAAGGTCCGCGTCGGCGAGGACGCGGCCCGCCATATTCAGAATTCCGGCCTGACCTTCGACGCCGCCGAGGCGCTGCGCCTGGGCTTCGCCACGGACATGATCGATGGGGACGACTGGCCGCAGGCCATCAAGGACGCCGCCGCCTCGGCACAGATTCTCAGCCCCCAGGCGACGGCCGACCTGTTCCGCGTGACGGCGACGGATACCCGCGACGCCGACATGGCCGACATCGCCCGCACGGCCTCGGTCCCCGGGCTGAAAGCCCGCATCCAGGCCTACCGCGAACAGGCCCTGAAGGCCGCTGGGAAGAAATAGTCCTAATCGACAACGTACAATGGCTGTCGCGACAGCTACCGGGGCGCCAAGTCGATCAAAAACCGACGTATTTCGCCTGAAATCTCCTGGGCAAGGTCCTCGGATATTGGTGACGTGAAAAAGACCGACCAATACAGGACGCCGTCGCTCAGTCCCGCCGTGACGGCAAGCGGTTGGATGTCGCCCTGGTTCAGATAGGATTGGTTCAAGGCCCTGGCTTCGTGGTAGGCGCCGATTACCGGCAGGGCGGCGTCCGCGCGGAACGTCTCATCGATGTTGCCGCGATACTGAAAAAGAAGGCCCGGCTTGCGGAGACGGTCCATTTCAAGGCGCAGGGAGTCCCCTTCGGGGCGGCAACGCAGCAGGTCGTATCCAATGCCCAGGTTCGGCACGCGGTGCAACTGGGCCGTGACGCCGCGAACAAGATCGGTGGCACCAACATCGATGCCGACCATAACGCCGACAGGATAACGTGCGACAAACCATCCCACGGCGGTCATCGGGTTCGTGTCGGGAAACGGATGGCGGCCGTGGCCTTCGGTCATGATCAGCGGCGCGGTATCCCCTGTCACCCTAGTCCAGGCGGCGGCCGTGGCGGCAAGGACGGCCGCGTTACGGGCGACTGGCGTCTTATAGGTCTCCAACAGGCGTCCATTCTCCGCCGCCGATAAAGTCGTCTTACCGGTCGAGCGCCAAGCAGGGGTGCCATCTGGTACGGCCCGCGGTGTTCCGTCGCCATCAACGCCGCAGACGGAGCGCCAGTAATCTAGTTCCGTCGCCAGTTCATCTGATGCGCCGTATCGGCTCAATTGTAGGAGCCAAGGAATGAACCGATCCTGGCGCACTGCCGCAGCAACAGACCGGCCCTCCGCTGCATTTTTATAGGCCCCCTGCAATTGGGTTGCCCAAACGGACAAGGAGACCGCGTCGATTGCCAGATGATGAAACCCGACGGCAAGAACGCCTTGCGCATCCGCGCCCCTATCCAGCAGGACCGCTGAAATTAGGGGGCCATCGCGGAGCGAGACGGACGCGAGGATCCGCCGAAGGGCGTCCTGGCGGGTGGTAGCAAGGTCGGTTTTCTTGAGATTGGAAATGTCGATCCGCTCGAAATGCAGGCCGTCGCCACCGGAAACCTGCGCCTGCCAGACGCCGCCGGTTTCGGAAAAACGAAGCGAAAAAGCGTCATGAGCAGCGACGGTTTCCTTAAGGGCCCGATGCAAGGCGTTGATGTCGAGGTTCTTGGGCGTGCGAAAGTACAGCACCTCCATGAACTGCTCGGGATGGTCTGGCATCCCGGCGAAGAACGCGGCCTGACGCGGCGACAGGTGCACCATCGTACCGGGCGTCGCCGCGGGTGGGGGGTGTCCGGCTTCGCCCGTTGCGGCGGTTCCGTTGCCGCAGGAGCGGATCAAGTCGGCCAGATCGGACAATGTCGCCGTCGATGCGGCCCAGTCCATGGGTAGCGCCACACCAAGGTCGCTTTCGACCAGCATCAGGAATTCCACCTGTTTCAGGGAATCGAGGCCGATCCCGTCGATAGGCGTGTCGGGGCCGAGGAAGGTTTCCGGTTGAGCGGTCAGTTGAGCCAGGCGCCAGATCAGGTAATCGTCCAGAGCCGCCATTCTTTCCCGGCGGTCGGCATTCGTCATGCGCAGGGCTGCGGGGGGGCGTTCAGGGCCGGCATTTTCCGGCGCATCGGCAAGTCGGGCCAAGCGTTTCCAAGTGCCGTCGACGTAGGCCTGGCGGCAAGCCCGCCGCCGTATCTTGCCGCTGGTCGTACGCGCCAGGGCCCCCGGCGGCAGCAATACAATATCCGTGGCCGTCACTCCAATCTGGTCGGCGAAGCAGCCCTGCATGGCGGCGAACACCTCGGGCCAATTCGTATTGCGGCGATGATCACGGCGGATTTCCACGGCGATGACAAGGGCCTCTTCATCACCGCTTTCAACGGAAAATGCCGCCGCTGCCGCCGGCGCCAGCGCCGGATGGCATTGGACCAAGGCGTTCTCGACATCGCCGGGGGCGATGTTCCGACCCCGGATGATGATCAGGTCCTTCAGGCGCCCGGTGACGTAGAGAGCGCCCTCCCAGATAAATCCCAAATCTCCGGTCGCTAGGGTTTCCTGTCCGTGATCTGCCGTGTAACGCCAGTAGCCGCGCATGACCGACGGCCCTGACAGGCGAATCTCGCCCTCTCGCCCATGGGGGAGCAGTTCCCCGCTGTCCGGATCGGCGATGTCGATCGCCAGATCCTCACAGGGTGTTCCGCAGGACACCAAGGCGCGGGTCGTTTCACCATGTTTGCCGGAAGCGGGCACAGCCAGGCCGCGGGCAGCGGCTTCGGCATCGAAATGCGTGATAACCGGGCGGGCCGCGCCGGGCGCCGGTCCCGACGCCATCAGCGTCGCCTCGGCCAGACCGTAGCATGGGTAGAAGGCCGTCTTATTGAATCCGAACGGCGCAAAGGCCTCGGCGAAGCGCTCTATGGTCGTGGCACGAACAGGTTCGGCCCCGCTGAAAGCCAGGCGCCAGCGCGACAGGTCGAGAGACACCCCCTCCGCGCGGCCTAGCGCATCAACGCAAAGATCATAAGCGAAGTTGGCGCCGCCGCTGCCATCCGCACGGTAGTGATCGATGGCTTCCAGCCAGGAAAGCGGCCGGGCGACAAAGGTTCTCGGGTCCATGAGCACGACGTGATAACCGCACCACAAGGCTTCGATGATGCCGCCGATCAGCCCCATGTCGTGATAGGGCGGCAGCCAGTTAACGGCGACGCTGTCCTCCGTCAGTTCGAACTTGGCCTGGATGGCGATAAGGTTCGCGGCAAGGTTTGCGTGATCGATCATCACACCCTTGGGCTCCGCCGTTGAGCCCGAGGTATATTGAATCAGCGCCAGATCCTGGAGAGAGACGGCGGGGGCAGCGAAAGGCGGTTCCGGCGTGTCCGGATGCGCGTCGCCGTCGGAGATTACCCAGGCCTGGGGAGGTAGCCCGATCTGTGTTTCGACCAGCCACCGGGCGCGGGAGACAAGGCCGCTTGAGGTAACGATTGCGTCCGGGGCTGCGTCGTTGAACAGACGGGCGAAACGTTGCGCCGAATTGCTGCTGGCCCGCGCGGCCGGCGGCGGCGTCGGTACGGCGGCCACGCCCGCGATGAAGCAGGCGCAAAGGCTGAGGGCGAAATCGATGCCCGGCGCCTGCAGGATCATCACGCGCTTAGCCTCGGGCACGGCCCTTTGCATGTCGGCGGCGATCCGCCGGGAGCGTTCCAAGACGTCCGAGAACGTAAACGACAAATCTTCCCGGCCGCCGTCACCCGGCACCGTGATGGCCACGGCGTCGGGACGCTCCCGCGCGTGCCGTTCGATCGCCTCGATGATGGTTGTCGGATTCAAATCCTCGGCTCCCCGGTTTCCCGACGCCTATCCCGCCCGGGCACTCGCCAGAACCTTCAGCATGCGGTCGAAGCGATCGCCCGCGAGAGAAACCGAGTCCAACAAACGGTCATCCAGTTCATCTTCTAGCACATCGTCCGTATCGAGGCCGCCCGCCTGACCGTACCCCAGCCGCCGGACGGTGCCGCGAAGGCGATCGGCGAGAAAGAAACTCAAGGCCCGGTAGAACCGCATGCCAAAGCCGGGATCGCTTTCCATTCTCTGGTCGAGGCTGTCATGCGTCAGTTCAAGGACAGTGCTGTCGCCTTCCGCAACGACACTGGCGGACGGCGGCGAGTCATCGACGTAGGACATTTCACCGACGATCTCACCCACCCCTAAACTCGCGATGGTGCCGATCTTGGCATCTTCGATCCGCAGCCGGCCGTCGAGAAGAATGAACAGGCTGGCGTTGTGTTCACCTTCCGTGATGAGGAC
The DNA here is from genome assembly GCA_048263775.1 of Rhodospirillales bacterium. Taxonomy (GTDB): domain Bacteria; phylum Pseudomonadota; class Alphaproteobacteria; order Rhodospirillales; family Casp-alpha2; genus UBA1479. The sequence goes on from JBLXDU010000005.1 coordinate 237,543, forward strand.
TTCGCCGTCCGGCACCGTTCGTTTCGAGCCGACCCGGGCCATCCATTCCGCATCCGTATCCCGGAGCTGGCCGAGAATGACGAGTACTTTTCTCATGATGCTTTCCCTCTGCAATCCTTAAACGAGTTGGCGGCGCGCCATCTCCCGGAACGGGCCTTCGGCCGCGATCAGGTCGTCGAATGTGCCCTGTTGCACGATCTTTCCCATGTCCATGACGATGATGCGGTCCGCGGCGCGCACCGTGGACAGGCGATGCGCGATGACGATCCGGGTCGCCGACAAATGCGCCAGGGTCGACATCACGATGTCCTGGGTTCGGTTGTCGAGCGCGCTGGTCGGTTCGTCCAACAGCAGGATTCGCGGCATCTGGACCAGCACCCGGGCGATCATCAGGCGCTGGCGCTGACCGCCGGAAAGCGTGTTCACGCCCTCCATGATCTGCGTATGCAGGCCCATGGGCATGTCCTCGATATCCTTGTCGAGACCGGCAAGTCTGGCGGCGCGCCAGGCGTCTTCCTGCGTTAGGGCCGTGGAAGCGCCGACGATGTTGCTGAACAGGCTTCCCGAGACGAGTTGTCCCTGCTGCAGAACGACCCGCACTTGGCGGCGGACCGAATTCATGTCCAGGCGGCCGACCGGCGTCTGATCGAAATAGATTTCCCCCTTCTCGCACTGCTCGAATCCGAGCAGCAGACGCATCAAGGTCGACTTCCCGCTGCCCGACGGGCCGACGATGGCGACGAACTCATTGGGTTCGACCGTCAGGCTGAAATCATCGAGGATAAGCGGGCCCCCGGGGGCATACCGAAAGCCGACGTGGCTGAACTCGATCCCGCCGTGCAGTCGCTGGACCGACTTGTCGGAGGTCGCGACTTCCATGGGTTCCTCGATGATCGGGCGCAGCCGTTCGAAGATCGGCAGGATGGAAAGACTGCGCGTCAATGCCAGGGCAAGCGTCGTCATGGCGGCGAGAAACTGCCCGAACGCGGTATTGAAGGCGACAAATTCGCCGGTCGACATCGGCGCGTTTTCAGCCGCCTGTTCGGTCTGTACCAATGCCTGCAGTTGCAGGTCGACGGCTTCCTTTTCCAGCAGGACCGACGCGGCCGTGAAAATGACCGCCGTCGCGACCACCGGAAATGCGGCATGGAAGATGTCCTGCAGATTGGCGAATGATTGCGCCCGCACGAAGCGGTGTTTTTGCCGGGCGAACATCTTGGCCCAACGGGCATAGGCCCGGCCGTCCGCTGCCGAGACCCGAAGTTTCGCGAGCCCGCTTAGCGTCTGCACGACAAAACCCTCGACCTCGCCCTGGCGGGCGATCCGTAAGCGTTCCTCGGCCAGCTGACGCCGGCCCCAGTAGACGGTCACGGCAAGGGCGGCAAAAACCAGCCCAAAGGCAACGATCGCCAGTTTCCAGTTGAAGAACAACAGCAAGGCAAGGCTGAACACGGCGAACGTTATGCCCAGCAGGCCCTGCACGGTGGTGCCCGACAACGTTTGCCGGATGACCTGAATGCCCAACACCCTGTCCGACAGGTCGCCGACCGTGTAGCGCCGGAAGAACCCGGCCGGCAGACGCATCATGCGGTCGAATATGGCCGCCTGCAGGCGCAGGTCGGCCCGCCCTTCCGCACGCAGCAGGGCGATGGCCTTCACGATTTCGAAGCTGGCGGCGCCGAAGGCGGCGACGACCAGCCCGAGGATGATCTGGACATGCTGTGCGACATCGGCGCTCGGCAACACGTCCTCGATCATCACGGAGGTCATCACCGGCGTGAAGGCGGCGACCAGGCCGCCGGCGCATCCCATCGCCCCCATGAGGCGCAGGTCGGGCCGAATTTCCGGAAGGATCGACCGCCATAGATCGCCCAGGCTGCGGCACATCGACGGCAGCGGCGGGTACAGCATGACGGCATCGCCGCGCAAGCCTGCGGCCGTCGCCTCGGTGACCCGCGTCCGTACGCCCGACACAGGGTCATAGACGTCGTAACCGCCGCCCGCCCGCGGCAACAAGGCGACGGGCCCATCCGCGTCCGTGAACGCCAGCATCGGCCCGGCGTCGTGCCGCCACCAATCGTCCCGCAGCAGGACCTTTCGAATGCGAATGCGATAGGACGCGGCCAATTCGTCGATGACCGGTACGCCCTTGTACCGGGTGACCGGCCGGGGGGTGTCGGCATTCTCGACCCCCAGTTCCCGTGCGACCACCAGGAATGCCGCGTGCACGTCGTTGTCCGGGGTGGCGGCTGCCCCTGGCAGGGGGCCTGCGTCCTGCCGGACCACCCGCGACAAATCATGCAGGGCATTTTCGAGCGTCGTTTTCTCCGCCGCCGACCGGGCGCTTCGGCGCTGGGCTGCCTGCTTTTCCATCCGCCGCAGACTGCCATCCAGGAATCTGCCGAACACGCGAAGGTAAGTCGTGATGCCGGTACGCCATTTGCCGGAAGCGACCAGTGATTCGGATGAAATTGCAGAAACCCGTCCCGGTCCGCTGACCGTCGCCCAGACCGATGAAGACAGCGGGAGAATATCCGCCGTCAAATCGTCATCGCCGTAGAGGGCCAATGGCCCCACCGCCCCACCGGCGGTGACCCACACGGCGCGCCGCGACGACGCGAAGATAGGGCTGTTCGCATAGATATCGGCCTCTGTGTCCAGGTCAAGGACCGTGGCCGCGCCTTCCGGTGCGTCCTTCGCAAGACTTCCCGACAGGCTACCGACAAATCGATCAAGCAGGGCAGCAAGGTGATCCGGGGCCAGCCGGGCCAGGTCGTCGTCCGGCGGCCCATGCATGATTTCCGTTTCATCCACCCCCACGGCGAGAAATCTGAACGGGGCGTCGTCACCCAGCGCGAATACGGCCTCACCGGCGTTGGCGCGGAACAGGGGATGGCGCTGACCGACCGGTTCACCGTTTTCGACCCGCACGGCGAAAACATCGACATGGCCGCTTAGTACCAAAACGCAGTCACCGGCACGGTCCAGAAGCAACGGCGCATTGGCAGAGACACTCGTGCGACGGCCCTTGAGATCGGCCCATTCCGCCGAGGCGGCTTGGTTTTCCAGACGGCGGCGGCGGTCTGCGCTCATCCTTCGGACTCCATTAGCCGTGCGTACTCGCCGTTCGCCGCCAACAAGGATTCGTGGGTGCCGCGCTCGGCAATCCGCCCGCGTTGGAGAACGATGATTTCGTCGCAGTCGCGGATCGTCGACAGGCGATGCGCGATGATGACGCAGGTACATCCGCGGCGGCGCAGGTTGTCGTCGATCTGCTTTTCCATCACCGGGTCCAGTGCCGCGGTGGCTTCGTCGAGGACAAGAATCCGGGGATCGCCGACGAGGGCGCGGGCAATCTCCAGCCGCTGGCGTTGCCCGCCCGAAAAATTGACACCGCCTTCTTCGACGCGACTTTCGAAACCGCCGTCCCGGACCAGGATATCGTCGTGGATGCAGGCATCCTTTAGGCTTCGCGTCAGCGTCATTTCCGGAACCAAATCATCCCACAGCGTCAGGTTCTCGCGCACCGATCCGGCAAACAGAAAAATGTCCTGATCGACATAAGAGACGGTATCGGCGAACAGTTCAGGCGGGATGTCGGAGATCGGCAGGCCGTCGATCATCACGCCCCCCTGCCATGGCGGCAGAATGCCAGCGATCAGCCGGCCCAGTGTCGATTTGCCGCTGCCGGAACCGCCCACGACCGCCACGCGCGCCCCGGGTTCCAGGCTGATCGAAATTTCGTCGAGCAAGGGGGCGTCCAAGGCGCTGTAGCCGAACGACAGATCCCGTATTTCGAGCTTCCCGCTGAGGGTCTGGGGTCCCTGCCAGACAGCCCCTTCCTGCGGCCCACGTAGCGCCTCGGGGGCATAGGCCGCGACATCATCCAGCCGGGCGAGGTCCCCCCTGATCTTCTGAACCTGACCGCCCAGATCGACGAGTGCGGAAACCGGTTTGTTGAACCGCGCCATCAAGGATTGGACGGCGACGATGGAGCCGATCGACAGCACCCCTTCCATGACCCGGAACCCACCGACACCGAGGATCGCGGTCGTGGTCAATGCCGACATCAAGGCTGGAAACGCGGTCAACACGGCAGTCATGAAGCCGAGCCGACGTTGGCATTCCAACATCTTCGCCTGGTAGCCGGCCCATTTGGTGAAGCTGTCATCCTCCATGCCCGAGGCTTTGAGCGTTTCCACCGATCGAATGCTCGCCACCGTCATCCCGGCAAGCTTGCCGCCTTCGTTGAGCAGGGCCCGGCTGTTGTCTTCGCGGCTTCGGTTGACCGCTTTCAGGGCGACCACGTTGAGCGACGCCATGGCGAACGCGATCACGCCGAGCGTCGGATCAAACGCGGCGATGGCAGCCCCGTAGAACGCCACGGTCGTCACGTTCATCGCATTCGTCGCGAATTGACCGGAAATCAGGGCAGCAACCCGGTCGTTCGCGGCCATCCGGTCGCTCAGGTCGCCGACGTGGCGTTGCTGGAAAAAGGTCATCGGCAGGCGGAGCAGCCGCCACAGGAAGGTGGCGGCCATCGACAGGGCCAGCCGGGCCTCCAGGCGCAACAGGTACTTTTGCTGCAGCCAGGTCAGGATTCCGCTCAGCACCGCCGCCGTCAAGATGCACAACACCAGCGGCACCAGCCAATCATCGTCTTCGGCGATCAGGATATGATCGACGAAAATTTTGGCGAACCCGGCAACGGCGATACCCGGAATCACCATCAGCAGACTGGCCAGGATGACATATCCGAGCGCCCAGCCGGAGCCGGCCAGGCGGGCGACGAGGCCCCTCAGCGATGACGGCGGGTGGCCGCATTTCTGGAAGCTTTCGGTCGGCTCGAAGGCAAGCACAACGCCGGTGTAGGCGGTGTCCAGTTCCTCGGCCCGCACGACACGTGGCCCGCTGGACGGATCGTTCACATACACCTTGTCGCCCCGGCGCCCTTCGAACACTAGGTAGTGATTGAAGTTCCAATGGATGATCGACGGCACGGGCAGGTTCGTCAGGTCGGCGGGCTCCTTCTTGAAGCCTTTCGCCGAAAGCCCGTAGCGACGGGCCCCCTTCAGGATATTGCTGGCCTTGCTGCCGTCGCGGGTAACGCCGCAGGTGACCCGCAGTTCCTCGAGCGGCACCCAGGCGCCGTAATACCCCAGGATCATGGCCAACGACGCCGCGCCGCATTCGACCGCCTCCATCTGCAACACCGTCGGCGTCTTTGCGCGGTGTGAACGGGCGGCGGTCATCGATCCTGGTCCAGAGCCGTGGACATACTAACGCGCCGACGAACCCGGTACGAAACCGATACCCGTATGCTTGCGGACAAACGGAATGATCAGGCTTGCCGGGGGAGGTTCCGCAACGGTGACTTCGGCCTCGACGGTTGTCCCGGACGTGATCGCAATGCCGGCGCCCGACCCCGAGGTCCATTCAAGGCCACTGATCGTCGCCGCATCGGCATGCAGGTCGATCCGCGCCTCATAGGGTGCCCCGTCCTTGGAGTATTCGTTAACCAGCCGCTCGTTCTGAAGGGACGACAACATGCCCGGCTTGGAGACTGGAAATTCGGAAACCTGAAGTACGGTGCCGATGATCGTGCCGAATTCCTCTTTCTTCACGGACGACGGCGCGATGCGCACGGTCATGCCGGGCCGCACTCGCTTGCCGTCCTTGGTCGGAATGTAGACAACCGCCTGCAGGGCGCTGCCGGACGTGGCGATGCTCGCGACGGGGGCGCCGGGCTGGATGACAGCACCCTCGAACACCTTCAATTCGACAACCCGGCCGGACGCCGGGGCCAGAACCCGCCCGTTTCTCTGCAGGCTGTTTTCCTTTTCGCGGACAGAGCGCGCCGCGTCGGCAATCTGCTGATCGATCTTAGTGATCTCTTTGGCGTGGTCCGAACGCAGGGTCAGGGTTTCGGATTCCAGTTCCAGAATGCGATTGCGGGCGGCGCTGACGTCCTGCAGGGCCTTGTTGTAGTCGGTCCGCAGTTCCTCGACCTTGTCGCGCGGCAGAATGCCCTTGGCGACCAGGGTTTCACGCCCGACGATCGTCGTTTTCAGATAGGCCGCGCGCTGTTCCGCAGCGGCGATGATCTGCCGTTGTGCGGCGGCCTGTTCGGCGAAATTTTTCTGTTTCAGGCCGAATTCACGCGCGAAGGTATCCATGATCTGGCGCTTTTCGGCTTCCCGTTCCAGTTGGGTTTCCTTGGCGCCTCTGTATTCATCGCGCAGCGCGATCTGTTCGATGACCGCGATTTCCTGGCCTTTCTCGACAAGATCGTTCTGCCCGACGGACAGTTTCGTAATCGTGCCCTCGGACGGGCTCATGGCGTCCAGCACGCGCCCGCCGGTGTTGACCAGAATGCCTTTGCCGTCCACCTGTTCCGGGATTTTTCCCCAAATGCCCCAGGCCACGATCGCGGTCAGAATCACCGCCACGGTACTCAGCGCGAGCCATCCGGCGGGGTCTGTCACCCTGACCAGCCGATCCAATTGTTCGGGGGATGAAAGCCTGTCCAGGGCCGCCTGGCGGAATACCTGGTGTTTCAAAGGTGCCGACAATTTTTGATGACCACCGCGTTGCAGCTTGAATGCGCAATTCAGGGCCGAGTGTACTTGGGTAGGGAGGCTTCAAACTTGTCCGAACGTCCCAATTCAATTGTTATTCCGTTCAAACCTGCTTACGGTTTACTCCGTGGGGACATACGGGCTGCCTTGTCCTTCTATGTTATTCGAATAGTCGCCTTTGCCCCGGCGCAGATAACAACAAGGCAAGCCTATGCCGTCCAACAAACCCCGCCCCCAAATAGATATCGCGCATTTCGACACGGCGTTTTTCGAATCCAAGGATCGCTTCGATGCCTGGAACGAAAACATGGGGGTTCTGTTCGATCTTTTGGCGCCTGACCGCAGCGTGCCCAAGTACGACATGACCGCACAGATCGACGTCTGTAACCTCGGCGATGCCGTGTTCGGCGTGACCCGGGCGCAGTCCCAATTTTTCAGCCGCGCCGAACGCCGTGTCGCCCGCGATGGCATGGACCACATTTTGGTCCAGGTATTCCTCGAAGGGGGCGGCGTGGCCAGCAGCGACGACCGGATCAACCCCGGCGACATGCTGATTATCGACCTGGATCAGCCGCACGAGATGTTGAACACGGATTTCGCGAATTTGACGATGGTGTTGCCGCGCGAACTGCATCCGCATTTGTCCGGTCTGCTGGCCGAATTTCACGGCAGGCGGCTGGGGCCGGATAATCCCATGGTGCCGTTCGTCGCCGAACATATGTGTTCGCTTTGGAAGCACGTGCCGGAAATGGACATGGGGCATGCCGGCATCGCTTTGAAAGGAACCCTCGGCCTGTTGGAAACCTGGCTGACGCATGAATCGAAGCTGACCGAAGACATCGCGCCCGAGGTCTCGCTTGCCGTCGGAAAATCCATCTTCCGCCATATCGACCAGAACCTTGGCGAACAGTTGAGCCCCGAACTTCTGGCCCGGACGTTCCGCATCTCACGCTCACAGCTTTACCGGATTTTCGCCCCCCACGACGGCGTGTCGCGGTATATCCAGGAACGGCGCCTCAGGCGCAGCCTGCATATGCTTTCGAACGCCGTGTACAACGGCGTGAGTATCGGTGCGGTCGGCTTTGCCTGCGGCTTTTCCAGCGAATCGCAGTTCAGCAAATCCTTCAAGAACCGATACCGGATATCGCCCAGCGAGGCCCGCGCCATGGGCCAGGCGGCGGTCGCAACCGGCACGGCGGGCCCGGAAACCATGGCCAGCGAGATGCCCGAATTTACCGCCTGGATCAAAACTCTCGGCCGTTAAGCGGCCCCGCCCCAAGGTGCTGCCTCAAATGAAAACGCCCGCGCCTAGTCGGCGCAGGCGTTCTTGTCACGACCAGAAGTCGTTATAAATCAGACTTTTCCATCTATACAGCTGGGCGAAGCGCCAGCGGCAATCAGTTCCAACTCGAATTCGGTCAGTTCGTCGTCATTGGCGGCACCGGTCGCCAATTCCTGGAACTGGCCCAGGGCGGCAATCACATCCGCAGTTTCCAGTGTGATGCCCATTTCCGCAGCCTTTTTGACGGCGATTTCGGAAACTTGTGCGGCAGTCTGTCCCTCAGAGAGCGCCTCGATCAGACCTTGGTCGGTCCGTACCTTTTTATAGAATTCAATAACGTTCGCGTTCATGTGAAGCTCCAGTCTTTCTGTATCGCTGTCTTTGACCCGCCCGTGCCATCGGACAATGTCTGCGCCTGGGCCGCGCAGGCACTCTCTTTAAGCGAGGGCGGACTGAAACTAGGCGCCGTCGCTGTTACACGACACCGCACTGCCAGCGGCGACCAGTTCCAGTTCGAATTCGGTCAGTTCGTCGTCATTGGCGGCATCGGCCACCAATTCCTGGAACTGGCCCAGGGCGGCAATCACATCCGTGGTTTCCAGTGTGATGCCCATTTCCGCGGCCTTTTTGACGGCGATTTCGGAAACTTGTGCGGCAGTCTGTCCCTCAGAGAGCGCCTCGATCAGGCCTTGGTCGGTCCGTACCTTTTTATAGAATTCAATAACGTTCGCGTTCATGTGAACCTCCGTTTTTTGAAGCGCTGTCTTCCGACGCATTCCGGCAATTCGCATTTTTCCGCGCAAATACGCAGGGAAAACCGAAGCTGAAATCCGCTGCCGAAGAGTAAGCAATGGACGATCCCCAAACGCCAGTTCATATGTCACAGACCCGCGCAATCGGGACGCAGGGCAAAGCGTTTCTGGACGCAAAGAAAAGCGAACCGACCCACATCGCTGTGTCCGGCACCGCCGCCTGCCGCCCTTCGTCGGGGAAGGGATCGCCGCGGCTAAAGCCTCGCATCCCCGAACCGTCATGGGCAGATGGAACATTTGCACAATCGATTTTGGACTCCCGGCCAAGGCATCTACCGATGAACCCGGTTACGGTTCATCGTGAAGAGGTCTTTACAGGTTGGACGAGCAGCGTCGTAACAGGTACGGCCAAGCCAATCGCCGACGGACCGGGGTGCGGTTCGAATTAAAGAATGTGCAACTCATAGATCACGCGAATGGAGCCCCTAATGAATCAGAACATCATCGGCTATTACAAACAGATGCGGGTGAGCGAAGACCTGTTGGCAGCGTTCGCTCACAGCAAAGATTTTGAGGACATGATCGATATCGCCGTCGAACAGGGCGGCAAGCTCGGTTTTTCGTTCACCAAGGAAGAAGCCCTGGCCGCCGGGTTGAATTTCAAGGCGCTGTGCAGTCAGGCGGCCAACGACGACGAACTGACCGAGTTCGAGCTTGAGATGATTTCCGCCGGCGCCCCCCCCGTAAATGTTAGCACTGATGCCTGACAATTGAGGCTGGCCATAGGTCGGCATGGCGGCTTTCCGGCTGAAAAGGTTTTTGGCACCAACCGGGGCCTGATTGACTATGAGCGCCTCGCACCTTACCGGTGCAGGCGCTTATTTCCTTTTTAAGGGCGCGGGCGGAGCCTGCTCGACCAGCGTCGGACAATGGCACTTACACACTTTAGATCGCAGGGAACGTGGTCACTGAACAATTGACGACAGATACTGCGATCCTGCGGCAGGAAACTCCGGTTCGGCAGTTTCGTCGGCGGTTGATGGACGTTTTCTGCCGGCTGGCGGCACAGCGCGTTCCGACGCGCCTGCAATATCAAACGACGGAATGCGGCGTCGCCGCCCTGGCGATGATCCTGGCCTATCACAGGCGCTTTGTTCCCCTGGAAGACATCCGCCGCGTCACCGGCGTGTCGCGCGATTGTTTGAACGCCGGTGACATGATCCGCGCCGGCCGTCACTACGGCCTGGAAAGCACCGCCTATACCCGCGAGCCCGATGACCTGCGCCACATGGCGTTTCCCTTCGTGGCGCACCTGCGGTTCATCCATTTCGTCGTCGTCGAGGGCATGACGTCGGACAGGGTGCTGGTGAACGATCCGGCCTGCGGACGGTGGGAAATTCCGATCGAAAAGTTCCATGAAGGCTTCACGGGGATCGTTCTTACCTTCCGTCCCGGACCGACGTTCGACGCGGGCGGACGCCCCGACCGTCTGTATCGGGATTTATGGCGGCGGATCGACGGCGGCACGAAGGCATTGTTCGCCGGTGCGATGGTCACCACCTGCCTGGCGCCCCTGACGCTCGTTGCCCTGGCCGGGATTTTGGCTCAGACCGTTGATGGGATACTCAGCGGGGGCGGCCTGTCGGCATCCGCCGTCCTGTCGGTGGCCGCAGTTCTTTTCTTGCGCGGGTTGCTCTGCCTGGGGAAGTCCGTTTCTCTCGAACAGATGCGCCGCCGCATCAGCGGCCGTCTCGCCGGGAGATTGCTGATGTCCTTGATCAGACGCCCGTTTGCTTATCTCGGTTACCGCCTGCCCAGCGAACAAGTCAAAAGCGTCTACGATACCGACCTGATCGCCCGGCTCCTTTGCCGGGATATTCTTCCGGTCCTGTTCTCTCTCCCGGCTGTCGTGATCCTGGTGATCGGCATCGTCCGCCTGCACCCGGAGGCGGCCATTGCTGCGGCGGGAAGCTGCCTGGTCGCGGCGGGGGCGCTCACCCTGTTGTCGTTCTGGCGGTCGGGGGCTCGGCGAAAGCATGCCGCCCAAGCCGACGAAGATTTCCGCGCCATCCTGGGCAAAACCGCCACCATCGAGACGGATAAGGTCGCCGACATGGAGGGCGACTTCGTCGCCGGCGGCATGGGCCAACTTGCCGACGCAAGTGTCCACGACCAGGACGACGCCATGGCCCGGATCGCCGGCCGGGTTACGTGCACGGTGATGGCCGGCACCATCCTGTTCGTCCCGGCATTGATGGCCGCCGTCGCCTGGCGCGCGGGCGACCTGGCTTTGGCTAATCTGATCGGCCTCATCTTCCTGGGCGGCGCGGTGGCGCATGCCCTTCGCGACTGGCCGGACTTGCGGGGAAAGCTGGATGCCCTCCATCATGTCTTGCTGCGACAGGACGACGTTGAAGGTGATGACGCTCAAGAACCAGAAATCGCAGCACAAACAGCCGGTTCAGGAGAACCGGCCTTGCGGTTCCGGCATGTCGTGTTCGGCCATTCGCCGACGCGTCCGCCATTGCTGAACGGCGTCGATTTCGCATTTCAGGCGGACGCCGAACAGGTCGGCATCACGGGGCCCTCTGGCGGCGGCAAGTCGACCTTCGCCGCAGTGGCCGCGGGCCTGCATGCGCCGTGGTCCGGCACCGTCGACGTCCCTGCCTGCGTGATGTGGGTCGACAAGTCGCCGTTCCTGTTCGACGGCACGGTGCGCGGTAATCTGGTTCTATGGCGGGAGGACGTCGCCGACGCGGACCTGTGGCGGGCTCTTGCCGATGCCTGCGTCGATGACGTCGTCCAGTCGCGCCCCGATGGCCTGGACACCCCGATAACGGCCCGCGGCCGCAATTTCAGCGGCGGCCAGCGTCAGCGCCTGGAGATCGCCCGCGCCCTGACCTTCGACCCCAGCATGCTGATCCTGGACGAGGCCCTGGACGCCCTGAATCCGGACCTGGAGGCACGGTTGCGCGGCAATCTGCGGCGGCGCGGCTGCGCCTTGGTGATCGTCAGCCACCGGGCCTCGACCCTGGCGGCCTGCGACCGCGTGCTGCATTTTTCGGATGGCCGCCTGCGCGACCACCCTTCGCTCCCCGGTATCGCCGGGGCCTCCCCAATTCGTGCTCAGATCGAGACCGCGTTCCATGCCCCTTCCGACAACCCCGCCATCGCAACGATGGTGCCGCCCGGATCTGCCCCCGCCATCGGCGCCTACAGGCGCCAGGTCCGGTTCCTTCAGAAAGAATTCTGGCAGCGCCCCCATCTGCCGCTTATCGGCCGGCGGCAGGGCAATGGCGAGCCGCTACGCTTAAACCCAGGTCCTGGCGGATATTGGGTAGACGGTGAACGGCGGGCCGTTTCCGGCGACGTCATGGCGCCGACGGCTGACTGCCTATACCCGCCCGCCGATCTTCAGGTGCAGGGACCAATCGCCCTGTTCCGCGGATGGGCGTCCGGCACCGGCGGCGATTTCGCGCGGGCCACGTTGCTTGCGGCCATCTCGGCGGTGGCGGTGCTCGTCATGGCGATGCTGGCGGCACTCCCGGTTCTGGGCGATGGGGCTGATCCCGGTTGGAGGCTCTGGGTCAGCCTGGCGGGCGGGCTGGCCGTCTTGGGGCTGCTGCAGGCGGCGCAAGGCTTGTCACTGCTGCGGGCGGAACAACGCGTTCGGGTTGCCGCGCTCGGCGACCTGTATCAGCGCCTGATCGCGATCCGGCCAAGCTTCTTTCGCATCGCCGCGCCCGAGGTGCTGGCCCGCGGCTTTGCCGTGCTCTATCGGGTATTGGAACTTGTGCGGGGCGAGGCCGCGGCGAAGGCCGCCGATATCGTCCTGGTCGTGGCCGGTGGCCTCGTCCTCGGCTGGCTGGACCCATGGATCGGCCTGGCGTCGGCGACCCTGTCGGTTGCGGGGATTGTCATCAGGTCGCGGGGGGCAAGCGCCGTGGCGACGGCGCAGCGCGCCGTCGATGTCCGCCGCTTGGCCGGACGCCGTTTCCTGTTCGACATGATGCAGGGCATGGCGCGCCTGCGGGTCGTCGGCGGTGCGGCCCGCGCCGCAGCCTATTGGCAGGCATTATTCGCCCAAGAAGGCGGCCTTTCATTCCACCGGGAAATCGCCGCGCTTTGGGCCCGCATCGCCGGTGACCTGTGGCTCTGGGCGGGACTGATGACGCTCGTCTTGATCGCTGCGCAACGCGGCGCTGGGCCCGCGCCGGCTTGGCAAACTGCCGCCACCTTGCTGATCGCCTGGCCGACCTTGGCCGCCGCCTTGCGCGTCGGAGACATCCTGGCCGACGGTCTTTCCTTGGCGCATGTGCTGCGGGATCTTCGTCCCCTGTTGCAGGCACCACTCGACCCCGCAGGAATGGCACCTGATCGCGACCCAGACATGATCTTCGACGATGTTGGTTTCCGCTACGATGGCACGACGATCCAGGCGCTTGAGGATGTGTCCTTCACGCTCATGCCCGGCGACAGGGTCGCCGTCGTCGGCCCCTCAGGCAGCGGCAAATCGACCCTGCTGCGGCTGTTGCTCGGCTTCGATCAGGCGACCCAGGGGCGCATTTTGGTCGATGGCCGGAACCTGGAGGAAACCGACGTTCGGGCCTGGCGATCCGCCATCGGCGTGGTCCAGCAGGATGATCGCGTGACGGCGTCCTCCACCATACGCAGCATCATTTCCGGCTTGGCGCCCGTCGCCCTCGACGCGGTATGGCGGGCTGCTGATCTTGCCGTGCTGGGCGACGACATTCGCGCCATGCCCATGGGCATGCAGACCATCGTCGAACACGGCAAGCTGTCGACCGGGCAGGAGCAACGGCTGCTGATCGCCCGCCAGTTGCTGCGCCGCCCCAGGCTGCTGATCCTGGACGAAGCCACCAACGCGATCCCCGAGGATGTTCAGGCACGCCTCTTCGCCAACCTGCGCAATGAGGGCATCGGCTGCATCCTGGCGTCCCACCGCGAAAGCGCCATCACCGCCGCCGACCGGGTGGTCGTTCTGAACACGGGCCGTAAAATTTGGGAAGGCACGCCGACAGTCTTTGCGCGGGCCCCCGCTTTCAAGGCACTCGTCGGGCGTGAACGGCTGGTGGAGGGCGAGACATGAGTGACAAACCTGCCGCCCCCCAGGCTAGGCGCAATCTGTTCCGCAGCATCGCCCTTGAACGCTACCGGCGCCCCATCGAAGCCGACACCCCCCACGTCCTGCCGCCCCGGTGCCCGGGGCTTGTTGTGGCAGCGGCGGTCGTGGCGCTCGCCGTCCTGCTCATTTGGATTTAAAGCGGGTCGGAGGAGATATTGCCCTCAAAGTCGACCTCGGACCCAGTCGGGGCCTCGTGGCCCGCTGTTCCGGAATCAACGGGTCGACTGTTTAATATCAGTACCCTAAGACGCGCCTTAGCGTGCCGAAGCGGCGGATTCCAACTTTCTGTAAGCGCGGAGATGGAAGGCTCGGAGCGCCGTGAAAGCGGCGAAAATCCGAGGAAAGAATGGTGGGCTGTGTAGGATTCGAACCTACGACCCGCTGATTAAGAGTCAGCTGCTCTACCAACTGAGCTAACAGCCCGCACCACGTATGGAGGGCGGGGTTTTAGCAAGGTTGGCTGCCTTTGTCGAGGTGAAGTGACGCCCCTGGGCAGGATTTGTCGGAAAGCCTTGAATGGTGCGGCGGCGCGGCCCTAAACGTCGTCGCCGATACCTCGCCGGCCGACCATGACATCACGGTGAATCCAGGTCCCCATCAAGAGCCCGAAGCCGAACAACAGGGTCAGCATCGCCGTGCCGCCATAGGAAATCAGCGGTAGCGGCACCCCCACCACGGGTACCAAGCCCATGACCATGGCCATGTTGATGAACACGTAGAGAAAGAAGGTCGCCGTCACGCCGATGCCGACCAGACGGCCGAACTGGGTGCGGCAGCGCACGCTGATGGCCAGCCCGTAAATCAGGATCACCACATAAAGGCCGAGCAGCGCCAGCCCGCCGGCCATGCCGAATTCCTCGGCCAGCATCGTGAAGATGAAATCGGTCTGCATTTCCGGCAGGAAATTGAGATGGCTTTGCGTGCCCTGCAGGAACCCTTTGCCGAATAGCCCCCCGGACCCGAAGGCGATTTTCGACTGGATGATGTGATAGCCGGACCCCAGGGGATCGTTTTCCGGGTTGAGGAAGGTCAGCACGCGCTGTTTCTGATAATCGCGCAGGAACCCCCAGGCGATGGGCGCCGCCGCAACGGTAACAATGCCGACCAGCACGAATTTCCATATCCGCACCCCGGCGGCGAAAAAGATCACCGCCCCCGTGATGACCAGCATCAACGCCGTGCCCAAATCCGGCTGGCGGAGGACCAGGGCCGCCGGCACCGCGATCAGCAGGACCGGGACGAACAGGTGGGGAATACGACGCACGTCCTCGATCGAGGTGCCGTGGAAATAGCGCGCCAACGCCAGCACCAGGGCAATCTTCATCAGTTCCGACGGCTGCAGGCCGAAATAGCCGAGATCAAGCCAGCGTTGCGCCCCCTTGCCGACCTCGCCCATGAATTCCACGGCGACGAGAAGCGCCACCGTGCCCAGATAAAACACGTAGGCGTATTTCAGCCATAACCGGATGTCGATCAGGGCCACCGTGATCAGCACGGCCATGCCGACGCCGAAGCGCATCATCTGGCGCGACGCCCAGGGTTCGAAATTGCCCCCCGCCGCCGAATACAGCATGGCGAAACCGACCGAGGCCGTCGCTGCCAACAGCAGAATCAACAGCCAGTGCATCTGCCACAGCTTTTGCCGCAGGGTGAAGCTGGGGGGGTTCAGGGCATCTTCACGAACAGCCATCGTTCTCTTCCCCTAACCCTGATCCGGCACGGGGCGGACACGGTCTTCCGTGCCGCGCAGATCAAGCGCGGCCTGACTGCCGCTGGTCTGGCTGATCGGGATGTCGCGCGCCGATTGGCGACGCTGGGCCGTCAGCAGAAGATCGCGGGCAATGGGCGCCGCGACGCTGGACCCGCCACCGCCGTGCTCCACCACCACGGCAACTGCATAGCGGGGATTGTCCGCCGGCGCGAAGCCGACGAACAAGGCGTGGTCGCGCTCTTCCCACGGCAGGTCCTTGTTCTTGACCACACCCTGTTCGCGTTCGGCCTTGGTAATGCGGCGGACCTGGACCGTGCCTGTCTTGCCGCCCATGGTATAGCGCGGATCGTCAATCGCCGACGCACGGGCCGTGCCGTGGGGCGCATTGACGACCTGGGTCATGGCGTCACGCACCAGGGCCAAGTTGCGCTGACTGACATTGATCTGGGGGAATTCGTGATGTTCGGGCACGGCATGCACGCCGGTCGTGCTGACCGACTTGGTCAATTGCGGCGACACGGCAAAGCCGCCGTTGACCAGCCGGGCCGTCATCACCGCAAGCTGCAGCGGCGTGGCCAGGACATAACCCTGGCCGATCCCGGCCAGCAACGTTTCGCCCTGGTGCCAGGACTGGTCCCTGGCCTCGCGCTTCCAGGCTTTGGTCGGCATCAAGCCCTGCTTTTCGCCGGGCAGATCCAGGCCGGTCGCATCGCCAAGCCCGAACCGCTCTGCCATTTCCGCGATGCGGTCGATGCCGACGCGGCGGGCGACTTCGTAGAAATAGACGTCGCAAGATTGAACGATGGCGCTGGTCACATCGACAAGGCCATGGCCGTGTTTCTTCCAGCAATGGAACTTGGTATCGCCCAGTTCCATGAACCCTTCGCAATAGACCCTGCCCGTGGGCGAAATCACGCCTCGCTCAAGCGCCGTCAGGGCGACCAGCATCTTGAAGCACGATCCCGGCGAGTAGCGCCCGGCGATCGCCTTGTTCGACAAAGGTGCGGCCGGGTTGTTAATCAACCGGCTCCATTCCTCGACCCCCAGGCCCCGGTTGAAATCGTTGGGATCGAAACTGGGGTGGGAAACCATGGCCAGCACATCGCCGGAATGCACGTCGAGAACCACGGCCGAGGCACTTACCTCCTTGGACAGACGCTTGGAGACCGCAAGCTGCAGGCCGACATCGATGGTCATGCGGATTTCCGCACCGGGCAGGCCCTCGCGCCGGTTCAGTTCGCGGATCACCCGGCCGTAAGCGTTGACTTCGACCTCGGACGAGCCGCCGGACCCGCGCAGACTGAGGTCGTGGATTTTCTCTATCCCCGACTTGCCCGTGCGGAAACCCGGCAGCTCCAGCAACCGGTCGCCGGTCTTTTCCCGCTCGCTCACCGCCGAGACATAACCCAGGACATGGGCCAGGTTCTTGCCGTAGGGATAAAACCGGCTTTGCCCCTCGTCGATCATCACCCCGGGCAAGTCGGGTGCGTTGACCTCGATCCGCGCGACCTCTTCCCATTCCAGGTTTTCGCGGAGCGTCACCGGCACGAAGGACCGATTACGGCTGACTTCTTTCAAGACCCGCCGACGTTCGCCGATGCTCATCGGCACGATGTCATGCAACAGGTCGAGCGCCCCGTCGACGCCGAGCCCCCGGGTGTCCTCGGATACCAGCATGACGCGGTAGTTCTGCTTGTTATCCGCAAGCGGAATGCCGAAACGGTCGACGATGCGGCCACGCGGCGGCGCCAGCAGGCGCAGGCTGATGCGGTTTTCGTCGGCCAGCATCTTGTATTGCTCGGCCTTGACCACCTGCAGGTAATACATCCGGCCGGCCAGCATGGAGACAAGCGCCAGCTTACCCCCCACCAGCATCACGGTGCGGCGGGCGAAAAGTTTTTGGCGTTCTTGATCCCCATGCATCGGATCAATCCAGTTTCAAAAATGCCTGCTGCCAGCGCGAGAAGATGAACGCGAACAGCGGAAAAGCGGCGACGGTCATGATGTATTGGAAAACGATGGCGTCGGCCGCGAACAGGGTAACGTGAAAGGCCGACAGCAGGGCCCAGCTAAGTGCCGCCGCCCCGGCCCCGACCAGCCCGAAGCCCAGCCAATGAACGAAGAACGATTTGCCCATGAAGAACTTGTGCTGAAACAGCACCACGCCCTGCACCGCCAGGAAGATCAGCGCATGCAGCCCCATCGGTGCGCCCGTCAGGCCGTCCTGGAACAGGCCGATCAGGAACACGGCGGGGGCCGGCACCAGGTACGGGCGATGGATCGACCAGTAGAATATGGAAATCAGCGGCAGCACCGGCAGCACTCGGGCGATGCCCGGAATATGAGTCGGCACGACGTTGAGAATGACCAGAACCAAGGTCAACGCGACCGGCGTCAGGTTGCGAGCGAAGGCATCCAGACGTTGCCAGAAAGTCGGCCTCATGGACGGCGTCCCCGCTCCTTGCCATGCACGTCGGCATCGATGGAACGCTGCGGCAATTGCAGGATTCCGCCCGAGCCGAAATTGAGAATGCGCACATATTCCAGGCGCGTCAGGTCGACATAGGGCTGAACGATCAGCCCGCCCTCGCCGACGGCGGCGACCTGACCGACCCTGAGGCCCGGCGGGAACACGCCGGCATGGCCCGAGGTGACGACGCTGTCGCCCACGGACACCACAGCCCCCGGCGGCAGCCAGGTCAGGCGCGGCTTCGCCAGGTTGGCTCCGGCCATGATGGCGCGCGTGCGGGTGGGATCAACAAGAACCGGAATTTTCGCGTTGATGTCGGTCAACAGCAGCACCCGGGCGGACCGGCTACCGACGTCGATGACCCGGCCGACCAGGCCATCGGCGGTGACCGCCGCCTGGCCCTTCTCGACCCCGTCGCGGGCCCCCGCGTTGACGATCACGCTTTGTGAAAAGGCGCCGCCCGTATCGGCGATGACCCGCGCGGTGACGAAACTCGCCTCGCGCTCGGGAATGACGTTGAGTTGTTCCTTGAGAACCCGGTTCTCCGCCTCCAGCTTCTCAGCGACGGATTTCCAATGCATGAGCCGCGTGCGCTCCTCGCGCAGCCGCGTGTTCTCTTCGTACAGGTTCTTCATGGCCTGAACCTCGGCGACGCCGCGGTTCACCGTGTCAAGCGGCTGCGACAGCACGTCCAGGATGGGGGCGACGGCGTCGGTCATATGTGTCCGCACGCGTTCGACCAGAATGGTATCGACTTTGGCAAGCATCATCAGGGCGAACGCCGCCACCACCAGCCCGACATAGGCGAAGCGCTGGGCGAAATTGCGAATCGGCTGCGCGACCCGCGAAAATGAATGCGGTTCCTTCACCCCAGGACGTCCTTCTTGCCCATTACATTACCCACGACCCCCCGTCCGGTCCCCAAAACCAGCCGTGGAGTCGCAACTCCGACCTCCCCATTATTGGTTATACTTGTCGCCGATGAGCGTTAATCGATGATTAATGACGCGTAGCGCTGTTTACCAAAAAAAACAACCGTCTATGCCAGTATTTTAAGATGAAACTGAACAAATTCCAGCTTTCCCTCCTGCCCCCTGGCGACCTGGCCGGACATCTGCTTATTCTTGTTCCGCTATCGACGCGGAATAGGACCATCCTCCCATGAAATTTATCCACCTGACCGACCCCCATTTCGTCCCGCCGGGCAAAACCCTCTATGGCCGCGACCCGCGCCTTGCCCTGGATGCCGCCGTGGCCGACATTAACGCCCACCACAGGGATGCCGCGATGGCGGTGGTGACTGGCGACCTGACCCATTGGGGTGAGCCTGCGGCGTTCCAGAACCTCGTCGACGGCTTGGCGCTGCTTGCCATGCCGGTCCACGTCTTGGCCGGAAACCACGACGCCCGCGATGTGCTGCGCGCCCATTTCCCAAATCAACCCGTTGATAAAAATGGTTTTATTCAATCGGCCCTGGACACGCCCGTGGGCCGGTTCATCTTTCTCGACACGGTGCTGGCAGGCACGTCGGCGGGGCATTTCTGTGAAGACCGCCAGGCATGGCTGGCCGAGACCCTGGCCGCGTCCGAGGGGCAGGACCTGTTCCTGTTCATGCATCATCCGCCCTTCGACGTCGGCATACCGGCCATGGACCGCATCGGTCTGCAGCAGAAGGACGCCTTCCAAGCCGTGATCGAGCCGCACAAGGCGCGCATCCGCCATCTGTTCTTCGGCCATGTCCACCGGCCCATTTCCGGCAGCTGGCGGGGCATCCCCTATTCCACCTTGCGCGGCTTGAACCAGCAGGTTTGGCTCGACATGGTGAACGAGGAAATGACGGCGAGTTTCGAGCCGCCGGCCTATTGCGTGGTGCTGATCGAGGACGACCGGGTCGTCGTCCATTATCACGATTTCATGGACCTGAACGAAAAGTTCAAGATGCATTCAAGTCCGTTCACCGACTGGGCCATACGCCCGTCAGGTGCATGACACGGCGTCTTTCGACTTTTCTTTGCAGGGCGGCGGGGCTATAAGCCCCGCCATGGACCAGAACATTTCCCATTTCTCCGTCATTACCGGCATCTCCGGCGGCGTCTATGCGCCTGTCCCGGCCTTGCCGGTCTTCCTTGTCCGGAGCAAGACGCCCTAGCGCGGCTCATTCTTGAAATGACCACGTTTCGGGCGGACCTTCGGGTCCGCTTTTTTTGTCTTCATTTCCTGTTTTCGAAACCCAACGACGGATTTCACCCATGACCGCCCTCATCCCCGGCACATCCGCACAGCCTTCCCGACTGTCCGCCGTCTGGCGCACGGAACTGGCGCAACTGTTCCGCCTGGCCGCCCCCATCGTCGCGACCCAGATCGCCTGGGTCGCCATGCTGACCACGGACACGGCGATGATCGGCCGCCTGGGCCCCGAACCCCTGGCCGGCGCGTCCTTGAGCATGATGATCTTTTTCATCGGCTATATCGTCTGCGTCGGCGTGACGATGTCGACGGCGGGGCTGGCCGCGCAGGCCTTCGGCGCGCGGCAACCCCGGATCGTCCGCCGCGTCATCCGCCAGGGCCTATGGGTCGCCATCCTGTTGGTGACACCCTTTGTCGCGGCCTTTTCCCATGCGGGTGTCTTGCTCGCCTGGACGGACCAGCCGCCGGAAGCCCTTCCCCATGCCGAGGCCTATATGAGCACCCTAATGTGGTGCCTGCCCGCCGGCATCGTCTTTACCGTGCTGCGCAACTTCGTCTCCGCCCTGGGCCGGCCCATGGCGGCGCTTTGGGTCATGCTGGGGGGCGTGCCGCTCAACGCGCTTTTGGATTACGGCCTGATCTTCGGTAACTTCGGACTGCCGCGCCTGGAACTGGTGGGGGCCGGGATCGCCACGACGGCCGTGAACATCTTGATGGTGCTTGCCCTGGCCGCGATCATTCAGTGGCGGCGGCCGTTCAACAAATATCAGTTGTTCGTCCGCTTCTGGCGGCCAGACTGGCGTATCTTCCGCCAGATATTCCGCATCGGCGCGCCGATCGCGGCGATCTCGGTGATGGAGGCCGGATTCTTCATCGGTGCCGTGTTCGTAATCGGCCAGTTCGGTGCCGTTGCCATCGCCGCCCATATGATCGCCATGCAGATGCCCCACATCACCTTCATGGTTCCCATGGGGTTGAGCCAAGCCGCGACCGTGCGCGTCGGCCATGCCGCCGGGCGGCGAGACATGGCCGGCGCCTACCGCGCCGGGTGGTCAGCCATCGCCGTCAGCGTGCTGTTCGCCATCGTCATGACCGGCGTGATCGTGACCGTTCCCGAACCTTTCGCGGGCCTGTTCCTGGACACCGCCCGCGCCGACGCGGCCGAAGTCCTGAGCCTTGCCGCCGCCCTGTTGATGCTGGCCGCCATGTTCCAGATCGTCGACGCCCTGCAGGCCGTGGCGGCGGGGGCGCTGCGCGGCCTCAACGACACGGCCTTTCCCATGGTCATCGCCGGGGTCAGCTATTGGGGCCTGGGGGCCGGGTCTGCCGTCTGGCTCGCCTTCGGTGCGGGATGGCGGACGGAAGGGGTCTGGGCCGGTTTCGTGATCGGCCTGACGGCGGCGGCGGTGCTGATGATCTGGCGCTTTCGCACGCAACAGCGCCGACGCTACCTGCCGGACATCATCAAGGAAGAAGCGACGCCCCTTTCCCAATGAGTTCTTGCCAAGCGAGTTCCTGATTGGCGCAAAACACCGCCACCCGCCGATGGCGGGCTCGGGTTTTGCGATGCCGATTGAGCTTGTTCGCGCAAAACAACCGTCGCCCGCCGATGGCGGGCTCGGGTTTTGCGACTAATACATCGTCGTCAGGACGTCCTTGAGGCGCTTCATTTCCTCAAGCGCCCGGCCCGTGCCGAGCACGACGCAGGACAGCGGGTCGTCGGCGATGGACACGGGCAGGCCGGTATCATGCCGGAGAACCAAATCGAGGTTGCCCAGAAGCGCGCCGCCGCCGGTCAGCACGATGCCCTTGTCGACGATGTCTGCGGCCAGTTCGGGGGCGGTGTGTTCCAGCGCCACTTTGACGGCCTCGATGATGGCGCCGACCGGCTCCGCCAGGCTTTCGGCGATTTCCCGCTGCGAGATGACCAACTCCTTGGGCACGCCGTTCATCAGGTCGCGGCCCTTGATTTCCATGGTCTGGCCTTCGCCGTCTTCGGGGGCGCAGGCGGAACCGATGTCTTCCTTGATGCGGGCGGCGGAGCCTTCACCGACCAAAAGGTTATGGTTGCGGCGGATGTAGGCGATGATCGCCTCGTCCATCTTGTCGCCGCCGACGCGCACGCTCCGCGCATAAACGATGCCGCCCAAGGACAGCACGGCGACTTCCGTCGTGCCGCCGCCGATGTCGACGACCATGGAACCCGTGGGTTCCGTCACCGGCAGGCCGGCGCCGATGGCGGCCGCCATCGGTTCCTCGATCAGGAAGACCTTGCGGGCCCCGGCACTTTCCGCCGATTCCTGGATCGCGCGGCGCTCGACGGCGGTGGAGCCGGAGGGCACGCAGACGATGACCAGCGGGCTCGCGAACGAGCGCCGGTTGTGAACCTTGCGGATGAAGTACTTGATCATCTCCTCGGCCACTTCGAAGTCGGCGATGACCCCGTCGCGAAGCGGACGGATGGCGCGGATGTTGCCGGGCGTTCGGCCAAGCATCTGCTTGGCTTCCTCGCCGACGGCGAGAACATGCTTCTTGCCCTTGACCTCGGCGATGGCCACCACCGACGGTTCGTTCAGGACGATGCCCTTGCCCTTGACGTAGACCAACGTGTTGGCCGTGCCCAGGTCGATGGCCATGTCCGCGGAAAGAAACCCGAAAAGTCGCGAGAACATGAAGCGTTCAGCCTTGTCTCTGTGTCATGGGAGCCCCGGGGCGCGCCCCGGAAACCTTGGGGCGGGGGTCCGATGAATGTATCCCTCGGTACCGGCCCGGATTAGGGTCCCGGGCCACGATATATGGGTGCAGGGGACAATGTCCCCTGCACCATATTGGGTCTTTTAACGGAAAGATTCGGCCGTTTAAAGGGCCAATCTTGGGTAATACGAAGGCGGCCCCGACCTAGGCGGACATCGCCTCCGGTGCCTTTTTCTCCCGTTTGGTCAACAACTTGTTGAGCGCGTTCACGTAAGCCTTGACCGACGCGACCATGGTATCCGTGTCGGCGGCTGCTCCCTGGGCCGTGCGTTCGCCGTTATCGTCGAGCCTGACGGTCACTTCCGCCTGGGCGTCCGTACCGTGGGTCACCGCATGGACCTGATACAATTGCAGGCGGGCACCATGGGGAAACAGGGTCTTGATACAGTTGAAGGCCGCGTCCACGGGCCCGTCGCCGGTGCCTTCGCAGGACTGCACCTTGCCGTCGATTTCCAGTTCCATCGCCGCCTTGGGCGGGCGGTGCACGGTGCCGCACTGGATTTCCAGGCTGGTCAGCTTGATGCGGTCGTTGACCCGAGTGTCGTCATCGACCAGGGCCACCAGATCCTCGTCGAACACGTCTTTCTTCAGGTCGGCCAGGTCCTTGAAGCGCTTGAAGGCTTCGTTCAAGGCGTTGTCGCCCAGCTTGTAGCCCATTTCCTCCAGCTTGGTCTTGAAGGCGTTGCGCCCGGAATGCTTGCCCAGGACGATCTTGGACTTGGTCAAACCGACGCTTTCCGGCGTCATGATCTCATACGTCTGGGCGTTCTTCAGCATGCCGTCCTGATGGATGCCCGATTCATGGGCGAAGGCATTGGCGCCGACGATGGCCTTGTTCGGCTGCACCGGGAAGCCGGTGATCGACGACACCATGCGCGACGCGCGGGTGATATGCGTGGCGTCGATGTTGGTGGTGAACGGCATGGCGTCCTGACGGGTCTTCAGCGCCATGACGACTTCTTCCATGGAGCAGTTGCCGGCCCGTTCGCCCAGGCCGTTGATCGTGCATTCGACCTGACGGGCACCAGCGACCACGGCGGCCAGGGAATTGGCCACGGCCAAGCCCAGGTCGTTGTGGCAATGGACCGAGAACACAGCCTGATCCGAATTGGGCACCCGGTCGATCAGCATCTTGATCAGGGCGGCGTATTCCTCGGGCACGGCATAGCCGACCGTATCAGGGATGTTGATGGTGCGGGCACCCGCCTTGATCGCGGCCTCGACGCAGCGGCAGAGGAATTCATGCTCGGAGCGCGATCCGTCCTCGGCCGACCATTCGACGTCATCGATCAGGTTGCGGGCCATGCCCACGCTTTCGGTGATGCGCTCCAGGACCTGTTCCGGCTCCATCTGCAGCTTGTACTGCATGTGCAGGGGGCTGGTGGCGATGAAGGTGTGGATGCGCCCGCGTTCGGCATGCTTGACGGCCGCCCCTGCGCGTTCGATGTCCCCCCGGGTCGCCCGCGCCAGGCCGGCGATGGTCGAGTTCTTGATGGTCTTGGCGATTTCCGAGACGGCCTCGAAATCACCTTCCGAGGCGATGGGGAAGCCGGCTTCGATGACGTCGACGCCCATGTCCTCCAGCACCTTGGCGATGCGGAGTTTCTCTTCCAGGTTCATGGACGCCCCCGGCGACTGTTCGCCGTCGCGCAAGGTGGTGTCGAAGATGATGACCTGGTTGGGGTCGCGTTCGGTAACGATGGTCATTGGTCTGGTCCTTCCGAAATCTCTTTGGGCCGCCCTCGGATGGGATGGATAGGGTCCGGCCCGGCAAATAGGGTCGCTTGCTCGTCAATCCCCTGAGCGTTCGCGGTCCCTTGGTCGGGATGGACTCGGTTTTTTTGGTTCAAAAAGCCGGAATGGTCCCTGGTATCCGCTGCGCCACTCAGGGGCGAATAAGTCGAAGCCCCAGAAGGTCGAGATTGAGCAGGCTTAGCGGAAGAAGAATGCGCGCAGGCAGCGTCGCCGGGCCGGCATCGCTGCCCCCGGGAATTCGCTGTTCGATGGTCATGTCCTGCATCTGCATCGGTCTGTTCCAACCGCCTGTCGGTTTATCCGTCATTCCGGAAAGGATACGGGGACAGGCTTAACAGAGAATAAAGGGGCGAATAACGTCGATGTCAAGGACCGCTTGGGGTTGGCTGCGTCGGCCAGACCGACCCGAAATCCTGTGCTCCAAGTCAACCTCCGGAATACAAAGCCGAAAAATCGCAGGGGCAGGAATAATTCTACACACACCAAAAGTTGAATTATAGTTTTTAAAACTCAGCTTGCGGAGATGAAAAATGTCAAAATCAGAAGAAGTATTGCCCTACATGTTCCAGGAAGTTCCGATGGCCGTCACCATTGAGCGAGAAGGCGTTCAACTCGATTTTGAGGAATATGAAGAAATCGCATCATGGGCAGAAACCGAGGTTAATACTTGGATTGAATTTAGCGAGTTAGTGAAACCGGTGACCGGTACAGGTCCCGCACTAAGCCAAATTCAGGTACGATTCTTTCAAAATCTACAATCTACGGCCTCACAAATTGCAACTCTCCTAAAGCAAAAACTAATCGCTGATGCTAACTCAAAAAAATCAATGTTGGAAACCGCAATCACTGCCGTTGCCAAAGGCGAAAGGATCGTATCGACCACCCCAACCGGCGAAAGTATCTTAAAGATAGATAATCCAATTATGGGTTTAGCCCGACTTGCATGGGCACTTCCCGATGATGTCGTGATTAACGTCAACCAAACAGGTAATGTTCTTGGCTTTGTAAAATCGTTGGTCGAAAGCAGAATTGAAATCTACGAGGGCAAAGATCGACGAGAATCTGAAGAGCGCGCACTTGCCAGGCTAAGAAACCGATGGGCCCAGACATTTAGCGAAATTGCTAAAAAGCAAAACGAGTCATTCGAAGAGTCCGAAAAGACGAGGAAGCGCCTCTTCGTTAAGGCAGCCCGCCAAGTTGTCAGACATAAATATCAAGTGAAGGACCATGATGAACGAATGGATCATATCGAACGGACATTTCGTGAAGATATGTCACTTCGTGCACCAGTAACTTATTGGACAAAAAGGTCTAATCTGCACAAACAACGTGCAAATTCTGCCCTTGGATGGTTTTGTTTTTTGGGCGTGGTGACTCTTGTTTGTGCGTTTATTTCAGTCCCAGCGTATTACAAGCAAATAGCGGAATTGAGCAATGGATCGTTTATCGCGCCCACAATCGCATTAGGATTTCCATCCGTACTAGTCTTATGGATGTTTCGACATATATCTCGGATGTTCGTGACAAATTTTAGATTTGCAGACGACTCATCTTTTCGAGCGACGCAAACAGAAACCTATCTAGCGCTCATGGCTGACGAAAAAGCGCATGTCAGCGAAGATGACCGTCTATTGATTTTAAATGCTCTGTTTCGGTCCCTTGATCACGGTGGAGCAGACGATGACGCGCCCCCTGCCAATTTGCTCGAAATTCTGAAACGTCGCCAATAGACCGCTTTAGCGTCCCCTCAACTTTGCCACTTCCCCCCAACACCAGGTCCAAACATGTCAACATTCCCCGAAGTCCATTTCGTCGACGCCGACCCCGCCACGCTTCGCGTCTACCGCAACCTGATGACCGCCGCCGGGTCCGGTTCGCCCGCCTTGATCTTTCGCCATATGGCGACCTATCCGGGCCTGCTGGATTGGATCTGGGCCGCCGTCGGCCCGGATGTAGAAACCGGATGGCCTGCGGTGGCCGTCTGGAAGACGGTTGCCGACCAGGGGGCCGTGCCCCTGCCCGCCTTCACCGAGGACGACCTGGCCAATGCGAGCCTGGACGCCGCCGCGCGGACGACGGTCGGCCATATGCTGACCAGCTACAACCGCATGAACCCGGTCAACCTGATCGCCGTGGGGGCGGCGCGGGCGCTGATCGCGGGCGACGACCTGCCGCCCCCCACACAGCCCTTTTCCGAAGCCGCCGCCACGCCCCCAGCCCCGCCGCCGGACCTGCCCCGGCCGCTGAAACTGGCGGACCTGGACGACGACCTGCGCACCGCCATCACCCATATCTGCCGCACCATCCCCAAGGCCGAGATCGCGGGTGCCCCCGTGGACGTGACGCCCACCATGTACCTGCATTTCGCCCATTGGCCCCAGTTCATGCATCTGGTGGCCGGGCGGCTGGACACGGCCCTGCCGGAGATCGATGCGGCCACCCACGCCTTTGCGGCAGACTGCAAGCCCCTGGTCGGCCAGTTGCTGGCCAAGGCTCAGGCGCGCAACCCCGGGCCGGTACCGATGGCCGATCCGGCGCCGCTGCTGCGGGTCCTGGACACCTTCGCCTACGTCATCCCGCATATGGTGGTGGTGGGGGCGGCGCTGGAGAGGGCACTGGAACGTTAAATTCACCCACCCCTTTGCCAAATGTATAAGCTAATAACATCATTCCGAGTACCATCCCGGGGAGTTCAGAGATGGTTCAACTACCCAAAAATGTACGGCTGGACAAAGACTCGGAAATCACGGTCCGACTACCGCAGGGCGACTTCCTCAGCTCCACATATCAACACGTAAATACTATCCTCTGGCAGATGCCTGCTTTCGGATTGGCCTTGTTCGGAGCGGTATTGACAGGCGCGTTCTCCGTCATTGGATCGGAGGAACCTTGCCCCTTTGGCGTCAGCGCAAAAACTCTAGAGTTGATCGTTCTCGTTGGTGGGGCTCTCGCCATGGCGTCGATTTCAAGAGCCATGTACCGCGCACGCCAATATCAGGCCGCTGCTTTCTGTGACCATCCGTCGGTCCTGAAACGAGGTCCATATTGGGCGGGTCCCAACGTGCTGTTTCAAAGCATTATGATTTTGTGCACTTTTTCCTTGATCGGCTTGGGCGTTTCTTCTGTCGTTACGACAGACCAGTGGCCATCACTTCCGACCATGATACTGTTACTCGCCATATTTGTAGGATCGAGCGTCATCGTTTGCGTCGAAGGCAACTATCGCAAATTCGTCAAAGACGTCGACAAACGCGCAAGCTAACCTTGTCATCTCAAAACAGTCACCATCGTAGGCCAAACAAAAAGGGACGCCCCTTAGGAGCGCCCCCTTCTTGAACTCTTGGGTGGAGTTTAGCCAACCCGGCCGACCCCAAGCCCCGCGTTTCTGGACTTACTTCTTGGTCGTAGCGACCAGCTTGTTTTCGGACAGCCAAGGCATCAGGCCGCGCAGCTTGGCGCCCACTTCCTCGATCGGGTGTTCGCCCCACAGGCGGCGTTCGGCCTTGAACTGCGGCTGACCGGCCTTGCATTCCAGCATCCAATCCTTGACGAACTTGCCGGTCTGGATGTCGGTCAGGACGTCCTTCATGCGCGCCTTGACGCCGTCGTCGATGACCCGCGGGCCGGAGACGTAATCGCCCCATTCGGCCGTGTTGGACACGGAATAGCGCATGTCGGCCAGGCCGCCTTCGTAGATCAGGTCGACGATCAGTTTGACCTCGTGGCAGCATTCGAAATAGGCCATTTCCGGGGCGTAGCCGGCTTCGACCAGGGTTTCGTAACCGGCGCGGATCAGCGAAGTCAGACCACCGCACAGCACGGCCTGCTCACCGAACAGGTCGGTTTCGCACTCTTCACGGAAGGTGGTTTCGATGATGCCCGAACGGCCGGCACCCAGGCCCGAGGCATAGGACAGGGCGACTTCCAGCGCATTGCCCGACGCGTTCTGGTGAACGGCGACGAGCGACGGCACACCAGCGCCGCGCAGGTATTCGGAGCGCACGGTATGACCCGGGCCCTTCGGCGCGATCATGAACACGTCCATGTCGGCGCGCGGCTCGATCAAACCGAAGTGCACGTTCAGGCCATGGGCGAAGGCCAGCGCGGTCCCTTCGCGCATGTTGTCCTTCAGGTGCTCGTTGTAAAGATCGGCCTGACCTTCGTCGGGGGACAAGATCATGATGAGATCCGCCCACTTGGCCGCTTCGGCGGCGGTCATGACTTTGAAGCCGTCGCCTTCCGCCGTTTTGGCGCTGGCCGAACCGGGGCGCAGAGCCACGGCCACTTCCTTGACGCCCGAGTCCCGAAGGTTCAGCGCATGGGCATGGCCCTGGCTGCCGTAGCCGACGATGGCCACCTTCTTGGATTTCACCAGGTTCACGTCGGCGTCGCGATCGTAATAGACACGCATTTCTAAAATTCTCCGATCAGTCGTTTCAGTCGTTCTTGAGTGTTGTCAGGTGTTGGGTTCAGATGGGCTTGTTGCCGCGCGAGATGGCGGCCGCACCCGTGCGCGAGACCTCGGACAGGCCCAGCGGCTGCATCAATTCGATGAAGGCGTCGATCTTGGACGCGGCGCCGACAATTTCGAACACGAAGGAATTATTGGAGCTGTCGACGGCGCGGGCGCGGAAGATATCGGCGATGCGCAAGGACTCGACCCGCTTCTCGCCCTTGCCGACGACCTTGACCAGGGCCAGTTCACGTTCCACATGGGCGCCCTCAAGCGTCAGGTCCGCGACCTTGTGGACCGGCACCAGGCGGCCCAGTTGCGCCTTGATCTGCTCGATGATCATCGGCGTGCCCGAGGTCACGACGGTAATCCGCGACTGCCCCTTGACGTGGTCGGTCTCGGCCACGGTCAGGCTTTCGATGTTGTAGCCGCGCCCGGAAAACAGGCCGATGACACGGGCCAGCACGCCCGGTTCGTTGTCGACCAGGACGGCGATGGTATGCCGGTTCACTTCCTTGGAAGGCTCGCTCACGTCTTGGGAACTCCCAGAATTCGCCGCCGCGGAAACGGCGGCGGCCCTTGTTTTAGCCGCGTTGTCCCGGTTGTCAACTCACGCTGTCATTCGGGCGCGGCGGGATAAATCAGACCAGCACCATGCCCTGTTCGGAAATCGGCTTCTCGGCCTTGTCGTTCGGGCCCAGAAGCATCTCGTTATGGGCAGCGCCCGAGGGGATCATGGGGAAGCAATTTTCCAGCTTGTCGATGGCGATATCGGCGATCACGGGCCGGTCGATTTCGATCATTTCCTTGATCACGTCGTCCAGCTGGCTCGCCTTGGTCGCGCGCAGGCCGACGGCGTGGAAGCTTTCCGCCAATTTCACGAAATCGGGCAGGCTTTCCATGTAGCTTTCGGAATAGCGCCCGCCATGCAGCAGTTCCTGCCACTGGCGCACCATGCCCATGTATTCGTTGTTCAGGATGAAGATCTTCACCGGCAGGCGGTACTGAACGATGGTCGACATTTCCTGAATGTTCATCAGGGTCGAAGCCTCACCCGCGATATCGACGACCAAGGCGTCCGGATGAGCCACCTGCACGCCCATAGCAGCCGGCAGGCCGTAACCCATGGTGCCGAGACCGCCCGACGTCATCCAATGGTTCGGCTTGTCGAAGTTATAGTACTGGGCCGCCCACATCTGGTGCTGGCCGACCTCGGTGGTGATGAAGGTCTCACGCCCCTGGGTCAGCTCGAACAGCCGCCGAATGGCATGTTGCGGCTTGATGGTGTCGCCCTTCTGCTGGAACGCCAGGCACTTCTTCGCGCGCCATTGGTCGATCTGACCCCACCATTTCTTCAGCGCCGCCTGATCCTGCTTGGGTTTCAGGGCCTTCCACTTCTTGATCATGTCAGTGAGCACGCTGCCCACGTCGCCGACGATGGGCACGTCCACGGGCACGTTCTTATTGATCGACGACGGGTCGATGTCGATATGGACCTTCTTCGACCCCGGCGAAAAGGCATCAAGCCGACCGGTGATGCGGTCATCAAACCGTGCACCGACGCAGATCATGACGTCACAGCCGTGCATGGCCAGATTGGCTTCGTAGGTGCCGTGCATGCCGAGCATGCCGACGAACTGCTTGTCACTGGCCGGATAGGCCCCCAGGCCCATGAGCGTCAGCGTGCAGGGCGCACCCGACAGCTTGACCAGATCCTGCAGCAGCTTGGACGCCTTCGGTCCGGAATTAATAACGCCGCCGCCGGCATAGATGATCGGCTTCTTGGCACCCGCCAGCAGGCGCACGGCCTCGGCGATGGCGCTCTGGTCGCCCTTGACGCGGGGGCTGTATTTTTCGGCCGGTGCCTTGCCCGCCTCCTGATATGCCCCCATGGCCATGATCACGTCCTTGGGCAGGTCGATGACGACCGGGCCCGGACGGCCGGAGCGCGCGACGTGGAAGGCTTCATGGACCACGTTGGCCAGGTCGCCCACGTCCTTCACCAGGTAGTTGTGCTTGGTGCAGGGGCGCGTGATGCCGGTGGTGTCGCATTCCTGGAACGCGTCATTGCCGATCAGATGCGTCGGCACCTGCCCGGTCAGGCAGACGATCGGGATGGAATCCATCAAGGCGTCGGTCAGGCCGGTGACCGCGTTCGTGGCACCGGGACCGGACGTCACCAAGACCACGCCGACCTTGCCGGTGGAGCGCGCATAACCCTCGGCCGCGTGCACGGCGCCGCCTTCCTGACGGACCAGGATATGGCGGATCTGGTTCTGCTTGAAAATGGCATCGTAGAGCGGCAATACGGCACCGCCCGGATATCCGAAGATTTCGGTGACGCCTTGCTCTTTCAGGGCTTCGATCACGATCTCGGCGCCCTGCATCTTCTTCCTGGCCATTGTTCAGTCCTCTTGGTCTCAGAATCCCAGTCGGAACCCCCTGCCGTCGGGCGTCCCATTTTCCGGCTCGCGGCCGGCAGCACATCAGCAGATGCCACAAAAACCCCAGCGGAACCGGGGCCCGCCGGGGAGCCACGGAACTTAATGAAGGTGATTTAGGGGGTCAACCATTAAAATGCAATAAACGGCAAGTTTTTTCCGCTTATTGCGAAATAATATTTCAACGAATTTTTGCTGACCGGCGGAATTCCGCCACGCCTGTTTGCCACACCTATTTGATCGTCTGGACGATCTGACTGGCGCAGCGCAGAAAACGAACCCGGCTTTCCATCAGGTCGACGTATTTTTCCAATTCCTTGCCCGACAGGATGACGCCCTTCTTCTGCAACTCGATGGGTTTTCCCGAGGCCTCCAGGTCCTGCACGTTCTTTAGGCGTTCGACCCAGGTTTCCAGGTATTCGCCCCAGTTCCCCCGGTGCACGAACCGCACATATCGCAGTACCCGTTTGATGGAATTGTTGTTCCAGTGCTCGCTGACCGGCATTTCGCCGCAAGCCTCAATAATCTTTTGTTCGGGGGATCCGTCCACGACAGGCCCGTCGCCATCGCCGGCAGCCGCCGCACCGGCAGTCGCGCCGCCCGCGGCTTGTGACGCCGACGGTGCGTCCGTCAGCACGACGCTTGATCCGCCGGCCCGGGCCGCCGCATTGGCCGCTGCCGCATCCGTTGCCGCCTGAACGGCGGCGGTCGCCGTATCCGCGTTGCGCTGAACCTGAGCCGCGGACTGTTCTGCGCGCAGGGCTGCGGGGTCCTCGTCGTCGGGAATCAGGAAAACCCCGCCCAGGACGATAACCAGAAAAGCCACCGCAGGCCCCCAGGTCAGGGGGGAGCGGTACCAGGGCGCCGCATCGGCGGCGACCGGCTTGGGCAGGTCGCGGGCGTTGGGATCTTCCATGACCGGGGCCATGGTGCGGATATTCCTGATCCGCAGCACCAGTTCCTTGGCATCGAACGGCTTGGTCACATAGTCGACCTGCATCAGGCCGATGGCGCGGCGGCGGGTGTCCGTATCGGTCACGGCGGTCGCGAAAATGATCGGCAGGGTCGAGGTGCGGCGCAGGGTTCGCGCGAAATCAACGCCGTTGCCGTCCGGCAGCATGATATCCAGCACGATGACGTCGAAGTTTTTCCCGTCCAGGGCCGCGAACATCTCGGCCCCGCTTTCTGCCTCGGTGACGTCGTAGTCCTCCGCCTCGAGAACAGCCTTGAGGAACGACCGGATCATGGGGTCGTCTTCGACAATCAGGATACTGGGATTGGACTCGGACACGCGATGCCGTTGGTTGTTGTGGTCAGTAGGTTCTTCTTGCCGTGGGTCCCCGGCGCGCCCGTGTTCAGCAAGACGTTGTGTAGAGGAAGGAGATGGCAAAAAAAAGACAATCTCTCCAAACAGGAGAATCTCCCCCAAGCCTTACACGTTCCTGACAGTGATGAATTTTTTAATGCCGTAGCATGGCGAGGACATCGGCCGCGGCCGGCGCCCCCCCTCGGTCAAGGGTCAGGTCCGGCGCAAGCTGGTGGCGGAACCAAGTGAGCTGGCGCTTGGCATAGTTCCGCGTCGCCTGCCTCGCCTTGTCCGCTGCTTGGTCCAGGGTCATCTCACCCTGGATCACCGCCCCCAGTTCACGCACGCCGACAGCGCGCAGGGCGGGCAGCGACGGGTCCAGGCCCCGCGCCAGCAGCGCCCGCACCTCATCCATGGCGCCCGCGTCGAGCATCGCCGTGAAGCGCGCGTCGCAGGCCGCGTACAGGGCATCGCGCGGCGGCAGCACCAAAATCGTCGTGAATTGGCCCGCCACCGCCGGGCCGGTGGGGGCTTCATTCTGCCAATCGGCCAGGGTGCGCCCCGTCGCCTGCACCACGGCATAGGCGCGGATCAGGCGTTGGCGGTCGCCCGGCGGAAGTGCTTCCGCCGCACCGGGATCGTGTTCCGCCAGAACCGCGGCGAACGCGACACCCCCGAGCGTATCGTAAAGCGCCGCCGCCTCGGCCGTCACCGCCGCCGGCACGTCAGGCACGGGGGCCAGGCCTTCGGTCAAAGCCTTCAGATACATGCCGGTGCCGCCAACCAGGATGGGCAGGCAGTTTGCCGCCCGCGCCGCCCCGATCTCGGCCACGGCCATGTCCAGCCAGCGCCCGACGGAACAACGTTCCTCCGCCCCCAGGACGCCGAACAGGCGGTGCGGCGCGCGGGCTTCGTCCGCTACGTCAGGCCGCGCCGTCAGCACGCGGAGATCGCGATAGACCTGCATGCTGTCGGCATTGATGATCCAACCACCCAGACGTTCCGCCAGTTCCAACGCCAGGCCCGACTTGCCGCCTGCCGTCGGCCCGGTAACGATCAGAACGGATGTCGCGGACTCTTCATCCTGCAGGGGCTTTTCAGGGGCCTGAAAATCGGTCACTTTCCCTCCCGCTGTCACTCAACCCATGCCGGATCGGACATTCAATGGAATTTGTCGTTACGCTGATCGCCGCCCCGGGCGATGAACTGGATGCCGACATTGTCGCCGAGGCAGCGGCCCGGCTCAATGCCCTGGGTGCCGAAACGGGACGGCCGGACTGGTTGGCCGAAGGATTGGCCTGTGATCTGGGCTTCGACGGCCTGTCTGCGGACCAAGCCGACGCCGCCGTGCGCATGAGCCTGGACGGCGCGCCGGTCGATATCATCGCCCAACCGGCGGCGGGGCGGCGCAAGAGGCTCCTGATCGCCGACATGGATTCGACCATCGTGACCTCCGAAACCCTGACCGATGTGGCCGACGCCGCCGGCAAGGGCGAGGTGATCGCCGCCATCACCGACCGCGTCATGCGGGGTGAGCTGAATTTCGAGGACTCACTGCGGGAACGCGTGGCCATGCTGAAAGGGCTTTCCGAGACGGCCCTGGAAACGGCTTATAACGCAATCGAGGTGTCACCGGGCGCCGAGACCCTGGTCCGCACCATGGTCGCCTCGGGGGCGACCACGGCACTGGTGTCGGGCGGATTCACCTATTTCACGTCGCGCATCGCGGAACGGCTCGGCTTCCACATCAACATGGCCAACGACTTCATCATCGAGGGCGGCAAACTGACCGGCCGGGTGACGGAGCCGATCCTGGGCCGCACGTCGAAATACGATGCCTTGGTCAAGCTGGCGACGCAGAACGGCCTGGGCCTGGACGACGCGGCGGCGATCGGCGACGGCGCCAACGACCTGGAAATGATTCAGGCGGCGGGACTTGGCTGCGCCTACCGGGGCAAGCCGATCCTGCGTGACGCCGCGCGGGTCAAGCTCGATCACGCCGACCTGACGGGGCTTCTGTTCGCGCAAGGCTTCCGAGCCGAGGAATTCATCACAGCCTAGCCGACCCGGACATGAAAACGGCGCCCGCGGGCGCCGTCTCCAATTTCAGATCTGCGGTGGGCGTTCAGCTTTTACCCAGCCGGATGGCCACGAAGCGCAGGCCGTTCTGCCCCTGCACCAAAAGCAGAACCGACTTGCGACCGGTGTCACGGGCTTCCTTGACCTTGCGCACCACGTCGTCGGGCGTGCCGACCTCTTCCTGGCCGACCTCGACGATCAGATCGCCGGGGCGCACGCCTTTCTCGGCCGCTGGGCCCGCGTTCAGCACGTCGGTCACCAGCACGCCCTTGGCGTCGCCTTCAAGCTTGAACTTCTGCACCGCCTCGTCGGTGATGGCCGACAGGCTCAGGCCCAGATCCTCGACCACCTGGGGCTTGGCATCGGTGCCGGCCCCTTTGTCGGTACGCGCAGCAACCTGTTGTTCCTGTTCCTGCAGTTCGCCGACCTTGACCTTAAGGTCGATCTTCTTGTTCTCACGCCAGACCTCGACCGGCACGTCGACACCCACTTCCGTGTCGGCGACGATGCGCGGCAGCTTGCGCATGTCGGGCACCTTGCGCTTGTTGAAGCTCAGGATCACGTCACCACGCTGGATCTTGCCTTTGGCGGCGGGGCCGTCTTCGACCACCTGGGCGACGAGCGCCCCCACCGGTTCCTTCAGGCCCAGGCTTTCGGCGACTTCCGGCGTGACTTGCTGGATATGAACGCCGAGCCAGCCACGCTTGACCTGACCGTGCTTGATCAACTGGGAGATCACCGGCTTGGCGGTGGACATGGGCACGGCAAAGCCGATGCCGACGCTGCCGCCGGACGGTGAGAAGATCGCCGTGTTGATGCCGATGACCTGGCCGTCCAGATTGAACAGCGGCCCGCCTGAATTGCCCCGGTTGATGGAGGCGTCGGTCTGAATGAAATTGTCATAGGGGCCGGCCGAAATGTCGCGGCCGCGGGCCGAGATAATGCCCGCCGTGACCGTGCCGCCCAGGCCGAACGGATTGCCGATGGCGACCACCCAGTCGCCGACGCGGGATTTCTCCGAATCACCGAGCGAAATGGCGTGGTATTTCTGCCCTTTCAGATCGACCTTCAGCACCGCGATGTCCGTCTTCTGATCACGGCCGACGACCTTGGCCTTGAGGCGCGTATCGTCCTGCAGGATGACCTCGATTTCGTCGGCGTCCTGGATCACGTGGTTGTTGGTGATTACATGGCCGGCGTCGTCGATGATGAAGCCGGAGCCCAGGGACGTGGCCTTGCGGGCCTGGGGCTTGCCGCCATTGGGCTGGCCGCGGTCGAAGAATTCCTTGAAGAAGTCCTCGAAGGGGGAGCCGGGCGGAAGTTGCGGCATTTCAAAGCCGCGGCTTTCGATGACCTGGGTCGTCGAGATGTTGACCACGGAAGGCAACAGCTTTTCCGCCAGGTCGGCGAAGCTTTCAGGGGCCGGGCGCGCCTGCGCCACGGTCGTCATGATCATGAAGGCGGCCAGTGCGAGCGCCGCGGCGAAAGCGCCGAGACCGGCCATCCGCAAAGGTGAGCGGTCGTCAGCGGCCGCGATGGGCGCGTCCTGTTTGGAGAGACGAATCTGGTTCATCTTAACACCTAGTCCTTCCGTCACATGCGGGATCATGCCGGTTGGGATCATGCCACGGACCCCGCAAAGATTAAACAGTGTGCAATCGGGAACCCGGGACCGGGCGCCCTTTTGGAATGCCCTCTGATATGGCCGGGGAATATGGCCGTAGGATGGCCCTGCCCCGGTATGTTTTGGGCAATCACGGCCTGCTTCCGACGCAATTCCCGGCCTCGGCCGCCCTTATCCCCGGACGGCCCAGACTACGATCACGCCGACAACCGCCGCCCCCAGCCCCGCCAGACGCAAGGCCCCCGGCGGCATTTCCTGCATTTGGGACATCGCCCGCTGCATGCCGTCGGGGAACAATGCGTAGATCACGCCCTCGATCACCAGGACAAGTCCCAGCGCCGTGTAGAAGTCATTCATCAGGTTCCGGCCCCGCTGCCGGACGGCGCCCGGGCCCGCATCAGCGGGCGCGGGTGGTGCCGTCCTTGAGCGCGTTGAAGAACTGGAACAGTTCCGAATTGGGGCTGAGAACCATGGACGTGCCCTCGTTCAGTGCGGCGCCCAGGGCATCCAGGGAGCGGTAGAAGTCGAAGAATTCCGCATCCTTGCCGTAGGCTCCGTTGAGGATACGCGTCCGTTCGCCATCGCCTTCACCACGAAGGATTTCCGACTTGCGCCGGGCTTCCGCCAGGATGATGACCTTGTCACGTTCGGCCTCGGCCTGAATCCGTGTCTTCTGCTCCTCGCCCTTGGCCCGCAGTTCGGCGGCCTCGGCGATACGGTCGGAGCGCATGCGGTTGAACACCGCCTGCGACGTGGCGTCGGGCAGGTCCGTGCGACCGATGCGGATGTCGATGACCTCGACCCCGAATTCGGGCGCTTGGGCACGCATCAGGTTGGCGACGCGGTCCATGATCTGGGCGCGCTTATCCGTCAACATGTCAGGCAGCAGGATCTTACCGATTTCCGAACGGATGCCGGCGTTGAGACGCCCGCCGAAGACCTGGCGGAAATTGGCGTCGGTACCGGCACGTTTGCGGAATTCAAGCGGATCGACGATGCGGTAACGCGCGAAGGCGTCCACGTTGATGCGCTTCTGGTCGGCCAGGATGACTTCCTGCACCGGCGGATCCAGATCAAGGATACGCCGGTCGTAGTATTCCACGTTCTGAACGAACGGCAGCTTGACCTTGAGGCCCGGCGTCCGCTCCACATGCACGGGGTTACCGAACTGTAGGACCAGAGCCTGCTGGTCCTGACGCACGGTGTACAGGGCGCTGAAGGCGCAGAGCCCGGAAACGGCGACGATCACCGCCAGGATGAAGAGACCTGGGCGTTTCATTTCGCACCTCCACTGGATTTGCGCAGTTCATTGAGCGGCAGATAGGGCACGACCTTGGAACCCTCGGGCCCCTGATCAAGGATGATCTTGTCGGCTTTCGACAGGACTTCCTCCATGCGTTCCAGATACAGGCGCCGCTTGGTCACGTCCTTGTTGGTCAGATAGGCGTTGTAGACCGAGAGAAAGCGTTCGGCTTCACCCTGGGCATCCTTGATGACCCGTTCCTTATAGGCCGTCGCCTCGGCGATCAGCTTTTCCGCTTCACCCTTGGCCCGCGGCACGATGTCGTTGCGGAAGGCAACGGCTTCGTTGACGGACCGTTCCTGGTCCTGGCGGGCACGCTGCACGTCGTTGAAGGCGTCGATGACTTCCTTGGGCGGGTCCGCCTTCTGCATCTTCAGTTCGGCGACGGCGATACCGGCACCATAGCTGTCGAGGATGCGCTGCAACAGGTCGCGGGTCTTGGCTTCGACGCCGGCACGGTTCTTGGTAATCGCCTCTTCCAGGGTCGACTGGCCGACGATCTCGCGCATGGCGCTTTCCGCAGCCACCTTGATGGTGATTTCCGGCTCGCGAATGTTGAACAGGTAGTCGGCGGCGTTTTTGATACGCCACTGCACGATGAAGTCGATGTCGGCGATGTTCTGGTCACCGGTCAGCATCATGCTTTCCAGCGTCACATCCCGTCCACCGGTGCCCCGGCCGACATTGCCGGGACCGCGGAATCCGATGTTGATGGTGTTGGTGTTTTCAACGTCGACCTTGATGACTTCGCCGATCGGGCTCGGGAACCAGAAATTGAGGCCCGGTCCCGTGCGCTTGACGAATTCACCGAACAGCAGTTCCACGCCCTGTTGGCCGGGCTGAATGCGGTAGGGCACGGTAAGGCCCACCCACAACGCCGCGGCGATCAACAGGCCGATCACCACGCCTTTGGCGCCGCCGGCGCCGCCGGGCATGAATTTCTTCATGCTGTCCTGGCTCTTCCTAAGCAATTCCTCGATATCGGGCGGGGTCGGTCCGCTGCCGCGAGGTCCGCCGCCACCGCCGCCCCATGGGCCGCCGCCGCCTCCGCCGCCCCCCCAGGGGCCGCCGCCTTGTGGTTTCCAGGCCATGTTCCGGGATTACCTCTCTGTTCTTAATGTTATCGGCACCCGATTGGGCACCCTGTTTCCTGCTATCCAGACCTTGCATTCCACGGCCTAGACGCCATTTGCTAATCGTCCCGCGTCCGCGGGTAACAAGTCCGCCTGGTGAAGCACGGACTTGCATCCATACCCGCCGATGGGGCATTAACCCGGACGCAGGGCGAATATCGTCTTATAACCCGGAGATTTCAAGGATGGCGCAGTTGAACCCGCAAACGATCCTGGAGGCCTTGGCCACCGTGACCGACCCGGCCACGGGCCGAAATCTGGTCGAAGCCAAGATGATCCAGGGCCTGCAGGAAAAGGACGGTCACGTGGCATTCGCCATCGAGATCGACCCCGCCCGCGCCGGCGACATGGAAGAAGTCCGCAAACAGGCGGAAAAAACCGTGCATGCCATGGACGGTGTGCTGACGGTGACCGCCGTGCTGACCGCCGAGAAAAAGGGTTCCGCCAACGCGGCTCCGCCGCCGCCTCAGTCCGGCCAGCAACGCCCCGGCGGGCACGGCCATGGGCAGCCCGCCCCTCAGGCAGGCGCCGATATGCTGCCCGGCGTGCGTTCGATCATCGCCGTGGCCTCGGGCAAGGGCGGCGTCGGCAAATCGACGACGGCGGCCAATCTGGCGCTCGGCCTCGCCGCCGAGGGTCATTCCGTCGGCCTGTTGGATGCCGACATCTACGGGCCTTCGATGCCGCGCATGATGGGCATTACCGGGCAGCCGGCCTCGGCCGACGGCAAAACCCTGGACCCCATGGAAAACTACGGCATCAAGGTCATGTCCATGGGCTTCCTGGTGGACGAGGAAACGCCGATGATCTGGCGCGGGCCGATGGTTCAGTCGGCCCTGGAACAGATGATGCGCGACGTCAATTGGGGTGCCTTGGACGTGCTGGTGGTCGACATGCCGCCGGGCACCGGTGACGCGCAGTTGACGATGGCGCAGCGGGTGCCGCTGACGGGAGCGGTGATCGTCTCCACCCCGCAGGACATCGCCCTTCTGGATGCCCGCAAGGGCCTCAACATGTTCCGCAAGGTGGATGTGCCCGTGTTCGGCATTATCGAGAACATGAGCTATTTTTCCTGCCCGCACTGCGGCGAACGGTCGGAAATCTTCAGCCACGGCGGTGCGCGCAAGGAAGCCGAACGCCTGGGCGTGGATTTCCTAGGCGAGGTGCCGCTTCACATCGACATCCGCACCACGGCCGACGGCGGCCATCCCATCGTGGTGTCCATGCCCGAGGGCGAACACGCGCTGAAATACCGCGAAATTGCCCGCGACGTCTGGGCGCGCATCGAAAAGGCGACGGGGGCGGAAGCCAAAAGCGGCCCGAAGATCGTCTTCCAGTAGGCGCCTTGGCCTTATTGGCCGAACATCTTCTTCAGGTTGTCGAACCCGGCCTGATAAACGTCTTGGATCGCCTTCATGGCGTCGTTTTCCGGCACGCCCGCAGCCTCGAACTCGGACGACCATTCGACGGAACATCCGTCGTCATCGTCATGCACCGTCAACTCGGCACGGTAGTTCTTCACCGGCAACGGGCTGTCTTCGATGGTGTAGGAATAGGTGCGCGTCTTGTTGTCGACCTTTTCCAGTTTTTCGATGATCGTGCCGCCGCCGGCCAATGACAGCTTTCGCATCTGGCCTGCGTTCTTCAGTTCGCTGGATTCGACCCCCGGGTGCCAGTCGGGAAGGGCATTGAAGTGTCCGATCAGATTCCAAACCTGATCAGCGGCGACGTTGAGGTCCTGCTTCATGGAA
The DNA here is from genome assembly GCA_048263775.1 of Rhodospirillales bacterium. Taxonomy (GTDB): domain Bacteria; phylum Pseudomonadota; class Alphaproteobacteria; order Rhodospirillales; family Casp-alpha2; genus UBA1479. Next base: position 278,268 of record JBLXDU010000005.1, read on the forward strand.
ATCTTGGGCATGGGCGTGTCCTCCGTGATTCATTTCAGGAATCCTTCGCGACCCGATCATACGCCACAAAGCTGAAGGCGGGGCCGCCCGGCTGTTCCGGATCATGATACGCCCGCGCGGTTTCACGCCAATGCGCTGGATCAATTTCCGGAAAAAACGTGTCGCCGGGCACGTCCGAATGGACCTGACAGATGTCGAGCCGGTCGGCCAAGGGCAAGGCCTGTTCAAAAATCTCGGCGCCCCCGATCACCATCACCTCGCCGGTCGCGTGGGCGCGGGCGGCATCAAACGCGGCATCCAGGGAATGCGTGATTTCCACCCCCTCGGCGTGGAAATCCCGGTCGCGGGTCACGACAATGTTGGGCCGCCCCGGCAGGACTCGGCCGATGGACAGAAACGTCTTGCGCCCCATGATCATGGGGTGGCCCATGGTCACCGCCTTAAACCGTTTCAGGTCCGTGGAAATATGCCAGGGCAGGTCCCCGTCCCGCCCGATGCAGCGGTTTTCCGCCACGGCGACGACAAGCGTGATACGGGAAGAACGCGGCGTATTCGGCATGAGCGGATCGGTTCCAAGCAAAGAATGACAGCGCATTCTGTTTACCGGGAAACCGGCGTCGGGCCTACCCCCCAACGGGCGCACGAAGCCCCCGAATGGAGAGCCCCCCGCCCCTGAATACAATCATGCACAGAAAAAAGATGTTACAAACACACCTATCTTGCGTGGCCCTGTTAACACTTTCTTTGCTATGATTGCCAAAGCGGCACCGGGCATCACGCACCGGAAACTAAAATCACCAAGCTGCAAAATGCTCTTCAGATCGAAGCGAGGACAAGGTCATCCGACCAGCCTTGGAGAGCCGTGCCTTGCATATTCGCTATGATATTCTGAACACCGCCGACATCGACCTTGGAGAAGGCCAATCGGTTCTGGATTACTGGGACAGGGTGCGGGATCATGCCTTCGCGCCGGCTTGGTCACACCAATTCAAACTGACCGAACTTGCCACCCATGTCGTTCCCGGCATGACGGTGGTTGACCGCGTCGATGGCGGACGGAACTTCTTCTATCGGTTCTGGGGCACCAACCACATGACCATGAAGGGGTTCGAGATGACCGGGAAGACGGTCGATCAGACCCCCAATAAGGACATTCAGCGCATCGCCACCCGGCAGATGGAAACCGTCATCCAGCGCCGCCTGCCGACCGTGTTTCTGTACACCATCGATTATCCCAGGCGGCACCGCCCGTCGGAATTCGTCCTGCGCCTGCCGCTGTCCGACGACGGCGTGACCGTCAACCGCATCGCCACATTCCAGGATCTGACCTCGCCGAGCGCACGGTGGGAACTGGTCCTTGCCAGCCTGATGCCGGACCGGCCTTGCGGCTGAACGCGGCACGGATCAAACGGCGATCGGCGCCTTGATATGCGGGTGCGGATCATATCCCCGCAGTTCGAAATCATCGAACGTGAACGCAAACAGGTCCGTGACCTCCGGGTTGATCCACATGGTCGGCAGCGGCCGGGGATCACGGGTCAGTTGCTCGTCCGCCTGATCCAGATGGTTCATGTAAAGATGCGCGTCGCCCAGGGTGTGCACGAAATCGCCCGGCTTCAGGCCCGTGACCTGGGCCACCATCATGGTCAGCAACGCATAGGATGCGATGTTGAAGGGCACTCCCAGAAAAATATCGCAGGACCGCTGGTAGAGCTGGCAGGAAAGTTTGCCGTCGGCGACATAGAACTGGAACAGGCAGTGGCACGGCGGCAGCGCCATGTGATCGACCTCGGCCACGTTCCAGGCCGACACGATGTGACGGCGTGAATTAGGATTGTCGCGGATCGATTCCAGGATATTGGCGATCTGATCGATGGTGCCCCCGTCTGGCGTTGGCCAGGACCGCCATTGATGGCCGTAAACGGGGCCCAACTCACCGTTTTCGTCGGCCCATTCGTCCCAGATCGAAACCCCGTGGTCCTTCAGATACTTGATGTTGGTATCACCGGCCAGGAACCACAGAAGCTCGTGAATAATGGATTTCAGGTGCAGTTTCTTGGTGGTCAGGCAAGGAAAGCCCTGCGACAGGTCGAAGCGCATCTGATGGCCGAACACGCTTTGCGTGCCGGTGCCGGTACGGTCGCCGCGCATGATGCCGTCGGTCCGCACCCGGCGGAGGAGGTCGAGATATTGCTGCATGGCCCGAATGGTAATGTTCCCCGAGGTGGAAATGAAGGAGTTCCTGCAAGCCGGGCCTACGTAGCGATTGACGGCGATGCGCCTCCGCCCCAGGATCGCGGAAATCACGAATCGACCACCAGACGTTCCTTGGGAGCCTCCATGTCCACCACAGAAATCATCGCCGAAGCCGAGCTTACGGCGCTTGCCGCCCGCGCCTTTGAAAATGCGGGCCTGTCCGCCGCTAATGCCACCATTACCGCCCGCCATCTGATCCTGATGGACTTGATGGGCGTGTCGACCCACGGCGTCCACCGCATCGAACAGTATGTTAAACGCATTCAGGCCGGGGTCGTCGATGCCAAGGCCCAGGTCACCGTGGAGGACCGCGCGCCGTCACTCGCCGTGGTCGACGGCGGCAACGGTCAGGGCCATGTCGCCGCCCAGCGTGCCTTCGACGTCGCCCTGGAAAAGGCCAAGACGACGGGTATCAGCTTCGTCGCCGTGCGCCGCTCGGGCCATTTCGGCGGCACCGCCAGCTACGGTTATCTCGCCGCCCAGGCGGGCATGATCCTGATGACCGGCACGGGCGCATCCCCGGCCATGGCACCTTTCGGCGGGCGCGACCTTAAGGTCGGCAACAACCCCTTCGGCTGTGCCGCCCCGGGGTCGCTGGCAGACCCGGTGTCGGGCCCCATGCCCTTCATCCTGGACATGGCCCAGAGCGTCGCCGCCCGCGGCAAGATGCGCAAGCTGCGCGACGCGGGCGAACCCATGCCGCTGGGCTGGGCGCTCGACAAGGACGGCAACCCGACAACAGACCCGGCCGCCGGGCTTGACGGTTTCATCCAATTCATCGGCGGGCACAAGGGCTACGGCATGGCCCTGATGGTCGACATCCTGTCGGGCCTGCTGTCGGGCGGCGAATACCTGGACCAGACCCGCCAGATGTGGGACGAGGACGGCCCCCAGGGCACGTCTCATTTCTTCATCGCATTGGATCCTGCGCGGCTATTGGATGCCGGCGAATATGACCGCCGCATGGCCGACTTTCGCGACCGCATCAAGACGGCGGCGCCGTTCAACGAAGGCGGCGAAGTTCTGTTGCCGGGCGAGATCGAGATACGCAACCTGACCGACCGCCGCGCCAAGGGCATTCCCGTGCCCGTGGCGACACTGGCCCACCTGCGGGCCTGATCCAGCCACCAACTCTTTTTTGTCAGCGCTACCATCGGCCCGCCGGCATACGCCTGTGCGCACCTCCGATCACAGGGGACTGAGGGCATACTTTCGTATTGCCCAAAATACGCCTTTTGAAACAAAGGCATAGCCCTGATGATATATAGTATTTTTCGAATGTGTCGAATATTACTGTGGTCGAAATTGACCTGAGACGCTCTCCCCCGGACAGCAACGAAATTGAGCAACGGCGCTCACTCCAGGTTCGTCATACCGCAGCGAAGGATACCACTATGCGCATCGGAACCCGGCTTGGATTTCTGTTCGCCTTGACCAGTCTGTCTCTGGTCACTGCAACGGCCTATATCGGCTACACGACAGCCAACGCGATTATCAGCGATTCTGTTCACGAACGGCTCGGTACACTCCGCAAAATCATGGACAAATCGCTGAGCGCCGAATTTCGCCGCGCGGAAGCCATGGCACGCCTTATCGCCCTGCAGACGGGAGTGAGCGATGCGCTCGCCAAACAAGACCGAGATGCCCTGGCCCGTGAACTGGTGCCAGCCATGAAGGTTCTGAAGCAGGAATACGGCGCCAGGCAATTTCAATTCCATACTGCACCGGCCACTTCATTCCTACGGGTACACAAGCCGGAAAAATTCGGTGACGACTTGTCCGGTTTTCGCAAGACCGTCGTTACTGCCAATAAAACAAAAAAGTCTGTCATGGGCTTGGAAGTCGGTGTCGCCGGTCTCGGCATTCGTGGCGTCGTCCCTGTTTTCGCAGGCGGCGTTCACGCGGGCAGCGTCGAGTTCGGGCTGAGTTTCGGCAAACCGTTCTTCGATACCTTCAAGGCGGATACAGGTGCCCATGCGGCTCTGTTCATCAAACGAGCGGACGGTTTCCAAACATTCGCGACGACGTTCGACGATACCGTGAAGTTCGGAACGCCGGATATTGATCGCGCGCTCCGGGCCGACACGATCTTTGAAAATTTCGCCGTCGACGGCCACAATCATGCGGCCATTATGTCACCCGTCAAAGACTTCAGCGGCGACACCATCGGCGTCTCCGTCATCAGCTTCGACCGTACAGCTTTCGATGCTAAACAGACGCGCGCGCTCTATCTGTCGCTCGGCATCGGCATCGCCGCGATTTTAATTACCGCATTGGTCCTGTTGATCATCAATAAGTCGGTCGCGGCCCCCATCCAACGGGTCAGCAGGCTTATGGAAAGATTGCGCACCCGTGATACCGATTTCATCATCGATTTTGCGGCTCGCCCGGACGAAATCGGTGAGATGGGCAAGGCGCTTGAGGAATTCCGCAGCAACGTCGAGGAAGTGATCCGGCTGGAAGCGGAGCGGCAAGCCCTCGAAGAGGAACAAGAACGTAAACGCCGCAAGGCGCTGTTGGACGCCGCCGATGAAATGGAAAAATCGGTCGGCACCGCAACAGGCCGTGTCGGGATATCAGCCGACGAGGTCAAAAACGCCTCCGAAACCATGTCCACCGCATCCACTGAAATGGCGGGCCTCAGCGACACGGTCGCCAATGCTTCCCGCGAAGCCTCTTCCAACGTGGAAACGATCGCCGCTGCGTCCGAAGAAATGATCGCCTCGATCCGCGAAATTGGCCAGCAGACCGCCAAGGCGCAAAGCATTGCCGATCATGCATCGGAGCAGGCAGAAGGCGCCGGCCGAACTGTCCAGAACCTCTCGGATCAGGCGGAGCGGATCGGAGCTGTCCTGGGAATGATTCAAGACATCGCAGAACAGACCAACTTGCTGGCCCTGAACGCAACGATCGAAGCCGCGCGGGCGGGCGAGACCGGAAAAGGCTTCGCCGTCGTTGCCTCGGAGGTCAAGAACCTGGCCAACCAGACCGCCAAGGCAACAGAGGAAATCGCTGCACAAATCAACGCCATGCAGACCGCATCGGCGGATGCCGTGACCTCTATCGACGGCATCCGGACAATCATCTCCGAAGTCAACACGGCGACCACCACGATCGCCAGCGCGATCGAGGAACAGGACGCAGCGACACAGGAAATTTCCCACACCATCACTGCCGTCAGTCAAAACGTTAACGAGGTTGTCGAGCAGATATCGACGCTCCGTGATACGGCCCAAAATTCGGGCAGCCTCGCCAATGCCTTGTTGCAGAATTCCAGCACCTTGAGCAGTGAGACAGGAAACCTGTCCGGCAATGTGGAGCGGTTCCTGAGCACCTTGCGCGCCGCATAGGAAAATTCACGCCTCCTTGCGGAACCCGCCTGATTGCCCCATATTAGCTGTGCCGGCTTGCCGGCTACGGTGCTAAACGCCAAGCGGAATAAGCACAGCGGACCCGGGGGCGGTACCCGGCGCCTCCACCACAAGCTGCGTTCGAGATTTTAACGGAATTTCGGCGTGCGCCACGCGGTTTGTGATGGGGGCGAAATAGGATCGACGCGTGTAATAAAGGCTTGGTTTGTGCTCGGCATGGTACCGCCGATATCGGGCCATTTTGATAAGTGCCAATGATAACACAGAAGCACTTGCTGTCGCGGCCTAACACGCCATAACGACAACGGGGTTCGGGCGGCACCTGGCAACAGAAGCCGCCCACTTCTCTTCTTCCGACATCCCGAATGATGACTGAAACCCCGTTGAATTCGGGGGAATTGTGCTGGGGCAGGCGGCTCCCGGCACTCCAAGCCCGCTGCTTCTATTAGTCCAGCATATACATGTCATCTCGCATTTTGCTCAGAAGGGCACGACGCATTTCCATCTGATCGACGATGACGTCGGCGAGATCGGTCAGATACTGGCGGTCTTCCGGCGAGAAAAACTGCCGGGGATAGGTGTCGAGCAGACACAAGGCCCCCAACACGGCACCTTCACGGGTAATCAGCGGGGCGCCGACGTAAAATCGCAGACCAAGTTGCCCCACAACGAAGGGGTTGTCCTTGAATCGGGAATCCTTGGCCGCATCCGGCACCATCATGACACCCGTCTCGTTGATCGTATGCGCGCAGAACGTATCTTCGCGCGGCGCTTCCTTCATATCCACGCCGCTGGCCGCCTTGCACCACATACGATCCGCATCAATCATCGCGATGACCGACATGGGGACTCTGAAATGAACGGATGCCAGACGCGCGATTCTGTCAAATTGCACCTCCGGTGCCGTATTGAGAATCGCATGCGAATGCAGAACCTGCAGGCGAAAGTCCTCGTTCTCCGGCACAGGGTATGACGTACCCGCTTGTTTTTCCGTCGATATTCGAGCATGTGACATTTTGAAATTTCCTCTTTTGCCGGCATGGCTCCCAACCAAGCCGGGCCCCTCAGACAACCTCACCCAAAGGACCGCAATTTCCGTGCCATAGACCTTTGTCCAGGGGTGGTCGGCCTGTCCGCTCCCGGTTCCCATGCCGCCGCAAATCGGAAGTTCATTTACTCAAGACTCCGGCCCGCCTTCCCTGCTAAAAACGGGGTATGGAAGAAAGCCCACTGAGATATGACGTCTGGATCGAGGATGCGCTTCGCACCGTGATCCGTAATGCCCTGGCCCACGCTGCGCGCGAAGGCCTGCCCGGCGAACACCACTTTTACATCACCTTCCGCATGGAAGACCCCGGCATCGTCGTGCCGCCCTACCTGCACGCCCAGCACCCGGAAGAGATGACCATCGTCATCCAGCACCAGTTCGACAATCTGCACGTCGATCAGGACGCGTTCGAAATCACCCTGTTCTTCAAGGGCAAGGGGGAGCGCCTGCGCGTGCCCTTCCGCGCCATCACCGCGTTCTCCGATCCGTCCGTCAACTTCGGCCTGCAGTTGAAGATGATCACGACGGACGAAGACGACGAAGAATTGGAAGACGACGGCATCTATGCGGAACAGGAAATTTCCCTGGATGCCTCTAATTCCGACGCGACCGAGGATGACGGCGACGGCAAGATGGGCGAAGTGATCGCGCTCGACACGTTTCGCAAGAAATAGCCCGCCGCGCATTCGGGGTCGAACCGACTTCTAAAGACGAAACCTATTCTAGCTTCGAGGACTACGACGATGACCTTTGAACATCACACGATGTTTCCCCTGGGTCCGGACCAAACCCCCTACAAGAAAATCATGGACGGCGGCGTCAGCAGCCAGGAAGTGGCCGGTCGTACGGTGCTGACCGTCGAGCCCGAGGCCATCACCGAGCTGACCAAGCAAGCCTTTCACGACATTTCCCACCTGCTGCGCCCGGCCCATCTGGCCCAGCTGCGCAAGATCCTCGACGATCCGGAAGCCTCAGACAACGACCGCTTCGTCGCTCTCGATCTTCTGAAGAACGCCAACATCGCCGCCGGCGGCGTGCTGCCCATGTGCCAGGACACGGGCACGGCCATCGTCATGGGCAAGAAGGGGCAGAACGTGTTCACCGGCTTCGACGACGAGGCGGCGATCGCCGAAGGCGTCATGAAGACCTTCACGGAGACCAACCTGCGCTATTCCCAGGTCACCCCCGTCGATATGTTCACCGAGAAAAACACAGGAAACAACCTGCCGGCGCAGATCGACATCTATGCCGAGCCGGGCGATGCCTACAAATTCCAGTTCATCGCCAAGGGCGGCGGCTCGGCCAACAAGACCTTCCTGTTCCAGGAAACCAAGGCGCTGCTCAATCCCACCAGTCTGATGAACTTCATGGATGAGAAGATCCGCACCCTCGGCACCGCCGCCTGCCCGCCCTATCACCTGGCGGTCGTCATCGGCGGCACCTCGGCGGAGCTGACGCTGAAGACCGTCAAGCTGGCCTCGACCAAGTATCTGGACGAACTGCCCACCCAGGGCGGCGAATTCGGCCAGGCATTCCGCGATCTGGAATGGGAAGAAAAAATCCACGAACTGACCCGCACCATGGGCATCGGCGCCCAGTTCGGCGGCAAATACTTCTGCCACGACGTGCGCGTCATCCGCCTGCCACGCCATGGCGCCAGCTGCCCCGTCGGCATCGGCGTGTCGTGCTCCGCCGACCGTCAGGCCAAGGGCAAGATCACCAAGGACGGCGTGTTTTTGGAGGAACTGGAAGCCAATCCCGCCAAGTACCTGCCCGAGGTCACGGAAGAAGACCTGAAAAGCGAGGTCGTGGCCATCGACCTGAACCGGCCCATGGCCGAGGTCCTGAAAGAGCTTTCCAAGCATCCGGTGAAGACCCGGGTCATGCTGTCCGGCTCCCTCATCGTGGCCCGCGACATTGCGCACGCCAAGTTGAAGGAACGCCTGGACGCGGGCGAGGGCCTGCCCCAGTACTTCAAGGATCATGGCGTCTATTACGCCGGGCCGGCAAAAACGCCGGAAGGCTATGCCTCGGGCTCGTTCGGGCCGACCACCGCAGGCCGGATGGATTCCTATGTGGAGCAATTCCAGGCCGCCGGCGGGTCCATGATCATGCTGGCCAAGGGCAACCGCTCGCAGCAGGTAACCGATGCCTGCCGCAAGTACGGCGGCTTCTACCTGGGGTCCATCGGCGGGCCGGCGGCGCGCCTGGCTCAGGACTGCATCACCAAGGTCGAGGTCGTCGAATATCCCGAACTGGGTATGGAAGCGATCTGGAAGATCGAGATCAAGGACTTCCCCGCCTTCATCGTGGTCGATGACAAGGGCAACGACTTTTTCGCCGAATTCAAGCGTCCGAAGGCGGCCTGAGCCGCCCGCACACCAAGGGAGGCCCGTCGCCATGGACGAAAGCAAAATCCACCGCATCGAGAAAGACACCATCGGCGAGGTCCGGGTGCCCGCCGAGAAGTACTGGGGGGCACAGACCCAGCGCGCCCTGGAAAACTTCCCCATCGGCGAGGGCACCATGCCGACGGCGTTGATCCACGCCTTCGCACGGCAGAAACAGGCCGCCGCGCGGGCCAACATGAAACTGGGCAAGCTGGATACCAAGATCGGTGACGCCATTGACCAGGCCGCCGGCGAGGTCGCGTCTGGCCAATGGGACGCCCATTTCCCCCTGCCCGTGTGGCAAACCGGGTCCGGCACCCAGACCAACATGAACTTGAACGAGGTCATCGCCAACCGGGCCATCGAAATCCTGGGCGGCACCTTGGGGTCGAAGGATCCAGTGCATCCCAACGACCACGTCAACATGTCCCAGTCGTCCAACGACAGCATGCCGACGGCCATGCACATGGCCCTGGCGCTCGAATGCCACAACCGTCTGCTGCCGGCCCTTGAGGGCATGGAGGCCGCGCTTCTGGAGAAATCCAAGGCCTTCCACGACGTCATCAAGATCGGCCGCACCCATCTGCAGGATGCGACGCCGCTCCGGCTCGGCTCCGAATTCGGCGCCTATGCCCACCAGACCCGCCAGAATATCGAACGCCTGCACAAATCCCTGGCGCAGATTTACGAACTGGCCCAGGGCGGCACCGCCGTGGGTTCGGGCATTAACGCGCCCAAGGGCTTCGATGCCGCCTTCTGCGCCGAGGCGGCGGAGCTGACCGGCCTGCCGTTCAAGCCCTGCCCGGACAAGTTCTATGCCCTGGCCGCCCATGACGCACTGGTCAACCTGTCGGGCAAGCTCAACACCATCGCCGTGACCAACCACAAGATCGCCGACGATATTCGGCTGCTCGCCTCGGGACCGCGTTCCGGCCTGGCGGAACTGATCCTGCCGGCGAATGAGCCCGGATCGTCGATCATGCCGGGCAAGGTCAACCCGACCCAGGCGGAAGCCCTGACCCAGGTCGCCGCCCGCGTCATGGGCAACCATGTGACGGTGACCTTCGCGTCGAGCCACGGGCATCTGCAATTGAATGTCTACAAGCCGGTGATCGTCGCCACGCATCTGGAATCCATCCGCCTACTGTCCGACGCCATGGCCAGTTTCACGGAACGCTGCCTGAAAGGCATCGAGCCCAACCGCGAGGTCATCACCCGCCATCTCAACAATTCGCTGATGCTGGTGACGGCGCTGAACCCGCATATCGGCTACGACAAGGCGGCCGAGATCGCCAAGAAGGCGCATAAGGACGGATCGACCCTGCGCGAAGCCGCAGAGGCCCTTGGCATCCTCACCGGCGCCGAATTCGACAAACTGGTCAATCCGAAGGATATGCTGGGGGAAGACTGACCTCCACCGCGGTGCCGGATAACCTGCCATGACAGAACAGTTTTTCGCGGTCCCGATCCTGCGCATCTTCGACGAGCCGAAGGCCCTGGCGTTCTACCGGGACTTCCTGGGGTTTCAGGTCGATTGGCGCCATCGCTTCGAGGACGGCACGCCGCTGTACATGCAGGTATCCCGGGGCGGCATGAAATTGCACCTGTCGGAACATCACGGCGACTGCACGCCGGGCGCGACCGTCTTCGTCGCCACGACGGGACTGGCGGATTATCATCAGACACTTGCCGGGAAAGATTATCCCTTCAACCGTCCGGGCCTGAGCCCGGCACCCTGGGGCGGTATGGTGATGGAGGTCACGGACCCCTTCGCCAACCGGTTACGCTTTTGGGAGGAGACCGAAACACAATGAGCAGCGAAAAAACCACCATCATCACCGGCGCCAGCCGCGGCATCGGCCGGGCGGCGGCGATCCTGGCCGGCCAGGCCGGGCATGCGGTCTGCGTCAACTACGTGTCCGACAAGACGGCCGCCGACGCCGTGGTCAAGGAAATCACCGATGCCGGCGGCAAGGCGATCGCCGTCGCCGCCGACACCAGCGTCGAGGCCGACGTGATCCGCATGTTCGAGACCGTGGACAAGGAACTGGGCACCGTCACGGGCCTCGTCAGCAACGCCGGCATTCACGGGCCGCGCGGCCCGGTCAAGGCCCTGACCGCCGACGACATCCGCCGGGTCCTGGAGATCAACGTGCTGGGCCTGTTCCTTTGCGCCCAACAGGCAATCATGCGCATGTCCACGGACAACGGCGGGACAGGCGGCGCCATCGTCAATATTTCCTCCGGCGCTGCCGTGATCGGCGCGCCCGGCGGCGGCGTGCTTTACGCCGCGTCCAAGGGGGCGGTGAACAGCTTTTCCACGGGCCTGGCCCAGGAAGTGATCGGCCAGGGCATCCGCGTCAACACGGTTGCCCCCGGCCTGACGGAAACGGACATGACCCGCGATACCCTGGAAAAACGTGTGCCGGGAACCCCCATGGGCCGGGCGGGAAAACCAGAGGAAATTGCCCAGGCCATCCTGTTCCTGCTGTCGGACGCGGCCTCCTACATTGCCTGCGCCAATCTGCGCGTGTCTGGCGGTAAGCCTTGAAATGCGGCATCATCATCCGCGTCATGGACGCCGCCGATCTGGGCGTCGCGCGGAACCTGATGGCGCAACTGGGTTATGATATCACGGCAGACGACCTGGCGGCGCGCTTCGACACCGTGACGGGCGATGCCGACCATGCACTCCTGGTCGCCGAGCGGGGCGGCTTGCTCGTGGGCCTTGTGCACGTTTTCGCCCGCCCGGCCCTGGAAAAACCCGTGGAAGCGGTCATCCAATCCCTGGTGGTTGACGCTCGGGCGCGCGGCGCCGGGATCGGCCGTGCCCTCATGGACCGGGCCGAAGGCTGGGCGCGGGCGCGGGGCCTCGCCTCCGTCGCCCTCTACACCACGCTGACCCGGGCCGATGCGCAGGCCTTCTACGCCCGCCTGGGCTACGGGGAAGTAGCGCAATCGGCCCTGCTGCGGAAATCCCTAGGCGCGGCATGACCAGGATCGTCTTCACCGGCCCCAAGTCCGCCTCCCTGACCGTGGCCTTGGCGCACGGTGCCGGGGCCCCCATGGACAGCCCCTATATGGAGGCCTTCGCCGAAGGCCTGGCGGCGCGCGGGCTGCGGTGCGCCCGGTTCGAATTCCCCTATATGGCGCAGCGCCGCGACGACGGGAAAAAACGCCCGCCTAACCCAGCGCGGGTATTGCTGGCGACCTGGCGCGAGGTGATCGACGAGATCGGCTGCGAAAAACTGGTGATCGGCGGCAAGTCCATGGGCGGGCGCATGGCCTCCATGGTTGCGGCCGACTTGGAATCCGAAGGTAACCCGGTGCGCGGCGTGGTCTGCCTGGGTTATCCGTTTCATCCCCCGGGCAAGCCGGAAAAACTGCGCACGGACCATCTGGAATCCCTGAAGACCAAGACCCTGATCTGCCAAGGTGCCCGCGACCCCTTCGGCACGGCCGAAGAGGTTCCCGCCTATCCCCTGTCAAAGGCCATCCAGCTTGAATGGCTGGAAGACGGCGATCACGGGTTCAAACCGCGCAAGGCGTCGGGTAGAACGGAACAGCAGAACTGGGATGCGGCCCTCGACGCCATCCAGGCGTTCTGCGCCAAACTGTAAAGGAATGCCGGCCATGACCGTTTCCGGACTCGATCATTTCAATCTTCGCGCCCAGGACATGGACGCCATGCGCGACTTTTTCGTTGATGTCATCGGCCTGACGGTCGGCGAGCGGCCGAATTTCCCGTTTCCCGGATACTGGCTTTACGGCACGGAGGGATCGGGCGCCATCGTGCATCTGGTTCCCGGCGACCGGGAGCGCAATTACGTCGTCGGTCACGGTGCCGGCCAAGGCAACGGCGTCCAGGACGGCACCGGCGTGGTCGATCATCTGGCCTTCAAGGGCACGGATGCCGACGGCCTGATCGCGCGCCTGACGGCCCGCGGCATTGACCATACGGCACGCGAACTGCCCGGTGGTGCGGCGCGGCAGATTTTCTGCGCCGGCCCCGAAGGCGTGATCATCGAGGTCGTGATCCCGACGCCCTAGTCGTTTTCGGCGCACATGCCGCCTGCGGCCATGGCCTCTTCAAATCCTTTCTGGATTTCCGCCTCCGTCAGGTCGCGGGTGTGGGTCATGATGCTCCACTGATGACCGAAGGGGTCTTCGACACTGCCCATGCGGTCGCCCCAGAACATGTCCGAAACCGGCATCTTGGGCGTCGCCCCCGCGTCGACGGCGCGGGCGAAGGCGGCGTCGGCATCGCCCACATACAGCGTGATGGTACCGGTCACCCCACCCAATGCCTTCGGGTCCTTGGTGCCCCATTGGGGGCTGGCGTCCGACATCATGATATGGGCGCCGCCGATGGTGATCTCCGCATGACCTAGGCGGTCCGTCCCCGGCAGGGGCAGGCGCATGACCTCGACCGCGCCGAAGGCCTTTTTATAGAATTCGATGGCCTGGGCCGCACCGTCGACGATGATGTAGGGCGTGACGGCGGTGTAACCGTCGGGGATCGGTTTGACCATGACAGTTCTTCCTTGATATAGAACAAAAAGGGAACATAAATCATTCCCACAAGGCTTGCAAGTGACCGAAATATGACGGCCCACCTGTCGCAAGGCGGGGGCGGTCTATTTTCCGGGCAGCTTCGGCGCGGTATCGCGGAAGCTCTGGACCGTCGTCATGTTCGTATACCAGGCCGACAGGTTTTCCAGGCCGGACAGCAGCTTCTGCCCCTCGGGTGTCATCTTCACGTAATAGATGGCGGGGGCCAGGAACAGGTCGGCCAGTGTCATGTCCTCACCGACCATCCACCGCTGACCGCGCAGTTCCTTGTCGACGACGGAAAGGTATTTTTCGATCTTCGGAAAATGCGCCTGAACCTCGCTTTCGTCGGCCCGCTTGCCTTGCATGGGGGCGATCAGGCGCGGGAAGATCAGGCCCTTGAACAGATTGGGATAGCCTTCGTCCAGGTACAGGCTGATGCGCTGGAACATATCCGCCTTTTCCACGGCGTCTCGCGGCTGAAGCTGCGGGTCCGAGGCATATTCCTCGTCGATATAGACGCAGATCGCCAGGGTTTCGTACAAATGCAGGTCGGCATCGCGGATGGCCGGCACCTTGCCGAAGGGATGCTCCTGCTTTTGCTCGTCGGAGCCGGGCATATATTCGTAGATGCGATAAGTTTCCTCCTTCTCCTCCAGGCACATGCGTACCGTTCGGGTGAAGGGGCTGATCGTGGTACCGTAGATCGTCAGATCCGACATTGAAGCGGCCTCCTCGGGAAATTTTTTTCGTGTTTAACGCGAAAAGAGTGCCGCGAGGCGGCCCGTACTGGCAAGGGAAAAGCACGTTACGCCGATGACCAAAACCCTCTCTTCCCAATTCAGCCGCGATCCTACTCGCCTGGCCAAGCGCTCGGTCCTGGTTGCCGGTCATCACACCAGCCTGACTCTGGAAGATCTGTTCTGGGACTCCCTCAAGGAAATTGCCGCGGCACGGGAGATATCCGTCAATGCCTTGGTCACGGAAATAGACGCCGGGCGCACGGGCAATTTATCCAGCGCTGTCCGCGTTTTTGTGCTGCAGACCCTGCGGGATTAACGCCTGCGCCGGCGCAGCCAGGCGGCCACCCCGAAACAACCCAACGCCGCAAGGGCGAACCCCGCGACCCGCATCAATCCCCGTGTCGGCATGTCGCCGTATTGCCAGGCGCCGCCGTCCCACCACAATCCGGCCGCTGCGGCCAGGGCCATAAGCGAAGTGAAGACGCCGATCCGCGCGACCCTTCTCATGGCCGCACCTTTCCGTCGCCGTCGATGGCTTCCATAATGTGCTTCACCGCCCAGCGGGAAATCTTGTGCCGGGCATGGGTTTCGTCAAACAGCACCTGATGGCTGCCGCCCAGGTTCCGGGCGGTTTCCGCGAGCAGGCCCGCGTACAGGGTTGGACGCGGGCCATAGAAACAACAGCGGTCGAAACGGTTGAATATCTGCACCTGGCGACGGCCCGGGCGATCCGCCCCCATGACGGCGAGATCAAGCACCCCGGCAATGTCCGCCAAGCCCTCGACGATTTCCCGCGCGCTTTCCTCCTTGCCCCTAAGCAAGGCAAGCGGCAGCACCCCCGCCACGGGAAAGCTGGCGTCGATGCGCGGATCAAGGGCGGCGCTGACCAGGGTGATCCAAGCCCCCGACGAAACACCGATCATGGTTGTTCGTTTGAACGGGTGTTGCGCCAGGGCGTAATTAACAGCGATCACCGGCGGCAGAAAAGCCGCGCCCCAGTCCGTCGCAAAGCGGGCGTCCATCAGCGGCCCGGCACAATAGCGCCGCCAGTCGTAACAGGTATTGTCGCCGTAACCCGGCATGTTCATCGCGGCAACGGTATAGCCGTCTTTAACCCATGCTTCGATCATCCGGTGCTGATCATGATAGGTCGCGGCCAACCCTTGCTGATAAAGGATCAGGCGCCCGTTGGGGGTTTCCGGGCGGAAATAGGCAATGGAATAGGGCCGCCAATTTTTGCTCAGGTAGCCGGTCAACTCGTCAATCCCGGCAAGATTTTGCCAATCCCTGTAGTAGGCCGCTTCACAGGCAAGCGCGCGCATGATGATCGTATCGGTCCGCGACAACAGGCGCACGACAGCCGGACCGGTCGGCGATAGGCAATCATGATGTGGGTCTGGGTTTTTCTCGACGTCACGCATCACCCACTGCGGCATCAGGCCACGGGGCAGGTCGGGCATCTTGAATATCCGCGCCACCAGATGCGCGCGTCGCTGGCGGACGACATCGGCATCGCGAACGGTCAGCCATTCCGATGCAGGCAATGCGGCCATGTCCGTCGGGATGTGCTCAAACCGGGCATCGGCCCCCGGGGCTAGGCGCTTGATCGTAACCCGCGTGGGATCCCAATAATACAGCAACGCCAAAACGGCGCCGACCCCGAGGACCAAACCCAAGCCATCGAATAGTCGAGACAGTTGGGCCTGCCGCTTCATGTCGATCTCCCGAAGATCGTACTAAAACTTTCCGAGGATGCCGCGCAGCAAATCCTGCGGCGTCACCTTCTTCTTTTCCTCGGTCTGCGGCGCTTGTTGTTGTTCCGGCTGAGCCGGCGGAGGCGCTTCCTGCTGCTGCGGCTGACCACCGCCCAGAATCCCCTGAAGCACGTCGCCCACGCCCTTCTTCTTCAACAGCTTATCGAGGCCCGGAACTGGAATTCCGCCGGTCCCAAGGGACGCCGTATCAACCTTGATGCGCGGTGCGTCCAGTTTCCCTGTGATCGAGAACGGCACGTTCACGCCTTTGCGCGTGGTGATGGACAGCACCGCCGACAGCAGGTTGGGGGCTGGTTGAATGGCGCCGGAAAGATCGACCGTCCAGGCTGCCAGATCGACGGTGCCCGCCCCGCTGGCCACGCCCACGTTGGTCACGGCCTTTAATTGGTTCGACGTCGCGACGCCGCCAGCGATCGTGAACGCGGCATCCACGTCAGCCAGGCCCTTGCCCTGTTTCGGGCCGCCAAGCGCGCCGCCCAACTGGTTGAGCGCCAACACCACGCCACCCAGGCCGAACCCGGCGTCCGCCGATCCGCTGAGCGCTTCCGCGTCCAGGTCGCGGCCGGAAAAGTTCAGATTGCCGCCGAGGGAGGAAATAATCTCCGCCTCCGACCGGCCACGGGCCGTGACATCAAAGTCAGCGTTGATCTTGCCTGCCGCAACGCTGCCAAGGGCTTGTCTCGCCTTGCTTAGGTCCGCGCCGGCGACCTGGCCGGCGGCGCTCAACTGCCCGGCGGACGTGGCCGTCGCCTTGGCCGCCAGCGTGCCGCCAAACAAACGACCGTTCAGATGTTCAACCGTCAACATGCCGCCTTCGACGGCGGCGCCTAGATCAGCGTTTTCCAGGACGGCACCCTCGAAGGTCACCTTGGGCGACGTTGCTGTCACGGCGGCGTCGAACGTGTTCAAGATCGCCAAGTCGATAGGTGCCTTGGACCAGCGGGAGCTGACCGTTGCCACCGATGCCATCAGAGGGTTGCCGCCTGGTCCGGCCCAGGCGGCAGGTGCCCGGGTGATCCCCCAACCCCGGTCGAGCAGACCCGCCGCCCGCTTGGCCGGCAGGAATGGCGTGATATCGACGGGACCGAGTGCCAGATTGGCCAGCGCCTTCGGCTTGGCCCCCTCAAGGACGAGAGAAAGACTGCCCGCCGTCGTCACCGACCCGACCTTGCCGGCAATATTGTCGACGCGGATGGATTTTGGATTGCCCGTGACCTGGGCCGTCAGATCGAACCCGCCGACCTTGCCCTGCGGACGGTAATCCGCGCCGAAGCGACGCAGCAGGCCGGCCAGGTCGCCGTGCTGGGCGGACAGGCCCAGGCGCAGGTCCTGCCCTGCAAGGGCCAGGACCGGCAGGGTCCCCCGCAGCCCGACAGTCCCGCCCATGGCGCCCAGATTGGCGGTCACCGATGGCGACAATAGGCTGCCCGATAAGGCCGCGTTGATGGACACCGCCCCCAGGGCTTCCGGCGATACCGGCAGATCCAAGGCCAGGGCCTTGGCCAAGGGGCCCGCATCCTTAGTACTGGCGGTGATCTTCAAATCTTTCGCCGTGGGAATGCCGTCGAGCCCGGCAAGCCCGCCGGTCACGCCGGCGCTCAGGCCTGCGAAATTTCCGACCTTCATGGTCCGCAGGGTCAGGTCGCCGCGGGTCAGGGTCGCATCCAGCACGATGTTGCGCGCCGTCAAACCGCGCACCACCGCCGCGCCGACGGCAAGCTTCACATTGGCATCAAAGGTCGTCAGCGGTTTCAAGGGGGCAAACAGATCTACGGCCGGCACGGCGACACCGGATACCCCGGATGCTTCAGAACTGCTCCCGCCCACCCCTGCGCCGGCGGGTGCCTTTCCCTTCTCGCCCTTGGGCGCGGCCGACGGCTGCGGCGGTGGCATCAAGGCGTCCAGGTCCACCCTGTCGAGTTCAAGGTTGGCACCAAACGACGGCCGCGCCTGCAGGGCGAGCGTCACCGCCCCCGTCATCTTCATCCCGCCAGCCATGGCCGCGATGCCCGTCAATTGCAGATAATCACCATCAACGATTAGCGGCGTCTTGAAGTTGAAATCCTTGAGCACGGCAGCAGGCACCGCGACGCCCGGCATGGCCCAGGCCAACACGGGGCCCAGATCCTGGGCGCGGGTTTCGATCTGGCCTTCGAACCGGGGCTTGCCGTCGCGGGCGCTGAGAAACCCGAACAATCCCACATCGGCATCGCCGGGAAGCTGCGCCGTCGCCTGGTTAAGGGTCAATTCGCCATTGGCCAGATCGGCGCTCAAGCTCACCCCTTCCAACGGCTTTCCCCGAAGTACCAGGGCGTCAATCTGAACCGATAGATTTGCCTGAATGTCCTTCGGCAAGACGAAGGCCGTTGCCGCCGCCGGTTTGGCCGACTTCACCACTTTCGTCGGTTTCGCCGTCACCGTCGCCGTTTTTTTAAGATCACCCGGCTTGGTGACCTCGTCGGTCTTGACCGGTGGCGGGGGCGGCGCAAGCAAGACGTCGAGATCGACCCAGCCAGATTTGACGGACAGAGCAGCCTCGGTCTTGTCACCGGTCGCGATATCCGCGGACACATGGAACTCCATGGTGTCGAGTTTTATTTCCAGGTTCTCGACACGGCCGCCATCGGCACTGGCCTCCAGATTTCCCATCACGGTGAACGGCTTGGCCAGGTTCACGGGCAGGTCGGTCGGTCCGCCGGTCGCCGCAAGGGCCTCGGCCACGTTCGATCCGCTGCCCGTGATCTTGGCGCGCAATCGCGGCTTTTCGGGCACGTTCACGACGCCGCCGTCGATCCTGATTACCGTGTCGCTGCCCAGTTTCAGGCTGAACACCAAGGGAATCGTGCGGCCCTGGACGATCTCGGCGACATTCAGGGAATAGGCCAAGCGATGCCCTTCCAAGGTCAGCGCGCCCTCGCTTTCCACCGGCCCGTTCAGACTGGCCGCGGCAATGCGGGCGTCAATGCCGGTGATGACCTCTTCCCGGCCGCGCTGAAGATCACGGTAAACGATGGTCCCGCCCTCGACCGTGAAATTATCCACGGCAATGCCGGAACCAGCCGTTCCGGTGCCGACACTGGCGCCAGAGGTCTGCTTATCGGCTGCGGGCGCTTGGGCAACGTTATTGTCCTTCGCAGGAACGGGCTTGCTGAAATCCCAGTTCACGCGGCCATCGGCAAGACGCTCCAGCAGGACCGTCGGGCGGACCAGCTTGACCGTCTCTATCCGCACCCTGCCGCCCAACAGCGCCAGCGCCGAGACCCGGACCTCCAGGGATTCGAAGGACGCCATATGGATATCCGCGGCATCCCTGATATTAGCGAGATGAACGTCGGCGACATGCAGGCGCGGGGTCGGCAGGACCTGGACAGACACGGGACCGCCAATGACGACTTTACGTCCGGTCACTTTTTCGACCTGATCGGCGATGTCGTCCGTATAGCTGTTCCAATCGACCAAGCTTGGGCCGATCAGCAGCACGCCGATAACGAGCGCGAAAATGACCGAAAAACCGATAGCGATTTTCTTCAACGGGCGGATCCCATGTATTCGATGGTGACGGACGCCCCACCAAACGGGGCCGTTCGGTGCAGAGTGTAGGGCGAACGGCCCATCATTGCCATAGGTGGGGGAACCCTATTTCCGTGGAAAACTGCCGGTTCGCCGTTTTCCGTCACCACCGACGCCGGGCGCCGGGTAGACCATTCTCTGGACGACCTTGAACAGCTCCATCATCAGGATCACCGAGGCCGCGATAACCGCGACAAGCAGCCAGGTTTCGATGTCCACGGGCTCGACCCGCAGCACCGAATTGAACCCGGGCAGATGCATGGCCAGGATGTGAGCACCCTGGCTGATGATGACCGCGCCGACCAACAACCAGTTGGCCGACAGCGGCACGCGGAAGATGGAGCGCGTCTCCGAACGGCAGTTGAAGACATGGGCGTTCTCGAACAAAACCAGCAACAGCAGAAGCGCGTTGCGCGCCTGATGCTCTGCCCAGCCTTGATCCAACATCCAAGCAAAGAACAGGTAGCCGACCGCCCCCATGAACAGGCCCGAGACAACCGTTTCCGAGATCATCACCCGGTCGAAGACCGGCTGGTTCGGCGGACGTGGCGCGCGGTCGAGCAGGCCCGGCTCCGCCCCCTCGAAGGCCAGGGCCGTGTGCTGCAAGCCCTGGGTCACCAAGTTGAGCCACAGAAGCTGCACGGCATAAAGCGGCAGCGGCAACCCGCCCAGGAAGGTAAAGAAAAACAGCGCGACCTCGGCCGCCCCGGTCGAGACCAGGAGATACACCACCTTGCGCACGTTGTCGTAAGCAATGCGGCCCTGTTCCACCCCGTTGACGATGGAGGCGAAATTGTCATCGGTCAGGATCAGGTCCGCCGTATCGCGCGCCACATCCGTGCCGCCAGCCCCCATGGCGACGCCGATGTCGGCGGCGTTGAGGGCCGGCGCATCGTTCACGCCGTCGCCGGTCACCGCAACGAAATGGCCCTGAGCCCGCAGTGATTTGACGATCTCCAGTTTCTGCAAGGGATCGACCCGTGCGAACACGGGGGCTTCGGCGACGGCGCGGGCGAAGGCCGCCGGATCGTCGGCCAATGTCTTCAGCTCCAGGCCGGTCACCGCCGTCTCACCGGCTGCCGCAATGCCGACGTCGCGGGCAATCGCGAGTGCGGTCGCCGGATGATCGCCGGTGACCATGCGCACGTCGATGCCCGACCGGCGGCAGCGTTCCACCGCATCCCGGGATTCCGGACGTAGGGGATCGATCAGGCCGACGAAGCCAAGGAATTCCAGGTCCGTCGTCCCGGCCAGGTCTTCGACCGGGGCTGACGCGGGGCCCGCGGCCACGGCCAGAACGCGAAAGCCCTCAGCCGCCAATGCTTCGGCCTGGTGCGTCAGTTCGTCCCGGTCTGCATCACGGCAGAACGGTAGGATGACCTCGAACGCGCCCTTGGCATAAACCCACAGCCCGTCTTTCGTCCGGTGGAAGGACGCGCCATAGCGCCGTGCCGGTTCGTAAGCAATGACGGCTTCCTGCGGCAGATCGGCAAGCAGGCCAGGGCGGCTCAGCCCGGCCTTGGCCGCCAAAGCCAGAAAGGCCACGTCCACGGTATCCCCCAGATGATGCCAATGACCATCCCGGCGGGCCAGTTCGGCCTCGTTGCACAGCGCCGCCGCCTCGGCCAAGCGACGCAGGCCGTGCCAGTCGGCATCGCTCATGGCGCCGTTGGCGGCGGTCACGGCCCCTTCGTCATTATAACCCTCGCCGGTTACCTGGAACTCACCAAGTCCCGGCACCGCCACACGTTTCACGGTCAAGGCGTTGCAGGTCAAAGTGCCTGTCTTGTCGCTGGCGATCAGGGTGCAGGCCCCCAGGCCCTCGACCGCCGGCAGGGACCGCACGATCACGTTCTTCCCGGCCATGCGGTGACAGCCGACGGACAGCGCCACAGTGATCGCCACGGGCAGGCCTTCGGGCAGGGCGGCGACGGCAAGCGCCACGGCGACCAGGAAAATTTCGACCACCGGCGCCCCCTTGAGCACCATCGCCACGGCCAAAAGCGCGATCGCCACGACCACGACGATCCCCAGCATGCGGGTGAACCGTTCCAGGCGCACGACCAGGGGCGGCGGCGCGGCATCACGGCCCGCCAGTTGTTCCGCAATCTGGCCCAACGCCGTGCGTGTACCGGTTTCGGTGACGATGCCAAGCGCCCGGCCGCTGACCACCACCGTGGCCGCATGAAGCATGGTGATGCGGTCGCCGGTCATGGCCGGTTCCGCCACGGTCGCCGCCGCGTCCTTGACCACGGCCTGGGACTCGCCGGTCAGCAGAGATTCATCGACCAGCAAGGCGTCGGCTTGAACCAAACGCAAGTCGGCCGGGACGTGGCTGCCGGATTCCAGACGGATCACGTCGCCCGGCACCAGATCGCGGCCGTCCACGGTATGGACTGCGCCGCCGCGCAGGACCGTGGCCCGGTCACGGATCAGGCTGTCGAGGGCAAGCGCACTCTTCTGCGCGCGATACTCCTGATAGGTGCCGATCAGGGCGTTGACCTGCAGCACGGCGAAGATGAACAGCGCGTCCGAGGCCTCGCCGATGGCGACGGAGACCACCGCCGCGGCGGCCAGAAGATAGATCAGCGGATTGGCGAATTGCCGCAGGTACAGGGTCAGCAGGCCAGGTGGACGCGGCCGGGGCAGATCGTTGGGACCGTACCGTTCGAGCCGGGCCGACGCTTCCTCAGGACTGAGGCCCGCCTCGGGATCGGTCTCCAGCGCACGGGCGGCCTCTTCCCAGGGAAGGGCATGCCACGCCTGGCGCGGAAGAGGGTCTTGATCCATGGAGCGCGTCTCGCCTGCTTTGTTATCGCCGACGCCATCCCCGGGAATTTCGAATGATGGGTGCAGCCGTCTCTATGGCAGCACCAATATCGCCCGGAAGTCATTGACGTTGGTCAAGGTCGGCCCGCATTCCACCAGATCGCCGATGCCCTGGAAAAATCCGTAAGCGTCGTTGGCGTCGAGCAATGCCTGGGCATCCATGCCCGCCGCCTTGGCGCGGGCCAAGCTGTCCGGGCCGATCACCGCCCCCGCGTTGTCTTCCGACCCGTCGACGCCGTCCGTATCACAGGCGATGGCGTGGATATGGTCGGCACCGCCGAGGGCCACCGCCATGCCCAGCAAGTATTCCGTATTGCGCCCGCCGCGCCCGCCGTCACCGCGGATGGTCACCGTGGTCTCACCGCCCGACAACAAAACACAAGGGCCTTGCGTCGAGCCCTTTCCGGCCAGGGTATCGCGGGCAAGCTGTGCGTGTTCGATGCCCAGGTCGCGGGCCTCGCCCTCCAGCGCATCGCCCAGGATCACCGGCGTCACGCCGGCGGCGCGGGCGACCTCGGCAGCGGCCTCCAGGCTGGCCTGCGGCAGGGCGATCAAATGGGTTTCCACGCGATCGAAGATGGGGTCGTCAGGCTTGGGCGTTTCCTCCGCCCCCGCGTCCAACAGGCCCTGCACCACGGCGGGCAGCTTGATGCCGTATTTGGCGACGATGGCCCGCGCGTCGTCGAAGGTCGTCGGATCGGGCACCGTCGGGCCCGAGGCGATGACCGCCGGATCATCCCCCGGCACGTCGGAAATCAGCAGATTGACGATCCGGGCCGGTGCCGCGGCGGCGGCCAACCGCCCGCCCTTGACCGCCGACAGATGTTTGCGCAGGCAGTTCATTTCATGGATGGTGGCCCCGCAGCGCAACAGTTCGCGGTTCACCGCCTGCTTGTCGGCCAGGGTCAGGCCCGGTCCAGGTGCCGACAGCAAAGCCGATCCGCCGCCGGAAATCAGGCAGACCACCAGATCGTCCTCGGTCAGCCCCTTGACCATCTCCAGCATGCGCCGAGCCGCCGCCTCGCCCGCCGCATCGGGCACGGGATGGGCGGCCTCGACCGTTTCGATGCGTTTGCAGGGCACGTCATAGCCGTAGCGGGTGACGATCAGGCCGGAAAGGTCGCCCGGCCAATGATCTTCAAAGGCGCGGGCCATCGCGGCCGAGGCCTTGCCCGCCCCGATCACCAGCGTGCGCCCGCCCTTGGGCGGCGCCGGCAGGAAATGGGGAATACGCTTTTCAGGCTGGGCCGCCGCAACGGCGGCGGCGAACATGTCGCGAAGCAAAGTTTCCGGATTCAAAATCAGATCTCCCAAAGTTGGCTTTGGTTACGTTACCAACCTCGGTTTGAAAACCCTAAACGCCTACTCGGCAGGGGTTTTTTCAGATTGTGACAATACAACCCGATCATTCTGAAAGCTGCCGAAACCAAACCATCGAGACATGCATGATCCATATTGAAGGAAAACTGGTGAGGGGGCGGTTAAAGTCGGTCTGCCTGGTCAGATTTTTGGCAGGGTGACCGTCAATACCGCACCACCTTCGGCGTTTTCATCAACGGAAATCGAGCCGCCATGCGCGTCAACGACTCGTTTTGAAATCATCAGACCCAGACCGAAACTCTTATCGGAACGAAACCTGTTGCTGTCATCGTCATCGGCTGCCGTTTCGAATGCACCAAAGATGCGCGATTTGAAATCCTCAGGAATACCCGTCCCCTCGTCGCTGACTGAAATTACAGCCGATGTGCCGTCGTCCGCTTCTGACAGTCCGAGCTTTATCGTGCCGCCATGGGGAGAAAACTTGATTGCATTGTCCAAAAGGTTATCGATGACCTGACCAAGACGCTCAGAATCAACGGAGCAAGTCATCCGATCCGGGAGATCGGCCTGAATGGTGATTTCCTTGTCGGCCGCCAGGACTCTCCGAAGCACCAACAAACCCTCAAGAAAACGGGACAAATCGGTCTCAATCTTATTGAGCTTTAAAGCACCTGCTTCGATAGAGGCATAATCGAGATAGCGATTAACGAGCCCGACCATCCTATCCGATGCATCGATAATGTTTTTCAACAAGGCCTGCTCTCGTTCTCCTTGATTTTGCTGGCGGCTAAGCACTTCAGCCATTCCCCGAACCGCACCCAAGGGGCTTCGCAGGTCGTGGGCGGCGATGGAAATGAATTCATTCTTCAAGGCATCCAGCGCCTTCAATTTTACAATCGTCCGGTCACGCTCGTTTTCAAGTAGCTGTCGTTGCAACTCCGCTTCGGCACGGTCAGCGAACAAGCCACACAACGACACCCAGTCGTCATGCCCCGTGAGGATTTTGGAGCTGTAGACCGCGATATGGCCCATGACGTCACCGTTCTGGCCGCGAAGGGGATAACCGACGAAGCTCTCGTACCCGCTGTCTTTTTTACCTGAAAATTCCGCAGCCACGTCACATGGCAGAAAAATCGGCTCGCCCCGATAAACCATATGACAGGGGTTGTTCTGCAAATCGAATTCCCATGCTTCCTTCCGCGCGCCGTCTTTCCACGCGGCTAACCCACGAACCTTGGTGCTCTGCGGATCTACCCGATGGGCAACGAACGTTGTTTCAGCCTGGAACAGAACCCCCAGCTGCTGCACGAGATTGTGAAGAAACGCTTCTCCGGTCAACGGTGTGGCAACAGCCTTGAGCACCTCAATTACATGAGCACTGTCCTGTGGCGGTGCATGGGTTGTCGACAACATCCTTGAGTTTTCCCGCCGCGCGTGCCTCAGCCGATTTCACAACTGAGTCAAGCATACTACCTACGACATTACTCAGGCTAGCTAACCGAAGGTTAGTATTGGTCAGACGCGGATGATCTTGCCCGGGTTCATGATGTTCCGGGGGTCAAGCGCCTGTTTGACCGCGCGCATGGCGACCAGGGCCTCGCCGTGTTCGGCGGTCAGGAAATCGATCTTGCCGTAACCGACGCCATGTTCGCCCGTGCAGGTGCCGTCCAGGGCGATGGCGCGCATGACCATGCGTTCGTTCACGTCCTCGGCGCGCTTCATTTCGTCCGCGTTGTCGGGATCGACCACGAAGACGATGTGGAAATTGCCGTCACCGACATGGCCGACGATGGGCGCGCACAGGCCCGACGCGTCGATGTCCTTGCGGGTTTCCAGGATGCATTCCGCCAGTTTCGAGATCGGCACGCAGACATCCGTGGCGATGCCCCGGCACCCGGGGCGCAGCGCGATCGCCGCGTAATAGGCATCATGCCGGGCCTGCCACAGCTTGTTGCGGTCTTCCGGCTTGGTCGCCCATTGGAAATCGTCGGCGCCGAAATCGGCGGCGATGGCCTTCACGTTTTCGACCTGTTCGCGCACGCCCGCGTCACTGCCGTGGAATTCAAAAAACAGGGTCGGCTTCACCGCGTAATCCAGCTTGGAATACTTGTTCACCGCATCCATCTGCGCTTCGTCCAGAAGCTCGATACGGGCCACGGGAATGCCCGACTGGATCGTCAGAATCACCGTATTCACGGCGCTTTCCAGATCGGGGAACGGACAGACGGCGGCCAGCACGGCTTCGGGAATGCCGTAAAGGCGCAAGGTCACTTCGGTGATCACGCCAAGGGTCCCTTCCGAGCCCACGAACAGGCGCGTCAGATCGTACCCCGCCGACGACTTGCGTGCCCGGCGCGCGGTGCGGATGATCCGCCCGTCGGCCATGACCACGGTCAGGTTCAGGACGTTTTCCCGCATGGTGCCGTAGCGCACGGCGTTGGTGCCGCTGGCCCGCGTCGCCGTCATGCCGCCAAGCGACGCATCCGCCCCCGGATCGATGGGAAAGAACAGGCCCGTGTCGCGCAGATAATCGTTAAGCGCCTTGCGCCGCACGCCGGCCTGAACGGTGACGTCCATGTCCTCGGCGTTGACGGTGAGGATTTTGTCCATGCGCGACAGGTCGATGCAGACCCCGCCGGACAAGGCCGCCACATGGCCTTCCAGCGAAGTGCCGGTGCCGAAGGGAATGATCGGCACGCCGCGTTCGGCGCAGGCCTTGACCACGGCCGAGACCTGTTCGGTTTCCGTGCAATAGACGACGGCGTCGGGCGGGGACGAAGGATGGTAGGATTCGTCGCGCCCGTGCTGCTCGCGCACGGCGGCGGAGGTCGACAGGTTTTCCGTCCCGACGATTTGCGCCAAAAGGTTCAAAAGGTCGTCGTCGACCGAACCGGACGGCTGCGCCGCCGCCGTTGCCTGTGATGTCGTCATATCAGATGGGTTTCCCGGAAACCTCGGTTTTCAGTTCCTGCAACTGGCCGCGGATGGCGTCCATATGCGGGTTGATGGCCAGCGCCTTTTCCATGGCGCGGATCGCCGCTTTTTTGCGCCCCATTTCCGCGTAGATCAAGCCCAGGCCGGATAGCGCGCCGAAATGGCGCGGTTCCAGTTCCAGGGTGCGTTGGATGTCGAGCACGGATTCCGGATATTTGCCGAGAAGGAAGTGCACCGTGGCCCGCTTGTTCCAGCCTTCGGCATGCCGGGGAGCCAGGCTAATGACGTCGTTGAAGTATTTCAACGAAGTATCGAAGGCCCCCTTGTTCATGGCGATGACGCCCCGGGCCATGGCGCTGTCGACCAGTTCCTGACCGCTGACCGCCCAGGTCTGCCAGATGCGGGTTTCGATTTGATGGGCTTCTTCCGGGTTCTTGGTCGCCGTCAGGGCAGCGAACAGGGCGTCCAGAACCGGGTCGGTCTGATCGGCCCGCGCCTGCGGCACGGCCAATACGGCGGCAAGAAGCCCTGCCATGAGGATGCGTTTCCACGTAACCATGTCAAAAAGATTACGCCTTCGCAGGCATCAGGCCAAGAGCCCGCCGCTCACACCTTCGTCAGGAGATGGTGACCGAAACCTCGTGCGGTTCCGTGTCGAGCCCGCCCGAACAATGCAGCGTGCGCTCCGGCCCCATTGGGCGGGGCGGCAGCAAGGTGACCTCCAACTGCACGGTTTTCAAAAGCTCTTCGCGCATCCGCGGCGGGCGGGTGAAATTACCCCAGCCGTCATGGGTGAAGATTTCCTCCAGATACCAGCCCGGATCGCCCTGATGACCGCGGCTGCGCGACGCCAAGCCCTTGGCGACCCGCGAAAACAGTTCCAGGCACATGCCTTCGGACGGCTGGGCGAAGCGTTCGCGCGCCGTCAGGAACACGGTGATCCTCTTGTCCCGCCAGTCGAAATAGGCGCCAGTGGTCGGCGCCACGGGCAGGAAGCCGATTTCCAAAAGCCGCTGGCCGACCTGAAGCAAATCCTGCTTGAGGCGGATAATGCCCAGATCCATGAGCGTCACCGGTTCGCCGGACAGCCAGTCGAGGGTGGAATTCGCCCGCGCGTCGGCGGCGGGACGGAGGGTGAGGACCAGGGCGAGGCTTCCGAAAAGCACCGCCCGCCCGAGGATCCGCGTGATCGATGTCATGCGACGGCTCCTTCCTGCGTTGCAGGCCCCGCGACCCGTTTCGCGGCGGCGATGCGGCAAGCATACCACAAAAGCCTGGAAGATCGCGACTAAATATGCACTGAGTGCGACTCTTACCGTCGAGTCCTATTTCAGTCCCGCCGGTTTCGGCCCGCCGGTCGCCCAATCAAGCAGTTCGACCGTATGAACCACGGGCATGCCGACGGCGTCTTCGAGCTGAACCATACAGCCGATGTTGCCGGTGGCCATGACCTGAGCACCCGTGCGCTTCATGTTGGCGGCCTTGCGGTCCTTGAGGCGGCCGGAGATTTCCGGCTGCATCATGTTGTAGGTCCCGGCGGAGCCACAGCAGAGGTGACTTTCCGCGGGTTCCCGCACTTCGAACCCGGCCTGGGCTAAAAGGTCCTTGGGCGGTTTGGTCAGCTTCTGGCCGTGCTGCATGGAACAAGCCGAATGATAGGCGACGACGGGCTTGTCCCCGTCAATCGCAGCCGCATTCAGGCCCAGGTCCATCATCACTTCCGTGACGTCCCTGGTCTTGCCGGAAATCGTCTTGGCGCGGTCCGCCCAGGCATCGTCCCGGCGCAGCATCCAGCCGTAATCCTTCACCGTGGTGCCGCAGCCGGATGCATTGATGACGACGGCGTCGATGGCGCCGTGCGTCGCCTCGGCCCGCTCCCAGGCCTCTATGTTCGCCTTGGCCTGGGCGTGGCTCTGGTCTTCCTTGCCCATGTGGTGGACCAGGGCACCACAGCAGCCCTGCCCGTCGGCGACCACGACCTCGCAGCCGTGGCGGGTCAGCAACCGCACGGTGGCCTCGTTGATCGCCGGGTTCAGAACCTTCTGGGCGCAGCCGGTCATCAGGGCCACGCGCTTTTTCATCACGCCCTCGGCCTTGAACACCTGGGGCCGGTCCATGTCCGTCGGCGCGTGGATACGCCTGGGCGCCAGGCCCAGCATGGCGCCGAGCCGCCCCGGCATGATCCTGGCCAAGGGCCGCGCCAGCCAGGCGCCCAGCAGCATCACGCGGAAGCGGTCCGGATAAGGCAGAATCAGGGGCAGCAGGCCCCGGAGCAGCCGATCCATGAAGGGGCGTTTGTATTCCCGTTCGATCTTGGCCCGCGCGTCGTCGACCAGATGCATGTAATCGACGCTGGCCGGACAGGTCGTCATGCACGACAGGCAGGTCAGGCAGCGGTCGATATGGATGACGTGCTGTTCAGTCGGCTTGGCCCCTTCCTCCAGCAATCCCTTGATCAGGTAGATGCGCCCGCGCGGGCTGTCCAACTCGTCGCCCAGCAGGACATAGGTCGGACAGGTCGCCGTGCAGAAGCCGCAGTGCACACATTTGCGCAGGATGTCGTTGGCCTGGGCGATATGCGGATCGGCCATCTGGGCCAGGGTGAAGGTGGTTTGCATCGTCTGTCCGTCCCTGCCCTTACACACCCGCCGTCATGCGGCCGGGGTTGAGAATGCCCTCGGGGTCGAAGGCCTCCTTCACCCGTTTTGAAAGATCGGCCAGCGGGCCCGGTTGCGGCTGGAACACCGCGACCGCCTGGCGCACGTCGGCGGCGGCGCGGACCAGAGTCGCATGGCCGCCGCAGTCCCGGATGACCCGGCGGATGTCCGCCGCGCCGGCGTCGCTGCGGGCGTCGAGGGCGAACCAGATCAGCCCGCCGCCCCAATCGTAATAGACCTCGCCGCCCAGGCGCGCGCGCAGGTGCTGGCCCACCGTCGGCCCCGCCGTCGGCGACACGCTGACGCGCCAGACCTGATGGTCCTGCCAGTCACCGGTGAAGGGGGCCGCGTCGCGCACCTCGCGCCAGAAGGCGGCGGAGTTATGGGAATGCAGTTCCTCGACCGCACCGAAGGGGGCGAACAGGTCGCGCAGGGAATTGCAGCGGTGTTCGACACTGGGCCCCGGCCCTTCGACGCGCACGGCGGTGACAGAGGTCCCTGCGCCGGACACATAGCCGACGGCGGAGCGCCCGGCGACGGAAGCCGGCAGATGGGCCGCGCCGGCAACCTCATGGCTGGAGCCCAGGGCATCGCACAGCGCCGCGACCGCATGAGTATCGTCGGCCCCCATGAGCAGAACCGTGCGCGTCTTTTCCGGGCGCGGCAGCACCTTCACGGAAATCTGCGTCATGACGGCCAGGGTGCCGAAGGAACCGGCCATCAGTTTCGAGAGATCGAAGCCGGTGACGTTCTTCATCACCTTGCCGCCGGACTTGAACACCTCGCCCCGCCCGGACACCGCCTGGAAGCCCAGGAAATGATCGCGCGCCGCCCCCGCCTTGATGCGCCGGGGGCCGGACAGGTTGGCGGCGATCACCCCGCCGATCGTGCCGCCGCCGTCACCCGTGCCGTAAAGCACGCCCAGGTCCATGGGCTCGAACGCCAGTTCCTGGTTGGCCTCGGCCAAGGCCTGTTCGATCTCGGCCATGGGCGTCGCGGGTCCGGCGGTCAGCACCAGTTCGCCGGGGTCGTAATCGGTGATGCCGGCGAGGTTCGACAGGTCGAGGACTTGGCCCGCCTGCACGGGGCGGCCGAACCCTGCCTTGGTGCCCGTGCCGCGCACGTCCAAGGGTGTTGCTTCCGAGACCGCCCATTTGACGGCATCAAGAACCTGGTCGGCGGTATCCGGCTTGAGAATTTCGGTCATAGTCGGTGGATCAGAATCGGGGAATGTCGGGGAACGGCACCTGGCCGCGCGAGATATGCATGCGGCCCAGTTCGGCGCAGCGGTGAAGGGTCGGGTAGACCTTGCCCGGATTGAGATGATGGTCCGGGTCGAAGGCGCATTTGACCCGCTGCTGCTGCTTCAGGTCGTCTTCCGTGAACATCTCGCCCATCAGGTCGCGCTTTTCCACGCCGATTCCGTGTTCGCCGGACAGCACGCCGCCGACCTCGACACATAATTTCAGGATATCGGCGCCGAATTCCTCGGCCCGGTCCAGTTCGCCCGGCTGGTTGGCGTCAAACATGATGAGGGGATGCAGATTGCCGTCACCGGCATGGAACACGTTGGCGACGCGCAGGCCGTATTTGTCGGACATCTCCGTCATCCGTTGCAGGACCAGGCCAAGCTTTTTCCGGGGAATGGTGCCGTCCATGCAGAGATAATCCGGCGAGATGCGCCCGACCGCCGGGAACGCATTCTTTCGCCCGGACCAGAAGGCCGCGCGTTCTTCTTCGGTATCGCTGATGCGAGAATAGATCGCCCCTTGCCCCGTCGCGATCTCGCCGACCCGTTCGATCAGGTAATCGACCTCGACCTTGGGGCCGTCCAGTTCGACGATCAGCAGTGCCTCGACATCCATGGGATAGCCCGCATGGACGAATTCCTCCGTCGCATGGATGGCCGGCTTGTCCATCATCTCGATCCCGCCCGGAATGATCCCGGCGTTGATGATGGCGGCGACGCAGTCGCCCCCTTCTTCCGACGAATTGAAACCAAGCAGCACGGCCCGCGCCGTCTCCGGCTTTTTCAAGATCCGCACGGTGACTTCCGTAATGACGCCGAGCAGCCCTTCGGAGCCCGTGAGCACGCCCAGCAGGTCATAGCCGCCCGGGTCCAGGTGCTTGCCGCCCAGGCGCAGGACCGTGCCGTCCATCAGCACCATTTCCACGCCCAGCACGTTGTTGGTCGTCAGGCCGTATTTCAGGCAATGCACGCCGCCGGAATTCTCGGCGATGTTGCCGCCGATGGAACACGCGATCTGCGATGACGGGTCGGGCGCGT
This sequence comes from Rhodospirillales bacterium, assembly GCA_048263775.1. Classification (GTDB taxonomy): domain Bacteria; phylum Pseudomonadota; class Alphaproteobacteria; order Rhodospirillales; family Casp-alpha2; genus UBA1479. Next base: position 309,999 of record JBLXDU010000005.1, read on the forward strand.
AATAGAAGCCGTCGCCTTCGACCGCCTTGGTGACGCCCAGGTTGGTGACCCCCGGCTGCACCACGGCGCAGCGGTTGGCATAGTCGATGTCCAGCACCCGGTTGAACTTGGACAATCCCAAGGTAATGGCGTCAGCCAGCGGCAAGGCCCCGCCGGACAGACCCGTACCCGCCCCGCGCGGTACGATCTTCACGCCGTTGTCATGGCAATATTTGAGGATTTCCGAAACCTGGGCCGTTGTTTCCGGCAGCACGACGATCAGCGGCAGCTGCCGATAAGCCATCAGGCCGTCGCATTCGAAGGCCTTAAGCATGGCATCGTCGGCAATCACGCCCTCCCCGGGCACGATGGCGCGCATGGCGGCGATGATCTCGGCCCGCCGGTCGATGACGCCTTGATCCGGTTTCGGCATTAGCATGGTTGAACGCTCCAATGACCGGCGCCCTTTTCGGACGCCGGCTTTTTCTCATTGTAAGTCTTTTGCCTGCCCCGGCAACAGGGGCGGCGGAGCAGGATTATTTGACCTCGTGCTTGGCCATGATCTCGAGCGCCCGCACCATCGCCGAATGGTCCCAGCCGGCACCGCCGTGAGCCTTGCAGGAATTGAACAACTCCTGCGCCGTCGCCGTGTTGGGCAGGAAGATGCCCATCTCCTTGGCCCCGGACAGGGCCAGGTTCAGGTCCTTCTGGTGCAGCTCGATGCGGAAGCCCGGCTTGAAGGTGCGCTTGATCATGCGCTCCGCATGGACTTCGAGGATCTTCGAATTGGCGAAACCGCCCATCAGGGCTTCACGCACCTTGGCGGGATCGGCCCCGGCCTTGGATGCAAACAGCAGGGCTTCGGACACGGCCTCGATGTTCAGCGCCACGATGATCTGATTGGCGACCTTGCAGGTCTGCCCGTCGCCGGCGCCGCCGACCAGGGTGATGTTCTTGCCCATCAGTTCGAACAGCGGCAAGGCGCGGTCGAAATCCTTCTTGGTGCCGCCGCACATGATGGTCAAGGCCGCGTTCTTGGCCCCCACTTCACCGCCGGACACGGGCGCGTCGACCCAACCGGCCCCCGCCTTCTTGATCTTCTTGGCGAATTCCTTGGTCGCCAAGGGGGCGATGGAGGACATGTCGATGACCAGCTTGCCCTTCAGGTTGGCCGACGCCACACCGTTCGCGCCGAACAGGACTTCTTCGACCTGGGGCGTGTCGGGCACCATGGTGATGATGACTTCGGACTTGGCGGCCACGTCCTTGGGCGTCGCGGCGAACACGGCGCCGCCCTTGGCAAGATCCTTCGGCATGGGTTTCTTGCGCTTGAGCGCGACGATCTTATGTCCGGCTTTCTGCAAATGGACGGCCATGGGTGCGCCCATGATGCCGAGACCGATGAATCCGATGGTAGCCATGGTTGATGTCCCCTCCTGGGTGGATTGATTTTACGTAAGCTGAATGGTTGCAGACGTTTTACCGCGATTGCGGCAAAAACCAATGGGGCAACCGGGATTTTTCCGCCAGCCGGGAAAAGACCGCTGCTGGAATCAGGCGGCCTTGCTCGACGCCTCGGCGGCGCGCAGCCAACCCAGGCCTTCGACCGTCGTGGTCGCGGGGATGTATTCGCAGCCGACCCAACCTTTGTAGCCGATGGCGTCCAAGTGGGCGAAGAAGTGCGGATAGTTGATTTCGCCGGTGCCCGGCTCGTGGCGGCCCGGGTTGTCGGCGATCTGGATATGGGGAATGCGCGGCAGCAGGCGTTCAACCGTGCGGCACAAATCACCTTCCATGATCTGCATGTGATAGGCGTCGTATTGGAAATACAGGTTGTCGTGGCCGACGGCCTCCAGCACCCGTTCCGTCTGGGCCGAGGTGTTGAGGAAGAAACCCGGAATGTCGCGGGTGTTGATCGCCTCGACCAGAAGCTTGATGCCCGCGTCGTCGAACCGGGGAGCCGCGAATTCAAGGCTCTCGACAAAGGTCTCGAAGGCCTTTTCCGGGGCCACGCCGTCGCCGGGAATGCCGGCCAGGCAATTGACCTGGGGACAGCCCAGCGCCGTTGCGTATTCAATGGCCAGGCCCACGCTGTCCTGGAATTCGCTTTTCCGGTCAGGCAGGCTGGCCAGGCCCCGTTCCCCCTTGGCCCAGTCGCCGGCCGGCAGGTTGTGCAGCACCTGGGTCAGGCCGTTGGATTTCAACGCGTCGACCAGATCATCCGCCTTGTAGTCATAGGGGAACAGGTATTCCACGCCCTTGAACCCGGCCTTGGCGGCGGCCTGAAAACGGTCCATGAAATCCAGATCCTGGAACAGCATGGTGATGTTGGCGTTGAAACGGGGCATGGGGGTGTCTCCTGCGATGGTGTGATCATTGGCGGCGAGGGTAGCGGCGAGGTCGGGCGGGAGGCAACCGGAAGTGGGTTCCGGTCAAAGGCGCCTCCCGCCCTCCTCGCAGGGACCTCATTCGGCGGGAATCATGTCCCGCTTCTTTTCCTTGCCCGACTTGGGATCAGGCAGGCCGTCCGTATCCAGAGATGGATCGAGGCAAAGGATTTCCTCGAACTCGTTGACGGCGTCGATCTCCATGCCCATGGCGACGTTGGTGACGCGTTCCAGGATGAATTCCAGAACCACGGGCACCTGATGTTCCTTCATCAGGACCTGCGCCTGGGCAAAGGCTTCCTTGAACTCGTTGGGGCTGCGCACGCGGATCGCCTTGCAGCCCAGGCCCTCGGCCACGACAACATGGTCGACACCGTAATCGCCCAGGTCCGGCGCGTTGACGTTTTCGAACGACAATTGGACGTTGTAGTCCATGTCGAACCCGCGTTGCGCCTGGCGGATCAAGCCGAGGTAGGAATTGTTCAGCACCACATGGATGTAGGGCAGGTTGAACTGGGCGCCGACGGCCAGTTCCTCGATCAGGAACTGGAAGTCGTAGTCGCCGGAAATCGCGACGATTTCCTTATCCGGGCAGGCCTTGCGGGCCCCCAGCGCAGCCGGCAGGGTCCAGCCCAAGGGCCCGGCTTGTCCACAGTTGATCCAGTTGCGCGCCCCATAGACGTTGAGGAACTGCGCGGCGGCGATCTGGCTGAGGCCGATGGTGGTGACGTAGCAGACGTCGCGGCCGAAGGCCTCCTTCATTTCCTGGTAAACGCGCTGTGGCTTCAGCGGCACCGCGTCGAAGTGGGATTTACGCTGCATCACTTCCTTGCGGTGGGCGCATTCATCGGCCCAGCCGGACCAGTCCGGCAGGCTGCCGTCTTCCTTCATCTCGCGCGCCGCCTGCACGAACAGGGCAAGCGCCGCCCCAGCATCGGACACGATACCGTAGTCGGGTTCGAACACGCGACCGATCTGGGTCGGTTCGATATCCACATGCACGAAGGTGCGGCCCTTGGTGTAGACACCGACGGATCCCGTATGCCGATTGGCCCAGCGGTTGCCGATACCAAGCACGAAGTCGGACCGCAGGAAGGACTTGTTGCCGTAGCGATGCGCGGTCTGCAGCCCGACCATGCCGGCCATCAGGGGATGGTCATCGGCGATCGCCCCCCAACCCATCAGGGTCGGGATCACCGGGATGCCGGTCAGTTCCGCGAATTCGACCAAAAGGTCCTGGGCATCGGCGTTGATGATGCCACCGCCGGCGACGATCATCGGGCGTTCGGCACCGGCCAGCATGGCCATGGCGCGGTCGATCTGGCGGCGCGAGGCCTTGGGCTTGAATGCCGGGAGCGGCTCATACATGTCGGCGTCGAATTCGATTTCCGCCAGCTGCACGTCGATCGGCATGTCGATCAGCACCGGACCCGGGCGGGATGATCGCATCAGATGGAACGCCTTCTGAAACACGCGGGGCACCAGGGCCGGTTCGCGCACAGTGACCGCCCATTTGGTCACCGGCTTGGCGATGGATTCGATATCGACCGCCTGAAAATCTTCCTTGTACAGCTTGTCGCGGGGCGCCTGCCCGGTGATGCAGAGGATCGGGATGCTGTCCGCCTGGGCGGAATACAGGCCGGTGATCATGTCCGTGCCCGCCGGGCCCGAGGTGCCGATACAGACCCCGATGTTACCGGCCTTGGCCCGGGTATAGCCCTCGGCCATATGGCTTGCCCCTTCGACGTGGCGGGCCAGCACGTGGTCGATGGAACCGCGCTTTTTCATCGCCGCGTAGAACGGATTGATGGCTGCCCCGGGGACGCCGAAAGCGGCGTGAACGCCCTCTTTCTCAAGAACCCGGACCGCTGCTTCCGCTGCCGTCATGCGCGCCATGGCTGTCACCTCCCTATCAAGTACCGGCGTTAAGGGTGACAGCCGACCGGACGCTCGGCAACCATTTTGGAAATTATTCCGTATTTCGATAACTAGTTATTTTTATAATAAAAATCAATAAGTTATATAATATGCAATTTTGGAAAAATATCGATTTTCAGGACCACGCAAACACCAGCCGCCGGCGCCGAGGCACCGCAGCGAAGTCTCATTAATGGATCGGCTGTCGAGTGCGGCGGATCAGGGCTCGCGGCTGCCGAGCTCGCTGGCGATGGCCTTGGCGGCGCGGGTCACGAGACCGGCCAGGCCGGCGATCTTCTCGTCGGAAATGCGCGCCGAGGGGCCGGAGACGGAAATCGCGGCGATCGGCTCGTCATGCTCGTTGAACACGGCGGCGGCGATGCAGCGCAGGCCGATGGCATGTTCCTCGTCATCGAGGGCATAACCTTGGCGGCGGATCTGGCCGAGCGCGTCGCGGAAGCGCACGGGTGTGGCCAGGGTCTTGTCCGTGACCTTGGACAGGCCGTGGCGCTGCAGGATGCGGTTGACCTCTTCCTCGGACTGATTGGCGAGCAGCGCCTTGCCCACGCCGGAACAATGCATGGGCACGCGGGTGCCGGGGGCGCGATAGGCGCGCATGGTCTCGCGACTTTCGACCTGGGCCAGATAGATGACCTCGCCGTCGTCCTGAATTCCCAATTTTACGGTTTCGCCCGTTTCTTCCATCAGACGGCGCATGATCGGCCGCGCCATGACGACCAGATCGCGTGACCGGATGAAGGCATTGCCGATCACGAAGGCCTCGACCCCGACATGCCATAGTGCAGTCGCCTGATCGAAGCGCACGATGCGGTCGTGCTGCATGGTGGTCAGCAGGCGGTGCGTGGTCGACGGCGGCAGGACGACGGTCAGCGCCACATCGGTCAGCGTCATACCGTCGTCGGACCGGGCCAGGGCCTTGAGAATGGAAATGGCGCGGGCGAGGGACTGAACCTGTCCCCCGGTATCCTCGCGCGACCGTGTGCGGGTGCGGCCCCGGGTCCGCGGACGGGGCGTTGCGGTATCGGCCATGTTTTCTTCCCTGCGTTTTTTGGCTCGTGACACTCCGCAGCGCGTCACGCGCAACGGCACGCAATTTCACGATACGGAATGATTTTCAAAAAGGTCGTGCGCCAGGGCCGAAAAGTCAAGACCGAATGCAGACGAACTCCACCGGGATCGCGCGGCCCTGCGCCACATTGCGGGCTGAATTGCGCATGCGCTCCACGGCGTTTTCGCGCAGGATCACCAGCGGATTGAGGATCGGCGGCCCCTGCTCCTTGGCCCGCGTGCGGGCCGCCTGATTGTAGGCCATCGCCTGATCCGTGGAATCGTGGATCGCCTCGACCCGGAATCCCGCATCCTCCAAAATCGCCGCCGTTACCTCGGGCGTCGTCAGGTGGCTGATCTCGGCCGTCATGGCCCAGGGCACGGGATAGAGCACGTCGCCGCCGGGGCCTTGCGCGACCTCGCCGGCGACGAAGCGGGCCCCGGGCTTCAGCACGCGCGCGGCCTCGGCGAAGAAGCGCGCCTTGTCGGGCACACTCATGGATACGTTCTGAGTATAACCGGCATCGAAGGCGGCATCCGCGAACGGCAGGTTGAGCGCGTCGCCGACCTGGAAGTCGGCCTTGTCGGACAGCCCGGTCATCGTCGCCAGTTCCGCCGCGACGGCAATGAATTCCGGGGTCAGGTCGATGCCGCTGACCCGCGCCCCCGTCGTGGCGGCAAGATAGCGCGCCGGCCCGCCCACACCGCAACCGATATCGATGATGCGCTGGCCCGCCAAGGGCCGCAGGCGCTCGATCATTTCATCCGTCGCCTCGCGCCCGCGCCCGTGCAGATGGTCCATCGGCGCGAGATCCTGAGCGGTCAGAACGTCCAGGGCGATCCCCGCCTCGGCCAGCTTGGCCAGGATCGCATCCATCAGGGTTCCGTGGGTGTAATGGGCGGCGACTTTGTCGGTGGTCATGGGCATTTTTCAGTCTTAGCTAATAAAAAGCGCAACAAAAAACCGCGCCCCTGATTGCTCAGGTAAGCGCGGCTGGATAGGATTCCAAGAGCACCTTTGGGGCGCTCCCTTACCCGCCTTATCCTTGGCGGGCTTTGAAACGCGGATTCTTTTTATTGATAACGAAAACGCGGCCCTTGCGGCGTACGACGCGGCAATTCTTATCGCGCGTCTTCGCGGACTTCAGGGAATTCAAAACTTTCATCGGTCTCAAGCTCCGTATGCGGGCCACTCGAAAGGGCGGAATTCGGGTCCGGTCAGGCCGGAAGCGGCGGAAACTACCCAAACCACCCAGCCCTGTCAACCGCAACCGGACCGCTTTCCCTCCAGGCGCGCTTTATCCCCCCGGATGAAGCCTGTATAGATGGGCGTTGTATACAATAATCCGCCGCCGACTCGCCGTTTCACGGCCCTCATCGCCCCGCCAGCAGCGGATAGCCGGCCCCCAGACCGAAAGCCCGCCTAATGACCGTAGCCCCGGATTCCCCCGTCCCCGCCAAGGGACGCACCGACGCCGTCCGGGGAATTCTGTGGATGGTTCTGGCCAGCTTGTGCTTCGCCGGCATGCACGCGGTCATCAAAAAAGTCGCGGCGACCGGCATTCATCCCTTCGAAACAGCGTTTTTCCGCCTGTTGTTCGGAATGCTGCCGATTATCCCATTCTTCGTCAGGGACGGATTGAAGCCGCTGAAGACCAAGCGCCTGGGCCTCTTGACCCTGCGCGGCGTGCTCAATTCGGCGGCCATGTTGTGTTATTTCTTCGCGCTGTCCATCGCCCCCCTGGCCCAGGTTACGGCGCTCGGATTCTCGGCGCCCATCTTCGCCTCGGTCCTGGCGGTTCTGTTCCTGGGTGAGGTCGTGCGCCTGCGTCGTTGGACGGCGATCTTCCTGGGTTTTGCGGGGACGCTGGTGATTCTCCGCCCCGGGTTCATCCCGCTTGATCTGGGGCCGATGCTGGTCGTCATCTCGTCGTTTATCTGGGGCGGATGCATGATCATCATCAAGCGCCTGAGTGCCACCGAATCCAGCGCCACCATCACCGTCTACATGTCCCTGGTCATGATGCCGATCATTCTGGTGCCCGCGTCCTTCGTGTGGTCCTGGCCGGGGCCGGAGCAATGGGCCCTGCTGATCGGCCTGGGAATCCTGGGCGGCGGCGCGCAGTTGTCCATGGCCCAGGCCCTGAAAATGGCCGACACCCATGTCGTCGGGCCGGTCGATTTCGTCCGCCTGATCTGGGTCACCGCACTGGGTTACGTCTTCTTCAACGAACTGCCCGACATGTTCGTATGGATCGGTGGTGCTATGATTCTGGGGTCGACCGCCTATATCGCCTATCGTGAACACCGGCTGGGCCGTCAGGGCGTCGTCCCCGGGCCGCCGGGTGTGCGCACAACCATCCCCCGGGAATCCGGAGACTAAGCCCATGAACAAAACAATGCTGACGGGCCAACGACCCCTGTTCGACATTCCGCCCGGCATCGCCTGGTTCAACTGCGCGTCGCGCACGCCGTTGTTGAAGGCCACCCAAGCGGCGGGGCATGCCGGAATCGCCTCCCGGGTGCAGCCCTGGACCATGGATTCCACGGCCCTTCACGATCAGGCGGAACATATCCGCGCCCTGGTCGCCGGGCTGATCGGCGCCCGCGCCGACGACATCTCGATCCAACCTTCGGCCAGCTACGGCCTGGCCACGGCGGCCGCGAACCTTTCCGTCGCGCACGGGCAGACAATCGTGGTGCTGGAGGACCAGTTCCCGTCCAACGTCTTCGTGTGGATGCAAAAGGCAATGGCCACAGGGGCCCGCGTGGTCACCGTGCCCAGACCGGACGACGCTGACTGGACGGCGGCCGTTCTCGACCACCTGAACGGTGACACGGCGATCGCTGCCCTGCCGCCCTGCCATTGGATCGACGGCACGCGGATCGACCTGGAGGCCGTGGGCGCACGCTGCCGCGACCTCGGCGCAGCCCTGGTCATCGACGCCACGCAATGGGTCGGCGCCGCCCCCTTCGACATCGCCCGCGTACGCCCCGACTTCTTGGTCGTGGCCGCCTATAAATGGTTGTTCTGTCCGCACGGCATGTCGTTTCTCTACGCCGCTGTCCCGCACCAGCAGGGGGCACCGCTGGAACATCACGACTACAACCACCCGGCCACGGGCGCGAGCATCGAAGGCGCGCTGGTCTATGATCCGGACATGTCCCCAGGTGCCCGCCGCTACGACGTGGGCCAGACCTACAACCCGGTCATGCTGCCCATGGCCGAAGCTGCCCTGGCGCAGGTCGCTGGCTGGACGCCCGAGGCGGTCCAAGCCACCCTGACGCCGATCGCGGACACCATCATCGCCGCCGCGCGGGACATGGGCTATTCGGCGGCACCCACCGGGCGCGGTGTCGCCCATATCACGTCGCTGGGCAAGGACAGTCCGCCGCCGAACGGCATGATCGCGGCGTTGGCAGACAGGGGCGTCCATGCCTCCCTGCGCGGCGGCCGGTTGCGCCTGGCCCCGCATGTCCATGTCACGGAAGAGGACGTAGAGCGCCTGATCGCGGCGCTGCGGGACGTCTGGCCCTAGCCGCCGTTCGGAAATTTTCCCGCCAGCGCTTTGTTGACGCTGTCGATCAGGCGGTCCATTTCGATCGGCTTGGTTTCATAGGCTGCCGCACCGGCGGTGAAGGCTTCGTCGTGGTCCGCCGAGGTGTCGTGCGCGGAAAGCGCGATCACGGGAATATCCTTGATCTCATCGATTTTTTTCAACTCCCGGATAACCTCGAAACCGGTCATCTTCGGCATGCTCATGTCGCACAGAATGAGATCGGGCGGCAAGGTACTGGCCGCGGCCAGCCCGGCTTCGCCATCGACGGCGATGCGCACATCATGCCCCTCGCCTGACAGAACGAGTTCGAGAAAGTTCTGAAAAAACTCGTCATCTTCGATGACAAGAATTGCGGCCATAGAATTCTCCTCTCTCCTGTCTCGCGGCTTCGGCGGCAGGCGTTCCCAAGCGAACTTCGAGACTAGCCGCATTCACATCATCCGTCCATGACGCCCACCCCGACCGCCATACCTGAGACCAAGCCCATTGATCTATCGAATATTTGGTAAAATTCTGCTTTTATCTCGGGGCTTGGAACCCGTCGTGTCATCGGGCAGAGGAAAAAACTCAAGGGACGGGACGCAACGTGCCCCAGCAACGCATCCGAACCATCAAGGCAGTACAGCGCAATGTGCTGCGCTATTCCCTGGCCGGGGCGGTGCTGATCGCGGCGCTGACGGCTGTGTTCATCATGGTGCCCATGCAAGGCCAGTTGCGTGATGCTTCGGTCACACATCTTGGCCAGATCGCCAATTCCAAGGCCGACGCCATCATCCAGACCGTCAACCGCACGAAAAGCGTCGCTTCCCTGGTTTCCAGCCGGGTCCGGGCTCAATCCCTGATGCAGGACCTGGCCGCCGGCACCATCGATATCCACCGGTTCCAGGCCATGTTGGCACCAATCTTCACATCGGTCATGAATTCATCCGACGAGATCGTCGGGATTACCCGCGTCGATATGGAGGGAAAAACCGTTTATGCCGTCGGTCCCGACGTGCCGCCGTCGGCTTGGCCCTCAGGGTGGGAGGATGACATCGACCCCATCACCAAGGGCCTGGTGCCGCTGCTCGGCAGTCACTACCTGATCGTCAGTTCGCCGATCGTCGATCAGGACGGGCGGCGCCTCGGCACCGACATTATCACCTTTTCCATGGACCAACTTCTGCGTCTGTTTTCCGGACAAGCGGGGATCGGACGAACCGGACGCGCCTTCCTGGTGTTCGGTCCCACCGATGCCCGCAGTATCCTGTCAATGACCGAAGCCGCGACACCGGTGACGGCGGACGACGTAGCCCCACCTTCAACGCTCAAGGAAATCTTGCGCACCAATCACTCGAAACCCGGCTTCATCCACGACGCCCGCCATACCTACGCGCATATCGCCGCGGGGAAGGGCTGGGTCCTGATTTTGCGTCAGGACGCCAACGAAATATTCGGCGAACTGAACAAAAACCTCATCTTTGCGGGGCTTGGTGTTCTCGGCCTCGTCATCATGGGCATGAGCGGCCTGTTCCTCCTGCTCCGTCCCTTGACCGGTCGCGTGGAACAGATGACCGGCGCCATGGAAACCCAGTTTCAATTGGCATTGAACAACATTCCCGACGGTCTTTGCATATTTGACGACAATCTTCGAATTGTCGCTTTCAACCGCGAGTTCCAGGATTTTTACGACTTCGATGAGGGTTTTCTGAAACCGGGCATCACGCGCAGCGAATCCTTCTGGCATCTGTACAACAAGGGCGCGCTTGGGAAGATCGACAATCCGGAAGAAACGATCAAAGCCCGCGAGGCCCAATTGCGTCAGGGCCGCAATGCCGTGGAACAACACCTGTCAGACGGCCAGATCATCGACGTACGTTTCGGCGACTGGACAGATGGGTACATCGTCGCCGTATACACGGACATTACCGAACGCAAACGGGCGGAAGAAACCCTGGCCAACCGCCGCGCCGAACTCCAGGCCGTGATCGATGCCGTGCCGGCCTTGATCAACGTGAAGGACACCGAAGGCCGCTACGTGATGTCCAACCGTTATCATCAGGAATACCTGGGCCTTAACGAACAGGACGTCCAAGGCAAGACGTCGGAATTAGTGAGCGTCGAGCACGCGGCCGCAATGTCGAAGCTGGACCGGGAGGTGATCGAAACCGGAAATCCGATCCCGTTCTTCGACTTCGAACTGAAGATGAAGGACGACACCGTTCGACAGGCAATCTGCACCAAGGTTCCGCTCAAGGACGCCGATGGGCGTGTCATCGGCGTCATCACCACGACGATCGACATTTCGGAACGCCGTCAGGCAGAAGCGCGCTTGGCTGAAAGCGAAGCACGCTTCCGACAGATTCTCGATGAAAGCCCCATCGCCATCACCATCGTCGACCAGGATACGGGCGAACGGCTGTTCGGCAATCCACGATTGGCAGCGATGCTGGGCGCCGACAGCCTGGATGACGTCCTGCAGATCGACATTGATCGGTCCTTCGTCGAGCCGACAAGACTGCAAGAAGCACGTGATATCTTCGACCGGGAAGGCCGCCTCGACAATTTCGAGGTCGAACGTTTCCGCCTGGACCGCAAGACCAAATGGTGGTCCCTGGTGACCTGGCGGCAGATCAATTTCGAAGGGCGCCGCGCACGGATCGCCTGGACCCTGGACATTACCAAGCGCAAGACCGCCGAGCAGCAGATCGAACTGCAATCGGCGATCCTGCGAATGACGTTGGACAGCATGCCGAGCGGGCTCTGCGTGTTCGACGAAAACATGCATTACGTCACTTTCAACCGTCAGTTCTCGGAAGTCTGGGGCCTGGACCCGGATCAAGTGCAGATCGGCACCAGCGCCTGGGAAACGGCGCACATCCTTGCCGAGCGCGGTGACTTCGGCGATGCGCACCGCAACCGGTCCGTGGTCGAACGGGTTAGCGCCGTCCGCGAAGGCAACCTCAGCAGCGAGGTTCCCTTGGCCGACGGGCGTGTCGTCTACGCCCGTTACGGCGAATGGTACAACGGTTATCTGGTCGGCGTGTTCGACGATGTGACCGAGCAGAAGACCGCTCAGATGGTTCTCGAGGAAACACAGGCGCGCCTGACCGCGATCACCGAGAACGTTCCCATCATGCTGGCGCTCAAGGGGCTGGATGGCCGCTTCCTCAGCGCCAATTCGATCTTTGCCGAATGGCATGGCACGACCGTTGACGATCTGATCGGCAAGACCGTCCATGACCTCATACCCAAGGTCCGTGCGGACGAGGTCACCGAGCTTGAGCGCAAGGTGGTCGCAAGCGGCGAGATCGTCATTCTTGAAGCCGAGTCCGCGCTGCACAAGACGCCGAAAGGCCAGCCCACCATTTACCGCCTGACGAAATTCCCCGTGCGTGACCGCGAGGGCATCATCATGGGCCTCGGCACGGCCATGACCGACATCACCGAGCAGAAGGAAGCGGAGCGCGAACTGGCCCACCAGAAGGCAATCTTGGAAACCACCCTGGAAACCATGGACCAGGGCATCACCATGTTCGACGAAAAGCTGGATGTCATCACCGCCAATTCGAAGTTCATGGAGCTTCTGCAATTCCCGAAGGACCGCTTCCCGCCGGGCACGAACCTGGGCGAATTCTTCCGCTATAACGCAGAGCGCGGCGAATACGGCCCCGGCGACGTCGAACAGCAGGTTCAGGAACGCATGGATCTGGCGCGCAGGTTCGAAGCCCATCATTTCGAACGCACCCGCCCGGACGGCATGGTCATCGATATCCGCGGCAATCCCCTGCCGGACCGAAGCGGCTTCGTGACGACCTATTCGGACGTCACCCAACAGAAGCGCGCCGAACGGGCACTTCGCGAGGCGAAACTGGTGGCCGAAGAAGCCAGCAGGGCGAAAAGCTCATTCCTCGCCAACATGAGCCATGAAATCCGTACGCCGCTGAACGCCATTGTCGGCTTGACGGGCCTGGCCCTGAAAACCGACCTGACAAACCAGCAAGCGGATTACCTGACCAAGGTCGACATGTCGTCCCACGCGCTTCTCGGCTTGATCGACGACATCCTCGACTTTTCCAAGATAGAAGCCGGCAAGCTGGAGATCGAGACCGTCCCGTTCAATCTGGACGACGTCATCGAAAACCTGTCCACCGTGACGACGGCACGAGTCGGCACCAAGCCGCTCGATATTCGGTTCCACGTCGACCCCAACGTTCCCAGGAACCTGAAGGGCGATCCGCTACGCCTGGGCCAGGTACTGATCAATCTGACGGCGAACGCGATCAAGTTCACTGAAAAGGGCGAAGTCACCGTAAAGGTTATGCCGGTCTCCTCGTCCTCAGCCGGCATCGCCGAGAATCAGATGCTGCGGTTCGAGGTTACCGATACGGGAATTGGCATGTCGCAGAACCAGATTGGCAAGCTGTTCCAACCGTTCACACAGGCCGATATTTCAACTACCCGCCAGTTCGGCGGCACCGGTCTGGGGCTTGCGATCAGCCACAGTCTTGTCACCATGATGGGCGGTGAGATCGACGTCGACAGCACCGAGGGCAAAGGCAGTACCTTCTGGTTCACCGCCGAGGTCACGGTCCTACCCACCAACCTAACGGAAGATGACGCGCCGACGCACCGACCGATGCCGAAGGATGCACGATTAGATGCGCGCGAACGCATTGCCGGATTGCGCGTCCTGCTGGTCGAGGACAACGAAATCAACCAACAGGTCGCGCGGGAATTCCTGGGTCTTGCCGGCGTTACCGTCGACATCGCAGGCAACGGTAAAGTGGCCGTCGACATGATCGCGGAAACCACCTACGACGCCGTCCTGATGGACCTACAGATGCCGTTGATGGACGGCTATCAGGCGACCAGGATTATCCGTGCCGACCCTCGGCACGACAACCTTCCGATCATCGCCATGACCGCCCATGCCATGCAGTCCGAAAGGGAAAAGTGCCTTGCCGTGGGCATGAATGATCACGTGACCAAGCCCATCGACCCGGACCGCCTGTATGCGGCGTTGGCGGCCTGCTCCCCCCCGTCGGGTTCGCGCCCGGAAAAGCCAGTCACCAAGGCCGCGGCGGCGGCCCCCACGCCCACGCCCACACCTGCGGCGACCGATGCTCTACCCGACACGATTCAGGGAATCAACCTGATCGAGGCCCGCACCATGATGCGGGGAAATGACGTGATCCTGCGCCGACTATTGGGCGCCTTCCATGCGAAGTATATGGACCAGGCGGCTGAGATCGCTGCCCTGTTGGCCGACGGCGACCTGGAAACGGCGGCGCGTACCGCCCATACCTTGAAAGGCGTCAGCGGAAACATCCGGGCAGAACGGGTGTATCAAGCATCGAAGGCGCTCGATGACCAGTTGCGCAGCGGACCCGGCACGCCGGAAGTCGATGCCTGCCTGGCGGAATTGAGTAGCGCTCTTGATGAGGTTCGTGATTCTCTGGCCGTGGCGTTGGGCGGGAGCACCTCTGCGGAGGACAAATCATCACCGCAGGCAGGAGAACAACCCGGATGACATTCGGACCGACGGCACGACGGAAAGGACGGCGCGATGACGGGAATTGAGAGAAGCGATATTTTGTCCCGCAGCAACCTGGACCAGCAACGCCAGAAGATACTCATCGTCGATGACGCGGAAGCGAACCTGATGATTCTTTCCAACCTCCTGGCCGAGGAAGGCGAGATCATCAGCGCGACCGACGGCGTGCAGGCAATCGCCCTCGCAGAAGCCGACCTTCCCGACCTGATCCTTCTGGATGTCAGCATGCCCGGTATGGATGGCTATGAAGTCTGCCGCCGCTTGAAATCGGATATCCGGACCCGCGACATACCCATCGTTTTCGTCACCGGCCGGACCGAAGACAATGACCAGGAAAAGGGGTTATCGCTCGGTGCTATCGACTACATCCTCAAGCCCTATTCACCACTGATCGTTCTGGCCCGCATCCGCAATCACCTTGCCCTGCAGAAGGCACATCGTGACCTTAAGATCGCCAATGCGGAACTAACTCGCCTTGCCACCACGGACTTTCTCACCGGCGTGTGGAACCGGCGGCGGTTTATGGAATTGGGCGAGGCCGAACTGGCCCGCGTACGCCGCAGCGGACGTAACTTCGGCGCGGTGATGATGGATGTCGATCACTTCAAGGCAGTGAACGACACCTACGGCCATGACGCCGGGGACAACGTACTCCGGGCCCTGGCGGATGCCTGCGTCGACCGCCTGCGCAACGTCGATATCGTCGGCCGCATGGGCGGCGAGGAATTCGCCCTGATCCTGCCGGAAACGGACCCGCAAGGCGCCATGCTGACGGTCGAAAGACTGCGGGAATATCTTGGCCAGTTGGCCGTCCCCGTCGATTCAGGAACTCTGAGCGTGACCGTCAGCGCCGGCGTGACCACGGTCCAGGACCCAAGCGACACCATCGAAGCCGCCCTGAAGCGGGCCGATGAAGCGCTCTACAAAGCGAAGGGCAGCGGTCGCAACAAAACCGTCGCCTACGAGGAAATGTAACTTCTACCGACTTGAGACTTAGGAAGCGTCGAGCCCGTAGGGCCGCAGCAGGCTGCGGGAAATCACCACGTTCTGAATTTCCGTCGTACCGTCGAGGAATTCGCACATCTTCGCCGCCGCGAAATGGCGCCCGAAGGGTTCCTCCGCACGCAGCCCGGCCGCCCCCATCGCCTGCATGCAGGCTGATATGCCCCGTACGGCGGCGCGGGTCGCGAATTTCTTGGCGTGCGCACATTCCGTGATGCCGGCCTCACCGGCATCCAGCGCGCGGGCCGCGTGCTCGGTCAGGCGGCGACAGGCTTCCAGGTCCGTGGCCACATCGGCCAATTCCCATTGCAAACCCTGGTTGGCCAGGATGGGCCGACCGAAGGCCATGCGCCCGGCGCCATATGCCAAGGCCCGGTCAAGGCATTCGGCCAACATCCCGCAGCACAGCGCGGCGACGAACATCCGCGCCATGTTGATGCCGGCCATGGCCGCCTTGAACCCCTCGCCCGGTGCGATCAGCAGGTTGGTGTCAGGAACCCGGCAGTTTTCGAAGGTCAGACCACAGAGCCCCGCCGCATGCCCGCCTAGAAGATCATAGGGAGCGGCGCGGGACAGTCCGGGAAAGTCGCCTTCGACCAGGACGTTGGCGATGCCCCGCCATCCTGCCTCGGCGTCGGTCTGGACATAGACACTCATGACCTCCGCGTTGACGCCGTTGGTCACCCAGGCCTTCTCGCCGGTCACCACCCAGCCGCCTGTTTCTTTGGCGGCGGTGCAGGTGATCGCAGTCGCGTCGCTGCCGACCGCTGGTTCGGTCAAGCAGAACGCGCCGATGCGCCGTCCGTCGATCATGCCGGGCAGCAGGCGATGTCGCTGTTCGTCGGTGCCGCGCCGCGCCCCGGCGTTGGCCGCGTTGGCATGAACCTTGAGGGCGAAGGCAAAGCCGAAGTCGGCCGCCGCCAGAACCTCGGCCATGCGCGCGGCGCAGAGCATCCCGACGCCGCCGCCGCCGACCTCGCGCGGCAGAATTGCCGAGGTCAGTCCGGCGGCCGCCGCCCGCTCCAACATTTCGGCGGGTAATGCCCGCGCCTTTTCCCACCCGGCCGCCTGCGGCCGCACGTCGCTGGCCGCAAATTCGGCCGCGACGGCAACAAGGTCATCCTCGGTTTTCGAAAGATTTTGGCTCATGTTTCCTCCCTCGGCGGTCTTTGGCGCGGTTTCGCGCAAGGTGCCGTTGTTCAAACCTTACCCGCTTGGCGCCGCCGTTGGGATGGCGAATCGCGCGATCTCGGCCACTCGACCGGCGTTTCGGCGGCAGGACAGGCCGATCATTCACAGCGCGAATATTGCCGATTGAGGCTCGTCGTGATTTCCGTAAGCTTTTCAAAAGCTTACATGAATCAAAAAAATAGTCACAGCGCCGGAAACAAGCTTCGGCCCTCCCGATAAGATGTTCCAATTGTTCCCCGAGTGTGCAAGTTTATGCCGAAATATGGCGAAGGCACTTGGGGAAAGACGTTGCACAGCCTTCTCAAGGCGGGGTTCACGTTTGCGGTGATCTTCGGCGTGTCGGCATGGAGTGCCGGCGCGCGGGCCCAGTCTTTGCCTGATGCCCTGCTCGACCTGATCGAGAACCACGACCGGATCAATGCCGCCAAGAACTCACTGAACGCCGCGACAAGCCGCATCCGCGAAACCCGCGGCGCCTGGTTCCCCGAACTGGAAGTCGATTTCAATAACGGCTTTCAGAAGCGCGCCAATCCCGGCACTCAGGACACCACCAAAAAGTTCAACGAGACGTCGCTCAGCGTCACTCAGTTGCTGTGGGATTTCGGCAAGACCGACACGGACATCGATATTTCCCGCAAGAACCGGGAATCGGCGGCGATTAACCTGAACCAGGTACGCCAGGATCTCGTCCTTGAGGGCATTGTCGCCTACATCCAGGTCTACAGCGCAAACCGGCGCTTGGCCCTGTCGCGGCAATCTGAAGACAACATCAAGAAACAGACGGAACTTGAAGATGCCCGGGTCGCAGGCGGCGCCGGATTTTCGACCGACGTTCTGCAGGCCAAGACCGAGCTGGCCGAAGCCCAGTCACGCCGCGTGGTCGCCGAGGGTACCCTGCGCAACGCCCTGTCGCGCTATCATGCGCTGTACCGCGACATGCCAAAGGGGATCAATGAATTCAGGCTTCCGCCCGTGCCCAAAGTCCTGATGCCCAGGACCCTTGAGGAAGCCATCGAAATCGGGCTCAAGGAAAATTTCCAACTACGCAACGCGCGGCTTTCCTCCGACATCGCCAAGGACAGCGTTACACGGACCCGTCAGGACCTGTTCTTTCCCGAACTGAACGCGGTCGTCGAAACCAGCCACGAACGCAACCTGGACGGCACCATCGGCCAGCGCAACGCTCAGGCCGCCAAGGTTGAACTCAACTTTCCCTTCAATCTGGGTTTTACCGCGCTTGATTCCGTCAGCGCCTCCAGCAGCGACTACAAAGCCTCGATCGACCGCGCTGCGGACACCCAGCGCACGATCGAAGAAACCATCCGCCTTGCCTGGGCAGATCTGGAGACCGCACGGCAAAACCACGAGGTCCGCACCGCGCAGGTCGAAATCGCCGCCAAATTTCTTGAATTGGCCCGCGAAGAGCGTGAAGCGGGCCGCCGCTCGCTGCTTGATGTGCTGTCCGGGGAAACCCGCCTGATCAACGCACAGAGTGATTCCGTCCTGACGGAAGTCTCAATCGTGCAGGCGGCTTTCCGTCTGCTGAACGCGATGGGCCGCCTGGAAGTGTCCGCGGTCGAGGCGAAGTAGCCTCCCGTTTTATCACTGTTTTCCCGACCAAATCGGATTCAGGGCGATTTATCCGCCATGTGGTCAACGGTCACATTTTTTCCGTCGATTTTAAGATAATTTTATACATACTATATCGTATCGGCGTGGGCGGATCGTTCACGTTGGTGTAATGTTGAATGCCTACAGTCCTGAGGCCCGGCGAACGAGACACTAAGATCGCGCACCGACGGGTCATGCAGTCAGTGCTCAATCTAAGGGAATTAGGAGGGTTTGCTTCGGCGGCGACCGATAGGTGCTGTCGTGCGCACAGAAGAGCGAGCACTTAAGGGGTGGCCACAAACCAATTTATTCCTGGCACGGACGACAATGGCGCGGAACCGCAAGATTGGGGCAGCGCCAATTCCTTCGTCCTTGATGCGGCGGGTGCCGAACAAGTCCACGTGCCTGACGGCGGTTGGATTCTCCAGGCGCAGTTCGTGCGCCAGGGACCTGATCTGCTGCTGGTCGGCAAGGACGGCGCCAAGGTCCTCATCAAAAGCTTCTTCAAGTTCGCCGATCCCCCCGATCTGGTGACCCCCGATGGGGCCGTGATCAACGGCCCCCTTGCGGTCAAACTGGCCGGTCCCGCCGCCCCCGGCGTCGAGGCCCAGGCTGGCCCTGCCGGGGCGGCCGAGCCGATCGGCAAGATCGTCACCGTCTCGGGCAAGGTCGAGGCCACCCACGCGGACGGCACCAAGGCCATCCTCAAGGTCGGCGACCCGGTCTATCAGGGCGACGTCATTGAAACCGGGCCGCTGGGCGCCGTCGGCATGGAATTCGCCGACGAATCAACCTTCTCCCTCGCCGACAACGGCCGCATGGTCCTGGACGAAATGGTCTACGACCCGCAGGCCCAGGCCGGCACCTTCGGCGCGTCGATCGTGCAGGGGGCGTTCTCCTTCATCTCGGGCCAGATCGCCAAGACCGGCCCGGACAACATGCTCATCAACACGCCGACGGCGACCATCGGGATTCGCGGCACGGCCCTGGCCGGCAAGGCCGCACCCGAGGGCGAGCAAAGCAACTTCACGATTCTGCCGGAAGGCAATTTCGTCGGCGAAGTGGTGATCTCCAACAACGCCGGGACAATCGTCCTGAACCAGGCAGGCGCCACAGTCTCCATCGCCTCCATCAATTTGGCCCCCCCGCCGCCGATCATCATCACGGCGCAGCAAATTCAACAGCAATACGGCGGTGTTCTCCGCTATTTGCCGCCGTCACCGTCAGGTGGCGACGACAGCCTGGTGCCGGGGCAGCAGGGTGCAGACACGCCGCCCGCGGACCAGGACGCGATGGAGTCCCTGGCCAACAAGCTGGCGCAGCTTGATCAGGCGATCGCCGAAGGGCTCGCCCAGCAGCAAATCAATGCCATCCGGCTCAACGCATTCAAAGACATCATTGATACCGGGCTGGCGCCGCCGCCCAAGACGATCCAGGATCTGCCGCCGGAAGTTCTCCAAATCCTGCAGCAGCAGGCTGGTTTGTCGTTCAATACGGCAAATTTTTCATCCATCAATCAGGCACTTTCGCTGCTCAATAGTGCCGCGACCGCCGCCGCCAATGCGGAAACCGCCGCTTCGACGGCTGTCAGTTCGCTTAGTGGCTCACTCTCCGTCCTTGGCCCCAATGCCGGCCTGTCGACGACGGACACCGACAGCCTGATCGAAGTCGTGGTCGCGCCGCTGGAAGCCCTCAACGCCGCGCGCGCCCTGTCCGAAGCCCTGGTCACCATGATCCAGTCGGCGCAGGCGATGCTGTCCGTCGCCGCGTCGGGCGGCGAAATCGATGCCGAGACCCTGGCCGCACTGCGCGAGGCCGTCGGCCTGGACGGCGCGACCGGCGAAAACCTGGTCACTGCCGCCACCGAAATGTCCGCCGTGGTGAACGCCGCCATCGCCGCCGCGACAACCGCCAAGACCGACGCCATTGCCGCCGCCGGCAGCGGCGTCGCCGCCGCACGCGCCGCCGCCGCGACATCGTTCAGCACCAACATCAATGGCAAGTTGGCCGCCGCCGGCGCGACGACCACGGACATCAACAACCTGCAGAACGTCGTCGACATCGTGACCACCAAGGTCACGGCGATCCGCGACATCGTTTCATCCAAGCCCGATCTGCCGCCTGAACTTCTGTCGGTGCTGAATCTGGCGGTGCAGGCAGCCGACGCGGCCGATCAGGCCGCAACCGCCGCCCAGGGCACCCTGAACACCACTGATCCGGCCGTCATGCTGACGGCAAAGGCCGGGGCCGTTACCGCGGCGCAAACCGTCAATGGCCTGAAGGCACAGGCGATCAACGCCCTGGACGCCTTCGTCGCGACCCGCACCGTCGACCCGGCCGTGATCGCGCAGTTCCAACAGGCGGTCCAGGACGCCAACACGGCCGAATCCGCCGCCGACACGGCGACCGCCGCGATCGAAGGCGCATCCCAGGCCCGCGAGGCCGCCCAGGCCTTCAAGGACGGCACGGCGCAGGCTGACTTGACCACCAAGCAGGCCGCCACGACCGCCGCGCAGACATCCGCGACCGCGGAAAAGGCCGAAGCGGTCACCGCCGCCGGCGACGTTCTGGCCGCCCGCGCCGATCTGTTGACCAAGCTGGTCGACGAAGCCGTTGATAAAGCAACCTTCGAGGCCTTCGAGGACGCGGCGAAAAGCGCCGAAGCGATCCAGAAAGGGGCCAGCGACGGCGACAAGGGCGACGTGATCGCCGATGCCGACGGCGGGCTGACTTATACCGTCGATACGGGCAATGCGGCCATCATCGCCCTGAACCCGGGCGACAGCACGACCGACACCTTCAAGATCGCCATCGAAAACGAAAGCGGCGGTTTCGACCTGCAGACCATCACCGTCACCATCACCAATGTCGACGGTACGATTACCGTATCCGACGACGTCACCGTGACCTCCGGCTCCGGCGATACGTTGACCACCGTTTCCGGCACCCTGTCGGGGCTGACCGCCGACGGTGTGCAGCAGAACCTGGACGCGGCCGAGGCCGCCCTGGCGGCCGCTACCACGGCGCTGGACGACGCGACGACGGCAGGGTCGAGCACCCCGGCGCTTGCGGCGGCGCTGGCCCTGGCAACACAAAATAAGTCCAATGCCGAGGCCGCCGTTGAGTTTCAGGAAGAAGTCTTTGCGTTGTTCCAGAACGCGGCGCAAACGGCCCAGGCCCGGGCGCGGGGCATCGGCGACGGCGACAAGGGCGAAGTTACCTTCGACGCCGACGGTAACGTCGTCTACACACCTGATGCCTATGCCTATGCCGACCTTGCCAATGGCGCCAGCGCGACGGACACCTTCCTGATCGCGGCACAGAACAGTTCCGGCGGCTACGACATCTCCACGGTCCAGGTCACCGTCACCAACAGCGCGGGCACCCTGGTCGTCGGTGATTCGACGACCGTCACCGCCCCTGACAGTTCCACGGCGACGATCGACCTGGATGCCCTCGACGAGGTTACGGCGGGCAATCCGGGATATATCAACGGTGCCGATCAGATCGCCGATGCCTCAACGGCGGTGGCCAACGCGGCCCGCACCACGGTCGCCAACCTGGAAACCGTGGCGCAAGCCGAACTGACCGAATCGCTCGCCGCCATCAACGCCCTGGCGACGGCCCAATCCGCCGAGGCCCAGGCCGAAGGGTATCTGGCTGTCGCCCAGGCATCCGCCGAAGCCCAAGCGGACGCGGCGCTGGAAATCGCCGTCGACGACATCGCAACCGTCACCAATCAATTGTCGCTGCTGGCCAGCGCGGTCAACGCCTATGCCGACGCGGCGCAGGCCAACGCCATTGTCGGCACCGCCGACAAGGTCGCCGCCAACGCCGCCGCCAAGTCGGCGCTCGAAGCATTGCTCGACGCCGCCGTCAACATCGCCGGCTTCAATGTCACCACGTTCCTGACCTCCGATACCGCCGGCGGCAACGCCGACCTGCAGGCACGCACGGACATCCTCGACTTCCCGGCCGCCGCAACCAGCGATCCGGGGCTGCGCACACAGGTCGCCACGGCCGAGGCCGAAGTCCGCGACGCATTGATCGCGTCGCTCGACAGCTATATCGCCACCGTCAAAACTGCGGTCACCAATGCCGCCAATCTGAGCTATGCCAGCCAAAGCGCGGAAGCCGTCGCCGCGCGCGCCGCCGCCCTGGCCTCGGCCACCGCGCAGACGGACCGGGCGGAACAGCTGATTGATCTCGCCAAGGCCAAATCGGTTCTCGCATCCGCCGCCGCGGACTTGGCCGACTTCATCAATCCGGAACCGGATAGTCCCGAAGCCGCCTTCGCCGCCCTGGCCCTGTCCGAAAAACAGGAAACCGTCGCCGACGAAGGTCTGGTTTCGGCAACGGCCGGTCCGACCGCCGACACCATCGTCATCACCGGCAACGTGCCGAATCAGACATTCACCGTTAACGTCTCCGCATCAAACGGCGGCGCCACGGACGACAATGACGGGACGGCCGTGCTGACCACCGCCACCACGGAAACCGGCAGCCAAGTCACCACGGTAACGATTCTGGGCACACCGGAAATCGGCGACACCTACACCATCACCATTTCCGCGGACCTCGACCCCGACGCCGATGCCGTCGTCGCGGTCAACAGCACCATCGAAATCACCGTCGATGCAAACCTGACAACCGTTGCCGCCCTGCGCGAGGCACTGGTTCAGGCCATCAATTTCGATGAGACCCTTGGCGGCGCCCAAGGACAGGAAGAAGCCGCCGCACCCGCCGAGGCCGCCGCCGTGGCCGCCGCCGCCGCGAAG
>JBLXDU010000006.1:0-253567 GCA_048263775.1 Rhodospirillales bacterium
GACGAAGGCCTGCGCTTCGCCATCCGCGAAGGCGGCCGCACCGTCGGTGCCGGCGTCGTTTCCAAGATCATCGAATAGGGTAACCGTTCAGCCGGCCCCCCTCGAAAGGGGCCGGCGAACTTTTGGGGCAAGAGCCATGGACCAACAAAACATAAGAATTCGGCTGAAGGCGTTTGACCATCGTGTGCTGGACCAGTCCGCGCGCGAGATCGTCAATACGGCCCAGCGGACCGGCGCCTCGGTGCGCGGCCCCATTCCTTTGCCGACCCGGATCGAAAAGTACACGGTGCTGCGGTCGCCGCACGTGGACAAGAAGTCCCGGGAACAGTTTGAAATCCGCACCCATAAGCGGGTGCTCGATATCGTCGATCCGACGCCGCAGACCGTGGACGCGCTGATGAAGCTCGACCTTGCGGCCGGCGTCGACGTCGAGATCAAGCTCTAAAGGGTACGATTATGCGGACCGGATTGATCGCACAGAAATTGGGCATGACCCGCGTCTTCCAAGAAGACGGCCGGCACCTGCCGGTGACCGTCCTCAAGGTGGACAGCGTTCATGTCGTGGCCCAGCGCACCATGGAAAAGGACGGCTATTCGGCGGTTCAGCTTTCCTGGGGCAAGGGTAAACCGAAGAACATGCCGAAGGCGCTGCGCGGACATTACGCGAAGGCCAAGGTGGAGCCGGGCAAGCGGCTGCGTGAGTTCCGGGTGTCGGAAGACAACCTGATCGACGTCGGCGCCGAACTGTCGGCGGCCCACTTCATCGACGGCCAGATGGTCGACGTGGTCGGCACTTCGGTCGGTAAGGGTTTTGCCGGCGCCATGAAGCGTCACGGCTTCGGCGGTCTGCGGGCCTCCCACGGCGTATCCATCTCCCACCGTTCGCACGGTTCCACGGGTCACTGTCAGGATCCGGGCCGCGTGTTCAAGGGCAAGAAGATGGCCGGCCAACTGGGCAACAAGCGCTGCACCGTTCAGAACCTGCCGATCGTCGCGACCGACGAAGCGCGGGGCCTGATCCTGGTGCGGGGTGCCGTGCCGGGTTCGAAGGGCGGCTTCGTGCTGATCAGCGACGCGGTGAAGAAGGCGCAGCCTGAAGGTCTGCCGTTCCCGGCGGCCCTGAAGGGTGGCCAGGATGTGAGCGAAGATGCGGCGGCGCCGTCCGAAGAGGACATCGCGACGCAGCAGGCGGAAGCCGAAGCGCCGGCCGAACAGGCCGTTGCCGAGGATTCCGGCGCTGAAAACGCTGCGGCGGGCGACGCCGACGGCGAGAGCAAGGAATAAGGGCGATGAAGCTGGACATTATCTCGCTCGCCAATAAGAAGGTCGGTGACATCGACCTGGACGAAGCGATCTTCGGGATCGACGTCCGCGGCGACCTGATGGCGCGCACGGTCAATTGGCAACTCGCCAAGCGCCGTGCCGGCACGCACAAGACCAAGGGCCGTTCCGAAATCAACGGCACGGGGGCCAAACCCTTCAAGCAGAAGGGCACGGGCCGCGCCCGCCAGGGGTCCAAGTATGTGACCCAGATGCGCGGCGGTGGCATTGTGTTTGGTCCGGTTGTTCGCGACCACAGCCACGACCTGCCGAAGAAGGTTCGCCGCCTGGCCCTTAAGTCGGCCATCAGCGCGAAGCAGAAAGAAGGCAAGCTGGTCATCATCGACAGCGCTGCCATGAAGGCGCCGAAGACCAGCGAGTTGGCCAAGCAGCTGGAAAAGCTGGGTTGGGGCCGTGCTTTGGTCATCGACGGTGAACAGGTCGATACGAACTTCGCCAAGGCGGCCGCCAACCTGATCGGGATCGACGTGTTGCCGTCCGGCGGGGCCAACGTTTACGACATCCTGCGTCGCGATACCCTGGTGATTACCCAGGCCGGCGTGGACAAGCTGACGGAGCGCTTGAAATGAGCCGCTACAGCCCCAACAACGCGACGATTTCGAAAGAGCGCATGATGGAAATCCTGCGCCGTCCGGTGATCACCGAAAAAGCCACCCTGATGGCCGAGCACAATCAGGTCAGCTTCTTCGTTCCCATGGACGCCGACAAATTCGAAGTTAAGGCCGCCGTCGAAGAATTGTTCAAGGTGAAGGTGACTTCGGTCAACACGCTGATCTCTAAGGGGAAGGCGAAACGTTTCCGCGGTCGCCCCGGCAAGCGTGCCGATGCCAAGAAGGCTGTCGTTACGCTGGCCGAAGGCAACTCCATCGACGTGACCACGGGTATCTAGGGGCCTTTCGGGGTTCCCTACGGGATTTGAGAAGAAAAAGGGCAGAGACCAATGGCTCTGACACAATTTAAACCGACAACGCCCGGCCGCCGGGGCCTTATTCTGGTGGACCGCAGCGATCTTTATAAGGGCAAGCCCGAAAAGACGCTGACCGAAGGCCTGCGTAAGAAGGGCGGCCGCAACAATACGGGTCGCATCACCGCGCGCCGGATTGGTGGTGGGCACAAGCAGCGCTACCGCGTCATCGACTTCAAGCGTCAGAAGTACGACGTCGAGGCGACCATCGAACGGCTGGAATACGATCCCAACCGCACGGCGTTCATTGCCCTGGTGAAGTACGAAGACGGCGAGATCGCCTACATCCTGGCGCCGCAGCGCGTGCGCCCCGGGGACAAGGTCGTCTCCGGCGAGTATGCGGACATCAAGCCGGGCAACGCGATGCCCATGAAGAACATCCCGGTCGGCACCATCGTCCACAACGTGGAGATGAAGCAGGGCAAGGGCGGCCAGCTGGCTCGTTCCGCCGGTACCTACGCCCAGATCATCGGTAAGGATCAGGGCTACGCCCAGATCCGCCTGTCATCCGGTGAACTGCGCATGGTCCGCGGCGAGTGCATGGCCACCATCGGCGCCGTGTCCAACCCGGATCAGCAGAACACCAAGATCGGCAAGGCCGGCCGCAAGCGTTGGCTTGGCAAGCGCCCGTCGGTTCGCGGTGTTGCGATGAACCCGATCGACCACCCGCATGGCGGCGGCGAAGGCCGCACCTCGGGCGGCCGCCATCCGGTGACCCCGTGGGGCAAGCCCACGAAGGGTAAGAAGACCCGGAACAACAAGAAAACGGACAAGCTGATCATGCGGTCGCGTCACGTCCGTAAGAAGCGGTAAAGGAGCGATCGATGTCACGTTCCGTTTGGAAAGGTCCTTTCGTCGACGGTTATCTGCTGAAGAAGGCAGAAGAAACTCGGGCGTCCGGACGTAATTCGGTGATCAAGACCTGGTCTCGCCGGTCGACCATTCTGCCCCAGTTCGTGGGTCTGAATTTCGGCGTCTACAACGGCCAGAAGTTCATCCCCGTCCTGGTGACCGAGGAAATGATCGGCCACAAGTTCGGCGAATTCTCGCCGAGCCGGACCTATCACGGCCACGCTGCCGACAAGAAGGCGAAGAGGGGCTAATCATGGGTAAGTCTTCTGCAGAACGTCCCCTCAAGGACAACGAAGCGATGGCCTATTCCCGGCACATCCGGACCAGCGCGCGCAAGCTGAACCTGGTTGCTGAAAGCATCCGCGGTCTGCCCTGCGAACGGGCGCTGGCGCAGCTTACCTTCTCCAAGCGTCGCATTGCGATCGAGGTAAAGAAGGTCCTGGAAAGCGCGATTGCCAACGCGGAAAACAACCACCAGCTCGATGTCGACCGCTTGGTCGTGTCGGAGGCCACCGTGGGTCGCAGTCTGGTCATGAAACGATGGAAAGCACGTGCCCGCGGGCGCGTGGGGCGCATCGAGAAACCGTTCTCGAACCTTCGGGTCATCGTGCGCGAACGTGAGGAGACCGCCTAAATGGGTCAGAAAGTCAATCCGGTCGGGCTCCGCCTCGGCATCAACCGCACATGGGATTCGCGGTGGTTCGCCAACGACGGCGATTACGCGACCCTGCTGCACGAGGACATCAAGATCCGCAAGATGCTGAAAGACCGCCTGCACCAGGCCGGCGTGTCGAAGATCATCATCGAGCGTCCCGCCAAGAAGGCCCGCGTGACGATCCACACGGCTCGCCCTGGCGTGGTCATCGGCAAGAAGGGCGCGGATATCGAAAAGCTGCGTCGCGAAGTCGCCGCCATGACCTCTTCGGAAGTGCACCTGAACATCGTCGAAATCCGCAAACCGGAAATCGACGCCCAGCTGGTCGCCGAAAACGTCGCCCAGCAGATGGAACGCCGCGTGTCGATCCGTCGGGCCATGAAGCGTGCCGTGCAGTCGGCACTGCGTCTCGGGGCCGAAGGCATCCGCATCAACTGTGCGGGCCGTCTGGGTGGTGCGGAAATCGCGCGCATGCAGTGGTATCGCGAGGGGCGCGTGCCCCTGCACACGCTGCGCGCCAACATTGACTATGGCGAAGCCACTGCCAAAACGACCTACGGCGCCTGCGGCGTCAAGGTCTGGATCTACAAGGGCGAAATTCTTGCCCACGATCCGATGGCGATGGACAAGCTCGCGCAGGAACAACAGCCGGTCCGCTAAGCGGTATCGGTCGGATAGAAGCAAAACTGGGATAGGCGACGGAACATGCTGGCCCCGAAAAGAATGAAATACCGGAAGGCCTTCAAAGGCCGCATCCATGGCAATGCCAAGGGTGGAACGACGCTCAACTTCGGTGCCTTCGGCCTGAAGGCGACCTCGCCGAACCGTATCACGTCGCGTCAGATCGAAGCCGCGCGCCGTGCCATGACGCGCCACATGAAGCGCGCCGGGCGTGTGTGGATCCGCATCTTCCCGGACGTGCCGGTGTCGAAGAAGCCGGCCGAAGTCCGCCAGGGTAAAGGTAAGGGTACGCCGGAATTCTGGGCCGCCCGCGTGAAGCCGGGCCGCATCATGTTCGAAATCGACGGCGTTTCGTACGAAGTGGCGAAAGAAGCCATGGAACTTGCGGCAGCCAAGCTGCCCATCGAAACGCGGTTCGTCACCCGCCTGGGCGAGGAGCACTAAGCCATGACGAAGGCTATTGATCTCAAGACCAAGTCCGACGACGAGTTGAAGGACCAGCTCATGGGCCTGAAAAAGGAAGCCTTCAATCTGCGCTTCCAGCAGGCGTCGGGTGCCTTGGAAAACACGGCGCAGGTGCGGGCGGTTCGCCGCGACATCGCGCGCATCAAAACCATTCTGGGCGAGCGCGGCACCGTCGCCGCGGCGTCCTGACAAAGAGGTAGCGAAAGATGCCGAAACGTACTCTGCAGGGCGTCGTCGTCAGCGACAAGATGGACAAGACCGTGACCGTTCAGGTTGAACGCCGGTTCAAGCATCCGCTCTACAAGAAATTCATCAAGCGGACCAAGAAGTACGCCGCGCACGACGAAAACAATGCGTGCAAGGTTGGCGACCAGGTTCAGATCCGGGAAACCCGCCCGATTTCGAAGCGGAAGACCTGGGAAGTGATTAGCGAGGCGGGCTGACGCCGAACCGGGTCCAATGGCCCAGTGGTAGATGCTCTTTAATCAAGGACAAGAACAATGATCCAGTCCGAAACAAACTTGGACGTTGCCGATAACTCCGGCGCCCGCCGGGTCCAGTGCATCAAGGTGCTGGGCGGTTCGAAGCGCAAGTACGCTTCCGTGGGCGACGTGATCGTTTGCTCCGTCAAGGAAGCGATCCCGCGGGGCCGCGTGAAGAAGGGCGAGGTCGTGAAGGCTGTCGTCGTGCGCACGGCGAAAGACATTCGCCGCGCGGACGGCACGACGATCCGCTTCGACAGCAATGCCGCCGTGCTGATCAACAGCGCCGGCGAGCCCATCGGCACGCGTATCTTCGGCCCGGTGACCCGCGAACTTCGGGCGAAGGCCTACATGAAGATCGTGTCCCTGGCGCCGGAAGTGATCTGACGAGGAACCGCAGAAATGGTAGCGAGAATCAAAAAGGGCGATAAGGTCGTCGTTCTGACCGGCCGCGACAAGGGCAAGGAAGGTGAAGTGCTTAAGGTGCTTCCCACCGCCGACCGCGCCGTTGTCCAAGGTGTCAACCGCATGAAGCGGCACCAGCGTGCGACGCAGACGTCCACGGGTGGCATCATCGAACGTGAAGCCCCCATCCACATGTCGAATTTGGCCCATCTGGACCCCAAGGACGGCAAGCCGACCCGCGTCGGTACCAAGATCCTGAATGACGGCCGCAAGGTCCGCTTTGCCAAGCGGTCCGGCGAGCAGATTGATTAAGCGAGGGCCTCTAACGATGGCTACACGGCTCAAAGAAGTCTACGAGAAGGAAATCAAGCCGGCCTTGATGGAGGAGTTCGGTTACGCGAACACCTATCAGGTTCCCAAGCTTGAGAAGATCGTTCTCAACATGGGTGTCGGCGACGCCACCGAGGATCGCAAGCGCGTCGATGGCGCGCTTGAGGACCTGACCCGCATCACCGGCCAGAAGCCGGTGGCGACCCGGGCTAAGAAGTCCATCGCCGGCTTTAAGCTGCGCGAAGGCATGGTCATCGGTGCCAAGGTCACCCTGCGCAAAGACCGCATGTACGAATTTCTGGACCGCCTTGTGAACATCGCGCTGCCGCGTGTTCGCGATTTCCGCGGCATCCAGGGCAAGTGTTTCGACGGACATGGCAACTTTGCCATGGGGTTGAAGGAACAGATCGTGTTCCCGGAAATCGACTATGACCAGGTCGACAAGGTCCGGGGTATGGACATCGTGATCTGCACCTCGGCCGTAACCGATGATGAAGCGAAGGCTTTGTTGAAAGCTTTCAACATGCCGCTGGCCACTAAGTAAGCCCAACGGCGGATGGAGATCGAGTAATGGCGAAGAAAAGCGCGATTGAGAAAAACAACAAGCGGGCCCGCATGGCGAAGAGCTATGCCGCGAAACGGGCACGTCTTAAGGCGATTACGAAAGACGAAACGGCGTCGCCGGAAGACCGCTTCAATGCGCACCTCAAACTGGCGGCACTGCCCCGCAACTCCTCGCCCACCAGGTACCGCCTGCGGTGCGAATTGTCGGGCCGGTCACGCGGGAATTATCGCAAATTCAAGATTTCCCGCATTGCTATGCGGGATTTGGCCTCTGACGGGATGATTCCCGGCATGGTCAAGTCGAGCTGGTAGGAAGGGAAAGATACTGGCATGTCTATGACCGATCCCCTGGGTGATATGCTCACCCGCATCCGCAACGGACAACAGGCGCGCAAAGCCGTGGTTCTGTCGCCGTCTTCGAATCTACGGGCCAATGTGCTCGAGGTTCTGAAGCGCGAAGGCTACATCCGTGGCTTTCAAAAGCGCGAAGAAAAGCCCGGTATGGCGGAACTGGAAATCGAACTGAAGTACCACGAAGGCCAGCCCGTGATCCGCGAGATCCAACGCGTGTCGACGCCGGGCCGGCGTGTCTATTCGGGCATCGGCGATCTGCCGCGGGTCTACAACGGGCTGGGCATCTCCATCCTGTCGACCCCTCGGGGCGTGCTGTCCGATCATGAATGCCGCGAACACAACGTCGGCGGCGAAATTCTCTGCCAGGTGTTCTAAGAGCACCCGGCGAACGAACGAGAAGGCGGTTCATTATGTCGCGTATTGGAAAAAACCCGGTCCAGGTGCCTGATGGCGTCACCGTCGAAATCGACGGCATGACGGTCAAGGCCAAGGGCAAGCTGGGCGAGCTGAGCGAGACCCTGGTTGATGATGTCATCGTCACCATGGAAGACAATCTGATCAAGTTCGCGCCCGCGAACGACACCCAGCGCGCCCGGCAGATGTGGGGCATGAGCCGCACCAAGGTGAATAACCTGGTGGAAGGCGTCAGCCAGGGGTTCAAGAAGCAGCTGGATATTTCCGGCGTCGGCTACCGTGCCGCCATGCAGGGCAACAAGCTGGTTCTGCAGCTCGGCTTCAGCCACGACGTCGAGTATCCGGTCCCGGCCGGCATCAAGATCGCCTGCCCGGAACAGACGCAGGTCGTCATTGAAGGCATCGACAAGCAGCTTGTCGGCCAGGTCGCGGCGGAAATCCGCGCGTATCGTCCGCCCGAGCCCTACAAGGGCAAAGGTGTCCGCTATGCCGGTGAATTCATTCTCCGCAAGGAAGGGAAGAAGAAGTAAGTCATGGCCAACGCTCGCGAAAAATTCGAAAAGCGCCAGTCGCGCGTTCGGCGCCAGGTCCGCAAGGCCGCCGGCGGCCGCCTGCGCCTGGCTGTGTTCCGCTCCGGCCTGCACATCTATGCCCAGGTCATCGACGACCGCGCCGGCAAGACCGTTGCTGCCGCATCGTCCCTGGACAAGGAACTCAAAGGCAAATTGGCCAAGGGCTGCAACATTGCTGCCGCTGGCGAGGTGGGCAAGCTGATTGCCACCCGCGCCGTCAAGGAAGGCATCAAGGAAGTGATCTTCGACCGTGGTGGCTACAAGTACCATGGGCGGGTCAAGGCGCTCGCCGATGCCGCGCGTGAAGCCGGCTTGTCGTTCTAAATCAACGCATTCTAGGAAATCAGGAACAGCCTCATGGCAGAGCAACGCAACGAACAAGGTCAGGGACGGGGTCCGCGCGGACGGCGTGACCGGGATCGCTCTCCCGAGCAGCGGGAAGATTCTGAACTGACCGACAAGCTGGTCTACATCAACCGCGTGGCCAAGGTGGTCAAGGGTGGGCGGCGGTTCTCGTTCGCGGCCCTGGTGGTTGTTGGTGACGGCAAGGGCCGGGTCGGTTACGGATCGGGCAAGGCGCGCGAAGTGCCGGAAGCCATCCGCAAGGCCACGGACTCCGCCAAGCGCAACATGATCCGCGTGCCGCTGCGCGAAGGTCGTACGCTGCACCATGACGTTGCCGGGCGCTTTGGCGCCGGCCGGGTGATCATGCGCTCCGCCCCTCCGGGTACGGGCATCATTTCGGGCGGCCCCATGCGTGCCGTGTTCGAAACCATGGGCGTCCAGGACGTCGTTGCCAAGTCCATGGGCAGCGCTAACCCCTACAACATGGTCAAGGCGACCTTCGCCGCATTGCAGGAAATTCAGTCGCCACGCACCGTGGCGGCCCGCCGCTCGAAAAAGGTCGGCGATATCGTGCAGCGTCGCGATGACGTTTCCGCCACGACCGAACAGGCCTGATTGGAACCCTAAAGATGGCAGACAAGAAGACCGTCAAAGTCACGCAGACCGGCAGCCACATCGGCCGTCCGGCGGACCAGCGCGCAACCCTCAAGGGCCTGGGCCTGAATAAATTGCACCGCTCGCGCGTGCTGGAAGACACTCCGGCCGTGCGCGGCATGATTAATAAAGTCAGCCACCTGGTGCGGGTCGAGCAAGGCGACTAAATACTTAACGAAGGAATACCGCCATGCGTTTGAACGAAATCAGTGACAATCTGGGTGCGACCCGTCCGCGTAAGCGCGTCGGCCGCGGCATTGCGTCCGGCACCGGCAAGACGTCCGGCAAGGGTATGAAGGGCCAGAAGTCCCGCTCGGGCGTCAGCCTGCTGGGCTTTGAAGGCGGCCAGATGCCGATCTACCGGCGTCTGCCCAAGCGCGGCTTCACGAACCCGTTCTCTAAGGACTTCGCCGAACTGAACGTCGGCCTGCTGCAGGAAGCGATCGATGCCAAGCGCATTGACGGCTCGAAGACGCTGACGACGGCCATGCTGGTCGAAGCCGGTGTTGCGAAGAAGCGGAAAGACGGCGTGCGTCTCCTTGGCCACGGTGAACTGAAGTCCAAGGTCACGCTTGAAATCGAAAGCGCCACCAAGGGTGCCATCGCCGCGGTCGAAAAGGCCGGCGGCACGGTGACCGTGTCGGCGCCGACCGTCGCGAAGGACGAAGCGAGCGAAACCAAGGGTATTCGCGGCAAGAACAAGCGCCGTGCCCAGGACAAGGCCGCCGCCGGGGAATCCGCCGAATAACAGATCGGTGAGGGCATTCGCCCCTGCCGCCGGAGAAGACTGAATGGCCTCTGCCGCCGAACAACTTGCCGCCAACGTAAACTTGGGCGCCTTCTCGAAGGCGACCGAGTTGAAGAAGCGCATCTGGTTCACGCTGGGTGCGCTCATCGTTTACAGGCTGGGCACGTTCATCCCGCTGCCGGGCATCGATCCGATAGTGCTGGAA
The DNA here is from genome assembly GCA_048263775.1 of Rhodospirillales bacterium. GTDB lineage: Bacteria > Pseudomonadota > Alphaproteobacteria > Rhodospirillales > Casp-alpha2 > UBA1479. Next base: position 10,032 of record JBLXDU010000006.1, read on the forward strand.
GAAATATTCCGCGCCAATCAGAGCGGTGTTCTGGGCATGTTCAACATGTTCGCGGGCGGTGCGTTGGGGCGCATGACGATCTTCGCACTCAACATCATGCCGTACATCTCTGCCTCCATCATCATGCAGTTGATGACGTCGATTTCGCCGTCATTGGAGCAGATGAAGAAGGAAGGCGAGTCCGGCCGCAAGCGGATCAACCAGTACACGCGCTATCTCACGGTGCTGATCTGTCTGCTGCAAGCCTACGGCATCGCCGTTGGGATTGAGGGCATGTCTGGCAACCAGGGGCCGGCGGTTCACGAACCGGGCTATTTCTTCCGGTTCTCCGTGGTTGTGACGTTGACTGGCGGCACCATGTTCCTGATGTGGCTGGGTGAACAGATCACTGCGCGCGGTGTGGGTAACGGCATTTCGCTGATCATCTTTGCCGGCATTGTTGCCGAGCTGCCGGTGGCCCTTGCCGGAACCTTTGAAATGGGCCGGACGGGTGCGCTGCCGACAGGGCTGATCATCGGCATCATGGTGATGGCCGTTGCAACGATCGCGCTCTGCGTGTTCGTCGAACGCGCGCAGCGGCGGATCCTGATCCAGTATCCCAAGCGCCAGCGCGGCAACAAGATGATGGGCGGTGAATCCTCCCATCTGCCGCTCAAGCTCAATACCGCGGGCGTCATTCCGCCGATCTTCGCGTCCTCGCTGCTGCTGATGCCGATCACAGTCATCACGCTGTCGGCCGGGCAGGGGCCGGAATGGATGACGGAAGCGGCCGCCTATCTGGGCCGTGGTTCCCCCGTTTATATGTCGATCTATATCGGCTTGATCGTGTTCTTTGCCTTCTTCTATACGGCCGTCGTGTTCAACGTGAACGACACGGCTGAAAACCTGAAGAAGTACGGCGGTTTCGTTCCCGGCATTCGTCCGGGCAAGAACACGGCCGAATATCTGGACCGTGTGCTAACCCGCCTGACCTGCGTCGGTGCCCTGTACCTGGCCATTATCTGCGCTATTCCGGAACTGTTGATCTCCAACTTCTCGGTTCCCTTCTACTTCGGCGGAACATCGCTGCTGATCGTGGTCACGGTGACCATGGACACGGTGACCCAGATTCAGTCGCACCTGATCGCGCATCAGTACGAAGGCCTGATCAAGAAGCAGCGGCTGCGGGGGAGGCGTTAATGATTCTGTTGCTGATGGGACCGCCGGGCGCGGGCAAGGGGACGCAGTCGAAGCGGCTTGAGGAGGCTTACGGGCTTGTTCAATTGTCGACCGGTGACATGCTGCGTGCCGCCGTTGCCTCCGGCAGTGACCTCGGCAACAAGGCGAAAGAGATCATGGCCCGTGGTGACTTGGTCCCCGACGACCTGATCATCGACATGATCGCAGCCCGGATCGAGCAGGCCGATTGCGCGAAGGGGTTTATTCTGGACGGATTTCCGCGCACCGTGCCGCAGGCCGAAGCCCTGGCCGCCATGCTCGCCGACAAGGGATTGAGCCTCGACCACGTGATCGAGTTGGCCGTTGACGATGACGCCATGGTCAAGCGAATCACCGGTCGCTACACCTGCGCCAAATGCGGCAAGGGATATCACGACGAGTTTGAAAAGCCCGCCAAGGATGGCGTGTGCGACAAATGCGGTGCGACGGAGTTTACCCGCCGTGCCGACGACAACGAAGGAACGGTGCGGAACCGCCTGGACGCCTATCATGCCCAGACCGCGCCGATCCTGGCTTACTACAAGGACCAAGGGCTTCTACACGACGTTGACGGCATGGCCGACATCGACGCTGTGACGGCCCAGCTGAAAGGAGTAATCGGTCAGGCGTGAGGGGTGTGAAAAAGGCCTTTGCCCCAGGTTGACTTGGGGGCGCAAGTGCCTATAATCGCGCCTCTTTTCAGGCCCGGCGGATTTTGAAAATTTCCAGGCGAATTCGAACGCACGGAACCGTTCGTTGCGACGTTTTTGCCTTGAATACAACGAGTTAGAGCAAGTCCGGTGATTCTACGGAGCGGGGACTTGCTCTTGAGTTTTTTGTCGAACGTGAGGAGCGAAAGCCTTGGCGCGTATTGCGGGTGTTAATATTCCGACGGCGAAACGGGTGGTGATTGCCTTGACCTATATTCATGGCATTGGCCGCACGTCAGCGCGGAAGATTTGTGACAGTGTCGGAATCCCCCTGGACCGGCGCGTCAATGAACTGACGGAAGACGAGGTCGCGCGCGTCCGCGAGACCATCGACCGTGACTTCCAGGTCGAAGGCGACCTCCGCCGCGAAACGGCCATGAACATCAAACGTTTGATGGATCTGGGCTGTTACCGCGGTCTCCGCCATCGTCGCGGCCTGCCCGTGCGCGGACAGCGTACTCATACCAACGCGCGCACCCGCAAAGGCCCGGCAAAGGCCATCGCGGGTAAGAAGAAATAACGGCTAGGGCAAGGATTTTAAGTTATGGCTAAGGCAGCAACAGCCCGCCCGCGGCGCCGCGAGCGTAAGAACATCGCCTCCGGCGTGGCGCATATCAATTCCACGTTCAACAACACCATGATTACCATCTCCGATGCGCAGGGCAACGCCATTGCCTGGTCGTCGGCCGGTTCCATGGGGTTCAAGGGGTCGCGCAAATCGACTCCCTATGCGGCGCAGGTCGCTGGTGAAGACGCCGGCAAGAAGGCGCAGGAACACGGCATGAAGACCCTCGATGTCGAGGTCAAGGGGCCGGGTTCCGGTCGTGAATCCGCCCTGCGGGCTTTGCAGGCGATCGGGTTCACCATCACCGCCATTCGTGACGTGACGCCGATCCCGCACAACGGCTGCCGTCCGCGGAAACGCCGCCGGGTTTAGTTCCTCCTGCGGGCAGACGGCCATCAGGGGCTCCGATCGGCCGCTGCCCGGGTTCCCGGCCGCAGGCCGCTTACGCCGCTTGGGAACACAATGAAATGGGGACCGCCCGGCAACGGTCCCTGACGATGGTTCAAGTGAACGCGAGGTCACTGACGTGATTCAGAAAAATTGGCAAGAACTTATTAAACCGAACAAGCTCGACATCAACCCGGGCGTCGACCCGCTGCGCCAGGCGACCATCGTCGCTGAACCGCTGGAACGCGGTTTCGGCCTGACCCTGGGCAATGCGCTGCGGCGTATCCTGCTGTCGTCGCTGCAGGGTGCCGCGGTCACGTCGATCCAGATTGACGGCGTGCTGCATGAATTCTCGTCGATTCCCGGCGTGCGCGAAGACGTGACCGATATCGTTCTCAACATCAAGTCTCTGGGGCTGCGTATGCAGGCTCAGGGTCCGAAGCGGATGACGTTGAAGGCCGATGGGCCCTGCATCGTGACCGCCGGCATGATCGATACGGGTGCGGACATCGAAGTCATGGATCCGGATTTGGTGCTGTGCCACCTGGACCGTGACGGCAAGCTGAACATGGAACTGACCGTGGAAACCGGGAAGGGCTATGTGCCGGCCAGCCAGCACCGCGCCGAAGACAGCCCGATCGGCCTTATCCCCATCGATGCCGTTTATTCGCCGGTCCGCAAGGTCGCCTATAAGGTCGACAATACCCGCGTCGGCCAGGTCACCGACCATGACAAGCTGTCCTTGGTTGTCACGACCAACGGTTCCGTCACGCCGGAAGACGCGGTGGCGCTCGCCGCCCGCATTCTGCAGGACCAGTTGCAGTTGTTCATCAACTTCGACGAGCCGGAACACGCCCGCGAGGAAGCGCAGCAGGAAGACCTGCCGTTCAACAAGAACCTCCTGCGCAAGGTCGACGAACTGGAACTGTCTGTGCGTTCGGCCAACTGCCTGAAGAACGACAACATCATCTACATCGGTGATCTGGTCCAAAAGACCGAAGCCGACATGCTGCGCACGCCCAACTTCGGCCGCAAGTCCTTGAACGAAATCAAGGAAGTTCTGGCCTCCATGGGTCTGCATCTGGGCATGGAAATCGCCGCCTGGCCGCCCGAGAACATCGAGGAACTGGCCAAGAAACTGGAAGATCCCTTTTGATCCGGCGGCGCGTCGGTAATCCCGGCGCGCCGTTCCGACTTAAAGAACCACCCCGGCTATCCGATCATCGGCTGGCTGGGCGCCCCAGGGGGTAAAATGGCACGCCCGGGCGAATAACTGAAAAAAGGAGCCTGACATGAGACACCGCAGCGGATACCGCAAGCTTAACCGCACCGCCAGCCATCGCAAGGCCATGTTCTCCAACATGGCGGCGTCGCTGATCATCCACGAACAGATAACCACGACCCTGCCCAAGGCCAAGGAACTGCGCCGGTTCGCCGACCGCATGATCTCCCTGGGCAAGAAGGGTTCGCTGCATCAGCGGCGTCAGGCTGTGTCCTTCCTGCAGGACGATGCCGCCGTGGCCAAGCTGTTCGGCACGCTGGCTGAGCGCTACAAGGACCGTCCGGGTGGCTATACCCGTGTGCTGAAGGCGGGTTTCCGCCACGGCGACGCGGCCCCGATGGCTGTGATCGAACTTGTCGACCGCGACCCGGACGCCAAGGGCGCCGAGGACAAGGCCCGTCACGCTGCGGAAATGGAAGCGGCGGACGCTCTGGAATAGGGATGCTGTCGGTTCAGCCGAGAATTTGGGAAAGCGCGGCTTCGGCCGCGCTTTTTCGTTTTGCGGCTCTCGTCGCGGGGGCAGGCCTTGACCACGCCACAAATGGGCTAAATCCTGCTATGAACACGGTTTCGGCCGTCCCATACACCTGACTCTGGAGTCTCTCTTGCCGATGATGTCGATCCTGGCCCGTCCGTCCGTTCTTGGTGTCGTTCTCAGCCTGGGTATCGCCCTGGCTGCGCCGGAGGCTCATGCCCAATCCGCAGGGCGTGAGGTTCCCGATAACCGGGACCAGGTCATGTTGTCTTATGCCCCGGTGGTTGAACAGGCCGCTCCCGCGGTGGTTAACATCTTCACGGCCAAGACGGTGCAGCGCCGTCGTACGACTCTGTTCGACGACCCCTTTTTCCAACGGTTTCTCGGCCCCAATCTGGGCGATAAATTCGGGCAGCAGCCGCGAGAGCGAGTACAGAATTCTCTGGGCTCCGGCGTCATCGTGCGGGCCGACGGACTGATCGTCACCAACAATCACGTCATCGAAGGGGCGGATGAGATCAAGGTCGTGCTGCACGACCGGCGCGAGTTCGAAGCCAAGATCATCGGCACCGACGAGCGCACGGATCTGGCCGTTCTGCGGCTGGAAGGGGCGCCGGCTGACCTGCCTGTTTTGGATCTTGCCGATTCCGATTCGATCAAAGTCGGTGATCTCGTGCTGGCCATCGGCAATCCCTTCGGCGTCGGGCAAACGGTGACCAGCGGCATCGTCTCAGCCCTGGCGCGGACCCAGATGGCCAACGCCGGGACGGATTTGAACTTCTTCATTCAGACGGATGCAGCCATCAATCCGGGCAACTCGGGTGGGGCACTGGTCGGGCTCGACGGCCGCCTGCTCGGCATCAACACGGCGATCTATTCCAAGACCGGGGGCTCCCTGGGCATTGGCTTTGCCATTCCGTCCAACATGGTGCGCGCCGTGGTCAACGGTGTGGTCAAGGGCGGGCGGCTGGTGCGCCCGTGGATCGGCGCCGCGGGCCGGCCGGTCACGACGGATATCGCCAACTCCCTGGGTCTCGACCGGCCCGGCGGGGTCATTATCGAAGACGTCTATCCGGCGTCCGCCGCCGATCGTGCGGGGATCAAGCGCGGCGATATCATCCTGGCTGTCAACGGCCATGAGGTGCGGGACACGACGGCGCTCAAGTTCCGTGTCGCGACGACGCCGCTGGGCGAGACTGTGCCGCTGCGCATCTGGCGTCAGGGCCGCCTGGAGGCGCTCAAGCTGGAAATCGAGGCGCCGGTGGAATTCCCCGCCCGCAACCGGTCGGAACTGGCCGGACGTCATCCGTTGACGGGGGCGGTGGTCGTCAACATGTCGCCGGCGCTGGGCGACGAATTGGGCATCGATACCTTCAAGCGGGGGGTCATGGTGCTGCAGATCCGGCGTGGTGCGCCGGCCGACAAGATCGGTCTGCGCCCCGGCGATTTCGTGAAACGGGTCAACGGCTCCGACATCGGGCTCGTACGTGACCTGTTGACCGTGTTCTCAAAGCAAGCGCCGTCCTGGGAAATCACGATCGAACGCCAAGGCCGCGAGATCACCGAGCGGTTCGAAGGGTGAGCACGCTTTTCGAAAGCCAATCACCGCGCCCGCTGGCCGACCGCCTGCGGCCAAAAACCATCGCCGAGGTCGTCGGCCAGACCCATCTGACCGGTCCCGACGGTTTCATCGGCCGCGCGGTCAAGGCCGGCAAGCTGACCTCCATCGTGTTCTGGGGGCCGCCCGGCACGGGGAAGACGACCCTGGCGCGGCTTCTGGCCGACCATGTCTCCTTGCATTTCGAGCCCTTGTCGGCGGTGTTTTCCGGTGTCGCCGATCTGCGCAAGGTGTTCGACCGGGCCAAGGAGCGGCGCAAGATGGGGCAGGGGACCCTGCTGTTCATCGACGAGATTCACCGCTTCAACCGCGCGCAACAAGACGGCTTCCTGCCCTATGTAGAAGACGGCACGGTGGTTCTGATCGGGGCGACGACGGAAAACCCGTCGTTCGAGTTGAACCCGGCCTTGCTGTCACGCGCCCAGGTGTTGGTGCTCAATCGTCTGGATGCTGGGGCGCTTGAGGAATTGATGGCCCGGGCCGAGGTGGAACTAGGCCATCCGCTGCCGCTGGACACCGATGCCCGACAGGCCCTGGCCGCCATGGCCGACGGTGACGGGCGCTATCTGTTGAACATGGTTGAGAACCTGGACGCCATGGGGCTAACGGCGCCGCTTGATCCCGCCGGTCTGGCCGCCGCCGTGCAGAAGCGCATGCCGCTTTATGACAAAGGACAGGAAAGCCATTACAACCTGATCTCGGCGCTGCACAAGTCGCTGCGCGGCTCGGATGTCGATGCGGCGCTGTATTGGTTCGCGCGCATGCTCGAAGGGGGGGAGGACCCGCTCTACGTCGCCCGGCGGCTGGTTCGCTTCGCGTCCGAGGACATCGGTTTGGCCGATCCGCAAGCCCTGCCACAGGCCCTGGCCGCCTGGGACACCTATGAGCGCCTGGGCTCGCCCGAGGGCGAACTGGCCCTGGTTCAGGCGGTCGCCTATCTGGCCACCGCGCCGAAATCCAACGCCATCTATAAGGCCGAGAAAGCCGCCCGCCGCATGGCGCGGGAAACCGGCTCCCTGATGCCGCCGAAACATATCCTCAACGCCCCGACCAAGCTGATGAAGGACCTGGACTACGGCAAGGACTACGCCTATGACCACGATGCCGAGGATGGGTTTTCCGGCCAGAACTATTTCCCCGATGGCATGGCGCGCACGCGGCTGTATTCTCCGCGCGACCTGGGGTTCGAGCGCGAGATCACCAAGCGCTTGGTCTATTGGGACAAATTACGCCGCCAGCGAACCAAGGGGGACGACGGCGGTTCGTCTTCGGAGTAGATTGAGCGCCGAATGGGGGCAAGGACCGGAATAATGACGGGGAACCTGCGATGAAGATGCTGTTTGCCGTGGCCATGGGCGGTGCCGTGGGCGCTGTCGGGCGGTTCCTGGTGATGAACGCCGTGGGCAGTCAGTTGGGCCATGGGTTCCCCTGGGGCACCTTCACGGTTAACCTCGTGGGGTCCTTCGTGCTGGGCGCGCTGATCGAAATCAGCGCCTTATACTGGTCGCCGCCGCCGGAAATGCGGGCCTTCCTGGTGGTCGGCATGTTGGGGGCCTTCACGACCTTTTCCACATTCTCGCTGGATTCCTACACCTTGATCGATCGTGGACAAATCGGGGCTGCGGCCATCTATATCGGTGGTTCGGTCGTGCTCTGCATTTTCGGATTTTGGGCCGGAATGGCCATGTTGCGTCAGGTTCTGTGATGGCCGATACGCCGCCACCTGATGCCAAGAGGCAGACCGTTTCAGCCGATGAGGACGGCCTGCGTCTTGATCGCTGGCTGAAACAGCATATTCCCGACCTGCCGTTCGGGCAGGTCCAGAAGCTGTTGCGCACCGGGCAGATCAGAATTGACGGCCACCGCGCCAAGACAGGGACGCGCCTGGAGGCCGGCCAGGAGGTCCGCCTGCCGCCAAGCTTGCGGCCGGGTGGCGAAGGGGTCGTTAATCGCGCGTCGACCGCGACTAAACCGGCGCCGAAGCCCGCTCCCAAGATTTCAGCCGGCGAGATCAAGGACCTGCAGGCCCGTGTGATCTATCGTGATGATGAAATTCTGGTGCTGGACAAGCCGGCCGGTCTGGCCGTGCAGGGCGGGTCGGGGCTTAGCCACCATCTGGATGGCATGCTCGACGGGCTCCGCTTTGATGCGCCGGAACGGCCACGCCTGACCCATCGTCTGGACAAGGATACCTCGGGCGTTCTGGTTCTGGCCCGTACCCGCGCCGCCGCGCGCTGGGTGACCGAAGGGTTCCGCCGCAAGACCATCCGCAAGCTCTATTGGGCGGCTGTCGCGGGCGTGCCGGAAATCGCCCAGGGACGAATCCGCCTGAAGCTGGGCAAGAAGCGCGGCGCCGGTGGACAGGAAAAGATGGACGCCGATGCCGAGGACGCCAAACGGGCGGAAACTCTCTACCGCATCGTCGACCGTGTCGGCCGCAAGGCGGCGGCTTGGCTTGCGATGGAGCCGGTGACCGGGCGCACACACCAGCTCCGCGCCCATGCCCTGGCCATGGAAACGCCGATCCTGGGTGACGGCAAGTATGGGGGCACGGAAGCTTTTCCCGACTTGCCGGTGAAAATCCGTATGCTGCATCTGCACGCCCGGCGAATCGTCATCAAACATCCCTCTGGCCGCGTGATCGACGTCGTGGCGCCGTTGCCGCCGCATATGGCTGAGACCTGGAAGGCGCTTGGCTTCACCAAGGATCAATCGGCGGATGAACTCTTTGACGAATAGTCTTAAACTGCGCCCAAGGCGGCCCAGTCAGGGAGGCACGCCTTCAATTGCTTCGTGCGGGATTGTTCCGCCCGTCGCCGTTTCGCTACTACATCTGAGGGTTCTTGGGTGAGTTTCATGCCGCACGACAATCAAACATTGCATTGTATGCAAAACTGCCTATCACTTGGGGTGTGTTTGACGTTTCCTGAATGGCGGCTTGGCACGGGGGATGCATGGTTGCCGCAACAAGACGGTCGGTGCCAAATACCCTCCGTAACAGAGACCTGAGGAACATGCGCCTACTCCTAGTCGAAGATCACAACAGGTTTGCCGAGTCTATCAAAGTCGGCCTGGAAAATCAGGCATTTGCCGTTGATATGGTGGATTCGGGGGCCGGTGCCGACGCCGCCGTGGCGAGCATCCAATATGATGCGATCATTCTTGATCTCGGGCTTCCGGATACGGATGGCCTGACCTTGCTTAAGCAGTGGCGGGAACAGGGTAATGTGGTTCCGGTCTTGATTCTGACTGCCCGCGACGGCCTGGACGACCGCGTCAAAGGCTTGAATACCGGCGCCGACGACTATCTGTTGAAACCCTTCGAAATGGAGGAATTGGTTGCGCGTATCCGCGCCCTTCTACGCCGTCCCGGCGGGGTTCTGGGGCTGGTCATGACGGCGGGAAACGTGTCATTCGACACCACGGCGCGGGAAGTACGGGTGAATGATCAACCCATATCCATTTCTCGACGCGAGATGGGCGTGCTAGAACAACTTATGCGGCGCTATGGGCGCGTTGTTCCCAAATCGGTTCTGGAAGACAAGATTTACGGTTTTGACGAGGAGGTATCGTCGAATTCTGTGGAAGTTCATGTTTCCAGGCTGCGCAAGAGACTTACAAAAAACGGGGCCAGTGTCAGTGTTCATACCCTTCGCGGTGTGGGCTACCTGCTGTCCGAAGGCTCACTTAACAACTGACGATCTGATCGTGAAATGAACGAAAACAAAGAAAACGGCGAACCGACGGTAGACCACGAGTTTCTTCTGAACCTCGCGCGCGAAAAGTCGACCATGGGCCGTGCAAAGCTGACTGAAACGATCATGGATCTGTTCGAAAACAAGGGTGATGCCCTGACGGACCGTGAACGGGCCCTGATGTTCGGCATTCTGCGCAGCGTCGTGCGTGAGATCGAGATGTCCGTGCGCCGGGGTGTCGCCCAACAATTGGCGGGATTGGGTGACGTGCCCGAGGACCTGATCCGCATTCTTGCCAATGACGAGATCGAGGTCGCCTATCCGGTTCTCACGGAATCCGGACTGCTAAAGGATTCCGATCTGATCGAGATCATCCGCCATCGCACGCTGGAGCATCAGCTTGCCGTCGCCATTCGCCAGAACATCAGCGAGGCCGTGTCCCAGGCGTTGGTCGAGACAGGTAACGAGCGCGTGGTCGTGACCTTGCTTAAGAACGAGAACGCGAAGATTTCGCAAAGCACCATGGAATATCTGGTGGAACAGTCGAAGCGCGTCGATACCTTCCAGGAACCCATCCTGCATCGCGAGGAACTGCGCCCTGAACTGGCGCAGCGCATGTTCATGTGGGTGACGGCGGCACTGCGCGAATTCATCTTGAAGAATTTCAAACTCGACCAGTCGGTGGTCGATGATCTTCTGGAACAGATTGCGTCTCAGGAAGGCGGGGTGCAGCCCGATCAGACAAACGGGCTGAAGGCCAATGAATTGGCGGCCAATCTGGACCGTGAGGGGCTGGTCACGCCGGAGACGCTGATTACCGCGTTGAGCCAGGGCGAGGTGTCGCTGTTCCTGGCCCTGTTCTCGCGTCTCACGGGCATCCGTGAGTATCTGGCCAAACGCATTCTGTTCGAGCCGGGCGGCGAGGGCATGGCGATCTGCTGCAAGGCGGTGGGCCTGACCAAGGACGAGTTCGCCCAGATTTTCCGCTATTCACAATTGGTTCGCGCGCGTCGCAGTGACCGCATTGATGAAGCCCTGGCGGACGTGATCTGGATTTACGAGGACATGAGCCGCGAGGCCGCCGCAGCCGTGCTGAAGACTTGGCGCCGGAATACGGGCTATTTGGCGGCGATCCGCCAGATTCAGTCGGCTACCCGGCGAAATGCGTGAGCGTAAACCGCGCAGCTGGCCCTCTCTATCCGCTGATCCTGAAACGCGCGCGGCAGAAGCCCTGACGCGGTTGGAAGACGTCACTCGCCTGGTCTCGGACCTGGTGTGGGAGACCGATGCGGATTTCCGCCTGGCTTATGTGTCCGAACATGCCTTTGAAGTCATGGGATATGTGCCGCTTCAGCTTGAAGGCAAGCAGCTCGAGGAACTGGGCGAATTCGTCGATGACGCAGGCAATCATATTGCCCTCGACATTCGCAAGCCGTTCCGTGACGTGGCCTTTGTGGCCAAGGATGCCGAAGGCGAACAAAGGCGTCTTCTGACCAGCGGTTTGCCGTTTTTCGATCCGGACAGCGGTCGCTTTTCCGGCATTCGGGGCACCGCCCGCGATGTGACGGAAATCTACCGCGCCGAGCGTATCCGCGCTGAACAGGAAGAACGCCAACGTGCGTTCGTTGCCGATGTTGCTCATGAACTCAGGACCCCGCTTGCGGTTCTGCGCACGAAGCTGGATACCTTGAAAGACGAGGCTGCGGCCGCTGTGCTGCGTGACGAGGTGGATGGCATGACCCGTCTGGTCTCTCAAATGCTTTCTTTCGCGCGCTATGAGCTGTTTCGCCCGGGGTCTGAGGAAGAGGCTGACCTGCGCGACGTCTGCACAAATGTGGCGACCCATTTGGCGCCCATCGCGATTCTCGAAGATCGCCTGATCGAGGTTCTGGCCGATGCGCCGGTGATCGTGCGTGGTTCTTCCCCCGCGCTGGAACAGGCGGTTCGCAACCTAGTGGAAAACGCCGTGCGCTACGCCCCACCGCGATCCACGATCACAGTGCGCATCACCGACGAGCCGGCGATCCACGTGATCGACCGGGGGGCGGGCGTGCCGCAAGAACGTCGAGCGACGATCTTCGACCGATTCGACCGTGCAGATCGGCGTGGGGACGGTGCAGGCCTGGGGTTGGCTATCGTTAAGCGGATTGTCGACGCCCATGGCGCCAAGGTCGAAATCGGTGACCCGCCCGGCGGCGGCACGGATTTCTGCGTCAAATTCCCTGCCCGTTAGGGCGTCTACCTCAAGATTCTCAATAATGTATCGATTTGTCAGGTAGCGGTCAGCTTGATCGCCGAAACTTCGTCATGGATTTAAACATCCGGGGTGACGGCCATTGGCGGTTCCCCTGGGTGTGGCGGGCCTGGGATAGGTTGGGCAGGATCCGCTGTGTTTAAGAATTCACCGTACCGTCGCAGATCAAATCGATTTGCGGCGGCTCACCCTCGAAACTTAAAGCCGCTCCGTTGAGCGGCTTTTTTTTGTCCGCCGCCGACCCGGGGGAGGGCGCGTTGGTTGTTCCCAAAGAGAAGGGGCGGCGCCTTTCGGTGCCGCCCCCTGCGATGGTTCCGAGGAACATCGGCCCTATTGCATCAGGACGATCGTTACCCGGCGGTTTTTCTCATTCTTGACGCCGTCGGCCGTCTTTTCGGCCGGTGCATCCTCACCGAAGAATTGGACGACGGTTTTCGCCGGATCCAGGCCGATTTCCGTGAAGGCGTTCTTCACGGCATTGACTCGCTTTTCCGACAGTTTGCGATTGTAGTTCTTATCGCCTGCCGTATCGGTATGGCCGGTCAGCATGATCGACTTGTAGCCGGAAATGGATTCCGCCATCACCTGATAGGCGACCGCGGTCGCCGCTTCGTTCAACGTCGCTTTGTTGAAGTCGAAGTAGATGATGAATTCCTTGCCGGGCATGGGTTTCTTGGCAGTCTTGGCGCCGCCCAGACCCTTCATGGCTTCCTCAAAGGCGCTGCGGCAGGCTGCGATGTCTTTGGGCTGGTCGTTTTCTTCCTGCTGTTCCATCCAGCAGTCAAACATGGCCTGGGCCCGTGCCGCCTTTTCCGGCGCCGTTTTTCCGGCACCGGCGGCAAGGGCGTCGGTCAGTTTCTTGCGGGCGGCCGTAAGATCGGCGACTGCGCCGGAGGGGATCTTGCGATCCTTCAGGTCCTGCGGACCCGTGTCCTTACCAGCGGCCGCCATCTTGGCCCGAGTATTGTAGTAGACCGCCGACCGGCTATCGGCTTGCTCGTCTTCAGAACGCGCAAGGTCGACATACTCCTTGAACAACGACTTTTGGAAGTTGTCACCCGAAAGCGACATCTTCTTCGTGGCGTCCAGGTCGATGCTGGAACAGGCGGCGACCAATGCGCCGGTCAGTCCCAGAACAGCCAATCTGTTCAGGAATTTCATTTCGGTATTTCCTTCCAAGGTTGAGAGTTGGGTTCATATTGCTTAGGCGTGGACCTCACTCCCCCCGGCCGGCGGCTACTTGAGCCGACGACCTAAAACTTCAGAACGACTTCAACCCGACGGTTCTTGTCGTTCTTGACGCCGTCCGCCGTCTTTTCGGCGGGCTCGTCTTCACCAAAGAATTGAGTGATGATCTTGTTCGGATCAATGCCGATTTCCGAGAAGACCTGCTTCACGTTTTCGACGCGCTTTTCCGACAGTTTCCGGTTGTAGTTTTTATCACCGGCCGTATCGGTATGCCCTGTCAGCAAAACGGCCTTGTAGCCGCTCATGGTGTCAGCCATCAGCTTGTAGGCAACCGTCGTCCCCTCTTCATTCATGGCTGCTTTGCCAAAGTCGAAGTATATCACGTACTTCTGGTCCGGTTTGGTCTTCTTTTCAGCAGCCTTGGCCGCGGCGGGCTTGGCATCGGCCTTGGTCGTCGTCGCGGTGTCGCCGTCCATGCTGGCGCAAGCAGCGACCAACGCACCGGTAAGTCCCAAAACAGCAAATCTGTTCAGGATGTTCATAGTCGTATTTCCTTCCAATGAAATTGAGGGTTGGTTCTTGTTGCTTAGGCGCGCCATGCCCCCCGACGGTCCGTTCCAGTGTATCGAGTTCCGTACATACAAATTTCTTCGTACCGAACTCGCCGGTCCGTCCGCTTGTGCTCCTCGTCAACAGTCGGGTGCAGAATTGACTATAATGTCGTGCGAAGCAAGCGGTGCAATCGTGAAAAGCGATTTATCGCCCGGATATCCGGCCTTTACATCATGGTGTATGAGATCGGCAAAAAGGCGTCCTTGCAGCGTCACAATCCCGTGGCATAGAACGGCGTCATGAACATCAAGCTTTGCGTTTTCGAGTGCGACGGCACGCTCGTCGATTCACAGGGCAGCATCGTGCGCTCCATGCAGGCGGCGTTCCGGGCCTGCGGTCTGGTGCTGCCCGAACCTCGTGATATCCGCCGCGTGGTCGGCCTGCCGCTGGCCACGGCGGCGATGGTTCTGGCCCCTGAGGGCACGGACCCCGGCATGGCAAAAAAACTGGCGGATGCCTACCGCGATACCTTTTCCGACTTGCGCCGAAACGGGCAGGTCGATGATCCCTTGTTCCCTGGCGTCCACGACGTTGTCGATGCGTTGGAGGCGGCGGGTTGGCTGCTTGGCATTGCCACGGGTAAGGGGCGGCGGGGGCTGGATCTGACCTTGGATCGCCACGGTCTGAAGAACCGCTTCGTGACCCTGCAGACCGCCGACAGCGCGCCGGGCAAGCCCGCGCCGGGCATGCTGCTGAACGCCATGGCAGACGCCGGGGCCGACCCCGGCAACACGGTGATGATCGGCGACACCACGTTCGATGTTGAGATGTCGAATAATGCAGGTGTCCTCGCCATTGGGGTCGCCTGGGGGTATCATGAGGCAGAGGAGCTGACGGCGGCGGGTGCGTGCCGGGTGATCCCCGGCTTTGAAGCCCTCGTTCCCAGCCTGGATGAACTTATGGAGGCGTCAACGTGAAGCGGCTGTTCAAGACCATTTCGATCCTGGGCGTGCTGCTGATCGCGGTGGTCGTTGCCGCTGTGGCGGTGCTCAGTTCTCTCGATTTCAACGATTACAAGGGCGTCATCGCCGAAGAGGTGAAAAAGGCGACGGGGCGTGACCTGAAAATCTCAGGCGACCTGAAGCTCAATATTTCGCTGACCCCGTCGCTCTATGTCGATGGTGTGACCTTCGCCAACGCGCCCTGGGGCTCACGGCCCGACATGGTGACCTTGAAGCGCCTGGAGGCCGAGGTCGCCTTGCTGCCCTTGTTGTCCAGTAAAGTGGACATCAAACGTGTGGTTCTGATCGGGCTTGAGCTGCTGGCCGAAACGGATAAGCAGGGCAAGGGTAACTGGCAGTTCGGCGCGGCAGACGGCAAATCGGCCGCCTCTGCCGAAACCTCCTCCGGCGGTGGCAATCTGCCGCTCGTTCGCAAGGTTCGCATCAAGGATCTGCGCGTCACTTACCGCGACGGCCGCACGGGCGAACAGACGCGTCTGACCCTGCCGTCCCTCGACCTGGGGGCCGATGGGATCGAGGCGCCGCTGCGCATCGCTTTGCAAGGAGACGTGAACGGTGAGGATTTTTCCGCCGCCGGCACGATTGCCTCGATCCGGCAATTGACTTCGGGTGGCGAGATGCCGCTGGACCTCAAGGCACAGGCCTTGGGTGCCGACATGACAGTACGCGGCGCCATCGCTGATCCCAAGTCCATGACCGGCTTGGCCGTGACGCTGTCGCTCAAAGGAGCCTCCATTTCCGAAACCCTGGCGACGGCGACCAAGATCGCCCCCCAATTGACATCCGTGAAGGTGCCCGATCTCGGTCCCTATGATGTGTCGCTGACGGTCACCGGATCGTCGGCCAAACCCAGTGTCAGCAACCTGAAGGTTTCCTTGGGGCGGCCCGGGGAAACGGCGTTGACCGCTGCCGGGTCGGTCGCTGATGTGATCAAGGCTCAAGGTATCGACCTGCAAGTCGCGGCGGCTGTGCAGGACCCCGCCGGCCTTGCCAAGGACTTGGGCGCAGAAGTGCCGCCCTTGCCGGCCGTGACTGCCTCGGCGCGGGTCGCCGACAAGGATGGCGGATACCGCCTTCAGGACGTGGACGTGAAGATCGGGGCGAGTGACCTTAAGGGCGCCGCTGCACTATACCTGGGTGGGGCTCGGCCACGAATTACGGCGGATCTGCAATCGACGCAGCTGGATCTGGATGAACTTTTGCCCAAGGGCGACGACAAACCAGCGCCGCCGGCTGCCGACGGCCGCCTGTTCCCGGCGGACCCGCTGCCGCTGGACGGGCTCAAGGCCGCCGATGCGGACATCAAGCTGGCTGCCGCCCGCTTGCGCGTGAACAAAATGGACGTGATCGGCCTACGCCTGGGCGTGCTGCTGCAGGGCGGGCGCCTGACCGTGAAGCCGCTCCAGGCGACGGTTGCCGACGGCGTGATTTCCGGCGAGATCACCCTGGGTGCGGACCAAGCGGTGCCGCCGCTCGGCGTAAACCTGAACGTCGCCAAATTGGACTACGGCAAGTTGGCCGCTGCCATGGGTCAGAAGCCCGTGGCCGAGGGAACTGCTGACGTAATGCTCAAGATCACGGGGGCCGGGACAAGCGTCCGCCAGATCATGGCCGGGTTGGATGGCAAGCTGCGCGTGGTTTCTGAAAAGGGGCGTATCGACAGCACATTGCTGAACGTTGCGTCGGCCGACATCCTGTCGGCCTTGCCGTTGGTCGACAGCAAGGGCGACAAGGATTTGCGTTGTGCCGTTGTCGATTTCGATGTTGTGAAAGGGATCGCCAATGCCAAGGCATTGGTGCTCGAGACAGGGGGGCTTTCCGTGGTCGGCGTCGGCGGTATTAACCTGCGGGACGAAACCTTGAATCTGGTGCTCGAGCCCCGGGCCAAGAAGACCAGCCTGCTGTCTGCTGCCATCGTACCCGTCGCGATACGCGGCACCCTTGCCAAACCTACGCCCAAGGTCAATCCAGCGGACTTGGTGACGGGCGTGGCATCCAATGTCGCAAGCGGTGCGGCCGCCATCATGACGTTCGGTCTATCGGCATTGGCGCAAAGTGCGTTCAATCGCGCGACCAACACGGATGACACGGACTACTGCGCCATGGCCCTGGCCGGCAAGCAGGTGGCGCCGTCGAAGGGTGCTGCCAAATCGGCACCCGCTCAACAGCAGCCAAAGGAACAGCCCAAGTCCGGTGTCGGCGGCGCCTTGCAGAACCTGGAAAAGGGTTTGGGCGGTCTCAAGGGCCTGCTCGGCAAGTAACCGCCGCTCAAAACTCCGGATCCACGCCATGCTGAAACCCGATATGAAACGGTTCTACCGCGACGTCACGATCGCCCCGGTTGCGGTCGATGATGCCGACGCAAGTGAGGCAGGGGAGGCGTTCCAGATACTGCTCGACGGTCGCCGGGTGAAGTCACCGGTTGCCCGCGAGCTTGCGGTGCCGAGCCGCCCCCTGGCCGAGGCCGTGGCGGCGGAATGGGATGCTCAGTCGGAAAAAATTCTGCCCGCATCCATGCCGCTGACCCAGTTGGCTTTCACCGCCATCGACCGCATCGCGCCGCAGCAGGCCGAAGTCGCGGACCGCATCGTCCGATATGGTGAGACGGATCTGCTGTGCTACCGGGCCACGGCGCCGGCGGATTTGGTGCAGCTTCAGGCCGATCACTGGGACCCTCTGCTGGCCTGGGCGGCGGATGACCTGGGGGCAGTACTTGTGGTGACCGAGGGCATCGTGCCCGTGGATCAGCCCAAGGAGGCCGTCGGTGCCCTTGCCCGCGCGGTCTCCGACCTGGATGCCTACCGGCTGACGGCGCTTGCTGCCGTCACCCAGGCGGCGGGGTCGTTGGTAATCGGTCTGGCCCTGGTGCAGGGGCGGCTGGATGCCATGAGGGCAGTCGCCGCGTCGCAGCTTGATGAAAGCTATCAGAGTGAAAAATGGGGGGAAGACAAGGAATCCCTCGACCGCCTGCGCGCCCTACAGGCGGAAATCGCCCAGGCGGAAACCTTTCTGAGTCTTCTCTAGCCCGTCAAATCAGGATCAGTTGTAGAGCGGGTTGCTGCCCGGTGCCGGGCCGCCGGTGTTCAGCGGTGCGGCAGCCCGCCCGCGTGGGGTCGGCAGTTCCGTCGGCGCCTCGTCGCGGCGTTCGCGGCCGCGGTAGTTCAGCGCCCGGCGGCGACGGTCAGGGCCGAAATAGCTGTCGGCGCGGACATACAGGCGGGGATTTTCAATCAGCGACTTGATGCGCGAATAGATCAGATGGGCGGAAAACGGTTTGGCCAGGAATTCGTTGATCCCGGCATCGCGCGCCTTGCACACCTGATGCAGTTCCGTGAAAGCGGTGATCATGACGACCGGCGCGAACATATCGCGGCTTTCCGCGTGTTTGCGGATTCGGTCGAGGAACGACATACCGTTGAGGCCCGGGGACCAGTCGGTCAACACCAGATCAGCGGGAAATTCCTGGAACAGCTCGAAGGCGGTCTTCTCGTCGCCGGCATCGCGCACGTTTTCGATCCCGAACTCATGCAGGATGTTGCGGATCAGGTGCCGCATCGGCGCATGTTGCTCGACGACCAGTACGTTCAGGCGTGAAAGATTATAATCGGGCATGCGTCCCCGAGGCTCCCTTAAACTAAGCCCGACCGCGCGACACACCCTGATGAGTGGGCTCTTTCGGCCCGGAATTTATTGATTAACCATTCGCAGGCACGTTCCCGGCGAACAGTGCGGAATGCTTATATCATGATGGTTAACGGCGAGCCATGCAGATAAATTAACAGTGATTCATCGATTATGGTGGGTATGAAAGAGGGCGGCATTTTCGCTGGCGCAACATAAGGCCCGACAGTATCCTTTGGCCCCTCCCGAACCCCGCGGCGAAACGACCATCAGCGAGACGCGATTTCATGTACGACATTATCCGGCAGCTTGAAGAAAAACGCGAACGCGCCCGCATGGGCGGCGGCGAACGGCGCATCGACGCCCAGCACGGCAAGGGCAAGCTGACCGCCCGCGAACGTATCGAGGTACTGTTGGACCCCGGTTCTTTCGAGGAATGGGACATGTTCGTCGAACACCGCTGCACGGATTTCGGCATGGCCGAGCAGTCGACGCCGGGCGACGGCGTGGTCACCGGTTACGGCACGGTCAACGGCCGTCTGATTTTCGTGTTCAGCCAGGATTTCACCGTGTTCGGCGGCTCGCTCTCGGAAAGCCATGCGGAAAAGATCTGCAAGATCATGGACCAGGCCATGAAGGTGGGGGCCCCGGTGATCGGGCTCAACGATTCCGGTGGGGCGCGTATTCAGGAAGGCGTGGACTCCCTTGCTGGTTATGCCGAGGTGTTCCAGCGCAACGTTCTGGCGTCGGGCGTGGTGCCGCAGATTTCCTGCATCATGGGCCCCTGCGCAGGCGGTGCCGTCTATTCCCCGGCCATGACCGACTTCATCTTCATGGTTCAAGATTCGTCCTACATGTTCGTCACCGGCCCCGACGTGGTGAAGACGGTGACCCATGAGGAAGTGACCCAGGAGGAACTGGGCGGAGCCTCGACCCATACGACCAAGTCCGGCGTCGCCGACAAGGCCTTCACCGACGATCTGCAGGCGCTGCTGTACCTCCGCCGCTTCATCGATTTCCTGCCCGCCAACAACAAGGAAAAGCCGCCCGTGCGGCCGACGCCCGATCCCCACGACCGGGTCGAAATGTCCTTGGACACCTTGATCCCCGATAATCCGAACAAGCCCTACGACATGAAGGAGCTGATTGAGAAGGTCGTGGACGAAGGCGATTTCTTCGAACTGCAGCCCGATTACGCGGGCAACATCGTGATCGGCTTCGCCCGCATGGAAGGTTCGACCGTCGGCATCGTCGCCAATCAGCCGATGGTGCTGGCCGGCTGCCTGGACATCGCCTCGGCGACCAAGGCCGGGCGCTTCGTGCGCTTCTGCGACAGTTTCAACATCCCCCTCGTCACCTTCGTCGACGTGCCCGGTTTCCTGCCCGGCACGGCGCAGGAATACGGCGGCATCATCAAGCACGGGGCGAAGCTGCTGTACGCTTATGCGGAGGCCACCGTGCCCAAGGTCACGGTCATCACCCGCAAGGCCTATGGCGGGGCGTATGATGTGATGTCGTCCAAGCATCTGCGCGGCGACGCCAATTATGCCTGGCCGACGGCGGAAATCGCCGTCATGGGGCCCAAGGGCGCGGTCGAGATCATCTTCCGCGGCGATCTGGGCGATGAGGAAAAAATCGCCGCCCGGACTGAGGAATACCGCACCCGTTTCGCCAATCCCTTCATCGCCGGCAGCCGTGGCTTCATTGACGACGTCATCATGCCCCACGGCACACGGACTCGGATTTGCCGGGCGCTCCGCATGTTGAAGAACAAGGACTTGAAGAATCCTTGGAAGAAGCACGGGAACATCCCGCTTTAGGGGCGATCTTTGCTATGATCCCCCAAGCAACGGGGATCGGATCACGTGGCGGACCAACCGGAAACCATTCCTTCTGACACATCCGCGCCGAAATGGCGGCGCCGGGTGCTGTGGGCTGCGGCCGTCGTCGCGGTATTGGCCGCTGGCATTGTCGTGGTCGCGGTCAACCGTGCGCCCATCGCCGAGAAACTGGTGCGGGACCAATTGGCAGAGATGGGCCTCGGCGGCAGTAACCTGGAGATCACCCGGCTGACCCCCTGGCGGGTGGAGGTCCGTAATCTGGCGACCGGGCCCTCGGGCACGGCGCGCATCGCCCATCTTGGTATGGATTTGACTTGGCCCAGCTGGACCGCGCCCAAGGTTGGCGCGCTGTCGTTGGAAGGGGTGCAGCTTTCCCTTGCGGTCAAGGACGGCGCCGTCGACTGGGGCGACTTGGCGCCACTGGTTGCCGGTAGCGGCACGGGCAGCGGCATGCTGGCACTGCCCGAAATCACTTTGACCGACACCCTCATCGACGTCGCCCATGCAGGCGGGCCGACGGCATTGTCCCTGACGCAGGTGATTCTGGCACCGCAGGCGGGGGGCGGCTTGGTGTTAAAACAAGCATCGATCGATTTTGTTCATCCTCTCGGTCAAGCCACGGTTCAGGCGACGGGCAGCCGGGACGCGGCGGGCAGATTGGTCTTTGACCTGATCATTGAGGATGCCGAGGGGGCCGTGGGGCCCGTCTCCCTATCCGGTGCCAAAGGCAGCCTGCGTCTGGCGGGTGATCCCGCGCGTTTGGATGGCCTGACCGGGGAAGGGATTGTCGAGATATCCGGCCTGGCCCTGCCCGGGGGGCTGCTGACCGAAGGCACCCTTTCTGCGCGTCTTGCGGAGGGACAGGCGATGCTGTCCGCAGACCTGACCGATGACGGCCTGGGATTGGCCCTTTCCGGCAAGGCCGGGGGGGCGCCCTTTGATTTGACATCGGCGGCCGAGGTCAGCCTGCGGGCCACGGCGGCGGACCTGTCGCGCCTGCCGATACCGGACGGCGTGACGGGCAAGGGGACAATTGATCTGCGAACCACAGGACCGCTGGCCGATTTGTTGTCGGGCGACCTAGCGCGCTTGCCGCTTGTGGAGGCGTCATTGGCCCTTCCCGCAGTCACCCATCCCGCCGCGCCGGGCACATGGTCCGTGCGGACCAAAGCCGACATTTCGCTGGAAGCCGGCTCGGCGACCTTGACGATCACGGAGCCGCTGGCGGTTGCGGGCCGCATTCTGGGCGGCGACGTGGCGGCGACGGTGCCGGGGCAGGTAACCCTGGCGCTTGATCCATTCAAGGTCACGAAGGCCGATCTGATGCCTGTCCGTGTCAGCATCGACAAGTTTACTTCGGGCGGTACATCGGTTGCCGGGCCCTTGGTGGTGCTGTTGTCCCCGCGCAAGGACGGCATGGCCTTTACGCCGGATGGAAACCTGGGGAAGGCTGATTTCTCGTTCAAGATCGAAAGCCCGTCCCTGGGGCTGCGCAGCGGCGGTCGTACGACGGTGTTGCGCACGGCGCGGGTCACGGGCGGGGTGACGGTCACGGTCCCGGCGGAAGGCCCGCCGGGCGTGCGGCTCACCCTTGCGGGCCTGGACGCCCATTTGCCGGACCTGGATGTCGAAGCCGAGGGCGTGAGTTTGACAGCCACCGGTCAAGGTGGACCGAATGCAGCCTGGAATCTCCAGGCGGCGGCAAAGACCCTGCGCCATACGGCGGCGGCCCCCTTTGCCTTGACTGCCAAGGGCCGTTGGAGCCCGCGCAAGTGGGATGTCGAGGGCACGTTGCGGCAGGCTCGCTCCGGCTTGGTCGCGAGCTTCGTTGCGAACGAGAACACGCGCACGAATGCCGGCAACGGCCGCGTCGACATGGTGCCGCTTAATCTGGCCGGGATTGACGGGGGAGTGCACGCGATCACGCCGCTGCTGGCCCCCTTCATCAAAAGCATCACCGGTACGGTTCAGGTCTCGGCGATAACGGAGTGGGACAAGACCGGCCTCCGCCCCATCCATGTTACGGGCAGTCTGCGCGGCGCCGGCATCACGCCCGCACCCGCGCTGTTGCCGCCGGCAGCCAAAGGATTTGTCGCAGGACTTTCCAGCCTGGCCGCGGAATTTTCCCTGCCGCCGGATGATCCGGCAGCGGGCACGGGCATCGTCGCCGTCACCGGCGGCAACCTGCAATTAGGCCCAACCCAGGCGACGGGGATATCGGGACGCGTTCAACTGGACCATCTGTGGCCGCCCATGACCCCGCCGGGCCAGGAAGTCGTGATCGAGCAGGTGGTCGCGGCGCTGCCGGGTGCCGACGGGCGCTTGCGGTTCCAGATTCTGGGGCCGTCCTCCATAAAGGTGGAACGGGCGGAGTTGGCCGGCATCGGCGGCCGGATCTGGGCCGAGGACGTGGCCATCCGGGACGGTGTGCCGCCCGAGCGCATGACCCTGCACGTGGACGGATTGGGCCTCGGCGACTTGGCGACGCAGATGAACATTCTAGGTCTCAAGGCGGAAGGAAAACTATCTGGCCGCATTCCCGTCGAGTTGGGCGAGGGCGGGGAGGTCGCGATCCGGGGCGGGTTGTTGAAGGCCCAGGGCAAGGGGCTTCTGGCTTTCGTGTCGCCGACCCGCGTCCCGGCCGGCCCGGCGGGAGAGGCCGGGCGCATGGACATGGTTCTCGACATTCTTGAAGACCTGCGGTTTGACGGCATGACGCTGACCTTGGACGGCAACGCGCAAAAGGATGTGCAGATTCAGGTTCATGTCCAGGGCCGCAATCCGAAGATCCAGGAAGGCCGCCTTGTGGATCTGACGGTGAACCTGACGGGCAATCTCGGCCAGGCAATCCAAGCCGAATTGCGGAATTTCGATATCAGGGGGTTGGCCGGGGCAAAGTAAGACGGGGCTATATTTTCAACCGGAATTTAGAAAAATCCCAGAATGCTGGGATTTGCCGGTTGATGGATGTTTTCGATTGTATACAATGTGCCCGTTCAAAAAACCCGAGGAACCCCCCAAATGCAACTGCGCACCCGACCCCTGACGGACACTTTCGGCCTGGAAATCCTGGACGTCGATCTGTCCGAGTTGACCGATGAAACCTTCGATGCGATCTACAAGTTATGGCAGCAGGAACCTCTGTTGCTGTTGCGCCGCCAAAGCCTGAGCGAAAAACAGCAGGTCGAATATTCGCGGCGGTTCGGCGAGATGGACATCATCGTGCGCGACGACATGCTGTCGCCGGACAATCCGGAAATCATCTACATCACCAACCTGAAGCGCCCCGACGGCACGCCGCTCGGCGGGCTCGGAAACTATGAGGTTTATTGGCACCACGACCAGATTTATCGTCTGCGTCCAGCCTCTGGCTCGATCTTCTATGCCGCCGAAATGCCGGAGAACGAAGGCCGCACGTCCTACTGCAATACCAGGCTCGGCTATGAAACCCTGCCGGACAATCTGCGCAAGGCGATCGAAGGCCGCCGCGCCACGGCCAAGTACGCCGACCGCAAGGATTCGACGACGGTCCTCGACCTCGGCAACAACGCCGAGGAAATGAAGAAAATTCATGACCGGACCCCGGCGGCGACCCACGACATCATCCTGGAAAACCCGGCGACGGGTCAGAAGTCCGTTTATATCGACCCGAACAAGACCGTCGGCATCGATGGGTTGGAGGAAGCGGAAAGCAAGGAGCTTCTCGAAGCCCTGACCCAGCACATGCTGCAGGACAAGTTCGTTTACACCCATACTTGGCGCAACGGCGACGTGGTGATGTGGGATAATGCGCGCCTGTGGCACCGCCGCGAGGCCTTTGATATGACCAAGCCACGGTTCGCCCGGCGCACGACCATCTTCCTGCGGCCCGAAGACTTCGCCGTTCCCGAACCGAACGCCGCCTGAAGGATATCAACGTGACAGAACAGAAAACGCCCCCGTTGAAGGGGCTGCGGGTCATTGATGCCGCCACGGTCATCGCTGGGCCGACCATCGGCATGCTGATGGGTGATTTCGGCGCCGATGTCATCAAGGTCGAACACCCCCGTGGTGACGTGCTGCGCGAAACGGGCCAGAAGAAGGACGGCGTCGGCCTGTGGTTCAAGATGGCGAACCGCAACAAGCGCTGCGTCACCCTGAACTTCAGCCATGAAAAGGGCCAGGCCCTGTTCAAGGAACTGGTCAAGACGGCGGATGTGCTGATCGAAAACTTCCGTACCGGCACCATGGAGAAATGGGGCCTGGGCTGGGAGGACCTGAAGAAGATCAACCCACGCCTAGTGATGGTGCGGGTCACCGGCTTCGGCCAGACCGGCCCCTACAAGAACCGGCCCGGCTTCGGCACGATCGCGGAAGCGTTCTCCGGTTTCGCCAGCATCACGGGTGTGCCCGAGGGTCCGCCGACCCTGCCGAACTTCGGCCTGGCCGACGGTGTGGCGGCGGCCTACGGCACCTTCGCCGCCATGTTCGCGCTGTACCACCGCGACGCCCAAGGGTCGGGGGAAGGGCAGTACATCGACCTGTCCATCTACGAACCCCTGTTCCAGGTCATGGGCCCGCAGCCCATGGAGTATGACCAATTGGGCGTGATCCAGCAGCGTTGGGGCAACCGGTCGAAGAACAACGCACCGCGCAACACCTATCAGTCCAAGGACGGGCATTGGGTCGCCATCTCGACCAACTCGCCGGCCATCGTGACCCGGGTGCTGACGCTGTGCGGCGGGCCGGAGGTCGCGGCTGATCCCCGGTTCCAGACACCGCAGGACCGGGTCAAACATATCGACGAGATCGACGGCATCGTCGCCGGGTGGATCAAGCAACACGACCTGAAGACGGTTCTGGACGAGTTCGAGAAAGCGGAAGCCGCCATCGGTCCGGCCTATACCATCGACCAGATTTACCAGGATCCACAGTACCAGGCGCGCAACGACATCATCGAAATCGAGGATGAAGATTTGGGCAAGCTGCGCATGACCAATGCGTTTCCGTTCATGTCAGAGACCCCGGCGAAAGTCCGTCATCCCGGTCAGCGTAAAGGTCAGAGCAATGAGGAAATCCTGTGCGGTGAGCTGGGGATTTCCAAGGAAGAACTCGCTAAGCTTAAGGAAGAGGGCGCAATTTGACCGCCTGAGATTTTGGCCGGCCGGGTAATCGGCCGCCGTTCCAGTGATCCCTCGCATCGGCTCGGCCGTTGCGGGGGATTTTGGTTTTCGATAGGGGCGTCAGGGCGCGGTCAGAATCGCCCGGCCGGCGCGAATGTCCGCCAGGATGCCGTCGCGGTCCGTTTCGATGCGTTTCAGCAGGAAGCGGCGACGGGCGTTCATTTTCAGGTGACGGCTGCTCCAGCGGATGATTTCAAGCAGTACGGGCGCTAGGTCCAGGCCTTTTTCCGTGAGGCTGTAGATATAGCTGCGGCGATTTTCTGGATCACGCGCCTTTGAAATGATCCCCTCGTGTTCCAGGTGCTTCAGGCGCTGGGCCAGGACGTTGGTCGCGATCTGTTCCTCGCAGCAGAGAAACTCGCCATAGCGGCACTTGCCGTACAGCATCATGTCGCGCAGCACGAGGAAAGACCAACGATCCCCGAAGGTGTCGATGCCGTAGGCGACCAAACAGTTGCTGTCGTGCTTTTTGGTCTCGCTCTTCATTCCCCCAGCATAAAAAAATAACTTGCATAAAACAAGTAAATTACATAAAACAAATTAACTTGTTTTTTGCAAGTTTAATGCACTGACGTTCGGAGCCGGAGACGCCGCCATGAACATTCTTTCAAACAATGCCCTGCAGCAGATCGACGGGATCGGCCTGCATTCTTCATCTGGCCGGTTGCGTCCCACCGTCACCCAGGACGCGATCGATGCCGGGTTGAGGGATGCCCGTGTGCTGCGTGCGCGTGCGTTCCATAACGCCGTGCGGCGGCTTTTCGCCCTGCTGAAAGGAAAGAGCGGCGCCGACAATTAACGCCCGCGGCGGGACCGTTTGGCGGGGATAGAAGGGGGCCTCTAAGACATTGCGATAACCCAGGCTTGGGAAAGGCCCTGCAGTCGGCTATAGGACGCGGATGGAGGACGTTGACGTCATCATCATCGGCGGCGGCGCGGCGGGGCTGATGTGCGCCGCCGGGGCGGTTAAGCGCGGGCGGCGGGTGGTGGTGCTGGAACGCAATGCCCAGGTGGCGCAGAAGGTGCGTATTTCCGGCGGCGGTCGCGCCAATTTCACCAACCTGCATGCGTCCCCCGCGAACTTCCTGTCGGACAACCCGCATTTCTGTGTGTCGGCACTCAAGCGCTATACCCAACGCGATTTCATCGCCCTCGTGGAAAAACACGGCATCGCCTATCACGAAAAAACCTTGGGCCAATTGTTCTGCGACGACAGCGCCCAGCAGATCATCGACCTACTGCTGGCCGAGGCGGCGGGGGCCAATATCCGCACGGCGGTCGACGTGACGAGGGTCGCCAAGGACGGTGAGCGGTTCCGCGTCGAGACGGACAAGGGGGTGTTTTCGGGTGGTGCCCTCGTCATCGCCACGGGCGGTCCGTCGATCCCCAAGATGGGGGCCAGCCGGTTCGCCTATGACATCGCCAAACAGTTCGGGCTGCGGGTCGTCACGCCGCGTCCGGGTCTGGTGCCGCTGACTTTTGACCGCGACATGCTGGCGAAGCTCGATGGACTTTCCGGGGTTTCGGTCGCGGCAACGGCCACCTTGGGCAAGGTGTGCTTCGCTGAGGCGCTGCTGTTCACGCACCGGGGTCTCAGCGGGCCCGTGGTGCTGCAAATCTCGTCCTACTGGCGGCCCGGCGACACCATTCTGTTCGATCTGCTGCCGGGCACGGACCTGTTCCGAGTGCTGAAGGAATGGAAGCAGACGCAGCCGAAGAAGGAAGTGCCGACGGCGCTGGCCCAGGTCCTGCCGAAAAGCCTGGCGCAGCGGCTGTGTGAATGGACGGAGTGCCTCGGGCGCTTGGCCGATCAGCCGGACAAGCGGTTGCGGGCCCTCGCCACGCAGGTCAACGCCTGGGCCGTCACGCCGGCCGGCAGCGAGGGCGAGCGCACGGCCGAGGTCACCGTCGGCGGGGTCGATACGCGGGACCTGTCGTCAAAGACCATGGAAGCCCGGGACGTGCCGGGCCTCTATTTCATCGGCGAAGGCGTCGACGTGACTGGCCACCTGGGCGGCTTCAACTTCCAATGGGCCTGGGCCTCGGGCCATGCCTGCGGCGAGGTGGTCTAGGGCCGGAGGCTACTTGATGTCGAAGGCGATGGAATGGCGCAGGCCTTCCTGGGTGAACGGCTTGACCCCGTGCCAGACGTAGGATGGGAACAGCACCAACAGGCCCGGCTGTGGGCGGACCAGACGGCGGGTCCGATTGCGTTCGCTGACGAAGGCGTCGGGCGGGGCGCCGAACTGAATGCAGCCTTCACCGGACGCCCATCGCGCTTCGTCCAGGTCGGGGGTCTTCACGTAGTAAACCCCCGACAGCCAGCCCTCGTTATGGACGTGGCTGGCGTCATATCCGGCACCGTAGAGGATCGTCGACCAAGCGCCGGTAAACTGGAAATCCCGATTGATGTAGCGCAGGAACGGATGTTCGGGATCGTCCTGCAGGCCGTCGACGTAGGCGCGGATCGCATCAAGTATCAGGTTCCGAACGATCAGGACATTGCCGGACGCGTTCTTGAACAGGTTATTGGGGATTTGCGTGCCGCCGCGCATGGTCTGATCGAGGGGCAGAGAGCCTTTTTGATGGCGCTTCTCAAGCTCGGTGTGGAGGGTGTCGTTAAAGGCGTTGATGTCCGAAAAACCGGGGGGCGTGGGCAGCACTTGGGTGACCACGTCGGTGTCGTAATCCACGAAATCGTCAACGGCCGGGTCCTCGGCTTCGACCATGGCGATGGTCATGGTGCCGATGACGGAACTCATGCGCGGAACGATCCGATGGGCCTTCATGAGCACGGTCACGGCATCCGCAGCGCGGCCGGCGCGGATCAGGCTTTGCCCGTGGCTTTCCAGAATTTGCGGATTGTCCGGCTCCAGCTCGCTCGCCCTGGCATGATGGGTAAGGGCTTCATCGTGCTGTCCCTGCATGGACAGGGACCAGCCGAGGCAGGTCAGCGCAATGGCTTGGTCCGGATCGATCTCCAGGGCGCGGCGCAGGATCGGCTCGGCTACGGCGAATTGTTCGTCCTGGGCCAGTTCCCAGCCGTACTGTTCGTAGACCCTAGGGTTCTGCGGCATGGCGTCCAGCGCCCAACGGAAGGTGTCGTAGCGCTCGTCCTCGCGGTTCATGGCGTTCATGAGGCCCTTGAAGGTCTTATGGGCGTCGATATGCAGCGGGTCGAGCTTGACCGCCGCCCAGCAGGATTCAAGGGCATCGTCATATTGATCGAATATGAACTGCAGGGACGCCAGCGCGGCGTGGGTGTCGGGGATTCCGCCGCTGACGTCGATGGCTTTTTTCAGGGCCGCCATGGCCGCGGCGTGCTGGCCGCTGTCACGCAGCGCAATGCCGTAATTATGGAGGATTTCCGGTTCGTCCGGGGTGATCTGAAGGGCGGTCTTGAAGCTTGTGATCGCCCCGTCCAGGTCGTCAAGCCGTTGCTGGGCCATGCCCAGATTGTTCAGGGTGTCCGGATTGTTCGGCGCTAGGGTGAGGGCGCGCCGGTAATTTTCTAGCGCCGACGCAGCGTCGTTTCGGTAGAACTGCGCTAGACCCAGATTGTTGAAATAATTCGGGTTGTTATCGTTTAGGCGGGTCGCCTGGGTCAATGCCTCGATGGCGCCCAGAAGGTCGCCCATCTGCATACAGGCGACGCCGAGCAGATGATGGGCTTCCGCATGACCGGGGTTGGCGCGGATGAATTCGCGGTACAGGCGCTGGGCATCCTGAAGTCTGCCGGATTGGTGCGCGGCGAATGCCTCTTGCAGTAAATTCACGTTGGGCGCTCTCGAACAAACGGCATGAAGGTGACCAAAGGTTTAGCCCAGCGCTGGCCGGGGGGCCAGCCGTTATCCAGCATTACTTGGGCCGCATGGCGTCGTCGAAGTTGTCGAGCGACGGGAAGGTGAGGGGCGCGAGGGCGTCCAAGGTCCGCAGGCGGTTGCCATAAGCATCAAGATATCCCGCCCGTGTCGCGTCATCCACGTAAGGCACATGCCAGGCGACGAAGGGCGGCAGCACGGTCATCCCCGTATAGGCCAAAGTGCCTTGCAGCAGCGGCTTCAGCATGTCGTCGAGGCGCCCGTGGATCGCGGCGTCAGTGTCCAGCATGTGTTCCCGCCCGCCGAGCGTCAGGGTCAGCATGGCGCGCTTGCCCTTAAGCCCGCCCCGGTCATAGAACCGCCGCCCGCCGTAGGTCAGGCCCGAGATCAGCACCCGGTCGATCCAGCCCTTGAGGATCGCCGGTACGGAAAACCAATAGAGCGGGAAATGCAGGATCAGCAGGTCGCACCACACCAACTTTTCGATCTCGGCCTGGATGTCCGGCGCCAAGGTCCCCGTCTCATGGCCGTGGCGCTGTTCCAGGGCATAGACGAGATAATCCGGATCGGCCCGCTCGGTGAAATCTCCCGGTCCGGCCACCGGGTTGAAGTTCATGGCGTAAAGATCGGAGACCTGTGTTGTGTGTCCTAAATCGTTAAGTATCTTGACGGAGTGATCGCGCAGCGCCGTGTTGAACGACCTCGGTTCCGGATGGGTGTGGACGATAAGGACGTTCATGGCATCCGTTATTCGAGCGGTGGTATGGCGCCGGTGCGCTCCACAATCAGGCCGTAATGTTCCGTCCGCCGGTGGGCTTCGAAGTTGAAGGTGGAGTTCTTGAGGAACGCGCAGGCGTCGAGATCGCAGTCATGGACGATGACCTCGTCGTCTTCTGTCTGGGCCTCGGCCACCACCTGGCCGTCCGGGTTGATGATGCAGCTGCCGCCCATCAGATGATAGCCCGGCGCTTCCTCGCCGGCCTTGGCGACGCCGACCACCCAGGTTGCGTTCTGATAGGCCCCGGCCTGCATGGAAAGCCGTGAATGATGGTGGCGCAGTTCCGGGGTGTCCGGGCCGCCGAGCCCGTTCCACGACGGTGTGTTGTAGCCGAGCATCACGAGTTCGACCCCCTGCAGGCCCATGACCCGGTAGGTTTCCGGCCAGCGGCGGTCGTTGCAGATGCACATGCCCATGACCCCGCCCATGGTGCGCCACACGGGAAAGCCCAGGTTGCCCGGCTCGAAATAGCGTTTTTCCAGGTGCTGGAACCGCCGTTCGGGCTCCAATTCGGCATGGCCCGGCAGATGGACTTTGCGGTACTTGCCGACGATTTTCCCGCTCTTGTCGACCAAGATCTGGGTGTTGAAGTGATGGCCATCGGGCGTCAGTTCGGCGTATCCAAGAGAGAACCCGATGGCGTTGTTGGCGGCGTAGTCGAACAGGAGCCGCGTCGCATCGCCCGGCATGTCGCGCTCGAACCAATGGTCCATATCGGCACGGTCTTCCGCATAGAAGCGGGGGAAGAAGGTGGTCAGCGCCGTTTCCGTATAGACGACCAGGTCGGCGCCCTTGGATTTGGCCTGCTTCATCATGTCGAGCAGGCGGGCGACGATGACCTCGCGGCTGTCGGTTTCCAGGTTGGGGCCCTGCTGGGCGGCGGCGACGCGAACGATGCGGGTCATGAATGTTTCCGTTTCTTGGTTGTATGGACCCGCGAAGAGTACGGGAGCCGCGGCGGGCTGTTCAAGGCCGTGCCTGCTGTTCCTAGCCAAATACCATCGGCACAACGACCAGCGCCGCCCCGGCGATCACCACTGTCGCGATCACGTTCAGGAAAATCCCGGCTGCGCACATATGCATGACGTCGAGCCGCCCGGCGGCGAACACGATGGCGTTGGGCGGGGTCGCCACGGGCATCATGAAGGCGCAACTGGCGGCCAGGGCCACGGGCACGGCGAAGGTCACGGCATCGAACCCCATGCTGACGGCAAGGGTCGCGGCGACCGGGATGAACACGGCGGCGGTCGCCGTGTTCGAGGTAATTTCGGTCAGGAACACGACCAGTCCGGTGATCGCCAGCAGCAGCAGAACCAACGGCAGATGGCTTCCCCCGGCGACAAGGCCGCCCAGCCAGCCGGCAAGGCCCGTCGATTGAATGGCCTCGGCCAAGGAAAACCCGCCGCCAAGCAATATCAGGATTCCCCAGGGCAGGCGGATGGCGTGGTCCCAATCCATCAGGAATTCCCGCTTTTTCAGGTTCACGGGGATGGCGAAGGCAGCGACGGCACCCGTTAGGGCGATGGCGGTGTCGCTGACCGGAACGACATCCGCGATCAGGGGTTGGAACACCCAGGCCAGGGCCACGGCAGCGAACAGAATTGCGGTCATTGCCTCGCCGCGCGTGGGTGGGGCGAGGCGGGCCTTTTCAGCCGCGATGCCGGCGGCGACACGGGTCAGATCCAGGCCTTCCGCCGGGTAGAGAACCCGCGTCAGCAGCAGCCAGGCAGCCAATAGCATGCCCCCCGCCAGGGGAACGCCGAGCAACATCCAGCGCGCGAAGCCGAGATCTACCCCATGGTTCTGGGCCAAGTATCCCGCAAGAAAGGCATTGGGCGGCGTGCCGATCAGGGTCGCCGTGCCACCGATGCTGGCGGCATAGGCGATGGCGAGCAACAGGCCGCGGGCAAAGCGGTCCTGGGCCGGAGTCGGCGGCACACCGTCCTGGCGATGGCCTTCGATGAAGGCGACGACGCTAAGCCCGATCGGCACCATCATCAGGGTCGTCGCCGTGTTGGACACCCACATACTGAGCCCCGCCGTGGCCAGCATGAAGCCGCCGATCAGACGGTCGGGGCGCACCCCGGCCAGGGAGACGATGGTGATGGCGACACGGCGGTGCAGGTTCCAGCGTTCGATGGTCAGCGCGATGACGAAGCCGCCGAGAAATAGGAACACCAGGGGATGGGCGTATGCCTGGGCCGCGTCGGCGGCCTTGGCGACGCCCAACACGGGAAACAGCAGAACCGGCAGCAAGGCGGTGACGGCCAGAGGCACGGCCTGGGTCAGCCACCACACGGCCATCCAGATTGCCACCCCGGCGGTCAGCCAGGCTTCCTGTCCAAGTCCCTCGGGGGGCGGCAGGGCGGCCAGAGCCAAGCACAGAGCCGGTCCCGCGACCAATCCGACGAGCGGCGCGGCAGGGCGGGCGCCTTCGGGGTTGGGGGGAGGGCTGGAATCTAAGGTCATCACGGCTTCCTGTGCTGGCAGTGGCGACGGGGCGAGCCTAGATTAAGGGCCAGATGAAGGACACGCCATGAATGATCACGATTCCGCCGATGACGCGCGCACCCGCCGACGCCTCAAGGGCTTTGCCCTGCATTTGATGATATATTTTGCCACCATCGCCGGCTGCGCTGCTTTGAACTACCTCAAGACACCGGATCAGTTGTGGTTCATCTATCCGATGGTTGCCTGGGGCGCGCCGCTGGCGTTGCATGCGGCCTGGGTGATGGGTCTGTTCGATGGCTTGACCCGAAGGAACTAGGCGGCGAAAGCCGCAAACAGGTCCGAAACGGCCAATTCTACTAGTAGAATCAACGCGGGAAGCCGAATTTTGCGCTGCAATAGCGTGTGAATTCGGTTACACCATTGGCGGGGCTGGATTGGCCGTTTCAGGCCAGAAAGAAGAACCGTCGCAGGTTCAAACACGGAAATAACAAACAGGGCCGTCCGAATAATGTTCAAAAAAATTCTCATCGCCAACCGAGGTGAAATCGCCTGTCGTGTCATGAAGACGGCGAAGAAGATGGGGATCAAGACCGTCGCCGTCTATTCCGACGCGGACAAGCTCGCCCTGCATACGGAAATGGCTGACGAGGCGATGCATATCGGCGCCTCCGCGTCATCGGACAGCTATCTGGTGATCGACAAGATTCTCGACGCCATTGATCAGACGGGGGCGGACGCCGTCCATCCGGGTTATGGCTTCCTTTCGGAAAACGCCAAGTTCGCCGAGGCCCTGGCCAAGAAGGGCGTGGCCTTTATCGGCCCGCCCGTGGGTGCGATCAACGCCATGGGCGATAAGATCGAATCCAAGAAGTTGGCGGAAAAGGCCAAGGTCAGCGTCGTTCCCGGTCATACGGAAGCGGTCGCGGACCCCGACATGGCGGTCGAGATCGCCAACAAGATCGGCTATCCGGTGATGCTCAAGGCCTCGGCCGGCGGCGGCGGCAAGGGCATGCGCATCGCGCATAATGACGAAGAATGCCGCGACGGCCTGGAACGTGCGCGATCCGAGGCCGCGTCCAGCTTTGGCGACGACCGGGTGTTCGTCGAGAAATACATCGTCCAGCCGCGCCACATCGAAATTCAGGTTCTGGCCGACAAACACGGAAACTGCGTTTATCTGAACGAGCGCGAATGCTCCATCCAGCGCCGCCACCAGAAGGTGCTGGAAGAAGCGCCGTCGCCGTTCCTTGACGCCAAGACCCGCAAGGCCATGGGCGAACAGGCCGTGGCCCTGGCCCAGGCGGTGGATTATTGCTCTGCCGGGACCGTGGAATTCATCGTCGACAAGGACAAGAATTTCTTCTTCCTGGAAATGAACACGCGGCTGCAGGTCGAACATCCGGTGACCGAGTTCATTACCGGCCTGGACCTGGTCGAACTGATGATCCGCGTCGCGGCGGGGGAAAAGCTGCCGTTTGCCCAGAAAGACGTGCCGCTGAATGGCTGGTCCGTCGAGGCCCGTATCTATGCCGAGGATCCGTTCCGCAACTTCCTGCCGTCGACGGGCCGTTTGGTGCGCTACCGCCCGCCGGCCGAGACGGAAACCGTGCGTGTCGACACCGGCGTGTTCGAAGGCGGCGAGATTTCCATGTTCTACGACCCCATGGTCGCCAAGCTGGTGACATACGGCAAGGACCGGAACGCCGCCATGGACGAGATGGCCCGCGCCCTGGACCGTTTCCAGATCACCGGCATCGCCAACAACATCGCCTTCCTGTCGGCCCTGATGGCGCACGAGCGGGTGCGTTCAGGCGAATTCTCCACCAACTTCATCGCCGAGGAATACCCCGACGGCTTCAACCCCAAGGACGCCGTGCAGGATGACCCGACCCTGATCGTCGCCGTCGCCGCCGCCATGCATCGTGCCTATCAGGACCGCGCCGCCGATATCAGTGGCCAGGTCGAGGGCCATGCCCGTGCCGTTTCCGCCGACTGGGTGGTCGTTCTGGGCCGCGATCCGCACCCGGTCAGCGTCGATCCCGCGGACGGTGGTTACGACGTTACTTATGACGGCAAAGCCTTGAAATTACGGACGGACTGGCAGCTCGGCGATAGCCTGATGGAGCTCACGTTGGACGGCAAACCACAGAGCGTGCAGGTCGGGCGCGTCGATATCGCCTACCGCATCATCCATGCGGGGACGGAATCGCGTGCTCTGGTGCTCAGTCCCGGCACGGCCGAGTTGTACCGCCATATCCCGGAAAAACTGCCGCCCGATACGTCCAAGTTCCTGATGTCGCCCATGCCGGGGTTGCTGGTCTCGCTCGCCGTTGCGGTCGGCCAGGAGGTTAAGGCCGGCGAGGAACTTTGCGTTCTTGAGGCCATGAAGATGGAAAATGTTATGCGCGCCGAAAAGGACGCCGTGGTCAAGGAGATCAAGGCGGCCCCTGGCGACAGCCTGATGGTCGACCAGATCATTCTGGAATTCGAGTGACATTCCCGCGGGGGTGACGCACCGTCATGGCAGAGGCCACCGAAAGCGTCCATGTCATCATTTCCGGCCGGGTCCAGGGCGTGTGGTTCCGTGGCTGGACCTGTGAGCAGGCGAGGGCGCTCGGCCTAAGCGGTTGGGTCCGCAACCGCCGTGACGGTTCGGTCGAAGCCGTGTTCTCGGGCACATCGGATGCCGTTCACCTGATGATCGAAAGATGCCACGAAGGCCCGCCGGCGGCACGGGTCGATGCTGTTACGCACGCGCCCGCGGCCGCCCCCGGTGTCGCCGGGTTCGATGCCCGGCCGACGGCCTAGGCCGCCCGCACCCCGCTCAGGAATTTCTCGACCTGCTCTTTCAGGTGGTCGGCCTGCGTGTTCAGGGAACTGGCAACGCTGGTGACCTGAGTAGCCGCAGTCCCCGTTTCACCGGCCGAATGGGTCACTTCGATGATGTTGGAGGTGACTTCCTGGGTGCCGGTCGAGGCTTGTTCCACGTTGCGTGCGATCTCGCTGGTGGCGGCTCCCTGTTCCTCGACGGCGGAGGCGATTGTGCTGGCGATTTCGCTCATCTCGCTGATGGTCGAGGTGATCGATTTGATCGCCCGTACGGCATCATTGGTTTCGGCCTGAATGTCGGCAATCTGCTGGCTGATCTCGTCGGTCGCCTTGGCTGTCTGGTTGGCCAGATTCTTGACCTCGGAGGCGACCACGGCGAAGCCCTTTCCGGCGTCACCGGCACGGGCCGCTTCGATGGTGGCGTTCAGCGCCAACAGGTTGGTCTGTTCGGCGATGTCGGTGATCAAATTGACGACCTCGCCGATACGATGGGCGGCACGGGCAAGGCCCTGGATCTGCGCATCCGTGTGGTTGGCCTCGTTGACCGCACGTTCGGCGACGTTGGATGACTGGGCGACCTGCCGGGCGATTTCCTGGATCGAACTGGACAGTTCCTCCGTCGCCGTGGCGACGGTCTGGACATTGGCCGAGGCCTGTTCGGCCGCTCCGGCGACAGCGGATGCTCGTTCGTTGGTGCCGTCGGCGATCTTGGACATGGTTGACGCCGTTGAGGTCATCTCGGCCGCCGATGTGCTTAGGGATTGCAGCAGTGCCGAGACGTCGGAATCGAACGATCCGGTCAGGGCCTCGATCTGACGGCCGCGTTCCTCACGCCGTTTCTGGGCCTCCCGTTCGCGGGCGGCAAGGTCGTCGGCCTTGATCATGCTTTCCTTGAACACCAGAACGGCGCGCGCCATGTCGCCGACTTCGTCGCCGTTTTCCTGGCTGGGAATGTCGACGGTCTTGTCACCACCGGCCAGCGCCGTCATGGCCGCTGTCAGGGCGGTCACGGGCCGTGCGATGCCGTTGCCGATTAGCAACGCCGCCAGAACGCCCAACAGGACGCTGACCCCGGCGACCACCAGGGTCACCATCATCGCCGTCTTCATGGCCTTGCTGGTGGCCGGCCCGAGGGTTTCCTGTACGGTCTTCAGATCGTTTCGCAGGTCGTTCATCAATGCCGCGATATTGGGGCCGACAAAGCCGATGGTGCCGAGCACGACTTCGTCGCGCTGGGCCATGACCTCGCTTACCTCCGTAAGCGCGGCTTCGTACTGTTCCTGCATCGTGGCGATCTCGGCAGTGGTGGCCTTGCGTTCCTCGTCGAACAGTTCGTTCTGCAGTTCGGCGACGTTTTCCTTCATCACGGCGGCGGCTTCCATGGCCTTGTCGAAATCGTCAAGCTGGTTGGTCGTGATGAACTTGTTCGCGTAAAGGCGCATGAGCAGCAGCGAGCGTTGGGTCTTCGCCGCGTGGTAGGCGGCGGACACGTCCGTCTCGTCATAGGACTTCTGCATGAGGGCGGTAAGTTTGGCTTCCATGTCCGGGCCGATGACGTCCATCCGGCTTTGGGAGATGGAGTTTCGCTTGGTCTGCAGGGACGTGACCTGATCGAACGCGGACCGGTAGGTGCCCAGGTTTTCGATGGCGTTGGTGATCGTCTTCTTGCGCTTGGGGTCGGTAATCTGGCTGTCCAGAGTCTCGATCAAGTTCATGGTCTCGGAAATACGATCCTCGAATTCCGCGATGGCGTCCTCCGACGATTGGGTGATGTAATCACCGACTGCCAGTTGAGCCTTCTGCAGGGTGGCCTGCACCATGGCGGCCCGGTTCGACAGGGCGGCCTGCTCACGGTACTGGGTGAAGTTGCTTTCGCCGCTCTGCAGGCTGACGCCGCCCGTTGTGCTGATGACCAGCAACAGGGCCAGGACGATCCCAAAGCCGATGAAGATCTTGGTTTGGATCTTCGTGTTGTTCATGAACGACAGAAACAAAGACATGGTGCGGACTCTCCTTCATACGCGATGCCGCGCGGACCGGCCCGGTCCGCGGCAATGGTCGGCAATACACGTTATATTTAAGCGGAGAAATCTGGCCGTTGGTCATACTTTAAAAATTAGACCGAAGGCATGAATTTAAAAAATCAATTTAAACAAATAGTTATTGGCTAATTCTAATTTAATACATCATAGGATTGTATACGAAAAATCGCGAATTTTTGTCAGGTTTTTGTCATTTTCGAAGTTGCGACAAGCGCTCAATCCGCGAAGTCGAGGATATCGCGCACCTTGTCGATGCCGCCGCGCGCGCATTCCGCGTCGATGTCGCCGCCCGGCGCGCCGGACACGCCGACCGCGCCGACGAGGGAGCCGGCAACGCGAATCTGCACCCCGCCGTCCATCACGATGATGCCTTGCATCTGATTCAATTCGGGGCGGATGTCGTCGCGGTTTTTGCGCATGTCACCGGAATCGACGCCGGACATGACGACCAGCCCGGCCTTACGTTCGGCGATTTCCAGGGTGTGGCGGCTGGCCAGGGTATCGCGCTGGGCGGCAATCATGTTGCCGGCCCGGTCAAGCACAACAGCTGCGGCCTGATATCCCTTTTCCCGGCAGGTGTGGACGGCGCCCTGGGCGATCGTGGCCGCCAGGTCCGACGACATGATGCGAACCTTGATGATTTCGCCCTCCGCCTGTGCGGGCGGGGCGGCAAGGACCGCGACGGCAAGAGCGGCGGCGAGGGCGGCATGCAGCTGTTTCATGGTGATGATTCTCCCATTTGGCGCGCGGGAGGCGGAGATGCATCCGCGCGAAACCTCATATTCGACTTTTTGTAATTGTTATCGCATAGTTGGGCAATCCCCAACCGGGTCCCTTCCCTGCAACGACGACAGGACTCCCACATGAAACGTTTATTCGCATTGATCTGCGTCATTCTCGGCATCGCGGCCGCCGCCGACGCACGGGCCAGCGAAGCCATCGCCGACCAGTATCCGGCCTCCGCCCTTTACGCCAAGCCGGTCGAGGTCATCCCCCATGTCTGGTCGGCGATCGGCGCGACGGCGCCGCCGACCTATGAGAACTGGGGACACAACAACAACCTCAGCTTCATCGTCACCGGCGACGGCGTGATCGTGGTCAACGGCGGCGGGGCCTACCTTCTGGCCAAGGCATTGCACGACGAGATCAAGCGCATCACCCCGCAGCCGGTAAAGCTGGTCATCAACGAGAACGGCCAGGGGCATGCCATGCTGGGCAATTCATATTGGGCCGAGCAGAAGGTCGCGATTCTGGCGCATGTGGACGCGGCCAAGGAATTCGCGGTTCGGGGTGCACAGATCCTGGCGTCGGCCCAGAGCGTGCTGAAGGAGAGGGCCGAGGGCACGCGAATTGTCGGTCCCACGGAAACCTTCGCCGACAAGCGGGTGATCGAGATGGGGGGATTCCATATCGAGGTCCTGCATCTGGGCCCGGCCCACAGCCCGGGCGATACCCAGGTCTGGCTGCCCGAACAATCCCTGGTCATTGCCGGGGACATGGCCTTTCACGAACGCATGCCGCCGATCTTCGACGACACGGATACCAAGGGCTGGGTCGAAACCTGGGAAGGGCCGTTCGAGGGGCTGAAGGCGACCTACGTCATCCCCGGCCACGGTCATCCCACCAACATGGCCCAGGTGCGGCGCTATACCCGTGATTATCTGGTCTATCTGCGCGGCAAGATCCGCGAACACCTGGATAACGGCGGCGACCTGAAAGGGGCCTATTACGTGGATCAGTCGCCCTATGCCCACCTCGACACCTTCAAGCAACTGGCGACCCGCAACGCCGGGCGCGTGTTCGTGCAGATGGAATTCGAATAGGCGGCGACGTCAGGGGCCGAAGCTGGACCGTGACTGAATGCCCCAGCGCCCGTCCAGACGGGTCAGGATATAGAGGGAATCATAGACGCCGATGATGCTGCCATCGCTGCGATATCGGGTATAGACCAGCTTCCAATGGGCCTTGTCGGCGTTGAATTGGATCAGCTCCCGTTCGTTCCATTCGCTGTGGTGCCAGTCGTCCTGGGCCTTCAGGCGGTCGAACAGGTCCATGGGATTGGCGTCCGGCCCGTCGTAGACGGTGACCTTGCCTTCCGCCAGGCGCGGGTGGGGATAATGCATCAGGGCGGCCATGGCCTTGGCGTCGTAGGCGTTCAGCGCCGCCATGTGGCGGTCGAGAAGGTCCAATCCGGCCTGTTCGATGGCGGCCCGGTCGCCCGCCGACGGGGTACTGCCGATCATCGGGCAGCTCCTTGGTCCTGGCCGCCGCCGAACACTTCATGGAAGGTCTGGCGCAGGACCACGTCGACCTCGGGCGTGGAGGCCGTGATGCCGAGGTCGACCAGGGACGTCACCCCATGCTCCGCGATCCCGCAGGGGACGATGCCGTCGAAATGGCTGAGGTCCGGTTCGATATTCAGGGACACCCCGTGGAAGGTCACCCATTTGCGCAGGCGCACGCCGATGGCGGCGATCTTGTCCTCGCGGTACAGTTTTGATCCCGGCGCGCCGCGCGCGACCCAGATGCCGACCCGGCCGTCGCGCCGTTCGCCGATGACGTTGAAGCGGGCGAGGGCGCGGATGATCCAATTTTCCAGATCGCAGACGAAAGCGCGCACATCTTCGCCGCGGTGTTTCAGGTCCAGCAAGACATAGCCGACCCGCTGCCCGGGGCCGTGGTAGGTGTAACGCCCGCCGCGCCCGGTGGTGTGCACGGGGAAGCGGTCCGGGTCCGTCAGCTCCGCCGGATCGGCGCTGGTCCCGGCGGTGTAGAGCGGTGGATGCTCCAGCAGCCAGACCATTTCCGGCGCGGTGCCGGCGCGGATCGCGGCCACGCGATCCTCCATCACGGCCACGGCCTCGTCATAGGCCACGGGCGTGTCCGATATCCGCCATTCGACGCCTTGGTCTGTCATCAATTTCCTATTTGCTCCGCCGTGGTCGCGCTTCCGCTTGATATGGGTGCGCCGATTTGCTATCTGCCGCCATGTATTTCGCAGGTGACGTGCTTGCGGCAAGGAAAAATGCGGTCGTGGCGGAATTGGTAGACGCGCAGCGTTGAGGTCGCTGTGGGAGAGATCCCGTGGAAGTTCGAGTCTTCTCGACCGCACCAAACCTTGTATTTTCATGAAAAAACCCGGGCCTTGGCCCGGGTTTTTTGCTTTTCCGGGCGAAATTGTAACCTATTCGGGCTATTGTCGGTTCCACACGGGCCCTGTGCGGACGGCCCGCAATCACACGCCATCTGCGGCAGCCTTGAACCCTGGATCGGAGACCCGTGCCATGAGCGAGCGCCCGGACGACACGCTTGAGGTGGATCCCGCCGCCAAGCCGGAGGAAAGCCTCGAGCCCGCCCATGACGATGTCGACGCCGCGGTCATCACGGCGCTGGACGCAGGCGATACCGCGGGCCTCAAGGAACTGGTCGACGGCCTGCATTACGCCGACGTCGCCGATATCGTCGAACGCCTGAGTGCCGACCGTCGCGAACAGCTGATCACCGAGATCGGCCCGGACATGGCGCCCGACGTGCTGGCCGAACTGGACGAGTCGGTGCGCGAGGAAATCTTCGAGGCCATGGCCCCGGAGCAGATCGCCGCCCATGTTCAGGAACTGGATTCCGACGACGCGGTCGAAATCGTCAACCAGATGGAGGCCCCCGAACAGCAGAAGGTGCTGGACGCCATGCCGGCGCCGGACCGTCGGCTGATCGAACAAAGCCTGTCCTATCCGGAGGAATCCGCCGGCCGCCTGATGC
This sequence comes from Rhodospirillales bacterium, assembly GCA_048263775.1. GTDB lineage: Bacteria > Pseudomonadota > Alphaproteobacteria > Rhodospirillales > Casp-alpha2 > UBA1479. The sequence goes on from JBLXDU010000006.1 coordinate 51,281, forward strand.
AGCGGGAAATCGTCACGGTGCCGACCCATTGGACCGTGGGCCAGACCATTGATTTCATGCGCCAAGCGGCCGAAGGCGACGACGACATCCTGCCGGATTCGTTCTATGACATCTTCGTCGTCGACCCGACGCACAAACCCGTCGGCACGATCCATTTGAGCCACCTGCTGCGCTCCAAGCGGCCCGTGAAGGTCTCGGACATCATGGAGACGGAACTGAAGCTGATTTCCGTCAACATGGACCAGGAAGACGTCGCTTTCCTGTTCCGTCAGCGCGACCTGGTATCCGCCCCCGTGGTCGACGAGGCGCAGCGCCTGGTCGGCGCCATCACCATCGATGACGTCGTCGACGTCATTCACGAGGAACACGAGGAAGACATGCTGGCGCTGGCCGGGGTCGGCGAGGACGATCTGTACGACGCCGCCATCGACACCACCAAGGCACGGTTCCGCTGGCTGCTGGTCAATCTGTTCACGGCGATCCTGGCATCCATGGTCATCGGCCTGTTCGCGACGACGTTGGAGCAGATCGTGGCCCTGGCCATTCTCATGCCCATCGTCGCCTCCATGGGCGGCAACGCCGGCACCCAGACCCTGACCGTGGCCGTGCGCGCCATGGCCATGCGCGAACTGACTGCGACCAATGCCTACCGCGTGATCGGCAAGGAAGTGCTGGTCGGCACCATCAACGGCGTGCTGTTCGCCGTCATCACGGGCGCCATCGCCTGGTTCTGGTTCGGGCAACCGCAGATCGGCCTGATCATCGGCTTGGCCATGATCATCAACATGGTCGTCGCGGGCCTGGCCGGGGCCGCGATTCCACTCGTTCTCGACCGTTTCGGGATCGATCCGGCCATTGCATCGTCGGTGTTCCTGACCACGGTCACGGATGTGGTCGGTTTCTTCGCCTTTCTGGGGCTGGCGGCGCTGTTCCTGCTCTAGAGGCTCCGCCGGCCGGGACGGGGAGGGCGGCTCGCGGCGCCACGGCGAACTTTACGTTAACGTAAACGTTAGCTACAGTTCGGCCATGGCACTGGACCAGACACAATCGACCTTCGGCATCGCCGAACTGGCGCGCGAATTCGGGATCACCACCCGCGCGATCCGGTTCTACGAGGACAAGGGCCTGCTGAGCCCGGCGCGCGACGGTCAGCGCCGCGTCTACGGTTCCCGCGACCATGTGCGCCTGCGTCTGATCATGCGGGGCAAGCGGCTGGGCTTTTCGCTCGACGAGATTCGCGAAATGATTGACCTTTACGATGTCGATCCCAGCGAGGTGTCGCAACTTAAGCTGTTCATCGACAAGCTTCAGTTGCGGCGCGAACAGCTGCGCATCCAGCAGGAAGACATCGCCGAGACCCTGGCCGAACTGGACCGGCTGGAAGCCCAGTCTCAGGACCTTCTGGCCCAACGGGCGTCGGTACGCACCAAGGCCGCCGGCTGATCCCGCCATCCCTTGTGACCAAGATTGATTTTGGGCCGCCCCTGTGAGATGGAAGGGAGCGGAGGATACATCATTGCAAAATACCAAGAATACCCCCCTACGGGTCGCCATGGGCGGCCTGGGCGCTGTCGGTCTGCCGGTGGTGGAATGGCTTGATTCCGGCGAAGAGCCGGGCCTGCAACTTGTCGCCGTCTCGGCCGGTGACAAGGAACGGGCGGCCGGGCGCCTGGCCCATCTGAAGGCGCCGCCCCCGGTGATGGAGCTGGCCGAGCTGGCCGCCGTCGCCGATGTGATCGTCGAATGCGCGCCGCCGGAACACTTTCTCGACGTTTGCGGCCCGGCGGTCGAACAGGGCCGCATCCTGGTGCCGCTTTCGGTCAGCCAGCTTCTCCATCACATGGATCTGGTTGATCGGGCCCGCGAAACCGGCGCCACCATCGTCGTGCCGACGGGTGCGCTGGTCGGCCTGGACACGGTGCGTGCCGCCGCCGAAGGCAACCTGCGATCGGTCGTCATGCGCACCCACAAGCCCCCCGCCGGGTTCCAGAAAGCCCGCTGGGTGCAGGAGCAGGGCATCAACCTGATGGGACTGAACGCCCCGAAAAAGCTGTTCGAGGGCTCGGTCCGTGACGCAGCCGACAAATTCCCCGCCAACGTCAACGTGGCGGTTGCCCTGGGCCTGGCGGGGCTGGGCGTCGATGAAACGCGCTATGAAGTCTGGGCCGATCCGACGATCACCCGCAACACCCATTGGATCACCGTTGAATCCGACATCGTGCGGGTCGAAATGAATATCGCGGGCGAACCGACGGTGGAAAACCCGGCGACGGGCAAGATCGTGCCGCTCAGCATGATCGCCACCCTGCGCGGACTGGTCAGCCCGCTGCGGGTCGGGACCTAAAGGAAAAAGGCCGCGGCAATCATGATTGCCGCGGCCCTTCGTTCGAACTCCGTTCAGATAATCAGGCCGCGCGGATGCGGTCCGCCAGTTCCGTGACCTGGTGTTTCAGGTCATTGGAATCTCGGTCCATGGTTTCCGATGCCTGCAATAGGTCACGGGCGCTGCCGCCGGTGCTTTCGGCGGCCTGGGCGACACCTGCGATGTTGCTGGATACCTCCTGCGTGCCGGCCGCGGCCTGTTCGACATTGCGGGCGATTTCCTGGGTCGCCGCCCCTTGTTCCTCTACGGCGGCGGCGATGCCGTGGGCGACATTGCTGATTTCCTCGATCACCTTGCCAATGGCCAGGATGGCCGTGACCGCGTCGTCCGTGGCCGATTGGATTTCGGTGATCTGGGTGGATATCTCGTCCGTCGCCTTGGCGGTCTGGCTGGCCAGATTCTTGACTTCCGACGCGACCACGGCAAATCCCTTGCCGGCCTCGCCGGCGCGGGCGGCCTCGATGGTCGCGTTGAGGGCTAGCAGGTTGGTCTGCTCGGCGATGTCGCTGATGATCGCGACCACGTCGCCGATCTGTCCGGCGGCCTGGGCCAGCCCCTGAACCTTGGTGTTGGTGGCTTCGACCTCGGCCACGGCGCGCCCGGCGATCTCGGTCGAGGTGACGACCTGGCGGCCGATCTCCGAAACGGACGACGCCAGTTCCTCGGTCGCCGAGGCTACGGTCTGGACATTGGCCGACGCCTGTTCGGAGGCGCCCGCGACGGCGTTGGACTGACTCGACGCCTGATCGGCATTGGCGCTCAGGCTGCGCGCCGATGTCTTGACCTGATCCGCTGCCGCCGACATGCGCTGGGCGATGGCGCCGATGCTGTTTTCGATCTGGGCCGCGACATCGGCCAACATGCGGGCCTTTTCCTCGGCCGCCTTGCGGTCGGCTTCGGCCTGGGCGGCGGTTAGCCGCTTGACCTCGATCGCGTTTTCGCGGAACACGCGGACCGCGCGCGCCATCCGACCGATTTCATCCTTGTTTTCGATATAGCGGACACGGACATCGGTATTGTCCTTGGCCAGTTCGTCCATGACCCCGGTCAATTCAATGACCGGCCGGGAGATCGACCGCGCGATAACCGTGCCGGAAACGATGCCGATCAGCAAGCCGGCCAGGGCCGTGGCGATGAGCAACTTGATGCCAAGCTGTTCATCCTTTTCCGCCTTCAGGGCTGACTGCTCGGTGAATTTTGCCAACTGCGTGAGGGCGGCGATCAGATCGGCGTCCAGCTTCTTCTGATCGGCTTCCGTTTTCGCCGTCAATTGCTTGGCTTCGTCCGATTTTCCCTCGGCGATCATCGTGAGAATGGTCTCTCCCTGCTTTTCGTAGGATTGGTGAGCCACATCGATGTCCTTGATGGCGCCGAGAAGCCGTTCGAATTCTTGTTTGGATTCGTCGGATGCCGCATGGGCGATTGCGGTTTCAATCCGCTGCAGGGCTTCTTTCAGTTCGCCCTCGACCTTGTGGCCCAGGGTGGCGAAGGCCTTGGCCAACGCATGCGGATCGGCGGGGTTGAGGTGACCGGCGCCCTTTTCGATCAGGATCGCCTGTTCCAATTGGTGAACGGTGATGCGTGTGATGATTTCCGTCAGCGGGATGTCCTGTTCGGCGATCTCGACGATCTCTTTGCCGATTTTGTTCATCTTCCATATGCCGACGGTGGCAATCGTGGCGCTGACAATCAACAGCACTGCCAGCATGGTGTAGATGCGTCGTCCGATAGATATTTGTGCAAGTATGGTCATACGTTCCCCCGGCGCGGCCCACATTTGGGTCCGTGCTTAGCTGTTACTTGGATGGCTAGGTGTGTGAAGAGTTCCTCCCCCAAGGACGTGGAGAGAATACAATTGTATTATGGAGGATTTAAAGTCTGAATTAGATCATATGGAAATGCCGATATTCGCGGCTTTGCATCTCACTGAAAGGCGGAGATTCGTTGCTGTGATTGGGGTGATCATGTGTTTTATGCATCTTTTTGTTTAATAAAAATATTCTGATTCAATTACTTATTTGGAATGACGAATTCGTGCTGAACTCCGCAAAAGAGATGACTTTGGCGTCAATGCGGTGGATTTATTTGTCGGCGGTTTTCTTGTGTGGCTCCTAAAAATATAAAAATTGACCCCATTATCTTGGGTTAATTTTCCTGCCAGCGAAAACCCGCCGGCATGACGTGCACCGATTGGTCTGGCGGGGGCACGTTCGATGGTGATAATGGGCACGCGGCCCCTTGGCGGCGATACGCTGCCGCAACCTAATGGACATCATGACCACCGACTTCCAGCCCTTTGACGACGCCTTTGCCCAACGCGTGCGTGACAGTTTCGACAAGCAGGGTGTTATGGGCCATATCGGTGCCCGCTTGGGCGAGGTTCGGCCCGGCTATTGCGAGATCGAACTGCCCTATTCGGACGCCGTGTCACAGCAGCACGGGTTTTTCCACGGTGGTGTCGTCGGTACCATCGCCGACAGCGCTGGCGGGTTCGCCGCTTTCAGCCTGATGGGCCCCGGCGACGGCGTGCTGACCGTGGAATACAAGCTGAACCTGATGGCGCCCGCCGACGGGGACGAACTGATCGCCCGCGGCTATGTGGTGCGGCCGGGCAAGACCCTGACCGTCAGCCGCGCCGAAGTCGTGGTGGTCAAGAATGGCCAGGCATTGCCCTGCGCCGCCCTGCAGCAAACCTTGATGCGTGTCCAGGGCCGCGCCGACGTGGTGGGATAGGGGCGACCGATGAATGATCCGATGAATGAAAAGAAACGGGAAGGCGTGGCCCAGTTCATGGCCCGTTGGTGCATCGACGGCTGGAAGGGCAATATCCCCCTGACGCGAATGTTCTGGGGAGGCGGTGCCGTGTGGTTTATCGGCTTTGCGCTCGAACGTGGGGTGGTCAACCTGTTCCGAGTGCCGCAGTCGCCTTATTTCGCGGGCGAACTTTATGTTCTCGATGGTCTGCTGCGGCTGTGTGAATGGATTTTGATGGCGTCCTTCGTGTGGTGGTGCATTGGCGTGTGGCGGTCCGTCGACCATGAAACACCGGGTATTTGGCCGACCACGGCGCGTGGCATGGTGGCTTTGTTGGTGATCGCCAACATGGCCTCCGCATTCGTGGCGCTGTCGCGATGATCAACGATCAGACCCCCGTATACATCAACCTGCACGGCGGCGGCGGAATGCCCGGCGACGAGCCGCCGGAGCCGATCCTTTCCCGCTGCTGGCATGGCCGCGAGAGGCTGTGGATCGTGTTCTGGGCTTACGGCATGTTCGGTACGGGTGTCGTTCTTGCCTGTGTCCTTGCCATGATCTTCATCGGTCTGCAACTCGGCTTGGTGTTTGCGCCTCAGGATACCCAGGGCGGTTACGTCGGCGGGATCACCGGCATGGCTCTTGGCGCGGCGGTGGCGGTGCCCTACTTGATCTGGATGACGGTCAGTCTCTGGCGTTGCGCACCCAACGTTGAAAACCCTGTCTGGACCCGCCTGATGCGCGGCTGGTTGATCGCGGAATGGATCGGCCTGGCCATGGCGGGTTACAATTTCGCGCATCTTCTCAAGCTGTAAGAGAGGGGAGTGAATCCAATGAATGAAGACCCGATCGTCATTGCCGGTACCGCGCGCACGCCCATGGGCGGGTTCCAGGGCGACCTGTCGGGTGCTCGCGCCCCGGACCTGGGCGCGGCGGCGATCAAGGCAGCACTGGCGCGTGCCGGCGTGGCGCCCGAGGCCGTCGACGAGGTCTACATGGGCATCGTGCTGCCGGCTGGACTGGGCCAGGCCCCGGCGCGCCAGGCGGCCCTCGGCGCGGGTCTTCCGACCGCCGTGCCGGCCACCACGCTGAACAAGATGTGCGGCTCGGGCATGAAGGCCGCCATGCTGGCCCACGACGGCATTCTCGCGGGCGCTGGGGCGGTGATGGTCGCCGGCGGCATGGAAAGCATGTCCAACGCGCCCTACCTGCTGGACAAGGCGCGGGGCGGCTACCGCATGGGCCATGGCGCCGTGCTCGACCACATGTTCCTGGACGGGTTGGAGGACGCCTACGACAAGGGCCGCCTCATGGGCACCTTCGCCGAGGATACGGCGACTCATTACCAGTTCACCCGGGATGCCCAGGACGATTTCGCCCTGACGTCCCTGGACCGGGCCAAGACGGCAATCGAGGACGGCAGCTTCGATCCCGAAGTCACGCCGGTCACGGTCAAGACCCGCAAGGGCGAGGTTACGGTCGAACGGGACGAACAGCCCCTGAAGGCCGCCCCGGAAAAGATCCGTACCCTGAAACCGGCCTTCGCCAAGGACGGCACGGTGACACCGGCCAATTCGTCGTCGATTTCCGACGGGGCGGCGGCATTGGTTCTGATGCGCCGGTCCGAAGCCGAAAGGCGCGGGTTGACGCCGCTGGCCGTCATTCACGGCCATGCGACTCATGCCCATGAACCTTGCTGGTTCACCACGGCACCGGTCGGGGCTATGCAAAAGCTTGTCGACAAGGTCGGCTGGGACCTCAAGGATGTCGATCTGTTCGAAATCAACGAAGCCTTTGCCGTCGTTACCATGGCGGCGATGCGCGATCTCGATCTGCCGCATGACAAGGTCAACGTGCACGGCGGCGCCTGCGCCCTGGGGCATCCCATCGGTGCTTCAGGGGCCAGAATCATGGTGACCTTGCTGGCGGCGCTGGAAAAATACGGTCTGCGCAAGGGCGTCGCGTCCTTGTGCATTGGCGGCGGCGAGGCCACGGCCGTGGCCATCGAACGCATCACCTGAAAACAGCCGACGGGGAGGAAACCATGCCGACAGTCTTCATCACCGGTGCCAACCGGGGGATCGGCCTGGAAATGGCGCGCCAATACGGGGCCGACGGCTGGACCGTCGTTGCGACCTGTCGCAATCCCATCGCACCCGGCGAACTGGCGACGATTCCGGGTGATATCCGGGTCCACGGCCTGGACGTGGCCGACCACCGCCAGGTCGATCGCCTGGCCGGCGAGATGGCGGGCACCAAGATCGACCTGCTGATCAACAATGCGGGGGTCTACGGCGACCGCAACTACGGCTATCAGGACATCGACTACGCGGATTGGGAACAATCGTTCCGCATCAACACCATGGCGCCGCTGAAGGTTGCCGGCGCATTCCTGCCGCTGGTCGCTGCGAAAGGCGGCGGTATGATCGCCACGGTGTCGTCAGTGTTGTCGTCGATCGCGGAATCGTCACCCAATTCGGCATCCTATGCCTACCGCACGTCGAAGGCGGCGGTGAATATGGCCATGCATGTATTCGCCGAGGAAGTGCGGGCGCAGAACGTCGCGGTGGTCCTGCTGCATCCCGGTTGGGTGCAGACCGACATGGGCGGCGCGGAGGCGGCGATTGACGCCCGGACCAGCGTCACGGGCATTCGCAAGGTTCTGGCGGATGCCGGCATGGCGGAAAGCGGGCGGCTGTTCGCCTATGACGGGCGCGAGATACCCTGGTAAGACGGAGACCCACGGCATGAGCAACCCAGCGCAAAAGGGCGATATCGAGTTTTATTTTGATTTTGCGTCGCCCTATGGATACCTGGCGGCGCAAAAGATCGATCAGATCGGTGAACGCTACGGTCGCCGTGTTAACTGGCACCCGATCATGCTGGGCGCCATCTTCAAGCATACAGGCAACATGCCCAACGCCGACATTGGGCTGAAGGGCGACTACATGCGCATGGACGTGCCGCGCCTGGCCAAGATGATGGGGGCACCGTTTACCTGGCCGGAACCGTTTCCCATCGCCACCCTGGCGGCGGCACGGGCCTATTACTGGCTTTTGGATCACGATGCGGCCAAGGCCGTGCCCTTCGCCAAGGCCTGTTATCACCACTACTTCGGAAAAGGCGCTGACATTTCGGATATTCAGGAAGTCGTCCTGATCGCCGAGGAACTGGGCGTCGATGGTGCGGCCCTGGCCGAGGCCGTGACGCGAGACGACGTCAAGCAGCGGGTCAAGGACAAGACCACCGAGGCGCTGGATCTGGGCGTGTTCGGATCGCCTTATTTCCTGATCGACGGCGAGCCGTTCTTCGGCTCCGACCGGATTTGGCAGATCGAACGGTTTCTGGGGAAGGAATAAAAAGCCATGAAGTTGAAAAAAGGCGTGAAGCAATTGGTCGCCGAGGCCAATGCGGAGGTCGAGACCGTGCCGGTGGCCGGTGCGGCGGCGTTGCTCGACGATCCGGGGGTGCAATTCGTCGATATCCGTGACGTGCGCGAGCTGGAACGCGAGGGCATGGTGCCGGGCGCCTTTCATGCGCCCCGCGGGATGCTGGAATTCTGGGTCGACCCCGACAGCCCCTACCACAAGGATGTGTTCGCATCGGGCAAGAAATTCGTTCTCTACTGTCAATCCGCCTGGCGGTCGGCCCTGGCGACCAAGGCGCTTCAGGACATGGGGCTTGAACCGGTGGCGCATGTCGAAGGGGGGTTCCGCGCCTGGAAGGAAGCAGGCCACCCGGTCGCGGAGAAAGCGTCCCGAAAGGCGTAGCCGTTTGGCTAGGTTGTCTCTCACCATTCGGAAAAGTTAATTTCCACATAGGTGGACGGTCTGGATCGGCGGTATATTAGTCTCGACCCTGGAGACACACATGACCACGAGTGCGCCTTTCATCACCGAGATCGCGGGCGGTATCGCGACGGTTACCCTCACGAGACCGGAAATTCACAACGCCTTCGACGACGAACTGGTCGCGCGTCTGACGCGTGAATTTCAGGGTCTGAGCCGTGATACGGTCGTGCGCGTGGTGATCCTGGCATCGACGGGCAAGAGCTTTTGCGCCGGTGCAGACATCAACTGGATGAAGCGCATGGCGGAATTCGGCCAGGAAGAGAACCTGGAAGATGCCAAGGGGCTGGCCGGTTTGATGTTCACCCTGGCCAGCCTGCGTAAGCCGACCATTGCCGCCGTTCAAGGGCCGGCCTTCGGTGGCGGTGTCGGCTTGGTTGCCGCCTGCGACATCGCCGTCGCCGCCGAACAGGCCGAATTCGCTTTGACCGAGGTCAAATTGGGCATTCTGCCGGCGGCCATCGGGCCCTACATCGTTTCCGCCATGGGGCCGCGCCAAGCCACGCGCTACATGCTGACAGGTGAGCGTTTTGACGCTGCCCGGGCACTGGAGCTCGGTTTGGTCACAGAGGTCACGGAACAGGGCAACGTTCTACCCCGGGCCAAGGAATTCGCCGGTATGTTGATGGAAAACGGCCCGCGCGCCATGGGCGAGGTCAAAAACCTAGTACGATATGTCCAGGGTCATGAACGCAACGAGGCCTTGATGGCGCAGACCGCCGGGCATATCGCCCGCGTCCGTGCCTCCGGCGAAGGCCGGGAAGGGCTTGCTGCGTTCCTGGAGAAAAGAAAACCCAGTTGGATCAGGAAATAGCCGACAGCAACTGACAGTACGGAGAGCAGTCTGCCATGGCTGAATACGATCTATCGCAAATCAAGGTCCTGGTCGCAGAGGACTATGCGCCGATGCGCAAGCTTCTCGGCCAAATTTTGTTCGAGCTCAACGTCGGCGACTTTCAGATGGTCGCCAGCGGCAAAGAGGCCATAGATTTCCTCGCGGACTATCATGCTGATCTGTTGTTGGTCGACAACATCATGGACCCCATTGGCGGGACCGATTTGACGCGCATGGTGCGTGCCGGAAAGACGCCGGCGGACCGCCATATCCCGATCATCATGGTGTCGGGCGAAACCTCGAAGGATCTGATCATCGGCGCCCGCGATGCCGGGGTGAACGAGTTCCTGGCCAAGCCCATTTCGACCCGCATGGTCTATCAGCGCTTCATGAACATCATCGACAATCCGCGCGCCTTCATCGAAACCGATGATTTCTACGGGCCGGACCGGCGGCGGCGGCAGATGCGCTTTCCCGGCCTGGAGCGTCGGCGGGCAGCCTATACCTACCAGGGAGCCACAGCCTCGCCCTCGGGTTCCGGCTCCGGCGAAGGAGACTGACCCGAACCCTGTGGGTAACCTGTCCGGCGCGGGCCTGTTCCGCACGGCGTTTCCTGGTTAAGCTGACGCCGTCCTTTTTCATGGCCCACCGCATACCTGATTATGACCCTGCACCTCATCAAGCTTTCCGTCGGCGTCGAGAGCATCGAGCATCTGGCGCAAATCCAACGTGACCGCCTGCGGGCCCGCCGCGAAGCGGGGCAGGAGCCGCGCCTGTATCACGTCACCCGCATGTGGCCCCGGCGCGAGGCAGAGGTTCTTGACGGTGGGTCGATCTATTGGGTGATCAAACGAGCCGTACGTTGCCGGCAGCGCCTTTTGGCCTTCGACGAGACTGTTAACGGACAGGGGAAGCCCGCCTGCGGCCTGGTGCTCGATCCCGAGATCGTGCCCGTCCGCCCCCGCGCGTCGCGCGCTTTTCAGGGCTGGCGCTATCTGAATGCTGCGGACGCGCCGCCGGACCTGGACGGGGACGCGGGGCAGTTGACCGATCTGCCCCCGGAACTGGCGGACGAACTGCGCGGCCTGGGCCTGATCTAGCTGGGTTTGTGGTCCGTCGTTAAACGCTGGAATTCCTGATGTTTAGGGCGCGCAGTTCCGGCGCGGGAACGGCGACCTTGCCCTGGGCCGTCTGGGCCATGTAGGCTTACACACGAATTGAGGGAAATTTTGCGTGAGAACGTGAAGTTTTACCGAATGACCACCCTGGGACGACGATGGCGAAACCGCAGATCATCAATCCACCCAATAAATTGAAGTCCAAGGTATCGATGGGCGGTCCAGGCGCCGTCGATCCGGAACGCCTTGCCCGGGCCGAGGCGGTCATCGAAAAGATGACCGAGAATTATCTCGATTGGGTCGAGGCCGATCTGAAGAAGCTTGAGACGGAACTGGTGGCGCTGAAGCCAGGGGCAGCCGAAGGCGACGAACGGGTTGACCGTATCTACCGCACGTCCCACGACATCAAGGGGCAGGGCGGCAGTTTCGGCTATCAGTTGATGACCGAGGTCGGCGCCCTGATGTGCCGCTATATCGAGAACCTTAAAGGCCCGCTGAACCAGGAAGACATCGACCTGATGAAGCTTTGCTACAAATCCATGCGCGCGGTGATTACCGGGCGTTTGGCCGGCGACGGCGGCGACGCCGGGCGCATGGTGATCGACGGGCTTGGCAAGGTCGCACAGAAGGTCAAGGCCGCCGGCGGGGACGACTGAGCGGCAAGGGCTGCGGCGTCAGGCGCTTTCGGCCTCCAGCTTATCCGACATATCCGTAAGCCACTTGATGCGCTGTTCCAGCGCGTCGATGTCGTGGTCGAGCCACACATTCAACAGGCCGGGATCGGTCGCATGGTGGTCGCGCAGGTTTTGCAGGCGCGCGGCCTCGCCCTCGGCGGCTTCCAGCAACAGGTCGATCTGGTCGAGCTGGTCATCCTTGGGCAAGAGGTGCAGGAAGCGGAACTTCAGCGCCATGATCAGCTTGTTCATGTCGTTGGACTGGGCGCGGATGCGCGCGGTCAATAGGGTCGTTAGTTCTTCCTGTCCGGCCTCGGAAATGGTCAGGACGGCGTTGTCCTCCAGCCCCTTGCCCTCGGTCGCGGTGACCAGGCCTTCGTACTTCAGCAGTTCGATGGAGGTGCCCATGACGTCAAGGGACGGGCCCAGGACATGGCTGGTGAAGTGGCGGATTTCCCCCGCCAGATCGCTGTAGCGCCGCGGCCCGGACGCCAGCGTGCCCAGCGCGCATAGGCGCACGGCTTCACGAGGGGTCAGGGTGTTGTCGGCGTACACGGTATCGGTACCTTAATGAGTTGCGAATGAGTCGCAAGTTTATGGGCAAGTCGAGAGTCTGTCCAGCGGTGGTCGCAGGCGGCGAGGCCGCGGCATTATCCGGCCTGTTGCGCCGCCCAGGTTTCCGTCTTCTTCAGGGCGCGGTCAAACCGGGAAAGAATTTCGCCCACATCCGCCGCCGTGGCGATGAGCGGCGGACAGAACGCAACCGAATCGCCGACGGCGCGCAGCACCAATCCCTCATCATAGCAGTATTCCTGACATTTGGCGCCGATCCCCGTTTCCTTGGGCCAGGGTGTCTTGGTGGCCTTGTCCTTGACCAGTTCAATGGCGCCGATCAGGCCGAGGCCGCGGACTTCGCCGACCAATGGCCGATCCTTGAACGCGCGCAGTCCTTGCTGCAGCGCCGGGGAAACGGCGCGGACATGGCCGACGATGTCGCGCTCCGCATAGATGGCGAGGGTTTCAAGCGCCACCGCCGCAGCCACCGGGTGTCCGGCATAGGTCGATCCATGGCCGAACACGCCGAAGGCCTCGCTCTGCTTCACAAGGTCTTGGTAAATCTCTTCCGAGATCATCAGGGCCGACATGGGGATGTAGCCTGAGGTCAGGGCCTTGGCCATGGTCATCATGTCGGGCTTCATGCCGAGGGTGGTCGTGCCCCACATGTTGCCGGTGCGCCCGAAGCCGCAGATGACCTCGTCAGCGATCAGCATCACGTCATGGCGTTTCAGGACCGCCTGGATTTTCTCGAAATACCCCTTGGGCGGTACGATCACGCCGCCGGCGCCCATGACCGGTTCGGCATAGAAGGCGGCAACCGTTTCCGGGCCTTCTTCCAGGATCAGCTTTTCCAGGTTTTCGGCGCAGCGGGTGGCGAACGCCTCTTCACTCTCACCCTCCTCGGCGAAGCGGTAGTGGTGCGGGCAGTCGGTGTGCAATACCCGGGTGATCGGCAGGTCGAAATCGCCATGCAGGTGAGGCAGGCCGGTCAGGCTGGCGCTGGCCACGGTGACGCCGTGATAGCCCTTCTGGCGGGCGATCAGCTTTTTCTTTTCCGGCCGGCCGCGGGCATTGTTCACGTACCACACCAGCTTGATCGATAGGTCGATGGCTTCCGAGCCCGAATTGGCGAACAGCACCTTGGACATGGGCACGGGGGCCAGTTCCAGGATCTTTTCCGCCAGGTCGATGGTCACGTCCGGCGTTTTATGGGCAAAACCGTGGTAGTTGGGCAGGCGCGACAGTTCCCGCGTCGCCGCGTCGATCAGACGCTGCTCGCTGAAGCCGAGCGACACCGCCCATAGGCCCGCCAGGCCCTCGATATATTCCTTGCCCGCGTCGTCGTAGATATGAATGCCGTTGCCGCGGCTGACGATTTGTGGTCCTACTTTCTCGTGCTTCGCTAGGTTGGTATAGCCGTGCAGATGGTAGGCAATGTCGCGGCTGGCGGGGGAGTTTCCGGGGGCGGGACGGGACGCGGTCATGGGGAAATCCTGATCGATTTTGCTATGGGAAGGATCGGCGCGCGCAGTTTGGTCCAGGCACATAGTGCAGAGCAATGGGGAAGACGAGAATCTTTTCCGGCGCTTGATGCAGGTCATGTCCCGCGCCGGTTTTCCCGGCTTTGATAGCGGCATGCCCATTCATCACGGGAGGATTAAATGTCCTTGAAAGATATTCTTGTCCATATCGACCTGAACGCGGAATCGGACCGTCGCCTAAAAGCGGCGATGTCCCTGGCCCAGGCGCACGGCGCCCACTTGGCCGGGGTCTACGCCGTGCCGCGTCCTTACATTCCTGCATATGCCGAAGTGCAGATCACTGCCGAGGTGTTGGAATCCCAACGCGCTTCGGCCGAAGAGGCAGCGTCCCGGGCCGAGGCGGCCTTCAAGGCGGCGACCGCCAATTCCGGCCTGTCCGTGGAATGGCGGCAGCAGGAAGGCGACGAGGGCCGGGTGCTCGGTTTTCACTGCCGCTACGCGGATCTGACGATCGTCAGTCAGCCGGACCCGGAGCAAAGCCTGTTTCCCGGCGACCGCGATCTGCCGGACCGGTTGATCCTGACCGCCGGACGGCCGGTGATGGTTCTGCCCTATGGTTATTCGGGCGACCTTGCCGGCAAGCGCATCCTGGTCGCCTGGGACGAAGGCCCGTTGGCGTCCCGTGCCGTACACGATGCCCTGCCGTTGTTGCAGGCGGCGGAAAAGGTCGTCGTCATGGTCGCCAACCCGACCAATGTGCCCGGTGAAAAGCGTGATCCGGGCGCGGATATCGCGGCCCATCTGGCGCGCCACGGCGTAAAGGTCGAGGCCAGCCATGTGACCTCGGACGAACTCGACGTCGGCAACCTGTTGCTATCCCGCGCCGCCGACATGTCGGCGGACATGATGGTGATGGGGGCCTATGGCCATGCCCGCTGGTCGGAACTGATCCTGGGTGGAGTCACCAACGTGGTGCTGTCGCATCAGACAGTGCCTGTGGTGATGTCCCACTAACCGGGCGAGGCCGGGTAGGGGGCTGCCCGGCCTCATCCTTCAGAAAGGAAGGCCTCCATGGCGTCGGCCACATCCTCGGCATAGAGGTCGAGGAAGAAATGATCGGCGCCGTCGATCACCTTGAACGTGATCCGCGTCCCGTCGGCCTTGCCCGCCATCTTCGCGGGAAGGTCCGCGACGACCGTGTCGTTCGACCCTGCCATGATCAGGACCGGCACGTTGATTTCACCCAGGATCGAGGGCGTGTCGAAACGCGGGTCCGGCCGGTAGTAGCTGACGAAACTGGCCGCTGACACTTTGGCGGTCGGGCAGTAAAGCAGGCCCGGCTTTTCCAATAGTGCGTCGCCCTTTCCCGCCTTGGCCATTGCCTCGGCGGTTTCAAGGTCCGGCCCCAGGGGCCGGCCGTGCGCTTTTTCAAACCCTTGGGCGGCCTTGTCCGCGCTCCAGGTGGCGGGGGCCATCAGAACCAGCTTGCTCAGCAGCCCATTCCCCCGCTCGGCGACATAGCGCGCGGCCTGATTGCCGCCCCGCGAATGGCCGAGCAGCACCACCGGTCCAGCGTCCTGGCCCTTGAGCCAGTCCATCCAGGCGGAGATCTCGTCAAGCGCGTCGAGATGGCGGTGACGGTGCGGGGTCTTGCAATCGTACATGCCGTGGCGGTCGTCGATGGCGAGCGACAGGTTGATGGCGAGCGTATTGAGCCCCCGGTCGTTGAGCACGCCGCGCAGGGTCTTCAGGGTTTCCATGTCGTTATGCGCCAGGGTGCCGTGGACGATCAGCACCACGCCGTCCTTCAGCGCCTTGCCGGATGCCAAATCCAATTGCGCGTTGAGGGTCAGATCCCCCGGCTTGATGCGCACTTCCTCGGCGTCGGCAGGCAGGGCGGCGGCCAGCAGGGTGAACAGGACAAGGGTGAAGGCGAGGGGGTGAAACAGACGCATTTTGGAGGTCTCCCGGGATGGCATTTTCGCCAGATTACGTTGTGCCGCAGACACATTCAAAGATTATAAATCGTCACGTGGTCGTCTAGCGCTTGCCGCGCTCCAGCGAGCGGGGATCAAGCGCGTCCTGCAGCCCGTCGCCGACGAAATTGAAGGCGATTACAGTGACGAAGATGGCCAGGCCCGGGTAGACGGCCAGGGCCGGGGCGTCCCAGATCAGTTCCTGGGCATTGGTCAGCAGGTTGCCCCAACTGGGCAGGGGCGGCTGGATGCCGAGGCCAAGGAAGCTCAGGACCGATTCCAGTAGGATCACGTTGCCGACGGAAAGCGTCGTCGCGACGATGATCGGCGAGGCCAGATTGGGCAGGATGTGCACGGTCATGATGCGGAAGGACGACGCTCCCTGGGCGCGCGCCGCCAGGACGAAGGGCCGTTCGCGCAAGGACAGCGCCGTTGCGCGGACCAGTCGCGCCACGGTGGTCCAGCCGACCAGCGCCACGATGACGACGATGCGATAGAGGCTCATGCTTTCCGCCTGGGCTGCCTCGGCGGAAAACCCAAGCTTCTGCAGGTCGATGGCCGCCAGCACGATCAACAGCGGCAGCAGGGGCAGGGCGATGACCCCGTCGGTCAGGCGCATGAAGAGCGCATCCAGCCGTCCGCCGAAATAGCCCGACAGCAGCCCCACGGTCGTGCCCAGGACCGCCGCCGTCAGGGCCGCCGCGATGCCGACGAACAGTGACACCCGCCCGCCGTACAGCAGGCGCAGCAGCACATCGCGCCCGGCCTCGTCGGTGCCCAGAGGATGGGCGGCGCTGGGCGTGGCCAGGCGATTGAACAGGTCGACCGCGTTGGCGTCGAGGCCGAGCCAGCCTTCGACCACCGGGGCGAGCAGGCTGGCCGCTGCCAGCACTGTCAGCACCCCGGCGCTGATCAGGGCGAGCCGATGGCGCAGGAACCGCCGGGTGACCAGGGCGAGCGGCGTCGAGGCAGCCGTGGCGGCGGCGTCGCTCATTGCTTCTTTCCTTCAAAGCCAATGCGGGGGTCGAGCCAGGCATAGGCGAGATCGGCCAGGATGTTGCCGACCAGGGTCACCAGGGTCGCCAGCAGCAGACAGACGAGGGCGAGGTTGAAATCGTTGCCCATGACCGCGTCGAAGGTCAGCTTGCCCATGCCCGGGTAGGCGAAGATGGTTTCCGTGATCAGCGCGCCGGAAAACAACGTGCCGAAATCCAGGGCGATGATCGTGGTTACCGGGATCAAGGCGTTGCGCAGCGCATGGCCGAGCACGACCCGCCGTTCCGGCAGACCTTTGGCGCGGGCGGTGCGGATATAGTCCTGACGCAGGGTCTCCAACATGCTGGCCCGCATGTAGCGGGTATGGCCGCCGACGCTGGCCAGGGTCAGGCTGGTGGCCGGCAGGACCAGGTAGATCAGCTTGTCCGACCAGCCGTCCATGCCCGGCGTGCCCAGGCCGCCCGCCGGCAGCCAGCCCAGGATCACCGCGAACAGGATGATCAGCAACAGGCCGAGCCAGAACGACGGGATCGAGATGCCGGCGAAGGCGAACAGATTGATCGAATAATCGCGCAGGGAATAGGGCCTGACGGCGGCCCAGATGCCGAGCGGCAGGCCGATGCAAAGGGCCAGGGTCAGGCTGATGCCGAGCAGCATGAGGGTGTTGCCCAGGGCCGGGCCGAGAATATCGAACACGGGCTTGGCGAACAGGCGGGAGAACCCGAAGTCGCCTTGCAGGACGGACAGAAGCCAGTTGCCGTACCGTTCCGCCACCGGACGGTCGAGGCCGTAGATCTCCCGCAGCTTGGCGACATCGGCGGAGGTCAGATCCGGATCGGCGGAAATCATCAGATCCACCGGATCGCCCGGCATCAGGCCGATCAGCCCGAAGATGACGAATGACATAACCGCCAAAACGACGGCCGACTGGATCAGGCGTTCACTGATGAAACGAAGCATGGGGGGAGCCTATCGCGCCGGGGTCTGTGCCCAAACGCTTATTTCACGCCCCAATCCTCGACCCACAGGCTGGACGGGTATTGGTGGCCCGTGGGGGCGACGCCGGTCAGCCAGGGCGGCATGATGAAGGTCTCGGCCCGGAAGTAGAGGGGAATGGCGGGCAGTTCGGTGACGTAGATTTCCTGCAACCGATGCCACAGTTTCTTCCGGGTGGGCTTGTCCAGTTCGACCTCGATCTTCTCGATCAGTTCATCCATTTCCGCGTTCTTGAAGCCCGGATAGTTCTGCCCGGCCCAGCCGTTGGCCTCGGTCGGGATATGGGCGGAATGCAGGCTCGTGCGCGGCACGCTTTCCGGGGCTGACGACCAGGCATACATGGCCAGGCCCGTGAACTTGCGCTGGGTCACGGTCTGTCCGAAGTAGACGCGGGCCGGTTCGTTCTTGATGCGCACGTCGATGCCGACAGCCTTCCACTGGCTTTGCAGCACCTGCTGGACCAGTTCGCGGGCCTTGGACCCGGCCGTGGTCATGAATTCGAAGCGCAGCGGCTCGCCCGTGTCCTTGTGCTGCCGCACGCCCTGGACAAGTTTGGTAAATCCAGCCTTTACAATAAGTTCCAGGGCCTTTCTCGGGTCATAGGTGTATTTCGGAATGTCCTCGGCCGCGACCCAGTCGAGGGGATTGACCGATGACTGGGCGACCGGCTGGCGGCCACCGAACAGCTGCTGGGAAATCGCCTCGCGGTCGATGGCGTAGACCAGGGCGTGGCGGATGTCCCGGTTCTGCAGCAGGGGATTGTCCTGATTCAGGTCGATGTGTTCGTAAACCAGGCCGGGCTTGTAGAGGATGCGGAACTTGCGTCCATGGCGTTTTTCGAAGCGCAGGGCTTGGTCGACCGTGAAGCCCAGCTCGCCCGAGATCATGTCGATGTTGCCGGACAGCAGGTTGGCCTCCAGCGCCGCCGTATTGGGGATCACCTTGACCACGATGCGCTTGAAGGCCCCCGGTTTGCCCCACCACTTGGGATTGCGTTCCAGGATGACGTAGCTGCCGCGCTGGGTTTCCGTAATCAGATAGGGGCCGAAATACAGCGCTTCGTTGGTGGTCTGCGTGTCGAAGGCGGTCTTGTTCTTGTAGTTGACGGGATCGGCGTCGAAATTCACGGCATCGACATGGGCAGGGATCAGGTTGAAGGAATTGATGGCGTTGTAATCGAAGGTCAGCTTGTCGAAGTGGAGGGTGAAGGTCCTGTCGTCCTTGCTGTCGAGCTTATAGGCCGAGCGATAGAATTCGATCGGCAGGATGCCCGTCTTGCCGTGACGGCCCGCGCGCCAGGTGAATTCGACGTCCTTGGTCGTGATCGGCGTGCCGTCGCCCCATACGGCATCGGGGCGAATGGTGTAGGTGACGGCGATGCCCTTTTTGCCGTTCGGCGCCGTTTCCGGCACGGCAAGGCCGTTTTCAAGGGTCGGCAGCTTGGTGCAGAGCATGCAGACCAGTTGCCAGTTCTGATCGAACACGGTGAACGGGCGGCGCGTGAAGCCCAGGATGTAGGACTTCGCCACCATGCTGTCGATGTTGGGGTGGAAGGTCGACGGATACTGGGTGATGCCGATGGTGAGTTGGTCGCGTTCCGCCGCCCGGGCAGGGCCGACGGCGCAGAGCATCACAAAGGCGGCGGTAAGGAGCGATTTCAGGACAGGTCCGGCCGGTCGCATGGGGTCTCCTCGGGTATTGCTCAGTCGTCGTAGCCGCGCCCGCCGTGGGCCAGGGACCATTTCTCCGGGTCGTCGAGAAACGCGCGCACCCCGGCGATGGTTTCCGCATCGAAGTATCCGCCATCCTCGGCGACCTGCAACACATCTTTCCAGGTCGCGAGATAGCGCAGGGTCACGCCCTCTTTCTCCAGGGTTTCCAAGGCCCCCTTGAACACGCCGTAGAAGAACACGACGAAGGCGTCGGTGCATTCGGCCCCGGCATTGCGGATGGCATGGACGAAATTGAGTTTCGACGCCCCGTCGGACGCCAGATCCTCGACCAGCAGCACCTTGGAACCCTCGACAAGGTTGCCCTCGATCTGGGCATCGCGGCCGAAGCCCTTGGGCTTCTTGCGCACGTAGAGCATGGGCTTGGACGCGGCTTCGGAAATCCAGGCGGCATAGGGGATGCCGGCCGTTTCACCGCCGGCGACGGCGTCGACGTCGTCCAGACCCGCGTCGCGGCGCAGCATCTCGACCCCCAGTTCGATGATCCGCCGCCGTGCCTCGGTGAAGGAAATGACCCAGCGGCAGTCGATATAGACCGGGCTGGCCCAGCCGGAGGTGAACATGTAGGGCTCCTGCGGCCGGAAGTTCACGGCCTTGATGTCGAGCAGAAGTTTCGCGGTTTCCTGGGCGGGGGTCATGGCTGCGGTCATGGGGGCCTCGTGCGCTCTGAAACCCGCCGAACAAGGGGCGGGCGGGCTGGGTCGGTCGGATGGTTCAGGCCAGGGTTTCATGGCCGATGTCTGCGTTTTCGTTTAACGGGTTCGCCCCAGACCCGCAAGCGCGCGAGGGACGGGGACGGGGGATAAATTCCGCCGATGACAATCCTTGTTGTGCTCAAGTGGTCTCTGGTATACCATATGCCAGTTGATTGAACGCCGCTGCCGATGGTGTCCTCCCAGGGGCGCGACCTCGCAGTTTCGGTTTGCTCCCTGCTTGGCACGGCGACCTGTGATCACTATTCTCCCTCCCTGATCCTGGGGGCTCGGTCGACCACCGACCGGGCCCCGTTTCTTTTCGTCCGCGGCAGAACGGACCGGCCGGGAGGGCCCACAAGTGAACCGACAGGAACGGCGCCGGCAAAAGAAGCTTGCAGAGACGGCGGACCGTCTTTCGCCCAAGGGCCGCGCGCGCCTGACTGCCGGGGTTCAGGCCTACCACGCGGGCCGTTTCAGCGAGGCTGAAGAAGCCTTCACCAAGGTCCTGGCCGAGCGCCCGCGCGAGGTCCAGGCCCTGCATCTTCTGGGATTGATCGAATACCGCACGGGCCGCCTGGAATTGGCGGCGGATCATCTGGTCGCGGCCTCCATGGTCGACGGCGAGGATCCGGCGATCCATGCCAATCTGGCCTCCGTCCTCAACCTGTGCGGCCGCGGTGCCGAGGCCGAGGCGGCATCCCGCCATGTCCTGGACCTGCGCCCCGACAATGCGGAGGCCTACAACAACCTGGCCGTGGCCATGGAACTTCAGGACCGCATCGACGAGGCCGAGGCCTGCGGCAAGCGGGCGGTCGAACTCGATCCCATGCATTTGGAAGCCCATATCAACTTGGGAAACCTCTATTTCCGTAAGGGGGCACTGGACGAGGCGGCGGCGATGTACCGCCGCGCCGCCGAGATCGATCCGACAAATCCCATGCCGGCGGGGAACCTTGGCGTGGTGCTACGCCGCCTGGGCGATCTGGCGGGGGCTGAGGACTTCTGCCGCAAGGCACTGGCCCTCCGGCCCGATTATCCCGAGGGCTTCAACGCGCTGGGCAACGTGCTGATGGCGCGGGGCGACATTCTGGGCGCCCAGGACGCCTTCCGCGCGGCGCTGACCCACCGCGAGGGGTATCTGGAAGCGCGGGCCAATCTGGCGGGGGCGTTGTTCAAGTCCGGCGATCTGGGGCAGGCGGAAGACGCCTACCGCGACACGGTCGCGCATTTCGACCGTTTCGCGGGCGCTTGGTCGGGCCTGGGCACGGTGCTGTTGGCCAAGGGCGACACAGCTGGGGCGGAGGACGCGTTCCTGCGTGCCGTCGAGGCCCATCAAGGCCTGGGCGACGCCTGGGTCAACCTGGCCGCCGCGGGGGCCTTGACGGAAGATCACGAGGCACAGTTGGCTGAACTGCTGGAAACCGCACCGGAAAACGATCAGACCGCGCAGGTTCTGTTCGCCTTGGGGGCGGCCAAGGATCGGCGCGGCGACCCGGCCGGTGCGTTCGACGCCTTCGCCAAGGCGAATGCCATGCGCCGCCGCCTGCTGGACGGGGCCGGGCAGGGCTTCGACGCGGACCGCTTTGATCAATGGGTCGATGAGATCATCAATACCTTCGGCACGGATGTCCTGACCAAGGCCAAGGGCTGGGGTGATGCGTCGGAGGCGCCGGTTCTTGTCGTCGGCATGCCGCGATCGGGCACGACCCTGGCCGAACAGATCATTTCCAGCCATGGGCAGGGGGCCGGGGCCGGGGAATTGGACGCCCTGTCGCGGCTGTTGCCTGACTATCCCATGGGCGTGGCTGGCCTGGGTGCCGACAGGGCGGGTGCCCTGGCGGCGGACTTCCTGAAACGCCTGGGGGCGGGGCGGCATGAGGCTCTGCGCGTCGTCGACAAGACCCCCTTCAACATCTTTCTGTTAGGGCTGGCGCAGATGCTGATGCCGGGGGCCCGCATCGTCCATTGTGTGCGGGATGCCCAGGACACGGCCTTGTCCTGCTTCTTCACCAATTTCACCCAGGGCCTAACCTGGTCCACGGACCTGGCCGAGATCGCCCGCATGCAGGCTGCGCAGGACCGCGTCATGGCCCATTGGCGGGATGTTCTGGAGCTGCCGGTCCACGAACTTCGTTACGAAGATCTGATCGCAGACCAGGAAGGGCAGAGCCGCGCGCTGATCGACTTCCTGGGCCTGGATTGGGATCCCGCCTGCCTGGATTTCCACACCTCAGGCAACGCGGTGCTGACGGCCTCAAACTGGCAGGTCCGCCGGCCGCTCTATAACAACGCCGTCGGACGGGCCGAGGCCTATGCGGCGTTTCTGGCCGGCCCATCGTAAAGACCCAAACCTTTCAGCCCTCGTGAATTCCGCATCGGACGGCACCGCTGCCATCTGTGTCCGCATCTGTTCAAACCGCACTTAGCAGCTGTATTGACAGGGCCGAAGGGGCATCATAGTGTCGTTTTGGATTCGGAATTCACAAATTAAAAAATATAATAAATGCAACAACTTAAAATAAAAACTGACCTGACGAAAGAGGCGTTTGACGCCATTCGGGACGCGATCCTGTCCGGCAAGCTTCCGCCCGGCACGCCTGTCGGTCAGGAAGAAATGGCCGACCGCCTCGGTGTCAGTCGCCAGCCGGTCAGCCGCGCCCTGGTGCTGCTCAAGCGCGAAGGGCTGGTCGTCGACCGCGGGCGCAAAGGCCAGATGGTCGCCCCCATCGATGCGGACAGGCTGGTTGCCCTTTTCCAGGTGCGCGGTGCGCTGGACCGTTTGGCGGCGCGGCTGGTGGCGGCGAACAGGGATGCCGCGAACATCGCCGCGGACCGACTGGGTACTCTGATGGTGACCGGCAGGGATGCGGCGGCACGTCAGGATTTCGCTGCCCTTGTCGAAGCCGACGTCGCCTTTCATCGCACACTCTATGATTTGGCGGGCAATCCCGAGATCGCCGCGGCGGCGGACGTCGCCTGGCCGCATATGGTGCGGTCCATGCACGCGGTCTTGTCGGATGTTGCGCGCCACGCCATGACCTGGAACGAACACGAAGCCATCGCCAATGCTGTCATTGCGGGCGACATCGAGCGCGCCGGCGAACTGGCGGCACATCATACGGAAACGGCGGGCGAGGCGACTTATCGCCGACTTAAGAATTTCGCCGGAGCGACAGACTCCGGAGACGACAAGCAAGACATCAATCGGAGGATGATCCAATGCGCTTGACCGAAGAGGAACTGAAACGTTTCGACGAGGACGGCTACCTGTTCTTCCCGGGGAAATTCACGCCGGAGGAAGCGGCCTGCCTGAAGGCCGAGGCCGAGGCCGTCTATGCCCTGGACCGCGAAGAGGTCTGGCGGGAATCCAACGGCGTTGCCCGCACGGCCTTCGCCGCGCACAAGTATAACGAGGCGTTCCGGCGCTTAGGCGCCCATCCGCGCATGATCGATCCGGTGACGCAGGTCCTGGACGGGCCCGTCTACATGCATCAGTACAAGGTCAATGCCAAGGCCGCCTTCGACGGTGCCGTCTGGCAATGGCATCAGGATTACGGTACCTGGAAACGCGACGACGAGATGCCGGAACCCCGGGCCATGAACATCGCCGTGTTCCTGGACGACGTGACGGCGGCCAACGGCCCGCTGCTGTTCATTCCCGGCAGCCACAAGCAAGGCGTTGTCGACGCCGGCCATGATCTGGAGACGACCAGTTATCCGCTTTGGACCCTCGACCGGGACAAGGTGTCCGAACTGGCGGAACGGGGCGGCTGCGTCGCGCCGACCGGCCCGGCCGGCAGCATGCTGATGTTCTCGTCCCTGCTGGTCCATGCCAGCCCGCCCAACATCTCGCCGTTCGGGCGGACGATCGTTTATCTGTCGCTATGCCATGTCGACAACCACATCCGCGCCTTCAACCGGGCGGAATGGATCGCGCATCGCGACTTCACCCCCATCGAAGCCCTGAGCGACGACTGTCTCGACGAACTGGTCGCTAAGCGCCAACAAGCAGCGGAGTAATCAATTTTGTATATCTATCAAGAACTCGCGGCCCGCGCCGCAGAGGGCAAACCCGTTCGCGTCGGCCTGATCGGGGCCGGTAAATTCGGCTCCATGTTCCTGTCGCAGGTGCCGACGACGCCGGGCCTGGAGGTCGCCGTCATCGCCGACCTGAACCCGGACGGCGCCAAGAAGGCCTGCCGCAATGTCGGCTGGCCGGACGACCTGATCGCCAAGACCAAATTCGTCGACGATGCCATGGCCATGATGCAGGCCGGCGGGGTGGATGTGGTTGTCGAGGCCACGGGCAATCCGGTCGTCGGTCTGGTCCATGCGCGGGAAGCCATCCGCAACGGCATTCATATCGTCATGGTCAATGTCGAAGCCGACGTTCTGGCCGGCGGCCTGCTTGCCGAAGAAGCCCGCAAGGCGGGCGTCGTCTATTCCATGGCTTACGGCGATCAGCCGGCCCTGACCTGTGAGTTGGTCGAATGGGCGCGGGCCACGGGTTTCGAGGTCATTGCCGCAGGCAAGGGCACCAAGTACCTGCCGTCCTATCATGCCTCGACCCCGGATACGATCTGGGACCATTACGGCCTGACCCCGGAGCAGGCGGCGGCGGCCGGCATGAACAGTCAGATGTTCAACAGCTTCCTCGACGGCACCAAGTCGGCCTTGGAAATGGCGGCCATCGCCAACGGCACGGGCCTGACCCCGCCGTCCGACGGCCTGAATTTCCCGGCGGCGGGCATGGACGACCTTGCCCATGTTCTTCGCCCCGTCGCCGATGGTGGGATGTTGGAACACAAGGGCCAGGTCGAGGTCGTGTCCTCGCTGGAACGCGACGGCCGCCCGGTGTTCAAGGATCTGCGCTGGGGCGTCTATGTGGTGATCGAAGCCCCCAATGATTACGCCGCCGCCTGCTTCCGCCAGTACGGCATGAACACGGATTCCACCGGACGCTATTCCGCCATGTTCAAGCCGTTCCATCTGATCGGCCTGGAGTTGAATATCTCGATCCTGTCGGCGGCGCTGCTGAACAAGCCGACGGGCTCGACCATGGGTTTCCGCGGCGACGTCGTGGCGACCGCCAAACGCGACCTGAAGGCGGGCGAAATGCTCGACGGCGAGGGCGGGTTCACTGTTTGGGGCAAGCTGTACCCGGCGGAAAAATCGCTAAAGCTTGGCGGGCTGCCCATCGGCCTGGCTCATAAGGTCAAACTGAAGGCCGACATTCCCGCTAACCAGCCGGTGCGCTGGCAGGACGTGGAAGCCGACGAAACCTTGGACGCCGTCAAAATCCGCCGGGAAATGGAAGCGCACTTCCGCTTGCCGGTCGCGGCCGAATAAACCTGCCGTTTCGACCGACGTGGCGCTTGGTGTATCCCTAATGGGCGAAACCTCCATAGGTTTACCCGTTGGATTGCCTATTCTATAATCCCGTATCAAGCTGAACGGGTGCGTCGTGAGATAGATTTTGGAACGTCGAAATTCTTCAGAGTCGGCCAGTTCGCGCGTTCAGGATGAAAATCTGCGACTGATCCTGTCCACGGAACAGGAGCAATGGATAAAACAGCAAATCGGCATGGCTGCGGGTCTTGCATGGGCTTCCGTGTTTTTCCTGATGTTGAGCGCCGGCTGGCTGACTGCTGTGTTTTCCGGGGCGATCTCTGATCGCGCGTCTCAAAGCTGCTTCGAATTGGCGGTGGATACACCGAATTATCAGAAAGTGTCCGAGGAACTTCGTGCACAGGGGCTGTCGCCCTGCCCAGCGGCAGGCGACGCGAGCCAGGAATTCAAATGGCGTGATCTGGTCTGGCTGCCGACGCTGATTGCCATGATCACATTGATGATTTCCACGCTTACGCTTGGGCGGAATTTGTATCTGTTGCGTCGATACAAAGGATACCTGACTGATCACGATGCATTCTTGCGCAAGTACAACCGCCCGTAACCGGCGGCCGCACTGCGTTTTTGATTGAGCCTGCAGGCCAGCTTTAGAACAGGGTCGGATCGGTAGGCCGCGACGTTTTCCGCTCCTTCAGCCGTTCGACGACGACGATCAGTTTATCGACGTCACCGGATGGCCCCAAAAGCGGCAAGATCAGGCGTTCGTGGGTTCCCGAGGCGTCATAGGTTTCAAAGTTCCGCTGCAACAGGATCGGGTGGCCGGTGCTGACACAGCGGTCATAAGACTCTTTGACTTCCTGGAAATCGTATTGGTGGCTGACCTCGTAATAGGTCAGGCCCGTGTGGTCTGGAACCTCAAGCTTCCAACGGTTCTGGACGATGGTTGTGCCGACGAAACGATAGCGAAAATCGGTGACGTCGGGACGCGACAGAACGTCGAGAACCAGCATGATGGGCGCGTCCTGGTAGACGTCGATCAGCTTGAAATCATCCCAGGATGGCGCAGGTGCGGAACCCGCCTGTCCGCACCAATAATCCCAGACGCGGCGGGCGCGGAGGCCGGTCAGGTGGTTGTCGATATCGTGGATTGTCCTGTAGGTCGCCATGATCGCGGAGTCATACGGGGAGATGCAGTTCCGCGAAAGCTGGACAGAAGTGTTAGACCAATTTTTAGGTGCAGAGGCGCCGCCGCCATGGCACTGATCCGTTGCCGGGGCGGGGGACCCGTGCCATAAGCGGGCGATGTCCGAAACCCAACAAAGCGCTGATTCGCCCCGTGTCTGGGTGCTGGCCGACGACCGGCCCGGCAACCGCAGCCAATGCCTGGGCGTGGCGCGGGTCCTGGGTCTGCCGTTCGCCCAGAAGAACATTGAATACGGTCCCCTGGTGCGTCTGCATAACGCGGTGCTGGGGGCGTCCTTCGCGGCCATCACGGCGGCCTCGCGGGCCCTGTTGACGCCGCCTTGGCCGGATCTGGTGATCGGCGCCGGGCGGCGCTCGGCCTCCGTTGCGCGCAAGATCAAGAAACTGTCCGGTGGCCGCACGAAACTGGTTCATGTCATGCATCCCGGCGCCGGGGCAGGGGATTTCGATCTGATCGCTCAGCCTGCCCATGACGCTCGGCCCACGGCCGCCAACACCGTGACCATTCCAGCTGCCGCCCATGGCGTGACGGCGGACGTTCTGGCCGAGGCCGCCGAGGAATGGGCTCCCACGTTTGCCGATCTGCCGCGCCCGCTGATCGCGCTCATGGTCGGCGGCAGCACCCGGCGGCGCGAGTTCGGCCCGGAAATGGCGGCCGAGGTCGCGGGCCTTGCCGCTAAGGTGGCGCGGGACCGGGGAGGCTCCTTGTTGGTTTCGACCAGCCGGCGGGTCGAGGAATCCGAAGACCCGGGCACCATGCCGGCCCTGCTGGCCGCTTTTGCAGACGTGCCGCACCATCTGTATCGCTGGGGCGATCCGGCGGGGAACCCTTACATGGGCTATCTCGCCCATGCCGATGCTGTGGTGGTAACGGGGGATTCCGTTTCCATGTCGACCGAGGCTTGCGCCCGCCCGGGGCCGGTCTATCTCTACGCGCCGCCGCCCTTGATCACGCCCAAGCACAAGCGGTTCCATGACTACCTGTTCGGCGAAGGCTATGCCCGGCCACTGACGACGGAAACGGTTTGGGACGATTGGACCCACGCGCCCCTCAATCCGGCGGAAGACATCGCCCGGGCCATCCGGGAGCGCCTGAACATCGGTGCCTGATCTCTGCGTTGCGTCGGTGGATCGTTGCGCTACGATGGGGCGGGGGCGACCACCAGGGGACGGAAACAGACATATGGCCAACGAGCTTCTTTTCGGGATTCAAACCAACGGCATCAAGCATACCCATGCGGACCCCATGCCCGATGTCGACACGCGGTTTCGCATGGTCAAGGAAGCCGGGGTGTTCGATTACATCGACAAGACCCCGGACCCGGGCCAGATCGACGATTTCGAACGGGCGCGGGACAAGTACGGCCTGCCGGTGCGGGCGGGTGGCTGGTTCTACGTCCTGGGTCAGGACGAGGCGCTGTTGGAAAAGAACCTGGAGACGGGCCGGCGGCTGGGCTCTCTCGTCCACAATACCCAGATCAAGCTTCACCATGCCCAGGGTCATGTGGTCACGGACGAGGAAGTCTTGAACGCTTATCTGTGGGCGGCGGAGTTGGGCGAAAAGTACGGCGTCACGCCCTGCTTCGAGGTCCATGTGAATATGTGGTCGGAAGACTTCGCGCGGGTCGCCCGTGTCGGTCGCATGGTCGAGGCACGGGGGGTGGAGTTCAACATCACCCTCGACCACAGCCATGTCATCTTCAAGATCGACAATCCCAAGGAACAGAAGATTTTCGACACGGCGGGGCAGATCGCGGCGGGGGAGGTCATCCTGGATCCCTATACGCCCGGTAATCTGGTGCAACAGTGGATCGAGGCCGGCTGGGTCCGCCATTGTCATGCCCGGGCCGCCATCCCCAACAACCCGGTCAACGAAACGGGCCGCCATCCCGACGGCAGCGTCGGCAGGGGCATCCAGTATCCCTTCGTGCAGCCGGGGTCGGGCGAGTATCACGCCGACTGGGACGGGGCGCTATTGGAGCCGTGGAAGGAATGCATCCGTATGTTGATGCGCCACCACGCGGCTGATCCCACGGGTAAGCTGGGCCAGATTTCGACCGAATTCATTCCCGGCACGGATTACGGCGAGGGCTGCAGGTATTCCCTGTTCGATCAGGCCGTCGCCTGCGTTGAATGGATGCGTGAAACCTGGGCAGACATCCGCCGCGAGGCGGCGGCGTAAGGCCGGGGATTACTCCGGCCAGGCCTTGACCTCGGTCTTCTGCTCGCCCAGGCCTTCTATGCCGACGCGCATGACGTCACCGGCCTTCAGGAAGCGAGGCGGCTTCATGCCGAGCCCCACGCCCGGCGGCGTGCCCGTGGCGATGATGTCGCCCGGCATCAGGGTCATGTACTGGCTGACCACGGACACCAGATTGAAGACGTTGAACACCATGGTCTTGGTGTTGCCGTCCTGCATCATCTGGCCCGAGACCTCACACCAGATGCGCAGGTTCTGCGGGTCCGGCACCTCGTCGGGGGTGACCAGCCAGGGGCCGAAGGGGGCGAAGGTGTCGAAGCTTTTACCCTTCACCCATTGGCCCGTGGTTTCCAGCTGGAATGCGCGTTCCGACACATCGTTCAGGACCGCGTAGCCGGCGATGTGGCTGAGTGCGTCCGCTTCCTCGACGTATTGGGCGCGCTTGCCGATGACCACGGCGAGTTCCGCTTCCCAATCGCCTTTTCCCGAGCCCTTGGGCAAGATCACGGGATCGGTCGGGCCGCTGAGTGAGGTGATCGCCTTGGTGAAGATGATCGGCTCTTCCGGCAGGGTCATGCCGGCCTCCGCCGCATGATCGGCATAATTCAGGCCGATGGCGACGATCTTGCCGACGCCGGCGACGGGGGCACCCAGCCGCGGTGATCCGCCGACGGCGGGAAATTCTTCCGGGTCCATGGCGCTTAGGCGGGCCAGACGGTCGCTGACCAGCGTTTCCGGCGTGATGTCGGGCAGACGGTCGGACAGATCGCGGATGCGGCCGGCGGCATCCAGTAGGCCGGGGCGTTCCTCGCCCTTGGGGCCATAACGCAGCAATTTCATGGATGGGACTCCCGGATGGATTTTAGACGTCTTTGGCCGGTTTTCGCACCGGTGGCCGCATTAGGCTTCGCAGGGCCGGGAAGGTCAAGACCGTTACCTGGAATTTTATGAAAGTTTTATAGAATATTGAAAACACTTAATGTTTTTGTCGGATTTTGAGGTGGGGCGTAAGCTGCGGAAGAAAAGGAATTTCCGCCATGGTGCTCCGTCGACCCGGTTTTTTGTCCTTCGGGCGCCCGGCGCTGGTTGAAAACCAGCGGGGCTCGTCCCTGGTCGAATTCGCCTTTGCAGCGCCCCTGGTGGTGTTGATGCTCATCGCCATCATCGAGTTCGGCATGATCATGTTTGTCTCCACGTTGATGGAAAGTGCGCTGCGTGATGCCGCACGGTTCGGCATCACCGGTCAGGAGCCGGAGGGGGGCACGCGTCTGGAACAAATCATCGCGATTGTCGAGGACCGCACCATCGGCTTGGTCGACATGGCCGACGCCAAGGTCGAGGTTCGGGTCTACCCCACCTTCGGCGATGTCGGCCGCGGCGAAGCCTTCGTCGACGGCAACGGTAACGGGGTCTACGACCCGGGCGAGACCTTCACCGACGAGAACGGCAACGGTGCCCACGACGCGGACGTTGGCGAGGCCGGGGCCGGCGACGCCGGGTCCATCGTCGCCTACCGCATGGAATACGCCTGGCCGCTGCGCACGCCACTGGCCGGCCCCCTGATCGGAGAAGACGGCAAGTTCATTCTGAAATCGGCAATCGCCGTGCGCAACGAACCTTATGACCAGGCCATTGGCGCACCGGCGCCGGGTGGGTGAGGGGCGTCATGGGCGTCATCCGCAAGTTCCTGAACCGGTTCCAGCGCGACGGACGGGGGACCATCTCCGTTGAGTTGGCGATCGCTGTGCCGGTGCTGACGGGCCTTTTGATGTCGGGGGTCGAGGTCACGCGCTATGTCCTGATCAACCAAAAGCTGGAGCGCACGGCGGCGACCATGGGCGACCTGATCTCGCGCATGCCGGAACTGACCGAAGGCGACATTACGTCGTTCTTCGCCGCCTCGGACCAGGTCATGACCCCATATGACGTTCAGGTCGGCGGCCGGGTCATCATATCGTCGATCGCCCGGGAGGGCGGCGGTCCGGAAATCATTTGGCAGCGAACATACGGCCTGGCGCCGGCGGCAAGCCGGTTCGGCGCCATGGGCGACCCGGCGGTGTTGCCCGCCGGATTTGAGGTCCGCGACAGCGAAAACGTCATCACCGCCGAGGTGTTTTATGATTTCGAGCCGATTATGATGACCGCCGTGCTGGAGGCTGGGCAGCTTTATTCCAGCGCCGTGTTCCGACCGCGCTTCGGAAGTCTGACCACCGTCAAGCCCTGACCCGGGTGATCCGTGTCATTACATGCCCGGCTGTTCATTGGGGTTAGAGTATTTCGCTCGCCGGTTTGCCAAAGTAATACCCTTGGCCGTACTGGACACCGCAGTCTTTGAGAAATTCCGCCTGTGCTTCATCTTCAATCATTTCAGCCACGGTCTTGATGCCGGTTTTGGCGCAGAGCGTCGCGATTGACGATAGGAAGCCCCGACCTTTGACCGTGCCGATGGCACGCCGGACCACAGGGCCGTCGAACTTGACCATGTCCACGTCGAGGGCGTTTAGGTAGTCGAAGCTTGCTGCGCCGGCGCCGAAATCATCCAGGGCAACCTGAAAGCCTCGGGCCCTTAGGTCCTGAATATTGCTGTTGGCGTCCGATAGGCCCTGGATCTCCGCCGACTCGGTGATTTCGATTGTCAGCAGGCGCGATACATTGTTGGCGCGGTCGAGGACCATGGTGAATTCTCGCATGAACGTCTTGTCCGTGATGGACGCGCCGGAGATGTTGATCGCCATCGGCTTGAATTTCGGATTGAGGATGTTGTGGCTGATGAGTTCGACGGCTTTGCGGGTTACGGCAAGATCGAATTCGTGAATCATGCCGAGTTCTTCAGCAATGGTGATGATCTCGAAGGTATTCAGCCCCATATCGTCGAAATGCTTGAACCGGGTCAGCGCCTCGTAATGGTGCACGGCGGAGGTGTACAGGTCGACGATCGGCATAAAGACGAAATTGAAATCCCTAGTCTGACAGATGCGGCGGAAGGTCTCGGCGATTTCCGTTGTGTCGTGGGTCAATTTTCGAAGCAATAATTCCGGGTCGGACGTGGCAAGCAGCTTTGCGCCGCCCTTCGAGAACTGTTTCATGGCGTAAGTCAGGGCCTTCGTCATTTCTTCGGCGGAAAGACGAGAGTTGGCGAAGTTTAAGCCGCTTGTCTCAAGCTCCAACTGCGTCCCGTCGCCGATGGCATCACGCGTTGACCCCTCGATCTTTTCCGCGATTTCAGAGACCTGGACCGAAGTATCGTGGACCAGGCCGAAGGTCCCGTTGTCCATGGTTCCTGCGGAATCGCCGTCGATCGAAGAATTACGCAAGATCTTGGCGACGCTTGAAATGACTTGATCAAAAGCTGCCGTCGATATGCTTGATCGAATTTCGGCCAAATTCTCAAGCTTCACAAAAGACACCCGCGCCGCGCCGTCACGTTCCGAATCAAAAGCGATCTTGTTGGCGGCCATGCTGGTGAACGCGTCAGCTTCGAACAATTGGTCAGCTGTCCGCATCGGCCGAGCGGCATCGCTCAAGGTGGCGGCTTGTGGGTGGTGACGAAGGGCAAGGAAGATGTGGTGTTCGAATTCGGCAACACGGTATCCGCAAATTTGCGCATTGATCCGGCGGCCGTTTTCACCGTGGACCTGACAGGTAAGCGGATCAAGGCGGCCGTTGGCCCCGATGGTTCGGATAGCGTCCTGGACTCGGGCGGCGTTGTCCGCATCGAAGAAGGACAGCAGGTTTTGATTCGGTAGAGTCCCGGCGTCGCAGCCGATCAACGCCCTGGTCGCACCGGTTGCAAAGAGAATGTCGAGGTTCTCATTGCATTCAAGAAGGACATCACCCCAGCAAAAGGAGAATGCAGTGAAGCGGGCGTTATTCGAAATTTTCCGGGATACCGGCGCGAGGGTATCAACTTGCATTGACTGGCCTTCATTTCCACATGCGATTGTCAAATTGCGGACGAATTTGAGAATCCCGCAAAGCAGATCTGAGGTGCACTTTGCTTCTCCCCGACCTAGCCCGCAGTCAGCGCAATATTTATGCCAAGAATTTATTGGTTTTCTGGGTGTTTGCGTCCACTGGCCCTAGCCAGTCAGGAGGCGGCTCGCTACGTGCCAGGCGTCCTGTTCCGACCGCGTTGCGGAAGCCCGATCACCGTCAATCCCTGGCCCGGGTCGTCCGCCAACCAATTCGTGATTTGAGCGGACTGGGGGCGGTGGGAGATAGTGGATCCATGAAACGTCTGTTCATTTCGTGCCTGGGACTGTTCCTGGCAACCGGTGCCATATCGCTGGCCGTTGCGGGGAGCGACGCGTTGCCGGCGGATCTGGCCGCGCGGTCTTGGGAGCAGATGACTTTCGACGGTAAACGCGCCAACCGGTACAGCGCCTGCGGCGACGATTGCATCGCGGTTGATACGGACTCCAGCGTGTCCCTGATCGGGCGGCCTGCGGCGGTGGACTTGGCGCAAATACCGGTGCTGACCTGGGAATGGAAGGTGGACCTGCCCGTTGCCGCGACGGATCTGACTGTGAAAGGGCGGGATGACCGGGCCCTGGCGGTTTACGTGACCTTCCCGTACGACCCTGACACGGCGACGTTTTCTGAATCTCTGCTGCGTCCCTTGGTCGAATTGACGCGCGGCAAGGACGCGCCGGCGCGCACCCTGTCCTATGTCTGGAGCGGTGACGCCGCCGCGCCCGGTACGATCGTCGCCAGCCCTTATTTCGGCGACGTCAATGTGATGATCGTGGCGCGCAACGGCGGTGCCCCCCTGGACACCTGGCTGCGAGAAACGGTTGATGTGGCGGCGGATCATGAACGAGTGTTCGGCCGCCGCCCGCTACGTGCGGCGCATGTGTTGATCGGTGCAGACAGCGACGATACGGGCACCGCGAACCGAGGATTCGTGCGAGGAATTTCGTTCCAGGCACGTTGACCATCAGGTATCGGAGCAGGTCCGCATTATTCATTTGTTGCTTGCTTAAATTCATTATTTCGGGAATATATGAAATATGAATGAAGCAACCTATGTGGCCCTGTTCGCAGCCCTGGCCCAGGAACACCGTCTTGCGGTGTTTCGCCTGCTGATGCGCGAGGGGACGAACGGCCTGCCGGCGGGCGATATCGCGCGCCGACTGGAGGTCGCGCCATCGACCCTGTCCGCCCATCTGGCGCAATTGTGTCAGGCGGGATTGCTTCGGGCGACCCGCCGCCGCCAGAGCATCTTTTATGCCATCGACGTTGTGGGCACGCGGCGCCTGATCGCCTATCTGACCGAAGACTGCTGCGAAGGGCGACCGGAAATTTGTGGCTATGGTGCGTCGCTCGATTGTGCCGCGGGAAAAGTATCCGCCGATGGCTGATACGATGCCTTCCATTATCCAAACTTGAAGGAACGACCTGAACAATGACGCTGTTCGAACGTTATCTCTCGCTCTGGGTTGCGCTTTGCATTGCCCTGGGCGTGTTGCTCGGCAATGTGACACCGGGTCTTTTTCAGACGGTCGCGTCCTGGGAATACGCTTCGGTCAATCTGGCCGTCGCCGTGCTGATATGGGCCATGGTCTATCCCATGATGGTGGCGGTGGATTTCGCCAGCCTGCGGGGCATCCATCGGCGGCCCAAGGGACTGATCATCACCATTGTGGTCAACTGGCTGGTCAAGCCGTTCACCATGGCCGCACTTGGTGTGCTGTTTTTCAAATGGCTGTTCGTCGATCTCATCGACCCTGCCAATGCGGACCAGTACATCGCGGGGCTGATTTTGCTGGGTGCGGCACCGTGCACGGCCATGGTTTTCGTATGGTCGTACCTGACCAAAGGTGATGCCAACTACACCCTGGTCCAGGTGTCGCTCAACGACGTCATCATGGTGTTCGCCTTCGCGCCCATCGTGGCCCTGCTGCTGGGTGTTACGGACATCGAAGTGCCGTGGCAGACCTTGTTGCTGTCGGTCGCCCTGTATGTGGTGATCCCGCTCACGGCGGGCATGGCCACGCGCCATGCGCTTGGGCGCGGGAAATCGGCGGATCAGGAAGCCGCCGCGGTCGAACGCTTCACCGGGGCGGTCAAGCCGTTCTCGATCCTGGGTCTTCTCGCCACGGTCGTGTTGCTGTTCGGGTTCCAGGGGAACGTCATCGTCGAACAACCCCTGTTGATCGCCCTGATCGTGGTGCCGTTGGTGATCCAATCCTACGGCATCTTCGCCGTCGCCTATGGCGCCGCCTGGGCCTGGCGTGTGCCGCATAATGTGGCGGCTCCGTGCGCCCTGATCGGCACCTCCAATTTCTTCGAACTGGCCGTTGCGGTCGCCATCGGCCTGTTCGGGCTCAATTCGGGCGCGGCCCTGGTTACGGTCGTGGGAGTGTTGGTCGAGGTGCCGGTGATGCTGTCCCTGGTTGCCTTCGCCAATGGCACGCGCCGCCATTTCCCGGCAGCGCAATAGGGGGCGGCTATTCCGCCGGGGCGCGGCCCGGCTCGGCGCCTCCGGACGCCCCCTGGATCGCCTTGGTCGGGAACAGTCGGTCCAGGTAGATATAGACCACCGGCGTCAGGTAGAGCGTGATGACCTGCGACATCAGCAGGCCGCCGACCACGGTCAGGCCCAGGGGCGCGCGTGCCTCGCCGCCCTGGCCGAAGCCGACGGCGATGGGCAGGCTGCCCATGAGGGCGGCCATGGTCGTCATCATGATCGGGCGGAAGCGGATCAGGCAGGCCTGATAGATCGCCTCGTCGGGGCTCAGGTTGTCCTCGCGCTGCGCCGACAGGGCGAAGTCGATCATCATGATCGCGTTCTTCTTGACGATGCCGACCAGCATGATGATGCCGACGAAGCCGTAGAGCGTCAGCGGCATGTCGAAGGCCATGAGGGCGAGCAGCGCCCCCACGCCGGCCGCCGGCAGGCCCGACAAGATGGTCAGCGGGTGGATGAAGCTTTCATAGAGAATACCCAGCACGATGTAGACGACGATGATGGCGAGGGCCAGCAGCATGCCCATGCCGGCCAGGGATTCCTGGAACACCTTGGCCGTGCCCTGGAAGCTGGTGGTCAGGGTCGCCGGCACCTGGATTTCACGTTCCAGCGCGTGGACCCGGTCGATGGCCGTGCCGAGGGAGACCTCGGGGGCGAGGTTGAACGAGATCGTGACGGCGGGAATCTGGCCCTGGTGGCTGATGGTCAGGGGCGATACGCCGCGGGTCAGGGTGGCGACGGCGGCCAACGGCACCAGTCGCTCACCGGGGGCCCGGATATAGAGCTTCTTCAGCGCTTCCGGGTCTTTCTGGAATTCCGGCGCGACCTCCAGGATCACCGCGTACTGGTTGGCGGCCGTATAGATGGTCGATACCTTGCGTCCGCCGAAGGCGTTGGCCAGCACGGCCTCGATCTCCTCGGCCTTGATGCCCATGGTTCCGGCGCGGTCACGGTCGATATCGACGACCAACGAGGGGCTGCGAATCTTGAGGTCCGTGGTCACGTCCTGGAAGCCGGGTAATTTGCCCAGTTCGGCGGCCATGACCTCGGCCCATTTGTAGAGGGATTCCAGGTCCAGGTCCTGCAAGGTGTATTGGTATTGCGCGTTGGACAGGCGGCCACCGACCCGGATCGCCGGCGGGTTGCGCACGAAGGATTTGATGCCGGCGACCTTGTTCAGCTTGCGCCGCAGATTCTGTACCACGTCGTTGATATTGGCATCGGGCCGCGCATGGCGCGGCTTCAGGCGCAGGAACAACAGGCCCGCATTGTTGGTGATGCGGCTGCCGGCGGCCCCCACGCGCGACATGGTCGCGGCGACGTTGGGGTCGCTGTTGACGATGTCGGCGACCTCTTTTTGATAACGCTTCATGGCGTCGAACGACACGTCCTGGCCGCCTTCCGTATAGATGATCAGGCGGCCCGTGTCCTCGGCCGGCAGGAAGTCTTTCTGGATTACGGCATAGAGGCCCCAGGTTCCGACCAGGGTGCCCAGGAACACGGCCAGCACGAATGGCTTGCGCTTCAGACACCAGAGCAGGGAGACGTCATAGCCGTGCAACATGGCGTCGAACGCGCGCTCGATCATCGCCATGAACCCGCGCTTTGGTTTTTCCGTGCCGTGGGCGGCGTCGGAAATCCAGCGGCTGCACATCATCGGCGTGAGCATCAGCGATACGATGCCCGACACGATGATGGTGGCGCTGATGGTCATGGCGAATTCGTGCAGCAGGCGCCCGACCATGCCGCCCATGAACATCACGGGAATGAACACGGCGACCAGCGACAGGGTCATGGACAGAATGGTGAAGCCGATTTCCCGCGAGCCCTTCAGCGCCGCCTGCATGGAACTCAGGCCGCGCTCCTTGTGACGGATGATGTTTTCCAGCATGACGATGGCATCGTCGACCACGAAACCGACGGACAAGGTGAGGGCCAATAGGCTCAGGTTGTTGAGCGAGAAGCCCATCACGTACATGACCGAGAACGTGCCGATCACCGAGATCGGCAGCGCGACGCTGGCGATCACCGTCGCCGCCAGATTGCGCAGGAACAGGAAGATCACCAGCACGACCAGGGCCGAGGCCAGCATCAGGGTGAATTCCACGTCCAGGATCGATTCCTCGATCGACTGGGCACGGTCGTACATGACTTCCAGGTTCACGGACTCGGGCAGTTGCTGGCGGAATACGGGCAGGATGTCGTTGATCTGCTTGACGATCTGCACGGTGTTGGAGCCGGGCTGGCGGTAGACCGCCAACATGATGCCCTGGCGGTCCCCGAAATAAGTGGCGACACGGGTCGCTTCGACCCCGTCGATGGCCTTGCCGATCTCCGACAGGCGCACAGGCGCTCCGTTGCGGTAGGCGACGATCAACTTGTTATAGGCGGCGGCGTTGCTCATCTGGCCCGTGGTCTTCACGGCGATGGCGCGGTCGGGGCCGTTCAGGGTGCCCGTGGGCTGATAGCTGTTGCCGCCGCGGATGGCCTGCTCGACCTCGCCGATGGCGATGCCGCGGGTGGCCAGGGCGTCCGGATCGACCTGGGCGCGCACGGCGAATTTCTGCTGACCCCAGATCTGCACCTGGGCGACGCCGCCGATGGTCGACAGCTGCTGCGCCAACATGGTTTCCGCGAACTCGTTGACCATGGAAATCGGCAGCGTGTCCGACGACAGCCCTATGTAGAAGATGGCGAAGTCGGCGGGGTTGATCTTGCGGAACGACGGCGGGTCGGTCATGTCGTCGGGCAGGGAGCGGAGCGCCGTCGAAATCGCCGACTGTACGTCCAATGCCGCCGCGTCGATATTGCGGTCCAGATCGAACTCAAGGGTGATGCGGGACGTGCCGGACGCACTGATCGAGGTCATGTTGCGCACCCCGGCGATGCGCGAGAACTGACCTTCGAGGGTCGTCGCCACGGCGGCGGCCATGGTTTCCGGGTTGGCGCCGGGCAGGGAGGCCGTGACCTCGATGGTCGGATAGTCGACGTTGGGCAATTCCGAGACCGGCAGACCGCGATAGGCGAACACCCCGAACAGGACAAGCCCCAGCATGACAAGGGTCGTCATGACCGGCCTGCGGATGCACAGTTCCGACAAATTCATCGTTCGTTCCGCGGCCTGTTCAGCCCGCTCCTTCCCGGGGCGCTGCGCGGGGCGATGGCCCCGGTCAGCCGCCCGCCTTGTCTGCGCCGCCGGACGTTGCCGGCGTCGCGTCGCCCGTTTTCTTCTCGCCCTTGGTTTTCTTGGTGCTGTCCGATTTGAACGTCACCTTGGCGCCCTTGAACAGGCGCAGTTGACCATCGGTGACGACCGTGTCGCCCGGCTTCAGGGCATCGCCGATGGCGACGAAATCGTCGATCGACGGCCCCAGAACCACCGGCCGGGGCTGCACCGTCATATCGGCCGGATTGACGACGAAGACGTAATTGCCTTTCTGGCCGCTTTGCACGGCGCGTTCGGGCACCACGGCCGTATTCGCGATCGAGTCCATTTCGATAACGACGCGCACGAACTGTCCCGGGGTCAGGAACCCGTCGGCGTTGTTGAATTCTGC
The DNA here is from genome assembly GCA_048263775.1 of Rhodospirillales bacterium. Taxonomy (GTDB): domain Bacteria; phylum Pseudomonadota; class Alphaproteobacteria; order Rhodospirillales; family Casp-alpha2; genus UBA1479. The sequence continues at coordinate 90,103 of JBLXDU010000006.1, forward strand.
CTTCAGCAGGATCGTGCCGGTTTGCGTGTCGACGGCGTTGTTGATGAATACGACGCGGCCACGGGTCGGCGGGCGATTGCTGTCGGGCACGGTGGCTTCGACGGCCAGGGTCCCCTCGGCAAGCCGCCGCTTGATTTCCGCCAAATGCCCCTCGGGCACGGACAAGGCCGCCAGGATGGGATCGACCTGATTGATGACGACCAGGGGTTGCTGGTCGTCGGCCTTGACCAGATTGCCGGCCTGGACCAGGACGCTGCCCGTGCGCCCGCTCAGCGGCGCGCGGACGGTCGTGAATTCCAGGTTCAGTTTGGCAAGGTCGACCGCCGCCTGGTCGGCGCGGATGGTCGCTGACAGGCTGTTCACGGCGGCCCGTGCTTCCTCGAACTTCTGCTGTGACGAGAAGCCTTTGCCGCTGAGCGACTGGTAGCGTTGAAAATCGCCCTGGGCTTTTTCCAGGTTGGCGCGGTCGCGGGCCAGATTGGCCTCGGCCTCGCGCAGGCGGGCTTGGAAGGGGCGGGCGTCGATGTGGAACAGGGGATCGCCCTTGGCCACGGTCTGGCCTTCGGTGAAGGCTGTTTCCATGATCTGACCGTCGACGCGGGAGCGAACGGACACCGTGGCCAGCGCCTGGATGGTGCCGATGGCGCGGATGGTGACCGGCATCGTGCGGGTCGTCACCTGGGTTACAAGGACTGGCGTCGGCGGTTTGCCGCCCGCTTTGGCCGCAGGTTTATCGGCGGCAGGCCCGCCAGCCAGCATGAAATAGGCACCTGTGCCGACCGCAATCAGCAGGACGCCAAGCGCCACGCGCCGAGACGAATACGTCTTCATTGAATTTCGGTGGTTCCGTTCCCCTGAGGAAAGCACTCAGTAGATGCAAATATGACGGAAAATATTAGGACAAGCCGCAACTCTTGGCGAGCGGGCAATTGTAACGAATTGTATTCAACAAGGGAGGTGGAGTTGGGGGCGTTCGGGTGCACCGGAAACGCCGTCCAAGTTTACTTCGACAGCCGCAGTTCGGTCAGGTGATTGGCGACTTCGCGGAACACTGTCTGCAGTTCCGCCGCCCCCGGGGCCAAGTGATAATAGGGGGCGTCCGGGCCGCTCGCGACCTGCTTGAGGATGTTCTTCAGGTCTTCGTCGTTATTGGCGAATTGGATGACGTAGACGATGACGCCGTCGGCCTTGACGTTGCCCGCGAGGGCCAGCAGGCGACTGTTCATTTCGTCATGGGCGGTGCCACCCGTGCCCCAGGTGCCTTTGTAACCGTCGCCCGATCCGCCGACGTTCTCGCCGTCAGTCAACAGCACGATGGCCTGCTGGCGGCGGTAAGGAGGATCAGGGATTGCCTCGGTGAAGGGGGCTGACGGTTTCAGTACCCGCCAGGCCCAGCCCAGGCCCTGGGGAATGTTGGTCTGGCCCTGGGGCGAGGTCAGGGCGTCGATCTTGCCTTCGATGACGGCCTTGGAATGCTGCAGCGGCGTGATGCCGTGGCTCAGGCAGGGACCGCATTCGTTGCCGCCCACGGCCATGGTGCAATTGCTCCAGCCGGGCTGCGGATCGCCGTCCGGTCCGATGGGCTCCCAGGCGACCCAGTCCTTGTCCCCGATCTGGCCGAGGCCGAGCAGGGCGTCGCCGTCGTTGCCGTCGTCGCCGTCATCGGCATAGCGCTGAAACACACAGCCGGTCCAATCGGGACCAGGATCGTTCAGCAACGGTACGGGCGAGGCGTTGACCGTGAACACGCTGCTTTGCGCCGCCCCCGTTACTGGGTGCGCATAGGCGGCGACGGCGGTCTCGGTCGTCATGGCGGGATCGTAGGCCGTCCCGTCGATGGTCACGTTGACCTTGGAATTCCAGGGCACCAAGCCGATACCCAGAAGGTCCTTGTCCGGCGCTGTGCCGAACAGGATGCCGACCAGGGTCTGGGCGGCCGTGCGTGCCGCGGCGATGCGCGACCCGCCGCCGATGGCGCCCGACGTCATGGACCCGGACATGTCGATGGCCAGTACCACGTCCAGGGCGATCAGCTCGCGTTTGACCTGGGAGGAGGCGGACACGCTGACGTCCTCAAACCCCAGAATACGCATGAAGCTGGTTGGAACCACGGCCGAGGCGGTCAGCTCCAAGGTCTCGTTGTCGACGTCGGGGAACTTGAGTGGCCCGGTTACCATGGCGCCGAGATAGCCGGCCGGGAAGTTGGCATTGAAGAACATATCGATGTCGGCGTCGCGGGTCGGCAGAAAGAACGACCGTCCGCCGGCCAATGCCGCCGCGTCGAGGGCCGACGACAGGCGTGACTTGACCAGATAGGCACGGGCCACATCGGTGCCGATGCCGACGAAACCGATGACGGGAATAATGGCCAGCGCAAGGAAAACGGCGACGCCGCCGCGTCGGCAAGCGCCGAGGCGAGTTATTATTTTCAGAACATTTTCAATGAGTTGCGTCATGTCAGGGGTTCCCTGTGCAGACGCACTAATAGTTATAGAAAAACAAGTCGGTCAATTGAAATGTTTGCATTAAACAAATAATAAAAATTAGATAAAATTTTATACAAATGTATAAATAAAGTATAGATTTATTGAATATAAATAAAAATTTTGACTTATAACTTTAGGCATAGAAAATTGGGCATCGAGGTTCGCAGCGGACCACGAAGATTGTTTTAGGAGAGAAGCCATGAAGACCACGATTACAAAACTGCTGAAGGATGAGTCCGGTGCCACGGCCATCGAATACGGCCTGATCGCCGCCCTGGTATCGGTCGCCGCCATCGGTGCCCTGACCACCATGGGCGAGTCCTTGGAGACCATGTTCACTACCGTTTCCACCAAGCTCAACGAAGCCGTCGCCCCGTAATCCGGCTCCGGCCGACCAACGGTAAAGACTGCCCTACGATCTCCATGTCCCTCCCCAGAACCCGCAAAGGGTTCGAACTTCGGGTCCTCAATTCCCCACGAAATCGGTCCCCCGGTTTCGCAGGGCTCGAAGGGGGAGGGGGCGGGGCCCCGGCCTGGAAAGGCCGAGATGACCAGCTCATTAGTTAGTCAATTTTCTTAACGAATAAATGAAGAAAGAGCAGCGCGTAACGTGAACCCGGGCGGGTGGCCGCACCCCAGCCACCCGCCAAGTCGGAAAAGGCCCCAACCCATGTCCCTTACGGCCGCCATTCATGCATTTCCCCTGGCATTATTCACCGGTCTACTCGGCCTGGCCGCACTGACCGATCTTCAGGAATACCGAATTCCCAATTCTGTGACCCTGGCCGTCGCGGCCCTGTTTCCCGTCTATGCCCTGCTGCCGGGCGCCGGTGTCGATGTCGCCGGTGCGCTGGCCGTTGGCGCCGCGGTCTTGGCCGGGGGCACGGTGCTGTTCGCGTTGGGTGTGTTGGGGGGCGGCGACGTGAAATTGATGGCCGCCGTTAGTCTCTGGGTCGGCCCGTCGGCATGTCTCGATTTCATCCTCGTCACGGCATTGTTCGGGGGTGCCATCGCCCTGATTCAAATCTCGCACTGGCGTCTGGCCGTTGCCCAGGTTCTTGCCGACCGGGGGGAAACGGACGTCGCCCATACCTTGCTCGGCCGTGACGTGCCCTATGCCGTGGCCATTGTCGCCGCCACCTTCGTCACCATGCCGGTGCCGCCCTTGCTGGGCGCCACCCCGGCGCTGGCCGGTTAGGAGGCTGATATGTCCCCGATCTCCCTACGCGGAATTCTGCTGATCATCGTGGCGTTGACGGCGGCCGCCGGTACGGCGCTGTTCGCCCGCAACTGGATCGCCCAACAGCAGGCAGCGTTCAAGGCCCGGCCGATGCAAACCGCCCCGGCCACGGAAACCCGCCGGGTCCTGGTCGCCAAACAAACCATGGAGGCCGGCCGTTTCGTGCGTGCCGAGGACCTGCGCTGGGCCGCCTGGCCCAAGGACGGTGTTGCCGAGGGCTATGTCGTCGAGGGCGAGGCGCCGAAAGGGCTGAAGCCCGCGCCGAATGCCGCCGACGGCGGAAAATCCAATACCCACGGCACGGCCGTATTCGACGGCGCCGTCGTGCGCACCCGCATCACGGCGGGTGAGCCGGTGACGGCGCTGAAGTTGGTGCAACCGGGTGAACGCGGCTTCCTGGCGGCGGTGCTGGCGCCCGGCAAGCGTGCCGTCTCCGTGCCCGTCAACGCGACCACGGGGATCGCCGGGTTCATCTTCCCGGGTGACCAGGTCGACGTCATCTTCATCGGCCAGATGCGTCTGGAAACCCGGCGCGGTGATGCCGAAGGCAGCAAGGTGAAGAAGATCGAGTTTTCCGAAACGCTTCTGTCCGGTGCCCGCGTCATCGCCATGGATCAGAAGGTCGAGGCCGGCGACGGCCAGGCCAAGGTGGCAAAGACCGCGACCCTGGAGGTCACGCCCAAGCAGGCAGAAAAGGTCGCCCTGGCCCTGAAGATGGGCGGAGTCAGCCTGAGCCTGCATTCCCTGGCGCGCCACGATGTGGCGGAGACAGGCGATGACCGGTTCGCCGAAGTCGCCCGTACCGTCGGCGCTTTGAGCGGGGACGCGCCGCCGCAGGACCAGAGCGGCAGCTACACCCTTGAATTCGACATCATGAGCATGCTCGGCGACAAGCGTTTCGGGCCGGGCGCGCGTGCGCGCGGAGTCAACGTGATCCGCGCCGACAAGGCCGAACAGGCCAACTTCTGAAAGGGCGGACGGTCATGCGACCCCAGGCGATGGACATCTTTGACAATCGGCCCAGGCCCCGCGACATCAATCGCTGGAACCGCCTGATCCTGGCCGCCGGCGTCTTGCTGGCCCTGATAATGGCGATGCTGTTCGCGCCGCCGCTGGCCGCTTTTGCCTCGGCCCAGGGCCTGGACGCGGGCCGGGTCGAAGTCATTAGTCCTGCCGGGGCCAACATCAAGATGGAGGTCAACAAGGGCCGCCTGGTGCGCCTGTTGCGTCCGGCCTCCACCGTGTTTATTGCCGATCCGCGCATCGCCGACGTACAGGTCAAATCACCGTCCCTGGTCTACCTGTTCGCCAAGGCACCGGGCGAGACGACTTTGTATGCCGTCGATCAAGCCGAACGCGTGCTGGCCAATGTCGACATCACCGTCGGCCACAACCTGTCGCGCCTGCGTGACGCCCTTGCCAAGCTGGCGCCGGACCACGATGTCACGGTCGACAGCATCGATGGCGCGCTGATCGTCGACGGCATCGTGCCTTCCGCAAGTAAGGCCGAGGATATTCGCCGTCTTGCCGTGTCCTTCGCGGGGGCGCCGGAAAACGTCATCAACCGCCTGGGCGTCGACGCGCCCAACCAGGTCAATCTGCGGGTCCGTGTCGCCGAGGTGTCACGCGACGTCGACAAACAGTTGGGATTCAATTGGAGTGCCGTCGGCTCCATCGGCGCTTTCGCCTTCGGTGTCGCCACCGCCAATCCGTTCGCGGCCAATGTCATCAGCCAAACCCTGACCGCCAATCCGGGGACGTTTTCCGCAGGCAACGGCAAGTTCACCTTCGACGTGAACGGCGTGATCGACGCGTTGGAGGAAGAGGGCCTGGTCACCGTCCTGGCCGAACCCAACCTGACGGCCATGTCCGGCGAGACGGCCAGTTTTCTCGCAGGCGGAGAATTCCCGATCCTGGTGCCGGAGGGTAACGACCGGGTGGTTATCGAGTTCAAGGAGTTCGGCGTGTCGCTGGCCTTTACGCCGACGATTTCCGGCGACAGCCGCATCAACCTGCATGTCCGGCCCGAGGTCAGCCAGCTGTCCAACGCCAACGCCGTGACCCTCAACAACTTCCAGATCCCGTCGCTGACCACGCGCCGGGCGGAAACCACGGTGGAACTGGGTAGCGGCCAAAGCTTTGCCATTGCCGGGCTGTTGCAGAACAACGTGACCCACAGTATTTCCGAATTTCCCGGGCTTGGCGACGTGCCGGTGCTGGGCAGCCTGTTCAAGTCCGACCGCTTTCAGCGCGAGGAATCCGAACTGGTCATCATCGTCACCCCCTACATCGTCAAGCCGGCGCCGTCACGCAAATTGGCCGCTCCCACGGACGGCTATCAGGCACCCCACGACATCGAACGCATCATCGGCGGCTCCACGGGCCGCCACGCCGACACCCCGGCCAAGCCCCGGACGGTGACCAAGAACGGCCGGGCGCTGATCGGCCCTGTCGGATTCACCTTCGAGGATTGAGAACCCGTTATCCGCATCCCCAATGTCTTCACACCCCAGGAGCATTGCCATGAACACCCCGAACCGGACCTACACCAAGCCCAGCAAGGCCAAGACGAAGCCGGCCGCGTTTGTTTCCGCCGCGAAGCGCAAACCCACCATCTGGGACCGCGGCGTCGGCGGCGGAAGCAGCGGCAAGGGGCGGTCCCTCGGCTGGCGGGCAGGTGCCCATGCAGGCAGTTCCTGGGCCGGGCTTCTGTGTCTGGTCCTGCTCGGCGCCTGCGACCACATTCCCGATTTCAAGGCCTACGCGCCCTATGATCCGCCTACCACGCGACAACCCCGCGTGCAGCCTGTCGCCATTGCCCATAAGGTCGCCTTTACCCAGGGAACGGTGACTCTGGACGCCACGGCGGGCCGCGATATCGACGCCTTCCTGGCGCGTCAGAAGGTCGACCGGGCGGATGCCTTGGAAATCGCCATCCCAGTCGGTGGCGGCGAGATCGCTCGTGGCCGGGCAGCGCGGGTCGCGGCCTATCTGAAGCTCAAGCGCTTGGCCGCGGGGCTGGTCATCGACGACGATCCCAAGATGGCGGCCGATACGGTGCGCCTGGTCGTCCACCGCTATCAGGTCGCCCTGCCGGGATGCCCTGATTGGTCGGACCGCAGCGGCATCACCCATGGCAACCAACCTTCGGGAAACTGGGGTTGCGCCACGGCGGTCAATCTCGGCCTGATGGTCGCCAACCCGGGCGATCTGGTGTGGGGGCGTGACGGCGGGCCCGCCGACGGCGAGGCCCAGGTGTTGGGCATCCAGCGCTACCGCAAGGGTGAAACCAAACCGCTTCTGGGTGGCGCGACGTCGCAGGCACCGGCGGCCGGAACAGGTGCGCCCGCCGGCGGCGAAGGAGCCGGCAAATGACCCCGGCCCCGGAAAAGAAGCTTGCTCCGGCGGCGGCCGGCAAGCCCAAGCCCTTCATGGCCTTCGTCATGGACGAGATCACGCGCAGTCAGCTTGAACGCGCGGCCGAGGATGCAGGCTTTGCCGGCGACGTTTATGTGGGCGACACGGATGCGGCCCTCGCCACTCTGGCCGAGGTCGTTCCTGCCCGTCACTTGGTTCTTGACCTTGCCGACCGCACGGATCTGGTTGCGGCCGTGAACGCCTTCGCCGAGGTCTGCCAACCGGATACCCGGGTCCTGGTTCTGGGTGCCGTGAACGATGTCGCGGTCTACCGTGCCTTGGTCGATCTCGGTGTTTCCGACTATCTGGTCAAACCGGTGGCCGGGCCGCAATTGACGGCGGCCCTGGCGCGCCTGGGGGCAGAGGCGCAATCGGATGCTGGCGACAAGGCGGTCTCCGCCGCCAGGCGCGGCACGGTCACGGGTGTACTATCGGCGCGCGGCGGGGCAGGGGCCAGCACGGTCGCGGTAAACTTGGCCTGGGCGTTGTCGGTCGAAGCGCCGGGCAAATGCGCCCTCGTCGATCTCGACCTGCGGTTCGGGACCGCCGCAATGATGTTGGACCTGGAGCCGGGACGCGGCTTCAAGGAAGCGCTCGACAACCCGGGGCGCATCGACAGCCTGTTCATGGAACGCGCCATGGTACGCGCCACGGACAATCTGTCCCTGCTGGCCGGGGAAGAAGACGTGTCGGCGGAACCGGCGGTTGCCGAGGGTGCCCTCGATGTCTTGTTTGACCGGTTGGCGGGCGCCTTCGATCATGTGGTGGCGGACCTGCCGCGTTGGCGCCTGGGCGATCACGTGAAGCATCTGGACCGCCTTTTCCTGGTGACCGAGCCGACCCTGGCCGGCCTGCGCGATGCGCTGCGCCTGAAGGATGCGGCCCAGGCCCTGGCCGGCTCCGACCTGCCGGTGTTGATCGTCCTCAATAAGGGCGGGGCGGCGAAGAAGGGTGAGTTGACGGAGGCTGATGCGGTCAAGGGCGGGCTGCCCAAGCCGGCCTATGTATTGCCTGATGAGATCAAGGTGCAGGCTCAGGCCCAGGCCACGGGTAAGCCCATGGTGCAGATCGCCCCGCGGGCCAAGGCGTCCAGGGTGATCGTCGAGATGGCCCGTGACCTGGCGGTCGATGACGGTGACGCGGTTCCGACGAAGTCCCTGTTCGGTCTGATCCTCGGCGGTCGGGCGTAGGAGGCAGGATCGTGAGCTTCGGACGCAGAGATACCTCGAAAGTCGTCGCCTTGGCGGCGCACCGTCTGCCCGCACAAGGTGATGCGGACCCGGTTCCGGGCGAAATGCCTGCGGTTGAGGAATCGGTGCCGGAACCGCCGATGCGCGACGTCGAAGGTGCTGAAGAGTACCGCCCCGAAATCGTTTCCCGCGCGGTCGACAAGATTTGGCCAAGCGTCCGGATCGGCGCGAAGGATCTATTGAGTCCGGACTACAGCCGGGGAGATCGCGCAGCCTGCATCGGCGTGATTCTCGATGCCGAAAGCAGGATGTCCGGCGACCCTCTGTTCGAATCCGAACGCCGCGACGTCATCACGGAATTGCTTAATCGTCTGACGGCCCTGCCGGGCGCCGGCGGGGTGGGCGGCCGCACGACGGTGCCTGACCCGACGGGGATGGCCAAGGAACGGGTCCAGCCCCTGTTGATGGAACGCATGGACGTATCCAAGGCAGCCGAGTTGCCGCGTGCCGAGATGGCCCGTCAGGTCACGGATCTTGTCGCCGAGATCCTGGCCGAGGAGAAACTGCACCTCAACCTGATCGAACAGCGCGATCTGGTGACCATGCTGCTCAACGACATGCTGGGCCTGGGGCCGCTGGAACCGCTGCTGGCCGATGACAAGGTCACCGACATCATGGTCAACGGGCCGGACCAGGTTTACGTGGAACGCGGCGGGCGCCTGGAACTTGCCGAGGTCCGGTTCCGCGATAACGCCCATGTTCTGAACGTGGCGCAGCGCATCGTGTCCGCCATCGGGCGGCGGGTCGACGAAACCTCACCTTTGTGCGACGCGCGTCTGGCCGATGGCTCGCGGGTCAACGTCATCATTCCGCCGCTCGCCATCGACGGGCCGTCGATCTCGATCCGCAAGTTCGCCAAGCAGAAGATCACCATGGAAAAGATGGAGCAGCAGAACAACCTGTCGCCGGCCATGGCGACGGTGCTGCGCATCGCCGGGCGCGCGCGCCTCAACATCATCATTTCCGGCGGTACGGGGTCGGGCAAGACGCCCTTGTTGAACGCCCTGTCGCGTATGATCGACCCCGGCGAGCGTATCGTGACCATCGAGGACGCGGCCGAACTGCAGTTGCAACAGCCCCATGTCGTGCGTCTGGAAACCAGGCCCGCCAACCTGGAGGGCGAGGGCGAGATCACCCAGCGTGAACTGGTGAAGAACTGCCTGCGCATGCGCCCGGACCGCATCATCCTGGGTGAAATCCGGGCCGGGGAGGCGCTGGATATGCTGCAGGCCATGAACACGGGCCATGACGGATCGCTTTGTACCATCCACGCCAACCGCCCGCGCGAGGCCCTGACCCGGTTGGAGAACATGGTCGCCATGGCCGGGGTCAAGCTGCCCAACGAGGCCGTGCGTGCGCAGATCGCCGGTGCCGTCAACATGATCGTGCAGATCGCCCGCATGCGCGACGGCGTGCGCCGCATCACCCATATTACCGAGGTCGTGGGCATGGAGGGCGAGGTCGTCACCACCCAGGACCTGTTCACCTTTGAGTTCGAGGGCGAGGACGCCGACGGCAAGCTTTACGGCGCCTTCAAGTCGTCGGGTCTGCGCCCGGCCTTCGCCGCCAACGCCAAATACTTCGGCCTGGAAAAGGCATTGCTGGAGGCGATGTCCCAGCCCGATCACGTAACGCAGCGGGCGGGGTAACGGCGGCCCCATGGAAATTCTGCTGATATCGCTGGGCGTGTTCATCACCTTACTGACCGGCTGGTACGGGCTGGGGGCGGAACGGTCCAAGCGGGCCCGCATCCTGGCCCGCCGCCTGACTGCCGTCGGGCCGGCCAAGGCGATGCCGGGCGGCGGGGGTGCCGTGACCCTGCGCCGTGACGACGGGGCAGGCAGGGGGCTGGAGAAAACCTTGGGCCGTCTGCTGCCGCGCATCGCCAGCCTGCGCAAGCGGCTGGCGCGGACCGGTAAACGTATTTCCGCCACAGGCTATCTGTGCGTATCGGCCGGATTGGCGGCGGCCGTGTTCGCGGTCTTGTTCCTGGTCCTGAATCTGCATCCTGTGCTGTCCGCGCTGTCGGCTTTGGCCGCCGGATTGTTGTTGCCGCATATCGTCGTTTCCATGATGGCGACGCGGCGGCAGAACCGATTCAACAGCCTGTTTCCCGACGCTATAGATCTCATGGTCCGGGGACTGCGGTCCGGCCTGCCGGTCACCGAATGCATCAAGGCCGTGGGCCGCGAGTTGGCAGAGCCGGTCGGCGCCGAGTTCCGCCGTATCACCGACGAGGTCAAGTTCGGGGCCAAGATCAACGAGGCGCTATGGGCGGCGGCCCATCGCCTGGACATTCCCGAGTTTAAGTTCTTCGTGGTCAGCCTGTCCGTGCAGCAGGAAACCGGCGGCAACCTGGCCGAGACCCTGGCCAACCTGTCGGACATCCTGCGCCGCCGCCGGCAGATGAAGCTGAAGATCAAGGCCATGTCGTCCGAGGCCAAGGCCAGCGCCATGATCCTGGGGTCCCTTCCGTTCATCATGTTCTGCATCATCTACATGATGAACCCGGATTATGAATCCCTGTTGTTCACGGACCCGCGCGGGCGACTCATTCTGGGGGGCGGGCTGGTCGCCATGGCGATGGGCGTGTTCGTCATGAGCCGCATGGTGAGGTTCGAGATATGAGCGCCCTCGACCTGATCCCCGGCCTGGGTGCAGCCGATCTGATCACCGCGATGGCGGCCCTGGCGGCAGGTTTCGCTGTCTATGCGGTATGGACGGCGCTGTTGGTCCGCGATCCCATGGCCGGGCGCATCAAAAGCGTCGGCCTGCACCGCGATGAATTGCGCGAGGCCATGCTGGCGGCCCAGGGAAACCGCGCACGGCGGCGCGAGACCACGGTCGATTTCATGCGCCGGGTGGCCTTGCGCCTGAAGCTTTTGAAGACCCAGCAGGCCGACGCCATCACCCTGCGTTTGGCGCAGGCCGGGTTCCGGTCCAAGGACGCGCTGGTCATCTATCTGTTCGCCAAGCTGGCGTTGCCCTTCGTGCTGGGGGCCGTCGCCGTGGTTCTGGTCTATGTCTCGGACTTTTGGGCGATGTCCGGGATGATGAAGCTGTTCGTCGCCATCGCCGCGGTGATCGCCGGTGCCTATGCCCCCGAGGTCTTCGTCGCCAACATCCGGCAAAAGCGCCAGCAGGCCATGCAGAAGGGGCTGCCCGACGCTCTCGACCTTTTGGTCATCTGCACAGAGGCGGGCCTTGCCCTTGATGCCGCTCTGACGCGAGTAGCGCGAGAGACCGGCCCCGCCTGTCCGGAACTTGCGGAGGAATTGAGCATCTGCGCGGTCGAGCTCGGTTTTCTGCCGGACCGCCGCCAGGCCCTGGACAATCTGTCGACGCGCACGGCCCTGGCGTCGATCCGGGGCGTCGTCAATTCCCTGCAGCAGACGGAAAAATACGGCACGCCGCTGTCGCTGTCGCTGCGCGTTTTGTCCACGGAATTCCGCAATGACCGCATGATGCGGGCCGAGGAAAAGGCGGCCCGCCTGCCGGCGACGCTGACCGTGCCGCTGATCATGTTCATCCTGCCGGCGCTGTTCGTGGTGCTGCTGGGGCCTGCTGTAATCAGCGCCATCGACGGGCTGGGTGGCCTGAAATGAGTGTTGGAAAGGTTGGAAACAAGTTGGGTGAGCCGCCTTCACTTTAGGGGTCAGGCGGACCACCTGGCCGGAGGACGGAGGGGTGCCGTCCTCCGGCCGCTTTACCCGCGGCCGAGGAGGCAGTCAGGACTTAGCCGTCGGGGCCCTGGCCCGTGTGCACGGCCCGTGCGCGGGCCTTGTCCGACAGCTTGCGCAGTGCCTCGTAGCGCTTGAGGTTGCTTTGCACCTGAGCTTCGGTGAGATCCAGGCGGCCGATCCTGGTGGCGCGGTCCGTGTCGCCGGACAGGCCGTAAACCAGGGCCAGATTTTGGCGTGCACGGGGGCCGGCGCCGGGCGATTTGGCGGCATCGCCCAGCACCTGGATCGCTTCCGCGTAGGCGCCGGACAGGGCCAGGGACAGGCCAAGGTTGTTCTTCAGGGACAGGCTGTCCGGGGCCAGGACGAGACCCTGGCGGTAGAGCGCCTGGGCTGCGGCATGGTCGCCCGCAAGGTCGCGCGCGATGCCGAGGCCGTTGAGGGGGCGATGATCCTTGGGTGCCGCCGCCTGGGCGCGGGTGAAGGCGTCGGCGGCCTCTGCCGGACGGTCGAGAGCGACGAGGGCTTGGCCCAGGCCTAAAAGGGCGGCCGCGTCGCCCGGTGCCAAAGCGGTCAGGCGGGTATAGGCCGCGGCGGCTTCTTCCACCAGGCCGAGGGCCAGGGCCGTCTCGCCGCTGCGCCGGTAGGGTTCGTCCCAGTCGGGGCGCATGGCCTGGGCGCGTTGGTAGAAGGCGAGTGCGGAGGCACTGTCGCCGCCGGCGCGGGATGCGTCACCGACCCGAACGAGCTGACGGGCGCGGTTGTCAGCGTTGTCCTGTTTGATCTCGTCCGGCGTCGGCACCTTGTCCGTGGCGCAGGCGGCGACGGACAGCAAGGCGGCGGCGAGGAAGATTCGCCGGAATATGCGGAACGGCGTGGTCATGGCCCGAGCCTACAACGCGGCGGCGCAGCGGGCCATAGGGCCGTCACGGTAGCCGGATATCGGAGTCTGACTTGGTTGTTGCGAAATGGGACAGAAAATATAACAGTCTTGGGACAGAGGAGACGTCACGTGAGCCGAACCTATTCCGAATTGACGCGCCTGATCGAGCGCCTGCATCGTCGCTTTCTCGACGTCATCCGTGCCGAACTGAACCGGCTTGGGGTGCGGGACCTGAACGGCGTGCAGGCCCTGTTGCTGGCCAACATCGGAGACGAGGCCATGGCCATCCGCGACCTGGTCGAGCGCGGCTATTATCAGGGCTCCAACGTGTCCTACAACATCAAGAAATTGACGGACATGGGCTATCTGACCCAGGAACGCTCCCTGCACGACAAGCGGTCCATCACGGTGCAACTGACCGACAAGGCGCGGGCCGTGGTCAAACAGGTCAAGGCGCTTGAGGACCACAACGCCAACGCCTTCAGCGAATACATCGATGAACCGAAGGTCGAGGAGGTTTGCCAGGCCCTGCAGCGGCTTGAGCGGACCTGGGCCGACTACATCCATTACGGCGGCGAATAAAGCGTTCCGCCCGGCCGTTCAGCCCTGTGCCCAAAGCGGGTTCAGGACTTCCGTCAGTTTGTCCGCGTCGTCACAGGCGCGGACCCGGAACCCCGCACCGGCCACCGCGGCCACCTTGTCGCGATCGGCATCGGAATCCTTATGAGCGGATCGCATATGCACCGCACCGGCCAGGCCGGCAGCCTTGGCGGCCTGAATGTCGATCACCCGGTCGCCAACCATCCAGGACGCCCCGGCATCGATGGGCAGGAGTTCCATCGCGCGCAACAGCATGCCGGGGTTGGGCTTGCGGTCCGGGTGGCTGGACGTCCGCAGCAGACCGCGGCCTTCCGGGTGGTGTGGGCAGGCGAGGATCGCGTTGACGAAGGCATCGGCCTGGGCAAGTTGCGCCCATATCCAGTCCTGCAGGCGGGCGAAATCCGGCCAGTCATACATACCAAGCCCGATGCCGCCCTGGTTTGTTATCACGACGACGGGGATGGCCCGCGCATTTGCGGTACGGATGGCGGCCACGGTGCCGGGGACGAGGCGGGCGTCTTCGATACGGTGGAGGTAGGGAACCTCCTCGACCATGACGCCGTCACGGTCGAGGAACAGCGCCCCCCGGCGGACCGGACCCGGCGTACGGTTGACGATCTGGCACCAGATGTCATCGTCGCCGGCGAACAAGTCCGGGACGTCGGCGGATGGAGCCATCGGATTGCCTTCCGCCCGGGGTTACGCGGTGAAGGCCTGAATGCCCGTCTGCGCCCGGCCCAGGATCAGGGCGTGGATATCATGGGTGCCTTCGTATGTATTAACCGTTTCAAGATTAAGAAGGTGCCGAATGATGTGAAACTCGTCGGCGATACCGTTGCCGCCGTGCATGTCGCGCGCCATGCGCGCCACGTCGAGCGCCTTGCCCGTCGAGTTGCGCTTGACCAGCGAGATGTTTTCCGGCGGGCAGGTGCCTTCGTCGAGCATGCGGCCGACCCGTAGGCAGGCTTGCAGACCGAGGGTGATCTCGGTCAGCATGTCGGCCAATTTCTTTTGGATCAGCTGGTTGGCGGCCAACGGACGGCCGAACTGCTTGCGGTCGAGGGTGTATTGGCGGGCGGCATGCCAGCAGAACTCGGCGGCGCCCAGCGCCCCCCAGGAAATCCCGAACCGCGCCTTGTTCAGGCAGCCGAAGGGGCCGGCCAGGCCTGACACGTTGGGCAGCAGGTTTTCCTCGGGCACGAAGACATTATCCATGACGACTTCGCCGGTCAGCGACGTGCGCAGCGAGAATTTGCCCTCGATCTTCGGCGCCGACAGGCCCTTCATGCCTTTTTCCAGCAGGAAGCCGCGGATCTTGCCGTCGAGCTTGCCCCACACGACGAACACGTCGGCGATCGGGCTGTTGGAAATCCACATTTTGTTGCCGGTCAGTACATAGCCGCCGTCGACCTTCTCGGCCCGGGTCTTCATGCCGCCTGGGTCCGAGCCGTGATCCGGTTCGGTCAGGCCGAAGGCACCGACGATCTCGCCCTTGGCAAGGCGCGGCAGGAACTTCATGCGTTGTTCCTCGGTGCCGTAGGCATAGATCGGATACATGACCAGCGACGACTGCACGCTGAGCGAGGAGCGGTAGCCGGAATCGACACGCTCCACCTCGCGCGCGATCAGGCCATAGCACACATGGCCGACACCGGCGCCGCCGTACTGTTCGGGAATGGTCGGGCCGAGAAAGCCCAATTCGCCCATTTCATTGAAGATCTCGCGGTCGAAGGTCTCGTTGCGGAAGGATTCGAGAACCCGCGGCATCAATTTGTCCTGAGAATAGGCGCGGGCCGTTTCGGCGACCATGCGTTCGTCCTCGGTCAGCTGATCGACCAGCCCGAAGGGGTCTTCCCAGTTGAATTCAGGCTTTGCCTGCGGGGACTTCGGGGCAACTTGGGGGGCGTCGGCTGCATCCGGCATCGGGTGCTCCTTCCTGTTTGCTTATCGTTGGCGCCAAATGAGGCGTCAAACTCGCACGGTTCAGAGGTGCGGGCAAGATTCAGAGCATTTCGCAGGTTGAAATGGGGTGAGTGTCAGCTGCCGGCGGCGGAGGCGACTTTGCCGACCGACCAGCGGCGGCCTTCCGTGCGTTCGTCGGCGGCATCGACCCGCAACGTGATTTCCGGACGCCCGTGCAGGCGATCGTTGGTCACGCGCAGTTGGGCATCGACGCGCACGCCGTTCACGGGCCACCACTGATAGCGGCAATCCTGGCCGTTGCCGTAGGACAGACGAGTGCATTCAGAGGTTGAAGGCTTGCCCCACAAATTGCCCAGATGCTCGGTGATTTCGCGCTCGGTATGAAACCGGAACGTCTGCGTATAGCTCAGGCGAAAGGCGGTTGCGTCCTTTTCAGCCGTCGGGAAATGAGCCGTGAATACCCCCTTGTCCGTACGCAGGACGCCGATCACACCGGCCTGGGCTGCCTTCAGGGATTCTGGCGTGGGGATGATTTTGAGGAAATTCTCATATGTCATGCCGATTTCGATGGGGCCGATGAAGAAATTCGGATCCGCCAGGGGCGCGCGCACGCGGGCTACGTAAAGCTGTAAGGCCGCTGCGCCGATGTGCTGGGCTTCCCGCTTTTTGATTTCCATGTCAGGCAGGTAGCCGGCGACATCCGCCGTGTCGGTTTCCTGGGGGGCGGGGGAGGCGAAATGCGCGAGCAGGCCGAAGGCCAACCCCAACACACCGAATACCAGGGCAAGCGCACGGAACGGGCGGAACTTGCCTCGTTTCGGTCTCGTCATCGCCTGTGCCGCGCGGGTCATTTTGTGTGCTCCTGTGTTCGATGTTCGTCCGACGCTGGCATGCCGGTTTGTTGCGTGGCCGAATCTATGACTTTCGATATAGTCTAATGGATGCAAAAAACGCGCCCGAATGAATTATTTGCGGGTACTTTTAGATAAAATTGTCGGTAATTCCCAACCGGCATGGGGTTTGCCGGGGCGCAAAAAAGAGGTTATAGCGGGACCATGATCACACCGCACCAACGCATCGATCGGACAAGGGGAGCCCGTTTCAAGGCTGTCCATGCCGCAACCCTGGCCGTTATGGCTGGAGTGCTGCTTGGCGGTTGCGGAATGGCCAAGCCCTATGTCTACGATCCGGTTGCCTACAACCGAGATGATCCGAATTTTGCCAAAATTCCTGAAACACGGTATTCGGTCACTGTCTGCTATTCCAAGCGGTCGACCACGCCGGCAGAGGTTGCGCGGCTTGCCGCTGAAACTTGCGCCCCCTACGGGACCGGCATCGCTTTTGTCGGCAATGGTTACACAGAATGCCCGTTGTTGACGCCGGTCGGCGCCGTATTTTCCTGCATTGGTGCGGTGGGAACGCAGGCTGTCTCGGGGCGGGGTGCGGGTCTGCGGTCCACCGCAGGCGGAACGCCCGGGCAACCGGGCACGCCCCTGTCCGGGTTCGAGGCAGGCGCTCGCCCCATGGGCGTGCTGTTCGGCCGGAAGGGCACGATGGCCACTCCGGCGACGACGCCGCTTCCGGCTTTGCCGCCGGCTGTTCCCAGCCAGCCTGAAACGAAGCCGTGATCCCAGGATGCGGGCCCTTGGGCCGAGCCAGCGGCCGTACGGGCCGATGATGCTGGTCGCTTTACAGATTTTGATCCTCGCCGTTGGCGCTTACGTTCTTGTCGTCGGGCTGGTGTACCTTGGGCAGCGACGCCTGATGTATCATCCGGGCGGTGTGGCCGGCGCGCCAGCCGACGCCGGCCTGCCTGATGCAGCTGCGGTCCGCGTAACGACGGCGGACGGGTTTGAGATTCAGTCTTGGTATATGGCGCCCCAGTCGGGCCGTCCGGTCCTCCTCTATCTCCATGGCAATGCGGGCACCATCGCTGACCGTGCGTTCAAGGCGCGTCTCTTTGCACGCCAGGGGATTGGCGTGATGTTGGCGGAATACCGGGGCTATGGCGGCAATCCGGGCGACCCGACGGAAGCGGGGCTCTATGCCGATGTCCGGGCCAATCTGGCATGGCTGGCGAACCGGGGGCACGGTCCGGGGGACATTATCGTCTACGGCGAATCACTCGGTACCGGCGTCGCTGTACAGGCGGCCCTTGAACGCGCCAAAGCGGGAACGCCGGTGCGGGCCTTAGTGCTTGAAGCGCCGTTCACCACCATGGCCGATGCGGCGGGCGTGCATTATCCCTGGCTTCCGACCGGCCTGCTGACCCGGGATCGCTATGATTCCAGTGCCAAGATCGGCGCCGTGCAATGCCCGGTCCTTGTCATTCATGGCAGCGCCGACCGGGTTGTTCCGCAGGACCAGGGAATGCGTCTGTTCTCCCTTGCGGCAGAGCCCAAGACGGCGGCCTGGTTGCCGGGGGCAGGGCATGGCGACGTCTATGACTTCGGTGCGGGGGAGATCATTTTGGACTTTCTCGACACAACGCCGGGCGTGGAGGGCGTCGTCCGTTCGGCGCGTTAATCATAACATCCTGAAAATGCTGGGGCTTCTAGGGTTGTTCTGCTGTTAAGACTCCTATAATTTATACGGTGTAATGGTGTATCTGCGCCTTAATGGAGCAGTGTGCCCAATCCGTGCGCGCCGCACGCGGTTGGGAACCCACAAACGAAGAGTTAACGAACGGGAATATGGCGAAGATTTCTCCAACCGCCGCGCCGGCTATTTCCAGCGTCTCGACCGCCCGCATGACGGGCGTCGCGGGCGTGTCCGGCCATGGTCGGGTGGAGGAGGTCAGCGGCAGCAATGCGATGTCGTTCGAAGCCGCCCAGTTCGGCTTCCAAAACGCGCCAGATGACAAATATGACGACCGTCGTGCCTTGTCCGATGACCGGCGGCGCAATCCGAACCTCGGGCGCGGGCGTTTCACGGCGCCGAACGATACGTTCGCCAAGATTATTCAGAGCGAACTCTCCGCCCCCAAGGTTTACGGCGAGGAAGGCCGGCCCAGGAATTTCGGTGGTCTTGTCTCCAAGGCGATCGCGATCTACGAGCTGAATGCTCAGGTCATCCATGGCACGCTGCCCAGGAAGGGCACGACATTAAGCATGCGCCTTTAGCCCCCCACCGCAGATCGACCGACGCGCCGGCCGATGGCCGGCTTTTTCATGCGCGTAAGGTTGGGGTCAGTGCCAAAATTTGTGCTGGATGTTTGGGCTGGACCCGTCATGGCGGGCCTGTGTTAATCTTTCCTTGGTCAATGACGGGGCATACTCGGGCCGCCCGCTCAAGGCTTTCGGCGTGGCGATGATCAAGCCGGGCAGACCGGCGCACCGGAACGACACCGGAAACAAGGGGAAGGCATGCGTGCCGATGTAAAAAGCGCCTTCGACGTGGCCTTCTGGTTCGCGGACACGGCGTTGGAACAGAATGAATATCTGCAGCCGCAAAAGCTTCAGCGGCTTCTGTTCCTTGCGCAGGGCTATTACGCGGTGCTGCATAATGGGCGCAAGCTGATGCCGGCCGTTTTCGTCGCCGACGAACTCGGTCCCATGGAGCCGAATATCTACGCCGGATTCTCCCGCGGGCGCCCCAACATCGATGTCGAGCTGTTCATCCCTCACGAAATCGACGGTTATCTGACCAGCCTGTGGCGTCGGTTCGGCCATGCATCGATGGAGCGCCTGAACCAAATAACCAAGGGAACCAGTGCCTACAAGCAGGCCCGGGCCAAAGGCGCCCGGACGGAAATCACCCTCGACGCCATGCGCCTGTCGTTCGTGCGGGCCGAGAACACGCCCGGGGTTCAGCAGGTGGTGAAGCCCAAGGTTTTTGTAACCCAGACGGGCAAGCCGGTTCAGGTCAAGGCCTGGGATCCGGGTGCGAAAAACTCCTAGCCAAAAAAACTCCCATTCATATCAGTTCCTTAGGTCGTGTTCCTGGGGTTCCGCTTGCGCCTTTCCATGACTTGGCTAATATCAGGCGCGAACGGTTCATCTGGGCTGCTCTGTGCCAGTCATGGTGTTGGGGTGTTCCGGGGGACCGACAATAATGAGGCAGACGTTTCGATAAGCGCCGAATAATGGCGCACGGAATAAAGCGCCTTACACATATGTCTGGGAGGACACGCATGAACACGAAACGACTCATCCCCGTCGTCGCCGCAACCCTTGCGGTTGCAGGTTTGGCCTTTGCCGGCCCGGCGCAAGCCAAGGTCGAAGGTGACACCATCATTCTCGGCTCGGCGATTTCGTTCACCGGGAAGTATTCGACCAACGGCATTCATGCCAAGAACGGCTACGACATCGGCGTCGCGAAGATCAACGCGATGGGCGGCGTCAAGGTCGGCGGTAAATCCTACAAACTGAAGATTCAGTATTACGATGATGAATCGACGCCGCTTCGCACCGCGCAGCTGCTTGAGCGCCTGGTCAACCAGGACGGCGTGAAGTACTTCCTGGGGCCGTATTCGTCGGCCACGACCAAGGCCGCCGCGCCGATCATCGAAAAATACAAGGTGCCCATGATTGAAGCGGAGGGTGCGTCGCGCTCGCTGTTCAACAAGGGCTACAAGTATCTGTTTGCGGTCCTGTCGACGTCCGAACAGTATCTTGCCAGCTCGATCGGGTTGGCCGCCGAAATCGCCGAGAAGAACGGCAAGAAGGCATCGGATGTGAAGATCGCCATGGCGTTCGAGAACGATCCGTTCTCCCTCGACGTGCGGGCCGGTGTCCTGGAAGACGCCAAGAAATACGGCATGAAGGTCGTCATCGACGACAAGATGCCGCGCGACCTGAACGACATTTCCTCGACCCTGACCAAGGTCAAGGCCCTGAAGCCTGACCTGCTTCTGCTGTCCGGCCATTCCAAGGGTGCGGCCACGGGTGCGCGCCAGATCAAGGAAATGAAGATCGACGTGCCGATGATCGCGCTGACCCATTGCGAGGCGGCCAAGATCACCAGCAAGTTCGGCGCCTCGACCAACGACTTCCTGTGCCCGACCCAATGGGCACCGACCTTGACCTATAAGGACAAGTATTTCGGCACGGCCGCCGACTACGATAAGGAGTTCAAGAAAACCTTCGATGGTTACAAGAACGTGCCTTATCAGTCGGCCCAGGCGACCGCATCGGTTCTAGTCTGGAAGGATGCCTTCGAACGGGCCAATTCCCTGGATCCGGAAAAGGTGCGTGACGCCATCGCGGCGACGGATATGGAAACCTTCTACGGCGGGATCAAGTTCGCGCCGGAAGGCAACAACATCGCAAAGCCGATGGTTCTGCGTCAAATCCAGAACGGCGAGTACAACGTGGTGGCCCCGTCCAAGTGGGCGTCGCATCCCGTGAACTGGCCGCGGAAAGCCCAGTAATCAGGGTTTTACGGCCTGACGGGTGACCGCAGGCAAAGCTTGAACCCCGCCCTCGGCCAATGTTGGCCGGGGGCGGCCGGTTCCTGCGCATACCAGCATTCATATTTTCGGATATACCGACCAATCGCTTCTCCACTGAACTAGGGATGGATCAGGGACATGTGGGACAATATTTCAATTCTGACCGCAGCACCGGTCTTCAATATTCAGCTGATCCTCGACGGTCTGTTCATCGGCTCGACCTTTGCGTTGGCGGCCTATGGCCTGGCCCTCGTATGGGGCGTGATGAACGTGAAGAACCTGGCGCAGGGCGACTTCGTCATCATGGGCGGCTATGTCGCCTGGTGGCTGGGTAAGCAGGGCATTCATCCCCTGTGGGGCCTGCCGGTTTCGATCATCGTCATGTTCGTATTCGGCTGGGTGGTTTACGTCACCATCATCCGACGCGTCATCGACAAGGACATGTTCACCTCGCTGCTTGCGACTTTCGGGCTTGCCATCGTTCTTGCCCAGGCATTGAACCTGATGTTCGGTCCCGAGGTGCAGACGGCGGAAAGCGATTTCGCCATCCGCAGCTATTTCGATAACAGCGTCACCGTTGCGGATATCAAGCTGGTCGCCTTCGCGCTTTGCGGGGTGTTGGCGGTCGTCGTGGTTCTGTTCATGAAGAATTCGCGCATGGGGCAAGCGATCCGCGCCACGGCCCAGGACGCCCGCGCAGCGCGGGTCATGGGCATCGACACGGACAAGGTCTATGCCTTTACCTTTTCCCTGAATGCGGCGATCTGCGGCGCGGCGGGTGCCTTGATCTCAATGATCTGGGTGATTCAGCCGTTCTACGGCATCGGCCATTCGATCCGATCCTTCGTCATCGTCACGGCGGCCGGGTTCGGCAATCTGGGCGGCGTCATCATGGCGGGGCTGGGGCTTGGCGTTATGGAGCAATACGGCGGTTTCGTGCTTGGCGCCGAATTCCAGCAGGCCTGCGTGGTCGGCCTTCTGGTCGCCGTGCTGATCTACCGTCAGCTTGAAATGCGTCGCCATCGCCAGGTCGTGCAGTAAGCGCGCGGCCCAAGAAGAACGATAACGGGAGCAAAAACCTTGGAATCATTCAATCCGAAACTGCATCTTCCGATCCTGATCTTCGGTATCGGGGCCCCCTTCGTCATTCCCGGCGTGACCATCCAGATCGCCGTCCTTTGGGTCATGGTCCTGTTCGCTCTGACCTGGGACATCATGGGCGGTCAGATGGGCTACAACTCGCTCGGTAACATCCTGTTCTTCGGTTCGGGCATGTATATCTCGGCCCTGGTCCAGATCAGCATGTTCGCCGACGTGTCCGAATACACGGCGTCCTCTGGCGCGGTCGATTTTACCTATACGAGTTCCGAGTACTTCTGGGGCTTGGGATGGGGGATTCTGGCAGCAGGTATCGGTTCAGCCCTGTTGGCGGCGTCCCTTGGCTGGACCCTGTTCGGTCTGCGCGGACCATATTTCGCCATCGGCACCCTCGGCATTGCGCTGACGGCCGGTGAACTGATGGGGACCTGGGAATGGGTCGGCGCCGGCGGCGGCTTGGCCATGCCCGTCTACCCAGGCAGCGCCGACGGCAAGTCGTTCATGTTCTATTTCATGTGCTTCTTCGCCGCGATCGGAACCTATCTGTTCTGTAGCTGGCTTTATTCGACCCGTTTCGGCCTGGCCATCAACGCCATCCGCGATGACGAACAGAAAGCCGAAGCCATGGGCATCCACACCCTGCGCTACAAGACCATCGCATGGTCGGTATCGGCGTTCTTCCTTGGTATTTCCGGCGCCCTGTTCGGCAATATGACGGGCTTTGTCGAGCCCCTGGAAGTGGCCTTCCCGGTCGCGACCTTCGGCATCTTCATGGTCGCCATGTCGCTGCTGGGCGGTAAGGGGACCCTGTGGGGACCGATCCTCGGCGCCGCCTTGTTCCATGTCCTGAAGGAATTCACCTGGACCTACTTCCTGGGTTGGCAATGGGTGGCGCTCGGCGTGCTGATCATCGTCAACGTGGTGTTCTTCCAGCAAGGCATCATGGGCTGGCTGATGGAAAAATTCCCGGAACGGTTCGGCATTATCGTCGACAAGAAGGAGACGGCAAAATGACCGATACCGTCATTGAAATCTCGGGCGTATCGAAGTCCTACGGGGGCGTGGTCGCCAACCACAACATCTCGCTGAAGGTGCCGTCCGGCGGCATCACCGGCCTGATCGGGCCGAACGGCTCGGGCAAGACGACCCTGTTCAACTCCATCGTCGGCTACCATCCCATCGACGAGGGCTCGATCAAGTTCAAGGGCGAGGAAATCTCCTCCTACCGGGTGCCGCAGATCGCGCGACTGGGCCTTCTGCGCACCTTCCAGCAGACGCGCATCTACTCGAACATGAACTGCATCGACAACATGCTGATCTCGATCCCGCACCGTAAACTGGGCTTCGCGGACATGTTCAAGAACCGCGGCGACAAGGAAACCATGGAAGAGGTCGACCGTCTGCTCGACTTCGTGGGCCTTTACGAAAAACGGCGGCTGATTTCGGGCGACCTTTCGTTCGGGCAGCAAAAGCTGCTGGAATTCGCCATGGCGCTGATGAACCGGCCCGAAGTGCTGCTGCTTGACGAGCCGACGGCGGGCATCAACCCGACGCTCATCAACGGGCTGATCGACCGGCTCCGCCGCGCCAATGAAGAACTGGGCATCACCCTGTTCGTCATCGAGCACAACATGCGTGTGATCATGAACATGGCCCAGTCGATCTACTGTCTGGCCCATGGCGAGCTTCTCGCCCATGGCACGCCGGACGAGGTCCAGAACGACCAGCGCGTCATCGACGCCTATCTGGGAGCACACTGAACATGGCCGACGAAAACAAGGCACAAGAAGACGAATCCGCCGGGGCCGCCGCGAACCGCCGCTCCACCGGCTATCACATGGGAACCGTCGATGCGGTCATATCGGTCGAGGACGTCAACCGCCAGGCCAAGGCCATGGCTGTCGAGGTCCCGCTGGAGCAGGTCGCGTCCCTGGCCAACAACGATCCCTTCGTCAATCTGAAGGATCTGCGTTGCGGTTACGGCAAGATGGAGATCATCCACGGCCTCAACCTGCAGGTCGCCAAGGGGCAGTCGCTCTGCCTGATCGGCCCCAACGGGGCCGGCAAGTCGACGGTGCTGCACGCCATCTACGGCCTCAATACGGTGATGGGCGGAAACATCCTGGTGGGCGAGGGCGCCAAAGCCCAGGACGTCGCCCATATGACCGCCAACCAGAAGCTGAAGCAGGCCGGCATCGCCTATATCCTGCAGGACAAATCCATCTTCCCCGACATGACTGTGGAAGAGAACCTGTGGATGGGCGGCTTCCTCATGGAAACCACGGCACAGGCCAAGGAAGCGGCGGAAAAGGTGTTCGCCAAGTACGACCGCCTGGCCCAGCGCCGCAAGCACCTGGCCAAGGTGCTGTCGGGTGGGGAGCGCCGTCTTCTGGAAATCTCCCGCGCCCTGGTCATGGATCCGGACGTTCTGCTGGTGGACGAACCGTCCATCGGGTTGGAACCCCGGTTCATCGACATGGTGTTCGACATCCTGGACGACCTTCAGCATACCGAAGGCAAGACCATCATCATGGTTGAACAGAACGCCAAGAAGGGCCTGGAATTCGCCGATATCGGCTATGTCCTGGTCTCGGGCGAACTGGCCATCGCCGGCACCGGCGACGCGCTGCTGGAGAACGAGGACGTGGGCCGGCTGTTCCTGGGGGGCTGAACGTCTCGGTGGTGGGCCCACCTGCCGTTACGCTTCTGGAATCGCTGTTCCGGTCTGGCAGAGAATGCCTGTCAGCAGGGGGTAGATTTTAGCGTAAAAGGTCGCCCGACGGCCAATGCGCCGTGCTAGAAGCGAGTCTCAACCTACTGATAAGGTTAAACTAAAAACCGCGCCGGCAGGATAACTGCCGGCGCGATTGCGTTTAACTGCGAACGCAGGCGGTGGGGCGTTCAGGCGCCGTCGACGGCCTTGAGAAAGCCGAAATCGGCCCCTTCTTCCGCCTGGGTCACCGTATCCAGGTAAAGCTTCAGATAGCCGCGGCCTGATCCCTGATGGGCCGGGGGCGGGGTCCAGGCGTCGCGTCGGGATTTCATTTCGGCATCGTCTACTAGTAGAGTAAGGCTGCGGTTCGGGGTGTCCAGGCGGATGCGGTCGCCCGTTTGCACCAGCGCGAGGGGGCCGCCGTCGGCGGCCTCGGGCGAGACGTGCAGGATGATCGTTCCGAAGGCGGTGCCGCTCATGCGGCCGTCGGAAATGCGCACCATGTCCTTCACGCCCTGGCTGGCCAGTTTCTTCGGGATCGGAATGTATCCGGCCTCGGGCATGCCGGGGGCTCCCTTGGGCCCGATGTTGCGTAGCACCAGTACGTCGTCGGGCGTCACGTCCAGGTCGGCACTGTCGATGCGTTCGGCCAGGTCTTCCAGGTTTTCGAACACCACGGCGCGGCCTTCATGGACCAGAAGGCCCTGATCGGCCGCGGACTGTTTCAAAACCGCACCGTTTGGTGCCAGGTTGCCGCGCAGGACGGCCATGCTGCCCTTGGAGAACAGGGGATTGCTGCGTGGCCGCACCACGTCCTGCTGCCATCCCGCCGGCATGGCGGCCAGGTTTTCGCCCAGCGTCTTGCCCGACACGGTCGGACAATCGAGGTCGAGAAGATCCTTGATCTCACGCAGGATGGTGGTCAGGCCGCCGGCCTTCCACAAGTCTTCCATGTAGTAGCTGCCGTTGGGTTTCAGGTCGACCAGCATGGGGACATCGCGGCCCATCGTATCGAAGGCGTCCAGATCAACGTTGAGACCCAGGCGTCCGGCCACGGCCGCCATGTGGACAATGCCGTTGGTCGACCCGCCGACGGCCAGCAGGGTCTTCATGGCGTTGTTCAGGGACGCTTGCGTAATGATTTGATCCGGCGTCACTTTTTCCTTGGCCAGGGTGACGGCACGGGTGCCTGTTTCCTCGGCATGGCGCAGGCGGTCGGCTGCGAATGCCGGGATCGCCGCCCCGCCGGGCAACATCATGCCCATGGCTTCGGTCATCAGCGCCATGGTCGAGGCCGTGCCCATGACACCGCAGGTGCCGGCCGTGGGCACCAGCTTGGAGGAAATGTCCTCGATCTCGGCTTCGTCGATCTCGCCGGCGCGGAACTTGCCCCACATGCGCCGGCAGTCGGTGCAGGCACCTAAGCGCTCGCCCTTGTGGCTGCCGGTGCCCATGGGGCCGGTGACCAGGACGATGGCCGGCACATTGGCGGAGGCGGCGCCCATCAACAGCGCCGGTACCGTCTTGTCGCAGCCGCCGATCAGCACGACCGCGTCCATCGGTTGGGCGCGGATCATTTCCTCCGTGTCCATGGACATCAGGTTGCGCAGGAACATGGAGGTCGGATGGGCGAAGCTTTCATGGATGGAGATGGTCGGAAACTCCACCGGCAGGCCGCCGGCCAGCATAACGCCGCGTTTCACGGCCTCGATCAGGTCGGGTACCGTCTTGTGGCAGGCGTTATAGCCGGAAAAGGTGTCGGCGATGCCGATGATCGGACGGTTCAGGGCATCGTCCGTATAGCCCATGGCCTTGATGAAGGCCTTGCGTAGGAACAGGGAAAAGGCGTCGTCGCCATAGCGGGTCAGGCCTTTTTTCATGCCTGTCTGATCATCGGACATTCGGAGGTTTCCTTGGAGGGTCTGTTTGGTGTCTGCGTTTGTTCTAATTGTTATAGCACTGGTGCCAGAGCAGGCGCGATGCATCCAGGTTCCGGAATGCGAAATAAGGGGCGTTCTGGGAACTGGGGGCGACCACGGCGGTGATGTCGAGCCACAGGGTCGCCCCGGGTGCGAGGTCGAATTCACGACCCGGCAGCGGCCAGTCCTGCAATTCCATGCCGGAAGTCACGATGGCGGCCCGGACCGCCGGCCCGGTCAGCGAGCACTTGACGTCGATCAAGGACGGTGTTGCGGCGGGCAAGGTATGAAAACGGGCTTCCTGGCCGGGCTGGACGTCGTGGGGGTGGGAGTCCTCTTCTAACATTTCCGCCCGGGGCAGGGCGCGCCACGGTGCCTCCGCCGCATCGGCGGCGACGGCGAATAAGAACACCGTAAGCGCGGCGAAGGACGTATAAATGGACATGGCAAATCCCCCCGACGCCTCTACACGGAAAACCTTAGCAGGCCAACCCGTTAAACGTTACGGACCGGTGTCGGCTCTGTTGCGCTGCACCAAATGATGCTCTACGGTTTAATGGCAACTGGGGCCCCGGGGTGAATTTGTCCGATAGAGAGAAACCCGACATTTTCGATGAAATGCACGCCGCGAACGGAGACATCCGACCGGCCTATAGAGATTATTCGGCCTGGCTGACCGACCAGTCCTTGGAGCGGCTTCGTCAGAAGCACGCACAGGCGGATCTGCTGTTCCGTCGGCTCGGTATCACTTTCACCGTTTATGGAGAGGATGAGGGCGGCGAGCGCCTGATTCCCTTCGACGTCATCCCGCGGATTATCAGCCATGAGGAGTGGAGCGTCCTGGAACGGGGCGCTATTCAGCGGGTCGATGCGCTCAACGCCTTTCTGCACGACATCTATCACGAACAGGAAATCATCCGCGCCGGCATCGTGCCCGCCGAACTGGTGATGACCAACGAGGCCTTCCAGCCGCAGATGTTGGGGCTCGACCTGCCGCGCCGGGTCTATGCCCATGTGTCCGGCGTCGATGTGGTGCGGGTCGACGACAAGACCTTTTATGTCCTGGAAGACAACGTGCGCACGCCGTCGGGTGTGTCCTACATGCTGGAAAACCGCGAAACCATGATGCGGCTGTTCCCGGATCTGTTCGCGCAGTCCGTGGTCGCACCGGTGGATCGCTACGCCGAATATCTGCTGCGCTCGCTCCAGGCCGTGGCGCCGACGGGCGTGGATGATCCCACGGTCGTGCTGATGACGCCGGGACAATACAACAGCGCCTATTTCGAACATGCCTTCCTGGCCATGGAAATGGGGATCGAACTGGTCGAAGGGCGCGATCTGTTCGTCGACTCGGGCTCCATCTTCATGCGCACGACCGAAGGGCCCAAGCGGGTCGACGTGATCTACCGCCGGGTCGATGACGGGTTCATCGACCCGCTGGCCTTCAATCCGGACTCGGCCCTCGGCGTGCCCGGCATGTTGTCCGTCGTGCGCAGCGGCCGCGTGACCGTGTGTAACGCCATGGGCACCGGCGTCGCCGACGACAAGGCCATGTACTGCTTCGTGCCCGATATGATCCGTTTCTACCTGGGGGAGGAGCCGGTGCTGCAGAACGTGCCGACTTATTCCTGCCGCAAGCCGGACGACCTCAAGTACGTGCTCGACAACATCGCCGATCTGGTGGTCAAGGAAGTCCACGGGTCCGGCGGCTACGGCATGTTGGTCGGTCCCAAAGCCACCAAGGCCGAATGCGACGATTTCAAGCGGCGCCTGAAGGCGGAGCCGGACAACTATATCGCCCAGCCGACCCTGGCGCTCTCGACCTGCCCGACCTTGGTCGAGGAAGGCATCGCGCCGCGCCATGTCGATCTCAGGCCCTATGTGCTGTCGGGCGAGAAGACCCGCGTGGTGCCGGGCGGCCTGACCCGCGTGGCGCTGAAGCCGGGGTCGCTGGTTGTTAATTCCTCGCAAGGTGGCGGGACCAAGGACACCTGGGTCCTCGAGGCACCGGTCGTTATCGAGGAAGAGGAATAGGGAGGGCGACGCAGAGATGTTATCGAGCACCGCCGAAAACCTGTTCTGGATGGCGCGCTATATGGAGCGTTCGGAAAATACCGCGCGCCTGCTGACCGGGCTGTATCACATGTCCCTGCTGCCGGCGCGGCGGGGGGCCCAGGCGGGCTTGTGGGAAGGGCTGTTCCAGTCCGAGGCCGAACGCAACGCCTACCTTGCCAAGTATGATGCCTTCAAGACCGATCCGGTGCTGACCTACATGGTGCTGGACCGCGAAAACCCGTCAAGCATCCGGTCCTGTGTTTGGTCGGCGCGCGAGAATGTGCGCGCCACGCGCCATGTGTTGACCACGGACATGTGGGAGACCATCAATTCCACTTGGTTGGACATAGCAAAGACCACCTATGCCGACATGCAGGACATGGGTCATCACGAATTCCTGGAATGGATCAAGGTGCGCTCGCACCTGTTCCGCGGGGTTGCTCATGGCACCATGCGGCGTGGCGATGCCTTTGAATTCTGGCGCATGGGCGTGTTCATCGAACGGGCGGAAAACACCATTCGCTTGTTGGCCGCCCGCGCCCATACCTTCAAGCCGACGGGCCCCATTTCGCGTGAGGACACGGCGACCCTCGATTATTACCAATGGGGCACGCTGCTGCGGTCGGTCAACGCCTACAAGGCCTACCGGGAAATCTATAAAAGCCAGATCGACCCGCGCCGGGTCGTTGAATTGCTGACCCTGAACGAAGAGATCCCGCGTTCCGTCATGGCCTGTGTCGAGGAGATTTGTCAGGTTCTGGAGGGCTTGCGTCCGCGTTCGCGGTGTTTCGAACAGTCGCGCGACCTTCTCAACCGGCTGCAGTCGGCGCGCATCGACCGTGTCTACCGTACGGGCATGGCGCGGTTCCTGGAAGATTACCGGGCCGGCCTGCACGATCTCAGCCTGCAAATTCAAAAAGACTTCCTGATGATCCAATGAGTGCGACATGCATCTGACCGTCAAGCACGTCACCCAGTTCAAGTTCGCGGAAGCGGCGACCCATTCGATTCAATACATTCGGATGACGCCGCGCGCCGACTTGTGCCAGCGGGTCCGCCAATGGGAGATCACGGCGAGCGGGCGGCTGACGCCCTGGACCGACGGGTTCGACAACCACGCCCATGTCGCGACCTTTGACGGAGAGCACGACGAGGTGCGCGTCACCGTCAGCGGCGAGATCACGACGTCGGATACCAACGGCATCCTGCCCATGGATGACGGGCTGCCGCCCTATATCTTTCTCACGCCAACGGATTATACGGATGCCGACGACGGAATCCGTAAGTTCGCCAAACCGATTGCCAAGATACTGGAATCGCAGGGGGCGCTTGCCGCGGGCCATGCGTTGATGGCCGCAGTGGCCGAGGCTGTGCAGTATCAGTCCGGCCAGACCACGGTGGAAACCAAGGCTTCCGAGGCGCTGGCCGCCGGTAAGGGCGTGTGCCAGGACCAGGCGCATCTGTTCATCGCCGCCGCCCGGCACTTAGGCTTGCCCACGCGCTACGTATCCGGATACCTGGCGGCGGGGAAGGGCAATGACAGCCATCTGGCAAGCCACGCCTGGGCGGAGACCCTGGTCGAGGGCTTGGGCTGGGTCAGCTTCGATCCGGCCAATGATCAGTGTGCGACGGATGCCTATATCCGGTTGGCGCTGGGGCTCGACTACGGCACGGCCTGCCCGATCCGGGGCCTGCGAAGCGGCGGCGGGCTCGAGGAAATGGACGTCAACCTGCGCATCGACGAACAGTAGCGGTCAGACGCCCCGGGCGAAGTCCAGGATCAGAACGAAGGCCAGCGCGGCCACCACCCAGAACACCATCGAACTAAGATGCAGGGTTTTGGCCATGAAGCCTTCGGGCCCATGGTGGCGGCGGATGACCGTGATCGTGTCGACGGCCACCTTGGTCAGTGAAGTTTCGATGGCGGTGCCGATGGCGGCCAATCCCTGCACCAGACGGTCGACGACGAACGGTCCGGCGACCCGGTAGAACCAATCGAAGTCGAGCGAGATGGTCAGCGTGCGCTTCATCATCGGCAGCAGCAAGAAGAACGCGAGGCCAGAGAACAGGAGCAGCTGCAGCATCTCGGCGACATGCGCGAAGGTATAGGGCTCGTACTCGACCTTGTAGGGCAGGAGCGCATAAAGCGGATCCGGATAGACGCCGAGCGCGATGCACAGGAAGGCGAAGAAGATCATCGCCGCCTTCATGTTCCACGCCGGGTCAGGCGGGCGCATGCCGGAATCCTTCTGGAAGAACACGAACCAGGGGAACTTGATCCCGGCGTGCAGGAACACGCCAGCCGAGGCCGCCATCAGCACATACCACACGAAGGCCAGATGTTCCGTGGCGGCGGCGGTGTTGATCATGGATTTGGATACGAAGCCCGATGTCCAGGGGAAGGACGAAATGGCCAGTGCCCCGATGGTCCCGCAGATGCAGGTCAGCGGCATGCTCTGGAACAGGCCGCCCAGGTCCGTGCATTTACGCTTGCCCGTCTGTTGCAGGACTGCCCCCGCCGACATGATCAGCAGCGCCTTGTAGATGATGTGCGCGAAGGCATGGGCCGACGCGCCGTTCAACGCCATTTCCGTACCGATGCCGATGCCGCAGATCATGAAGCCGACCTGGTTGACGATGGAATAGGCGAGGATGCGGCGCATGTCGTTTTCAAGCAGCGCGTAGATGATCCCGTAACAGGCCATGTAGACGCCGACATAGATCAGGACGTCGGCCCCCGCGAAGGTGCGGATCAGAACGAACACCGCGGTCTTGGTTGTGAAGGCGGACAGGAACACCATGCCGAAGGGGCTGGATTCCGGATAGGCGTCGGGGATCCAACTGGAAAACGGCGGGGCGCCCGCGTTGATCAGGAAGCCGATCAGCATTAGCCAGGCGCCGATGCCGTCCAGCTTGATCGCGGCGAATTCGATCGATCCCGTGGTGGCCACATGGGCGACGATACCGGCCATCAACACCACACCGCCGAACAGGTGAACCGCGAGATAGCGCATGGCGGCCCCCTGCGAGGCCTTGGTGCGGGCCGACCAGATGACCAGGGTCGAGCCGATCGCCATGATTTCCCAGAACACGAACATGGTGATCAGGTCGCCCGCGAAAGCGACGCCGACGGCACCGCCTGCGTAGACGAAGGCGGCCGACAGTTCCATCACCTTGGAATTGCGGAAGGCGTAGAGCCCGCCGGCGAAAGCCATGATCGAGAAAATGGTGGAGAACAACCGGCCCAGCCGGTCGCCCTGAACCAGTTCAAGTTCGTAGCCGATGAATGGGTAATAGAGCAACACGCCATCGGGAATGCCGAGGCCCACGACCAGCGTCGCGAGCGGCAGGCCGAGCACGGCGGCGGGGCGGAAGCTGGCGGGCAGCAGCGGTAACAGGAGGCCGCCCAGGATCAGGATCAGGGCCGGCGGGAAGGGATACTGGGCGAGCCACTCAATCGGCATCGTCATAATACGTATCCTCCCGTTTCAGGAACAGGCCGAGAATTTTGGCGACCACGACCATGGCGGCGCAGGTCAACAGGCCGTACCAGGAATAGAACCCGAAGCTGCCTTCGATGCCGAAGTGCACGTGCTTGTGCACGATAAGGTCAAGCATGGTCACGGCGATCAGCAGGATGATGCCGCCGATCCACAGATTGCGGATGGTCCGAGGGCGGACCAGCCAGTGCTTTTCGCCACCCTCGGGGCGCGGGCTGCTGTCGCTCATGGCGCGATCCCCGTCAGCTGCTGGGCCAGGCCGACGACCAGGTCCGGTTTCAGGAACAGAATGAATGTCATGCCCGCGGTCACCGCCATGGCACAGGCCATGGGGAAGGCGGCCTCGCCGTGATCGTACTTGATGGCGTGGCCATGGCCATGATCGTCATGGTCATCATGGCCGTCGCCGTGATCTCCGGCCTTGGCGGGTTCCGCAGTGTCTTCGGGCCGGTCCTCCGGTTTCATGAAGGCGGCATACACGATGGGAATGAAGTAGCCCATGTTGAGCAAGGTCGACAGGACCACGATCACGACCGCCGTCCATTGTTCGGCCTGGGCGGCGCCCTGCAGGATGAACCATTTTGATACAAAGCCCGCCGTGGGCGGCAGCCCGATCATGCTGAGCGCCCCGATGGCGAAGGCCGCCATGGTCAGCGGCATGCGCCGGCCGATACCGTTGAGCTGGCTGACCTCGGTCTTGTTCGAGGTCACCATGATCGCGCCCGCCGCGAAGAACAGGGTGATCTTGCCGAAAGCATGGGCCGCGATATGGATGGCGGCACCGGCGACGGAAATCGGTGTCAGGATCGCCGCCGCGATGACCACGTAGGACAGCTGCGACACCGTCGAATAGGCCAGCCGGCGTTTCAGGTTGTCCTGGCGCAGCGCGACGACGGAGGCAGCGATGATGGTGAAGCCCGCGACGTACAGCAGGAAGTCCGTGCCGGGGGCCACGTTCAGGATGTCGATCCCGAAGATGTAGACGACCACCTTGACGACAGAAAACACGCCCGCCTTGACGACCGCGACGGCGTGCAGCAGGGCCGAGACCGGGGTCGGTGCCACCATGGCCGCCGGCAGCCAGCGGTGGAATGGCATCAATGCCGCCTTGCCGATGCCGAAGGCATAAAGCGCCAGCAGGACAGCGATCATTGGGCCTTGGGCCTGGTCGGCATTGAATACGCCGCCCCGGACGAAATCGAGGGTGCCTGCGATCTGCCAGGTCCAGACCATGCCGAACAGCAGGAAGCCGATGGAGGTCGACAGCAGAATGCCGAGATAGATCCGGCCCGAGCGTTTGGCTTCCTCCGTCCCGTGATGGGCGACCAGCGGGAAGGTGGAGACGGACAGCACTTCGTAGAACACGAACAGCGTCAGCATGTTGCCGGCGAGGGCGACGCCAATGGCTGACGCAATGGCGATGGCGAAGAAGA
Source organism: Rhodospirillales bacterium (assembly GCA_048263775.1). GTDB lineage: Bacteria > Pseudomonadota > Alphaproteobacteria > Rhodospirillales > Casp-alpha2 > UBA1479. Next base: position 123,692 of record JBLXDU010000006.1, read on the forward strand.
AAAAGAACCGGGTCTGGTTTTCTTCGTGATGACCGCGCATGTAGCCGATGGCGTACAGTGTTGTGACGATCCACAGGAAGCTGGCGATCCCGGCGAAGATCATGCCAAGCGGTTCCAGCGTCAGACGGATCGACAGCCCCGGCACCATGTCGAACAGCACGATGTCGGGCCGGCCGCCGGCCGCGACGATGGGGTAGAATTGGGCGACGACGTAGAACAGGCAGGCGGCAGTCAGCAGGCTGGCGCCGTCGCGGGCGTTTTCCCAACGCCCGAGGGCCAACACCAGAAAGGCCCCGATAACCGGAATGACGAGAGCCAGGACCAGGGCGTCGCCCGGTGCCCAGCCGGCAAGAAGACCGGTCATGGCTTGCCTCCACTGGCGGGACCCATGAGGGCGTTGGCTGCCTCACCGGCAATGCGCAAGGTGGTGTCGCCGTCGATGCCGAACCAGATGGTGGCCGCGGCCAACACAATCATCGGCACCAGCATGGACAGCGGCGCCTCGCTGCGCCGGGCGGCGCCTTCGGGCGGGGCCTTGAGATACGCGACCTCGACCACTCGCCAGACGTAGACGATGGCGAGCAGCGACGACAGCAGGATGCCAGCCGCGACATACCACCAGCCGAGGGCAAGCGAAGCCTGCACCAACTGCCATTTGGAAATGAAGCCGACCGTCACCGGCGTGCCGATCAGCGACAGCCCGGCGACCAGGAACACCGCGGTGGTCACCGGCATGCGTTTGCCGATGCCGGCAAGGTCGTTGAGCCTGACCGATCCGACGACATAGAACATGGCGCCCACGGCCATGAAGGCGGCACCCTTCATGACGGCGTGGTTGAACAGATGGACAATGCCCCCAGTCAGGCCCGCGGCGGTGGCCATGCCGATGCCGAGCACCATGTAGCCGACCTGCGACACGCTGGAGTAGGCCAGCATGCGTTTCACGTCATTCTGGAAGATGGCGACGAAGGCGCCTGCGAACATGCCGACCAGGGCGACGATGATCAGCATCAAGCTGATGTCCGTGCCGGTGAACAGATCTGTGCCGCCGAATACGGTGAAGACAAGGCGCAGCAAGGCATAGATTGCGACCTTGGTCGCCGTCGAGGCAAGGAACACGGTGACCGCCGAGGGCGCGAAGGCATAGGCATTGGGCAGCCAGGTGTGCAGCGGGAACATCGCGAGCTTGAGCCCCAGGCCGACAACCACGAAGGCGAAGGCGGCCAACACCGTGCGCGTATGGTCCACGGCCGGCAGCAGGGTCGCCAGGTCCGCCATGTTGAGCGAGCCCGTCATCATGTACATCAGGCCGACGCCGATGATGTAGAAGGTCGCGCCCAAGGTGCCCATGATCAGATAACGGTAGGACGCGGTCAGGGCGCGGCGATTGCCGCCCAGGCTGATCAGCACGTAGCTCGACAGGGACGAGATTTCCAGGAACACAAACAGGTTGAAGGCATCCGCCGTGGTCGTGATGCCGATCAGGCCCGTCAGGCACAGCATGTACATCAGGTAGAACAGGTAGATGCGGGGTTCCGACACTTCCTTTTCGACGCTGGCCTTGGCGTAGGGCAGGGTGATGGCGCCGATGGCCGTGATGATGACCAGAACCAGGGCGTTGGCCGCGTCGATGCGGTATTCGATGCCCCAGGGCGCCGGCCAACTGCCGAGCTCGTAAATGATCAGGCCGCTGGCCAACACCTTGCCCAGCAGGACCAGGGCAATGAAGAAGGCGATCCAGGTAACGATCGTCGCCCACAGCCAGCTCAGCTTGGCGTCGCGCAGCAGTACGCAGATCGGTGCGCACAGAAGCGGCACGACGACCTGCAGGATGGGCAGGTGCGGTTCGATCGCGGCGGCAAAGGGCAGCGACAGGAAATAGGCGTAGAAGGCGGTCACCTGTCCTCCTCCTCTTCCACGGCCAGGATCTCGTCATCCTCGATGGTGTCGTAGGCGTTGCGGATGCGCACGACCAAGGCGAGGCCGAGGGCCGTTGTTGCAACGCCGACCACGATCGCGGTCAGGATCAGGACATGGGGCAGGGGGTTTGAATATAGTTTGATGCCTTCGTCCAGGATCGGCGCCGTGCCGCCCGTGACCTTGGCCATCAGGATGTAGAACAGAAAGACCGAGACCTGAAACACGTTCAGACCGACGATCTTCTTCACCAGGTTGTCGTGGGCGATGACGATGTAGAACCCGGTCATCATCAGCGCGATGACGATCCAGTAACCGAGCAGACCGGGCGACGCCGGGCCGACCATGAAGGCTTCGAAGGAAAGCCACAGGTCGTAAAGCGGTTTGAAGATGTCGACGAATCCCTGCATGGCCTCAGTCCCCGCCCGACTGGCCGGCGAACACGTTGAAGATCGTGATCATTGCCGCCGCGACCGTGATGCCGACACCCAATTCGACGATCAGGATGCCGTAGTGCTGCCCGTGCAAGGGGTCGTGGGCCAGGACGTTGTAGTCCAGATAGTTGCCGCCCAGGATCAGCCCCGCGACCCCGGTCAGCCCGTAGGTCAGCACGCCGACGACCAGCAGCAGGCGCGTCGACCAGGGCGGCAGCACCCGTTTCACCGTCTCGACGCCGAACAGGATGGCGTAGAGGATAAAGCCCGAACCGAAGATCACGCCGGCCTGAAACCCGCCGCCGGGGCCGAAGTCGCCGTGAAACTGAACGTAAAGCGCGAACAGCAGGATCGGCGGAATCAGGAACTTGGAGACGACGCGGAGAACGACCTTACGGTGCATCATGATGCGGCCCCCTTCGTGTCCGAGCCGCCTTCATCCGCCTCCTCGTCTTCGCGCCGCCGGCGGGCGCGGCCTAGGATGGCCAGCACGCCCGTGGCGGCGGTGAAGATGACGAAGACTTCGCCGAGGGTGTCATAGCCGCGGTAGCTGGCCAGCACGCTGGTGACGATGTTGGGCATGCCCACTTCTTCGCCCGATTTCTCGATATAACGGGGCACCACGTGGTGGTGGATGGCGGCGATCTTGTCGCCGTAGCGGGGCATGTCGAAGGTGCCGTAGACCAGCACGGCGCCGGTTATGGCGACGACGAGAAATGCGGTCGTGCTCTTGCTTTTGCCGCCGCCCAGCTTTTCCTTGCGCGTGGTCAAGGCCAGGGTGCCCAGCATCAGGACGGTGGAGATTCCCGCGCCCACGGCGGCCTCGGTGAAGGCGACATCGACTGCGTCCAGCACCACATAGGCGGCGGCGCCGATCAGCGAGAAGATGCCGGACAGCATGGACACGGCGAACAGGTCACGGATGCGCGCGATGGCCAAGCCGACGGCCCCCATCATGAGCATCAGGACGATGATGATGACGTTTTCTATGGTCGGCCTCCCCGGCTGAGGGCCGCGCTTTTTTCCTCATCGACCCGGGGTGTGACGCCGGCATTGAGGCAGGCGCGGGCCAGGGCGTGGGTCGCCGTCGGGCTGGTGAAGAAGATGAAGGCCAGGATCAGGGCCAGCTTAACCGTGACAATGGTCAGCCCGGCCTGGAACATCAGGCCGACCAGGATCAATTCGCAGCCCAGCGTATCGATGACGCCCGCCGGATGCATGCGCGCGAACACGTCGGGCATGGTGATCATGCCGATACCGCCGATGATCAGCAGTGCCGCGCCCGGCAGAATGAACAGCCAGGTCAGGATGTCGAAGATGATCGGATCAACGGGGAGCGCCATGGTCAGATATCCCCCGCATCGGGGCTGGTGGCTTGTTCGCCATGGCCCATGTCCCGGAACTTGATGAACTTGGTTACCGCGATGGTGCCGATGAAGTTGATCAGCGCATAGACCAGCGCCAGATCGAGGAATTCCGGCCGCCCCTGCAGGAACCCGACGACCGAGATCAGGAGCACGGTCAACGTGCCGAAGACATTCACGGCGAGGATACGGTCGAACACGGTCGGCCCTTTGAGCGCACGCACCAGGACCAGAACCATGGTGACCAGAACGGCGAGGGAGGCGGCGGCGAAGCTCATGGCGTTAGCGGTCCTCTCCGGGCGCGCCCTCGACGGCCGTGCAGCGGCGGTCCATCTCGCCGGACTTCAACCCGTCGGCAGCACCCCGTGTCAGCGCGTGGACGATCATCACCCCGTCTTCGACGGCGAGGGTCACCGTGCCCGGTGTGAGGGTAATGGAATTGGCGTAGATGACATGGCCCAATTCGGTCTTCTGTGTCGCCTTAGTGCGCAGGACCGAGGTATGGACCCGGCCCTTGGGGGACAGCACGGCCTTGACCACATCGATGTTGGCCATGACGATCTCCTTGCCCAGCCAGGGCAGGTAGGTCAGCCAGCGCCAGGTAACCTGGATGGGGTGGCCTTCGTGGTCGACCACGTCCATGCGGTGGGCGATGAACACGACCAAGGCGACGGAACCGGCGCCGAAGGCCAGGATCAGCGGAATCGTATAGCCCGACAGCAGCCACCAGAGCGCGGCCAAGCCGATGCTAAGGCTGATCGCATGGAGCACTGAAACGTTCCCCCGTTCTTCCCCTGGTCGGTATTGCCGCACCATTGAAGGGCGGCACCGATCACCACGTTATCCGAGGCTCAGGTATACCACCCAAAGCCATCGACGTGACAACAAAATGGGCATAATTTCATGGAATAACAAGGACGTTCGCGCTGGTATACCAAGGGCGGCGGAAATCAACGGAAGCTGTATTATTAATAGGTGCGATGGACCTGAAATGATCGACAGGATTTTCAGATCGTGGAAAATCACGCGCCGCGCCGCCCTGCATTTTTTGGGTGTGTCGGCGGTGCTTTGTGTCGTTTTGGGCGGTATGGCCGCGCATGCGGATGGCCAAACGGTCAGATTCGCCGAATCCGAAGTGGTCGTGCATACGGTGAACGGCGCGTATCCGTTCAAGGTCGAGATGGCGGTCGACGACGCGCAGCGCGCCCTCGGTCTGATGTATCGCCGCGACCTGGCCCCGGACCGGGGCATGCTGTTCGACTTCGGGCGCGAGATCTACATCTCCATGTGGATGCGCAACACCTTCATTCCGCTTGATATGTTGTTTATCGGCGCGGACGGACGCATCGGATTCATCCGCGAACGCACGACGCCGCAGTCGTTGGACATCATCGAGGCGCCGGAGCGCAACCGCGCCGTGCTTGAGGTTGCGGCCGGGACGGCGGCGCGGCTCGGCATCCGCGTCGGCGACCGGGTCGACCACGCGATCTTTCGCTAACCGCGTGCTTGCCTTGGGCAGGCTTAAATCATAGGTTTCCCCCGCGTCGGGGCGTAGCTCAGCCTGGTAGAGTGCGTGCTTTGGGAGCACGATGTCGCTGGTTCGAATCCAGTCGCCCCGACCAGTATCCAGGCAGGGGATCCGGGGTCATGCCACCGGGTCCGTCCATGTGACCGTTGACGGGACGGCCCGATGGCCGCATAGAAGACCTTAAGACGCGCGGCAATCGGCCGCGCCAGGATGGGAATTGGGAAGATGAGCGAAGCGCGCATTTTTCAGCCGGCGAAGAACGCCATGCAGTCCGGCCGGGGCAAAACCCGGCGTTGGATACTGGAATACGAGCCGGCGGAACCCCGCGTCGCCGACCCCCTGATGGGCTGGATCGGCTCGGGCGATACCCGCGGCCAGCTGCGGCTCAAGTTCGACAGCAAGGAAGAAGCCGTCGACTACGCCAAGAAGAACGGCCTGATCTACAAGGTGATCGAGCCCCATACTCGCCGCGTCAAGCCGAAGAGTTATTCCGACAACTTCGCCTTCGACAAGGTCGGCGTCTGGACCCACTGAATGGGGTTGCGCCGGGCCGTCTTGCCAGCGTGTCATCCGCCGGAGACTCCGTAGCTCAACTGGATAGAGCAGCTGCCTTCTAAGCAGCAGGTTGCAGGTTCGAGTCCTGCCGGGGTCGCCAGTTATTTCAATGACTTAAAGGGAGTGGGCTGCGGTGAGCTTGAAACGCATGGTTCTGCAAATGGGGCAGGGCACCGATATTCACGGCGCGGACAGCACCAAGGCCGCCGAACGGGCCGTGCGTGATGCGCTGTGGCGGAATTTCCTGCAGATCGCCGATGCCCTTGGGCAGCCGCGAGACAACATGGTCATCGAGGTGACCATCGGTGCACCCCGCCCCGAGACCATCGACAAGGCTGCCGTCGCGGCCGTGTTTCCCTACGGTCAGATCACCGTGACCTGCCAAGAGGGGGGCTTGGAAATCGCGACACCGGACGGCACGGATTCAACCTTGCTCGCCCATGCCGCCGTCGTGGTCCGCATGGATGTTCCGGACGATGTCCTGGGAGACGCCCAATGAGTGCAAAACTGGACCGCGTGATTTTGGAAATGGGCTCCGGCGTTTCTCTGCGCGGGGGCAATTATACGAAAGCCGCCTGCCGCGCCGTCGATGACGCCATCCATCATTCAAGTCTGTCGTTCATGCGCGAATTAGGACGGGACCCGGATACCGATATGACGGTTGAGGTGACGATCGGCGTCCAGGATCCATCGGCGGTCGATACCGAAGCGGTGAAGGCCATGCTGCCGCATGGCAGCGCGACGGTCCGGGTCGTCAAAGGCGGCCTGAACGTTCCTTACCCCGAACGCGGTTATGAAACGATCATTGCCAGTGCCGCGGTCGCGGCCTTTGCCGATATGTCGCGGTACAAAGCTTCTTAAGCGATCTCCCTCGCGGGGATGCCATAGGCCACAAGCAGGCGCACTCTCCCGATTATGCCGTGTTTTCCGGGTGTCCGTCCGGGCGCCGGGCAATACCCTTGGCGGCCTGTTCGACGCCGTATGCCTGGACCAGGATATCCGTCGAAGTTTCGGCCAGATCGATGCATTCGGTCAGCAGGTTGAGTATGCGCATGTTGTTGGCGACGACTTTCTCCGTATCCTTATCGTGGACGGCGACGGAGAGGTGGCAGCGCGCGATGATATCGTTGCGCAGGATGCGGAGGACCTCCTCCAGCTTGGCGCCGTTGGGGTTGTCATCCGAGATCAGCAGGTTCGTCATGGCTGTGTTCCTTTCCTCATCGCGTCTTCGCATTTATTATTTCGATTCCAAAATAATATAGGGTTACCCTAGAGAAAGTGACGGAATACACACCCTAGACTTGAGGTATAGAGCACCCAATGCAAGAGGGCAGGCGGGTTCGGGAGGCCGGTCTTGCGCAATGGGATTCAATCACACAAGAGAAACGGGCGGGCTCCGAAGGACCCGCCCGTTGTCTTTAATGCCGACTTTCTGCGCCGGTTCAGGCGGCGAGGTCGAAGCGGTCCGTGTTCATCACCTTGGTCCAAGCGGCAACGAAGTCATTGACGAACTTCTTCTTGTTGTCGTCCTGGGCGTAGACTTCGGCATAGGCCCGCAGGATCGAGTTGGACCCGAACACGAGGTCCATGCGGGTCGCGGTCCATTTGACCGCACCGGTTTTGCGGTCGCGGATCTCATAGACATTCTTGCCCGCCTGTTTCCAGGTGTAGGCCATGTCGCACAGGTTGACGAAGAAGTCGGTGGTCAACGCCCCTTCGTTGTCGGTGAGGACGCCGTGCTTGGTGCCGCCATGGTTGGTGCCCATGACCCGCATGCCGCCGACCAGAACGACCATCTCCGGGGCGGTGAGGCCCATGAGCTGGGTGCGGTCCAACATCAGCTCTTCCGGTTTGACGGCGTAGTCCTTTTGCAGGTAGTTGCGGTAGCCGTCGTGGATCGGCTCCATCACGTCGAAGGAGTCGCCGTCGGTATCGGCGGCCGACGCATCGCCGCGGCCCGGTGCGAACGGCACCGCCACCTCGACGCCCGCGGCCTTGGCGGCCTGTTCGACCCCGATATTACCGGCCAGAACGATCATGTCGGCGACGCTGGCACCGACATCCGCGGCGATGGGTTCCAACACACCCAATACCTTGGCCAGGCGTGCCGGCTCGTTACCGTCCCAATCCTTCATGGGCGCCAGGCGGATGCGGGCGCCGTTGGCCCCGCCCCGCATGTCGGAGCCACGATAAGTGCGGGCACTGTCCCAGGCGGTGGCGACCATCTCGGCGACCGTCAGACCGCTGGCGGCGATCTTCGACTTGGCCGCATCGACGTCGTAGCTTGCGGAACCGGCTGGAACCGGGTCCTGCCAGAGCAGGTCTTCTTTCGGCACGTCGGGGCCGATGTAGCGGGCCTTCGGGCCCATGTCGCGGTGCGTCAGCTTGAACCAGGCCCGGGCGAAGGTTTCCTTGAAGTACGCCGGATCGGCGATGAACTTCTTGCAGATCGCGTTGTAGGTCGGGTCCACCTTCATGGCCATGTCGGCATCGGTCATGATCGGGTTGTGGCGGATCGAAGGGTCGGTCGCGTCGACCGGCTTGTCTTCTTCCTTGATGTCGATGGGTTCCCACTGGTAGGCGCCGGCGGGGCTTTTCCTCAATTCCCACTCGTACCCGAACAGCAGGTCAAAGAAGCCCATGTCGAACTTGGTGGGCTCGGTCGTCCAGGCACCCTCGAGCCCGGAGGTCACCGCATTGGCGGCCTTGCCGTTCATGTTCGGGTTGGCCCAACCGAAACCCTGCTGGTCGACGTCGGCCGCTTCCGGATCCGGTCCCAACGCAGCGGCATCACCGTTGCCGTGGGTCTTGCCGACGGTGTGGCCGCCGGCGGTCAACGCGGCGGTTTCTTCGTCGTTCATGGCCATGCGGGCAAAGGTCACGCGGACGGCTTCCGCCGTTTTCATCGGGTCCGGCTTGCCGTCGACGCCTTCCGGGTTGACGTAGATCAGGCCCATCTGCACCGCGGCGAGCGGGTTTTCGAGGGAGGTTTCGTCGCCGGCGTCTTCGTAGCGGTCCTTGCCGAGCCATTCTTTCTCCGCGCCCCAGTAAATGTCCAGTTCCGGGTGCCAGATGTCCTCGCGCCCGAAGCCGAACCCGAAGGTCTTGAGCCCCATGGTTTCATAGGCGACCGTGCCGGCCAGAATGATCAGGTCGGCCCAGCTGACCTTGTTGCCGTATTTCTTCTTGAGCGGCCACAGCAGGCGCCGCGCCTTGTCCAGACTGACGTTGTCCGGCCAGGAGTTGAGCGGCGCGAAACGCTGGTTGCCGGTGCCGCCGCCACCGCGCCCGTCGGCCGTGCGGTACGATCCCGCGGCATGCCAGGACATGCGGATCATCAGGCCGCCGTAGTGGCCCCAGTCGGCCGGCCACCATTCCTGGCTGTCCGTCATCAGGGCTTTCATGTCTTTTTTCAACGCCGCGAAGTCGAGCGTCTTGACCGCGTCGCGGTAGTTGAAATCCGCGCCCAGCGGGTTTGTCTTGCTATCGTGCTGCGCCAGAATTTCCAGGTTCAGTGATTCGGGCCACCATTCCATGGATGCGCCATGCGACGTGTTTCCGCCATGCATGACGGGGCATTTCAATTCGGCCATTGGGATCCTCCAGTTACATCGTCGGTTATTGAAAAACGCGTGTTCGGAGGGAAAAGTCGAGACGAGTTTAATTTACGTCTAACGGTTGTAAAATTTACCCAGGTCCGCTGCCTTCTCCCGTAGACGCGGCCCGGATTGGACCGCCGCCATCAGCTTGCCGGAGTGTTAAACCTGCAGCATCGGCGTTTGGTGACATTAGCGACAGGCTTGTATTCAGTATAATTGATTATATTTTTTTAATTAATCGAGATAATCGATGATGTGTAGTGAGAGCATATCAGTTTGTCAGGCTGATCGGGCAGGTGACGCCCGTGCCACCGAGCCCGCAATAACCCCGGGGGTTCTTGGCCAGGTACTGCTGGTGGACGTCCTCGGCGTAATAGAACGGCCCCGCATCCTTGATCTCGGTCGTGATCTTGCCGTAGCCCGCGTCGGTGAGCTTCTTCTGATAGGCCTTCAGCGAGGCCTCGGCGGCGCGGCGCTGCTCGAGTGAATTGACATAGATGCCGGAGCGGTACTGGGTCCCTCGATCGTTGCCCTGGCCCATGCCCTGGGTCGGGTCGTGGTTCTCCCAGAATACCCTCAGCATGTCCTCAAAGCTCGCCTTGGCCGTGTCGTAGACAGCCAGCAGGATCTCGTTATGGCCGGTCTGGCCGGTGCAGACCTCCTGATAGGTGGGGTTGGGGGTGAACCCGGCGCCGTATCCCACCGCCGTGGTCCATACGCCAGGGGTTTCCCAGAATTTGCGTTCCGCGCCCCAGAAACAGCCCATGCCGAACACGGCGGTTTCCATGCCGTCGGGAAACGGCGGCTTGATGCGGTTGCCGGAGACGAAATGATGTTCGGATGTGGGGATCGGCGTGTCGCGGCCGGGCAGGGCCTGGTCGGCAGTCGGCAATTCTGATTTGTTCGGCATCTTGAACAGGGAAAACATAACGGCATTCCTCGAAAATCCGGGTGTGGGTCAGCATATAGGAAACACAGCCCGGATATCCATCGTGGCTCTCGAAAGCGTGACCGGGGAACGGTGCCGTCGCGCCATTTTTCTTGGATCGGGCGAGGATCAGCCATATTATGGCGGTTATGCAACGGCAGATCGCACTCGCCGCCCTGGTCGGCATGGCTGCTTTGATCTTCGCGCCCGAACTGAGGGACGCGGGGGCGTTCGTGCTGTCGAAAAGCCTGGATGCCAATGCGATCAAGGTGGTTCAGAACAGCCTGTACGGGCTGGGATGCTTCTAACCCGCCGCAGAGCGGCCTGCGCCTGACATGTCCGACACTTCTCAAGACGGTATCCTCGACCTGTGGCCGACCAAGCTGGTCCGTCGGCACCTGACGGGGTTTGAGGAACCGACCCAGGCCCTGGTCAAACTGATCCGCGATATGGAGCGGGTGAACAAGAACCTGACCACGGATTACCTGGCGCCCGATTTCTTCAACCTGGACGACCCCGCCGTCGGCTGGCTGCGCGAACAGATCAACCAGACCGTGATTGATTACCTGCGCGCCATCGGCATCGATTACGACGTGAAATGGACCATCCAGGGCTGGCCCAACATCAACCGCCTGGGCGATTACCACGACGCCCACAATCATCCGGGATCGTACCTGTCGGGGACCTATTACCTGAAGATGCCGGGGGTGAAGGAGCCCATGCGCAACCGCGCCGACCTGCGTCCCTCGCACATCACGTTCTACGATCCGCGCCCGGGCGTGAACATGACGGCAATCGCCAAGGATCCCTATGTCGATCCGGAATTCACGGTGCTGCCCGAACCGGGCCTGCTGATGATGTGGCCGGCCTTCCTCAGCCACTTCATCCATCCGAATCTGTCCAAGGACACCCGGGTCTCGGTCAGTTTCAACATCGTGCTCAAGTGGCAGGACCACTACGTGCCGCGGCAGTAGCTAATGGCAGCCGAAACGGACTGGACAGTGGGCTGAACCGGTCCCTAGAGTCATCCAAGACAAACCGATAGGGCTGGGAGGCACCAAGGCATGGACAGATCGCGTGCGTTTTTTTGGGCGGCGGCCCTGGTGCTCACCGTTTTCACCGCCGACATTCTGATCGCCAAGGCACAGATTATCGCGGGAAACACAATCCCCTTGCACCTTCCAGAATGGTTGCAGTTTCTGACCTTGCTGTTGGCTGTCGTATTTTTTGTGGTTGGCACCTTGATCCGCGAACGACAGGAGGCGGATGATGACAATGCCGAGACCGCTATTCACGACGACGGTCGGCCGGACCCGCAATCCGCAAGGTGACGCCCGCAGTCCGTATCAAAACCGTCTTTGGGAGGAGACAACGATGTCAGACAAGCTTCAGCTCGAAAACGTGTTCCAGACGCCCATCGATCGTCGGCGCTTCTGGCAGTTGACAAAAACGTACGGCTTTACCGCCCTGGCGGTGACGGCGGCGGGATCGGCCCTGTTCTCCGAACAGGCTGTGGCGCAGACAGCCAAGGAAGAAAACGAACGTCAGAAGGCCGCCAAGACGACCATGAATCTGGCCACTGAATATGTCATCGGGGCCACCCGATACTATCCGCTGGTGCAGCTGAACCTGAAGGAAAACATCCAGAACCTGACCAATGGCGAGGTCTATGTGAAGTTGTCTCCGGGCGGCGTGTTGGGCAAGGGCGGGCAACTTGTATCCAAGGTTCAGTCCAACACCATTCAGGCGGCACAGCATTCCGTGTCCAATTTCGCGCCCTTCGCGCCGGCCATTGATCTCATCAACGTGCCTTACTGGGCCAACACCAATCAGAAGTTCACCAATCTGGTCACGTCCAAGGCCTGGAAGGATGATGTCCATACCAAGGTCAACGAGAAGGGCTTCGAGGTTCTGCTTTATCTCGTGCTTGATCCGCGCACGGCATCAACTCGCAATGGATTTGGCAAGGTTCTGAAAACGCCGGAAGACATGAAAGGCATGAAGTTTCGTGTGCCCGGCTCCAAGATTCTGCAGCAGTTCTATCGCATGGCCGGCGCCAATCCGACGCCCGTGGCCTGGGGTGAAACACCGACCGCTATCAAGGAAGGGGTCGCCGACGGCTTGGATCCGGCGCTCGTGGCCCTGTATGCTGCCGGCTTCAGCGGCCTTTTGGAAACCGTGTCGTTCATCAAGTCGGTCGAAGATGCTCAGGTCTATTCCTGCAACCTGCAATGGTTGCGCAGCCTGCCGGAAAGTACCCAGGCCGGTATCCGCACCGCCGCTGACATCACCTTCCAGCAGAACCTGGCCCAGGTGCCCGCATCGCGCGCTTATGCCATGGCGGAAATGGCGAAGGGCGGCACCAAATACTATGTCCCTAACGAGGCTGAATTGCAGCAGTGGAAGGAAGTGACTGGCGCCCAGCGCCCGGAATGGAACGACCTGAAAGTCCAGCTTGCCGGGAGCCTGGCCAAGTTCGGCGCCTTTCAGGAAGCGGCAGAAACCCAGGGTCAGTACTACGTGGACGACGTTAAGGGCTGAAGCCCACCCAAGTGTGGCGGGCTGCCTGCGGCCCGCCATTTTTCTGCAAATTCATGAGATATAGACCGCGATGACGCGCGCGATTCTACGCACCATCGACCAGAACGGCGAACGCTACTTGCTTCTCGTCTTCTACGCCCTTGTCGTCGCCGTTATTGGCGTTGAGGTCGTGCGCCGGTTTCTGCTGTCGTACTCGAGCATCTGGGGCGAGGAAATTGCCCGTTTTGCCTTCATCTATCTGACATGGGTGGGGGCCAGTGCCGGGGTCAAGAACCGCAGTCATATCCGCATCGACATCATCTATGGCTGGGTGCCGGAACGCCACCATGTCTGGCTGTATGTCTTTGCAGATTTGGCGACCATGGCGTTCGCGATCGTCGCGCTCTACTACTCAATGATCCCGATCCTCACGGCGATCGACTTTCATAACGTCACTGATGGACTGCGCATCAATCGGACGTTTTTCCTGTTCGCCGTGCCGCTGGGATTTGCGATGACCCTGGGGCGCATCGTGCAGAACCTGGTGCGCGATATTGATGACTACCGTGCCGGACGTCCGGTGTACCGCGGCAAGAAGTTGTTCGAGTGATGTACCAACTATACGCCGCGTCAACGGAGCTGGGTTGGACGGTCTACGGGCCGGTTCTGGGCATGGCCGCCCTGATTTTGTTGGGGGTGCCGATCTGGGTTGTCCTGGGTCTGGGTACGACGCTGTTGTTGTCGGTCACCGAAGTTCTGCCGCTGACGTTGATCGGCGAAACACTGTTTTCCGGCATCGACAGCTTTTCCCTGATCGCCGTGCCGCTGTTCATTCTGACGGGCGACGTCATCGTCACCACGCGCATGTCGCATAAGCTCTTGGGCTTAGCTGAAGCCTCATTGGGCTGGATCCGCTCCGGCTTGGGAACCTCGACGGTCATGGGCTGCGGCTTTTTCGCCTGCATCTCGGGCTCCGACGCCGCCGATGCGGCGGCGCTCGGGCGCATCACCATTCCGCATCTGGTGGCGAGAGGATATCCGCTGCCCTATGCATGTGCCCTGGTGGCCAGCGGTGCGACTACCGGCATTCTGATCCCGCCGTCCATTTCATACATCATCATTGGCCTGACATTGGGCATCTCGGCGTCGACACTGTTCCTGGCCGCTGCTCTGCCGGGGGTAATGGTTCTGCTCGCCATTATTCTGACCAATGTCGCCGTGAACCGGGTGCGCGGCTATGAACGCAGTTCGGGTGCTTTTTCCATGCCGGCGTTTGGCCGCGCCTTCTGGGCGGCGCGTTATGCCCTGCTGGTGCCGTTCATCATTCTGGGCGGGATCTATTCCGGCATTTTCACGCCCACGGAATCGGCCTCGGTGGCGGTGCTGACCGCAATCGCCATCGGTTTTGGCACGAAACAGCTACGCCTATCGGATATCCCCCGCATGATGGAACGCTCAGCCGAAGTAAACGGTGTCATCGCGCCGATCATCGGCATTGCCTTATTGCTGGCGCAAGCCCTCGCGGCCCTCGGTGTGCCACAGGCTTTCGTTGGCACCATCACCACCCTGACCACCGAGCCCTGGATCGTGGTCCTGCTGATGCTGGGCGTGTTCGTGATCGCCGGATGTGTCATGGAGACGACGCCGAATATCGTTATCCTGGCGCCGCTGATGCTGCCGCTGGCTCAGGAAATCGGCATGGACAGCATCCATTTCTGCATTTTCATGGTCACGGCCCTGGGCGTTGGCTTTATCACGCCGCCGCTCGGCCTCAATCTGTTCGTGCTGTCCGGCCTGACGGGGGTGCCGGTGATGCAGATCGCTGTACGCGCCATACCCTATGTCTTGACCATGTTGGTGATTGTTCTGTTGCTTGCCTTCGTGCCGTGGTTGTCGCGGTGGGCGATCTAAACAAGCGCTACCACCCGATCGCCTTGGGCAGCCAGGTAGCGATTTCCGGGAAAGTGAACAGCAGTCCCAGCGCCACCATCTGCAGCAAAATGAACGGAATGACGCCCCGGTAGATGTCGCCGGTGGTGATTTCCGGCGGCGCCACGCCCTTGAGAAAGAACAGGGCCCAGCCGAAGGGCGGGGTCAGGAACGAGGTCTGCAGGTTCATGGCGACCAGGATCGACAGCCACACCATGTCGACGCCCGAATTGGCGAACACGGGCAGGAACAGGGGCAGGGCGATGTAGGAAATCTCGATCCATTCCAGGAAGAAGCCCAGCACGAAGATCACCGCCATCATGAACAGAAGGTCGGCGGTCACGCCGCCCGGGATGAAGTCGAACATGTAGCCGACCAGGTGTTCGCCGCCGAGACCTCGGAACGCCAGGCCGAAGGGTTGGGCGCAGATCAGGATGAAGAACACCATGGCAGAGGTCAAAAGCGTGCTTTTGCAGACGTCCGCCAAGACGCGCAGGTTCAGCCGCCCGCCCATGAGGGCCAGGATGAGGGAGCCGAGGGCGCCCATGGAGGCGGCCTCCGTCGGTGCCGCGACGCCGCCGACGATGGAGCCCAGCACGGCGAAGATCAGCACCAGCGGCGGCAGCACGACCTGCACCAGCTTGATCAGCAACTCGCGCCGGCCCATGGCATCGCGTTCGGCCTCAGGGATGGCGGGGGCCATGTCGGGGCGGAAGTAGCCGAGCAGCAACAGGTAGAGGGCAAGAATCCCGGCCAGCATCAGGCCCGGCACCATGGCGGCGGCGAACAGCGTGCCCACGGACAGGCCCAGGATGTCGGCCAGCAGGATCAGCACCAGGCTGGGCGGAATGATTTGCCCCAGCGTGCCCGAGGCGCAAATGGTGCCGCAGGCAAGCCCTTTGTCGTAGCCGCGCCGAACCAGGGGACCCAGCGCCAACAGGCCGACGGTGACGACTGTGGCCCCGACGATGCCCGACGATGCCCCCATCAGCACGCCGACGATGATGATGGCGAGCCCCATACCGCCGCGAAGGCGCCCCATGGCGTGGCCGATGACGTCGATCAGGTCCTCGGCCATGCGGGATTTTTCCAGCATCACCCCCATGAAGATGAACAGCGGCAATGCCAGCAGGGTGTAATTGGTGACCACGCCGTGAATGCGCCCCGGCAACAGCCCGAACAGGCTGGTTCCGAAGCCGAGATAGCCGAACAGCAGGCCGGAGACGGCCAGCGAAATGGCGACGGGAATGCCGATCACCAGAAGTCCGAAGAAGCCACCGATCATGCCGATGGCGAGCAGTTCCATCTCCGTCATTGCGCGCCAACCCGTTCGGCGCGCGCGGCGGCGAAGGTGGTAAGGGCACTCAGGGCTTGGCTGATCGCCTGTAGGCCGAGAAGCCCGAAGCCCAGGGGAATGAAGGCTTTCAGAACCCAACGATACGGCAGGCCACCGGGATCGGGCGAGCCTTCAAGAATGCCGTAGGACTGCTGCACGTAGGGCAGGGACAGCACGACGATGGTGACGGAAACCCCGATCACGAGAAAATCCGTGATCAGGTCGACCACCGCCTGCCAATGGACGGGCAGGCGGGCATAGAGGAAATCCACGCGCACATGCTCGCCCTTCTGCATGGCATAGGACATGCCGATCAGGGCAATGGGCGAGACCAGATGCCATTCCAGTTCCTGCAGGGCGACGGAGCTGATGTTGAGGCCGTAGCGGGTGAGCACGTTGCCCGCGACGACAAAGACCATGAGCAGGCCGCAAGCGGCCGCGAGACGGCCCGCCCATTCCACCGGAATGAGCAAGGCCGCTTCGAGACGCCGCAGGCCCGAGGGGCTGCGTGGATTCATGTGCGATTACCTCGCCCGTGTTAAGACGAGATCATGCCCTGATAGGGCTTTTCCGAAATCGCTGCCCAAGACCGATGCTTGGCGCGGAAGGCCATGAAATGATCGTGAACCTTCTTGGTCAGCGGATCGGCGGCCGATTTTTCCGCCAAAACCTGTTCGGTCAGTGACTTCAGTTCGGCGACGACCGCGTCGGGCAGGGTTTGGGCGATGACGCCGTGGTTGGTCACCAGATCCGTCAGGGCATCGGCGTTGTTGGCTTCACTCCAGGCGTGGCTGTCCAGGTTGCAGGCCTGGGCGCAGGATTTGACGATGGCCTGAAGATCCTTGGGCAGGCTGTCCCAGGCCTTCTTGTTCATCAGCAGTTCCGTCACGTTGGACGGCTCGTGCCAGCCGGTGGTGTAGTAGTACTTGGCGGCCTTGTGCAGGCCCATGCGGCGGTCCTGGAAGGGGCCGACGAATTCGGCCGCGTCGATCACGCCGCGTTCCAGGGCCGGGAAGATTTCCCCGCCGGGCAGCAGCTTCACGGCGACGCCGAGTTTTTCGTACACCTTGCCGGCCAGGCCCGGAATACGCATCTTCAGGCCGTCGAAATCCTTAACGGATTCAATGGGTTTCTTGAACCAGCCGGTCATCTGCACGCCCGTGTTGCCCATGGGCAGGGCGGTCAGTCCGTAATCGGCATAGACCTCGTTCCACAGTTCCAGGCCGCCGGCGTGGTACATCCAGGCATTAACCCCCTGGAAGTTGAGACCGAAGGGCACGGTGGTGAAGTACTGCGCGGCGAAGATCTTGCCGGCCCAGTAATAGGCGTTGCCGGCGTTCATTTCGATGGTGCCGGCGCGAACAGCGTCGAAGCCTTCCTTGGGCGGGATCAGTTCACCGGCGGCGAAATGCTGGATATTCAGTCGGCCGTCCGACATTTCCTTCACGCGGGCGCAGAAGTCCGTGGGGCTGCCCGGGCCGACCGTATAGAAGGGGGCGCCGGCCGGATACATGTTGGTCATCTTCCAGTTGAAGGTGTCCTTGGCGCGGGCGATGGCCGGGGCGGCCAGCAGACTGCCGGCGGCGGCTCCGGCGGTGACGGAGGCTTTCAAGAGGTCTCGGCGATTCATGACGTTCTCACTTTTCCCTGTCTGGTTGGATTTTGAAGGCACCGGTTATGGTGATACGTGCCAAACGAATGATCGGGGTGAACGCCGGGCGCCGTTGCCGGGCGGGTCGGTCCTTTTCTGAAATCCGAATCCGGTCAGGCAACTGCCTGATTTCCATATGAATTTGACACTATCTAGCCTTGGTGGCCGGTAGTGGATTCGGTGTCGCTGTTTGTATGGGAACCCGCGCCGTTGCGGGATGGAAATTGGCCACTGAAGGGCCGGGCCCATGCGGGCCGAAACGAATTGGGCCGGACCGGGGCGCCCCCTTCCTATGGCTGACTGGGCCAAGGGGGCGCCACCGATCCGGCCGACGGAGTAAGGACGGGACCACGCGCGGTGGGAGGTCCGCTTGAACGCCCGTCCTATAGCTACTCCGCCGGAACCCGTGGTGGTACGGGTTTAAACTAGCGGGCGCCTGCGGTGTTCGGATGGATCAGGCCGTCCAAACCGTGGCGGATCGAACCGGCAACGCGGGCAATGCCGCGGCCGAGGGCGAACAAGTGATCGCGGACCGCTTCGGCGCGAAGCAATTCGGCTTCGTGCAGCATCCGCGTCATTTCTTCGGGGGAGATTTCTTTGTAGGTCGTATGTCCAATGATGTCGTTCATCTGAGGACTCCTTTCGAGGGTTGGTGTGCGGTTGGTCACTGATTCTGCGGCTGCTGCAATGCAACAATCGTGTTGCAGTGCAATATAATGGTAAGGTTACTCAGCGATAATCCCCTCGAAATGCACAAGGCTTGTGACTTTCGCGCACAAACGATAAAAAATTAATCAGGAATAAGTTAATGGATATAGCGACACAGATGATCATGTTCGCCGCCGTCGTTGAAAACGGCGGGTTTTCCGCGGCTGCGCGGGATTTGGGACTGACCCCGTCGGCGGTCAGTCGCCAGATTGGCCAACTGGAGGATCGCCTGGGCACGCGCCTGTTGAACCGGTCGACCCGGCGAATCTCCCTGACTGAGGTCGGGCGGGCCTTTTATGCGCGCTGTGCCGACGTATCGCAGGGCGTGCAGGAGGCCGAGGCCCTGGTTCTCAACATGGTCGACCATCCCCAGGGAACCCTCAAGGTGGCGGCAACCGTGGCCTTTGCGAAGGCGCAGCTTCTGCCCTTGCTGCCCGCGTTCCTGGCCAGGAATCCGGATTTGAAGATTTCCCTCGACGCCACGGACCGGGTCATTGATCTGGTCGAGGAACAGGTTGACGTGGCCATTCGGTTTTCCGAGCAGATCGACGATTCGTCCGTGGTATCACGCAAACTGGCGACCAACCGGCGGGTTTATGTGGCGGCGCCGTCCTATGTCGCCGAACATGGCCTGCCGCGTACTCCGGACGATGTGGCGAACCATAATTGTCTGCGGATTTCGACGGTGGAAGCTTGGAATACCTGGACGTTTGAGAATGGCGCCGATCTCCGGCGGCTGCCGATCAAGGGCAATTTCGAGGCCAACAGCGCCGACGCCATCTATTATGCCGTGTTGGCGGGCGTCGGAATCGCGCGCCTTTCCACATATTTGGTTAACGATGCCTTGGCCCAGGGGCGGCTGGTTCGCGTATTGCCGGATTATGCGGACGAGACGTCGGACATTCTGGCGATCTATTCCAACAAGCGGAACCTGTCGCCCAACGTGCGGGCCTTCATCGACTACTTCGCCGAGAAATTCGGCCCCGTGCCTCCCTGGGAAAAAGAGCGGGCGGCCTAGACGAGAGCGCCCGCAGGCCTTACCTATTCGTCAGTTGATCAGACATAACGGACAGACACACTTGAAAATCTTCATCGTCGATGACGACCAGATCACGCTTGAAATTCTGAGGTCCATTCTTGAGGGCGCCGGCCATGAGGTGACGAGCGATCTCATGGGCGCCACGGCGATCTCGTCCATCAAGCAGCATGTGCCGGATGTCGTGTTGACGGACCTTCAGATGGCCTCCGTCGATGGGTTCGACCTGTGCCGCGAACTTCGCCAGAGCCCCCGCCTGCGCCGGACCAAGATCATCATCGTATCCGCCCATTCCGCCGAGACCTGGAAGAATCGTGCGGCGGAGCTGGGGGCCGACGGTTATGTCGAGAAGCCGATCAATGCGGACAAGTTGCTGGGCCTGATCGAGGAATTGGTCAAGACCGCTTAGGTTCCGCCGGCCAGCCCGGTCAGCAGGCCGCTATCGCGGACGCCGTCGAACAGGAACTGCACGGCGAGCGCCGCCAGCAGAATCCCGAACACGCGGGACAGTACGTGCACGCCGGTCACGCCCAAACGCTTCTGAACCTGTGCGGCTACAAGCATCAGGGCCAGGGTGATGACCAGGACCGCCGTTATGGCGCCCGCCACTGCGGTGAGGCGCAGCGGGTCGCCATGGGCGTCTGCCACCAATAGCAGGACCGCCCCGATCGTCCCCGGCCCGGCGATCAGCGGCGTCGCCAGGGGAAACACCGAGACATCCTTGCGGGTAATCGATTCTGCGTCTTCCTCGTCGGTGGTCGATGTCCCGCCGGATGATCTGGCGAACACCATGTCGATGGAAATCAGCAGCAGAAGAATTCCACCAGCCGTGCGGAGAGCGGGCAGGGATATCCCCATGTACGTCAGCACGGGTTTTCCCAGCACGGCGAAGAACAGCAGAATTCCGCCGGCGATGATAACCGCGCGTACAGCCGTGCGCCGCCGTGCCATTGCCGAGGCCTTGGGTGTCAGGGCGGCAAAGGCGATGGCGACGTCGGGCGGCCCGACGGTGGCGAAGAAGGTCGCAAAGGCGATGAGGGCCGGTTCCAGCATCACCGGATACTAAGACATTCCGGGCGCGGGCGGTATCCGCGCATCATCCGATCAAAACGCCTTGATGCAGACTCCACCGTATTCGGCCGTATCGGCCGCAGCGGCGGGGGGCCAAGATGGACATCAGGCAAATCGCCAGGACGGAAGACAGATAACCGAAGTAAACGTGCATGACGCCCGCTGTGTCGGTAGTGGAAAGGACCGAACAGCGGCGGCCGTACGCATGCCAGCGATGACGCAGGTATGTTCAGCGCCCGAAATATCCTGTGTCACGGTTATTTTGCCGCGGCGACGAAGGCGTGGAACGTGTCCTCGATCACCTTACGCCCGATGTCGCGGGTGATGAACACGATCTTGGATCGATGATCATCATCGGGCCATTCCGGTAGACCCACGGGCGGGTGGAACAGGTGTTGCACCCCATGCACGGCGACCGGGTTGGCCTCACCCGCGACGTTCAGGATGCCCTTGATGCGCAGCAGGTTTTCGCCTTGGGTCGTGATCAGCATTTCCATCCAGGTGACGAATCCGTCCCAGGGGATCGGGTCGTTCACGATCATGCAGAAGGATGAAATGCGCGCGTCGTGGCGGTTGGGATCATGGTGATGATCATGCCCGTGGTCATCACCATGATCGTGGCTGTGGCCATGTTCGTGATCGTCGCGGTCTTGGGCAAAGGCTTCCTCGCGCAGCCAACCGGCGACGTCGGCGATCTTGCGGTCGGTGGAAAACAACCCGGCGTCGAACAGATCCTTGGGCCCGAAGTCGGCGGAGGCGTCGAATACGGGGGCCGACGGGTTGAGGGTACGAAGGCGGTCCTGGATCGTCGCCAGTTGTTCAGGCGTCGCCAGATCAGCCTTGGTTAGCACGATGCGGTCCGCGACGGCGGCCTGTTTCACGCTTTCCGGCTGGGCGTCCAGGGTCTGGGGGCCGTTTACGGCGTCGACCACGGTGACGATACCGTCGAGCCGATAACGCGGACCCACGGTCGGGTCGGTCATCAGGGTGTGGATGATGGGGGCGGGGTCGGCCAGGCCCGTGGTTTCGATCACCACGCGCTTGAACCAGGGGATTTTCTTATCAAACCGCTGCCAGAACAGCTCGCGCATGGCGTTGACCAGGTCGCCGCGCACGGTGCAGCACAGGCAGCCGGAATTGAGCAGCACCGTATCCTCGCGGGTTTCCTTGACCAACAGGTGGTCGATGCCGATCTCGCCGAATTCGTTGATCAGCACGGCCACCTCGCCCATGTCGGGATGGCTGAGCAGCTTGTTCAGCAGCGTCGTCTTGCCGGCCCCCAGGAAGCCGGTCAGCACGGTGACGGGAATGGTCTTGGCGATCAGCCGCGCGTTGACGTCCTGCGGCGCGTCGGCGGGGGCATTGTCGCCGGCCTCAGTCCTTTCCGCCATAAAGGGCCTCCGGCGTGATCTCGGGCTCGGCGATCACACGGATGTCGCCGTCGCGTACGGCATGGAAGAAGCAGTTGTGACGGCCCGTGTGGCAGGCGACGCCCGTCTGATCGACCAGCAGCAGCACCGCGTCCTCGTCGCAGTCGAAGCGGAATTCCTTCAGAATCTGAACCTGGCCCGAGCTTTCGCCCTTGCGCCACAGCCTGCCCTTGGACCGGGAGAAGTAGCAGACCCGCCCGGTTTCCAGGGTTTCGCGGATGGCGTCGGCGTTCATCCAGGCGAGCATGAGCATTTCCCCCGTATCGTGCTGTTGCGCCACGGCGGGGATCAGGCCGGCTTCGTTGAATTTCAGGCGGCCGATGACCCGGTCCGCCACATCGTTGCTCATGCCGATGTCCTTGTCACTTCGCGGCATTGAGCCGCTGAATTTGGGTCAGCGGGCAGCATTCAGCCGCCCGAGGCCTTCCTCCAGATCCTCGATCAGGTCCTGGGGATCTTCCAGCCCTATATGGAGGCGCACCATGGGATTGTCATGTCCCCAGGCCACGGCCGTGCGCGAGCCCTTCGGGTTGATGGGAATCGCCAGGCTTTCGAAACCGCCCCAGCTGGCGCCGATGCCGAACAGGTCCAGCCCATCGACCATGGCCGCGACCGCGGCCTTGGGATAATCGCCGAGCATCACGCCGAACAGGCCGGACGCCCCCGTATGGTCGCGCTTCCACAAGGCATGGCCGGGGTCGGAGGGCAGGGCGGGGTAGAGTACGCGTTCGACCTCGGGCCTGGCGGCCAACCAGGTCGCGACCTCCATGGCGTTCTTTTGGTGGCGCTCCATGCGTACGGACAAGGTGCGGATGCCGCGCAGTGCCAGATAGCATTCGTCGGGCCCGGCACGCGACCCCAGGGTGTTCTGCATGCCCTTCAGGGCCTGGAACTGCTCCTCGGTCGCGACGGTGACCGTGCCCAGCATGGCGTCGGAATGGCCGCACAGGTACTTGGTCCCGGCTTCCAGCACGACATCGACGCCCAGCGCGAACGGGTTGCAGAAGAAGGCCGACGACCAGGTGTTGTCGATCACGGTCAGGATTTCCCGAGCCCGCGCGACCTTGGTGATGGCCGGCACGTCCTGCACCTCGAAGGTGTGGGAGCCCGGAGATTCCATGTAGATCATGCGTGTGTTGGGTTGGATCAGGTCCTCGATCCCGGCACCGATCAGGGGATCGTAGAAGGTGATCTCGACCCCGGCGCGTTCCAGAAGGTTGGCGCCGACCCGTTTGCGCGTCGGGCCATAGACGGAATCGGAAATCAGCACATGGTCGCCATGCTTGAGGAACGTGATGGTCGCCGCGGCGATGGCGCCCAGGCCGGATGGAAAGGTCACGGTGCGGTGGGAGCCGTCGTAAAGGGCCGTCACGGCTTCTTCGACCGCGAATTGGGTCGGCGTGCCCGAACGTCCGTACTGCACACCCTTGAATGGCGGTCGGTCGCGGGTTTCGAATTCCTCGACGGTCGGGAACAGCACGGTCGAGGCGTAATAGATGGGCGGATTTGGAATGCCCACGTTGTCCCAGGGCTTCATTGCCGTATGGGCGATCACCGTGTCCTTGCGCCGTGATTTCTTCGTCATTTCGGGGGGAGTCCTTGGTTGGTTGGGCGTTTCGGCAAGATAGCGGGAAACCATGTTTTCGCAAGGCGTTACACATGTGCACCGCATCAAAGAGAGCGGCTTCCTGGGGAAAAAAGACAATCATTCTCGCTTGAGCGATTTTTGTAGGTTATGTTACGCCTGTAAGCCTTCGCGGGTGCGGTATGAACATTCGCCCGCGGAAAACAAAGTAATAAACCGATTTCAGATAGCCAGGGAGCAATCTACAAATGTTCAAACGAGCAAGTATTGTCGCCGCCGCAGCTGCGGTCGTCGGCATTGCCACGGGGGCACAAGCGGCAACGCTTGATGACGTCAAGGCACGCGGAGTTCTGCATTGCATCGTGAACACCGGCCTTCCGGGGTTCTCGTACACCGACGCCAACGGTAACTGGGCCGGCTTCGACGCCGACATGTGCCGGTCCGTTGCTGCCGCCGTCCTCGGGGATGCGGACAAGGTGAAGTTCATTCCGGCCACCGGCAAGACCCGGTTCACGCTGCTGAACTCCAAGGAAGGCGACGTGATCTTCCGGAACACCACTTGGACCTTCGTGCGCGACGTGGACGTGAAGCTGACCTTCATCCACCCGACCTATTACGATGGCCAGGGCTTCATCATCCGCAAGTCCAAGGGCGTGAAAAGCGCCAAGGAACTGGACGGCGCCACGGTCTGCATCCAGACCGGCACGACGACCGAACTGAACCTCGCCGACTTCTTCCGCGCCAACAAGATCAAGTACACGCCGGTGCCGATCGAAGACAGCTCGGAAGCGCGTAAGAATTATCTGGCCGACCGTTGCGATGCGTACACTACGGATGCCTCGGGCTTGGCCGCCACCCGCGCGACCTTCGAAAAACCGTCCGACCACGTGATCCTGCCGGAAATCATTTCCAAGGAACCGCTGGGACCGGTCGTCCGTCATGGTGATAATCAGTGGGAAGACATTGTCCGCTGGGCCGTGTTCGCCCTGATCCAGGCTGAGGAATCCGGCGTCACCGCCGCCAACGCCGACGAAATGGCCAAGAACCCGCCGAACCCCGACGTCGCCCGCCTGCTGGGCGCCGAAGGCGACCTGGGCGCCATGCTCGGTCTCGACAAGGCCTGGGCTCTGCGCGCCATCAAGGCCCGCGGCAACTTCGGTGAAATCTTCGAGAGCAATCTCGGCACGAAAACGCCGATCGGTCTGGAGCGTGGGTTGAACGCGCTCTATACCGCAGGCGGTCTGCAGTACGCACCGCCGTTCCGGTAAGCCGGGACTTAATCGTGCAAACGACCTGAACGATACGCGCCGGTGGGGGTACCCCTCCGGCGCGTCTTCGTTTCGGGAGCCGATAATAAGAAATGGCCTTCCCGTGCTCTGGGAAAGGAACAAGGCGGCGGAACACCGGTAAGGTTTGAATCAAACCGCCCAATAACGACAGGGGGCTGACGTGACCACGACTGTGGATCAAGGAAGCGCGACGGCACGGGGCGAACCCAATGTGCTGTTGAAGCTCTGGCGGAACAAGGAGACCCGCTCGGTCATCATCCAGATTGTGACGATGGCCCTGCTGTTCGCCTTCTTCGCCTATATCATCAACAATGCGGTATTGAACCTGCAGGCGCTGGGCAAGACGTTCAGCTTCGACTTCCTGCAGGAGCCCGCGTCCTACGACATCAACCAGACGCTGATCGAATACACCTCGCGGTCTTCGCACGCGCGGGCCATGCTGGTGGGCATCCTGAACACCGCCCTGGTGGCCTTCTGCGGCGTCATTCTGGCGACGGTCCTCGGGTTTATTCTTGGGGTTATCCGGCTATCCAACAACTGGCTGGCGTCGCGCATCGTCTACGTGTTCATCGAATTCACGCGCAACGTGCCGGTGCTGCTGCATATCCTGCTGATCCACGGCATCATGGTGCACTTCCTGCCATTGCCGAAGCAGGCGATCAGCGTCGGCGATGCCTTGTTCCTGTCCAACCGCGGCGTCTATGCGCCGCGCCCCGAGTTTCTCGACGGCTTCGGCTTTACCGTGGCGGCTTTCGGGATCGCGGTGATCGCTGCTTTGGTCTTCCGCCGTTGGGCCAAGAAAGTGCAGGAGGATACGGGCAAGATCTATCCTGTGTTCCTGATCTGCACGGGGGTCATCATCGGCCTGCCGCTGATCGTGTTCCTGATCTCCGGCTCTCCCTTGGTGTGGGAGATGCCCAAGATGGGGCGCTTCAACCTGCAGGGCGGCGTCATGATGCTGCCCGAGTTCCTGGCTCTCTGGCTGGCGCTGTCGTTCTATACCTCGGCCTTCATCGCCGAGATCGTGCGCTCCGGCATCATGGCGATCAACAAGGGACAGTGGGAAGCCGCGGGTGCTCTCGGTATTCGCCGAAACCGCGTGTTGCAGCTTGTCATCATCCCCCAGGCGCTCAGGGTCATCATTCCGCCCTTGGCCAGCCAGTACCTGAACCTGACCAAGAACTCGTCGCTCGCCATCGCCATCGGCTACATGGACATCGTCGCCACAATCGGCGGCATCACGCTCATGCAGACGGGTAAGGAAATGGAGACGATGATCATCGTGCTGCTGATCTATCTCAGCTTCTCGTTGGTCATCTCGGCGTTCATGAACTGGTACAACAAGCGCATCGCGCTGGTTGAAAGGTAAGGGGAAGGGATCATGGCAAACACACAGAATCCCGATATGACACCCGGTCTCGTGAACGCCTACGAGCCAGGCGAGCATCCCGATTGGCCGGCGCCATCGTCGGTCAAGGGGCCGGTCCATTGGGTCAAAACGAACCTGTTCGGTTCGGTCACCAACACGCTGCTGACCCTGCTGACCATCTACCTGCTGTACAAGATCATCCCGGCCATGGTGGATTGGATGTTCATTGATGCAGCCTACACCGGGACCTCGCGCAAGGATTGCGAAGCCCAGGCCAGCGGCGCCTGCTGGGCCTTCATCGGGACCCGGTTGCAGTTGTTCATCTACGGCTTCTATCCGGAGGCCGAGCGCTGGCGAGTCAACCTGACGGCGATCCTTCTGGTCGTCGCCCTGGCGCCGGTGCTTTATGACAACGTGCCGCATCGGGGCAAGGCGCTGATCTTTACCGTGCTTTACCCGTTGATTGCCGGTGTGCTGCTGGTCGGCGGCATCTTCGGGCTGGAATATGTGGCGACGGACCAGTTCGGCGGCCTGATGCTGAACGTCATCATCGGCGTCACCGGCATCGCCTTCTCGTTGCCCATCGGCATTTGTCTCGCCCTTGGTCGACAATCGCATCTGCCGGTGCTGCGCATCGTCTGCGTCGCGTTCATCGAGTTCATCCGCGGCGTGCCGCTGATCACCTTGCTATTCGTGGCGGCCGTGATGCTCAGCTACTTCGTGCCGCCGGGCACCAACTTCGACCTGCTGGTCCGCATGCTGATCATGGTCACGCTGTTCGCCTCGGGCTATATGGCCGAGGTCATCCGCGGCGGCCTGCAGGCGATCCCCAAGGGACAGTACGAAGCGGCCGACTCCATGGGCCTCAAGTACTGGCAGTCCATGCGTCTGATCATCCTGCCGCAGGCCCTGAAGATCGCCATCCCCGGCATCGTCAACACCTTCATCGCCCTCTACAAGGATACGACCCTGGTCATCGTCATCGGCCGGCTCGACATCCTGGGGATCGGTCGGTCATCGTTGGCGGACAGCAAGTGGCAGGGCCTCTCGACCGAGGTCTATGTCTTCGTCGCCATCTTCTTCTTCATCAGCTGCTTCCTCATGTCGCGGTACTCCCTGTACCTCGAGAAGAAGCTGCACACGGGTCATTAAGAGGAGCCAGCAATCATGGCTGAAACACAAACCGCCGCAACGGCCGGCGCGATCGGGTCCTCCAAGGGATCCGACGACATCATCCAAATCCACGGCATGCATAAGTGGTATGGCGATTTCCATGTGCTCAAGGACATCAACCTGTCCGTGAAGGCCAAGGAACGGATCGTCATCTGCGGGCCGTCCGGGTCGGGCAAGTCGACCCTGATCCGCTGCATCAACCGGCTGGAGGAACACCAGAAGGGCGACATCCTGGTCAACGGTATCGAGCTGACCAACGATCTCAAGAACATCGACCTGATCCGGCGTGAAGTCGGGATGGTGTTCCAGCACTTCAACCTGTTCCCCCATCTGACGGTGCTGGAAAACTGCACGCTGGGCCCGATCTGGGTCCGCCAGACGCCGAAGAAAGAGGCTGAGGCCATCGCCATGGAGTACCTGGAGCGGGTCAAGATTCCCGAACAGGCGCTCAAGTTCCCGGGCCAGCTGTCGGGTGGTCAGCAGCAGCGCGTCGCCATCGCGCGGTCGCTCTGCATGAGCCCGAAGATCATGCTGTTCGATGAGCCGACCTCGGCCCTCGATCCGGAAATGATCAAGGAAGTGCTCGACACCATGATCGAGCTCGCCGACACGGGCATGACCATGCTTTGCGTGACCCACGAAATGGGCTTCGCCAAGACCGTGGCCGATCGGGTGATCTTCATGGACGGCGGCGAGATCATCGAACAGAACGAACCGCATTCGTTCTTCGACAATCCGCAGCACGAACGCACTCAACTGTTCCTGAGCCAGATCCTGGCCCATTAAAACAGAGCGGGTCTTTGAATATGGAAAAGGCGCCCTTCGGGGCGCCTTTTTTGTGAACAGCCCTCCAGTAACGATTAACGGGCTGCCTTGAAGGGCCACCGGAAAGACAGGTTTCAAGCCAAGGGAGTTGTCGCGCCCTTAAACTCATGGGGGACGTGGGGGGCGGTTTTATTCCATCCATCTGACATGGATCAATGCGCATATGCCTTGGCGCGCATATGCAGATCAGTATGCAAGAGGTACTGACCGCTCTTTCCGATCCAACTCGACGTGCTGCGCTCGCGCTGCTGTGGGAGGGGGAAGAGCATTGCGTCTGCGATTTGATGGCAAAGCTCAACGTGAGCCAAAGCCGGATGTCGCGGCATATGAAGATTCTGCGTGAGGCCCGTCTCGTCCTTGATAAACGCGAAGCGCAATGGGTGCGTTATCGCCGCAACTCGGATCTCGCCGCTGAATTGGCGACGGTGGTCGACGCGGTTATGGCAGTAGAAAAAAACCTGAAAGGAAAACTGCATGACGACTGACACACACCCTGCCGCCCCCCTTCGTGGGGCGTGGGACCGGCTTTGGTATGCCGGCCTATTGTTGGCAGCGCTGCTTTGGTGGCTGGTTTATGGACAGTTGCTTCCCTTTGCGGAATGGGTGACGTCGCTGTTTCCGGTCGCGCGCCACAGCCACACCGGCGAGGCCATCGCCTTTTTTGTCTATGACGTGCCGAAGGTGTTGCTGCTGCTAACCGGCATTGTCTTCGTGACCGGCGTACTCCGTACTTGGTTCAGCCCTGAAAAGACGAGTGCGATCCTTGCGGGAAATCGCGAGATCCTCGGCTATCCGCTGGCGGCCTTGTTGGGCGTGCTGACGCCGTTCTGCTCCTGTTCGTCAGTGCCGCTTTTCATCGGCTTTATCTCGGCCGGAATCCCGCTCGGTGTGACGTTCTCTTTCTTGATCGCCGGACCGATGGTGGGGCCGGTGGGCCTTGGATTGCTTTACGGTCTTGTGGGGTGGGAGATCGCCACGATCTATCTCGTGTTCGGTTTCTCCATTGCCACGGTTGCGGGATTTGTGTTGGGCCGCATGGGCCTGGAGCGCTATCTGCAGGATTGGGTTCGAGAACTCAACGCACGCCCGGTAAGCGATCTGCGGGAAGAGCGGCTGATGCTGATCGATCGCCTGAAGATCGGTCTTGAGCAGGTACGGGAAATCGTCGGCAAGGTCTGGGTTTGGGTTTTGATCGGTATCGCCATTGGCGCGGCGATCCACGGATATGTGCCCGAAGAGACGATGCTGTGGATCATGGGAGGCGATGCGTGGTGGTCCGTTCCAGCGGCCGTGGTCATGGGCGTACCCATGTACACGAACGCGGCGGGCGTTGTACCGATCGTCGAAGCCCTTCTGGGTAAGGGGGCGGCATTGGGAACGACGCTCGCCTTCATGATGTCGGTGATCGCGCTCAGCTTGCCTGAGATGATCATTCTCAAACAGGTCCTGACGCTTCGTCTGATCGGGATCTTCGTCGTCGTGGTGTCGCTGGGTATCCTCGCCACCGGCTTTCTGTTCAACGCCATTCTTTGAAAGGACTGATCCATGAAAATCGTCAAGGTCTTCGGGCCTGGTTGTAAACGCTGCGCGGCCACCGAATCGATGATCAACGAGGCAGCCGAGAAACTCGGCATTAAGGTTGACGTGGAAAAGGTCACCGATATGAAATCCATTGCCATGGCGGGTGTGATGTCGACGCCCGGCATCTCGATTGATGGCAAACTGGTTCATGCCGGCGGACTACCGGATATGGCCAAGCTTCAAGATTGGCTCTCCGCGTGATCCGTGCGCTGATTGTTACGTTTACCCTTCTGGCCGCGTCGCCGGCTTCGGCGAAGAGTCTCGAGATCCGATCAGTGACCGATGGTGTGTGGGCCTTCGTCGGAGAAAAGAAGCAGCGCAGTCCGGAAAATCTTGCAAACAACGCGACCTTCGGGCTCGTGGTGACCGACGCGGGTGCGGCGCTGATCGATCCGGGCGGGTCGTGGAAGGGGGCCGAGGCGTTGCACGAGGCGATTCGGACCGTGACCAGGACGCCCGTGACTCATGTCATCAACACCGGTGGCCAGGATCACCGTTGGCTGGGTAACGGTTACTGGAAGGCGCAGGGCGCGACGGTGATTGCATCAGAAGCGGCCGTGGCAGATCATCGCACCAGGGGCTCCCTGCAATTGAGCGCGCTGGTGGAGCTGATTGGCGCTGAACTTGAAGGCACCGAGCCAGCCTATGCCGACGTGACCTTCGCCAAGACCTACAGATTTGAACTCGGGGGAGTGACGATTGAGATCGTGCACCCTGGCCCTGCGCATACGCCCGGGGATTCCTTTGTCTGGGTTCCCGCCCGCGACACTGTCTTTGCCGGCGACATTGTTTATGTCGAACGCATTCTCGGGATCGGCGATCAAAGCTCCATCACTCACTGGCCGGCCGCGTTCAAGGCGGTAGAGGCCGTTGGCGCCACACATGTCGTGCCCGGTCACGGTGCTCCGACGACGATCGATCGCGCCCGTGCCGATACTTATGACTACCTGATGACGCTGCGGAAATTGATCGGCGCGGTGATTGATCGGGGAGGTGACATCATCGCGGCGCCATTAGTGGATCAGTCCGCGTTCTCCTACCTTGAACAGTTCGATAGCCTCGCCGGCCGGAACGCCCAGTCCGCTTTTCAGCAGATGGAATGGGAGTGAGGCCGGAGTACCGATTCCGGGATGCGCTTCCTGATCCGGCCCCCGTACCGATGCCGGTGTCACCCGATGGTGTCCATGGCGCGTGGACTTGGTAATCTGAGGGGCAGCGACCTTCTCTTCCGACTATTGGGATAACCATCATGATCATCAGTCTCACCCCGTTCTTCCGGGGGCTCACGGCCATCCCGATCCCTTGCATTTGCAGGGCCGCCTCTTGGCCGAGGGAGGCTGAGCAATGAGCGGCATGGCAACCCCGGAATTGAGCGGGCGCGTGGCCTTGGTCATCGGCGCCGGGTCGATCGCACCCGGGATCGGCATCGGGCGGGCGATCTGCCTGGCCCTGGCCCGGGAAGGGGCGCATGTGGTGGCCGCCGACAACGACCTAGGGGCGGCCCAAGTGACCTGCGATATGATCGCCAAGGCGGGGGGAAGTTCGGAAATCTCCGAAGTGGACGTGCTGGACGATGCCTCGGTCGAGGCATTGGTGGCCGGCGTGGTCGCCCGTCACGGCCGGCTCGACATTCTGCATTGCAACGTTGGGCTCGGCAAAAGTGGCCCATCAGACGCAACCTCGGCCGCCGACTGGCGGCGGATCAGCGACGCCAATCTGACGTCGCTGCATGTCGCGTCACAAGCGGCAATCCCGACCATGCGCGCCCAAGGGGCCGGGGTGATTACGATTACGTCCTCGATCGCGGGGATTCGCTATCCCGGGTTCCCGCATCTTGCCTATAGCGCGACCAAGGCGGCGGCGAGCCACTTCGCGACGGCTCTGGCGGTCGAACTGGCGCCCGACAATATTCGCGTGAATTCCATCGTCGCCGGGCTGATCGACACGCCCCGGATCGGGGTGACGCTGGCCAAGAGCTACGGCGATCGCGACGAGGCGCAGATGCGTGCCGCGCGCGATGCAAGCTGTCCGATGGGGCGGATGGGAAGTGCCTGGGATGTTGCCGAGGCGGCGCTGTTTCTTGCCTCGGACAGGGCGGGCTATATCACGGGCACGTCGCTGATGGTTGATGGCGGGCTGTCGGCGACGGTCCGTCAGCCGGCGGCGGTCTGAACGGAAGGCCTGCGGCCGACGCTAAGACAGCCCCCGCCAGATCAGCATCAATCCCAGCAGGATCAGGCCGACCTGCACCAGCCGGCGGAAGAAGGCTTCCGAGATGCGCTTGCGGATCCAGAACCCGGTGGCGATGCCGATGCCGACCGGGATCATGGCGAGGGCCGAGGCCGTGAACTGCGGCCAGGACATATGGCCTTCGGTGATCAGACGCAAGTAAAGCGGCACGGAGCCGACCATCGCCGCCATGGCCATCTGGGCCACGAACAGGTTCTTGGGCAGGCGCAGGGCCGCGAAATAGACGATCACCGGTGTAAACGCCCCCGTGGCGCCAGAACACAGGCCGATCAGCCCGCCGGCCACGGGATTGGCGACGCGGGCGTGGCGCTGAAGGAAGGTGGCGTTGGGGGTGAAGATCTGCGCCAAGGTCGTGGCGATGACGACGCAGCCGAGCGCCAGGGCGATGACCTGCGGGTCCAGGTTGGTCAGGGCGCCCGCGCCGATCCACACGCCGATCATCAACAGGACCAGGAACGGCCAGTAGCGCCGGGTCGCTTCCCGGAATTCCCCGGATTCGATGATCTGCCAGACGTTGGAGATCGCCACCGGCACGATGAAGAGGGTCACCGCCTGAGCCGGGTCGATCACCATCACCATGATCGGCAGGCCGACGGCCGGGATGCCGGCCCCCAGCACGCCCTTGACCAAGGAACCGGAAAACAAGCCGAGGATGATGACAATCAGGGCAGTGGTGGAAAAGTCCGGCAGCGTCATGGGATTTAAGTGTCCGCCGGATGCTCGTCTGCTAAGTCCGGAAAAAGGGGCGGGAAACGATCAGCCGAACACTCCGGCGTTTGATCGCGATGGGCATGTTAGTCTTGAGAAACGTCGGAGCTCAAGAGGGTGTCGGTCAATGTGGCCTGCCCGGCTGAATACCAGGGCCAAGCGGGTGGAGTTCGTAATCGAGCGCCGCGCGCACCATGAGTTGCTGTGTCGTGGCGTAACCGCTGCGTTCCTTTGCCTTGTTCAGATGATAACGCACGTTGGGATAGCTCATCCCGGTGATGTCGGAAATCTCGTGCAGGGTTTTTCCCGCCGCCATCCATTTCAGGCATTCAAGTTCCGTTGTCGTCAGCTCCAACGCCTCGTCCGACACGGCGCCGGTGTCCGTCGTATCGTTGCGTGTCGATTCCCATTTGACCATGTAGGCCAGCGCCAGCGAGACGGTCTCTTCCATCAAGCTTTCCGAGACGAGATGGAAAAAACCGATTCCCAAGAGGCATTTCATATCGTGATGCCGATAGGGAATACAGACGAAGTCTTCGATCGGGCGGACCCCGGGTGGTCCCATGGCGCGTTTGAGCAGGAGACCTGAGAACGGGACATAACGCAAAAGCTGGCTGAGGCGGACCGGGTTTTTACGGCGGAATAGCCATAGGCTGAGCCAGCGGGGGGCATCCCGAAAGGATCCGTCGATGATATCCTCGGGCGACAGCTGGGCGCGGTGCAGGTTGCCGGACAGGTCTTCACCCCACAACAGCAATGGCCGCTCGTCGCGTTGGTCGAAAGTAATCAGGCAGACCCCAGCGACGTCACGCAGTGCCAAGCCGCTTAGGAAAATCGACCGGGCGGCGGTTTCATCCTGAGACAGCAAGAGAGATTGAAGGTGGGCGTGAAAACCGGGGTCCCGGATTTCATTGTTGACGTCTTCTTGCATCCGAGTTGGCTCTCCCCACGGCACCAATTCTCGGAATCTATAGCAAAGCGGGAACATCAGACAAATGCGAAGTGGCAGATGGATCCGGCGAGGAGTACCGGATCCATCTGTCCGTCTCACTTCGAACGCGTGGGGCTCCCCTTAACTCCCCGCGTCCATATGGATGGTGTACTCCTGATGGGCGGCGCTCGACCCGCTCAACTTCGGCTGACCATAGAGCTGGAAATTCTGGTCCCGCTGAACGGTCCAATAGGTGCCATGGGCGTCGGACTTAAGGCGCACCTTGTCGCCATCGGTAATGCAGTCGCCGGACTTTTTACCGTCGACCGATTCCAGGATCACCTGCTCGGCGCTGTTCGCGTGCGTGGCCTTGGAATCGACGGGGTTCGTCTTCTTGTCGAGCCGCAGGTAACGGTCCTGGCGGTTCTCGTTGTAGGTCAGGAAGGAAACGTTGGCGCCGTAGACCGGGCAGCTGTCTTCCTTCTGATCCTTGCCTTTGACCTGATGGTACATGATGAAAGTTGCGGATTTCTCCGGGTTGTCACCGGTGGCATGGGTGACGTTCGTGTCCCCACCTTTGTCCGGCCACACGTACTTTCCATTATAGGCCTGCAGGTAGACCACCACGCCGACGCTGTCCTGGTCGGGATGGAAGGGATCGTCCGCGTCCTTGTCCTTGCCCAGGCAGATATCCTTGTTGGGAATGCTGAACTTCGTTCCGAGAATCTTCTTGCTGCCGGAGACCCGGAAACAGCCGCTGCTGAGTTCCATGCCCTGATTGACGTCGATATGGATTGAATCGCACTTGCTGGTCTTGTGGCCGGCGATCTTGACCTTGACGCAGAACTTGGCCTTGGTGCGGGATTTCAAGTGGCCGGAGACGTCGATGGCGCCGTTCTTGGCGAGCAACGCCGCTTCGACCTCGCCGTCGCCGCTCAGGCGGACCGAGCCGCCGCTGATTGAGAGATTCTTGTTGTAGCCGTACTTCTTTGTCGTCTTGACGTCGGCCGCCAGCCACCCCGAGGTATTGAGGTGGAGGTCGCCGAAGGAAAAGTCGCCCAGATGAGACACGGCGGCGAGCTTGCTTTCCGCCAGCTTCAGACCTTTCTTGGAGGTGTCGTAAGCCATCTTGCCGGCGTTGAGGGTCAGCTTGCCGACCTTGAAGGTCAGGTTCTCCGCCGCCTCAAGGGTTGCCTTTCCGGCTTCCGTTGTGTGGTCGATGCCTTTGACCGCCAGATTCTTGCCGAGGATCGCCATCTTACCGGCATATTGCACGGCGCTTTTCGCGGCCTGGCAGGGGCTGACCCTGGGGGCGTCGAGGGAATACCCGAAGATCTTGGTTTTGGCTTTGAAGTCGAGCCAGCACTTGGAGTCCGTGATCCGGCCCTCGACCTTGGCGGTGCCTAGGGTCGACGACGTCATGACGGCGGCCACGTCGAGGCCGCTTGATGTCAGGCCCAGATGCAGGTCCTTGAATCGCACGCCGTTGATGTTCAACGCGTTTTTCTGTTCGAAAATGACGCCGAACTTCTTCTTGTTGGTGGCGTAACCATAGACCGACGCCTGTGCCGTCAGCATGGGGGCGACGTAGAACAGGATGTTTTCCAACTTCTTGCTGACGTTCGGCTTGGTACTGCCGAAGCCGAAGCGGATGCCCGTCTTGTCGATGGCGACGGAACCTTCACCGACGGTGAATTCGGCGTCCAGTTTTATAACCTCCGTCGACAAGGTGAGGGCGCCATTGGTTCCGACCTTCCCGGCATCGGTATTGATGCAAAGGTCAGAGGAGACGGACAGGGACTCGGCCAGTTCAAAGGCGCCATTCATGACCACGTTGCAAGAAAACGTCTCCGTCTCCTGCTTGAATTCGCCGGTGTAGAGCTTCTTGGACGACTGGTACTTGAACGCGCCGGTTGTGGAATATCCGAATCCTGCGGAGGTCGGTTCATTTTCGGTGCTGGCCTCGATGAACTTGTCGATGCCGCCCAGCAGTTCTTGGATCGCTGGGACCGGGCCTTCGTAATAGAACGTGCCTCTGTTGAATTCGATCAGCATGGTGACGTCGATGTTGCCCGTGCCTGGGACGGAAAAGCTGGCGTTGTCGCCGACCGACAAAGTCACCGCGTTGTTGACCGAGGCCAGCATCACCAATTCGTCTTTCTTGAATTCGGCGTTCGCCGGGGCGTCCTTAATGCCGTCGCCCGGCAGCAGGGAGAACTCGAACGCGCCGGCCGATATGGCGAGTTTGCCGAAGGTCGGCGCGACCGACACCTTGAAACTTCCGCCTGCCTTGCCGACCTTGGCTTCGGCCTCGAACAGGCTCAGCTTTCCAAACTCGATATCGGCCTTCACCACATAGTAGGTATCGCCGCCTTCCTTGGTGGTTTTCCAGGGCTTCTTGGCCTTCAGGTTCAGGGTATGGTTCTTGAACTTGACGGCCAACGTGTTGGCGTCCTTCAACGACAATGTCAGCGTGCTGGCCGCGCCCGCATCGGGAACGGCGAAAAGGATGGCGAATGCCATCAACGCAAAGAGGCGAGGGAGCATGTGCCCGGTCTCCTGTCTGTAAATCCAATCCCCAATCGAGGCAGGATCAGGTTTCAGACAAAGACCGCGCGCGATCAACTGACAGACCTGCTAGTCCGCCAGAATCATATTTAGACTCAATAAGTTAAAGGTGACGGAATCGGGTTAGGTAACGACCGGCGTATCCTGCCGCGCACCCCATTCGGACCAGGAGCCGTCATAGACCGCGACGTCTTCCTTGCCGATCAGGTAAAGCGCCAGGGCGGCATAGCAGGCCGTCACGCCGGACCCGCAGCTGGTCACCAGTGGTCGGTTGAGGTCGACCCCCGCCTTGTCGGCCAGGGCCTTGATCTCTTCGGCCGAGCGCATGGTGCAGTTCTTACCCGCGTCCATTAGATCGCCGTAAGGCAGGTTCAGCGCGCCGGGCATATGGCCGGAGCGCATGCCCGCGCGCGGTTCCGGTGAGGTGCCTGCAAAGCGACCGGCGGCGCGCACGTCGAGAACGTCCTCGCCCTTGCCGTCAATATTGGCCATGACCTGATCGACCGTGCGCACCATCAAATGGTTTTCGCGGGGCGTGAAATGGCGTTCCTGCGGATTGGGTTCGATATCGGTCACCGGGCGGTTTTCCGCCAGCCACTTGGGCAGGCCGCCGTCCATCACGCAGACGTCGTCATGGCCGAACAGGCGGAACATCCACCACACCCGGGCCGCTGCCATGCCGCCGCCGTTGTGGTCGTAACAGACGATGCGGTTGCCGTCGCCCAGGCCCAATTTGCGCACTTTGGCCGAGAAGATATGCGCCGGTGGGATCATATGGGGCAGGGAGTTGTCAGGATCCTTGACGTCATCGATGTCGAAGAACACGGCGCCGTCGAGGTGCTGCTTGGTGTATTCCTCCCGTCCGTTGCGGCCGTCGTTGGGCAGGTAGTAGGTGCAATCGACGATGCGCACGTCGGGGGCCGCCATGTGATCGGCGACCCAGTCGGTGGAAACCAGGGCCTGCGGGTTCGAATAGGGCATGGGGCTGTTCCTTCTTGGCGATCAGGGCAGAAAGTCCGGGACCGGCAGGCCCTTGGACTTCAGGAAATCGCGGTTGAACAGCTTTGACGTATAGCGCGTGCCGATGTCGCAGAGGATGGTGACGATGGTCTTGCCCGGGCCCAGTTCCTTGGCCAGGCGCACGGCGCCCGCCACGTTGATGCCCGACGAGCCGCCGAGCACCAGGCCTTCGTCCTTGATCAGGTCGAAGATCAGCGGCACGGCTTCCTGGTCGTCGATGGAATAAGGCTGATCGATCTTCAAGTCCTCGATGATCGCGGTGACACGGCCCAGGCCGATGCCTTCGGTGATCGAGCCGCCTTCGGTCGCCTTGGCCTCGCCATCCTTGAACAGGTGGTACATGGCCGCCCCCTTGGGGTCGGCGCAGCCGACGACGATGTTGGGGTTCTTCTCGCGCAGGAAGGTGGAGGTCCCGGCCAGGGTGCCGCCGGTGCCGACGGCGCAGATGAAGCCGTCGACCTTGCCGCCGGTCTGTTCCCAGATTTCCGGGCCCGTGGAATGGTAGTGGGCGCGGCGGTTGTCCAGGTTGTTCCACTGGTCGGCGAACAGCACGCCGTTTTCTTCCGTCGCGGCCAGTTCCTCTGCCATGCGCCGGGCGATGTGCTGATAGTTGTTGGGGTCGGAATAGGGCAGGGCCGGGACTTCGACCAGCTTGGCGCCGCACAGGCGCAACATGTCCTTCTTTTCCTGGCTCTGGGTTTCCGGAATGACGATGGTGGTGCGGTAGCCCCGCGCGTTGGCGACCAGGGCCAAGCCGATGCCCGTGTTGCCGGCCGTACCCTCGACGATCAGGCCGCCGGGCTTCAGGTCGCCGCGCTTTTCGGCCTCCAGGATCATGTGGCGGGCTGGGCGGTCCTTCACGGATTGGCCGGGGTTGAGGAATTCGGCCTTGCCCAGGATTTCACAGCCCGTCGCCTCGGACAGTTTGTTCAGACGAATAAGTGGCGTGTTCCCGATGGCGTCCACCAGGCCCTTCTTGATGTTCATGTATTTGGGTTCCGTCCCTAGAGGTTCTTCAGCTTGGGTTTGTTGGGGTTTTCGGCAACATAACCGTGCCCGCAGGGGCGATCAAGGCGCGGGCATTGGATTTCGCGCGGTTTTCCTGTTCCGTCAGGCCGGTGGTTGGCGCTATTCTCCCCGCCCGCCGGGACGGACACGAAACAAATAAACCAGAATGGAGAACGAACATGGCCGACGAACCGGTCCTTGTAGAGATTGACGGACGTGGTGTGGCCACGGTCACGCTGAACCGGCCCGAAGTCAACAACGCCTACAACGGCGAGATGATTGATGTCCTGCTGTCGGGAATCAAAAGCCTGTCCGCCAACGATGCTGTGCGCCTGATTGTGCTGCGCGGCGCGGGCAAGCATTTCCAGGCCGGGGCCGACCTGAAATGGCTGTTGTCTGTTTCCGAGAAGTCGGAAGCCGAAAACCTGGAAGTCTCCCGGCGCACGGAAACCGTTGTGCGGCTGCTCGACACTTGTCCCAAGCCGACGGTCGCCGTGGTGCAGGGGTTCTGCGTCGGCGGCGGCACCGGCGTGATCGCAGCCTGCGACGTGGTGATCGCCGCGTCGGATGCCACCTTCACCATTTCCGAAGTTCGCTGGGGCCTGATCCCGCAGCCGATCCTGCCGCAGTTGATCGCCGCCATGGGATCACGCAACGTGCGCCGCTATGCCCTGACCGCCGAACGCTTTTCCGCCGATCAGGCCAATAACATGGGGCTCGTCCATGAAGTGGCACCCCCCATGCAGCTGGAACGCACGGCGGAAAAAACGATCGAGGCCTTCCTGCGCAGCGGCCCCGACGCGGTGACTCAGACCAAGGCCAAGATTTTGGAGCTTGCGGAAACCAGCATCGACGAGGCGACGGCCGAAGAATTGGCCCGTCTGCATTCGGAAAAGCGCCAATCGGCCGAAGCCAGCGAAGGGCTTGCGGCGTTTATCGAAAAGCGCAATCCAAGCTGGTTCAAGGAATAGGGTGGCCGTTCACGCCCACTCCCGGCGCACGGCATCGCGGTTCAACTGCAGCCATTGCAGGCAAATGATGATGGTGCCGTTGTTGATGGTGCCGTCGGCGACCATGCGGAAGGCATCCTCCGCCGGGACCGTAAACACGCGGATGTCCTCGTTTTCGTGGTCCAGGCCATGGATGCCGCCGGCATCCGTGGCATCGACTCTCCCTAGGTAGAGGCGAATGGTTTCCGACGAACAGCCGGGGGTCACCAGATAGCTGGTGATTGGTTTGAGGGCGAGGAGTTCGCGTCCGCATTCTTCCATGGTCTCTCTTGCCGCGACCTCGTCAGGGTGTTCGCCGTCCTCGACGATGCCGGCGACGATCTCGATCAGCCAGGGAGAGGGCACTTTGCCGCCCCAATTGGGCGACGGTGCACTGGCGGCGGCCCCCACGCGGAACTGTTCGATCAGCACGACCTCGTCGCGGATGGGATCATAGGGCAGGACGGCGACCGCATGGCCGCGTTCCAGGCATTCGCGGGTAAATTCGTTGCTCCAGCCGCCCGCGAACAGGCGGTGACGGATGCGCCATTCCTCCATGCGGAAATAGCCCTGGAACACTTGGCGCCGCGCCAATACATCAAGATCGTCACTGTCCATCAGACATCGCCTTTTCATGCTGCGGCGGTAGTATGGTCATCTCTGGTTTCATATCAACGACATCTCCCCGACGAAAGGCCGCCGCCATGACGACAAGCGAAAAGGTATCCTTCCCCGGCGCCCTGGGTGAAACCCTGGCCGCGCGCCTTGACCTGCCGGACAGCCCGCCCCGGGCTTATGCCCTTTGGGCGCACTGTTTTTCCTGCACCAAGGACGTGTTCGCGGCGTCGCGGGTGGCGCGAGCGCTGACGGAAAAAGGCATCGCCGTGCTGCGTTTCGACTTCACGGGCCTGGGCGCCAGCGAAGGGGACTTCGCCAATACCAATTTTTCCTCCAACGTCGGCGATCTGGTCGCGGCGGCGGACTGGATGCGGGATAACCTGGAAGCCCCCGCCATGCTGCTGGGCCATTCGCTCGGCGGTGCGGCGGTTCTGGTGGCGGCGGCCCGGGTGCCCGAGGCCAAGGCGGTGATCACCATCGGGGCGCCTGCGGACGTTGCTCATGTCGCCCACAATTTTCAGGAGTCCGTCGAAGAGATCGAAGCCAAGGGCGAGGCCGAGGTGCTGCTGGTCGGCCGTCCGTTCCGCATCAAGAAACAGTTCCTCGACGACATCCGGGCGCAGAACGTTCAGGATGCCGTGTCGGGGCTGAAAAAGGCGCTGTTGATCTTCCATTCACCGGTCGACGCCACGGTGAGCATCGACAATGCCGCCGCCATCTATGGCGCGGCCAAGCATCCGAAAAGCTTCGTGTCCCTGGACGATGCCGACCACATGCTGTCGCGCAAGGAAGACGCCGAATACGTCGCCGGCGTGATCGCGGCCTGGGCACAGCGCTATGTCTGCCTGGGCGACGCGCCGGCATCGCGCATCGCACCCCAGGCCGTGCCGGGCACGGTGGTGGTCGAGGAAATAGGCCAGGGCAAGTTCCAGAACGCGGTTTCCGTCGGCGGGCGGCACGTGTTGTTGGCGGACGAACCCGCGGACGTGGGTGGCACGGACACGGGGCCCGGGCCCTATGACTTCCTGCTCACGGCGCTCGGCGCCTGCACGGCGATGACCATCCGCATGTACGCGGACCTGAAGAAACTGCCGCTGACCAAGGTTCGCGTGACCCTGACCCATGATAAAATTCATGCCGAGGACTGCAGCGATTGCGACACCAAGGTGGGTAAGCTCGACCGCATCGTCCGCGACTTGCATTTCGAAGGCGACCTGAGCGACGAACAGAAAGCGAAGCTGCTGGAAATTGCCGACAAATGCCCGGTTCACAAAACCCTGCATTCCGAGATCGTCGAGGAAAGTCGATTGGTCTAGGCTGAAGGCTGCATACACGCCAAGGGGAGGATGCAAATGACCAAGAAACTGATCCCGACGACCCTCGTCGGCAGCTATCCGCAGCCAGCCTGGCTGGTCGATAAGGACAAGATGCTGGGCTCCGCCCCGCCGCGCGTGCGCATGAAGGACGTGTGGAAGGTATCGGCTGATGAACTGGACGAAGCCCAGGACGACGCCACCTTGACCGCCATCCATGACCAGGAACGGGCCGGGATCGACATCCTGTCCGATGGCGAAATCCGCCGCGAAAGCTATTTCAACCGCTTCGCCAATGCACTGGACGGCATCGACATCGACAATCCGGCCATGGTTCCCAACCGGCGCGGCGTCGCCGTGCCAGTGCCGCGCGTGGTCGGCGAAATTAAGCGCACGACCCCCGTACAGGTGCGCGACGTGGAATTCCTGCGCGCCCATACGGACCGTTCCATCAAGATCACGATCCCCGGCGCCTTCACCATGGCCAAGCTGGCCAAGGACGAGCACTACGGCGACACGGCGGCCCTGATTTCGGCCTATGCCAAGGCGGTGAACGAAGAAATCCGCGATCTCAAGGCGGCCGGCGCCGACGTCATCCAGATCGACGAGCCCTACATGCAAGCCAACCCGGAAGAGGCTGAGAAATTTGGCGTATCGGCCATCAATCAGGCCCTGGACGGCATCGGGGGGGAGACCGTCGTGCACCTGTGCTTCGGTTATGCCTACGTCGTCAAGGACAAGCCCGTGGGCTATTCCTTCCTGCCGCAATTGGATACCTGCTCGGCGGGGGCGATCTCCATCGAGGCGGCGCAGCCCGATCTCGATCCGGCGATCCTTGAAAAATTGCCGAGTAAGAAAATCATGTTTGGCGTGCTCAGTTTGGGCACGGAAGAGGTCGAGACAGCGGAGATGGTCGCTGATCGCCTACGGGGTGCCCTGAAGTATATCGCACCGGACCGCCTCATTGCGGCGCCCGATTGCGGCATGAAGTATCTGCCGCGCGAAGTTGCCTTCGGCAAGCTGAAGGCAATGGTGGATGGTGCGGCCATGGTACGGGCTGAGCTGGGCTGAGTCCCTTAAATATCTAAATAACGAATATTAATGTGCAAAAGAATTCGTTATTTCGGCGCGAAAGTATCAGGTATTTATTCCCCTGCCGGCAATGAGCCGGTCACCGCGCCGGGGTATTCCCAGCGATTTTTGAGGAAAATGAGCATGTTTTCCCGCACCAAACCCGCCACTTCCGCCGCCGGCAAGCCTGCCGCGAAACCCGCCGTCAGTAAGCCCGCCGCCAAGCCGGCAGCGCCTGCGAAGAAGAAGTAGTATCGCTGTTTCGGCCGTCCTGACGGCCGCGCGATCAGGGCCGCCGGCTTCCCCCGGCGGCCCTTTTTTTATGTCCAATTAGGCAAGGGGGTGGCCCGTTCCGTCCTAGTCGAATGTTTTAATATCTGGCCGTCGGTAGCGCCAGTTATGGCACGCAAATTGCTCTAATTATCAATAGCTAACCATGTCTGGCTTTTCAAAAGCTGCGGTGAGCGTCTAACCCGCTTGGCGCTCCCCTGAAAGTCGCGGCAGAGCCTGTGTGGAATGGAGAGGGAAAACGCCCTGGATCGCGCGACATTGGATTGAGAGAAGCATTTGAAATCTCTTTGGATTTCTGTCCGTCGACTGACTTATCTTGCACTTGCCGTGGTTGCGGTGAGCGTCGGCTTCAGCACGCGTGTCTCCACGGATCAGCACCCAGTAGCGGTTGAAACTCAACGTGAGGTTTCCGTCGCGGTGTTGCGCTCCTGGCTGCCGCAATATGACACGAATGCTGGCGGCGCGCCGATCGGCTTTGCGGTTGATGTCATGGATGCGGTGGCGGCCATGGCCGGACTTAAGGTTTCATACGTTCAGATGGAAAGTTTTCCCGACGCCATGGCGGCGCTTAGGGACGGCCGCGTC
Organism: Rhodospirillales bacterium; assembly: GCA_048263775.1. GTDB lineage: Bacteria > Pseudomonadota > Alphaproteobacteria > Rhodospirillales > Casp-alpha2 > UBA1479. Next base: position 166,872 of record JBLXDU010000006.1, read on the forward strand.
GATATCATTCCCAATATCGGGATACTGCCGCAAAGGTCCGCCACCATTGCCTTCACGGAACCGGTTGAAACCTTCAACACGCGGATCTTCGTCCGCTTCGATACCCATGATTTGGCGAGCCTGGAGGATTTGCCGGGGCGGAATCTGGCGGTTGTCGAGAACAATATCGGGATGTTTCTGTTTCGTGACAGGACCGATATCCACCTGCACCGGTTTCCCGACGTGAAAAGCGCGTTCTTTGAACTCCTGGCCGGGCGGGTCGATGCCCTTGTGTATCCTGCCCCCGTCATTACGGCCCTTGCCCACAAGGTTGGCCTTGCAGACCGCTTTAAGGCGGTCGGCGAACCGCTGAAAGAGGTCAAGCGTGGCCTCGGCGTCCGTGCCGACGACCTTGAGCTTCTGGCATTGCTGAATGGCGCGGTCGCGCGTTTTGTCGGAACCCCGGCATATCACCGGGTTTATTCAAAATGGTACGGCACGGAAAAACCGTTTTGGAGTGCCGCGCGTGTCGGCTGGACGATGGGTGGGTTCGTTGCCTTTCTCATTCTAGGAATGTTGTGGTGGCGGTATCTGGTTGGCCTGCGAATGATTAAGACGGCCCGTGAGGGTGAAGAACGTCTGCGGGGTGCGATCGACAGCATGAACGAGGGGTTTCTGTTGTTCGACGCCAATGACCAACTGATCGCCGCGAACAAAAAATTTCACAAGATGAATGCGAACGTCCAAAAGTTCCTGGACAGAGGGGGCAGTTTCAAAGAAATCGACGAAGATGGGGGAGTCTTGGGGGGCATTTTCGATTCCTCTGGGCCTGACGGGCAGCCGGGACGGGTGCTGGGGCTCGGCGGGGAGTCCGACGCCATTCTGCGCCGGTTTGACGACGGGTTTTGGTATCTTGAGACGGTCTCGCGGACACCGGATGGAGGGCGGGCTGTTACCCTGGCCGATGTGTCGGAGTTAATGGCGGTCCAGGATGCCTTGGTCGCGGCGCGGCACGAGGCTGAATTGGCGAACAGTGCCAAGTCCGATTTTCTGGCGGTCATGAGCCACGAATTGCGCACGCCCCTGAATGCAATTCTCGGCTTCGCTGAAATAATTCGGGAGCAGTATTTCGGTGAGATCGGTGACAAGTACAAGGAATACACGGACGACATTCTGCAGAGCGGTGAATACCTGTTGTCGCTGGTCAACGATGTCCTCGACCTTTCCGTGATTGAGGCCGGAAAACGGTCGCTGGCGATGGAAAACCTGGAGACGGCAGGCATCGTTAAGGAATGCATGCGGTCGATCGAAGACAAGGCGAAAACCAACGGCATTGCGCTGATGGCCGACATTCCCGACGGCTTGCCGTCGGTTTACGGTGATCGCCAAGCCCTCAAGCAAATTCTTCTCAATTTGTTTTCGAATGCCGTCAAATTCACGTCCGCCGGCGGGCGGATTCAGGTTGCCGTCAGCAGTACGAATGCGGGCGTCACGGTTGCCGTTCATGACACGGGGGTCGGAATCGCCGAGGAAAATATCCCGACGCTGACGGAGCCGTTTTCCCAGATCATGGGGACCCCGTACCTGAGCGATAAGGGCTGGGGGCTGGGGCTGGCCATCACCAAAGCTCTCGTCGACCTTCATCATGGGTCGATGGAAATCACCAGCGATATCGGGAAGGGAACCAGGGTTGTGGTGTTTTTCCCGGCTTCCCCGTTCTTAGCTCAGACTCGGGCGGTTACCGGCGACGTCAGGTCCCGGGAATCCATGCCCAGTACCGGCCCGAGGCGCCAAGCACGGCCGTAATCAGGCCGAGCACCAAGTTAATCGCGACGATGCGGCGGATGACATTCAGGCTGGCGCCCCCCGTGGGCCAGTCCTGGGCGGCGACGGCCGCCTGAAAGGCCCGGTATGGCGCGAAGAACAGGTAAATGAACAGGGCGTTCATGACCCAGCCGATGCCGTGCATCCAGTGAACGTGGATAGGCGCGGCAGAGAAGGTGCCGTATTGCAGGGCGATCACCGCATAACCCGATACCGGCAGGACCAAAACGGCGGCCCATACCCATAGAAAGAACCGACCGAACACGCGGTCCCACAGCTTCAGGCGTTCCGGCGGCGGCGTGATCCCGCCCACGGCGGGGCGCAGGACCAAATAAGCGAAGAACATGCCGCCGACCCAGACGACGGCGGCGGTCGCGTGGAAACCGGTTGCAAGGGCGCTGAGCATGCGGATATCTGCCTTTCTAGTTCATCGCGGTGGCGCCGTCGGTCAGCTTTTTCAGCACGCCGGTCATGGTCTCAATGACCTTGTCCACTGTGTTGCCGTGGCGCTGCGCCAGCCATTTGGGATCGTTGTAGGCGATCCAGCTGCCCTTGTCGTCCTTCCAGGCCAGAACCTTGAGCGGCAGGTCGATGCCCATGGTCCGCGTCGCCTGCATGAGCGGCGTGCCGAGTTTGGGATTGCCGAAGATCAGGACTTCCGTCGCCGGCAGGCTGAGGCCCGCCTTTTCGGCGCCGGCCGTGTGATTAATGCGGGCCAGTATGGTGATATTCTTGGCCTTCAGCAGCTTTTCCAGACGGTTTAAGGTCTCGCCGGGGGGGTGCTGGCTCGGCTTGACGATCAGGCCCTCGGCGGCCTGGGCAGGGGTGCTCAGGGGCGGGGCCGATATCAGGGCCAGGGCGGCGACGGCGAAGAAAAACAGACGATGGGTGCGCATCCGGGACATCTCCTGTGGCGGGGGCGAAGATTTCAAAGTGTAACGGGTTCCTTGGCGCCGCGTGAACAAAGCTGCGTGATGAGGCGCCTAATTGTTGGCCCCCATGAAATCCTGAGACACGCGTGGTCCGCCCGTTCGGGAGGACGGACTAGGATGCGTCTGGCAAGGGCAGGCTGCGCGCAATCGGAAACACAAGATGGGCCGACGTCCCTTGGCCGACCTCGCTTTCCATTTTCAGCATGCCGCCGTGCAGTTCGATCAGCTTTCGCGACAGGGTCAGGCCCAGGCCCGTGCCTTCGTGCTTGCGGGTCAGGGAGCCGTCGACCTGCCCGAATTCGGACAGCGCCACGGCCATGTCCTCGGGCGAAATACCGATTCCCGTGTCCGATACGGTCAGTCGTATGGCGCCGTCGTCCTGCTGGCGCGCCACGACGGAGACCGCCCCCCCTTGTTCCGTGAACTTGATGGCGTTGGATAGCAGGTTGACCAGCGCCTGTTTGACGCGCAATTCGTCGGCCATTAAGGGCGGCAGGTCGGTAGGGCAGTCGACCATCAACGAAACCCCGGCCTCAAGCGCGCGTTCGCGCACCAGGCGGTGGCAAGAGTTGAAGATCAGTCCCAGGTCCAGGCGCTGTTCGTTTAGGCTCATCTGGCCGCGTTCGATGCGGGCCAGGTCCAGAAGGTCGTTGATGAGTTGCAGCAGATGCTTGCCGGCATCGTTGATGTCGCTGGCGTATTCCTTGTACTGGGGCACGTTCAGGGTGCCGAATGTTTCGTTCACCAGGATGTCGGAAAACCCGATGATGGAATTCAACGGCGTGCGCAGCTCGTGACTCATATTGGCGAGGAACTCCGTCTTCGCCCGGTTGGCCAGTTCCGCTTCTTCCTTGGCGGTGCGCAGCGCTTGGTCTGACTGCCATTCCCGGGTCACGTCACGTGCGAACCCCCGGTAGCCGAGAAAGGTGCCGTCGTCGGAGAATACGGGGGCGCCGCTGATCCTTGCATAACGGAGGTTTCCCTTGCCGTCGATCAGACCGTATTCGAAGTCCCGGAACGGCCGCCGTTCCGCCAGATCCGCCCGATGCTGCTCGAAAGCGATGCGCTGCGCAGGCCCCCGGATTACGGCAACGTCCTCGCGCGTTTGGCCGATCAGATTCGCAGGGGACAGGCCGTAGGTGGTCAACAGCCGGTCGGAGATGAAGGTAAAGCGGTGTTCGGTATCCGTTTCCCAGAACCAATCGGCGGCGGCGAAGATGAAGCGCCACCAATCGTCATCATTCAACTTGCCGACCAGGGGGCCGGCAAGTTCCGGCGGCGGGGGGCGCAGCGATGCGACTTGGCGGGACAGGGCAAGGCCGGCGGCGACGGCGAGGGAGGCGATCAGGGCCGTGGTTAACGGACGCCATATGTCAGCGACCGACGCCGGGAGCAATTTTGGCGCCCCCAAGGCCTCCCACAAAATAACAAAAAGAAACGTAATAACAAAACAGTATGCGTATTTTTTCATGTAAATTATAACGGAGTATGCGGGCCCGTCATCGGCATGCAAACTGATCGACAAGGTCCGCCGGACTCCGGGATTCTCCCGCCGTTTCGCCCTTTTTCGGAGTATAACGTGAAGATCGTGAATTATCGGAGCATGAAATGACGGTGGAAAACTCGGCCTGGTTGCCGGCGGCATTGCTCCGGGTCGGCCAGATGGCGCAGGCCGATGCCGCGGCCATCGCGGGCGGTATCCCCGGCATCGACCTGATGGAAACGGCGGGGGGCGCCGTCGCCGGACGGGCCCAGGCCCTGTTTCACGGCCGTCCCGTGGCTGTTTTGTGCGGCCCCGGCAACAACGGCGGTGACGGTTTCGTCGCGGCGCGACTTCTGAAGGAACTGGGCGCCGAGGTGCGACTTTACCTGCTGGGGGCACGGGAAAGATTGCGGGGCGATGCGGCCTTGGCGGCGGACCGCTGGGCCGGTGCGGTGGCAGAATTGACGGCAGACTTCGATCCGGCGGGCGCAGGGGTCATCGATGCCCTGTTCGGGGCCGGCCTTGCGCGCCCGCTAGACGGCGTCGCGGCGGCCGTGACGGAAACCCTCAATGCCGCATCGGCGGATGTATTGGCCGATGCGGCATTGAGGGTTTCCGTCAATGCCGCATCGGCGGATGTATTGGCCGTGGACATCCCGTCGGGCGTCATGGGCGACACAGGTGCCGTCGCCGGACTGGCCGTAAACGCCTTGGAAACGGTGACCTTTTGCCGCTGCAAACCAGGCCATTTCCTGCGTCCCGGCCGGGATTTCTGCGGCACGGTGCGGGTCAGCGACATCGGTATTTCCGATGCCGTGGTTGCGGCCCAGGCCCCCGATACCTGGGCCAACAGCGCCGACATCTGGTGGCCCGCCTTTCCTCATCCGGGGCCCGACGACCACAAGTACACGCGCGGCCATGTCGTGATCTGGGGGGCAGGCGCCATGCCGGGCGCACCGCGTCTGGCCGCCGACGGGGCCCGGCGGGCCGGGGCGGGGATCGTTTCCATCGCCTGCCGGCCCGAGGACACGGGGATATTCCGTGCCGGAGCACCCGGCGTGCTGGTTCGCCCCATGAACGACGCGGCCGTGTATGAAACCTATGTCCAGGACGGCAACAAGACCCTGGTCGTCGGCCCCGGCAACGGGCCGGGCCCGGATACCCGCATGCGGGCCCTGGCGGCGCTGGCCACGGGCAAGCCCGTGGTACTGGACGCCGACGGCATTTCCGCCTTCGCGGACGATCCCGATGCCTTGATGTCGGCTTTGCACGGCAACTGCGTAATTACCCCCCATGGCGGTGAATTCGCCCGTGTTTTTCCAAACGACGGCGACCGGTTGAGCCGCGCGCGACAAGCAGCCAAGAAATCGGGTGCGGTGGTCTTGCTGAAGGGCTTTGACACGGTCATCGCGGCCCCAGACGGTCGAGCGGTGATCAACGCCAACGGCTCACCCCATTTGGCCACCGCGGGTACCGGTGACGTGCTGGCGGGCATCACGGCGGGGCTCCTGGCCCAGGGCATGGCGCCGTTCCCGGCCGCCTGCGCCGCGGTCTGGCTGCATGCGGCGGCGGCGCAATGCATCGGCCACGGCCTGATCGCCGAGGATATTCCCGGCCTGCTGCCGGGCATTGTCGGCGCCCTTCCCGGGGCTGTGACGGGGGGCGTGCCCGGGCAAATTTTCACCCATTTGCCCCTTGAACCGACCGGTAAAAGCGAACAGGTTTAACGGGATGTCCGCGTACCTTTGAAAGGGCTTTGATGACCGAACATAAACCGAGCAGTTTCCTCGACCGAACCTTGGCCAACCTGCGCCGGGGTTGGCAATCCATCGCCGGATCGTCATACGACGAGGATGCCGCAAGCACGCGCCCCAACCTGCCGGATGAGGACGCCGGGCGTATCCTTGAACAGATGCAGGAGTGCCTGGACAACAAGGGTGGTGAGGTTTCGGCGCGGACCAAGGCGGCGGCCCTAGGCCGGGTCTATCTGGCCCTGGACAAGGGCGGGCGCGAGAAATTCCTGCGCCTGATGGCCGGCAATTTCGGCACCGACGCCAAGGCTGTCGAGACGGCCATCGGCAAGTTCCAAGCGGCGGATACCGACGCCGCGCGCCTGGATGCGCAGCTTGCGATCAAGAACAGCCTGCAAGCCCCCTGGCGCCGGCTGCTGACCCAGTTCAACGCGCTGCCCGATGGGGTCAAGTTCTTGGTTGATCTGCGTGCGGAACTGCTGCCGCTTGCCAAGTCTGACGTGGGCCTGAAGGCCATGGAACACGACCTGCGGGACCTGCTGGCCAGTTGGTTCGACGTTGATTTCCTGGAATTGCGGCGGATCGCGTGGGATTCCTCGTCGGCGTCGTTGTTGGAAAAGCTTATCGCCTACGAGGCCGTGCATGCCATCAAGGGCTGGGAAGACCTCAAGAACCGGCTTGATTCCGACCGCCGCTGCTACGCCTTCTTCCATCCGCGCATGCCCGATGAGCCCCTGATCTTCGTCGAGGTCGCCCTGGTCAACGGCATGGCGGCCAATGTGCAGGCGCTACTCGATACTAACGCCCCGGCGACCGATCCGGTCGCCGCCGACACGGCGATCTTCTATTCCATCTCCAATGCGCAGAAGGGGCTTGCAGGCATCAGCTTCGGCAACTTCCTGATCAAGCGGGTGGCGCAGCAATTGTCCCAGGAGTTCCCGAATCTCAAGACCTTCGCGACCCTGTCGCCGATTCCGGGTTTCCGCAACTGGCTCAACGAACTCCTGGCCGAGGGTGAGCCCAAGCTGTTCTCGGCCGAGGAGCGCAAGGCGTTGAACGCGGCCACGGGCCGCAAGGGCGGGGCCAAGGGATCGTTGATTTCGGTCCTCGACACTCCCGCTTGGATCAAGGACGACGTCATGACCGCCGCCCTGCAAGGACCGCTGACGCGCCTGGCGGCGCGCTACCTGGCCAAGGAAAAGGGCCGGGGAGGGCGTGCGCGCGACCCGGTGGCGCATTTCCACCTGTCGAATGGGGCGCGGCTCGAACGCCTCAATTGGCTGGGTGATACCTCGGACAAGGGTTTGGCCCAATCGGCGGGGCTGATGGTCAACTACCTCTATGACCTGGGCCGTATCGAAGGGAACCACGAGGCCTATACCTCGGCCGGCAGCGTCGATATGTCCTCGGGCGTGAAGGCGCACCTGCGGGGGTGAGCCCGCAGCGCGCCGGTGCGGGGCCGATTTCCCGGTTGTAATCGTTGTCAGAATGGATAAAGTCGCGCCGCTCGCTGGTCGGGCATCCCGGCGGCGTTGGCGGGCGTGGCGGAATTGGTAGACGCGTCAGGTTTAGGTCCTGGTGGCCTTTGGTCGTGGGGGTTCAAGTCCCTCCGCCCGCACCATCCTCCAAAATGGCGAGGTTGCGCCTTCGGTTTCGGAGGCGGGATTATTCCGATCAGCCGTTTATCGTTGCCGGGTCCGGGGTGGCGGCCTATATATCCGCCCGGGAGTTGAGGGCTTAATCCTAGTGTGTTTTACAGGCGGCGCCGATTTAGGTGCTTCGCCGCAGATTTCCGAAACGGGAGTTCCATGCAAGTCGTCGAGACAAAATCCGAAGGCCTGAGCCGCGAGATGAAAGTCACCGTGGCCGCCAAGGACATTGAAGAGAAAATCAACCTGCGTCTTCAGGAAGTCGCACAATCCGCCTCGCTGCCCGGTTTCCGACCCGGCAAGGTGCCCGTGGGCCTGCTGCGCAAGCGCTTCGGACCGTCGATCCTGGGCGAGATCCTGGATCAGGCGGTGAACGATTCCTCGGCCCAGGCGCTGGCCGAGAAGGGCATCCGTGCCGCGACCCAGCCGCAGGTCGAGATCACTTCCTTCGACGAGGGCAAGGATCTGGAATACACGCTGGCCGTGGACATCCTGCCCGAAATCACGCCGATGGACTTTTCCAAGCTGAAGCTTGAGAAGCTGGTCCTGAAGCCGGATGAGAAGCAGATCGAGGAAACCCTCGAGAATCTGGCCAACGCCCATAAAACGTCCGAGCCGATCTCCGCCAAGCGCAAGACCAAGTCTGGTGACGTCTGCGTCATCGACTTCGTCGGCAAGCTGGACGGCGTCGAGTTCGCCGGCGGCAAGGCCGATGGCTATCACCTGGAATTGGGCTCCGGCTCGTTCATTCCGGGCTTCGAGGAACAGTTGATCGGCGTCGATGTCGGCGCCGACGTCGAGGTCAAGGTCAACTTCCCCGCCGAATACGCGGCCAAGGACCTGGCCGGCAAGGAAGCCGTGTTCGACGTCAAGGTCCACGAAATCCGCGAAGCCACGCCGGCACCGATCGACGATGAACTGGCCAAGAAGGCCGGTCTGGAAAGCCTGGACGCCCTGAAGGAACGCATCGTCGAGGGCCAGCGCCGCGAGTTCGATCAGATGGCGCGCATGCAGGTCAAGCGCGTGCTGTTGGATCAGCTGGCCGACAGCCATGATTTCGAGATGCCGCCCAAGATGGTGGAGATGGAATTCGACAACATCTGGGCCCAGTTCGAGGAACAGCGTAAGCAGGAACACGATCATGAGCACGGCCACGATCATGATCATGACCATGATCACGACCATGCCCACGATCACGATGACAAGTCGGACGAAGAGCACAAGGCCGAATTCCGCGACATCGCCGAACGGCGGGTCAAGCTGGGCCTGTTGCTGTCCGAAGTCGGCCGCGCCAACGCCATCCAGGTGTCGCCGGAAGACGTCAACCGCGCCATGATGCAGGAGGCCCAGAAATACCCGGGTCAGGAGCAGCAGGTGCTGGAATTCTTCCGCTCCAATCCCCAGGCGCAGGAGCAGATCAAGGCTCCGGTGTTTGAGGAAAAGGTCATCGATTACATCATCGAACTGGCCCAGGTGACGGAAAAGCCGGCGTCCTTCGAAGACCTGATCAAGGTTCTTGAGGCCGAGGACGAGGCCAAGGAAGCCAAGAAGCCTGCCGCCAAGAAGAAGGCAGCGGCCAAGGACGACGCGGCGGACGACAAGAAACCGGCCAAGAAGAAGGCCGCGGCAAAGAAGCCGGCGGCGAAAAAGGAGTAGCGGCGGCGGGACCGGGGCGCTATCAGAGCATAGGCGGCCCGCCATCCCCGGACCCGTCATCCCGAGCAGCACGTATCATAAGGACCGCGGCATGACCGATCCCCACGACATCTACATGAATACCCTGGTGCCCATGGTCGTTGAGACCACCAACCGGGGTGAGCGCGCCTACGACATCTATTCGCGGCTGTTGAAGGAACGCATCATCTTCCTGACCGGTGGGGTCGAGGATCATGTTTCGAGCCTGGTTTGCGCGCAGTTGCTGTTCCTGGAATCTGAAAATCCGTCCAAGGACATCTCGTTCTACATCAACTCGCCGGGTGGCGTCGTGACCTCCGGCCTCGCGATCTACGATACGATTCGCTACATCAAGCCGGATGTGTCGACGGTCTGCATCGGTCAGGCGGCCTCCATGGGCTCGCTTCTGCTGGCCGCCGGCGCGCCCGGAAAGCGCTACTCGCTACCCAATTCGCGGATCATGGTTCACCAGCCGTCGGGCGGTTTCCAGGGCCAGGCATCGGACATTGAAATCCATGCCCGCGAGATCATCGCGCTGCGCCAGCGGCTCAATGAAATCTATGTCGAACACACCGGCCAATCGATGGAAACCATTGAAAACGCGATGGAGCGTGACAAATTCATGACTCCAGAGGAAGCCAAGGCGTTCGGCCTGATCGACGAAGTGGTCGCCAACCGGCCGGCCACCGGCGACGACGACGGCGGCAAGTCCGGCAAGGGTTGAGCCGCGGCATCCGTCTAAACAGCTGTCCCCAGGTCTTGGGTGGCGGCGCAAATACTACGGGACGTCTCTCCGCCGCTACGTCTTTTGGCATAGCTCCATGGGCGTGATTGTGATTGAGTGTTGCACAAGGGTCCGGCTAACATGGTCTTGATCCGGGAGGCGGCGCGGGACCAACAGGATAAACAATGACGAAAACCACCGGCAGCGACTCCAAGAACACCCTTTATTGCTCGTTCTGCGGCAAAAGCCAGCACGAGGTGCGCAAGCTGATCGCGGGGCCGACCGTGTTCATCTGCGACGAATGTGTCGAACTGTGCATGGACATCATCCGCGAAGAGCACAAGACGAACCTCGTGAAGTCGGGCGACGGCGTGCCGACGCCGATGGACATCTGCTCCGTCCTTGATGACTACGTGATCGGTCAGAACAACGCCAAGCGCGTGCTGTCGGTCGCCGTGCATAACCACTACAAGCGCCTGAACCACGGCGCCAAGAACAACGACGTCGAGCTGGCCAAGTCCAACATCCTGCTGGTCGGTCCGACCGGTTGCGGCAAGACCTTGTTGGCGCAGACCCTGGCGCGCATCCTGGATGTGCCCTTCACCATGGCCGATGCGACGACCCTGACCGAAGCCGGCTATGTCGGTGAAGACGTCGAAAATATCATTCTCAAGCTGCTGCAGTCCGCCGACTACAATGTCGAGCGCGCGCAGCGCGGCATCGTCTACATCGACGAAGTCGATAAAATCAGCCGCAAATCCGACAATCCGTCGATCACCCGCGACGTGTCGGGCGAAGGCGTGCAGCAGGCGTTGCTGAAGATCATGGAAGGCACGGTCGCCAGCGTGCCGCCCCAGGGCGGGCGCAAGCACCCGCAGCAGGAGTTCCTGCAGGTCGACACCACCAACATCCTGTTCATTTGCGGCGGTGCCTTTGCCGGCTTGGACAAGATCATTTCCGCCCGCGGCAAGGGCTCCAGCATCGGTTTCGGCGCCGACGTGCGTGCGCCCGAGGAACGCCAGACCGGTGAAATCCTGCGCGAGGTGGAGCCGGAAGACCTGTTGAAGTTCGGTCTGATCCCTGAGTTTGTCGGCCGCCTGCCTGTGGTCGCGACGCTGGAAGACCTGGACGAAGACGCGCTGGTGGAAATCCTGACCAAGCCGAAGAACGCCCTGGTGAAGCAGTACCAGCGCCTGTTCGAGATGGAAGACACCAAGCTGACGTTCTCCGAAGCCGCCCTTCGTTCCATCGCCGTCAAGGCCGTCGAGCGCAAGACCGGCGCCCGGGGCTTGCGCTCGATCATGGAAAACATTCTCCTCGACACCATGTTCGACCTTCCCGGCATGGAAGGTGTGGAAGAGGTCGTCATCAATGGAGAGGTGGTGGAAGAAAGTGCCAATCCGCTGTTTATCTATGGCGAAAAGGCCGAAGAAGTGGAAACAAGCGCGTAATTTGCGTCTTTCCACGGTTATCCACGGTCTGGGCTTGCGCCGCAGCGTTCCATCCCCCACCTTTGTTGTGAAGCAATTCCAACCCGCCGTCGTCCTTGTGGCGCGGTCTTCCCGTGTTGAGGCCAGATGTTCCCAGGTATGAAGTCCCAGCAATTCCCCGTCCTGCCGTTGCGCGACATCGTCGTGTTCCCGCACATGATCGTGCCGCTGTTTGTCGGCCGCGACAAATCCGTGCGGGCGCTTGAAGACGTCATGCAGGACGATAAGCAGATCCTGCTGGTGGCGCAGAAAAACGCGGCCCAGGATGATCCGACGGCCGACGATATCTACACCGTCGGCACGGTGTCGACGGTGCTGCAGCTTCTGAAGCTTCCGGACGGCACGGTGAAGGTGCTGGTCGAAGGTGTGCAGCGCGCGAAAGTCACCGAGTTCGTGGACAACCCTTCGTTCTTCGAAGTCGAGGCCGAACTGATCCCTGACGAGGAAGGGGATGAGAACGAGCTTGAGGCGCTGTCTCGCTCGGTCATCGGCCAGTTCGAACAATACATCAAGTTGAACAAGAAGATCCCGCCGGAAGTTCTTGTTTCAATTAATCAAATTGACGAAGCCAACAAGCTGGCTGACACGGTTGCCTCGCATCTGGCGCTGAAGATTTCCGAAAAGCAGGAGCTGCTGGAAATCGAATCGGCTGCCGAGCGCCTGGAGCGCGTCTATTCCCACATGGAATCGGAAATCGGCGTCCTGCAAGTCGAGAAGAAGATCCGCAACCGGGTCAAGCGCCAGATGGAGAAGACCCAGCGCGAGTACTATCTGAATGAGCAATTGAAGGCCATTCAGAAGGAGCTGGGCGAAACCGACGAAGGCAAGGACGAGGTTGCGGAGATCGAGGAAAAGATCGGCAAGACCCGTCTGACCAAGGAAGCCAAGGAAAAGGCCGAGGCGGAGCTGAAAAAGCTGCGCTCCATGAGCCCGATGTCCGCCGAAGCCACGGTGGTGCGCAACTACCTGGATTGGATTCTGTCCATTCCGTGGAAGAAGCGCACCCGGGTGAAGAAGGATTTGTTGAAGGCCGAGGAGGTCCTCAACGAGGATCACTACGGGCTGGAAAAGGTCAAGGAACGCATCCTTGAATACCTGGCCGTCCAGCATCGCACGAATAAGGTCACCGGACCGATCTTATGTCTGGTGGGCCCTCCGGGCGTGGGCAAGACGTCCCTCGGTAAATCCATCGCCAAGGCGACCGGGCGTAATTTCGTGCGCATGTCATTGGGCGGTGTGCGGGACGAATCGGAAATCCGCGGCCACCGGCGCACCTATATCGGCTCCATGCCGGGCAAGGTCGTCCAGGGCATGAAGAAGGCCAAGTCGTCCAACCCGCTGTTCCTGCTCGACGAAGTCGACAAGATGGGCCAGGACTGGCGCGGTGATCCGGCCTCGGCGCTGCTTGAAGTGCTTGATCCGGAACAGAATTCAACCTTCAACGACCATTATCTGGAGGTCGATTACGACCTGTCGGACGTGATGTTCGTGACCACCGCCAATACCATGAACATGCCGGGCCCGCTGTTGGACCGTATGGAGATCATCCGCCTGTCCGGTTACACCGAGGACGAAAAGGTCGAGATCGCCAACCGCCACTTGCTGCCCAAGCAGATCAAGGCGCACGGCCTGAAGCAGGGTGAATGGTCGATTTCCGACGGCGCCCTGCGCGATGTGATTCGCTATTACACGCGGGAATCCGGGGTTCGTAACCTGGAACGCGAACTGGCCAACCTGGCTCGTAAGGCGGTCAAGGAGATCATGATCGGGGCGTCCAAGACCATCAAGGTCACGTCCAAGAACCTGGAAAAGTACGGTGGCGTGCGCAAATACCGGTTCGGCGAGATCGAAGCCGAGGACATGGTCGGCGTGGTTACCGGTCTGGCCTGGACCGAGGTCGGCGGCGAGCTTCTCAACATCGAAGCCGTCATGGTGCCGGGCAAGGGCAAGATGACCATCACCGGCAAGCTCGGCGATGTCATGCAGGAATCCATCCAGGCGGCCAAATCCTATGTGCAGTCGCGCTCGGCTTCGCTCGGCATCTTGCCGCCGCTGTTCAACAAGCGAGACATCCACGTCCACGTGCCCGAAGGGGCGACGCCCAAGGACGGGCCGTCGGCCGGCGTCGGCATGGTGACCTCGATCGTGTCCGTGCTGACCGGCATTCCGGTTCGCAAAGACGTCGCCATGACCGGCGAAGTGACCCTGCGCGGGCGCGTTCTGCCGATCGGCGGGCTCAAGGAAAAGCTGCTTGCGGCGCTTCGCGGTGGGATCAAGAAGGTCCTGATTCCCAAGGACAACGAGAAGGATTTGTCGGAGATTCCCGAAAACGTGAAGCGCGGGCTGGAAATCGTGCCCGTGACGACCGTTGACGAGGTGCTTTCGCATGCTCTCGCCAGCCCAGTGACCCCGGTCGAATGGGACGAGGAAAAGGCTGAATTGGAGGCCCGTGCCCTCAGGTCGGGCAGCGCCGACGACGACGATGTCGGCGGTGTGGTGACCCACTAAATTCAGATAACCACTTACAATATATAGATGTTTTTTCGGGCCGCCGGATCATCCGGCGGCCCGTTTTCATGAAGGTGGCGGAAATCCGCCCCTCCGTGAGCATTGGGGGCATTCTTCCGAGCCCGGAACGAATGCCGGAAAATTCGTCGAAACCCGCAAAAATCTGGGGAAAACTGGGGCATGAAGATTGACGCCCCATAGGTGCGCACATACACTCTTCGCGATTCGAACGGGTGGCGAAACACCCGGTCGAGTGGGTGTCTAAACACCCGATCACGATAATAATCTATTTGTCCCAACCCGATACCTTTCAGCAAGAGGGGGCCTTTCAATTGAACAAGAATGATCTGATCGCAGCCGTTGCCAATAGCACCGGCTTGTCCAAATCCGATTCCGCGAGCGCGGTTGACAGCGTTTTCGACGCGATCGCTGGCGCTTTGAAGGGCGGAGACGAAGTCCGCCTGGTCGGCTTCGGCACCTTCAGTGTGACCAAGCGCGCCGCGACCACGGGCCGTAACCCGCGGACCGGCGAAAGCATCCAGATTCCGGCGTCCAACCAGCCCAAGTTCAAGGCTGGTAAGGGTCTGAAGGACGCGGTCAACTAAGACCGGCGTCTCAGCCACACGTAACGCCTACAGACCGGCCGCCGAATATTTCGGCGGCCGGTTTCGTTTGGCTGTATGTCTTTGCGGCTGGGTTTTCCGGTGGCGCGGGGCAGGGGGCTTGCGTGCTTGTGCCGGCCGGCATCTGCCCTTAAATAGAGCCCTCGGCAAACGGGCGGTTAGCTCAGTTGGGAGAGCGTCTGGTTTACACCCAGAAGGTCGGGGGTTCGAACCCCTCACCGCCCACCATTCGCCGCCGGGGGAGGGCGCCGCAAGCCCAAGATTTCCAAGGCAAGATAGGTTAGTGGACTTTTCCCGCCGATCGTCCTTGACACTGCTTCCGGCGCTGGAGTACATGGTGCCCTCTTTCGCGTACCGGGGCCCATGCCCCAGGCGGAAAGACCCTTCAGAAGGGGGTGTAGCTCAGTTGGTTAGAGCGCCGGCCTGTCACGCCGGAGGCCGCGGGTTCGAGTCCCGTCACTCCCGCCATTTCCCCCAATTCCAGGTTTCCTTCGCGTCTGTCGCCGGGCATCGGTTTTTTGCGCCTGCGTTGCGATAAAACCTTTGAAATTTATCCGGTTATCGGTCACTTTCCCCCGGTAGTCATCGACATGGCCGCATTAAGCCATCGACGTGACCGCATCGCGGCATTCCTTAGAATGCATTCGGGGGGGACCAAGGCAGGAAGCCGGGGACAGGGAGTTCGGCGTGAACGATTTGCTATTGGAATATCTCCCCATCCTGATCTTTATCGGGATTGCCGTCGGGCTTGCCGGCGCGATCATGATTGCGTCTTTCGTGATCGCTCAGCAGAACCCCGATGTGGAAAAGAACTCGGCCTATGAATGCGGCTTCGAAGCGTTTGACGATTCGCGCGGCCGGTTTGACGTTCGGTTCTATCTGGTGGCCATCCTGTTCATCATTTTCGACCTCGAAGTGGCCTTCCTGTTCCCCTGGGCGGTGACGCTGGGCAAGATCGGTGTCTTCGGTTTCTGGTCGATGATGGTATTCCTGTCTGTGCTGACCATCGGATTTATCTACGAGTGGCGCAAAGGCGCCCTCGAATGGGAATAGTAGAGGGAGTGACCGAATGTCCGTCGTGACGCAGCCCGGAACCGCCCCCGACCTGGGCCAACCCCTGGGGCCCGGTGCCGAGCAGGACGAGATTCTCGCCCGCGTGACCCAGGAACTGCAGGACAAGGGCTTCGTCCTTGCCAATGTGGACAAGCTGGTCAACTGGGCGCGCACGGGATCGCTGTGGCCCATGACCTTCGGTCTGGCCTGCTGCGCGGTCGAGATGATCCACGCCTACATGAGCCGCTATGACTTGGACCGATTCGGCGTCGTGCCGCGGCCGAGCCCGCGCCAGTCGGACGTGATGATCGTTGCCGGCACCCTGACCAACAAGATGGCCCCCGCATTCCGCAAGGTTTATGACCAGATGGCGGAGCCGCGTTATGTGATCTCCATGGGATCCTGCGCCAATGGCGGCGGCTATTACCATTATTCCTATGCCATCGTGCGCGGTTGTGACCGCGTCGTGCCCGTCGACGTCTATGTGCCTGGCTGCCCGCCGACGGCCGAGGCGCTGGTGTACGGCATTCTCCAATTACAGAAGAAAATCCGCCGTACCGGCGCCCTGTGGCGCTGACGCGACCGGGCGAACCGCGACCGATCACTAAAAGAACCAAGAAGACCATGGATCAGGCCCTCAAGGAACTTGCCGAACACCTCCGCGACCAGCTTGGCGACAAGTTGCTGGCCGACGAGGTGCGTCTTGGCGAATTGATGATCACCGTCAGGCGGGACGCCATCGTCGCGGTGCTGAAATCCCTGCGCGACGATTCGAACTGCCGGTTCCATCAGTTGATGGATATCTGCGGCGTCGATTACGCCGATGAAAGCCCGCGTTTCGAAATCGTCTACAACCTTCTGTCCATGACCCATAACACGCGCATCCGCGTCAAACTGCGCACGGACGAAGACGATCCCGTGCCGTCCGTCGCCGGAGTGTTCTCGACCGCCAATTGGTTCGAGCGCGAAATCTGGGACATGTATGGCGTGTTCTTCTCCGACCATCCCGATCTGCGCCGTCTGCTGACCGACTATGGGTTCGAGGGCCATCCCCTGCGCAAAGATTTCCCGCTGACGGGCTATGTCGAGGTGCGCTACGACGATGAACAGAAACGCGTGGTCTACGAACCCGTGAAGCTGACCCAGGAATTTCGCAACTTCGACTTCGAAAGCCCCTGGGAAGGCATGGAACGCGTCGTTCTGCCGGGCGACGAAAAGGCCGAGGCGGAACCGGAAACCGAGGCGTCCTGACCATGGCCGAAACCCAGATCAAGAATTTCAACCTCAACTTCGGGCCGCAGCATCCGGCGGCCCACGGGGTTTTGCGCCTGGTCCTGGAGATGGACGGCGAGGTCGTGGAACGCGCCGATCCGCACATCGGCCTGCTGCACCGGGGCACGGAAAAGCTTATCGAATACAAGACCTATGCCCAGGCCGTGCCGTACTTCGACCGCCTGGACTATGTCGCGCCGCAGAACCAGGAACACGCCTTCGTTCTGGCGGCGGAAAAGCTGTTGGGCATCGAAATTCCCAAACGCGGCCAATATATCCGGGTGCTCTATTGCGAGATCGGACGCATCCTCAACCACATCCTGAACATCACGGCCTTCGCCATGGACGTGGGCGCAATGACGCCGATGCTATGGGGCTTCGAGATTCGCGAACGCCTGATGGAGTTTTGCGAATCCGCCTCGGGTGCGCGCCTGCATATGAACTATTTCCGCGTCGGCGGCGTTGCCCAGGACCTGCCGGCGGGGTTGCTGGAAGACATCGCCAAATGGGCCGATGACGAATTCCCGGCCTTTCTTGATGATCTGGAAAGCCTGCTCACGGAAAACCGCATCTTCAAGCAGCGCACGGTCGATATCGGCGTCATCGATGCCGAGCAATGCTTCGACTGGGGTTTTACGGGCCCGAATCTGCGCGCGTCCGGTGTTGCCTGGGATCTGCGCAAGTCGCAGCCCTATGACGCCTATGCGGAAATGGATTTCGACATCCCCGTGGGCAAGATGGGCGACTGCTACGACCGCTATCTGGTGCGCATGCTGGAAATGCGCGAATCCTTGAAGATCATCGGCCAATGCGTTGAAAACATGCCCGGCGGGCCGGTCAAGTCGACCAACAAGAAGGTCACGCCGCCGACCCGCGGCGACATGAAGCAATCCATGGAAGCCTTGATCCACCACTTCAAACTGTTTACCGAGGGCTTCCACGTGCCGGCTGGCGAAACCTATACGGCCGTCGAAGCGCCCAAGGGTGAATTCGGTGTCTATCTGGTGGCCGACGGCTCCAACAAACCCTATCGCTGCAAGATTCGGGCACCGGGATTTGCCCATCTGGAAGCGACGGAATTCCTGTCGAAGGGGCATATGCTCGCGGACGTGGTCGCGAACATCGGTTCCATCGACGTCGTGTTCGGCGAAATCGACCGGTGACCGGGATGAATACAGAACAACCGTCGAACTTCGCCTTTACGGCGGAGAACCTCGAAAAGGCGAAATGGCACATTGCCAAGTATCCGGCCGGCCGCCAGCAGAGTGCTGTGATGCCGCTGCTGGATTTGGCGCAACGTCAGAACGGCGGCTGGATTCCCCAGGCGGCGATCGAGGTCATCGCCGACATGCTGGATATGGCGTCGATCCGCGTCTACGAGGTCGCGACCTTCTACACCATGTACAACCTGAAGCCGGTCGGTAAGCACTTTGTCCAGGTCTGCACCAATCTGCCATGCTGGCTGCGCGGCTCTGACCAGATCATGGCCGCCTGCAAGAAGGTCACCGGCTGTTCGAACGGCGAAACCTCGGCGGACGGCGAATTCACGGTGCTTGAGGTTGAATGCCTGGGCGCCTGCGTTAATGCACCGATGATGCAGATCGGCGACGATTATTACGAAGACCTGGATTCGGCGGCGACCGAAGAAGTCCTGACGGCGCTCAGGGCTGGTCAGAAGCCGAAGGTCGGCTCCCAGTCCGGGCGTTATACCTGCGAGCCCGCCGGCGGGATCACGACCCTGACCGACCGCTATCCGGACCGGGCCGCCAAGGCGGGAGGCGACGACTGATGCTTGCCGACAAGGATCGTATCTTCACCAATATCTACGGCTTCGACAGCCCCTGGCTCGACGGTGCCCGCGCGCGCGGTGACTGGGACGGCACGAAGAAGCTGATCGAACTGGGCCGCGACAAGATCATCGACGAGATGAAGGAATCTGGCCTGCGCGGGCGGGGTGGTGCCGGCTTCCCCACGGGCGTGAAGTGGTCCTTCATGCCCAAGGAAATCGGCAGCCGGCCGCATTATCTTGTCATCAACGCGGACGAGGGCGAGCCCGGCACCTGCAAGGACCGCGAAATCATGCGCTCCGAGCCGCATAAGCTCATCGAAGGCGCCTTGATCGCGTCCTTCGCCATGGGCGCCCATGCGGCATATTGCTACGTGCGCGGCGAGTTCCATCACGAGATTGATTGCCTGCAGCGCGCCGTTGACGAGGCTTATGAAGCGGGCCTGATCGGCGACGATGCCTGCGGCACGGGCTGGAAGTTCGATTTCTACGTCCATTCCGGCGCCGGAGCCTATATCTGCGGCGAGGAAACCTCGCTGATCGAAAGCCTGGAAGGCAAGAAGGGCCAGCCGCGCCTGAAGCCGCCGTTCCCGGCAGGGGTCGGTGTGTGGGGCTGCCCGACCACGGTCAACAACGTGGAATCCATTGCCGTGGCGCCGGCCATCCTGCGCCGGGGCGCGGATTGGTTCTCCGGTATCGGCCGGCCCAACAACGTGGGTACCAAGCTGTTCAACATCTCGGGGCATGTGAACCAGCCCTGCACGGTCGAAGAGGAAATGGGCATTCCGCTCAAGGAACTCATCGAACGGCATGCGGGCGGGGTGCGCGGCGGCTGGGATAACCTGCTTTGCGTCATTCCGGGTGGGGCGTCTGTGCCAGTGCTGCCCAAGAACATCTGCGACGACGTGCTGATGGATTTCGACAGCCTGCGCGAACAGCGCTCCGGCCTCGGCACGGCGGCGGTCATGGTCATGGACAAGTCGACGGATGTGATCAAGGCCATCGCGCGGCTTTCGGCCTTCTACAAGCATGAAAGCTGTGGTCAGTGCACGCCGTGCCGCGAAGGTACCGGCTGGATGGCGCGGGTCATGCAGCGCATGGTTTCGGGCGATGCCCATATCGACGAGATCGACACGCTGGAAGAGGTCACCCGCCAGGTCGAAGGGCACACCATCTGTGCCCTGGGCGACGCGGCGGCATGGCCGATTCAAGGATTGATCCGCCATTTCCGTCCGGAAATGGAAAAACGGATCCTCGACAACATCGCGCGCCGGTCGGCGGCGGAATAGACTGGTTTACTAGGGGCTTGAGCTAGATGCCAAAGATCACCATCGACGGCACGGAACACGAGGTCGAAGCCGGTATGACGATCCTGCAGGCCTGCGAGCAGGCCGGCAAGGAAGTCCCGCGCTTCTGCTATCACGACCGTCTGTCCATCGCCGGCAACTGCCGCATGTGCCTGGTGCAGATGGAACGCTCGCCCAAGCCGGTGGCGTCCTGCGCCATGCCCGTGGCTGACGGCATGGTCGTCTATACGGACACGCCCGAGGTCAAGAAGATGCGCCAGGGGGTGATGGAATTCCTGCTTATCAACCACCCGCTGGATTGTCCGATCTGCGATCAGGGCGGTGAATGCGACCTGCAGGATCAGGCCATGGCCTATGGCATGGATCACGGGCGCTACAAGGAAAACAAGCGCGCCGTCGAAGACAAGCACATGGGGCCGCTGATCAAGACGATCATGACGCGCTGCATCCATTGCACGCGCTGTGTGCGGTTCTCGACCGAGGTTGCGGGCGTGACCGACATGGGCCTGATCGGCCGCGGCGAAAACGCCGAAATCGTTACCTATCTGGATCAGGCCGTCAGTTCCGAACTGTCGGGCAACGTCATCGACCTGTGCCCGGTGGGGGCGCTGACGTCCAAGCCCTATGCCTTCGCGGCGCGGCCTTGGGAATTGAAGAAGACGGAAAGCATCGACGTGTCCGACGCCCAGGGCTGTGCCATCCGCGTCGACAGCCGGGGCCCCGAGGTCATGCGCGTGCTGCCGCGCCTCAACGAAGACGTCAACGAAGAATGGATTTCCGATAAGACGCGGTATTGCATCGATGGCCTGAAGCGCCAGCGCCTGGATCAGCCCTATGTGCGGGTCAAAGGCAAGTTGCAGCCCGCCACCTGGCCGGAGGCTTTCGCCGCCGTGGCCAAGGCGATCAAAGGCAAGCAGGGCAGCGAGATCGCCGCCATCGCCGGTGACTTGGCCGATTGCGAAAGCATGCTGGTGCTCAAGGAACTGATGGTCGGTCTGGGGTCGACCAACATGGACTGCCGTCAGGACGGATCGAAGGTCGATCCGACCCAGCGCGCGTCCTACATCTTCAATTCGACCATCGCCGGGATCGAGGACGCGGACGCGCTGTTGATCGTGGGGGCGAACCCGCGCTGGGAAGCGCCCGTACTCAACGCCCGCATCCGCAAACGCTATCTGATGGGCAAGTTCCCCATCGCCGCCGTCGGCCCGGCCATCGACCTGAGCTATCCCGTGGACTGGCTGGGTGAGGGCGCTGAGGTCTTGGCGCAGATCGCCGCCGGCACGCATCCTTTCGCCGACGTTCTGAAGACGGCCGAACGGCCCATGATCATCGTCGGCTCGGGCGCCGTGGCGCGCCCCGATGGCGCGGCGGTGTTGGGCCTGGCGCGCCAGGCTGCGGAAGCGGCCGGTGCGGTGACGGCGGACTGGAACGGTTTCAACGTGCTGCAGCGCGCGGCCTCGCGCGTCGGCGGTCTGGACCTGGGTTTCGTTCCGGGCGAGGGCGGCATGGACACAGGCCGCATCCTGGATGGGGCCGCGACCGGCGCCGTCAAGGTTATCTATCTTCTGGGTGCCGATGAGATCGACACCAAGGACCTGGATAAGCCCTTCGTTATCTATCAAGGCCACCACGGCGACGCCGGTGCCCATGTCGCCGACGTCATCCTGCCGGGGGCGGCCTACACGGAGAAAGACGCGACCTACGTGAACCTGGAAGGGCGCGTGCAGCGCGGCCAATTGGCTGTCTATCCGCCGGGCGATGCCCGTGAGGATTGGAAGATCATCCGCGCCCTGTCGGACGCCCTGAATGCTACGCTGCCTTACACGACCCTGGCCGATGTGCGCCGGGGCCTGGTCAAGGCCAATCCCGTGTTCCAAGGCATCGACGACATTCAGGCCGCCTCCTGGGGCGAGTTCGGGACGGCTGGCGACCTGTCCGGCGCGTTTACCTATCCGATCGCCAATTTCTACATGACCGATCCGATCAGCCGTGCGTCCGCCACCATGGCTGAATGCACGGACGAGATTCTCGGCGGCGGGGAAGGGAAGACCGGCACCGATGGTTGAGGCCTGGAACAGCTGGATCTGGCCGACGGTCTGGATCGTCCTGAAAATCCTTGTGATCGTGGTGCCGATTCTGCTGTCGGTCGCCTATCTGACCCTGTTCGAACGCAAGGTCATCGGTGCCATGCAGTTGCGCAAGGGCCCGAACGTGGTCGGTCCCTTCGGCCTGTTCCAGCCTTTGGCCGACGGCGCCAAGCTGTTCCTCAAGGAAATGATCATCCCGTCGGGCGCCAATCCGGGGGTGTTCCTCCTGGCGCCCTGCGTGACCTTCGCCTTGGCGCTTATGGCCTGGGCCGTTATTCCCTTCGGTGAGGGCTTGGTTCTGGCCGATATCAATGTCGGCATTCTGTATCTGTTCGCGATCTCGTCGCTCGGCGTCTACGGCATCCTGATGGCCGGTTGGGCCTCCAACTCGCGCTACGCTTTCTTGGGGGCGCTTCGTTCTGCCGCACAAATGGTGTCCTACGAAGTTTCCATGGGCTTCGTCATCATCACCGTGCTGCTCTGCGTCGGTTCCCTGAACCTGTCGGCGATCGTCGAGGCCCAGCGCGACATGTGGTTCGTCATTCCGCTGTTCCCCATGGCGGTGGTGTTCTTCATCTCGACCCTGGCCGAAACCAACCGCCATCCCTTCGATCTGCCGGAGGCGGAGGCTGAACTGGTCGCCGGCTACAACGTCGAATACTCCGGCATGGCCTTCGCCCTGTTCTTCCTGGGTGAATACGCCAACATGATCCTGATGTCGGGGATGACGACGATTCTGTTCCTGGGTGGTTGGCTGCCGCCGCTGTCGATCGAACCGCTGACCTGGATTCCCGGGCCGATCTGGTTTGCGGCCAAGATCGCATTCTGTCTGTTCATCTTCATCTGGGTGCGTGCGACCTTCCCGCGCTATCGCTATGACCAGTTGATGCGCCTCGGCTGGAAAGTGTTCCTGCCGATCTCGCTGTTTGCCGTCGCGGCCGTGGCCGGTGTGTTGCTGGCCTTCGGCTGGGTTCCCACCCCGGTCGCCGGTTAAGGGTTTAGGAGAGTTCCATGAGCTTCATCGGACAAAGCGCCAAGGCCCTGTTCCTGAAGGAACTTGTCGCCGGCATGGCGCTGACGCTCAAGTACTTCACCAAGCCCAAGGTGACCTTGAACTATCCCTATGAAAAGGGCCCGTTGAGCCCGCGGTTCCGCGGCGAACATGCGCTGCGCCGTTATCCCAACGGCGAGGAACGCTGCATCGCCTGCAAGCTGTGCGAGGCCATTTGCCCGGCCCAGGCCATCACCATCGAGGCCGAACCCCGCGACGACGGTTCCCGACGCACCACGCGCTATGACATCGACATGGTGAAGTGCATCTACTGCGGATATTGCGAGGAAGCCTGCCCGGTCGACGCCATCGTCGAGGGCCCGAACTTCGAATACGCCACGGAAACCCGCGAGGAACTGCTGTACGACAAAGACAAACTGTTGGCCAACGGCGATCGCTGGGAAACGGAACTGGCCGAGCGGCTGCGTGCCGACGCGCCCTACCGCTGACCATTCCCCCTGATCGGGGCCGAAACGAGACTAGAAGGACTGACGAGGAAAGTATGAGGGGAATTGAGGACAAAGGCCGCGCCATGGCGCGGACAGGGAACGTGAAGGGAGGCGGCAGATGATCGTCGAAGCCCTGGCGTTCTACATGTTCGCCTTCATCGCCGTGGCCGCGGGCGTGCTGGTCATTTCCTCCAAGAACCCCGTTCATTCGGTGCTGTTCCTGATCCTGGCGTTCTTCAATTCGGCCGGGCTGTTCGTGCTGCTGGGGGCCGAATTCCTGGCCATGATCCTGGTCGTCGTCTATGTCGGCGCCGTGGCGGTGCTGTTCATGTTCGTGGTCATGATGCTGGACATCAACTTCACGGAACTGCGCTCTGGCTTTCTGCAGTACCTGCCGCTGGGCGGCCTGGTCGGCCTGATCCTGCTGGCGGAAATGGTCGTCGTGGCCGGCGGCTGGCAGTCCATTGCCGGCGGTGCCAAGCTGGCCGAGGCGGCGGCCCCCATCATCAAGGGCACGACCAACACCCATGCCCTGGGTGAGATCGTCTATACGCACTACGTCTATCTGTTCCAGGCCGCGGGCCTGATCCTGCTGGTCGCCATGATCGGCGCCATCGTGCTGACCCATCGGCGGCGCACGGGCGTCAAGCGCCAGCGCATCGCCGATCAGAACGCACGCGGCACGGATACGGTCGAAGTCCGCAAGGTCGAAGTCGGGAAGGGGATCTGAGCATGTTTGAAATCGGCCTGTCCCATTACCTGACCGTCGCGGCGATCCTGTTCACGCTGGGCATCTTCGGCATCTTCCTGAACCGCAAGAACGTCATCATCATTCTGATGTCGGTCGAACTGATGCTGTTGGCGGTGAACATCAACCTGGTCGCGTTTTCGTCCCACCTGGGCGATTTGGTGGGCCAGGTGTTCGCGCTGTTCGTGCTGACCGTCGCCGCGGCCGAGGCGGCCATCGGCCTCGCCATCCTGGTCGTGTACTTCCGCAACCGCGGGTCCATCGATGTCGAAGACATCAACATGATGAAGGGCTAGGGAGCGGCTCATGATCGAAATTATCGCTGTCTTCCTGCCGCTCGTCGGCGCGGCCCTGGCCGGTGTGATCGTGTTCATGCCGCAGGCGGACAAACACAAGCAGCACAAAATGGACACCCTGGCGCAGTGGATCACCTGCACCGGTCTGGTGCTGTCGGCCATCTGCGCGATTATCCTGTTCAAGGACGTGGCGCTCGACGGTAACGCCCGGGTGACGGAACTGTTTACCTGGATCGATTCCGGCAGCCTGGAGGTTTCCTGGGCGCTGCGGGTCGATCAGCTGACCTCGGTCATGATGATCGTCGTGACCGGCGTGTCGGCCATGGTGCACATCTATTCCTGTGGTTACATGCACCACGACAAGTCGATCCCCCGGTTCATGAGCTACCTCAGCCTGTTCACCTACTTCATGCTGATGCTCATCACTTCCGACAACCTGGTGCAGCTGTTCTTCGGTTGGGAAGGGGTCGGGCTCGCGTCCTATCTGCTGATCGGCTTCTGGTACGATCGCCCGTCGGCCAACGCGGCGGCCATCAAGGCCTTCGTGGTCAACCGGGTCGGCGATTTCGGCTTCGCGCTCGGCATCTTCGCGACCTTCATGCTGTTCGACACGGTCAACCTGGACACCATCTTCCAGGCCGTGCCCGGCAAGGCCGACGCCACGCTGAACGTATTCGGCGGTGAATTCCATGCGCTGACCGTGTGCTGCCTGCTGCTGTTCGTGGGCGCAATGGGCAAATCGGCGCAGTTGGGCCTGCACACCTGGCTGCCCGACGCCATGGAGGGCCCGACGCCCGTGTCGGCGCTGATCCACGCGGCGACCATGGTCACGGCCGGTATCTTCATGGTCGCGCGTCTGTCGCCGATGTTCGAATATTCCGAGGTCGCGCTGACCGTGGTCACCATCGTCGGCGCCTCGACCTGTATTTTCGCGGCGACCATCGGCTGCGTGCAGAACGACATCAAGCGGGTGATCGCCTATTCGACCTGTTCGCAGCTGGGTTACATGTTCTTCGCCTGCGGCGTGTCGGCTTATTCGGCGGGCATCTTCCATCTGATGACCCACGGTTTCTTCAAGGCGCTGCTGTTCCTGGGCGCCGGCTCGGTCATCCACGCCATGTCCGACGAACAGGACATGCGCAAGATGGGCGGCATCTGGAAGCACATCAAGGTGACCTACATCCTGATGTGGATCGGCTCGCTGGCGCTGGCGGGCATTCCGCCCTTCGCCGGGTTCTATTCCAAGGACATCGTGCTTGAAGCCGCCTGGGGGGCGCATACGGGCGTCGGCCAGTACGCATTCTGGCTTGGCATCACGGCCGCCTTCCTGACGGCGTTCTATTCCTGGCGCCTGCTGATCATGACGTTCCACGGCGCACCGCGTGCCGACGAGACGACCATGGCCCATGTCCATGAAAGCCCGATGGTGATGGTTCTGCCGCTGGTCGTGCTGGCGGGCGGGGCTTGCCTAGCCGGGGTGCTGGCCTATGACCTGATGGTCGGTCATCACATGGCGGAATTCTGGGGCAAATCCATTGTCGTGCTGGAACACCACAAGGCTTTGGAAAACGCCCATCACGTGCCGCTTTGGGTGAAGCTGCTGCCGCTTGTCGTCGGTGTTGCCGGGATCGCCATGGCCTATGTGTTCTACATGTTCGCGCCGGGCATTCCGGGGGCGATTGCCGCCAGGTTCCAGGGCATTTACCAGTTCCTGCTCAACAAATGGTATTTCGACGAGCTGTACGACAAGGTGTTCGTGAAGCCGTCCTTCTACCTGGGGCGCAATCTCTGGAAAACGGGTGACGGTACGCTGATCGACGGGCTCGGCCCCGACGGCGTGTCCGCCGCCGTAAAGAACATTGCACGCCGCGCGTCGGCGCTGCAGACCGGCTACCTCTACCATTATGCCTTCGCCATGCTGGCGGGCATCGTGGTGCTGGTGACCTGGTATCTATTGACGAAGGCGGGGTGAGACGACCATGGATTGGCCCATTCTATCGCTGGTCACTTTCCTTCCGCTTGTCGGCGTGGCGCTGATTGCGTTCATCCCGGCGGACAACCCGGAAAATTCGCGGCGCGTGGCGTTGTGGGTGTCGGGCGGCACGTTCATCGTGTCGTTGTTGATCTGGTTCAACTTCGACCGCACCACGGCGGCCATGCAGTTCGTCGAGGAAGCGGCCTGGATGCCCATGGCCGGGATCGCCTATCGGGTCGGCATCGACGGCATTTCAATGCTGTTCGTGTTGCTGACCACGCTGCTGACGCCGCTTTGCATCCTGGCCAGCTGGGAATCGATCAAGGTTCGCGTGAAGGAATACATGATCGCCTTCCTGATCCTGGAAACCTTCATGGTCGGGATGTTCGTCGCCCTCGACCTGTTCCTGTTCTATATCTTCTTCGAAGCGGTCCTGATCCCGATGTTCATCATCATCGGCGTGTGGGGCGGCCCGCGGCGCATCTATGCCTCGTTCAAGATGTTCCTCTACACCCTGCTGGGCTCGGTGCTGATGCTGCTGGCCATGCTGGCCATGTACTTCGACGCCGGGACGACGGACATCACCAAGCTTCTGGTGCATGACTTCCCGACCGCGCTCGAACCCTGGCTATGGCTCGCCTTCTTCGCGTCCTTCGCGATCAAGATGCCGATGTGGCCGGTGCATACCTGGCTGCCCGACGCCCACGTCGAAGCGCCGACGGCGGGTTCGGTCATCCTGGCTGGGGTGCTGCTGAAGTTCGGCGGCTACGGCTTCCTGCGCTTCTCGCTGCCCATGTTCCCCGAAGCCAGTGTCATGTTCACGCCGCTGATCTACACGTTGTCGATCATCGCGGTGATCTATACCTCGCTGGTCGCCCTGGCCCAGGAAGACATGAAGAAGCTGATCGCCTATTCATCGGTCGCCCATATGGGATTCGTGACCATCGGCGCCTTCACCATGACGGTGCAGGGGGTCGAGGGGGCGATCTATCAGATGCTCAGCCACGGTGTCGTGTCGGCGGCCCTGTTCCTGATCGTCGGCGTCGTCTATGACCGTGAGCATTCGCGCGAGATCACCCATTACGGCGGGTTGGTCGAACGCATGCCGGTCTACGGCATCACCTTCATGCTGTTCATGCTGGCCTCCGTCGGCCTGCCGGGCACGGGTGGGTTCGTCGGCGAATTCCTGGTCCTTTTGGGCGCCTTCCAGGCCAATTCCTGGGTCGCGGCGCTGGCCGCCACGGGCGTCATCCTGGGGGCCGTCTATATGCTGTACCTCTACCGCCGGATCATCTTCGGCAAGCTGACCAAAGAACACCTGAGCAAAATCCTCGACATGGACAAGCGCGAGATCGCGGTGTTCGCGCCGCTTGTCGTCGTGACCCTGTGGATGGGGATTTATCCGTCATCGTTCCTTGACGTCATGCATGTGTCCGTCGAAAACCTGCTGAAGCATGTTGAAACGGCATTGGCCGCGGCCGGCCATACCAATCTGGCCGGGCGCTAAGGGAGAACCGGACGAGATGTCGATCGATCAAATCATTCCGGCCCTGCCCGAAATCTTCGTCGCCTGCATGATCATGGCGCTGCTGATGCTGGGTGTGTTCCAAAAGGGTGCGCTCGCCGATCAGGATGTGAAAAGCTTCCGCCTGATTTCCGGGCTTTCCGTGGGTGTTCTGGGCCTGACCATCCTGTTGGTCGTCATGCTGGCCGACCGCCAGTTGATGGCCTTCAACAACATGTTCGTCGTCGACGGATTCGCGACCTATGCCAAGGTTCTGGTGTTGATCGCGTCCGGCTGCGCCATCGTGCTGTCGGCGGGCTACATGGAACGCAACGGCGTGGCGCGGTTTGAATATGCCGTGCTGGTTGTGTTTGCGACCCTCGGCATGATGATGATGATCTCTGCCAACGACCTGATCTCGCTCTACATGGGGCTGGAGATGCAGTCGCTGTCGCTCTACGTCATCGCCTCGTTCCAACGCGACGATCAGCGTTCGACCGAAGCTGGCTTGAAGTACTTCGTTCTCGGCGCCTTGGCCTCGGGCATGCTGCTGTACGGCGCTTCCATGGTCTACGGGTTCTCCGGCACCACCAACTTCTCGGTCCTGGCAGATCTGTTGAAGGGCGGGGCGCCTTCGGTCGGCCTGGTCGTCGGCATCGTCTTCGTGGTCGCGGGGCTAGCCTTCAAGGTCTCGGCCGTGCCGTTCCATATGTGGACGCCAGATGTCTACGAAGGGGCGCCGACGCCGGTCACGGCCTTCTTCGCCGTCGCCCCCAAGATCGCCGCCCTGGCCCTGTTCACCCGCGTGATGATGGAGCCCTTCGGTGAGGCCGCCGACAGCTGGCGTCAGGTCATCATCTTCATCTCCGTCGCCTCGATGATCCTGGGCGCCGTCGCCGCCGTGGCGCAGAAGAACATCAAGCGCCTGATGGCCTACAGCTCCATCGGCCATGTCGGCTATGCCCTGATCGGGCTTTGCGTCGCCAACGAGACGGGCGTGCGCGGCATTCTGGTTTATCTCGCCATCTATCTGGTGATGAACGTCGGCGCCTTCGCCTGCATCCTGTGCATGAAGCGCGGCGATCGCATGGTCGAACAGATTTCCGATCTGGCCGGCATGTCGAAAACCCATCCGACCATCGCCTTCGCATTTCTGGTCTTCATGTTCTCCATGGCCGGTGTACCGCCGCTGGCGGGCTTCTTCGCCAAGCTCTACATCTTCTGGGCGGCCGTAGATGCCGGCCTGATGGCGGTCGCGATCATCGGTGTGCTGACCAGCGTCATCGGCGCGTTCTATTACCTGCGCATCGTGCGGGTGATGTACTTCGAGGATGCCGAGGATCCGTTGGACGCCGGCGTCAGCCGTGAATTGAAAATTCTGATCGGCGTCACGGCCTTCATCATCTGCTTCTTCTTCATCCAGCCGAATCTGATCCTGGAGCCCGCGGCGGCGGCGGCGAAAGCCCTCCTTGCAGGGTAGAGAGTGAAGTCCGTCATGGACGCGCCAAGACTCCCGTCACTGTTCACCCTTGTCGAACTCGACACGGTCGACAGCACCAATGCGGAAGCCCGACGCCGGGCCGAGCAAGGGGTCGAAGCCGCGCCCGAGGGCACCCTGATCTGGGCTGCCGAGCAGACCGCCGGGCGGGGGCGCCGTGGCCGCACCTGGGTCAGTCCCAAGGGCAATTTCTACGCCTCCATCATCCTGCGCCCGGACGTGCCGCTCAGGGATGCGGCGCAGTTCGGTTTCGTCGCATCGCTTGCCGTGTTCGACGCCATCGGCAGCCTGGCCCAGCCGGGTACGGAAGCCCATACCAAATGGCCCAACGACGTACTGATTTCCGGGCGCAAGGTCGCGGGCATTCTGCTGGAGGCTCAGGGCGCCGCGTCCGCAGACGCGCAGCCTGATTTCGTCATCGTCGGTGTCGGCGTCAACCTGCGCAGTTTTCCCGAGGATGTGGAGTTCCCCGCGACGTCCATGTTGGACGAGGGAACGACCGTTCTGGTGCCCGAATTTCTTGAAAGCTTCGGGCGGCACTTCCTGGCTTGGACACGCATCTGGGTCGACGAGGGGTTTGAGCGCCTGCGCAAGAATTGGCTGTGGCGCTGTGACCAGGTTGGGAAGGAGGTCGAAGTGCGGCTTGCCAACGAAACCCTGACCGGCACCTTCAAGGACCTGGACGACAGCGGCGCGTTGATCCTGGAAACGTCCTCGGGCCTGCGCACGATCACCGCCGGCGACGTCTTTTTCCCGCAAAGCCGGGGCGCCTGAGGGCGGGACGGGGCATCATGCTGCTGGCAATCGATTCCGGAAATACCAACATCGTCTTCGCCGTGTTCGGCGACGACGGCGCCATCAAGGGTTCCTGGCGCGCTAATTCCAAGCTGGAGCGCACCAAGGACGAACACGCCGTCTGGCTGCGCCCGCTCATGGAAATGAACGGCATCGATCCCGACGGGATAACCCACGCCATCCTGGCCACGGTAGTGCCCAACAACCGTTTTCCCCTGGTCGGGCTGTGCCGTGACTATTTCGGGATCGAACCCCTGGTGATCGGTGACGCGGATGTCGACCTGGGCATCAAGGTGCTGGTCGACCGTCCGGAACAGGTCGGGGCCGACCGTCTGGTCAACACGGTGGCCGCCCATGCCAAATACGGCGGGCCGCTGATCATCGTCGATTTCGGCACGGCGACGACCTTCGATGTCATTGACGGGCAGGGCAGCTATATGGGCGGCGTTATTTCGCCGGGTATCAACCTGTCCCTGGAGGCGCTCCATCAGGCGGCGGCCAAGTTGCCGCTGATCAGTATCGAGCGGCCGGACAGGGTGATCGGCCGCGATACGGTCACCGCCATGCAGTCGGGCGTGTTCTGGGGCTATGTCGGCCTGATCGAAGGCATCGTTCGACGCATCCAGATGGAGACGGGGGCAGATGCCCGGGTCATCGCCACCGGCGGCCTGGCGCCCCTGTTCCTTGACGCGACCAAGGTCATCGAACTGGTGGACGGCACACTGACCCTGGACGGGCTTTACATGATCCACCGGAACAATACGGCATGACCAAGCCGGCAAAGCCGAAGAAGGCGAAATCGAAAACGGCCAACGCCAATCCGGGCGGCAACGAACTCGTGTTCGTTGCCCTGGGCGGGGCCGGCGAGATCGGCATGAACCTGAACCTCTACGGTTACGGCCCGCCGGGGGAGGAGCGCTGGATCATGCTCGACCTGGGTGTCACCTTTTCCGACGGCTGGCCGCCGGGGGTGGATGTCATCATGGCCGATCCGTCGTTTATCGAGGAACGCGCCGATCAGCTTGACGGTCTGGTGCTGACCCATGCCCACGAAGATCACCTGGGTGCGGTTCAATACCTGTGGGACCGTTTCAAATGTCCGATATACGCGACGCCGTTCACGGCCCATATCCTGGCCCGCAAGCTGGCCGAGCCGGGCTGGGAGGACGATGCCGACGTCACCGTCGTGCCGTTGCAGGGCACGTTTTCCGTCGGGCCGTTCGAGTTGGAATTGATCACGCTGACCCACTCGATCCCCGAACCGAACGCCGTGGTCGTGCGCACCCCCTTGGGCACGGTGCTGCACACGGGTGATTGGAAATTCGATCCCGACCCGGTGATCGGCGACGTTTCGGACCAAGCGGCCCTGCGGGCCCTGGGCGACGACGGCGTTTTGGCCATGGTCTGCGATTCCACCAACGTGTTTTCGCCGGGCCAGTCCGGGTCCGAAGGCGAAATCCTGGACAGCATGACCGAGGTCATCGCCGGCTGTTCGGGCCGGGTGGCTGTCGCCTGCTTCGCGACCAACGTGGCGCGGCTTGAAACCATCGCCCGCGCGGCCCAGGAAACAGGCCGCCAGGTCGTTCTCGCCGGGCGCTCCCTGTGGCGTATCCAAAGCGCCGCCCGCGAGAACGGATATCTGGCCGACATACCGGCCTTCCTCGACGAAGGCGACGCCGACAGCCTGCCCGACGATAAGGTCTTGATCATCTGCACGGGCAGCCAGGGTGAGCCCCGGGCCGCTTTGTCGCGCATCGCTTCCGGCGATCATCCGCGCATTTCCTTGGGCGAAGGGGACTGGGTGATCTTCTCGTCCCGGGAAATTCCGGGCAACGAAACCTCGATTGCGCGCCTGCAGAACGATCTGGTGGCGCGTGGCGTGCGGATCATCACCTCACGCGATGCCTTCATTCATGTCTCGGGCCATCCCAACCGGGATGAATTGTCGCATATGTATCAGCTGGTACGGCCGCGCTATGCGGTGCCGGTCCATGGCGAATTGCGCCATTTGCACGAACACGCGCGTTTGGCCCGCGAATGCCAGGTCGAGGCGGCGATCGTCGCCCCCAACGGCACCATGACCCGCCTTGCGCCGGGGGCACTTGAGGTCGTCGACCATGTGCCGACCGGGCGGCTGGCCCTGATCGGTGGGCGGCTGGTGCCCATGGAGGGCAATCTGATCAAGGAACGCATCCGCGGCGTGTGGCACGGCGTGGTCACGGTCACCGTCGCCGTCGACGACGGCGGCCTGGCGGAAGAACCGCAGATCACCACCCTGGGCATCTCCGAGGATCAGGACAACGACCCGGTGGTCGATGCCGCCCGCGAGGCGGCGATCAATGCCGTGCGCTCCCTGCCGCCGCGCAAGTTGGCCGACGATGCGGCCGTCAGCGAGGCCGTGCGTCTGGCCGTGCGGCGGACATTCCGCGGACAATTGGACATGAAGCCCGTGACAACGGTGCATTTGGTGCGTATCTGATAAAGACAAGGGGCAGGGACAACCGTGACGGAGAATTCTGCGACATGATCGGAAAATTGAACCACATGGCGATCGCCGTACCCGATCTGGCCGCCGCGACCGCGATTTACCGCGACACCCTGGGTGCCAAGGTCTCGCCGCCGCAGCCGGAACCCGACCACGGCGTCACCGTGGTCTTCGTGGAGCTGGAGAACACCAAGATCGAACTGCTGCATCCCCTGGGTGAAGGCTCGCCGATCCAGGGCTTCCTCGACAAGAATCCGTCGGGCGGCATTCATCATGTGTGTTATGAGGTCGCCGATATTCTGGCCTCCCGCGACCATCTGAAAGAGCAGGGGGCCCGCGTCCTTGGCGACGGCGAGCCCAAGATCGGCGCCCATGGAAAGCCGGTGCTGTTCCTGCACCCCAAGGATTTCAACGGCACCCTCATCGAACTGGAACAGGCCTAACCGTTATGAGTTGGCAAACCGGCCTCGCTGTTTATTTCGTGATCTGGTGGATCGCGCTGTTCGCGGTGCTGCCCTGGGGCGTGCGTCGGGTCGATCCCGAAGACCTCAATCCGGGCGAGGACCCGGGATCGCCGGCCAAGCCGCGAATCCTGTTGAAGTTCGCCGCCACCTCGGTGCTTGCCGGGATCATCTTCGCGGGGTTCTACTGGCTGCACGAATCCGGGTTGATCAGCTTCCGCCAGTAGGCCCGGTCAAGGCCATCCCCTGCAGGCAAAAATAAAGGCAAGACCACTACGGTCTTGCCCTACTCAAGTCCAGAATTCTCTAAAGCTTCGCGCCGTTTGAAGGCTGCCGCTTAATTATTGCTTCTTGCTTTTTTCCTCCCAAAACCCGGGCCCAGTCTGACCGGCAGGTACTCGTCATTGCGAGCGAGGGCATATTACCCGGAGCCCCCAGTCGGGTCACCCTTTTTCTCAAGGCCGAGCCCAAGTTTCTTCGTTAACCTGCTGATTGTGCAGGGGCAAAGATACCTCCATACGTAGATTGTTCGATGACGCCGGCCGATCAAGGGCCCGTGGACAAAGCCCCCGTGGACAAGGTATGACCTTCCCTTGTTCTTGAACCTCTTACCGGGCTTTTGGGTCCGGTGTCGCATACCACCTCGACTGCCCATCCCGCAGAGACAACCGTTAACGGAAGGATCCCGGCCCGCATGCGCCTTTCCCGCTTTTTCATGCCGACCATGAAGGAAACGCCCGCCGACGCGCAGATCGCGTCGCACCGGCTGATGCTGCGCGCGGGCATGGTCCGCCAGTCTTCGGCGGGGATCTATTCTTGGCTGCCTTTGGGCTATCGGGTGCTTAAGAACATCACCCGCATTGTCGAGGAAGAACAGGACGCCATCGGCTGTCAGCAGGTCTTGATGCCGACGATCCAGCCGGCGGAACTGTGGCGTCAGTCGGGGCGCTACGACGCCTATGGCCCCGAGATGCTGCGCATCACCGATCGTCACGATCGGGACATGCTCTATGGTCCGACCAACGAGGAGCAGATCACCCAAATTTTCGCCGACGCCGTGCGCTCCTACCGCGATCTGCCGAAGATGCTCTATCACATCCAGTGGAAGTTCCGCGACGAAGTGCGGCCCCGCTTCGGGGTCATGCGTGGGCGCGAATTCCTGATGAAGGACGCCTATTCGTTTGATCTGGATTATGAAGGTGCCAGAAAGTCTTATCAGAAACACTTTGTGTCTTATCTGAAGACTTATGCGCGCATGGGGCTGAAGGCGATCCCCATGGCCGCGGACACCGGTCCGATCGGTGGCGACATGAGCCACGAATTCCTGATCCTGGCCGATACGGGCGAAAGCGAGATCGCCTGCCATAAGGACTTTCTCGACAACAATTGGCTCGACGGTGTCGATTTCGACGGCGACCTGAGCGGCGTGGTCGAGACCTTTACCGGAAAGTACGCCGCCACGGATGAAAAGCGCGATCCGGCGCAGGAAGCGGCCTTGGGCGATGATCTGATCACTGCCCGGGGGATCGAGGTCGGGCATATCTTCTATTTCGGCAAGAAGTATTCCGAACCCATGGGGGCCAAGGTCACCGGTCCCGACGGCCAGGAAATCGTCTGCGAAATGGGATCCTACGGGATCGGTGTGTCGCGCCTTGTCGGCGCCATTATCGAGGCGTCCCATGACGATGCGGGCATCATCTGGCCCGAAGCAGTGGCGCCGTTCCGCGTCGGTCTGATCAACTTGCGTGCCGGCGATGCGGCCTGCGATCAGGCTTGCCAGGAAATGTACGAACAGTTGATGGGGGCTGGGCAGGACGTGCTTTACGACGACCGTGACGAACGGGCCGGCGGCAAGTTCGCCGATATGGATTTGATCGGTCTGCCTTGGCAGTTGATCGCCGGGCCGCGCGGCCTGGAAAAGGGCATGGTTGAACTGAAGAACCGGGCGACGGGCGAACGCGCGGAAATCAGCCGTGAATCGGCCCTCGCACGCCTGACCAACAAAGAAGGATAGCGCGCCCCGTGTTCAGCCGATTTGAATGGATGATGGCGCTGCGCTACCTGCGCGCCCGCCGGCAGGAGGGGTTCATCTCCGTCATCGCCTGGTTTTCGCTGCTCGGCATCGCCTTGGGCGTTGCCACATTGATCATCGTCATGTCGGTGATGAACGGCTTCCGCCAGGAACTGTTGACCCGCATCCTGGGCCTGAACGGTCATCTCAGCGTGCAGGGCCAGTTCCGCGACCTCAAGGATTTCGACCCCATCGGCCAGCGTATCCGCGACCTGCGCGGCGTGATCAGCGTGACCCCTCTGATCGAGGGCCAGGTCATGGCGACGGCTAACGGCACGGCACAAGGGGCCCTGGTACGCGGCATTCGCCATGCCGATCTGGCGCGGCGCAAGCTGATCGCCGACAACATCGCCCGTGGCTCCCTCGACGATTTCAAGGACGGCGGGCAAAGCGTCGTGATCGGCGACCGCCTGGCGCAGAAAATGGGGCTTCGCGTCGGCGACAAGATCACCCTGATTTCGCCCAAGGGCAGCGCCACCGCCTTCGGCACGGTGCCGCGCACGGCGGCCTACCGCATCGCCGCGACCTTCGAGGTCGGCATGTACGAATATGATTCCAGCTTCGTGTTCATGGATCTGACCGATGCCCAGGTCTACTTCAAATTCCCGAAGGAGGCCGTATCGTCGCTGGAGGTGTTTATCCGTGACCCGGACGAGGCGCTTGAGGTCAAAACCCGCATCGCCGGCGCCGTGCCGGGGATCGGCCGCATACACGACTGGCAACAGGCCAACGCCAGCTTCTTCAACGCCATCCAGGTCGAACGCAACGTCATGTTCCTGATTCTGACGCTGATCATCCTGGTCGCGGCCTTCAATATCATCTCGTCCATGATCATGCTGGTGAAGGACAAGGGCAGGGACATCGCCATCCTGCGCACCATGGGGGCGACTCGCGGCATGGTCATGCGGGTGTTCCTGATCGCCGGCGCCAGCGTCGGCGTGATCGGCACGGTCGCAGGATCGGTCCTGGGCATCGCCTTCGCCGATAATATCGAGGGCGTGCGGCAATGGATTCAGGGCCTGACGGGCACGGATCTGTTCGCCGCCGAAATCTATTTCCTGTCGCAGCTACCCGCCGTCGTCGATTGGAGTGAGGTCTGCGCCGTGATCGGCATGGCGTTGGGCCTGTCGTTCCTGGCGACCATCTATCCGTCCTGGCGGGCCGCTCGCACGGACCCGGCCGAGGCCCTGCGCTATGAGTGAGACAGGTACGGTGCCCGCCCTGGCGCTGCGCGGCATCCGGCGCACCTTCCACCAGGGGCGGGCGGATCTGGAAATTCTCAAGGGCATCGACCTGACCGTGCGGCCGGGCGAAGTCGTGGCCCTGGTCGGCCCGTCGGGAGCGGGGAAATCGACCTTGCTGCATATCGCGGGGCTGTTGGAATCCCCCGATGCCGGCACGATCGAGGTCGGTGGCCAGGACTGTTCCGCCATGGGGGACGAAGAACGCACCCTGATGCGGCGCTACAACCTGGGGTTCGTCTATCAGCATCACCATCTGCTGCCGGAATTCTCGGCGCTGGAAAATGTCATCATCCCGCAGATCATTTCCGGCATTCCCCATAAGGACGCCAAGGACCGGGCCATGGAAATCCTAAACTGGATGGGGCTGTCTGAACGCCTGACACACCGTCCGGCCCGGCTGTCCGGCGGCGAACAGCAACGCGTCGCCATCGCGCGGGCGCTGTCGACGGCGCCCAAGGTCCTGCTGGCGGACGAGCCCACGGGCAACCTTGATCCCCATACGGCGGACGAGGTGTTCTCGATCCTCCTGCGCCTGGCCCGGGGGGCCGGTCTGGCGGCCCTGATCGCCACCCACAATCCGCGCCTCGCGGCGCAGATGGACCGCACCCTGCGTTTGACCGACGGCTTCCTGTTTCCCGAATAGCACCAACGGGCATCGCGGGCCGGCCGTCATCAAATCCGCGTGTGCGGCAGCAAATCCGCGTGTGTCGGGTTTTCAATATCTGTTAGCGTTGGATCAAATTTGAGGGGCGCCGGCACCGACATTGTGTCCAGCCGGAGCCTCCTCAATCCCACGTCCACACAGGTTTGCCAGAGGATTTTCAGAGGTGTTCATTTTTGCTCGCTCTCTCGTCACGGGCGCCGCGCTGATCGCGCTCGTCCCGGCCGCCGCGCAGGCACAGCAGCTTCCCGAAGGGGCTGGAAAACAGACGGTCGAGGCCGTCTGCACCGCCTGCCACAACACGAGCCTGATCACCCGGTCATCGGGCTACAGCGCCGATCAATGGCGGGAACTGACCGCCACCATGGTCGACCTTTCCGGCGACCCCGCGTTACGGGATGAAATCACCGGTTATCTGGCGGCCAATTTCCCACCTCATGACAAGTTGGCGCCGACACTGATCACGGGCTCGGAGAAGATCACCTTCAAGGAATGGGTTGTGCCGACCCTGGGGCAGCGGTCCCGCGATCCGATCCAGGCCGTCGACGGCACCATCTGGT
Organism: Rhodospirillales bacterium; assembly: GCA_048263775.1. Classification (GTDB taxonomy): domain Bacteria; phylum Pseudomonadota; class Alphaproteobacteria; order Rhodospirillales; family Casp-alpha2; genus UBA1479. Next base: position 204,815 of record JBLXDU010000006.1, read on the forward strand.
GGGCGGGACAGTTCGCCAATTTGATCGGCAAAATCGATCCGGTGAGCGGTAAAATGACCGAATACCCTCTTCCGGATGGGGCCTATCCGCACAGTGTGACCCTCGATGCCGCCGGGAACGTCTGGTACACGGGCAACAAGAACGGAACCGTTGGCATGTTTGATCCGAAGACGGAGAAGATCACCGTCTACAAAATGCCTGACCCGGCCGCCCGCGATCCCCACACAGCGATTTTCGACAGCGCCGGGATCATGTGGTTCACGCTTCAGCACAGCAACATGATCGGGCGTCTCGACCCCCGGACAGGGGCTGTGAAATTGGTCAAAGTCGAAACGCCGAAAGCCCGGCCCTACGGCATCAAGATCGACGCCACGGGCACGCCCTGGGCCTCATGCAACGGCAGCAATTGCCTGATCAAGATCGACCCGGCGACCATGGCGCTGACCGAGATCAAACTGCCGATCCCGGAAACCACGGTGCGGCGCCTGGACATCGCGCGCGACGGCATGATCTGGTACGTGAATTCGTCGCAGGGGCGCCTCGGCAGATACAACCCCAAAACCGGTGAGATCAAGGAATGGCCGTCGCCGTCCGGCAAGGCGTCGCATCCCTATGCCATCGCCGTCGTCGACGGGATCGTCTGGTACAATGAATCCCGCCGCCGCCCGGACGCCCTGGTGCGCTTCGATCCGCGAACGGAAACCTTCCAAAGCTGGGCGATCCCTTCCGGCGGCGTCCATGCCGGGATCATCCGGCACATGCGGGCGACCCGCGACGGCAATCTGCTGATCCACCAGAGCAGCACCAACCGGATCATCGAGATCGGGCTCACCCGCCCGGCGGCGGCGACGCAATAAGTTGCGGGATAAGGGGAGAACTGCACACAATGGCAGTCGAACGTCGGACGCAATTGTCACATGACGATTCACGCACACGGATAATTGCCTATGATCGTCGACCTGTCAGAAATCACCGACCCCGAAATCCATGAATTTGTTGCCTACTGGTCATCGGTGAAGGGGGCGGCTTTCGCACCGACTTGGCAGCAATTCAACCTCTCCAGGCTCAATCCCAAATTGGTGCCCTACGTCATTGTCGCCGATGCGCTTTATGCCCCTTCCGGGGGCGAGGTGACTGATTTCATCATTCGGTTCTGGGGCACGGGCCAGACGGAATGGAAGGGCGCAGATAAGACCGGTAAACGCACCAGGGATTTCCCCCAATTCCGGGGCCCCGAAGGCTGGGAAGAGTACCTGCGCGTCGTGCGGGAAAAGCGGCCCATTGCATCACGGGACACCGTCTACCGGGAGCAATACGGCAAACGTGTGAATATCGAGCAGATTCAGGTCCGGGTACCTTTGTCCGACGACGGCATTCTTGTGACCAAGGTCGCCACGTTCGGCTGTTGGTCGAAAACCTGATCATGTCCGAGGAGGAGAACGCGCCATGCTGACCATTCACACCTTGAACGACCAAATCTGCGGCCATCGCGACAATGGCGGGCATGCGACGGAGGTGCCGCCGAACGCGCGGTTGCTGTTCTGCAATGGTCAGGTCGGGGCGCGACCGGACGGGACGGTGCCCGAGGATACGGGCCAGCAGGTGGAAGTCATCTTCGAGCGGATCAAGGTCATCCTTGCGGCCGCCGACATGACCTTTCAGGACATCGCCAAGCTGACGGTCTATGTCACAGACCACGCGATCTTTGACGACTTCTACCGCCTGCGCGGCCGCTATCTGGGCGACCACAATCCGCCCGTGGTGCTGCTGACCGTCGGGCCGTTTCCGCGCCCGGGGGTCGAGGTCGAGATCGAAGCCGTCGCCGCCAAGGCGGCCTAGGATACGGTAGGGTCGTCGAGCAGCCCGGCGACATGGCCAAGCTTGTCCGGGTTGCGGGTGATGTAGATGGCGGTGATGCGGCCGTCCTCGATTTCCAACGCGGTTGTCTGCAGCACGTCGCCGCGTCCCTGGCTGATGTAGCCGGGCAGGCCGTCGATCCATACAGGCCGAATGCCGCCGGGCATCTGGTCGGCGAATTTGCGGCACAGGCCCGCGAACAGGCGTAGCGCCCGATCCAATCCGATGATGGGATTGCGGAAGGCCAGCACCTTGCCGCCGCCATCCGACAGGATCACCACGTTTGCGGCCAATAAGCCGCGCAGGGTGTCGATATCGCCCTTGGTCGAGGCGGTAAAGAAGGCTTGGGCGATGCGCTCGCCTTCCTCCCGGCTGACGTCGTAGCGCGGGCGGCCGTCGCGCACATGCTTGCGGGCGCGGGCGGCCAGCTGACGCACGGCGGCGGGTTCCCGCTCCAGCGTCGCCGCAACCTCGCCCAACGGCACGTCGAATACGTCGTGCAATAGGAACGCTGCGCGTTCTAGCGGCGACAAACGTTCCAAGGCCAGCATCAAGGTCAGGGTCAGGTTATCCGCCCGCATGGCGTCGTCTTCCGGTTCGACGACGGGTTCGGGCAGCCAGGGGCCGATATAGGTTTCCCGCCGCACGCGGGCGGATTTCAAAACGTCGAGGCAAAGCCGCGTGACGATGCGGGTGAGGTACGCCCCCGGCGTGGCGACCGTGCCCCGGTCAGCCCGCCGCCAGCGGAGCCAGGCGTCCTGCACGATGTCCTCGGCCTCCAGCATGGAACCCAGCATGCGGTAGGCGAGGCGCACCAGCCGGGGCCGGTGCGCCTCGAATTCATCGGTTTGGTTGTCAGGCGGCGTCAACAATGTCCTCCTGCGGATGCGCCGCCCGGAAGCCGACCTGCAGGCGGTTCCACACGTTGATGGCGCCGATCGCCAGGGTCAGGTTGACCTGTTCGGCGTCCGTGAATTCGGCCTTCACCAGATCATAATCCGCGTCCGGTGCACCGGTCTCCGCAAGGCGGGTCAGGGCCTCTGTCCAGGCCAGGGCTGCCCGCTCACGGGGGCTGTAGAGCGTGGATTCCCGCCAGGCGTTCAGCATGTACAGGCGCATTTCGCTTTCACCATGCTTGCGCAGGTCGGTCGTGTGCATGTGGATGCAGAAGGCGCAGCCGTTGATCTGCGACGCGCGCAATTTGACCAGTTCCAGCAGGTTGTGGTCGAGCCCGCTGGCGGCCAGCGCCACCTCAAGTGCCTGCATCGCCTTGATGGGGGCTTGGGCCAGTTTGAAAGGCTCGTTCAGTCGCGGTGTCATGACGGTCTCCATCATCAAAGGGGGGGATATGCCCAGATGACGAGATGACGGACGCGATTGTGACATGCGGCGGAAAAAAGTTCCGCCGTGCGGCCCGCTAGGGTGCCCGCGACCGTAGGGCGTCTATGCTCCATTTACCGCCGCCGGCCGCTGCAATGTACAGAAATACGAAGCAGTAAAGGGCGGCCAATTCACCCCAATTCAAAATGGGGAAAAAACCGTTCGGGAGGTGTTCCAGGAAATAGCCGACAGCCATGGTCCCGGAACAGATGAAGGCTGCCGGCCGGGTGAACAGGCCGATCGCGACCAAGGCACCGCCGACCAGTTCGACCATCCCGGCCGCACCGATCAGAGAAAACGGATCGACGCCGCTGTATTTCGTGACCGGGAAGCTGAGAAATTTCGTGGTGCCGTGCTGCAGGAACAACAGGCCCGTCATAAGACGGAGAAGACTGTAAAGGTGGTCCTTAAAGGGGTTCAGGAATTTCACGACGGCCTCCTAGGTTGAACGAGACATTGCGCAGAACTTCTGACGCGGCACCGCCGCTGGGCGCGTGATGACTACTTCAAGGCAACCGGCTGGCCGTGCGGTGTGGCCAGATAGGCATTGCGCCATTCCTCCGCGCGGTCGGCGACCTCGTCACCCAGGGCCAGTCCCTTGTCGGCGCAGAGGCGCTCCAACGTGGCCAGCCAGTGATTGTAATAGGTCTCGCCCGTGTCGGGATCGCCTGCCGCCTGGGCACGCTTGATCTCGGCGCCCAGAGCCTGGGCCCATTCCTCGGCGGTGAAAATGCCTTTGTCAATCAAGGCGTTGGCCAGGGCGAAGGCCTGGGCTTGCCAGGGCTCGCAGAACGCGGGGCCGTCTTCCTGCTTCAAGGCGGTCATGCCGGCTCCAGATAAGGTTCCCAAAGGTCGGCATAGACGGATGATTTGGCGTCACCGTCTGGGCCCCAAAGCTCGTCGCCCTCGAACCGCACGGAATAAAGCGGATAACCCTCCGTCACATCCGGCGTATGGGTATCGGGATAGACGTGGATGCCGTGCAGGCGCTGGATCACGCCGACCCGCCCCCGGGTGTAGCGGGGGGCCCGTGTATGGCCCTGGGGATGGAAGTTCTTAACGCGCACGGCATCGCCGACGGCATATTGGGCTTGAACCGGTGCGTTTATATCCGCCGGTCCGCCTGCCTTGACCGCGTTCAGGGCTTCGTCCGGGCCGGGTACATGGATGGAATTCGGGGCCGGTCCCTGCGGCTTGCCCGTCGCCATTTCCTCGGCCGTGACCAGACCCGATTCCTTCAGCAGGACTTCCGTGCCGGTCAACCAGTTTTCATAGTAGGTGTTCATCAGATAGCGGGCCGGGTGCTGGCGTTCGCGCGAATGGCGGCCCATGTCGATGTTCCAGCGGCCGAGCAGGGCGGTCGCCAGAGTGAGGGAGAACGCCTTACGTTCCCAATCGGCGTGGAACACGGGTTCCTCGTCCTGGGGCTCCGGGTTGATGGGGCCGAGGCCGTGCATCCCGCCGAGATCGTGGCCGCTGTTCATTCCGCCGCTCCCTTCAGTTCCTCGGGCGTCCGGGCTTGTTCGACGCCGATCATGGAATTGCGGGTAATCAGCTGTTCCAGTTGTTCCGCGGTCCAGCCGTCGGTGCCGGCGGGACGCTCGGGGATCACCAGATAGCGCATTTCGGATGTCGAATCCCACACCCTGACCTCCACATCGGGGGCCAGCGTGGTGCCGAATTCGGCCAAGACCCCGCGCGGGTCCGCCACGGCGCGGGACCGATAGGGGGCGGATTTATACCACACGGGCGGCAGGCCCAGGACGGTCCAGGGATAGCAGGAGCATAGCGTGCAGACGACTAGGTTGTGAACCTTGGGGCCGTTTTCCACGCAGACCATGTGTTCGCCCTGGCGGCCCTTGAAACCGAAGTCGCCGATGGCGGCGCTGGCGTCGTCCTGTAGCCACTGGCGGTAGGCGGGATCGGTCCAGGCGCGGGCCACGACCTTCTTGCCGTTCTGCGGGCCGACGTGGTGTTCGTAGCGGTCGACCAGGGCGTCCAGGGTGGCGGGGTCGACCAGACCCTTTTCCACCAGAAGGCTTTCCAGGGACTTCACGCGGAGTTCGATGTCCGATGGCGGCTCCGTATGGTCGTGATCGTGGTCGTGTCCATCATGCGGCATGCGATTCTCCCAATTTGTCTGCGCCCAAGGATGCGGGCGGGGGGATGATACAGCCTGAGGTGCGCGTTCAACAATGCCGGAGACCCTGCTTTGGCCCGGAATCCCCTGGGTTATCCACGGCAATCTTTCCGACGGTGGACAACTGGGCGCAAACGGTTTCCGCGCGCCCGCCGAAGTGTGGAATTATTGCCGCATGTCCCATGCTGATTTCGTCCACCTGCGGGTCCATTCCGCCTATTCCCTGTCCGAAGGCGCCATTCGCCTGAAGGATCTGGCCAAGATGTGCCGGTCCATGGACATGCCGGCGGTCGCCGTGACCGACACCAACAACCTGTTCGGGGCTCTGGAGTTCTCGCTGGCGGCCACGGACAAGGGCATCCAGCCGATCATTGGCTGCCAGATCTCCGTGCGCCTGGAGGCCGAGGAAGCCACCGGCCATGCCATGGGGCAATCCAACGGCGGTGGGCGGCGCGAGCGCGAGCCCTCGGTGGTATTGCTGGTCCAGAACCAGGAAGGCTATCGCAATCTGTTGCAGATGCTGAAGGTCGCCTATCTGGACGGCGACGACGGCGAGGAAACGGCGATCTCGCTGGACACCCTGCTGCAATACAACGGTGGCCTGATCCTGCTGACCGGCGGGCCGGGCGGGCCGGTCGGACGATTGCTGCAACAAGGCAAGGGCGACGCTGCGCGCGACCTGCTGACGCGTCTGGCGGCTGCTTATGGCGGGCGCACCTACGTGGAAATTCTGCGCCACGGCATGGCGGCGGAGGAACAGACCGAAGGGGCGTTCCTCGACCTGGCTTACAGCCTGGATCTGCCACTGGTCGCGACCAACGAATGTTTTTACCCGACGCCCGACATGTTCGAGGCCCATGACGCCCTGATCTGCATCGCGGAAAGCGCCTACGTGTCGGAAACGGAGCGCCGCCGCCTGACCCCGGAACACTGGTTCAAGGGTGCTGCCGACATGCGCCGGGTGTTCGAGGATTTGCCGGAAGCGGTCGACAACACCTTGGTCATCGCCAAGCGCTGCGCCTTCATGGTCGAGAAGATCGCGCCGATCCTGCCGCCCTTCGATTGCGGCGAAGGCCGCACGGAAGAGGACGAATTGCGCGCCCAGGCCGTGGCCGGGCTGGAAAAGCGGCTGGTTACTCATGTGTTCAGCGACGACATGGACGATGCCGCGCGGGACGCCGCGGCCAAGCCCTACCGTGAGCGCCTCGATTACGAGCTTGGCGTCATCAACGAGATGGGCTTTCCGGGATACTTCCTGATCGTCGCCGACTTCATCGGCTGGGCCAAGGAAAAGGGCATTCCCGTGGGGCCGGGCCGTGGTTCCGGGGCCGGATCCGTTGTCGCCTGGTCGCTGCTGATCACCGATCTGGATCCGTTGCGTTTTGGGCTGCTGTTTGAACGCTTCCTCAATCCGGAACGCGTGTCCATGCCCGACTTCGACATCGACTTCTGCCAGGACCGGCGGGATGAGGTCATCCGCTACGTCCAGAAGAAATACGGCGACGATCACGTGGCGCAGATCATCACCTTCGGAAAGCTTCAGGCCCGCGCCGTGCTGCGCGATGTCGGCCGTGTGCTGCAGATGCCCTACGGCTATATCGATAAAATCTGCAAGCTGGTGCCCAACAATCCGGCCAATCCGGTGACCCTGGGCGAAGCGGTCGAGGGCGAACCGCAGATCCGCCAGATGATGAAGGAAGACCCCCAGGTTCAGCATCTGGTCGATCTGGCCATGAAACTGGAGGGTCTGTTCCGACATGCCTCGACCCACGCCGCCGGCGTGGTCATCGGCGACCGGCCGCTGCAGGAACTGATCCCGCTGTACCGCGATCCGCGTTCCGACCTGCCGGTGACGGGCTTCAACATGAAGTTCGTGGAAAGCGCCGGGTTGGTGAAGTTCGACTTTTTGGGCCTCAAGACCCTGACGGTTCTGGCGACGGCCGTTGATCTGTGCCGCGAGAAAGGGGTCGAGATCGACCTGTCGACCATCCCGCTGGACGACACCGCGACCTTCGAGATGATCGGGCGCGGCGAGACGACCGGGGTGTTTCAGCTGGAAAGCCAAGGCATGCGCGACGTGCTGCGCCAGATGAAGGCCGACACCTTCGAGGACATTATCGCCGTCGTGGCGCTGTACCGCCCGGGGCCCATGGACAACATCCCGAGTTATATCGCCCGTAAGAAGGGGGAGGAGACGCCGGATTACCTGCATCCGATCCTGGAGCCGATCCTGACGGAAACCTTCGGCATCATGATCTACCAGGAGCAGGTCATGCAGGCGGCCCAGCTGTTGTCCGGCTATACGCTGGGCGGCGCCGACCTTCTACGCCGCGCCATGGGCAAGAAGATCAAGGAGGAGATGGACCAGCAGCGTCAGCTGTTCGTCGACGGCGCCGTGCAGCGCGAGGTCGACGGCCGCAAGGCGTCGGACATCTTTGATCAGGTCGCCAAGTTCGCGGGCTACGGCTTTAACAAGTCCCACGCCGCCGCCTATGCCCTGGTCGCCTATCAGACGGCATACCTAAAGGCCAACCACCCGGTGGAATTCCTCGCCGCCTCAATGACGCTCGACCAGCACAACACCGACAAGCTCAACGTGTTCAAGCAGGAATTGGACCGCATGGGCGTGGATCTGCTGTCGCCGGACGTCAACAAATCGCAGGTCAAGTTCTCGGTCGAGCGGGACAATGGCGGCAGCGCCATTCGCTATGCGCTCGCTGCCATCAAGAACGTGGGCGAGGGAGCCATGGCGTCGCTGGTCGAGGCGCGCAAGGAAGGTGGGCCGTTCAAGGACGTCGCCGACTTCGCCCATCGTTTGGACCCCAAGGTCATCAACAAGCGGCAAATGGAAAACCTGATCCGCGCCGGCGCGCTCGACAGCCTCAACCCCAACCGCCGCCAGTTGTTCACGGGGCTGGAACGCATCCTGAAGGAAGCGGTCAGCGCCCATCAGGACCGCACCTCCGACCAGATGGGCCTGTTCGGCGGGGGCGGGGGCAGCGACGCCCCCGAGGTGCCGGAAATCCGGCTCGACAACATTGCCGACTGGACGCCCATGGATCGGCTCAAGGAAGAATTCGACGCCGTCGGCTTCTACCTGTCGTCGCATCCGCTCGCGACCTACGAAAGCATGCTGGAAAAGCACAAGGTCATGAGCTACGTCGAAATCCTGACCGCCGGCCGGCCCGGCCACCGGCGCATGGCGGGTACGCTGGTCGCCATGAAGGAACGTACCTCGGCCAAGGGGTCGCGTTATGCCTTCGTCAGCTTCTCCGACACCACGGGGACGTTCGAGGCGATCATGTTCTCCGAGGTTCTGTCCGCCGCCCGCGAACATCTGACCGAAGGCAATTCCTTCCTGATCGAGATGGAAGTGCAGATCGAGGCCGAAGCCCCCCGGTTCATGGTTCAGGGCCTGCGCCCGCTGGAAAGTGCCGCCTTGAACGCCGTCGGCTCCGTTACCGTGGTGATCGGCGGGGAAAGCCCGCTGGCGCCGCTGCGTGAGGTGCTGGAAAGCCAGGGCAGGGGCCAGGTGCCGGTCTATGTCGTGCCCCGGCTGGAGGACAATCGCGAGGTCGTGCTGTCCCTGAATGACCGTTACGCCGTGTCGCCGGCCGTGATTCAGGCCATCAAGTCGGTCCAGGGCGTGCTTGAGGTCGTCGAGGGCTGATCGTCTTTCGCCGGATCGTCACGCTTTTTTCCCTTGATCGGGCCGTTCTGCCCCTGTAAACCCACGCCCATATCGCACGCGGGGACGCGGCGCCTGTGCAAATTCACAGGTTTTGCCGCTCCGGTGTTCGGCCATGGGGCCGAATGACACCCTGCGGAGGCATAACCGGAGAAGAGATTATCATGGCGATTCCGTCGTTCACCATGCGTCAGCTGTTGGAAGCTGGCGTTCACTTTGGTCACAGCACCCGTCGTTGGAACCCGAAAATGGCGTCGTACCTGTACGGCGACCGTAACGGCATCCACATCATCGACCTGCAGCAGACCGTTCCCTTGCTTCATCAGGCGCTTGCCGCCGTGCGCGACGTCGTCGCGTCCAATGGCCGTATCCTGTTCGTCGGCACCAAGCGCGCGGCCTCGCCGCGGGTTGCCGAAGCGGCCAAGAAGTGCGGGCAGTATTACGTCAATCACCGCTGGCTCGGCGGCATGCTGACCAACTGGCAGACCATTTCCAAGTCCATCGCGCGCCTGCGCGAGTTGGACAGCAAGCTGGGCGGCCAGGAAGTCCAGGGCCTGACCAAGCGCGAGCAGCTGGGCCTGACCCGCGAGCAGGAAAAGCTTGAGCGCGCCTTGGGCGGCATCAAGGAAATGGGCGGCTTGCCGGACATCATTTTCGTGATCGACACCAACAAGGAAGACATCGCCGTCGCCGAAGCCAACAAGCTGGGCATTCCGGTCGTCGGTGTCATCGATTCCAACAGCAACCCGGCCGGCATCACCTATCCGATCCCGGGCAACGACGATGCGATCCGCGCGATCTCCATGTACTGCAACCTGGTCGCCGATTCCGTGCTCGACGGCCTGTCCGCGTCGTTGACCGCCAAGGGTGTTGATCTGGGTGCCGACGAGAACGCCGGTGGCGCCATCGAAGCGGCCCCCGAAGCCGAAGCCGCCCCCGAGGCGCCTGCTGAAGCTGCTGCCGAAGCGGCCGCAACGCCCGCCGAAGGTGGGGAAGCCCAGCCGGCTTCCTAACCGCGTCCGCGCGTACGGGCTGACGACACGATCTGAAGAGAAGGTAGAACTATGGCTGAAATCACTGCGGCTCTCGTCAAAGAGCTTCGCGAACAAACCGGCGCAGGCATGATGGACTGCAAGAAGGCGCTGGCCGAAAACGACGGCGACCTGGACCAGGCCATCGATTGGCTGCGCACCAAGGGGCTGTCTGCCGCTGCCAAGAAATCCGGCCGTGTCGCCGCTGAAGGCTTGGTGGCCGTTGCCGTTGACGGCAACAAGGGTGCGGTCGTCGAGGTCAACTCGGAAACCGACTTTGTGTCCCGCAACGAGCAGTTCCAGGACTTCGTCCGTGGCGTCGCGTCCCTGGCGCTGGCCGCCGACGGCGACATGGACAAGTTGCTGGCCGCTGATTATCCGGGCACCGGCCGCACGGTCGCCGATCAGCTGACCCATATGATCGCCACCATCGGTGAAAACATGACCATCCGCCGCTGTGACGTCATGTCCGTCGGCAGCGGCGTGCTGTCGACCTATGTGCACAACGCGATGGTCGACGGCGTCGGCAAGATCGCCGTGCTGGTCGGTCTGGAATCGGCCGGCGACAAGGGCAAGTTGGAAGCCTTCGGCAAGCAGCTTGCCATGCACGTCGCGGCGGCCAAGCCGCAGTCTGTGTCGCGGGACGAACTGGACCCGGAAATCCTTGAGCGCGAACGCGTCGTGCTGTCGGAACAGGCCCGCGAATCGGGCAAGCCGGAAGAGATCATCGGCAAGATGGTCGAGGGCCGTTTGCGTAAGTTCTATGAAGAGGTCTGCCTGCTGGATCAGACCTTCGTGATCGATGGCGAAACCCAGGTTTCGAAGGCCGTCGAGGCCGCCGGAAAGGATGCCGGTGGCGCCATTTCCATCAATGGTTTCAAGATGTTCGTTCTTGGCGAAGGCATCGAGAAAGAAGTCGGCGATTTCGCCGCCGAGGTCGCGGCCGCGGCCGGATCCTGATCCTTCGACGCGGCGTCCCGGCGGCTTTTCCGGGCGCCGGGCAAGACGCCGTCCGACGGGTGATGTAGACTGTCACCCGGAACTCATTCCCGCCGCCGGTTTCCCATCTAATGGGCCGGCGGCGGATTTTGATGGAAGAGCGCGAGTGTCCCCAGTGTCCGAGGAACCCAAATACCAACGTGTCCTGTTGAAACTGTCGGGCGAAGCCCTGATGGGCAAGCGCGACTACGGCCTGGACCCGGACATGGTCGGGCGCATTTGCGACGAGGTCGCCGCCGTCCATGACATGGGCGTTCAGGTCTGTCTCGTCATCGGTGCCGGCAATATCTTCCGCGGCATGTCGTCGTCGGCCGAAGGGATCGAGCGCACCAGCGCCGACTACATGGGCATGCTGGCGACGGTGATGAACGCGCTGGCGGTGCAAAGCGTCCTTGAATCGAAGGGCGTGGACACGCGGGTGCTGTCGGCAATCCCCATGCAGACCGTGTGCGAACCCTATATCCGGCGGCGCGCCGTGCGCCATATGGAAAAGGGGCGGGTGGTGATTTTCGCCGCCGGCACGGGCAACCCGTTCTTTACCACCGATACGGCGGCGGCGCTGCGCGCGGTGGAAATGGGCTGCGACGCGCTTTTGAAAGGCACGCAGGTTGATGGTGTCTATGATTCCGATCCCAAAACCAACCCGGACGCCTTGCGCTATGACAATCTGAAGTACCAGGATGTCTTGGCCCGCGACCTCAAGGTCATGGACACTTCGGCGATTGCGCTGGCGCGCGACAACCGGGTTCCAATCCTCGTGTTTTCAATCCACAATCCCGGAGAATTCTCCAAGGTTATCAATGGGGAGGGGCGGTTCACTCTGGTCGATTGACCGGGCGCTGGCCGGCCCCCTGGGACCGTACCGACGCGGCCGCAATGGGAGGAAATTATGGCGGAATTCAGTTTTTCAGATTTGAAAGGTGACATCACGCGGCGCATGGAGGGGGCGATCGATGTCCTTCACCGTGAGCTCGGCGGTCTGCGTACCGGGCGGGCGTCGACCAGCCTGCTGGAACCGGTGACCGTGCAGGCCTATGGCTCTGACATGCCCATGAACCAGGTCGGCACCATTGGCGTGCCGGAACCCCGCATGCTGACCGTGCAAGTCTGGGATCGGGGCCTTGTCAGTGCCGTCGAAAAGGCGATCCGCGATTCCGGCCTGGGCCTTAATCCTGCCACGGACGGCCAGCTTGTCCGCGTGCCGATCCCGGCCCTGACCGAGGAACGCCGTACCGAACTTGGTAAGGTCGCGCATAAATACGCGGAAGACGCGCGCATTTCCGTGCGCAATGTCCGCCGCCACGCCATGGACGAGTTGAAGAACGCGGAAAAGGCAGGCGACATTTCCGAAGATGCCTATCACGGTTATACGGAGGACGTGCAGAAGGTGACCGACGAGCACGTCGCCAAGATTGACGAGATCGTTGCCAACAAAGAAATCGAAATCATGCAGGTTTGACGCAGATGCCCACCGTTCCCCTTCAACTCAACGACGCGCCGGCAAATCCGGTCCACGTCGCCGTCATCATGGACGGCAACGGGCGTTGGGCGAAGGGCAGGGGGTTGCCGCGCACGGCAGGCCACAAAGCCGGAGCCGAGGCCGTGCGCCGGACGGTGAAAGCGGCGATCAGCCTGGGCGTTCCTTATTTGACCCTGTTCGGATTTTCATCGGAGAACTGGAATCGTCCGGTCAGTGAAATCGGCGACCTGATGGGCTTGTTGCGGCTTTATCTGCGCAAGGAAATCGGCGAGCTTGACCGTGAAGGCGTGCGTCTTCGCATCATCGGTGAGCGTGCGCGGTTCGACGACGACATCCAACGCTTGATCAATGATGCCGAGAACCGCACACGGGATAATACGAGGCTCAACCTGACGATCGCGCTCAGCTATGGCGGGCGGCAGGAAATCCTGGGCGCGGCCCGGACCTTGGCGGAACAGGTGCAGCGCGGCGAAATCTCCCCGGAAGACATTGATGAAACCCGGTTTGAGAACGCGCTTTTCACCACCGGCCTACCGGAACCGGATCTGCTGATCCGGACCAGCGGCGAGCAGCGCGTCAGCAATTTTCTGCTGTGGCAGGTCGCCTATGCGGAATTCGTGTTCACCGACGTTTTGTGGCCTGACTTCGGTCACGAACACCTTGCCGAGGCGCTGGGCGATTTCCGCGGCAGGGAACGCCGGTTCGGCGGCGTTACAAGCCCCTAAGTCCCTTGGCGGATTGAATTTTGGCCCTTTCGGAATTTCACAAGCGGGTGCTGTCTGCTGCGGTCTTGTTGCCGCCCGTTGTCGCCGCCGTCTATGCCGGGCCGCCCTGGTACACGGTCCTGATCGTCCTGTTTACCGCCGCCATGATGTGGGAATGGCTGGTTATGGCGCGGTCACAGGTGCTGTGGCTGATCGCAGGCTCTGCGTACATCCTGGCTGCCGCTTATGTCCTGTTCATGATGCGGGGCGACGGGGCTACGGGGCGCAGTCTAATTCTGTTTCTGTTCGTCGTCACCTGGATGACGGATACCGGCGCCTATCTGACCGGGCGGACTTTCGGCGGCCCGAAACTGGCGCCCCGGATCAGCCCGTCAAAGACGATTTCAGGGGCCGTCGGCGGTTTGCTGGCTGGGGTCGGGGCGGGTATCCTGGTATGGTATCTGACCGGCGGGGCGATCGACGGCCAGGTCGCTGCCGCCGCCGTGGTCGGCAGTATCGCCTGTCAGGTCGGTGACCTTTTGGAATCGGGGGCAAAGCGCCATTTCGGGGTCAAGGATTCGGGGCGTCTGATCCCCGGTCATGGTGGTGTGCTGGACCGGGTCGATGGCCTTTTGGCCGCGGCGCTGGCGGTTGCAGGCACGGGAATTTGGCGTTGAGGCAGGGACTTTAGGAATGGATTTGGCCTTACAACCGGATGCGACGGCACAAGCCACGGACGCAGCCCCCCGCAGCGTCACCGTCCTGGGGGCGACCGGGTCGGTCGGCTGCAACACGGTCGATATTCTGGCCCGTCATCCGGGGGCTTTTCAGGCCGAGGTTCTGACCGCGCACCGCAACGTGGATCTTCTGGCGGAACAGGCCTTGCGCCTGGGTGCCAGACGGGCGGTGATCGGTGATGACAGCAAATACGCCGCCCTGAAATCAGCCCTGGCCGGCACGTCGGTCGAGGCCGCCGCTGGTGCTGACGCCATTTCCGAAGCCGGCGATCAGCCGACCGACATCGTGGTTGCGGCAATCGTCGGTGCGGCGGGCCTGCCGCCGGTGCTCAAGGCGGTTCGGCGGGGGGCGACCGTGGCCTTCGCCAACAAGGAATGCTTGGTGTCCGCCGGTGATTTGATGGTGCGCGAGGTCGAAGCTTCGGGCGCCACGCTGCTGCCGGTCGATTCAGAACATAGCGCGATCTTTCAGGTTTTCGATTTCGATCAGCCGGACAAGGTCCGGCGCATCGTGCTGACGGCATCGGGTGGACCGTTCCGCACCAAGCCGCGCGATGAATTGGCCGCCGTCACCCCGGCCCAGGCCGTTGCTCATCCCAATTGGGACATGGGGGCCAAGATTTCCGTCGACAGTGCCACCATGATGAACAAAGGGTTGGAGCTGATCGAGGCCTTCCACCTGTTCCCGGTGCCGGAGGAACGGATCGAAATTCTGGTGCACCCCCAGTCGGTTATCCATTCCATGGTCGATTACGTCGACGGCTCCGTGCTGGCGCAATTGGGTACGCCCGATATGCGCACACCCATCGCCTTTGCCCTGGCTTGGCCGAAGCGGGTGGAAACCCCGGCCGCGCGCTTGGCACTTGAGGACATCGGAACTTTGACCTTCGAGGCGCCCGATCCTGTGCGTTTTCCGGCGCTGCGCCTTGCGCGCGAGGCATTGCGGGCGGGCAACAGCGCGCCTACCTTACTGAATGCCGCCAACGAGGTCGCGGTGGCTTGGTTCCTGGAAAGGGGGCTGGGCTTTCTCAAGATCACGGAGGTTGTCGAACAGGTGTTGGAACGGGTGACCGCCCGACCGCTCGACTCTCTCGACGACGTCTTCGCCGCGGACGCCGAAGCACGCCGCGTCGCAGAGGAAATTGCTTCGAAATCAGTTGGTTAATTCCCAATTTTCGGGTATTTCACCGGCATGGGTTTCCGACAGGCCTGAAATAAGGACCCCACATGAACATCGTTGACTTCGCCTTCAATTACATCGTGGTTTTCCTGATCGTTCTGACGATCCTGGTGTTCGTCCACGAATGGGGTCACTACTGGATCGCGCGCCGCTGCGGGGTCAGGGTTGAAGTATTCTCCATTGGTTTCGGGCCGGAAATCTTCGGGTGGACCGATAAGCACGACACCCGCTGGAAAATCAGCGCCATTCCGCTTGGCGGCTACGTCAAGATGTTCGGCGAAGCCGACATGGGCTGGGAGGAAGAGGAAGAGTCCGAGCCCCTGCCGGCTGAAGAGAAGGCGGTGTCGTTCCATCACAAGAAGCTGTGGCAGCGTTCAGCCATCGTTGCGGGCGGGCCGCTTGCCAACTTCATTTTCGCCGCCGTTCTGGTGGCGCTTCTGGCCGGGATTGTCGGCACGGCACGGCCGCTGGCCGCCGTCGGCGAGGTTCAGCCGGGCAGCGCCGCCGAATTGGCGCAGCTGCTGCCGGGTGACCGCATCACGGCCATCGACGGACAGCCGATCAAATGGTTCGAGGATCTGCGCCAAACGGTTTCCGCGCAACCGGGCGTTACGCTGCGTATGGACGTTGTGCGTGGTGCCGAAACCCTGACCCTGACCGTCACTCCTCAATCGCGTTCCGTTGAGGGGCAGGAGGCGCCGATCGGCCTGCTCGGCGTGCGGTTCGATCCCCAGGCGGTCGAGTACGAGCGTCAGGGGCCGGTCGAAGCGGTTTCCACGGGTGTCGGATATACGGTGCAAATGGTGACCCGCATCTTCGGCGTGCTCGGCGAGATGATTTCCGGTCACCGTTCGGCTGAAGAGTTGGGCGGGCCGTTGCGCATCGCTCAGCTTTCCGGTGATATCGCACAGCTTGGCTTCAAGGAACTGGTTATGTTCATGGCCGCGCTGTCGGTCAACCTGGGCCTCATCAACCTGTTTCCGATCCCGGTTTTGGACGGCGGGCGGTTGGTGTTTTACGCGGCGGAAGGGTTGCGGGGGCGGCCGGTGGCGCCCAAGATCGAGGAATACGGCATGCGCCTGGGCTTGGCGCTTGTGCTGTTTCTGGTCGTGTTCGTCACATGGAATGATATAACCCAGATGCCATGGGACCGTGTCGTCACATGGTTCAAGGGGTTAATTTAACGGATTGCCAATGATTTAGGCTCATAAGGGCGTAACACCTGGGGCCTTGGCATGTACGTTCGGGGGAAGAAATTGGAGCGCCTATCACGTCTCCTTCTTGGTTTTGCGCTGATTGCCGTCATCTGGGCGGCGGCGGCGGATGCATCGGCGCAGGGCCGCGACACGATCAGTGAGATCGTCGTCGAGGGGGCCCAGCGTATCGAGCCGGGAACCATTCGGTCCTATCTTCTGATCAAGGAAGGTGAGGCTGCGGATCCCGTTCGCATCAACCGTTCCCTGAAAAGCCTGTTCGCGACCGGCCTGTTCGCTGACGTCACCATGCGTCAGGACGGCACGCGGCTGATCGTCAACGTGGTTGAGAACCCGATCATCAACCGCGTCGCCTTCGAAGGAAACAAGAAGGTCGAGGATTCAACGCTGGAGGGCGAAGTGACGCTACGCCCACGCGTCATTTTCACTCGGGCCAAGGTCCAGACCGACCTGCAGCGCATTCTGGCCGTCTACCGTTCGACCGGACGGTTCGGTGCGACGGTGGAACCCAAGGTCATCCGTCTGCCGCAGAACCGCATTGATCTGGTGTTCGAAATCAATGAAGGGGAGCCGACCAAGGTCGCCCGCATCTCGTTCATCGGTAACGAGTTCTTTGACGACGATGATCTGCGCGAAAACGTCCAGACGCGGGAGTCCGTGTGGTATCGGTTCCTGTCGAGCGACGATACCTATGATCCCGACCGCCTGACTCTCGACCGCGAACTTTTGCGTCGCTTCTATCTGCGCAACGGGTTCGCCGATTTCCGTGTGCAGTCCGCCGTTGCCGAACTGACCCGTGACCGCAAGAATTTCTTCATAACCTTCAGTGTCCAGGAAGGAAAGCGGTACCGCTTCGGCAAGGTTGATGTGGTCACGACCATCCGCAATCTTGATGTCGAGTCTCTCCGTAAGGTCATCGACATCGATCCCGGCGATTGGTACGACGCAAGCGAGGTCGACAGGACCATCGATTCCATCACCGAGGCGGTCGGCGAGAAGGGATTCGCTTTCGTTGAAGTGCGTCCGCGCCTGGATCGTGACCGGGATAAGCGGACGATCGATGTGGTCTTCGAGGTCAATGAAGGGCCGCGCGTGTTTGTCGAGCGCATCAACATTGTCGGCAATGCGCGCACACAGGACGACGTGATTCGCCGCGAGTTCCGTCTGGTTGAAGGAGATGCCTTCAATGCGGCCAAGCTGCGCCGATCGCGCACCCGGATTCAGAACCTGGATTTCTTCGAAACAGTTGAAATGGAGCCGGTTCCCGGCAGTGCCCCCGATAAGGCGGTCATTAACGTGACCGTGACGGAAAAATCGACGGGTTCAATCTCCATCGGCGCCGGGTTCTCGACCGATCAGGGCGTGCTTGGTGATTTCGGGCTGCGCGAACGCAACCTGCTCGGCACCGGCCGGGATCTATCGCTGCGCTTCATCCTGGCCGCGCGGCGCAGCGAAATCGATCTGAAGTTCACAGAGCCGTTCTTCCTTAACCGCGATATTGCGGCTGGTTTCGACGTCTTCCGTATCACCGAGGATCTGCAGGATTACGGTTCCTTCGATAAAAAACGGACGGGCTTCCGGCTGCGTGCCGGCTACCATATCACCGAACTGTTGACCCAGAACTGGGCATACGAGCTACGCAGGGAATCCATTCTGGATGTTGATTCCAGTGCGTCACTGGTGGTTCAGGATGCAGCGGGAACCAACATGTTCTCGTCTGTCGAACACGGTATCACCTACGATAAACGCGATAATCGCTTGACACCGACCAAGGGCTATTTCGCCAAACTTGCGACCAACCTCTCGGGCCTTGGCGGCGATGTCTACAGCGTCAAGAACGTCGCGTCTGGCGCATACCATTGGACACCTACCGAAGGCTTCCTTCTCACCCTTGGCGGCAGGGCGGGTTTCGTCTACGCATTGCAGGATGACGTCGTATTGTCCGAGCGGTTCTTTGTCGGCGGTCGCGACCTGCGCGGGTTTTCCGTCGGCGGTGTCGGGCCGCGCGACATTACGACGGATGACTCGCTGGGTGGTGAATGGATGTATTCCGGTACGCTGGAGCTTGGCTTCCCCCTGGGCCTACCGGCTGAATTGGGTGTCGCCGGCCGCGTGTTCACGGATATCGGTAGCTCCGGGGAGATCGCGACTACCCGCACCGGGATCGAGGATACGGGTTCGCTCCGTGCCTCCGTCGGCTTCGGTGTAACCTGGAAATCGCCGTTCGGTCCCCTCGGTCTCGACCTCGGCATTCCGGTGGTCAAGGAATCGTTTGATGAAACCGAGATTGTCCGCGTGAACTTCGGCACGCGATTTTAGGAGGTTCTTTTGTATTACGTTACCAAGTCCGTTGTTTGGCGCGGCATGATGCTGGCTTTGTGCCTTACCGTTCCCGCCGCCGCCCAAGCCCAGCAGGAATCCAAGACCGGCCAGGCAGCGACGGCAGAGGATATCAACGCGCGCGCCGCCAAGGTTGCCGTGTTGGATGTTCAACGCATCCTGCGCGAAGCGAAGGCGATGAAGAACATCCGCGATCAGGTATCCCAGCTGCGCAAAAGCTACCAGGAAGAGATCGAGAAGATGCAGGGCGACCTGCGCACGGCCAACGAAGAACTGCGCCGCAAGCGCACCATCCTGTCGCCCGACGCCTTTGACGAGGAGCGCCGCAAGTTCGATCAGAAAGTTGCCGAGGTCCAGCGTCTGGTGCAGTCACGTAATCAGCAGCTCGACCGCGCCAACGCCGAGGCCGTCATCGAAGTCCAAAAGGTCTATAACGCCATCGTTCTCGAACTGGCCAACGAACGGTCATACGGGCTGATCTTCCGCAAAAGCGCGACCATCGTCGTTCATCCGCCCATCGAAGTGACGCCGGAAGTGTTGGCCCGCCTCGACAAGCGTCTGCCGGCGGTCAAAGTCACGCCGCCGCAAAAATAGACGCCGATGGCCGACCCCCGATTTTTCACGAGGGCCGGGCCCTTCACCCTGAGACAACTGGCGGAGGCCACGGGGGCAACCTTGGGTCCCGACACGTCTGGCGATCTGTTGATCGTTGACGTCATGCCGTTGTCCGCGGCGGGCGAAGGGCACCTGAGCTTTATCGACAACCGCAAATATCTGGATGCGTTCCGCGCAGCCAAGGCCTCCGCCATTCTGGCGGTTCCCAGCCTCGCGGATCAGGCGCCAAAAGGTGCGGCCCTGTTATTGAGCGACGACCCCTACCGTGCCTTCGCCATGGCGGCGGCGCACTTCTACCCGCGCCCACCGATTGAACCCGGCATCCATCCGGGGGCCCATGTTGCCGCCGGCGCGGAAATTTCTCCGGAAAGCCGCATCGACGCCGGCGCCGTGGTCCAGGATGGTGCCGTGATCGGTGCAGGAACCGTGATCGGCCCGGGCGCCGTGGTTGAGCGCGGCGTTACCGTCGGCGCGGATTGCGCCATAGGGGCCGGTGTCACGTTGCAGTATTGTCTTGTCGGAGACCGGGTCATCATCCATCCGGGCGTGCGCGTAGGCCAGGACGGGTTCGGCTTCGCACCGGGGGCTGCGGGCCACCTGAAGGTGCCGCAACTGGGCCGGGTCATCATCGAATCGGATGTCGAGATCGGCGCCAATACGACTATCGACCGGGGGGCCGGTCCCGACACGGTAATCGGCGCCGGCACGAAGATCGACAACCTGGTACAGATCGCCCACAACGTGCGGATCGGACGGGGCTGTATCCTCGTTAGCTTCGTCGGCATTTCAGGCAGTACCCATATCGACGATTTTGTTATTATCGGCGGTCAGGTCGGCATCGCAGGTCACCTGACGGTCGGCACAGGCGTGCGCATCGCGGCCCAAAGCGGGGTCATGCGTGACGTTCCGCCGGGGGCGACCATCGGCGGTTCGCCCGCTAAGGACAGGCGCGAATGGATGAAGGAATTGGCGACATTGTCCAAGTTGGCCAAGAAGAAAGGAGACTAGGGGAGATGGATTCCGAGGCAAGCACGGAAACCATGGAAATTGATATCAATCGGATCATGGAAATGATTCCGCACCGGTATCCGTTTCTTCTCATCGACAAGGTGATCGATGCGATCCCGGGCACGAGCGGCACGGGCATCAAGAACGTGACCATCAACGAACCCTTCTTCCAAGGCCATTTCCCAGGCCATCCGATCATGCCGGGCGTGCTGATCGTCGAGGCCATGGCGCAGACGGCGGGCGTTCTGGTCATGGCCGGACTGACCGATGCCAAGGATGCCCTGGTCTACTTCATGACAGTTGACAACGCCCGGTTCCGCAAGCCCGTGGTACCCGGCGACTGCGTGCATATTCACGTCGAATGCATCCAGAACCGGGGCGACGTGTGGAAATTCAAGGGCAAAGCCGTTGCCGACGGCGTCACCAAGGCGGAGGCCGTGTTTGCGGCCATGATCGTGAGACAAAAATGACCGATATTCACGCGACGGCGCAGGTCCATTCGGACGCCGAGATCGGTAGCGGGGTCAAGATCGGCCCGTTCTGTGTTGTTGGACCCGATGCGGTGCTTGAGGACGGTGTCGAACTGCTGTCCCACGTCGTGGTCGAAGGACATACCCGCGTCGGGGCCCATAGCCGCGTGTTCCCCTTCGCCTCCCTGGGGCACGCGCCCCAGGACCTGAAATTCAAGGGTGAGGTCTCGCGCCTGGTGATCGGCGCCAATACGATCATCCGTGAACACGTGACCATGAATCCGGGCACCGAAGGCGGTGGCCTGGAAACCAAGGTCGGGAACAACTGTCTATTCATGGTCGGCGCCCATGTCGCCCATGATTGCCAGGTTTCCGACAACGTGATCTTGGTCAACAACGCCACCCTGGCGGGACATGTGTCGATTGAGGAATGGGCCATCGTCGGCGGTCTGTCGGCGGTCCATCAATTCGTTCGCATCGGCCGTCATGCCATGATCGGCGGTATGACCGGTGTGACCCAGGACGTAATCCCCTATGGTTCCGTCACCGGTAACCGGGCCAAGCTTGAAGGTTTGAACCTAGTCGGTCTCAAACGCCGAAGTTTTGATCGCGAAACGATCCACGCTCTACGCCAAGCTTACCGCCTGATCTTCGCTCAGGAAGGCACCATGGCCGAACGCCTGGACGATGTCGCAAACCTGTTCGGCGACAATCAGCCGGTCATGGAAATCGTCGAGTTCATTCGCTCCGATTCCTCGCGCTCCATTTGCCAGCCCCTGGTGGAGGATGCGGCCTAGCTTGCCCCGGCTTGGGATCATCGCGGGCGGAGGCCTGCTGCCCGAGATTCTCGTGCAACGTTGCCATGCCGCCGGCCGGCCCGTGTTCGTGGCCGCGCTGAAAGGGCAGGGGGATGCTGGCCGGTTTTCCGGCGCCGAGGTTGAAACGTTCCGCCTGGGCGCCGTTGGCGGCATCATCAAACGTCTGAAATCCTTGGATATCACCGATATCGTGCTGTCCGGCGCCGTGCAGCGGCCCCGGGCCGCCGACCTGATCCCGGATTTGTGGTCGGCCCGGTTTCTGGCCCGCACCAAGGCCCTGGGCCGGGGCGATGATGGGCTGTTGACCGCCATCTTGACCGCCCTTGAGGATCAGGAAGGATTCCGGGTCCTAGCGCCCCATGATCTGGCGCCGGACCTGCTGACTCCCGCCGGAACGTTGGGCATACAGACATTGTCGCGGGAAATGGCGGGGGACCTTGCCGCCGGAATTTCCGGCGCCCGCGCCCATGGCCGCCGTGACGCCGGTCAGGCAGTGATTGCCGCGGGCGGCCGTGTGGTGGCCTGGGAAGGCCCGCAAGGCACCGAAGCCATGATCGCGGCCGCCGGGCTCGAGGCACGGGGCGGCATCCTCGTGAAGGCCATGAAACCGGGGCAGGAGCCGCGCGTGGACCTGCCGGCCGTCGGCCCCGACACCGTGGATCAGGCCGTGGCGGCAGGCCTGCACGGGATTTCCGTCGAGGCCGGGCGATCGCTGATCCTGGATCGTGACGAGATGATCCGCCGGGCCGATGCCGCCGGTTTGGCCGTTCACGGCTTCACGGACGCGGACACGGGCGGAGGAGCGGGATGACGGCGTCCGAGGCACCCCTGATCTACCTGATCGCCGGTGAGGCGTCCGGTGATGCCCTGGGGGCATCGTTGATGGCGGCCCTTAAGATCCGTCTTGGCGGTGCTATCCGGTTCGCGGGCGTCGGCGGCCCTTTGATGGCAGACGAAGGCCTCGACAGCCTATTTCCCATGGATGACCTGGCCGTCATGGGCCTGGCCGAGGTCGTACCGCGCTTGCCGAGGTTATTGACGCGCATGGCGGAGACCCGCGCCGATGTATTGGCCAAAAACCCGGCTGTTCTGGTGACCATTGATGCTCCGGACTTCTGTTTCCGCGTGGCCAAGAAAGTGAAGGCCCTCAGGCCTGGGTTCCCCATCGTGCATTATGGAGCGCCCACGGTCTGGGCCTGGCGCCCCAAGAGGGCCAAGGCCGTGGCCCGCTTCCTCGATCATATGCTCTGCCTTTATCCGTTCGAGCCGCCTTATTTCACGCGCGAGGGCCTGGCCGCGTCCTTCATCGGCCATCCCATCGTCCTGTCCATGGGGGTGCAGCCGGGCGCCGATGACCGCGCCGCCGATTTCCGTGCCCGCCACGACGTCGCCGCCGATGCGCAGGTTCTGGCCGTGTTGCCGGGATCTCGCGGCGGCGAATTGGACCGCCTGCTGCCCGTGTTCGGCGAGACCCTGACGCATCTGTGGGCCGGCGGCTGGCGCGGGCGCGTGGTCGTGCCGACCCTGGCCCGCCACAAAGACCGGATCGCTGCCGCCGTGCAGGGCTGGCCGGGCAACCCTCTGGTGGTTACCGGGAATGACGAAAAATGGCGGGCCTTCGCCGCCGCCGACACAGCGCTCGCGGCCTCGGGCACGGTGACTCTGGAACTGGCCGCCGCCGGCGTGCCGACCGTGATCGCCTACAAGGTGTCCGGTGTGACCGCCGCCATTGCCCGCCGTCTGATCCGGACCCCCCATGCCGGACTGGTGAGCATTCTTTTGGGCGAAGAGGTGATGCCTGAATTCATCCAAGACGATTGCACGGCCGAACGCATCGTTCCGGCCTTGCAGGCCCTGCTTGGCGACGAGACGGCACGGGCCACGCAACGCGGCCATTTCAAGCAGGCCATGACCATGTTGCAAGGTCCCGCCGCGGCCGAGGTGGTTGCCGGCGTCATCGGCCGGGCATAGCAAAAGGGCCGCCCCTGGGGGACGGCCCTTCACTTATTTCAAACCGGAAGCGGCTTAGCGCTTGTCGATCGGCACATACGGCCGTTCGGTGTAACCGGTATAGAGCTGACGCGGACGGCCAATCTTCTGGCTCGGATCCTCGACCATCTCGTTCCACTGGGCAACCCAGCCGACCGTGCGGGCGACGGCGAACAGCACGGTGAACATGCTGGTCGGGATGCCCATGGCCTTGAAGATGATGCCCGAATAGAAATCGACGTTGGGGAACAGCTTGCGGCTGACGAAATATTCGTCTTCCAGGGCGATGCGTTCCAGTTCCATAGCCAGGTCGAGCAGCGGCTCGTCCTTGATGCCCAATTCCTCAAGAACTTCGTGGCAGGAATCGCGCATGACGTTGGCCCGCGGGTCCATGTTCTTGTAGACGCGGTGGCCGAAGCCCATGAGCCGGAACGGATCGTCCTTGTCTTTGGCCTTCTTGATGTACTCGTTGATGTTGTCCTTGTGGCCGATCTCGCCGAGCATGGTCAAAACGGCCTCGTTGGCGCCGCCGTGGGCCGGGCCCCAGAGGGACGCGATCCCGGCCGAGATGCAGGCGAAGGGATTGGCGCCGGATGAGCCGGCCAGACGCACGGTCGAGGTCGAGGCGTTCTGCTCGTGATCGGCGTGGAGCGTCAGGATGCGGTCCATGGCGCGCGACAGAACGGGGCTGACTTTGTATTCCTCGCAGGGCGTCGCATACATCATATGCAGGAAGTTTTCCGCGAAGCTCAGCTCGTTGCGGGGATAGATGAAGGGCTGACCAAGAGCGTATTTATACGCCCAGGCGGCGATCGTTGGCATCTTGGCGATCAGACGGTAGGACGCGATCATCCGATGGTGCGGATCATTGATATCGGTCGAATCATGATAGAATGCCGACAAGGCACCAACCACGCCGCACATCACCGCCATCGGGTGGGCGTCGCGCCGGAACCCGCGGAAGAAGTTGGCGATCTGCTCGTGCAGCATCGTGTGATAGGTGATGTCTTTCTCGAACTTGCCCTTCTGCGCGCCCGTCGGCAGTTCGCCGTAGAGCAGCAGATAGCAGACTTCCATGAAGTCGGAATGTTCGGCCAGGTCCTGAATCGGAATGCCGCGATACAGCAGGATGCCCGCATCACCGTCGATGTAGGTGATCTTGGACTCGCAACTGCCGGTCGATGTGAAACCCGGGTCGTAGGTAAAGCAATCCGTTTCCGCGTAGAGCTTACGCACGTCGATGACGGAGGGGCCGACGCTGGCGTCCATGACCGGCAGTTCGTAGGCTTTGCCGTCACGGTTGTCCGTCAGGGTGAAGGTGGCGTTCTTGCCGTGGCTGGTGTCACTCATACGTGTCCCTCCTTATGGGCGGCGGAGACAGGGGTCTCCGGTTCGTCTCGGCGCGCATGCCGCGGGGTGTAGCGGTTCTAACGCGTCCGTCCGGGGTTAAAGGCCGGCCAGGGCGTCGTCGAGACGCCCCAAAGTTTCCTCACGGCCCAATACATCCATGATTTCGAATACGCTCGGCGAAACCGTGCTACCCGTGAGGGCGGCGCGGACAGGTTGTGCGACGGCACCGAGCTTAAGGCCGCCGGCTTCTCCGAATCCTTTGGCGGCGGCCATCAGGGCTTCGTCGCTCCAGGTTTCGGTGGCATCCAGGACGGGGCGCAGATCACGGAGCAGGGCCGCTCCGTCCGTGCCCAGCTGCTGTTGCGCTTTTTCAGTTTTGGGGATGGGGCGTTGAAGGGCGTAAAAAGTAGCGTTTTCAGATAGTTCTGAAATTGTCTTCGCGCGTTCCTTCAAACCAGTCATGCCTTTAAATAGCCGATCCTGAGCCTCTTTAGCAAGTCTTCCTGGATAGGCGGTCTGTAAACGTTCCATGACAAGGTCAGTCAGCCGAGCGTTATCGGCCTCGCGAATGTAATGGCCGTTCAGGCTGGTCAGCTTGGTGACGTCGAACCGTGCCGCCGATTTGCCGACGTTTTCCAGCCCAAACCACTCGATCGCCTGATCCGTGGAAATGATCTCATCGTCACCGTGGCTCCAGCCCAGGCGCAACAGATAGTTGCGCAGCGCTTCGGGCAGGAAGCCGTCGTCGCGGTAGGCTTCGACGCCCAGGGCACCATGACGCTTGGACAGCTTGGCGCCGTCCGGGCCATGGATCAGTGGAATATGGGCGAAGGTCGGCGTGTCCCAGCCCAGTGCCAGATACAGTTGTGTCTGCCGG
This sequence comes from Rhodospirillales bacterium, assembly GCA_048263775.1. GTDB lineage: Bacteria > Pseudomonadota > Alphaproteobacteria > Rhodospirillales > Casp-alpha2 > UBA1479. The sequence goes on from JBLXDU010000006.1 coordinate 230,692, forward strand.
AAGGCGTTGGTCAGGTGGTCGTCGCCGCGGATCACATGGGTGATACCCATGTCGTGGTCGTCAACGACCACGGCGAGCATATAGGTCGGCGTGCCGTCGGCGCGCAGTAGCACCATGTCGTCCAGTTGCGCATTGGCCACGGTAACCCGGCCCTGCACCAGATCGTCGATCACCGTTTCGCCCTCGAGCGGCGCCTTCATGCGGATCACCGGATCGACGCCGGCGGGGGCCTCCGACGGGTCGCGGTCACGCCAGGTGCCGTCATACATGCGCTGTCGGCCTTCCTTGCGCGCGGTTTCGCGCATGGCGGTCAGTTCCTCCGGCGAGCAATAGCACTTATAGGCCTTGCCTTCGGCCAGCAGGCGTTCAGCGGCGGCACGGTGCGTATCGGCCCGATCGAACTGGGAAATCGGATCACCGTCCCAATCCAGGCCGAGCCATTCCAGGCCCGCGTAGATGGCATCGACCGCCGCCTGGGTTGAACGGGCGCGGTCCGTGTCCTCGATCCGAAGATAGAACTTGCCGCCGGCGCCGTGACGTTGGTGATGTTTGGCAAACAGCCAGTTGTACAGGGCCGTGCGCGCGCCGCCGATGTGCAGATAACCAGTGGGAGAAGGGGCGAAGCGGGTCACGACCGTCATGGCTGTCTTTTTATCCTTTTAGATCCCTGAATGCGGGACTTTAACGGGGGGCGCCGGAGGGATAGCATACTTTCTGTGCGGGCGCAGCATTCCTTGTACCGGCACGAAACCCGGGGATGGACAGGCGTGGGGACGCCAAGGGTGAAATGTCCCTAAGGCATTGGTTCCAAAGCGAGTTGGCCGCGACAGCAGCAGCCAACAGGGGGCGCTGGCCGTTTGCCCTGCCGGTCGGCATGGGGGTCGGCATCGGCGTCTATTTCCAGATGGTGGAGGAGCCCGTCTGGTTCGCCGGGCCGTTGGTTCTTGTCGGCCTGATCCTGGCGGCGGTCCTGCTGCGCCGGTCAGGCGGCGCACCGTTCCTTATTGCCGTGGTTCTGGCCTTCGTGGCGCTCGGTTTCGCCGCCGCCTCGCTGCGCACGCAAAGCCTGGACGGGCGGCTTCTGGCCCATGAGACGCCCACCACGGTGATCGAGGGACGCATTGTCGAATTCGAGCCCTTTCACCAGGGTTCGCGGGTGATTTTGGACCGGGTCCGCATCGCAGCCCTGGGCCAGCCGGAAACGCCGGAGCACGTGCGCCTCCGCCTGCGGGGCCATCAACCGGCGCTCAAAGCCGGGGACTGGGTGCGCGTTCGCGGCCGTCTGTCGGCGCCGTCACCGCCATTGATGCCGGGGGGCTTCGACTTTCAACGCCATGCCTATTTCACGGGGATCGGTGCCGTCGGTTTTTCCATGGGGGCGGTGCGGGTGCTGGAAGGGCCGCCGCCCGGGCCGTTCGACTGGCGGATTCATCTGTCGAACCTGCGGGTCCGCCTGGCCATGCGGGTGACCGCCGCCGTTCCGGGCGACGCGGGGGCGGTCGCGGCGGCATTGATCACCGGCTACCGGTCGCTGATCCCGGAAGCTGTCCTGAACGCCTTCCGAGATGCCGGGCTGGCCCATCTTTTGGCTATTTCCGGGCTGCACATCGGTTTGGCGGCGGGGATCGTGTTTTTCGGGGCCAGGCGGGTCCTCAGCCTCTATCCGCCGTTTGCCCAGCGCTTTCCGGTCAAGAAGGCGGCGGCGCTTCTGGCTCTTCTCGCGGCCTTCGGCTATGCCCTGATGGCCGGTGCCACGGTGCCGACCCAGCGGGCCTTCCTAATCGCCGCCATGGTGTTGGTCGCCGTCATGGTCGACCGCCGGGGCATATCGCTGCGCATGCTGGCCTGGGGGGCGACGGTGGTGCTGCTGATCCAGCCGGAAAGTCTGCTCGGCCCCAGTTTCCAGATGTCCTTCGCCGCCGCCATCGCCTTGGTCGCGGCCTATGAGGCCGCCACGGAACGGGGTATCTGGCGGCGCGACGGCGACCGTTCCCGCTGGGCAGGGCGGGGTATCGCCCTTTATGTGGCGGGGGTTTCCTTCACCACCCTGGTCGCCAGTATGGCGACGGCGCCCTTCGTGCTTTACCACTTCAATCAGGTCGCCAAGTTCGGGTTGCTGGCCAATCTGGTCGCCGTGCCGATAACGGCTCTATGGGTTATGCCGGCGGCCATGCTGTCGTTCCTGCTGCTGCCGTTCGGCTGGGAAAAGCTGGCGCTCATCCCCATGGGCTGGGGCACGGAGCAGGTGATCCGCGCCGCCGACTGGGTCGCGGGCCTGCCCGAGGCGACGGAAATCCTGCCCTCGGCCCCGGCCTGGGCGTTGACCGGCTTGGCGTTGGGTGGATTGTGGCTCTGTGTATTGCGCGGACGGCTGCGCTTGGCCGGTCTGGCCGGGATCGCCCTGTTCGCCTCCGCCAATGCCCGCGTCGTGCCGCCGGACCTCATCATTTCGGCCACGGGTGATCTTGCCGCCGTTCGCGCAGAGACGGGCGGCTATCTGTTCTCGTCCCTGCGTCACGGCCGGTTCGCCCGAGAGAACTGGTTGGAACACGCAGGGTATCGCGCCGACGAGGCCGCCCAATGGGCGCGTGACGGAGGATATGGCCGTCTCCAGAGGGACGGTCTTCGCTGTGACGGTGTCGGCTGCGTTTTGACCCGCGCCGGCTGGCGGGTGGTTCTCTCCGAAACCCGCGACGCCCTGGCCGAGGATTGCGAGCGCGCCGATCTGGTGATCGCCCTGATTCCGGCCAAGCGAGCCTGCGACGGCACGGGGGCGCGGGTGATCGATCTGTTCGACCTCAAGGCCAAGGGGGCGCATAGCATCACCCTGGGCCCGGCGATCAAGGTGCAGGCGGTCAACGACGATCGCGGCAGACGGCCCTGGGTGGTGCGTCAGGTGCGGAAACGCTGAGAAAGAGTATGTCGGAGCGTGTAAAGGCTCAGTACTTGCGCATGAGGCCGACGAGACAGCCCTGAACCTCGACCTGGTCGGGGCCGAAGATGCGGGTTTCATAGGCCTTGTTGGCGGGCTCCAGGGCGATCGAGGCGCCCTTGCGACGCAGACGCTTCAAGGTCACTTCCGAGCCCTCGACCAGGGCGACCACGATGGCGCCGTTGTCAGCCGTGTTGGTGCGCTTGATGATGACCGTGTCGCCGTCGTGGATGCCGGCCTCGACCATGGAATCGCCATCAACCTCCAACGCGTAGTGTTCGCCGCCGCCGAGCATGGAGGGTGGGACGTCAACTGCGTTGGAATGATCCCGCAATGCCTCAATCGGCGTACCGGCGGCGATCCGCCCATAAAGGGGCAGGGATACGGCCTCGCCGGGCTGGCCGACGTCGCCGTCACCGGAAAGCGGCACGGGGCCGCTGCCGAATCGGCCGGGAATGACGTTGGTGGGGGCCGGTGCCGGGGCGGAACGAGGCGCGGATTGGCCATCGTCCATGTTCTCCGGCAGGCGCAGAACTTCGAGAGCCCGCGCCCGGTGGGGAAGGCGGCGGATGAAGCCCCGTTCCTCCAGCCCTGTGATAAGCCGGTGAATGCCCGACTTGGAGCGCAGGTCGAGGGCTTCCTTCATTTCCTCAAACGACGGGGACACACCGGATTCATTGAGCTTTTTGTCGATGAATACGAGAAGTTGGTACTGCTTTTTGGTGAGCATGCTGTCTCCGCCCCTTTGGTCGCAGATGGTTCGGGATCAAATGCAGAACAAAGTCTGCAATCACCCGTAGCATCAAGACCCTTGCCTTGTTTCATCTGGTGTTTCGCGGAAATACAACCGCGAACAATATGATGCAACCTGAATATACACCATATGTTCTACTTTAGTTCACGTATCGTGTCAACTTTGAATCGGATTGGTGGCGGAAATATCGCGGCAAGGGGCGGTCAGGGGAGGTTTAGAATCGCAGGGAGCCGAAGCCGAGGGGCAGGATCCGCACCAGATCACCGGCCTTGGCGGGAGGCGCCCCGATATCGCGAATAATCAGGCAATCGGCCTTGGTAAAGGCGGCAAGCATGGCGCTGTCCTGGCGGGGGAAAGCGGTGGCCACGGCGCGGCCGTCGGCCGCGGTGTCCAGGCTGGCCCGCATGTAGTCTTCGCGCTTGCCGTTGGCGGGCAGGTCAGTGCCCAGCACGGCGGTTGATTCCCTGCGTTCACCAACCAGTCCCAGCATCTTGGCGAAAGCGGCGCGCAGGAACAGAGCGCTGGTCACGCCGGTTGACACAGGATTGCCCGGCAATCCCAGCATGGGCGTGCCGTCGATATGGCCGAAAATCAGCGGTTTTCCCGGGCGCATGGCGATCTTGTAGAAATCCAGTTCGAACCCGCGCCCGCCGAGCACCTGGCGCACCAGATCATGGTCGCCGACCGACGCCCCGCCCATGGTCACCAGAAGGTCGGCGCCGCGCGCCCCAGCCAGCGTTTCCGCCAAGCTTTCCGGGGTGTCGCGGGCAATGCCCAGGCTGACCGGCTGACCGCCCATCGCGGTGATATAGGCAGCAAGAGCGAGGCTGTTGGAGGAAATGATCTGGCCGGGGCCGACGGGCTGGCCCGGCATCACGACCTCGTCCCCGGTGGCGACGAAGGCGACGCGGGGCCGCCGGCGCACCATCAGCCAGGGAACGTTCATGGCGGCGGCCAGGCCGACGCCGCGAGCAGTGATAACCTGCCCGGCACTCAGCAGTACCTCGCCGGCCTTGAAATCAAGCCCAGCCGGGCGCACGAACTCGCCTTTTTCGGCTGGTTTCTCGATCACCCGCACGGTGTCGCCGTCGCGTTCCGTGTCTTCCTGGATGACGATCGTGTCGGCCCCTTCGGGCAGGGCACCGCCGGTGAAGATGCGGGCCGCTTGACCGGGGGCGAGGGCGCCTGAGAAGACATGACCGGCGGCGGCTTCGCCGATCACCGTCAGATCGACAGGAACGGCCGCCAGGTCATCCCAGCGCACGGCATAGCCGTCCATGGCCGAAACGGCGGTGGGCGGATGGGTCAGGGTCGAGGCCACATCCTGCGCCAGCACCCGGCCGAGGGCCGCGTCCAGCGAGACCTGTTCGGCAGGCAGCAGGCCGCATCCGGCGGAGACTTTTTCCAGGGCGTCGATGACGGACAGCATGGCGGCGGGTTTCCTGGTGTTTTATGCGGCGTCGAAGGTGCCGGATTTACCGCCGGATTTATGGGTCAGACGTACGTCTTCGATGCGCATGCCGCGGTCGACGGCCTTGCACATGTCATAAACCGTGAGGGCGGCGACGGTGACCGCCGTCAGGGCCTCCATCTCGACCCCCGTCTGGCCGGTCAGGCGGCAGGTCGCCTGGATATCCACGGCGTTGCGCGCCGGATCACAGGTCAGGTCGACCTTGACCGAGGTCAGCATCAGGGGATGACACAGCGGGATCAAGTCCGGCGTGCGCTTGGCGGCCATGATGCCGGCCAACTGCGCCACGGACAGCACGTCGCCCTTCTTGACGCCCCGGTCCAGGATGCGCTGCAGGGTTTCCGGCGCCATGATGACGCTGCCCTTGGCCGTGGCGGTGCGTTCCGTCGCATCCTTGGCCGAAACATCGACCATCACGGCGTTGCCCTCGGCGTCCAGATGGGTGAAATCGTCGGCCATGCCCGCCTATCCTTATGCTTGAGTCTTAGGCTGCCGCCCGTGCGGTCGACAGCAGGGTACGCGTGGCGCTTTCGACGTCGTCCTGACGCATCAGGGATTCACCGATCAGAAAGCAGCGCGCCCCGGCGGTTGCCATGCGTTTCAGGTCAGCCCCGGAATTCAACCCGCTTTCGCTGACCAAAACACGGTCGTCGGGCACGCCGCGGGCCAGACGTTCCGTGGTTTCCAGGGACACCTTGAGGGTCGTCAGGTCACGGTTGTTAATGCCGATCAGGGGGCTTTGCAGGCGCAATGCGCGGTCAAGCTCGGCCGTGTCGTGGACTTCGATCAGCACATCCATGCCCAAGTCGAAGGCGCAATGTTCCAGGTCGCGTGCCGTCGCGTCGTCAAGCGCCGCCATGATCAGCAGAATGCAATCCGCACCCATGGCGCGGGCTTCGACCACCTGATAGGTGTCGATCATGAAGTCCTTGCGCAGAACGGGCAGGGCGCAGGCCGCCCGCGCGGCCATCAGGTATTCCGGCCGGCCCTGGAAATAGGGCTCGTCCGTCAGCACGGACAGGCAGGTCGCCCCGCCGGCTTCGTAAGCCCGGGCCAGGGCGGGCGGGTCGAAATCGGCGCGGATCACGCCCTGTGAAGGCGATGCCTTTTTGATCTCGGCGATCAGCCCGAAACCGTCCCGCGATGCCCCCCGCAGGGCATGTAGGAATCTGCGGGGTGCTGATTGGGAATGTGCTTGTTTATTAAGATCTTGAAGGCTGACGCTATTCTTTTGCGCGAGTACGTGGGCGCGCTTGTCGGCGATGATTTTGTCCAACACGTTGGCGGGTTTTTCAGCCATCTCATGTCCCCCCGTTGGTGATGGCGACCAGCCGGTCCAGGGCCTGCGCCGCCGCCCCACCGTCGATTGCCTGCGCCGCCTTGGCCACGCCCGACGTCAGGTCGTCCACCTTGCCTGCGACGACAAGTGACGCCGCCGCGTTGAGCAGCACGATATCACGGTAGGGACCCTTTTTGCCCGCGACAAGGTCGCGGATCGCCTGGGCATTGACCTCGGGCGAACCGCCCTTGAGGTCTTCGGGCCGTGCCGTCGGCAGTCCCGCGTCGGCGGGTGTTATGGTGAAGGTCGTGATGGCGCCGTCCTTCAGTTGGGCGACGAACGACGGTCCGGTAGTCGTCAACTCGTCCAGACCGTCCTCGCCGTGGACCACCCAGCAGGCCTCCGATCCCAGGTTTTTCAGGACCTGGGCGAGCGGTTCGACCCATTGCCGGGCGAACACGCCGGTGAACTGGCGGGTGACTCCGGCCGGGTTGGACAGGGGGCCCAGGATGTTGAAGATCGTGCGCACGCCCATTTCGACCCGCGCCGGCATGACATGCTTCATCGCCGCGTGATGGCGGGGCGCCATCAGGAATCCGATCCCGGCTTCGGCAATGGCACGTTCAACCAGGGGCAGTTCGGCGTCCAGATTGACGCCCAATGTGGTCAGCACATCCGCCGCGCCAGATTTCGACGACAGCGCCCGGTTGCCGTGCTTGGCCACGGGCACGCCGCAACCGGCGACGACCAGCGCCGCGCCGGTCGAAATATTGAACGTGCCGGACCCATCGCCGCCGGTGCCGACCACATCGATCGCCCCGGCGGGGGCCGTAACGGGCAGCATCTTGGCCCGCATGGCGCGCACTGCACCGGTGATTTCGTCGACGGTTTCACCACGTACGCGGAGCGCCATGAGAAGCCCGGCAATCTGCGCCGGCGTGGCCTCACCAGACATGATGACGGCGAACGCGTCCTCCGCCTCCTGCGTGGTCAGCGCGGTGCCGTCGGCAACCTGGGCCAGGAAGGGTTTGAGCGCGTCGCTCATGCTGCTGCCTTGGTGCCGGTCATGCCGATGAAGTTCCGCAGCAATGCGTGGCCGTTCTCGGATGCGATGCTTTCCGGATGGAACTGTACGCCGTAGATTGGCATATCGCGGTGGGCAATGCCCTGGATCACGTCGTCCTCGCTGCGGGCGGTGACGCGCAGGCAATCGGGCACCGTCGCCGGGTCGATGGTCAGGGAATGATAGCGAGTCGCCGTGAACGGGCTGTCGATCCCGGTGAACACGCCGGTGCCGTCATGGGTAATGGTCGACACCTTGCCGTGCATGGGCTTGGGCGCCAGCACGACCTTGGCCCCGAAGGCCTGGCCGATGCACTGATGGCCCAGGCAAACCCCCAGGATCGGCACCTTGCCGGCGGCGGCTGCGATCAGGTCCAGGCAGATGCCCGCCTTGTCCGGGTCACAGGGGCCGGGAGAGATCACGATGCCCTGTGGCTTGAGGGCAAGGATGTCTTCCGGCGTCACCACATCGTTGCGGTGAACGGTGACCTCGGCCCCCAGTTCCCCCAGGTAGTGCCACAGGTTGAACGTGAAGCTGTCGTAATTGTCGATAAGGACAAACATTCAACACCTTGGACATGGTTTCTGACATGCCGGCGAAATGCCGGACAGGAGCCGTAAAATCGGGCGCCACAATGCCCCTTGGCGTCGCCACGGGTCAAGGACATTAGCCCTTATGGAACAGCATATATCGTTAGAGTTCAGCCGTTTGGCCAGGGCTTTTTGCAGGGGCCCGTCGTCAACAACTCATCAGGGTTGCCGCTGTCTTGGGCCCACAAGCGCAGTTGCATGATCTTAGGTCGTGAATAGGCGGCGTTCGGCAACTGGCGGGGTGAAGCCATTGGTTTTCAGCGATCCCTGGGTGTGCGCCGCCTTGACGTCCCGGGGGCCGGAGGAGTACCAGCACAGATCAAGAACGGGCGTGACGTAACATATTCAAGTGAAAGCAATGACGGAACAGCCCAGCGGACTATTCAAGACGGCGATCAAAGATCCTGCGGTGCGTCTCGCGGCGCTGGGGGGTGCCCTGGCGGGCGCGGTTCTGGTGTTGGTCGTGGTTATGCTGTCCGGCGGCGGCCACAAGGACGCACCGGCCGCCGTGCAGTACTCGTCCGCGCAACAGGGCCAGGTCGCGGAGATTATCGCCCCCACACCCCGCCATGTAACGCAATCCGCGACGGCGCCGGAGATGGCGGAGCCAGAGACCACACCCGCGCCGGACAATTATCCCACGTATCCCACGTTGCCGGTTGCCCGGGTCGAGGAGCCGAAATCGGCCGCGCCGGCGCTTTCTGAACCCCCGCTGCCCATCGTAGAACAGGAACAAGCCCCCGACGCTGCTCCCGACACCGCCGCCGTGGCACCGCTGCCCGAGGCTGCCCCGCCGCCCTTGGCCGCCAAGCCGATGATCGCCATCGTGATCGACGACATGGGGGTCGATCAGCGGCGCTCTGCCCGCGCCATGAAGCTGCCGGCAAAGGTGACTCTGTCATTCCTGCCTTATGCCCGTGATCTGAAGAAACAATCGGCCGAGGCCGCCGCCATGGGGCATGAGGTCATGCTGCATGTGGCCATGGAGCCGGAAAGTTCGGAAGCAGACCCGGGCCCCAACGTGTTGTTGACCGGCACGCCGGAGGCCGAATTGCTGGCCAACCTGCGCTGGAACCTGGATCAGATGACCGGCTACCAGGGCATCAACAACCACATGGGCAGCCGTTTTACCCGCGATCTGGCGGGCATGCGTCTGGTCATGGGCGAATTGAAGGCGCGTGGTCTGTTTTTCCTGGATTCCGTGACCAGCCGTGACAGCGTCGGCGCCAAGACCGCCCGCGAGGCGGGGGTACCCTTCGCCACCCGCGACGTGTTCATCGACCACAGGGACGACGAGGCCTTTGTCCACAAGCAGCTTGCCAAGGTCGAGGCGGAAGCCCGCAAGCGCGGCATCGCCATCGCCATTGGCCATCCCCGCGACATCACCCTGCGCGCGCTGAAGACCTGGCTGACCAAGGTTCAGGCGGAAGGGTTCGAACTGGTTGGGGTGTCCAGGGTGCTGCACCGCCCGGGGGCGGCCCAAACGGGTTTGCCGGGAACCTCCGGCTAGGCTATCCCGCGAACTTCACGGCCTCTTCGGCCGCGCGGATCAGGGCGCGGGATTTGTTGATGCTTTCCTGATATTCCCCCTCGGGGCTGGAATCATGGACCACGCCGCCGCCGGCCTGGACGTACATGGTGTCGTCCTTGACCACGGCCGTGCGCAGCGCGATGCAGCTGTCCATGTCGCCGTCGGCGCCGAAATAGCCGATACAGCCGGCGTAGACGCCCCGTCGCACGTTCTCAAGCTCGTCGATGATCTCCATGGCGCGGACCTTGGGTGCGCCGGACACGGTGCCCGCCGGGAAGCCCGCGTACAGGGCGTCCAGCGCGTCCAGATCCGGCTTCAGCTTGCCTTCCACGTTGGAGACGATGTGCATGACGTGGGAATAGTTCTCGATATTGAATTGTTCGGTCACCGTCACCGTGCCCGTTTCCGCCACCCGGCCGACATCGTTGCGGCCCAGATCCAGCAGCATCAGGTGTTCGGCCAGCTCCTTCGGGTCGGTCAGCAGGTCGTTGGCCAGTTCCTGATCCTCGGCCGCGTCCTTGCCGCGCCGCCGCGTACCGGCGATGGGCCGGATGGTGACCTTGCCCTCGCGCACGCGGACCAGGATTTCCGGGCTTGACCCGACGATGGCGAAGCCGCCGAAATCCAGGAAGAACAGGAACGGCGAGGGATTAAGCCGCCGAAGGGCCCGGTAAAGTGCGAAGGGCGGGTAGGGGAAGGGAACGGAAAAACGCTGCGACAGGACGACCTGAAATACGTCGCCGGCCTTGATGTATTCCTTGCCCTTTTCGACCATGGCGTGGAATTCGCCCTGGGTCATGTTGGACGCGGGGGAAAGGTCCGGCACGTCGCTTTCCGGGTGGGCGCGCGCGGCCTCGGGCAAGGGGGTGTCGAAATCACCGACGATGCGGCGCAGCCGCTCCACGGCGATGCCGTAGGCGTTCTGCGCATCCACGCCGTCCCGGGGCCAGATGGGCGTGAACACGGAAATCACGTCCTTGATGGTATCGAATACGGCCATCACGGTCGGGCGGATGAACACGCCGTCGGGGATACCCAGGGTGTCCGGGTTGCCGTCGGGAATGTCTTCGACCAGACGCACCGTATCGTAGGAGGCATAGCCGACCAGCCCGGCGCTCATGGGCGGCAGGCCTTCCGGCAGGTCGATGCGGGATTCTGCGACCAGCGAGCGCAGCGACGCGATGGTCCCTTCGGTCTCGGCAACCGGGCAGGGGGTGAAGGCGTCGATATCGTCCAGGGCGTCGCGGTTGATTTCCGCCGTATTGCCCTGGCAGCGCCAGATCAGGTCCGGATCCAGGCCGATGAACGAATAGCGGCCGCGCACGGCGCCGCCCTCGACACTTTCGAGAACGAAGCTGTAGGGCTTGCCGCGCGCCAGCTTGAGGAACGCCGACACGGGCGTTTCCACGTCCGCGACCAGTGATGTCCAGAGAACCTGCGGTTCTCCACGCTCGTAAGCCGCGGCAAAACCGTCAAATGCGGGTTCGATCTTCATGGATCCGCGCGTCCGACCGGCCGGTCTAGTTGGCCGCGGCCGGCGTCGCGCCGGGGTTCAGGATCTGGTTCAGAACGTCCTGATGGACGGTCACGCCCAGGTCCTTACGCAAAGCCCCCGCCAATTGCGTGACCAAGTCATCCTTCAGAACCGACGCCAGTTCCTGGCGCATCGTGTCGACGCCGGTTTTATCGGCGGCCGGGTCGGCCTGGGTGATGGATTTCAGGCGGGCGATGAAGTAGCCGCCATCGGCACGGGTTACTTTGGCCTCGCCCATGTTCAGGGTGAAGATATCCTGCAACACCTGACCGGGAAGGTCCGACTGGCTGCGTGCCAAATAGCGTTTCAGGGCCTTGGTTTCCGCATAGGCGACCCCCGCATCGGCGGCGACGGCCTTGGCATCCTCGACCGTTTTCAGGCGTTCGGCCAACTGCTTGGCAAAGGCCAGGGCGGCGTCGCGCTTGCGTTCGGCCATGACGGCATCCTTGACCTGATCCTTGACCGTCTCGAAGGGGCGCACCGCCGGCTTGGTCACCTTGTCCACGCGCAGCACGAAAAAGGCATCTTCACCCATTTCACGAAGGGTGGAGTCGGCTCCTTCCTCAGTCTCAAAAGCGGAGGCGACGATGGCCTGGGCATTTTCCGGCAGGCCCGCCGCCGGCTTGCCGTCGAGGCCGTTACCGGTGGAATCCAGGGCGGCGATCTTCACCGCCTTGATGTTCATGGCTTCGGCCACCGCTTCGATGGAAAGGCCTTTGCCCAGGTCATCTTCCATGCGGTTGACCTGGGTGTAAAGCGCATCAATGGCGCGTTCATGGGCGATCGTGGCGCGCAGCTTTTCCTTGACCTCATCCAGGGTGGCGACGTGGGCGAGGGTGATCTCGCGCACCTTGACAATGTAGAACCCGATCCCGCCGGGGCCGGGCAGGGGCGCCGTTACGCCGCCCGCAGGTGTTGCGAAGGCCGCATCGGCAATTTCCGCCAGGACCTCGTCACGGGCCACGGTGCCCAGGTCCATGCCGGCTTCGTCCATGCCGGCGAATTCCTTGGCGACATCGACGAAGGCCCGCCCTTCGGACAGCGCCTTGGCCGCTTTGTCGGCGGCCGCCTGATCGGGCAGAACCATCTGCGACAAGGCACGTTTTTCCGGCGTGCCCAAGGTTTCGGCCTGTTCCTTGAAGGCCTTTTCCACATCGGCATCGGTCACGGCGGCGGCATCGGTCAGGTCTTTTGCGCTGAGCACGGCCAAGGTCACGGCACGGTATTCCGGCGCGGTGAAGGAGGCCGGATTGGCCTTGTGATAGGCGCGAAGTTCAAGTTCGGTCGGCTCGGTCGTGATCTGCGCCGCCGCGTCGGTCACGAACAGGGTTTCCGCGCTGCGGGTTTCTTCGCGGTAGCGATAGAAGGTTTCGGCCAGCACCTCAGGCGCCACGACACCGGCCTCGACCGTGTCGAGCAACTGGCCGCGGGCCAGTTCACGGCGCGCGCGTTCCAGGAATTCCTGTTCGGTCAGGCCGAACTGGTAGAGCATGTTCTGGAACTTCTGGCGGTCGAAGCCGCCGGCGCCCAGGTTGCTGCGGAACGCGTTGGAGGCGCGCACGGCATCGCGCACGATGTTGTCGGACACGGCGATGTCCATGTCATGAGCGGCCTTGGTCAGCAGGATATCGTTGATCAATTGGCCCAACACTGATTGCGGCAGGCCCAGAAGGCGCGCCGTTTCCGGCGTCAGTTGGCCGGCGAACCGGGGATTGAGCCGCGCCATCTCGCGGCGAACCTCGTTTTCCACGTCGCGGCGCGACAATTCCTTGCCGGCAACCTCGGCGACGGGCTGGTCGTCGGGACGGAACTGGACCATGTCTCCGATGCCCCAGGCGCCGAAACTGATGACGAGCAGGCCGAGGATGATCTTGACGACGAGTGAGCCGGTCTTTTCGCGAATTTGACGGAGCATGGAAAATCCTTCTGGGTTGCGCCCTTCTCCTTGGGGCGGCGCATCATAGAGGGGGCACGGAACGCCCGCAACACCACTTGGACGCCGATTGCGGCGCTATTCGGGCGGCTTGTCGATTGGCTTGCCGGGGGGCCTGTGTTAGAGGAGGCGCAGCAAGAGAAACCATCCGATACATCCAATACATAGGTGTGACATGAGCCAAGGGCGGACGCCGCTGATCGCGGGCAACTGGAAAATGAACGGCGGACTGGACGAGGTCGATTCCCTGGCCGGCGAACTGGCCCGGCGCATGACCGCACTGGACGGGCCGCCCGCCTTCGACATGGCGCTGTGCCCGCCGTTTCCGCTGCTGCCCATGATCGCCGCCCGAATCGAGGAAAGCGGCCTGGCGTTGGGCGCCCAGGATTGTCATGGCAAAGAGCAGGGGGCCCATACGGGCGACGTCAGCGCGACTCTGCTGGCCCAGGTCGGCTGCAGCTTCGTCATCGTCGGCCATTCTGAGCGGCGCACGGACCATCATGAAACCGACGCCCAGGTTGTGGAAAAGGCCCGGGCGGCGCAAGCGGCGGGGCTGTGCGCCATCGTCTGCGTCGGTGAGACCGAAGCCGAACGCGACGCCGGCCGCGCCGCCGAGGTCGTGGTCGGCCAGGTCGCGGGCTCCGTCCCGGAAGGTTCGAACCCGGATAATCTGGTCATCGCCTACGAGCCCGTGTGGGCGATCGGCACGGGCAAAACCGCGACGCCCGAGGATGCCCAGGAAATGCATGCGGCGATCCGCGCATCGCTGGCCGATCGGTTCGATGCGGACGTGGCGGCCGGGGTGCGTATTCTCTATGGCGGATCGATGAAACCAGGCAACGCGGCGGAGCTTCTGGCCCTGGCCGACGTCGACGGCGGGTTGATCGGCGGGGCCGCACTGAAGGCCGATGATTTCTGGGCGATTGCCGAGGCCGTGGCGTAAGCGCGCAAAACGCCCTGGTAATCGGTCTTGCAACGCAGTAAAACGCGGCCCAACTGATTGGGGTCAGTGCGCGGGGCGACTGCGCACGGCCCGTTTGGAAGGAAGTTCGATGCAAAACGTGATCCTGGTCATTCACCTGCTGCTGGCCATCGGCCTCGTCGGCGTGGTGCTGTTGCAGCGCTCCGAAGGCGGCGGCCTGGGCATTGGCGGCAGCGGCGGTGGCGGCGGCATGGGCGGTTTCATGACCGGGCGCGCCACGGCGGACCTGTTGACCCGCACCACGGCGATCCTGGCGACCGCGTTTATGATCACCTCGCTTGTGCTGGCGATCATCGCTGCCCACGACCGTAAGGCGGCGACGGGGTCGATTCTCGACCAGCCGGCCCAGACGGCGCCCGCGTCGAGCGAACCTGCGGCCCCTGCAGCCCCGATTGCCAAGTAGGGAAATGGCAGGAATCCGCGACTCCCGGAACATCGATCAGAGGCGGGGAATTTCCCGCCTCTTTTCTTTTTGCCCCACCAACCGTCAGTGTATTGTGTAGGCCCATGACGCGGTTCATCTTCATCACCGGCGGCGTGGTCTCTTCCCTCGGAAAAGGACTGGCATCGGCGGCTCTCGGGGCCTTGCTGCAGGCGAACGGATTCAAGGTCCGTTTGCGCAAGCTGGATCCCTATCTGAACGTTGATCCAGGGACCATGAGCCCCTATCAGCACGGCGAGGTCTATGTCACCGACGACGGGGCAGAGACAGACCTCGACCTTGGCCATTACGAGCGCTTCACGGGTGTCGCCTCACGCCAGTCCGACAACGTGACCACGGGCCGTATCTATTCGGACGTGATCGCCAAGGAACGGCGCGGCGACTATCTGGGGGCCACCATCCAGGTCATTCCCCACGTCACCGATGCCATCAAGAACTTCGTGACCTCGAACCTGGAGGATGAAGATTTCATCCTGTGCGAGATCGGCGGCACCGTCGGCGACATCGAAGGCCTGCCGTTCCTGGAGGCCATTCGTCAGCTGCGCAACGACCTGGGCCGCGACCGCACGATGTACATGCATCTGACGCTGCTGCCCTATATCCCGACGGCGGGCGAATTGAAGACCAAGCCGACACAGCACTCCGTGAAGGAACTGCTGAGTGTCGGGATTCAGCCGGATGTGCTGTTGTGCCGCGCCGACCGGCCGCTGCCCGAGGGCGAGCGCAAGAAGATTTCTCTGTTCTGCAACGTGGACGAGCGCGACGTCATCCCGGCACTGGACGTGGATACCATCTACCGGGTGCCGCTGGCCTACCACGCGGAAGGCCTGGATGCCTCCGTCTACCGCCATTTCAATATCGAGACGGGGGAGCCGGACCTTAGCCGTTGGGAGACCATCGCCGAGACCGCGATCCGGCCCGAGGGCGAGGTGTCAATCGCCGTGGTCGGCAAGTACACGGTGCTGCCCGATGCCTACAAATCCCTGATCGAGGCGCTGACACACGGCGGAATCGCCAACAACGTCAAGGTCAACATCAAGTGGATTGAATCCGAAATTTTCGAGACCGAAAGCGAAGCCCTGCATACCCTTGAGGACGTGCACGGTGTGCTGGTCCCGGGCGGCTTCGGTGAGCGCGGCTCGGAAGGCAAGATTTCCGCCGTCACCTTCGCGCGGGAGCGCGGCGTTCCTTATTTCGGCATCTGCTTCGGCATGCAGATGGCGGTGGTCGAGGCGGCGCGTAACCTGGCCGGCATCAAGGGGGCGAGTTCGACCGAATTCGGCGAGGCCAAGGAGCCGGTCGTCGGTCTGCTGACCGAATGGATGAACGGCAACCAGCTGGAACAGCGCAAGTTGGGCGGCAACCTGGGCGGCACCATGCGGCTCGGCGCCTTTCCTTGCACCCTGCAGGACGGCTCGCGCGTTCGCGAAATCTATGCCGAACAGGACATTTCCGAACGTCACCGCCACCGCTACGAGGTCAATACGGAATATCGTCCGCGGCTGGAGGCGGCCGGCCTCAAGTTCACCGGCATGTCGCCCGACGGTCTGCTGCCGGAAATCGTTGAAATCCCCGATCATCCGTGGTTCATCGGGGTGCAGTTCCACCCGGAGCTGAAATCGAAACCGTTCGAGCCGCACCCGCTGTTCACGTCGTTCATCGACGCGGCGGTCAAGCAGGCCAGATTGGTTTAAACAACACCTGGTCTAAGTCAGCCTTTTTAAGGAAACGCCCTTGTCCTCTTCGATCACCGTCGGCGACCTGACCATCGGCAACGGCCTGCCGCTTGTGCTGATCGCCGGGCCCTGCGCGATGGAAAGCCAGAACCACGCGTTGGACATGGCGGGTGCCTTGAAGGAAATGACCGACAAGCTTGGCATGGGGCTGATCTACAAGACGTCCTTCGACAAGGCCAACCGGACCAGTGCCAACAGCCCGCGCGGCATGGGCCTGGACAAGGCCTTGCCCGTGTTCGAGGCGGTGAAGAAACAGATCGGCTGCCCTGTACTGACCGATGTGCACGACGCCGGGCAATGCGCCGAGGCCGCGACCGTGGTCGACGTGCTGCAAATTCCGGCCTTTCTGTGCCGCCAGACGGACCTATTGCTCGCCGCCGGCGAGACGGGGGCCGCGATCAACGTGAAAAAGGGCCAATTTCTGGCCCCCTGGGACATGCAGAACGTGGTCGACAAGATCAAATCGACGGGCAATCAGCGCGTCATGGTTTGTGAGCGGGGGGCGAGCTTCGGCTACAATACCCTGGTATCCGACATGCGCGCCCTGCCGGTGCTGGCCAAGACCGGCTGCCCCGTTGTGTTCGACGCCACCCATTCCGTACAGCAGCCGGGCGGGCAGGGCACCACGTCCGGCGGGCAGCGGGAATTCGCGCCCGTGCTGGCCCGCGCCGCCGTGGCCGTGGGTGTCGCCGCCGTATTCATGGAAACCCACGAGGACCCGGACAGTGCACCGTCCGACGGGCCCAACATGATTCATCTAACCGACATGCCCGGCGTGCTAGAAACGCTCGCGGCGTTCGACCGGCTGGCCAAGGCCCATCCGGTTTCCCTATAACGCCCCGATCCTGATACCCCACCAGACGGCCCAGCGGGCCGACCTGACCGGAGAGAGACATGACTGCCATCATCGACGTATTCGCCCGTGAAATCCTCGACTCCCGCGGCAATCCCACCGTGGAAGTGGACGTGACCTTGGAATCGGGTGTGCTCGGCCGCGCCGCCGTGCCGTCGGGGGCTTCGACCGGTGCCCATGAGGCCGTGGAACTGCGCGACGGCGACGATGCGCGCTACCTGGGCAAGGGCGTGTTGGCCGCCGTCGACGCCGTGAACGGCGAAATCTGTGATGCCCTGGCCGGTGCGGATGTCGAGGATCAGCTGTTCATCGACAATGTGATGATCGAGCTGGACGGCACGCCCAACAAGGCGCGGCTCGGCGCCAACGCGATCCTGGGCGTCAGCCTGGCGGCCGCCAAGGCAGCGGCGGAGGAGGCGGGCCTGCCGCTGTACCGCTATGTCGGCGGCGCCTTCGCCCGTGATTTGCCGGTGCCGATGATGAACATCATCAACGGCGGCGCCCATGCGGATAATCCCATTGATTTCCAGGAATTCATGATCATGCCCGTGGGCGCGGACGATTTCCCCGACGCTCTGCGCATGGGGGCCGAGGTGTTCCATACCCTCAAGAAAGGCCTGGCCAAGGCGGGACACGCCACCAACGTGGGTGACGAAGGCGGCTTCGCGCCGAACCTGAGCAGCTCTGAAGAAGCGCTCGACTTCATCATGAAGGCCATTGCCGACGCCGGCTATGCGCCGGGCGAGGACGTGGTCCTGGCCCTCGACAGTGCGTCGACCGAATTCTACCGCGACGGCAAGTACGTCATGGACGGGATCGGCAAGACCCTGGGCGGCGACGAAATGGCGCGGCTTTACCAGGATCTCTGCGCCAATTACCCCATCAAGTCCATCGAGGACGGCATGGCGGAGGACGACTGGGACGGCTGGAAGGCCCTGACGGACGCCATCGGCGCCACGGTGCAGCTGGTCGGCGACGATCTGTTCGTGACCAACCCGGTGCGTCTGGCCGACGGAATCGAAAAGGGCGTCGCCAATTCGATCCTCATCAAGGTCAATCAGATCGGCACCCTGTCGGAAACCCTGCAGACGGTCGAGATGGCCCATAAGGCCGGCTATACGGCGGTGATTTCCCATCGCTCCGGCGAGACCGAGGACACCACGATCGCCGATATCGCCGTCGCCACCAACGCCGGGCAGATCAAGACCGGGTCGTTGTCGCGCTCCGATCGGCTGGCCAAGTACAACCAGTTGCTGCGCATCAACGAGGATCTGGGCCCGACGGCGCGGTACAACGGCGCCGCGCTGTTTGGATGATCTGCGTTAACCTTTTCGGATTTCCAAAGTACTGGAAAACAAAGGAGTTTTCCGAGTCCTAACCGAAAATTAACCATCAATCCTTAGATTCGTACATGCCGATTCGCGGAACCGGCATGGGGAATACTGGGGAATAAAAACGATGGCGACGCGCTTTGCCTCTCTGAAGAAGAAACTGGCCACGGCCCTGGGACCGACCCTGGGCATTCTGGCCTGCACCTATTTCGCTTATCACACCGTGCACGGCGACCGGGGCGTCACGTCCCTGATGCTGATGCAGGACAAGGTCGCCGAGGCGCAGATCCTGGCCGACGACCTGAAGGCGCAGCGCGACGAATGGGAGCACCGGGTCGAACTGCTCGGCTCGCAGTCCCTCGATCTCGACATGCTCGAGGAACGGGCCCGCGTCATGCTGAATGTCGGCTTCGACCGCGATTACGTCATCTTCTTTACCAAGACGGGGGGCTGAGCCATGGGATCGCTCGCGGAAACTCTGCGTCCGCCTTATTACGCGGCCGTCGTCACGCCGGTCGGCGGGGACGTCGACCTGCCGGGCCGTCTGACCATGGATGAATTGATTTCCCTGGCCCCGCGTCTCGACGGGTTTCTCGGTCTTGAGACCGGCCGCCTTGACGACGGCCGGGGGGCTGCCGTGTGTTATTGGAAAACACCGGCGGCGATCCAAAGCTGGAAAACCCGCGTGCTGGCGCAAATGATGGAAGAGGTGAGCCTGAAGAACCGGCGCATCGAGGACGCGTGCGCCATCGAGGTGACGCGCATCGTCAAACGCCTGTTCGGGCGCAAGACGCCGCTTTCCGTCGAAATCATGAGCACCATTGCGTCACCGCCTTTACCGGCGGTCGAACGGAGCGCCGCGTAATGTCTGCCCAGGCGTCCATTGCGGTCGCCGAGGGTAGGGATTTGCTGACCACGGCGTTTGTCGACGCCGAACCCGAAGGCGGTGCCCGGCCAACCTATTTTGCGGTCCTGTTCACCGATGCCTGGGACGACGACCCGCCGACCAGATGGGCCGAGGCCTTGCGTATGCTCGCCACCCTGGCGGAACAAAGTCCGGGTTATCTCGGTTACGATGTCGAGGTCATGGAAGGCGGGCGGGAATATGCCGTCACCCATTGGGCGTCTCCCGCGTATATCCGGCAATGGAAGAAATCATCGGCCATCGTGATCGGCGACAACGGTCTGTTGTCGCGGATTTACGGGCGGGAAGGCTGCTTGTGGCCCTGGCTCGATGCGGCCAAACAGGCCTGATCCGTCATCGTAATGATCGTATTTTAACTGTTATTAGATTAATTAAATAGCAGTACTCCTGACCTATATTGTTTTTCACGCCTTTTTTCAGCTATGATCTCCTGAAGTGATGGCGGGTAACCGCCGACCCTGGGAGGGATGCGAAAAGGCGGACACCTTTGGCGCGCCATCTGGGGATGGAAACAGTCAGCCAAGGGAGGTCCAATGGCCCGGTCACCCAAGACGGCGGCGAAGGCAAAAACGCCAGCCAAATCATCCACCGCGAAATCCTCCAAGACGGGCCCGACGCCCGATGAGCTTCGCCATTATTACCGCGAAATGCTGCTTATCCGGCGGTTCGAGGAAAAGGCGGGTCAGCTTTACGGCATGGGCCTGATCGGTGGTTTCTGTCATCTCTATATCGGTCAGGAAGCGGTCGTCGTCGGCATGATGGCGGCGTCGGAACCTCAGGACACCGTCATCACCAGTTACCGCGACCACGGCCACATGCTGGCCTGCGGCATGGATCCCAAGGGCGTGATGGCCGAACTGACCGGTCGGCGCGGCGGCTATTCGCGTGGCAAGGGCGGCTCCATGCATATGTTCAGCCGCGAAAAGAACTTCTTCGGCGGCCATGGCATCGTCGGCGCCCAAGTGCCGCTCGGCACGGGGCTGGCCTTCGCCCATAAATACAAGGGCGACGGCGGTGTCTGCATGGCCTATTTCGGCGACGGCGCCATCAACCAGGGCCAGGTCTATGAAAGCTTCAACATGGCCGCGATCTGGAACCTGCCGGTGATCTATGTGATCGAAAACAACAAGTACGGCATGGGCACCTCCATCGAACGCACTTCGAAAACAGCCGACCTGCACACCCGCGGCTTGGCCCACGGTATCGAGGGCTTTGCCGTCGACGGCATGGACGTTCTGGCGGTCAAGGAAGCGGCGGCCGAGGCGCTCAAGCGCTGCCGCGAAGGCAAGGGGCCGGTCATCCTGGAAATGAAGACCTACCGCTAC
This sequence comes from Rhodospirillales bacterium, assembly GCA_048263775.1. GTDB lineage: Bacteria > Pseudomonadota > Alphaproteobacteria > Rhodospirillales > Casp-alpha2 > UBA1479. The sequence continues at coordinate 251,373 of JBLXDU010000006.1, forward strand.
CGTGGCCACTCCATGTCCGATCCGGCCAAGTACCGGACCAAGGAAGAAGTCCAGAAGGTGCGTCGCGAGATGGACCCCATCGACACGCTCGCCCACAAGCTTCTGGAGGCCAAGGTCGTCAGCGAGGATGACCTTAAGGCCATCGACAAGGAAGTGAAGGCCCTGGCCAACGAGGCCGCCGAGTTCGCACAGCAGAGCCCGGAACCGGACGCGTCCGAATTGTGGACCGACGTCCTGGTCGAAGCCTGAACGAAAACGTCGCACGAAGGGAACATCTGAACATGGCTACGCAAGTACTTCTGCCGGCGCTTTCTCCGACCATGACCGAGGGCAAGATCGCCAAGTGGCTCAAAAAGGAAGGGGACACCGTCGCAAGCGGCGACGTGTTGCTGGAAATCGAAACCGACAAGGCGACCATGGAGGTCGAGGCCGTCGATGAAGGCATCCTGGGCAAGATCCTGGTCCCCGACGGTACGGACGGCGTCGCCGTCAACACGCCCATCGCGGTGATCGTCGAAGACGGCGAGACGGTGTCGGACGCGGACAGCGCGCCCGCTGCTGCCGCCCCGGCCCCAGTGGCCGAAACACCGGCTCCCGCCGCGCCGGTGACGGCCGCTGCCCCTGTTGCCGCAACTGTCGCCGCCGAACCCGATTACACGGGTGCCATGAAAACCATGACCGTGCGCGAGGCGCTTAATTCCGCCCTGGCCGAGGAAATGCGCCGAGACGGCAACGTCTACCTGATGGGCGAGGAAGTCGCCCAGTATCAGGGGGCGTACAAGATTTCCCAGGGCTTGCTCGACGAATTCGGTGACAAGCGCGTGATCGACACGCCGATCACCGAACAGGGCTTCGCCGGGATGGCCGTGGGCTCCGCGTTCCTGGAACTGAAGCCTGTGGTCGAATTCATGACCTTCAACTTCGCCATGCAGGCGATCGACCAGATCATCAATTCCGCCGCCAAGACGCTGTACATGTCCGGTGGCCAGATGGGTTGCCCCATCGTGTTTCGCGGCCCCAACGGGGCGGCGGCCCGCGTCGGCGCCCAGCATTCTCAGTGCTATGCGTCATGGTACGCCCATTGCCCGGGGCTGAAGGTCATCGCCCCGTGGTCGGCGGCGGACGCCAAGGGGTTGCTGAAATCGGCGATCCGTGATCCCAACCCGGTGATCTTCCTGGAAAATGAAATCCTCTACGGCCAAAGCTTCGAAGTGCCGGACGACGAGGAGTGGACCCTGCCCATCGGCAAGGCCAAGGTTGAGCGCCCTGGCAAGGATGTGACCCTGGTGGCCTTCTCCATCGCCGTCGGTATCTGTATGGAAGCGGCGGAAAAGCTGGCGGCCGAAGGCATCGACGCGGAGGTCATCAACCTGCGCACGGTGCGCCCCATCGACGTCGAAACCCTGGTCGCTTCGGTCAAGAAGACCAATCGCATCGTCACGGTCGAAGAAGGCTGGCCGACCTGCGGGATCGGCGCCGAAATCAACCAGTTGATGATCGAGCATGCCTTCGATGATCTGGACGCGCCGCCGACCCGGGTGTCCGGCGCCGACGTGCCCATGCCTTATGCGGCGAACCTGGAGGCATTGGCCCTGCCCAAGGCCCATAACGTGGTCGAGGCGGCGAAAGCCGTCTGCTACGCGTAGAGGCGGGGAGAGACATCATGCCGATCAAGATTCTAATGCCGGCGCTGAGCCCGACCATGACGGAGGGCAACCTGGCCAAGTGGCACAAGAAGGAAGGCGACGCCGTCGAAAGCGGCGACGTTCTTGCGGAAATAGAAACCGATAAGGCGACCATGGAGGTCGAAGCCGTGGAAGAAGGCATCCTCGGCAAGATCGTGGTGCCGGAAGGCACTGCCGACGTCGCCGTGAATGCGGTCATCGCCCTGCTGCTTGAGGACGGTGAGGACAAATCCGCCCTCGACGGCGCCGATACCTCGGGTAGCGCACCGGCCCCAGTGGCAGAAGCCCCCAAGGCGGCACCGGCTCCTGCGGCTGGCTCCGCAGCACCGACACCAGCCGCACCAGCTGCCACTTCGGCCGCATCCGGCGACCGGGTGGTCGCCAGCCCCCTGGCCAAGCGCATTGCCGCCCAGGAAGGCCTCGACCTCGCCGCCATCGCCGGCTCCGGCCCGCGCGGCCGCGTGGTCAAACGTGACGTGGAGGCGGCTTTGGCCGCCGGCACGGGCAAGG